>JACRNC010000003.1 GCA_016219375.1 Burkholderiales bacterium
GCGGCACACGCGACTGGTCGCACATCCGGGCCGTTACCCTCAACCCTGAACGCGACTCTGTGGTCACAACGGCTGTGAGCCGAGGAGACATTCAGCCGATTGCTGCGTGACAGAGGCGACAAGTAGCTTGACGCGCGCCGCAGCTGCGCAGGCGTCTGTTGGCCGACGTCGATCCGCCAGAAGACGTTGCTGAATTGGTGGCCTTCATTGATTCAATCGCAAGTACAAGCAATGACCGCGAGCTGCATGGCAGGCGCACCATGGTGGACCTGTGTGAGCTTGCTTCGCTGCATTACTTCCACCCTTCGACCCAGGGCAGTGCCTCGCTCAAGGCCGTGCTTCCTGCACTGATGCAGGGTTCCGCCTGGCTGCGCTCCATCTACAGCCGTCCGGTGTACGGCATGAGCGCTGAGATCTTGAGCCTCAACTTTCGGGAGCCTGTTGCCTGGTGGGTTAGGGACCAAGGCCGGATCCTGGATCCCTATGAGCTCCTGCCTCCCGTGTTTCCCGATCTCCGTCCCGCAGACGGCCACTCGTGCGAACGCGCCGGCATGTCGGAACTGCGGGATGGCGGGGCTGCGCTGTCTGCATATGCTCGCCTGCAGTTCGAGGATCTCTCGCCTGCAACACGTGAAGCCATTGAGCATGCACTGCTTCGCTACTGCGAACTTGACACGCTGGCCATGGTCATGGCGGTCCAGGCCTGGCAGGCGTGGGTTGCTGAGGCCCCTTACTGACCCGCAGCACCATGCCCAAGCGATCCAGCAACCTCGACACCGTTCAGTTTTCGCTGCAGCTTCTCAAGCGCATCCCCCGGGGGCGCAAGGTAACCGCCGCTGAGCTACGGAGTCAGCTGGCGGATGCAGGATTCGAGCGCGACCTGCGCACGATCCAGCGTCAGCTCGAGGCACTAAGCGAGCATTTCGACATCGAGCGCGACATCCGCAATAAGCCCTACGGCTATTCATGGAAGACGCTCGCACCCGGCTTCTCGTTGCCCGGCCTCAACGAGCAGGAGTCCGTTTTGCTGACGCTGGCCCAACAGCATCTGCAGAGCCTGCTGCCGGCTCATCTCATGCGGTCGATGGATGCCTTCTTCCGCCAGGCCCGGCTCAACCTGAATGATGGCTCATCGAGTGAGGCTAGGGCATGGCAGCGAAAGGTCCGCGTCATCTCCACGACCCAGCGGCTGCTGCCGCCAAAGACGCGTCAAGACGTCTTCGATGCCGTGAGCCAGGCGCTCTACGCCGACCACTGGCTGGAGGTCAGCTACGTCAACGCCGGCGGCAAGCGCTCCGATTCAAAGGTGATGCCTCTCGGACTGGCTCAACAAGGTTTACGGCTGTTGCTGGTGTGCCGGTTTGAGGGATACGAGGACAACCGCTCCCTTGCCGTGCACCGCATTCATTCGGCGATGGACACAGGCCTGCCCTTCAAACGCCCTGCCGAATTCGATCTCCAGACGTACGAGGATGAGGGGCGGTTTGGCTTCAGCGCCGGCAAGCGCATCTCCTTGGTGTTCCGGCTGCCCAAGCTGGCGGGCATCCACCTGATCGAATCGCCGCTCTCTGCGGATCAGACTGTGACGGAAACAGCAGATGGCTATGAGTTCACCGCAACGGTGACCGAGTCGGAGCAGCTGAAGTGGTGGTTAAGGGGCTTCGGAAGCGATCTCCAATTGGTCAGCCCAAAAGGTTTGTTGGCCGCCTGACTGCCACTGCAGCTTCGCGGGCGCCACTGATCGCGAATGCCCCGCTGCGTTTGGATGGCGCCTCACCCTGCTGCGACACATCCCGTCGCAATGAGGTCGACCATCGCTGCTCCCTTTAACGAAGAGCACCGTCATGCTGAAGATCCTCGACATTGAAGCCCGCCGTTGCGCGAGCAACCCCGACCCCACGCCCGATGGACACTGGGTCGGCTTAGCCTTCGAGAACGCCTACGGCATTCACGTTCTCGAACTGAACGGCCGCCGACCGCTGCCTGATCACGACCCACAACTACGCTCGGACCTTGAGTACCTGCTCTGGGACTACGGACTGCTCTCCCAGCAAGAGAGCGAAACGAGGGATGAGCGCGTCCGTGTCGCGCAGGATCTTTGGGACACGCAGCGCTGGTGCCACCCTCGCGCGCGGCAGTACATGGAGCACCTGGGCTCGAGCGAGTGACCTCGACCGGCATGTGCGCCTGCTACCGCGCCCTGGCGAATGGCTCACACGAACCCCATTGGCGCGCTCTTCGCACCGCTCTTTGAGCGGTGCTCCGCCTGGAGCTCTTCTAGCCAAGCGGACGCGGGAAGCCCCAGGGCGCGCATGCGGCGGGCCGCGTTCGCGAAGTCGCCCGGCGTCAGCCCGTCGAGACGTTCAAGCTCCCTACGGGTGCCGGCGTCCACAGGCGTGGAGCCCTCCGCAGACTCGGGCCGCCAGCCACTCGACAGCTCGGCATACAGATCGACGCGCTGTTGAAGAAGCAGCGGCTGGAAGTCCATGCGGAACGTGAACCGCCGCATCAACGCCGGGTCAAAGAGGTCGGCGTGGTTGGTCGCGCAGATGAAGATCCCTTGGAAGAGTTCGAGCCATCGCAGGAATTCAGCAGTGACGGCGCGATCCGCGCGATGCGAGCCTTGGTCGCGCGCACTGAGCAGCACTTCGGCCTCATCTAGGAGGAGCAGCTCGGTACGTGGGTCGCAGTCTCGGAACATGCTGGCCACGTTGCCCTCCGACTCGCCGTACCACTTCGAGTGGATATCGGATGCCGTGCGAACCACCAGCCGCAGGCCGAGTTGGGCGGCAATCTCGCCCGCCAGCTCTGTCTTGCCTGTGCCGGGCGGGCCAGAAAAGAGCATGGCAACGCCGGCGGCTGCTTCGGCCGTGGCAGCCCTGCGGTGCAACGATTGCACGACGGCTGTAGGGCATGTATTGCCCTGGACGTTCAGGTAACGCAGATCGAATCGCGTCGCCCGCGCGGGGGACGCCGACGCGGTCCTGTGGCCGCCCGCCCTGAGATGCGACTCCAGCACGGAACGAACGGTCTCGTCGACGTCCACCTTGTCTTGTCCACCGATGGTTGCGAACCGCGCAGCGATGTCGAGGTGCGCGGGCGTGATCGCCGGGAGGGCGCTGGCGAATTCCACCGTGGAATCGCTGCAACCGAGTGCTCCCAGGCGTTGCTGCGCTATCGCCCGTCGCAGGGCATAAGGCGTGGACGGGAACTCCAGGCAGTAGGAGAACCGCCGCAGATAGGCAGGGTCAAGCTGCGAGATCCTATTGCTGATCCAGATGACTGGAGCGGGGTTCTGCTCGAGCAGGCCGTTGATCGAGGCCTTGCCTTCCGTATGGCAGTCGACGTCACCGAGAAGTGGATGGCTGAAGCTGCGTTGGAAGATGTCCTCGGCTTCGTCGACGACCATGATCGAACTTCCCGCCTGACCCCCAAAGCTTTGGCTCAACAGCAGGTGTGACAGCCTTTCTGCGCGAGTGGCCTCACCACCGTCTTCATCGGCGTCACTCACAGAGAAGGCGTCCGCGCCGATCTGATCGGCCAGCTGCCGCACAAATTCGGTCTTGCCTGTGCCGGGCGGACCGTAGACCAAGATGTTCACTCCATGTGCGCCGCTGTCCAGTGCGCCGCGCAGTGCGGCCGCGAGCAGTGCGCGGTGGCGCTCAAGGTGTGGCCACTCAAGTCGCATACCGGATGACTTGGCCATGGGGTTCAGGACGGAAAGCGCCATCTCCCGTTCGCTCTCGAATGGTGTGCCCAACAGGCGTTCGCCGATGCTGCTCAGCTTCAGCAGGTCCTCCATATCAGACCATCCACGCCGCGTCGACAGATCAATCAACAGGCCGCAACGCGCGAGCCGTCCTTTCCTGCTGAGCAGCTGTGAGACCTCGGCTGCACTGAGGTCCATGAGTACCCCTATGGCTCGTTCAACGCGAGACGTCCCGCTGACGAACTGGAACAGCGAACTTTCAATGGACGCGTGAGTGCATGCCGCGGCCAGCCGCAGCATCCCCGCCTCTCCGTCGCTCAGTCCCAACAGCCGAGTCAGCATCGCCACGTTTCGATCGCCCGGAAAGTCGTTTTCGGTGACGAAGGTGATCAGCGTGCGTTCGACCTTGTCGACCAGCATGCGAAACCGCGGCAGGTCTCGAGCAATCGCCTGCCCCAGCGTGTGGAGCACGCTTCGATCGAAGGTAAGGACCGCTTCCGAATCGGATGACATGCACGGTGCAAGGTCCTCAGCGGCCTGCGATCGGCTGTGAGCCTGGAGCGCCGTTCGGAGCATCCGAGAGTGCTTCTGAAAAACGGGCGCGAACGCTGCGCCGAGGTCGGTGAGGCCGCTGTCATGGACATGGCTGCCTGTGTTCCGAACGCAGTAGAACAAGGCGAGCACCGCCCTCGCATTCGGGACGGCCTGAGGATCTTTCGGATCGAGCTTCCACAAGTGATTGGTGCGAGGCATGGCGTCCCTCCTGGTTATGCTGAGGGGTCCAGTCTGTCGAGGCGAGCGACAGCACGTGTCGCACGAGCGGCGCCCCGTCCGGTTGTGTAGGGCTCAATGCGGCACAAGTCGTCGCAGATGGAGCCAGGATGCGAGTTCACGAGATTCAGGAGCTTTCCCATGGCCTCTAGAGCCGAGCCGCTTATCACGCGCCAACACGTGAACGTCACGTTGGTGGACACAGAGACAACGAGTCTTGACCCGGCGTCCGGCGAGGTGGTCGGTGTCAGCTTGCTGTGCCTGCGGGTCGCGATCGACACGGGACGCGTGGAACGAGTGGTTGCGAGCACGCATCAATGGCGCCAGCCGATCTCCATCAGCCCGGAGGTCGAAACATTGATCGGCGTGACGCATGAAAGCCTGAAGGGGCGACGATTTGACGAGCGCGCGATCAACGAAGTGGTGTCCGTGACCGATCTCGTCATCGCTCATAACGCTGATTTCGACAGATCGTTTCTTGAGTCCGTCATACCGAGCCTGATCGAAAAGCCGTGGGCGTGTTCGATGACTGATATCCAGTGGCGTAGCGAGGAAGGGTTGAAGCGAGCCTCAATCGACTTCCTCCTGTCGCATTACGGTGCCGAACCGTCCTCGGGCGCACCCGGTGACGACTGTCGTGCCCTGGCATTTCTGCTCGATCAACCGCTGCCCCGGAGCGCCTGCACCGGTTTCCGACGATTGATAGAGGCAGCCGCGGTGGCCCCGAGGCGGATAACGGATGGCAGTGAGACCGCTGGGGCCTGTCGTGGCAGATCACGCCGGGGTGATGATGGAGGCGATCGCCGATCCTGACCCGGGCGTGGCCCAGCGGCCTTTGCCGCTATGGCGACGATGCGCAAGATCGACATTGCCGCGATCGAGGCGGCGCGACGGGGCAGCGCCTGAGCGCCGGGCGGGGGGCGAGAGGCGGCGGCATCCGGGCCGCACCAGCACGGCCCCGGGCCATCAATGCACGCCCGGCTCGCCGGGCTCGTGGATGGGGCAGCGGTTGAACGTGCTGCGAAAGCCGCGTGAGGCGGCCATGACGATGCGGCGGGCGCGGTTGATGGCGCCCAGCGGGCGGTGCGCGGCCAGGGTGTGCCAGGGGTCGAAGGCGAGCTCGGCTTCGGCCAGCGGCGACACGGCCTCGTCCCAGGCGGTCTGCGGCGGGATGATCAGCCGCGCGACCGGGATGTGCGGGCTGAGGGCGGCGTCCCACTCCACCGATGCGTCCTCGATGGGCATCCGCTCGATGTCCATGCACAGCTGCACGCGCAGCTCCCATTCCGCGGCTGCGGCGGTGGCTGCGGCGAAGAAGGCGTTGATGGCATGGCGCTGGGCGTCGTGGTCGTGGGCGGGCAGGTCCCGTCCCTGCAGCGCAGCCAGGGATGGCGAGGCCGGCGCCAGCGAGAACTTGGCCATGTAGGGGCCGTAGAGGAAGGGCACCTGGGTGAAGTAGGTCTCGCCCAGCGGGTGGGTGGGCGGCTGCCCGCCCATGCCCTTGAGTGCGGTGCTGTCGGCGCCCACGGCCTGCAGCACGGCCTCGGCACCGCGCAGCACGGTGGACAGCACCTCCTTGGCGCGCGGGGCGCGGCCGGTGGTGGCGGCCAGCAGCCGGGCGTCCTTGACGAAGCCCTGCGGGCCGGGGCGCACGAAAACCGGGCCGTTGACCATGAGGAAGTCCTGCGTGCGGCCGTCGGGCGACTCGGGCACGCGCTGGCCGGGCACGTTGACTACCTTGAGCGCGACGGCGCGCGGGGTGGACACGCCGTCGGGCAGCTGCTCGGCTGGCGGGGACGAGAAGCGCACGATGGCGTCATAGCCGGCCGGCTCGGCGAACAGCCCCTGGGCCAGATGCGGCGGCAGGCCGGGCAGCACCTGCAGGCGCGCGCGCAGCAGGGCCTGGCCCTTGGCATGGACGGCGCGGTGGGCGCTGCCGTGCTGCTGCGCGGCCTTCTGTGCCATGGCGATGAAGATCTCCTGCAGCTGCGCGATGGCAGCGGCCTCGTCGGGCTCGGCATGCTCGTAGGCCGGCTGGTAGCGCAGCGGCTGCGCATCCGGCGGCCCGGACGTGGCCGCGGCCACGCCGGGGCCAATGCTGAGCGGGGCGGTGAAGGTGCCGGCAGTGGCTGGGCGCGGGTCCATGTGCAGCTCCGGTAAGGCGCAGGGCCGCCGGCAGGCGGGGACAGGCGGCCCAGCGGCCGGCGCGGCAATCGGTGTTCCGGGCTAAGGGGTCAGTCGATCGGTTGATCAGTCGATCAGCCAATGAGCCGATCAGCCAATGAGCCAGTGAGCCGATCAGCCGATCAGCCGATCAGCCGATCAGCCGATCAGCCGGCGGGCCAGCGCCATCGCTTCAGCCCTGGTCGAAGCCGCGTGCCGGGCGGTGGGCGCTCTTGGCGCGCTCGGGGTCTTGCGCGGCGCTCTTCTCGCCGCTTTCGGGCGCGCTGTGGATGTCGTCCTTGGGCGGCTGGCTGGTTTGGCCGGTGCCGGGCGTGCCCTGGCCGCCGGCCTTGACGCCGGCATCGGTGTAGCGGCTGTCGCTGCCGGCGTGCTGGCGCTGGCCGCGCTCGGAGCCGGCGTTGTGGGGATTAGGCTGGGCCATGGTGGTCTCCTGTGGAGTTGCGGATGAGGCTGCCAGGCGGCAAGGCCTGTGCCGGTGGGACATGCACCGACACGCGCTTAAACCTGCCAGCCGACAGGGCTGTGCATATCGTGCTGGGCGCGATTGCACGCAGGCAACCGCCACCCGCGGAGCCTCCGCTGAAGATCAGACGAGGACAGGCTCACCGCATCGCAAGGCGCGCAACGGCAGAGCTGCGCGAGAGCCGGGCGGCAAAAGAGCATCGACGTGCGCGAACGTCAGAGCATCGACGGCATGCTCAAGTGCACGCGCCAGCGGCGCTACGTAGCTGATGGCCCCCGCGTGTGGGCTGAGCCGGCAACCATCCAGGCGGCCACCTGCCGGCGCTGGTCGGCCGTCAGGTGCAGGCCGAGCTTGCTGCGCCGCCACAGGATGTCGTCGGCGGTGCGGGCCCACTCGGTTTGCATCAGGTGGCGCAGCTCGGCCTCGAAGAGGCCCGGCGCCACCTCCTCGCCCAGGTCGGCCAGGCCGCTGGCCGCACCCACCAGCAGCTCGATGCGGCTGCCGTGGGCATGGGCCCAGCGCAGCGCCAGCTCGGCCGGCAGCCAGGGCCAGCGGGACTGCACGGCGGCGGCGAAGCGGCGGAAGTCTTCGTCAGGCCGGCCGCTGGTGGTGATCCAGCCGCTCAGGTCGCCCCCAGGCAGGAAGGCGCCGCGCGTCCAGGCCGAGCGCGGCTGGCCCAGCATGCGGCTGATGTCGCCGGCCGCGTCCTCGGCCAGCTGGCGGAAGGTGGTGATCTTGCCGCCCCACACGGTCAGCAGCGGCGCCGCATGGGTGTCGTGCTCCAGCAGGTAGTCGCGCGTCACGGCCGCGGGGTTGGCGCTGTCGTCGTCCAGCAGCGGGCGCACGCCGGCATAGGTCCAGACCACGTCGGCCGGGGCGATGGGCCGGCGCAGGTAGCGGCTGGCCTGGGCGCACAGGTAGGCCACCTCGTCCTCAGATGCATGGGCGCCGCGCGGGTCGCCGTGCAGCTCGCGGTCGGTGGTGCCGATGAGGGTGTAGCGGCCCTCGTAGGGGATGGCGAAGACGATGCGGCCGTCCGGGCTCTGGAAGATGTAGGCATGGTCGTGCGTCCACTCGGGCGTGGCGCTGCGCGGCACGACGATGTGGCTGCCCTGCACCAGGCGCAGGCTGCGCGTGGCCAGGCGCTCGGCTGCAGCCGGGCGGGCCACGTCGCGCAGCACCTGGCCCGCCCACGGGCCGGCGGCGTTGACCAGCGCGCGGGCCTGCACGGTGTGCAGCGTGCTGGCGCCAGAGCCGGGGTCACAGCGCAGCGTGGCCGTCCAGTGCGTGGCGCCGCGCTCGGCCGACACGCAGCGCGTTCGGGTGGCGATGTGCGCGCCGCGGGCCTGGGCGTCCAGCGCGGCCAGCACGACCAGCCGCGCGTCGTCCACCCAGCCGTCGGAGTAGACGAAGCCGCGCGTGTAGCGGCCCTGCAGCGGCTGCCCGGCCGGGTGGCGGCGCAGGTCCACGCTGGTCGAGCCCGGCAGCACCTCGCGCCGCGCCAGGTGGTCGTAGAGAAACAGCCCCAGCCGGATCAGCCACGCCGGGCGCATGCCCGGGTCATGCGGCATGACGAAGCGCAGCGGCCGCATGATGTGCGGCGCGCTCCGCAGCAACACCTCGCGCTCGCGCAGCGCCTTGCGCACCAGCGCGAACTCATAGTGCTCCAGGTAGCGCAAGCCGCCGTGGATCAGCTTGGTGGACGCCGACGAGGTGTGCGCCGCCAGGTCGTCCTGCTCCACCAGCAGCACCCGCCAGCCGCGCCCGGCCAGGTCGCGTGCGATGCCGGCGCCGTTGATGCCGCCGCCGATGATGAGGGCGTCGACATCGGTGGGCGAGGATGCGTCGGTCAACTGCGGCCTCGGCTGGTTGGGGCGGGGCGGGGCGATGAGGCGCGTGGGGGCTGCAAGGGCGGCTGTCTCACTCAGGCGTGGGCGTGTTTGTCCGGCTCCACCGACAGCCGCAGGCCCACGGTCTTGAGCACGGCCAGCAGGGTCTTCAGCGTCGGATTGCCCTTGGGTGAGAGGGCGCGGTAGAGCGACTCGCGGCTGATGCCCGCCTCGGCCGCCACGGCGCCCAGGCCGCCATAGGCCTCGGCCACCGTGCGCAAGGCCAGCAGGCCGGCCGCGCGGTCGTCGGGGTCGTCCAGCGACTCCATTGCCGCTTTCAGGTACTCCACGGCCAGTTGCCGGTCTGCGCGCAGCTCCGCGATCTCTGCCTCGTGGTGCGGGACCGCGCCTTCCAGCTTGTTCACACGCTTGCTCATGACTGCCTCCGTTTCCATTCCGACCAGAGCTCCCTGGCCCGCTTGATATCACCGGGCTGGCTGCGCTTGTCGCCGCCGCACAGCAAGAGCACCACCGCCTTGCCGTGCCGCCCGCAGTAGACGCGGTAGCCCGCGCCGACGTGCACCCGCAGCTCGATCACGCCTTCGCCCACGGGCTCACAGTCGCCGAAGTTGCCGGCCTCCACCTGGCGCAGGCGGATGCGGATACGGGCTTGGGCCACCTTGTCGCGCAAGGCGGACAGCCATTCGGTGAAGGGCTCCTGGCCGTCCTCCCGGCGATAGCGGAGAAGCTCGATCATGGCGGCGGATTGTAGCTTTTAAGCTACTCTGGTGGTGAGCGATCTGGCGAACGATCCGGCGAGGAGGGCGCGGGGAAGCGGCGATGCCGCCTTCGCGCTGCCTGCCGCAAACTGCCCACCAGAACCGGCCGTCACATGAGTCCTCTCCACATGAGCGCTTCTTGCACCTCCGACACCTACCTGCTCGCCCTGGACCAGGGTACGTCCAGCTCGCGCGCCATCCTCTTCTGTGCCGATGGCCGCATCGCGGCGATGGCGCAGCGTGAGCTGCGGCAGATCTACCCGCGCCCGGGCTGGGTGGAGCACGATGCGGCGGAGATCTGGCGCGACCAGCTGGCCACGGCGCGCGAGGTGCTGCAGCAGGTGCCGGGCAGCCGTGCCCGTGTGCGCGCCATCGGCATCACCAACCAGCGCGAGACGACGGTGCTGTGGAGCCGGGCCACGGGCAAGCCGGTGTGCAACGCCATCGTCTGGCAGGACCGGCGCACCGAGCCGCTGTGCGCCGCGCTGCGCGAGCAGGGGCGGGAGCCGCTGGTGCAGCAGCGCACGGGGCTGCGCATCGATGCCTACTTCTCGGCCACCAAGCTGCAGTGGATGCTGGACCACGTCAGCGGCGCGCGCGCGGCGGCCGAGCGCGGCGAGCTGGCCTTTGGCACCGTGGACAGCTGGCTGCTGTGGAACCTGACCGAAGGTCGTGTGCATGCCACCGACGTGACCAACGCCTCGCGCACCATGCTGTTCAACATCCACACCCAGCAGTGGGACGACGAGTTGCTGGAGCACCTGCGCATCCCGCGCAGCCTGCTGCCGCGGGTGCAGCCCTCCAGCAGCGTCTTTGGCCAGACGGCCTGCCTGGACGGGTCGCTCACCATCGGCGGCATGGCCGGCGACCAGCAGAGCGCGCTCTTCGGCCAGGCGTGCTTCAAGCCGGGGCTGGCCAAGAACACCTATGGCACCGGCTGCTTCCTGCTCATGCACACCGGCCGCGCGCCGCAGGCCAGCCACAACGGGCTGCTGACCACCGCCGCGGCGCAGTGCGACGCCACGCCGCTCTATGCCAACGAGGGCAGCGTGTTCATCGGCGGGGCGGTGGTGCAGTGGCTGCGCGACGGCCTGCGCGCCATCCGCGCGTCCAGCGAGGTGGAGCAGCTGGCCGCCAGCGTGCCCGATGCCGGCGGCGTGGTCTTCGTGCCGGCCTTCACCGGGCTGGGCGCGCCGTACTGGAATGCCGATGCCCGCGGCGCCATCGTCGGCCTGACGCGCGGCAGCACGGTGGCCCACATCGCGCGGGCGGCGCTGGAGAGCATCGCCTTCCAGAGCGCCGCCCTGCTGCAGGCCATGAGCAAAGACGCCTTGGCGCACGGCGGCAAGGCCGTCACCGAGCTGCGCGTGGACGGCGGCGCCTGCGTCAACGACCTGCTGATGCAGATTCAGGCGGATCTGCTGGGCATCCCGGTGGTGCGGCCCAAAGTGATCGAGACCACGGCGCTGGGCGCGGCCTACCTGGCCGGCCTGGCCTGCGGCGTCTACCGCGGCGTGGAGGAGCTGCAGGCGCAGTGGCAGGTGGACCGGCGCTTCCTGCCCACGCTGTCGCATGACGAGGCGCAGGCGCGCATGGCACGCTGGGAGCAGGCGGTGCGGCAGGCCACCGCGGCTTAACGGGCCGGCTGCGCGGCGGAGGCCCTCAGGCTGGCGGGCGCAGGCCCGGCGGATCCTGGGCGCCCTCCGTGGCGGACTGCTGCGCCAGCCAAGCGCGTGGCGAGCAGCCCACCGCCTGGCTGAAGGCGCGCGACAAGGAGGCGGCGCTGGCGTAGCCCAGCTCGTCGGCTGCGGCCTTCAAAGGACGTCCCCGGCGCAGCAGCCCCTGGGCCAGGCTGATGCGCCAGTGCAGCAGGTAGTCGCCCGGCGTCTGGCCCACGTGCGACTTGAATGCCGCGGCAAACGCGCTGCGCGACATGCCCGCCCGTGCCGCCAGCGTATCGAGCGTCCAGGGCTCGCCAGGCTGCTCATGCATGGCCACCAATGCGCGGGCCAGTTGCGGATGCCCCAGTCCGGTGAGCAGGCCGCTGGGCAGGCCGGCCTGATCCGGGTGGTCCAGCAGCCAGCGCAGCAACTGCAGCAGCAGCACCTCGAAGAGGCGGTCGGCCAGCAAGCGCTGACCACAGCGCAGGCGTTCGGCCTCGGCAAAGAGCAGATCCAGTGTCTGTTGCAGGTCCGGTGCACGCGACAGCGGCAGGACGATCACCGCCGGCAGGGCGCGCACGACGGGATGGTGGGCGCCGCCTTCGAACTCCAGCGTGGCACAGACGAAGTCCGCGCCCTCTTGGGGCGCGTTGTGGAAGTCATGCTCCAGTGGCCGCGGATAGAACAGCAGCGTGGGCTCCTGGACGACGATGCGCCGCGGCGCGCCTTGCCGCTGGCGGTGCGTGACCACCATCTCACCGCGGCGCAGCACGTGCAGGAAGCCGCGTCCCGGCTCGGCGGCGTAGTGCGTCACCCCGCACAGCGGGCCGGCATGGAAAAGGCGCGCGCGCACGCGGAAGCGCTCCATCAGCGCGGACAGGCGGTCCAGAACGGGTGGCGGCGACACTGGACGAAAAGGTAAATCCAAAGGACGGTTTGAGGCCGATCGTACAGGTCAGCGACAGACACTGGCTGCGCGGCGGATGGATCGCCGCACTTTTCGCCCACTTCTTTCGCTGCTTCAGGAGCCCCCATGACCCGCATGTCCCTTGTCCATCGCGAACACGCCAGCGGCCACAGCCGCGAACTGCTGGATCGCATCCACGCTGCCTTCGGCGCCACGCCCAACATGTTTCGCGCAGTGGCCCACTCGCCCGCAGCGTTGCAATCGATGTGGGCCGCCTTCGGCGCCTTGGGCGGCGGCAGCCTCCCCTCGGCCCTGGGTGAGCGCATCGCTGTGGCCGTGGCCGAGCGCAACCGCTGCCACTACTGCCTGGCTGCACACATCGCGCTGGGCCGCAAGGCGGGTGTGAGCCAGGCCGAGCTGCACGAGGCCCAGGATGGGCGCTCCGCCGACCCGCGTATCCAGGCGGCATTGACGTTTGCGCTGCAACTGGTCGAGCAGCGCGGCCATGTAGACGCGGCGGCCGTGCAGGCCGTGCGCCAGGCGGGCTACAGCGACGAAGCCATCGTCGAGATCCTGGCCCACGTGGCGCTCAATCTGTTCACCAACTACGTCAACGTCGCGTTCGACGTGCCGGTGGACTTCCCGCCGGTGGCTCTGCGAGGCAGCGGCCCCGGCGCGCCGGCCGGCGTCACAAGCGGTGCCCTGGCCGCCTGAGGCCAAGCGGCCACTGCCTGCGCCGTGGCGTGCCTGTAGCGCGGCGGGCTTGCCGATCAGGCGCCCGCCGCCCAGCCCAGGCCGGCTGCCGCCAGCACCAGCAGCCAGGGGGGCAGGCCGGCAGCCAGAGCCAGGCAGCCCAGCGCCACGGCCCCGGCGTCGGCCCACCCTCGCACGGCGTGGATGCTGGCTTGGACCAGCGCTGCAGCCAGCAGGCCCACCACGGCCGAGTTGAGCGCCACCAGCGCCGCGCGGGCGGGTGGCCAGCGGCGCATGCGCGACCAGACCGGCAGGGCCCCGATCACCAGGAGGGCACCCGGCAGGAAGATCGCCAGCAGCGCCAGCCCGCCCGCCAGCCAGCCGCTGGGACCGGATTGCGTGGCTGCGCCCAGGAAGGCTGCAAATGTGAACAACGGGCCGGGCACCGCCTGAGCCGCGCCATAGCCGGCCATGAAGACTTCTTCGGACACCTGGCCGGGCACCACGGCGGCATGCAGCAGCGGCAGCACGACGTGGCCGCCGCCGAACACCAGCGCGCCCGCGCGGTAGAACGCGCCGGCCATGTCCCAAGGCGAGCCCCACCGCAGCGCCAGGGCGGGCAATGACACGAGCAGCACGCCCCACAGCACGAGTGCGGTGGTGGAGGCCACGCGGCCCAGCGGCAGCAGCGGCCCGTCGTGTCCGCTCCAGGGCGGGGGCGGCAGGAGCACCATGCCCAGCAGGGCGGCCGCGGCCAAGATGGCCAGTTGCGCTTCTGCCGCCGGCGCAGCCAGCGCCGCCATGGCGGCGGCCAGCCCGAGCGCCCGGCGCGGCAGGTCGGGGCAGAGCTGGCGTGTCATGCCCCAGACCGCCAGCGCCACCACGGCGACCGCGGCCAGGCGCAGGCCCTGCAGCAGCCCTGCGGGCGCACTGGCATGGGCCAGGCCCTGCGCCAGCGTCATCATGAGCAAGGCGGACGGCAGCGTGAACGCCGCCCATGCGGCCAGCAGACCGGGCAGTCCGGCGCGCATGAGCCCGAGCGCCATGCCGACCTGGCTGCTGGCCGGGCCGGGCAGCACCTGGCAGAGGGCCACCACATCGGCATAGGCCTCGTCCGTCAGCCAGCGGCGCCGCTGCACGAACTCCTGCCTGAAGTAGCCCAGGTGGGCAACAGGCCCGCCAAACGAGGTGAAGCCCAGGCGCAGGAAGGCACGTGCGACCGCCAGTGGGCCGTCGCGTGCGGGCTCGTGGGCTGCAAAGGGGGGGCGGCGCGCAGGGACGGGGGAGCACATCGCTCCAAGATACCGCAGCGGCCGGCTGCTAGGAGTGGGCGTCCAGCGCCTTGATCACCATCCACGACACGCCGAAGCGGTCGGTCACCATGCCGAAGCTGCTGGCATAGAAGGTGGGGCCCATCGGCATGCCCACCTGGCCGCCGGCGGCCAGCGCGTCGAAGAGGCGCCGGGCGTCGGCGTCAGTGTCCGCATTGACGGTGAGGGCCATGCCCTTGAACTGCGGCTGGCCGCTGCACATGCCGTCCGAGGCCATCACCTTGCTCTGCCCGATGCGCAGCAGCGCGTGCATCACCTTGTCTGGCGGCATCTGCGCGGGGCAGCTGGCCGCGTCGGGGCTCTCGGCATAGCGCATGAGCGCCAGGATCTCCGCGCCCAGCGTGTCGCGGTAGAACCGCAGCGCTTCTTCGCAGCGGCCTTCAAAGAAGAGATAGGGCTCGATGTTCATGGGCTCTCCAGCCGGCGTGGGCCGATGGCGTAGACAGACAGCGGTGCTGCGACGGGCGTGGCGTGCAAGGCCGCGAGCGCATCGTCTCAGGGCCACCCGCCGGTGGCTCCCCCTAGAAACCAAAGTGCCGGAGTCGACGCGCCGGGCCGCACGGCCCGTGCCAGCGTCGGATGAGTCCCATGCCGGGCCGGGCCGGGCCGGGCCGGGCCGCGCCGCCGGCTTGCCGGGGCCGTGTACAGGGGCGCTGAAGAAGCTATTTGTCAGGCAGACGGATGGCCGGGACGGCCCGGACGATCCCAGGGCGACACGCGCCCGAGCAGGTAGGCGCCGGCAGCCACCGCGCCGGCCCCCATGACGATGGCGCTGTGCGGCAGCGAGCGCAGGGTGTGGCGGGCCAGCTCGCCCGCGCGGGGCAGCAGCAGCTGCGCCCGGCGGCGGGTCATCTGCGCGCCCAGCTCGGCCAGTCGCTCGGGCGGCAGCAACTCTTCAGCAGCAGGCAGCAGCGTGGTCTCCTCGTCGGCCACGTGGTGCATCACGTCGCGCATCAGTTCGGAAAACGTGCGGTCGAAGGCCGGGTCGCCCGCGTCCAGGCGGCGCAGCTCGGCGATCAGGCGGCGCATCTCGTCGTGCTCGGGGGTGCTCTTCTCGACGATGCTCAGCGGCTTGCCGCCCGGCGGCGAGAGGGCGCGCAGCTCGGGATAGAACAGCTCTTCCTCCAGCTGGGCATGGATCTCCAGCGCCAGGCAGACCGTGCCGGCCAGCGCCGCCTTGCGGCCCGGCGAGGTGCCGGCGTGGTACTGGTGGAAGGTGGCGAGCACGTGGCTGTGATCCAGGCGGATCAGGCTGGTGATGCTCGGCGAGAGCGTGCGGGTCCAGCGGTTCATCGGATGTCCTTGGGGGGCGGGCCGGCTCACAGCCGGCTGCCGGCCGCAGGGGCAGGAGGCGTGCCCGGGCGCGGTGCGGGGATGGAGAGCGGGGGGCAAGCTGGGGGACAAGCGGGTGGCTGCCGAGGCGAGAGGCGCGGCGGCTGGCCAGCCCCGCGCCTGGCTCGCGCCGGGCCGGCAGCACGCCACGACAGGCGGCCGATCCTGTGTCAAGCCCAGGCCTTTGCCGCAATGCCCCTGCGCGCGGCCGCGTACCGCGCTTGCCCTGAACAGGCCCATCCCGCGCGGCGGGGCCCGGGCGATGTCCGCCCGGTGGATCACAACCCACAGGAGCATCCTCATGAAACGCATGACATACACCCGCCTGACCCTTGCAGCCTTGTTGTCCGCCGGCCTGGCGCTGAGCCACGCCCAGGGCGGCGGGGGCGGTGGGGGATCGGGCGGTGGCGCCGGTGGCGGCGCGGGCGGTGCGGGCGGTGCGGGCGGTGGTTCAGGCGGTGCGGCGGCCGGGGCCGGAGGTGGCATGGGCTCGGGTTCCGGCTCGGGCGCCACGGGGGGCGGATCCCGCGGTTTCAGCTCGGGCAGCACCTCGGGATCGACCGGGGGCAGCACGTCGGGCAGCACGGCCGGCAACAGCGGCGGCTCCACCGTCGGCGGCACGATCTCCGGGCGAGCGGGCATGACGTCCGACGTGGGCAGCGACAGCAGCAGCATCAGCAGCAGCATCAGCGGCAGCCGCGCGGGCTCCGGCAGCGGCCTCTCGGGCACCGCGGGCAGCACGTCCACCTCCGGCGCAGCGGGCCTGTCGGGCACCAGCAGCAGCGGCGGCACCGCCGGCACGGTGGGCGGCGCGGGGCCGATCACCGGGGCGATGGAGCCCACCGGCGCCGGACCCACCAGCAGCAGCACGGCCGTGGGCGGCACGAGCGGTGCTACGACCAGTGGCACGACCGGTGGCGGCACGAGCGCCGGGAGCACGAGCAGCGGCACCGGCTCCAGCGGCTCCACCGGGACCGGGGCGACGGGCTCGACAGGCTCGACGGGCTCCGGCTCCATGACGGGCGGCTCCGGTTCGTCCGGCAGCCGCGCCACCATCCCGGGCCAGGGCACCGGCAGCGAGGCATCCGGCAGCCACTCCCGCAGCGGCGCCAAGTCCTCCAGCAGCCGCGGCATGTCGGGTACGTCCGGTACGTCGGGCTCGACCGGCTCGTCGGCCGGCTCGCGCGTCGGCGTGGGCACCACCGGCACGGCCAACGGCTGGGGGTCGGGCAACGGCTCGCCGGCGGCCACGGGCGGCACCGGGGCGGGCGGCTCCACCGGCGGCAGCGGCGGCGTCACCAGCGGCACCGGCACCGACGCGGGTGCCGGCTCCAGCGGCGGTTCAGCGGGCAGCCGCTGAGGGCCCAGGGCGGGCGCCTGGCCCGCCCATCGTGCCGGCCGCGCGCTGTAGTGGCGTGCCTTGTAGCGCGCCAGCCGGCCCGTCAGGGCACCCGCGGGATGTGCACCCCCACCGCGTGCGTGCGCTCCCACTTCTCCTGGCAGGGCGCGCAGCGACGGGCGGCGGGTTGCACCTCCAGCCGAGCCAGCGGGATCTCGCAGCCGCACAGCTCGCATTCGCCGTAGCTGCCGTCCTGCATGCGCTCGCGTGCGGCGGCGATCTCCACCGCCTCGTCCAGGTCGGCCTCCATCTCGGCATGGCGCACCGACTCGCGGATCAACTCCTCGCCGCGCTCGCCGCTGTCCTCTACCTGGTTGCGCGGCTCGCGGCTCTCCACGTCGCCGCCCAGGTCATCGCGCACGGTGCGCACTTCCTCGCGCAGCTCGGCCTCGCGGGCGTCGAGCTTGGCGCGCAGGCGGTCTAGGGTGGCGGCATCCAGCGGCATGGCGGTCTCCATCGGTTCATCGTGATGCCGCGCCGCGGCAAGGGACATGCCGGTCTGCCAGGGTGTTCACACCTTCTGATCCCCGCGCCGGGCTTGACCTTGCCATCATGGGAAGGTGCAGACTGCCGCTGCACTGAACAGCCGAAGCCCATCCGATGACTGCCACCGCCACCACCGCCTCCACCGCCCCCGCCCGCGCGCCCACCGCCGAGCTGACCCTGCCCATCGATGGCATGACCTGCGCCTCCTGCGTGCGCCGGGTGGAGCGCGCGCTGCGCGGCGTGCCCGGGCTGGCCGAGGCCAGCGTCAACCTGGCCACCGAGGCTGCCACGCTGCGCGCCGCGCAGCCGCTGCCCGCGTCCGCCGGGCTGCAGGCGGTGCAGGCCATCGAGCAGGCCATCGAGCAGGCCGGCTATCAAGTGCCGCAGCAGCACCTGGCCCTGCGTATCGATGGCATGACCTGCGCCTCCTGCGTGGGCCGCGTGGAGAAGGCCCTGCTGCGCGTGCCCGGCGTGCTGCAGGCCAGCGTCAACCTGGCCACCGAGGCGGCCGAGGTGACGGCAGCCGCGCGCGACGCCGATCGCACCACGCTGCTTGCCGCACTGATCGCCGCGGTGGAGCGCGCCGGCTATGAGGCCCGCGACGCCGACGAGCCCGCTGCCGGGCAGGGCGCCCAGGGCAGCGCCGCAGCGCCGGGCTCTGCCCGCAGCGGCCTGCCGGACTGGTGGCCCGTCGTTCTGGGCGCCGTGCTGTCCGCCCCGCTGGTGCTGCCCATGCTCGCGGGCCTGTTCGGCATCCACGCCATGCCGCCCGGCTGGCTGCAGTGGCTGCTGGCCACGCCGGTGCAGTTCGGCCTGGGCGCGCGCTTCTACCGCGCGGGCTGGAAGGCGCTGCGCGCCGGCAGCGGCAACATGGACCTGCTGGTGGCCCTGGGCACCACGGCCGGCTACGGGCTCAGCGTCTACCTGCTGCTCACCGCCAGCGGCCACCATGAGCCGCACCTGTACTTCGAGGCCTCCGCCGTGGTCATCACCCTAGTGCTGCTGGGCAAGTGGCTGGAGGCCCGCGCCAAGCGCCGCACCACCGAGGCCATCCGCGCGCTCAACGCGCTGCGGCCCGACACGGCCCGCGTGCTGCGGGATGGCGCCGAGCTGGTGGTGCCCGCGGCCAGCGTGCGCGTGGGCGACGTGGTGGTGGTGCGCCCCGGCGAGCGCGTGCCCGTGGACGGCGAGGTGGTCGAAGGCGCCAGCCAGGTCGACGAGTCGCTCATCACCGGTGAGAGCCTGCCCGTGGCCCGCCACGTGGGCGACCGCGCCACCGGCGGCTCGGTCAACGGCGAAGGCCGGCTGCTGCTGCGCACCGTGGCCGTGGGTGCGGAGTCGACGCTTGCGCGCATCGTGCGGCTGGTGGAGTCGGCCCAGGCCAGGAAGGCGCCCATCCAGCGCCTGGTGGACCAGGTCAGCGCCGTGTTCGTGCCCATCGTCGTCGTGATCGCCTTCATCACGCTGCTGGGCTGGGGCCTGGGCGCGGGGGACTGGGAGGTCGCGGTGCTGCATGCGGTGGCCGTGCTGGTCATCGCCTGCCCCTGCGCCCTGGGCCTGGCCACGCCCGCAGCCATCATGGCCGGCACCGGCGTGGCCGCGCGCCACGGCATCCTCATCAAGGACGCCGAGGCGCTGGAGCTGGCGCATGCGCTCACCGTGGTCGCCTTCGACAAGACCGGCACGCTGACCGAAGGCAAGCCGCGCCTGCTGGCCTGCGACGCCGCACCGGGCGGTGATGAGGCCGCGCTGCTGACCCAGGCCGCCGCGCTGCAGGCTCACAGCGAGCACCCGCTGGCCCGCGCGGTGGTCCAGGCCGCACAGGCCCGTGGCTTGACGCCGCCCACGGCCACCGATGTGCAGGCCGCAGCCGGCCGCGGCATTGCCGCCACCGTGGACGGCCGCGCGCTGCGCCTGGGCAGCAGCCGCTACATGGCGGAGCTGGGCGCGGACACCGCCGCCATGCAGGCCCGTGCCCAGGCGCTGCAAGGGCAGGGCGCCACCGTGTCGTGGCTGGCCGATGTGACCGGCGGCCCGCGCCTGCTCGGCCTGCTGGCCTTTGGCGACACGCTCAAGCCCACGGCCGAGCAGGCGGTGCGGCTGCTGCAGCGCCAGGGCGTGCGCACGGTGCTGGTGTCGGGCGACAACCGCGGCGCCGCACAGGCGGTGGCCGCCGAGCTGGGCATGAGCGACGTGCGCGCCGAGGTGCTGCCCGAGGACAAGGCCGCCATCGTCGCCGGCCTGAAGACCGACGGCGCGCGCGTGGCCATGGTGGGCGACGGCATCAACGACGCGCCCGCCCTGGCCGCTGCCGACGTGGGCATCGCCATGGCCACCGGCACCGACGTGGCCATGCATGCCGCCGGCATCACGCTGATGCGCGGCGACCCGGCCCTGGTGGCCCAGGCCATCGACATCTCGCGCCGCACCTGGCGCAAGATCCGCCAGAACCTCTTCTGGGCCTTTGCCTACAACGTGGTCGGCATCCCGCTGGCGGCCCTGGGCCTGCTCAGCCCGGTGATCGCCGGCGCGGCGATGGCGCTCAGCAGCGTCAGCGTGGTCAGCAACGCGCTGCTGCTCAGCCGCTGGAAGGGGCCGCGGGCATGAGGGGCCGATCGAAACCCGCGGTGGCGCATGAAGGAGACGGGCCCATGCTGCTCAATATTGGAGAGGCGGCCGCCCGCTCGGGGGTGTCGGCCAAGATGGTCCGCCACTACGAATCGCTGGGCCTGCTGCCGCGCGTGGCCCGCACCGAAGCCGGCTACCGGCAATACGGCGAGCGCGAGGTGCACACGCTGCGCTTCATCCGCCGCGCGCGGGACCTGGGCTTCTCGATGGCCGAGATCACCGAGCTGTTGCGGCTGTGGCAGGACCGCCGCCGCGCCAGCGCCAGCGTCAAGCGCATCGCGCTGGCCCACATCGCCGAGCTCGACCGCCGCATGGCCGAGCTGGCGCAGATGCGGGCCACGCTGCACCACCTGGCCGATTGCTGCCAGGGCGACGAGCGGCCCGACTGCCCCATCCTGGACGAGCTGGGCCAGCCGCCTGAGCCGCCGCTGGGAAGCGGCTGACCCAAGCCGCCGGGGCACGCGTCTTGCCATGCGCCGGCCACCAGCGACAACCAGGAGCCTCGATGCCCGCATACGGCAAGAAAGCCTCGGCCAAGGTGGCCCAAGCCCTGCACGAACAAGACCGGCGAGCTGCGCAGCGGCAGCTCGGGCCAGAAGGTCACCAGCCGCAAGCAGGCCATCGCCATCGGCCTGTCCGAAGCCCGCCGCGAAGGCGACAAGGTGCCGGCCGAGCCCAGGGGCCGGGCGGCGGCGAAGAAGACCGCTGCGAAGAAGACGGCTGCGAAGAAAGCCACGGCGAAGAAGACAGCGGCGAAGAAGGTGGCCGCGAAGAAGACCGCGGCCAAGCCGTCCGCTGCCGAGCCGTCCGCTGCTCAAAAGTCTCCGGCCCCGAAGACGGCGGCAAAGAAGGCGCCAGCGCAAAAGGCCTCTGCGGGGAAGACCGCTGCCAAGAAAGCCGCAGCCAAGAAGGCGGCTGCGAAGAAAACGGCAGCTAAGAAGGTGCCAACCAAGAAGGCTGCGGCGCGCAAGATGCCTGCCAGGAAGTCCTCCGGCAGCAAGACCGCGGCCAAGAAGGCAACCAAGAAAGCAGCCAACAAATCGGCCACCCCCAGGCGCCGTTGAGCCGTCTGGCGCGCTGCGGTCCTTCGGCAGCGCGCCGCTCGCATGTGGAAGGGCTGGCAGCGCCCCATGGAGCGTCCCCTGTCAAGCGCAGGGCCGCAGCTGCACGCCACTGCACCTGGGCCGCAGCCACTCGGGTATGCCGTCTGCCGCGCTGAGCGCAGGCGGCGGCCTCCCGGCCGCGCCAGCAGGCCCGGCCTCAGGTGCGGTGTATCGCGGCCCGGGCGCCGTCTAATGATCCGCCTCAGGATCCCAGCTCAAGGAGCAGCGCCATGAACTACATCATCGGCCTGGTGGCCGCCCTGGCCATCGTCTTCTCGCTCGTGTCCTTCCCTGTGCCCACGGCGATCGCCCTGGCCGTCGCCGCCGTGTGGTGGCTGGTCAAGGGACGGCAGCGGCGCGTGGAATAAGCAGCAGCCGCGCGCCCGGCTGCGCAGCACAAGCGGCGACGGCCGCGCTGGGCGGCCGTCCGTCTGTGGTCGAGACGGCTGCTGCACCGGCGGCGCAGCAGCGCAGCATCACTTGCCCTTGTCGGCCTTGCCCGACTTGCCCTCGGACTTGCCACCCACCGCGGCGTGCAGCTCGCGCGCCATCTCCAGGTGGTGCTCCAGCTTGGGCAGGGTCTTCTCGGCAAAGGCCTTCACGTCGGCATCCTTGGCCTCCTGCGCGCCCTTGCGGAAGAGCTTGATCGTGTCCTCGTGCGCCTTCACGCCCAGCGTCTCGGCATAGCGGCGGTCGAAGTCGGCGCCGTCGGAGTGCTCCAGCAGCTTCTGCTTGCCCTTCTGCATCAGCGACGGCTCGGTGGGCAGCTCCACGCCCTTGGCCTTGGCCAGCTGCGTGAGCTCGTCATTGGCCTTGGTGTGGTCGTCGATCATCTGCTGGGCAAAGGCCTTGACCTTCTCGCTGCCGGCCTTGGTCAGCGCCAGCTTGCTGCCTTCGATCTCGGCATGGCCGTTCTGCACCGCCTGCTTCAGGAAGGCCGCATCGGCGCGCGCCAGCGAGCGGTCATGACGCTCGCTGGCCGAGGCCACGCGCTCCATCGGCGACGGCGTGGTCTTGGTCGATGAATTGGCAGCCGGCTGGGCATGGGCCGCACCGATCATGAAGACGGCAGCCAGGGCGGCAGACAGGACGGGCTTGAGCGGCATGGTGTTCATGGGTTTCTCTCCGGGTTGTGGGGGGCGGCAACAACCAGCAAACCACGTTCCCGCCAGGGTCGCCGAGGCTGACGTGAGGGCTGGGCCCGGTGCGCCGCTGCGGCCTCATGCGCTTGCCGCTTGTTCCCTTGTGGGGGCGACCCGGACAGGCGATGGAGATGGATAAGGGGATAGGGCGACGCGCGCCCGGGCATGGCCGTTGCCCCGAAGGCCGCAACCCCACGGCTCACCAGGAGCGCCCGATGAAAGCCAAGGCCCGTTTCCTCGGCCACCCGATCCACCAGATGCTGGTCGTCTTCCCGCTGGGGCTGCTCGGCACCTCGGTGGTCTTCGACCTCATCCACCATGTCGGCGGCTCGCCGGAGATGGCCCTGGTCGCCTACTGGACGATGGCCGCCGGCGTGGTGGGTGGCGCCGTCGCCGCGCCCTTCGGCCTGGCCGACTGGCTGGCCATCCCGCGCGGCACCCGCGCCAAGACGGTCGGCGCCCTGCACGGCACCGGCAACGTGCTGGTGCTGATGCTCTTCCTGGCCAGCTGGATGGCCCGCCGCGAGGTAGCCACCGAGCCCGAGCTGGTCGCCACCGCCGCTGCCGTCGGCGGCTTCGCCGTGGCCGGCATGACCGCCTGGCTGGGCGGCGAGCTGGTCGACCGCCTGGGCATCGGCGTGGATGAAGGCGCGCATCCCAACGCGCCGAGTTCGCTGCGGCAGCCTTGAGGGGGCGCTTGTTCGCCAGTGGTGCCAGTCGTGGTGATTGCTGCAACGCCGTGCCGCCGTTGGCGCGCAGGCCGCAGCGGGCCACCGCGCCGGCTTCAAGTGCGGCGCCGATGCCTGCGGCATCGGTCCCCTGCGCTTCTCGCATCGCGGGGCGGCTGCGGTGGCTTCGGATCCCGTCCTGAACGGACGGGCCCATAAATCCTCCTCGCTCGGTCCGCCGCCTGCGGCGCCGGACTTCCCCCGCGCTGCTGCGATGCTCGGCACCGCACAGGCGCCGTCGCGGTGGCCCGCTGCAGCCTGTTGCGGTACGTGGAAGCCTGCAGATCGAGATGGCGGTGCTCAGCCAACGCGGCGACAAGCAGGCCCGCTGAAACGCCACCACTGCAGCCTGCCCCCGGACGGTTGCAGTCGCGCCCCATGCCCGCCAGCCTCGCGCTTCTTGCGTCGCATCCCACCCGCATCGTGGAACGACGCGCAAAAACCAGCGTTTCAAACGCTGGTCGTTCCACCCCGCAGCAATCCACCCGGTGCGTCAGCCCTCACTCGTGCAGTGATGCACGGTTTGCCCGCATACGGTCGGGCTTTGCCCTTGGCTATACACCCACCCGGCGCGTTTGAAACAGCGCCCGGGCCGGCCATCCCGCCGCCCCGATCAGGAGACAAGCCATGACCCGATCGACCCTGCGGCGCAGCCTGGCGCTGGCCGCCACCCTGGCCTGCGCCGCCGGCGCCGTGCACGCCGACAACCGCGGTGCCCACGACGCCCGCTATGCCGTGGAGCGCGCCCTGTGCACCATCTTCAGCCAGCACGACGCCCACGGCGCCGCCGCCCAGCGCTACTGCCGCGAAGAGACGCGCGCTCAGGACAGCCGCAGCTTCACCGTCGATGAAGCGGCCTTGCCCTTCGACGCCCTGGCCGGCAGCACGGTGGAGGCCGACCGCTGGTGGGGCGTGCTCGACAGCGGCGAAGGCCGCGCCGGCTACCGCATCGAGGTGCCCAGGAACTGGAACGGCATCCTGGTGATGTATGCCCACGGCTATGCCGGGACCGGCCCCACGCTCACCGTCAGCAACCCCAGCATCCGCCGTCACCTGCTGGAGCAGGGCTATGCCTGGGCCGCGTCCAGCTACAGCGCCAACTACTACGACGTGCGCGCCGGCGTGGAGGACACCAACGCCCTGGCCCTGGCCTTCAACCGCATCGCCAAGGCCAACGGCCGCGCCCTGCCCAAGCCGCGCAAGGTCTACATCACCGGCCACTCGATGGGCGGCCACGTCACCGGCGCGGCCATCGAGCTGGAGACGCTGCTGACCGCGCGCAACAAGGTGCGCTACGACGGCGCCGTGCCCATGTGCGGCGTGCTGGGCGGCTCGCAGCTCTTCAACTACTTCAGCGCCTACCAGATCGCCGCACAGGAGTTCGCCGGCTTCCCGGCGCAGAGCTACCCGATGGAGACCTGGTCCAGCTTTGCGCCGCAGGTGCGCGCGGCTCTTTTCACCACCTTCTCCAGCGCCACCACGCCGGCCGGCGCGCAGCTGCGCGAGGTGGTCAAGCAGCTCACCGGCGGCGAGCGGCCGCTCTTTGCCCAGGGCTTTGCGCTCACGCCGCTGCAGGAGGTGGTGTGGGGCGTCTTCGGCAGCGACGGCACGGTCAACGGCATCCTCAACAAGAACCTGCCCGACACCCGCCGCATCACCTATCAGCTCGACAACGACCCGGCCCTCAGCGCCGAGGAGCAGGCGCTGAACGACCGCATCTACGAGCGTGCCGGCGAGCCCGGCGCCAACCGCCTGCGCCGCGACGGCCTGCGCTGGATCCCCGAGGTGGCCGGCCAGTTCTACGTGCCCGTGGTCAGCCTGCACACGCTGGGCGACATGTACGTGCCCTTCAGCATGGAGCAGATCTACCGCCGCAACGCCATCAAGCACGGCAATGACCGCCGCCTGGTGCAGCGTGCGGTGCGCGCGCCCAGCCACTGCGACTTCACCCGCGCCGAAGAGGTCGCCGCCTTCGACGCGATGGTGCAGTGGGAGCAGAAGGGCATCAAGCCCGCCGGGGACGAGGTGCTCGACCGCGCCACCGTGGCCGACCCGGCCTACGGCTGCCGCTTCAGCGACAACACCATCGGCGTGGACGACTCCTCCACCACCGCGCTGACCCGGCGCTTCCTGGTGCCGGCCTGCCCGGCGGTGCAGTAAGGCGGCTTGCGGGGCCGCAGGCTGGCGCGTCGGCAGACGCCGGCCTGCTGCAGCCGCCTGTGGACATGGACGGGCAGGGAGGGCCGCGGTGCTAAGGTGCCTCGGTCCCTTCTGCGATGCCCGCCCATGTCTCTTGATCCGCCCCTGTCCGCCACCGAAGCCCGCGTGCTTGCCGTGCTGGTGGAGAAGCAGCACACCGTCCCCGACAGCTACCCGCTGTCGCTCAATGCGCTGACGCTGGGCTGCAACCAGAAGACCGCGCGCGAGCCGGTGCTGTCGCTGAGCGAGGACGAAGTGCTGCACGCGCTGGACGAGCTCAAGGCCCGGCACCTGGTCGGCGAGGTCAGCGGCAGCCGCGTCATGCGCTTCGAGCACAACGCCGCCCGCGTGCTGGGCGTGCGCAGCCAGGGCCTGGCCCTGCTCACCTTGCTGATGCTGCGCGGCCCGCAGACGGCCGCCGAGCTGCGCCTGCACACCGAGCGGCTGCACCGCTTTGCCGACGTGGCCTCGGTGGAGGGCTTCCTCGACGACCTGGCCGCCATGACGCCGCCGCTGGCCCTGCGCCTGCCGCGCGCCCCCGGCGCCCGCGAGTCACGCTGGGCCCATCTGCTGTGCGGCGCCCCGCATGAGGCCGCAGCGGTGGCCGCCGCCCAGGCCGGCGACGATGCCGCCGCCCCGGCCGATGTGCGGCAAGTCTTGTCCGCCCTGCAGGCCGACCACGCGGCGCTGCGTGCCGAAGTGCAGGCCCTGCGCGCCCTGGTGGAGCGCCTGGCCGGCGAGCTGGGCGTGGACGGGTCTGCGCCAGCCTCACCGGCCGCCTGACGTCCCACGCACCGCTGCCCGCCTCCCCCAGGCCGCGGGCGTCCCGACCCCGCCGGCCGGCATCCGGGTTGCCCCCAGGTTCGCGTCCAACCGAACCTCAGCAACCGCGCGCAGCCAGCGCAGGAAGGGAGCCGTCATGAGAGTCATCGTCGTCTGGCAGGGCGGGGGCGCCATGGGCGCCTATGCCGCCGGCGTCTGGCGCGAGCTCGCGCCGTGCCTGCAAGCCCGCGGTGCGCGGCTGGTGGGCGTGGCCGGGGCGTCCATCGGCGCCATCAATGCCGCCGTCATCGCCCGCCACCATGCCGATGCCGACTGGGGCGTGGCCGCACTGGAGGCCTTCTGGCGCGAGCGGCTGGCCACGCCGTCCTGGCCCTTCACCGGCGCGCTGGCCTGGCTGCCGCCCTGGAGCGAGCTGGCGCGCAGCTGGGACGGCCTGCTCACCGGCCTGCTGATCGGCAACCGCGGCCTCTACCAGGCGCTGCCGCTGAACTGGAACCCGCTGGCCGGCCTGCAGCGCCTGCATCGCCCGCTGCTGGACCGCAGCCGCATGCTGGCCACGCTGCAGCAGACGGTGGGTGCGCTGCAGAGCGAGCCCGGCGCGCCCTGGCTGGGCGTGGCCGCCAGCGACCTGCTGTCCGGCGAGCTGCACGTCTTCGGCACCGACCAGGGCGAGATCACGCCGCAGCACCTGGCCGCCAGCGCCGCCATTCCGCTCTTCTTCGAGCCGGTGGAGATCGACGGCCGGCTGCTGTGGGACGGCGACATGATCCGCCGCTCCATGCTGCCCGCCGTGATCCAGCGCGTGGCCGCGCGCGAGGCGCCGTCCACCCCGGCCGACCCGCTGGTGTGCATCAGCATCGAGCTCATGCCGCGCGAGGCCGCGCACGCGCCGCTGTCCGGCGCGGCCATCATGGCCCGCGTCGCCCAGCTGCAGCAGGCCGGCAAGCTCCACGCCGATGAAGCGCCCGCGCCGCTGCCCGGCGGCTGGCGTGCCCTGCACCTGGCCCGCGGCCCGCTGCCCAACGACGGCGTGTCCAACCAGTTCGACTACTCACCCCACCGCATCGAGCAGCTCATCGCCCAAGGCAGCCAGGAAGCGCACCAGGCCTGGGCCCAGTGGACCGGCGAGCACGTTGAAGCGCCGTCTGCCGAACCGTCCGCCGAGCCGCCTGCCGCACGGTCTGCCCGCCGCCGCCTGGCCGTGGAAGCCGGCCCGGGCGCGGGCGATGCCGAGGCGCCGTCCGCTGCATCGTCTACATCGGCTTCACCCGCCGAGCCGTCCGCCGCCGACCCGGTGGCCGAAGCCGTGCGCGAGGTGCTCGGCACGGGCCAGCCCAGCCAGCCGCTCACGCCGCCGCAGATCAGCGGTGCAGCAGACGGCATGGTGGGTGGCACGGTGCACTGAACCGGGCCCACCGCAAGGGGCTGCAGAAGGCCGCCAAAGCAAAAAGGCCTGCGCGTTGCCGCGCAGGCCTTTTGCGTTTTGGTGGGCCCTGAGTGACTCGAACACTCGACCTACGGATTAAGAGTCCGCTGCTCTACCAACTGAGCTAAGAGCCCTGTAACCTACTCGCCAAATCAGCAGTTGAGCTGCAATCAGCGAAGCTGGCGACTATAGCCGACTGCTCCTGGGCTTGGCAAGCCTGCAGCAAGGAGCGGGCTTGCGAGCGTGATGCAGTTGGTGGGTCGTGCAGGATTCGAACCTGCGACCAACGGATTAAAAGTCCGCTGCTCTACCAGCTGAGCTAACGACCCGCCGCAAAACCCGACATTGTAGCGTCGGATCGGCACGGATCGCTGCGGATCAGGAGGGAAGGGACGTCCGGGCCGCGCGCGCCGGCTGAGGGCGGCCCGGCTGGTCGCGCCGGCCCGACACGACGCGGTGCAGCGCCGCATCGGCGGCCACCAGGCCCATCGTGGCCGTCACCGTCACCACCGAGCCGTAGCCGTGGCAGTTGAGGCTGCCGTCCAGCGCGCACGCATCATCCGCCTGGGGCCGCGTGACCGGCTCGGGCGACGCCACGCAGACCAGGCCGCTGGCCTTGGCCGGGCGCGGCTTGCCGGCACGGTCGGCCGCCTTGGGCAGCAGGCCCTCGCGGCGGAGCTGCGAGCGCAGCCGGGCCAGCAGCGGGTCGTTGCTGGCGTGCACCAGGTCGACGGCCTGGATGCGGCTGGCGTCGCGCTTGCCGCCGGCGGCGCCGCACAGGATCAGCGGCGTGCCGCTGGTCAGCGCCCAGCGCGCCAGGATGAGCTTGGCCTGCGCGTCGTCGCAGGCGTCGATCACCACGTCCACCGGCCCGGGCAGCAGCGCAGGCCAGTTGCTCGCTGGCGCGGCCGGTGGTCGCATGGAGGCCGCGGCGGGCGCAGCCGCCTCGCCGGGGGGCTGCGCCGCGCCCGATGCGCCGGCCGGAGCTTCGATGCGCTCGACGAAGGCATCCACCGCCTGCACCGTGCAGCCCGGGTGGATCAGCGCGATGCGCTCGCGCAGGGCCTCGACCTTGGCCTGGCCGATGGTCGTGCTCAGGGCCTGGATCTGGCGGTTGATGTTGGACTCGGCCACGTGGTCCAGATCGATGAGCGTGAGCTGCGCGAGGCCGCAGCGCGCCAGCGCCTCGGCCGCCCAGGAGCCGACGCCGCCCACGCCGACGATGGCCACGCGCGCCGCGCGCAGCCGGGCGTAGGCGGCGTCGCCATAGAGGCGGCGCAGGCCGCCGAAGCGGCGTTCGAGGTCGGCGTCGTCGTGCATGAAGAAGAACGCGCGGCGGCTGCCGTCAGGCAACGCGCCGCGCGTGGAGCGGTCAAAAAACGGTCGATGAAACCGGCTGGCGAAGGAAGGCTCGAAGGAAGGGCTTATCCCTGCTTAGCGCAGCTTGGCCAGCCGCTCGCGCGCGGCCTGCGCGGCCTCGGAGCCCGGGTGGGCCTTGACCAGCTCGTCCAGCGTGCGCCGGGCGGCCTTCTGTTCCTTCATCTCGATCTGGCAATTGGCGATCGACAGCATGGCCTCCGGCGCGCGGGCATGCTGCGGCGCGGCGGCGATCAGGCTGCGGAAGCTGGTGATCGCCTCGCGGTACTGGCGCAGGCCGTACTGCGCATTGCCCAGCCAGTACAGCGTGGACTCGCGCAGGCCGGTGGCGGGGTAACGCTTGAGCAGCGACTGCAGCGACGAGGCGGCGGCGTCGAAGTCGCCCTGGCGCAGCAGCGCCAGCGCGTCGTCGAAGCTGCGCTTTTCCTCGGGATCGACGGTGACGACCTTGCCGTCCACCGTGACCTGCTGCGGCTCCAGCTTGGCCACGCGCGCTTCCACGCCCTGGGCCAGGTCCTTCTGCTTGCGCTGGGTCTCGGCCACGTCGCGGGCCAGCAGCTCGGTCTGGCCGCGCTGCTGGGCCATCTCGCTGCGCAGCTGCTCGATCTGGCTGTTGAGCTCCAGCATGCTGCGGCGCAGCTGGTCGATGCGCTCGTTGAGCTCGGCATAGCGGGCCTGCTGCGCCTCGTCGGCGCGGCGCAGGTCCAGCACCGCGCGGCGGGCCTCGTCGTCGCTGAAGAGGCCGGCCCGCGCGTTGGAGCTGAAGGCGAGCACGCTCACGGCCAGGGTCAGGCCCTGGCCGATCGCACGCAGTCTTTGGCCGGCCATGAATCAGCGGTCCTTGATCTCGACGCGGCGGTTCTTGGACCAGGCGCTTTCGTCATGGCCCTCGGCGGCCGGGCGCTCCTTGCCGAAGCTCACCGCCTCGACGCGGTCGGCGGACACGCCCAGCAGGCCCAGCGCGCGGGCCACGGCCTCGGCGCGCTTCTGGCCCAGGGCCAGGTTGTATTCGCTGCCGCCGCGCTCGTCGGTGTGGCCTTCCAGCGTCAGGCGCTTGGCCGGGGTGGCGCCCAGGGCCTTGGCATGGGCGTCGATCACCGGGCGGAACTCGTCTTTGACCACGTAGCTGTCGAAGTCGAAGTAGACGACGCGCGGCAGGTTGTCGGCCTGCGTGGCGTTGCTGGTCTGGGCCTGCACCGGGGCCACGCCGCTGGTGGCGCCGCTGCTGCCGCTGCCGGCCTGGGCCTGCTCGACCGGGGCCGGCTTGTTGGCGTTTTCATCCAGCTTGACGCTGGAGCAGCCGGCCAGGGCGGCGGCCAGGGCGGTGGCAAGCAGGGTGGACGACAGACGCGGGGAGTTCATCGAAAGGCTCCTATTCGAGTTGATGGAGGGATGCAGCGCAGGGCAGCGCCGCATCGGGCCGAAAAATGGACCGCGCGTCCGGCTGCAGCCGCAGCCGACAGACCGCGCGGAGCGCAGGGGATTGTCGCGCGCGACTCGATCGGCTGCAGGGCAGGGCGCCAGGCGCGATGCCGGCAAGCGGCGCGCCGCGGGCCGCCGGGGCGATCTTCAGCGGCGGTCATCGTGGCGGTCATGGTGGCGGTCGTGGCGGCGGTCGTGGCGGCGGTCATGGTGGCTTGACCGGCCCTCATTGGCCTTCACCCACCTTCATCTGCCGTACGGGCCCCAGGCCGGCTCGCGCACGTCGCCCACGCGCGTGGAGAGCGTCGCCTTGATGCGTCCGTCCACGCTGGTGGTCATGAGCACGTCGCGTCCCTGGGCGCGGGTGGCAAAGAGGATGAGCCGGCTGTTGGGCGCAAAGCTCGGGCTCTCGTCGTCGCTGGTGGTGGTCAGCGACTGCACCTGGCCGCTGGCCAGGTCCATCAGCTGCAGGCGAAAGCCGTCGCCGCGCGTGACGTAGACCAGCGAGCGGCCGTCCGGGCTGGGCATGGGGCTGATGTTGTAGCTGCCCTGGAAGGTGATGCGCTGCGCCGCGCCGCCGCCGGCCGGCATGCGGTAGATCTGCGGGCCGCCGCCGCGGTCGCTGACGAAGTAGAGCGAGGCGCCATCAGGCGACCAGGCCGCCTCGGTGTCGATGGAGTTGGACTGCGTGAGCCGGCGCACGCCGCCGCCGTCGGCGTCCATCGTGTAGAGCTGCGAGATGCCGTCCTGCGTCAGCGTGACGGCCAGCTTGCGGCCGTCGGGCGAGAAGGCCGGCGCGCTGTTGGAGCCGCGGAAGTTGGCCACCAGCTTGCGCTGGCCGCTGAGGATGTCCTGCACGAAGACGTTGGCCTTGCCGCGCTCGAAGGACACATAGGCCAGCGAGCGGCCGTCGGGTGACCAGGCCGGCGAGATGATGGGCTCGGGGCTGGCCAGGGCGCTCTGCGCGCCTTCGCCGTCGGCATCGGCCACCCACAAGGTGTGGCGGCGGCCGGCCTTGCTCACATAGGCGATGCGGGTGGAGAACACGCCTTTGTCGCCGGTGAGCAGCTCGAAGACGATGTCGGCGATGCGGTGCGCGGCCAGGCGCAGGTCGCCGGCGGCCACGACGATGCTCTGCCCGGCCAGGTCGCGGCCCTTGACCACGTCCCACAGGCGAAAGCGCGCGTCATAGCGGCCGTCGGCCAGGCGCGACAGCGACCCCACCAGCAGCGCGTCCGCGCCGCGGGACTTCCAGTCGGCCAGGGACGGGCGCTGCACCTCGTCGAGCTGGGTGCCCGCGGCGTCTACCGAGCGGAAGAGCCCGCTGCGCTCCAGGTCGGCGCGCACGATGGCGGAGATCGTCTGCGGCGCGCCGGCTTCACCCTTGAACGGGGCGATGGCGATGGGCAGCTGGGTAGCGCCGACGCCGGAGATGTCCACACGGAACTGCGCCCGGGCGGCAGAAGGCGACAGGGCCAGCGGCAGGCCGGCCAGGCTGAACGAGGCGGCCGGCAGGGCCTGGATGAGGGAGCGGCGTTTCATTCGTCAGGCAAGAAGAGGCGGCAGAGGTCGGCCAGGGCACGGCGTGGCCCGGCTGCGCGCGGCAAGTGTGACAGAGCCCCTGTGCCGGCCGAGGTTCCGTGGCCGAGCCCGCCGGCAGCGCAGCCCGCGTCGTGGTGTCGGACGGGTCCGACGCGGGAGCGGCCGCGGCCATGCGGTGACGGCCCGTGCGGCCGGCGATATGGGCTGATCCAGGGTGCACATGCGAGCGAAGGGCAGGCGGGGTGCGGCCGAAGCGAGGCCCGAAGGGCCGCACGCAAGGGCCAGCACGCAAGGACAGCACGAAGGAGCCGCACGAAGAGCGCACGAAGGGCAGCCGCAGGGGCACCGCAAGTGCAGCCTGGAGCGCGGGCGATTTGAGGGTCCGGTTTGCTGCTGACCCACGCCGTCGATGCGCCCGCAGGCCGGCCCAGGCGCGCCACCTGCTCAAGGCGGTGCATGGCTGCCTCTCCTTCGGTCTCGTCATTCTTCATTGCGCCCGGCGCAGCCGCCTGGCTGGCGGCGGCTGTGGGCGCGCTCACGGCTGCGGCGCTGCTCGATCAGGCCGCACGGGTGCGTCTGGCGCTGCAGCAGGCCCGCTGCGCCCGCGTGCAGCCCTTTCGGCGCCCGCTGGCTCGGGCTCGGGCCCAGGTGCTGGTGCTGGGCGACAGCACCGGCGTGGGCCTGGGCGCCGACACGCCGGGTGACACGGTGGCCGGCCTGCTGGCCGCGCACTGGCCCGACGTGGCCGTGCACAACCTGAGCTGCATCGGCCACCGGCTGGCCGATGTGCAGGCCCTGGCCGATGACCTGGCTGCCCGGCAGGTGCGCATGGACCTGGTGCTGCTGCATGTGGGCGGCAACGACGTGCTGCGTGCCCGCGACGTGGATGCGCTGCAGCACGAGGCCCAGGCCCTGCTGCGCACGCTGCGCGCCGTGGCGCCGGACGTGGTCTGGCTGGGCCCGGCCGATGTGGGCGTGGCGCCGCTCTTCCGCTGGCCGTGGCGCTGGTGGCTGTCGCAGCGGGCGCGGCGTGCGGCGCAGGCCTTCGAGCGCGCCTGCGCGGCAGAGGGCGCGCGCTTCATCGGCTTTCATGAGCCGGCGCACAGCCGCCGCTTCGCCGCCGAGCCGCAGCGCTGGTTCGCCGCCGACGGCGTGCACCCGAGCAGCGCGGCCTATCGCTATTGCTTTGCGTGGATGCAGCGCAGCGGCGCCTTGAGCCGGCTGGCGGGGCGGGCGGTGGAGACCGCCTGATCGCCTCGACAGCGGGTGGCTGGGTGGCCGGCCGATCGACGCTGCGACGCCGCCCGGCATGGGCGCCCGGCGCGGCCATCGACTACGCAGGCGCGATGGCGCGATGGCGCCGCGGCGCAGGCGTCAGGGCGAGCCGCTGCCCGCCTTCTTGGACGCTGGCGCTGCAACCTTCTTGGCCGCTGCCTTCTTCATCGCAGCCTTGGCCGCGGCCTTCTTCGCCACCTTCACGCTTGCCTTCTTTGCCGCGGCCTTGCCGGGCTCTGCCCGCCGGGCGTTGGCCGTCTTGTGCGCGGTGCGGGGCTTTTTGGGCTTGGGCAGCGGCAGGGCATCGGCCGTGGCCTGCAGCAGGGCGCGCAGCAGCTCGCGGTCGTCCAGCTCGGCCAGGCGCCACCAGGGCCTGGCGCCGGGGTAGGGGAAGCCTTCTTCCGGCTGCGGCAGCAGGGCGCGGCCGGCGTCTGTGGGCTTGAGGAAGAGCTGGTTGTCGCAGGCCAGGGCCACCACGCGCTCGCGCAGGTAGAGCGCGTATTCGCCGAACATCTTGCGCGCCGACAGGCCCCCAGGGCCGTGCAGGCCGGCCTGGTCGAGGACGTAGGCGATGAAGTCGGCGCCGGTGGCCATATGGTTGCTGCGTGAGGTGCCCTGAGCCTCAGGGGCTACACGCCGCGCGCGCGGTCGGCGGCGAACTGGCGGCGGTACTCGGCGAAGCGGCCCTCGTCCAGCGCCTGGCGCACCTCGCTCATCAGGTTGAGGTAGTAGTGCAGGTTGTGGATGCTGGTGAGCATGGGGCCCAGCATCTCGCCGCAGCGGTCCAGGTGGTGCAGGTAGGCGCGGCTGAAGCCGCCGGAGGGCTTGCCGTCCGGGCCGATCGAGCCCTTGCAGGTGTGGCAGCTGCAGGTCTCGTCGATGGGCCGCTCATCGTTCTTGTTGCGCGCATTGCGCAGCCGCAGGTCGCCGAAGCGGGTGAACAGATGCCCGTTGCGCGCATTGCGCGTGGGCATGACGCAGTCGAACATGTCCACGCCGCAGGCCACGCCTTCGACCAAGTCCTCGGGCGTGCCCACGCCCATCAGGTAGCGCGGCTTGTGCGCCGGCAGGCGGTGCGGCGTGTGGGCCATGATGCGCAGCATGTCATCCTTGGGCTCGCCCACGCTGACGCCCCCGATGGCGTAGCCGGGCAGGTCGAGCTCGACGAGCTGCTGCAGCGACTCCTCGCGCAGGTGCTCGAACATGCCGCCCTGCACGATGCCGAAGAGCGCGTTGGGGTTCCTCAGGCGCTTGAACTCGTCCACGCAGCGGCGGGCCCAGCGCAGGCTCAGCTCCATCGACGTGCGGGCCTCGCGCTCGGTGGTGAGGTGGCCCTTCGTTTCGTAGGGCGTGCACTCGTCGAACTGCATGACGATGTCGCTGTTCAGCACCGTCTGGATCTGCATGCTCACCTCGGGCGTGAGGAAGAGCTTGTCGCCGTTGACGGGCGACGCAAAGCGCACGCCTTCTTCGCTGATCTTGCGCATGGCGCCCAGGCTCCAGACCTGGAAGCCGCCGCTGTCGGTCAGGATGGGCTTGTGCCAGCCCTCGAACTTGTGCAGCCCGCCGAATTGGCGCAGCACGTCCAGGCCCGGGCGCATCCACAGGTGGAAGGTGTTGCCCAGGATGATCTGCGCGCCCATTTCCTCCAGCGACCTGGGCAGCACGCCCTTGACCGTGCCGTAGGTGCCCACGGGCATGAAGATGGGCGTCTGCACGACGCCGTGGTTGAGCGTGAGGCGGCCCCGGCGCGCCTGGCCTTCGGTGGTGAGGATCTCGAACTGCAGCATGGGCGGGATTGTCTCAGCGGCGGTTTCGAGCGGGCGTGTGGTGGTAGGGGGTCGCGTGCGACTGTCGGCGCGGGCGGCGGATGGGGGCAGGCCCGGCGGCTTCAATGCGGCGCCGATGCCTGCGGCATCGGTCCCCTGCGCGTCTCGCGTCGCCGGGCGGGCTGCGGGGGCTTCGGCCCGGGCCCTGGACGGGCCCGTCCATAAATCCTCCTCGCCCGGTCCAACGCCTGCGGCATTGGACTGCCCCGGCGCCGCTGCGATGCTCGGCACCGCATCAGGCGCCGCCGGGCCTGCCCCCATCCGCCGCTTAGCGACGTCGGGAGCCTGTGAGGCGTGGATGGCAGTGCTTACCGGGGCGGAGCGGCCCGGCGTTTTGGCTGGTGGGTCAACGCCTTGAGGCTGCACCACAGCGCCAGCGCGTTGAGCAGGTGCCACAGGAAATGCGTGCCCAAGGGCCAGCGCCCGCACAGCGGCAGGTCGATCTGGCGCAGGGTGAGGCTGAGGGTGAAGCAGGCCAGCGTCAGCGCCAGGCCGATGGCCACCCTGCGCGATCGCGGCAGGCTGGTCAGGGCCATCAGCAGCAGGGCCAGCCAGGCCGACACGTACATGGCCACGTCGCTGTTGAGCGCCGGGATGTGCAGGCCGAGCACCGCCGCGCTGGTCAGGGCGGCGAACGCCACGAAGCCCGGCGCGCCCCACAGCGCACGCGGCCACGGCACGCCCTGCACGCGGGCCAGCCAGACGCACACGAAGCTCACCAGGTACAGCGCGATGAAGCCGGAGTCGAGATAGGCCGTGGCTACCCGCGCCGTGGTGTGGAAGATGAAGCTGCCCACGCCGATGAGTGCCATTAGCGCGGCCAGCAGGCGCAGCTCGCCAGGCGCCTGCGGGCCCAGGCGGCGCCAGGCCAGCCAGCCGGCGGCGATGAAGCCGGCATTGCTCAGCGCATTGACCGGCTCGGCCCACAGGCCGGGGCCGAGCCGTTCGCAGTAGAGGTCGATGGCGTCGAGCGGATGCATGCCGGTTGGCCGCGTATGCCGGCGTCAGCGCGAGGGCAGGGGCGCGCCAGCGGCCGCGGTGGCGAAGTCGGTGCCGATGACGCGCGAGCCGGCGGCGGTGGGGTGGTTCTCGTCCCAGAACAGGTACTTGTCCGGCTCGGCGCACACCGGGCCGGGCAGGCCCATGAAGTCGGGCGTGTAGCAGGAGTCGGTGACGTTGTAGCCGTCGCGCGCGCCCTGGGCGATCTGCTGCTGCGAGTAGCTGTAGGTGGCAAACGTGCGCACCTTGGCGTGCGGGTACTGCTTGGCAAAGGCGGCCAGCATCTTCTGCATGGATGCGGCCAGCTCGGCGCTGCGCTTGCGCGCGGCCTCGATGTAGCCGACCTGGCCCTTGGCATGCACGCGGGCCGACGGGGTGATGCTGAGGTCGGGCATCTGCGGCACGAAGAACTGGCGCGCACCGCGCTGGTAGAGCTTGAGCATGGCGGTGCGCACGTTGGCCGTGACCTGGTCCACCACCCAGGGCTTGTAGATGTTGCTGCCCTCGTAGAAGTCGTCCGGGCCGGTCCAGATGACGTAGAGCGCCCGCGAGTCGGCCGGGCGCTGGGTGCCCAGGTTGTCCAGGTAGTTGTCCACCTGCGTCAGCACGCCGATCTGCAGCGCATAGACCGGCACCAGGCCTTCACGGTTGGACTGGCCGCCGCCGAAGGCGTAGTTGACCAGCGGCTTGCCGAGCTGGCCGGCCATGACCTCCAGCACCACCGGGCCATTGGAGAAGCGGCCCTGCCAGTTGGGCTCCATCGGCAGCTTCCAGCCGCTGAGGTCGCCCGTCACCTTGAGCATGTTGCCGGTGTCGCTCATGCTGTCGCCGAACGAGATGATCTGCGTGTAGTCGTTGGGCAGCACGCGGGTGGACGGCATGGGCGGCTCGGGCTGGGGATACAGCCGCGGCGCCTTGGTCAGCGCCAGCTTGCGCATGGCCTGGGCATAGGGGGTGAGGAAGGGCGTGGCGGTGTCGATCAGGCCCTGCCACACGTTGCGGTCCAGCGCGGCGACGCTGCACAGCTCGGGGCTCATCAGGCTCCAGGCGGCCATCACGGCCGCGCCGGTGATCTGGTCGCCCAAGGCGGCGTCGGCGGCCTGCGGGGCGGCGGCCACCGCGCAGACGGTCATCAGTGCAAGATGGGCAGTGCGGGCAGCGCGCGCAGTGCGGACGCTGCGGCCGGCGCGCGTGGCGCGCAGCCGCTGGGGAAGGAGTCTCATCGAAGGGCCTCTCGGTCGTGGGTGGTGCCTGGGAAGGCGGGCATCGCACCGGTGGCCGGCGGCGACGGCCTGCGCCGGTATGGGCGGTCAGGCAGGCCGATTTGGGCCCAGCGGACCAGGCGGTCCTACGGGAGTGCCCCGGGTGCCACCGCGAACAGGTGGCTGGGGGGCCGGGAGGCCAAAGGCGCGCCGCCTCAGGCGGGTGCCAGGCGCTGCAGCAGCATCGCGTCGCCGTAGCTGAAGAAGCGGTAGCGCTGCGCAATCGCATGGCGATAGAGCGCCATCACGTGCGCATGCCCGGCAAAGGCCGACACCAGCATCATCAGCGTGCTCTTGGGCAGGTGGAAGTTGGTCACCAGCCGGTCGACCACGTGGAAGCGAAAGCCCGGGGTGATGAAGATGTCCGTCTCGGCCGCGCCGGCCTGCAGCGTGCCGCTGCGCGCGGCCGATTCCAGCGCGCGCAGCGTGGTCGTGCCCACGGCCACGACCCGCCCGCCGCGCTGGCGCGTGGCCTCGATGGCGGCGACCGCCTCGGCACTGACCTCGAACCATTCGCTGTGCATCTTGTGCTGGCTGAGGTCGTCCACGCGCACCGGCTGGAAGGTGCCGGCGCCCACGTGCAGCGTGATGCTGGCGCGGCGGATGCCGCGGGCGTCCAGCGCGGCCAGCACCGCGTCGTCGAAGTGCAGCGAGGCGGTCGGCGCGGCGACGGCGCCGGGGCGCTGGGCGAACACCGTCTGGTAGCGCCGCTCGTCCTCGGCCGTGTCGCCGTGGGTGATGTAGGGCGGCAGCGGCACGTGGCCGTGGCGCTCCAGCAGGGCCAGCGGCTCGCCGGCAAAGCGCAGGTGAAAGAGCCCGCCGTCCGGCCCGCAGCGGCCCAGCACCTCGGCGTCGAAGCCGCCGCCCGGCTGCTCCACCGCCTCGGCCGAGGCGCCCAGGCGCAGCCGCGCGCCGGGCTTGGGCGACTTGCTGGCGCGCAGGTGGGCCCAGACCTCGTGGCTGCTGCCGGGCAGCACGCGCTCCACCAGCAGCTCCACGCCGCCGCCGCTGGCCTTGCGGCCGTAGAGCCGGGCCTTGATCACGCGGGTGTCGTTGAAGACCAGCAGGTCGTCGGGCGACAAGAGCTGCGGCAGGTCGCGGAAGACCCGGTCCACCGGGTGGGCGGTGCGGCCGTCGAGCAGGCGGCTGGCGCTGCGTTCGGCGGCCGGGTGCTGCGCGATCAGCTCGGGCGGGAGGTCGAAGTCGAAGTCCGCAAGCGTGTAGGTGCGGGCGGGATCAGCAGAGGTCATGCGCTTGAGGGGCGGACGGGCCCCGTACCAAGTTGGGCGCCGAAGGGGCGGGAGCTGCAGGCGCGGGATGTGGCGGCGACGGAGCGGGGGCTCGACGGGGCGTGACGGTGTGCCCGCCACGGCCGCGAGCGGCGCGGTCCTTTAGCCGACGGTGGGCGGCTGGCCGGGCAGGCTGCCGTCGGGCGAGGCGGTGTCGGGCTCGTCCTCGGCCGCGCCTTCGGTGGAGTCGCGCTGGCCCGGCCCGGTGGCGGACTCGACGTTGGTCTCCACCTCGTCGGGCGCGGGCGCATCGCCGGCCGCGTCTGCCGAAGAGGTGCCGGCGCTCTTGCGCTGCGCCTTCTCGGCTTTCTTCTGTTTCTTGGCCAGCTCGCGCTGGCGTTTCTCGAAGGCGTAATTGGGCTTGGGCACGGGCTCGGGGTCCTTTGTGATGGCGGCGGCGCACGGGCCACCGGAAGAAGGCCGGGCGATGCGGCGATCGCGGGCCAGGAACGAGAGGGGCAGGCCGAGTGGCGTGCGCGGTGTCGGCCCATTGTGCGCGGTGTGGCCGCGGCGGCGCAAAACCCGCATGGCACGCCGGCAGAATCCGCCGCATGTCCGCGCCCCAGCCTGATCGCCCCGCCGCTGCTGCCGCGCCGTCCGGCCCGGCGCGGGCGATGCAGCGCCTGGGCCTGGTGCGCGACATCGACCTGGCGCTGCACCTGCCGCTGCGCTGGGAGGACGAGACGCGGCTGGCGCCCATCGGCGGCCTGCGCGACGGCCAGACCGCCCAGGTGCAGGGCACGGTGCGCGAGGCCCGCGTGGAGCTGCGCGGGCGGCGGCAGCTCATCGTCTCCATCCAGGACGACAGCGGCGCGGCGATCACGCTGCGCTTCCTCCACTTCTACGGCAGCCAGGTCAAGGCCTGGGTGCCCGGCGTGATGCTGCGCGTGCGCGGCGAGGTGCGCGTGGGCCTGCTGGGCCGCGAGATGGTGCACCCCGCCGTGCGCCTCGTGGCGGCCGACACGCCGCTGGCCGACCGCCTCACGCCCGTCTACCCCACCACGGCGCAACTGCCGCAGGCTTACTTGCGCAAGGCGGTGGCCGCCGGCCTGGCCCGCGCGCAGCTGGGCGAGATCCTGCCGCCGGGTGCGCTGCCCGCCGGGCTGCCTGCGCTGCGCGAGGCGCTGCACACGCTGCACCACCCGCCGCCGCGCGCCTCGCTGCTGGCGCTGGAAGACCGCAGCCACCCCGCCTGGCAGCGGCTGAAGGCCGAGGAACTGCTGGCCCAGCAGCTGTCGCAGCTGCAGGCCCGGCGCGAGCGCGAGCAGCTGCGCGCGCCGGCCCTGGCGGCGCGGCCCGGCGGCCTGCACGAGAAGCTGCTGGGCGTACTGCCCTTTCAGCTCACCGGGGCGCAGCGCCGGGTGGGCGAGGAGATCGCCGCCGACCTGGCGCGCACCCAGCCCATGCACCGCCTGCTGCAGGGCGATGTGGGATCGGGCAAGACGGTGGTGGCTGCGTTGGCCGCGGCCATCGCCATCGACGCCGGCTGGCAGTGCGCGCTGATGGCGCCCACCGAGATCCTGGCCGAGCAGCACTTCCGCAAGCTGGTGGACTGGCTCACGCCGCTGGGCGTGCAGGTGGCCTGGCTCACCGGCAGCCAGCGCAGCAAGCAGCGCGAGGCCATGCTCGCGGCCGTGGCCAGCGGCGACGCGGCCCTCGTCGTCGGCACCCATGCGGTGATCCAGGACCAGGTGCGCTTTTGCAAGCTCGGCCTGGCGCTGATCGACGAGCAGCACCGCTTCGGGGTGGCCCAGCGCCTGAGCCTGCGCGCCAAGCTGGTCGAGCAGCGCCTGGAGCCCCACCTGCTGATGATGAGCGCCACGCCCATCCCGCGCACGCTGGCCATGACCTACTACGCCGACCTGGACGTGAGCACGCTCGATGAGCTGCCGCCGGGCCGCACGCCCATCGTCACCCGCGTCTTCGCCGACAGCCGGCGCGAGGAGGTGATGCAGCGCATCCGCGACGCGGTGGAGCAGGGCCGGCAGGTCTACTGGGTGTGCCCGCTGATCGAGGAGAGCGAGGAGAGCGAGCAGGGCGGGGAGCGCGAGCAGGGCCGGCGCGGCGCAGCCGACACCGGCGCCGGGATGGGGAGATCGGTCGGCGATATCGGCGCCGGGATGGGGAGATCGGTCGCCGATACCGGCGCCCGGGTGTCACGCCAGGCCCTGCAGAACGTCACCGACACCCATGCGCTGCTCTCCGAGGTGATCGGCCCCGGCGCCGATGGCCAGCCGCGCGTGGGGCTGCTGCACGGCCGCATGAAGGCCCGCGACAAGGCCGAGGTGATGGACGCGTTTGCCGCCGGGCGGCTGGCGGTGCTGGTGGCCACCACGGTGATCGAGGTGGGCGTGGACGTGCCCAATGCCAGCCTGATGGTCATCGAGCATGCCGAGCGCTTCGGCCTGAGCCAGCTGCACCAGCTGCGCGGGCGCGTGGGCCGCGGGGCCGAGGCCAGCACCTGCGTGCTGCTCTACAGCCCGCCGCTGTCACCCACCGGCCGCGAGCGGCTGAAGGCGATGGCCGAGACGACCGACGGCTTCGAGATCGCGCGGCGCGACCTGGCCATCCGTGGCCCGGGCGAGTTCATGGGCTCGCGCCAGTCCGGCGAGGCCATGCTGCGTTTTGCCGACCTGCAGCAGGATCAGGCGCTGCTCGACCATGCCCGCGAGGCCGCCCGCTGGCTGTGGGCCGAGCACCCGCAGGCCGCGCGCACCCACATCGAGCGCTGGCTGGCCAGCCGGGCGGAGTACCTCAAGGCCTGAGTCGGCCCGGGCGGCGGCCGGGCACCCCGGCACGCTGGGCAAGCACCGGCACCCATGCGGATTTGCGATGCATCAAACCGCGGTCGGGCGCCCGTGCGGGAGTAGAACTTCCTCACAGTAGCCGCAGCAGGGGATTGTCCAAGGCCCCCGGAAGCGGCCGATGTAATGCGGCGGACCGGTCAACCCGCACCGGCCTTGTGGCCCAGACCTTCCGACCCCGGCTTGCGCCGCGTCACCGTATCGCCACCCACCTACCCCATGGCTTTCCTGCTCAACCTGAAGACCCGCCGCAAGTTCGCCCTGCTCGGACTGCTGGCCGCCGCGGCGATCGCCCTGCCGAGCGTGCTGTATGGCCGGATGGCGCTGCAGGAGCTGCGTCTGGCCCAGCGCGAAGCCGATGGGGTGCCGGTGATGCTGCAGATCTACGAGACGGTGCGGCTGGTGCAGGAGCATCGCGCGCTGTCCTCGGCGGTGTTGTCGGGCAATGCGGCGGCTCAGGCGCAACGGGCACAGAAGCAGGACGAGCTGCAGAAGAGCCTGGCCGCGCTGGACGCCGCCGTGGACCCGGCCCCGGGCCCCTTGCGCGACGGCCTGGGCCGCATCGCGGCCGACTGGCGCACGCTGTCGGCGGACGTCGCCGCTGCTCGCATCGACCCGGTGCAGAGCGTGGCCCGGCACGGCAGCCTGGTGTCGCGGCTGCTGGACACGCTGATGGTGGCGCTGGACGGCTACGGCTGGTCGCGCGATGCCCACCCCGATACGCAGCACGCCATCGTCGCCACGGCGCTCGAAGGCGTGCGCGTCACCGAGCACTTGGGCCAGCTGCGCGCCCTGGGTGTCGGTGCGCTCACCCGCGGCTCCATCACGCCGCAGGAGCAGCTGCGGGCCCACGCGCTGGCCACGCTGGCACAGGCGGGCTTCGAGCGCAGCCGCAGCGAGCTGACCCTGGCCCGCGATGCCGATCCGGCCTACGGCCCCCTGGTCGACGAGCACCAGCGCAGGGTGCAGGCCCAGCTGGGCGCGGCGCTGCAGCTTGCCAGCGACCATCTCGTGCAGGGCGGCCTGGGCATGGCCCCGCAGGCCTACCTGGACGCGTACACGGCCTTGATCCGCGACCAGTTCGAGCTCAACCGAGCCGCCTCCACCCTGATCGTGAACAGCCTGGACCGCCGCGTGCGAGAAGTGCGCGCCACGGCGCTCGGCCTGGGTGCTGCGCTGCTGGCCGCGGCGGTGACCTTCGGGGCTTTCGCCACCTTCGTCGCCACCACCACCGTGCGCCGCCTGGAGCATGCGCGCCGGGTGGCTGCGGCCATGGCGACCGGCGATCTCGGCCAGCCCATCGCGCTGCGCGGCAGCGACGAGCTGGGCGAGCTGCTGGCAGCGCTGCACACCATGCAGGGCCAGTTGGGCGGCATCGTCGCCGGCGTGCGCGGCAATGCCGAGCAGGTGGCCGCCGCCAGCCAGCAGATCGCTCAGGGCAACAACGACCTCAGCGCGCGCACCGAGCAGCAGGCCTCGGCCCTGCAGCAGACGGCCGCGTCGATGGAGCAGATCAACGGCACCATCCAGCAGAACGCCGACAACGCGCTTCAGGCCAACCAGCTGGCCGTGCAGGCAGCTGACGTGGCCGGCCGCGGCGGCGAGGCCGTGGCCCGCGTGGTCGAGACCATGCATGGCATCGACGAGAGCGCGCGCCGCATCGGCGAGGTCATCCAGGTCATCGACAGCATCGCCTTCCAGACCAACATCCTGGCGCTCAACGCCGCGGTGGAGGCTGCCCGCGCCGGCGAGCAGGGCCGCGGCTTCGCCGTGGTGGCCAGCGAGGTGCGCAGCCTGGCGCAGCGCTCGGCCCAGGCGGCAGCCGAGGTGCGCACGCTGATCACCGCCAGCGTCGAACGCGCCCAGGCCGGCACCATGCTGGTGGACCAGGCGGGCCAGACCATGCAGGACGTGGTGACCTCCGTGCGCCGCGTGGCCGACATCGTCAGCGAGATCGCAGCCGCCACGCGCGAGCAGGCCACGGGCGTCGGCCAGGTCAGCGAAGCCGTGGTCGACATGGATCAGGCCACTCAGCAGAACGCCGCACTGGTCGAGCAGAGCGCGGCGGCCGCCGAGAGCCTGCGCGACCAGGCCGCGCAACTGGTCTGCGCGGTCGACGTGTTCCGCCTGCGCGCGGCGTACTGACAAGCGGGCGGACGCGGCAGCGCAGGCGTGCGCGCCTGCACGCGGCAGGCCGCCGGGCGCGGGGGGACAGCGCCGCGGCCGACAATCGCCGGCTGTCTGCCCAACCCCCAAGCTCCGTGAAGCAAGCCCTTGTCCTCGTCGCCGCGCTGGCCGCCCTGCTGGCGGCCGCGCTTTTCGTGTTCCGCCCCGGCGGCGTGTCGCCCACTGCGCAGACCGTGGCCCAGGAGCCCTGGCAGATCGAGGCGCTGCCCGGAGGCGGCAGCCGCGTCTTCGGCCTGGTCTTGGCTGCGGCGCCCGGGCAGTCATCCACGGCCTCGCATGCCGGATCGGCCGCCGCACCCGCTGCCTCCACCCTGGCCGACGCCCAACGCGTCCTCGGCCCCAGCCTGCAGATCGGCCTGCTGGCCGCAGGCGACGAGCCCGGCACGCTGGAGGCCTATGTGGATGGTGTGACCGCCGGCTTCGTCACCGGCAAGCTGGTGCTGGTGGCCGAGCTGCCGGCCGATGCCGCCCGCGGCCTGCGTGCGCGCTCCACCGGCAATGAGCCGCAGCCCAGCGGCGCGCGCCGCTACGCCCTGGCCGATGCCGACCGCGACACGGCGCTGCGCTCGCCCGTCTCCAGCCTGACCTTCCTGCCCTCCGTTCGCCTGGATGCCACCATGGTCGCCCAGCGTTTTGGCGAGCCCGCCCAGCGCCTGAGCGCGGGCGGGCAGTTGCACCTGCTCTATCCGTCCCGCGGCCTCGTCGTGAGCCTGGACGGGCCGGGCGACGAGCCCGCCCGGGCTGTCATTCAATACGTGGCGCCGGCGCGCTTCGAGCTGCTGCGCCGGCCGTTGCTGCAGGCCGTCCCGGCCAGCGCCACCGCACGCTGAAGACACGTCGCGCCGCAGGGATGCGCCGAGCCGTAAAGACGCGCGTAGTCGGCGTCGTGGATGCGCCCCGCCACAGGCCATTGCATGCCGCTGCGTGCCTGCCTGGCATCCGCCGCGCCTTCCGGCCAGAATCGCCCGCATGACGCTCACCGAACTCCGCTACATCGTCGCCGTTGCCCGCGAGAAGCATTTCGGCCGCGCGGCCGAGGCCTGCTTCGTCTCCCAGCCCACGCTGTCGGTGGCGATCAAGAAGCTGGAAGAAGAGCTGGACGTCAAGATCTTCGAGCGCGGCAGCAACGAGGTGAGCCTGACCCACCTGGGCGAAGAGATCGTGCGCCAGGCTCAGGCCGTGCTGGAGCAGGCCGCCGCCATCAAGGAGATCGCCAAGCGCGGCAAGGACCCGCTGGCCGGCCCGCTGCGCCTGGGCGTGATCTACACCATCGGCCCCTACCTGCTGCCGGAGCTCGTCAAGCAGACCATCGAGCGCGTGCCGCAGATGCCGCTGCTGCTGCAGGAGAACTTCACCGTCAAGCTGCTCGAGATGCTGCGCGCCGGCGAGCTGGACTGCGCCATCATGGCCGAGCCCTTTCCGGACACCGGGCTGGCGATCGCGCCGCTTTATGAAGAGCCCTTCCTCGTCGCCGTGCCGCGCAAGCACCCGCTGGCCAGCCGCCAGAGCGTCACGTCCGAGGAGCTGAAGAACGAGACCATGCTGCTGCTGGGCACGGGCCATTGCTTCCGCGACCACGTGCTGGAGGTCTGCCCGGAGTTCGCCCGCTTCGCCAGCGGCGCGGAGGGCATCCGCAAGAGCTTCGAAGGCTCGTCGCTGGAGACCATCCGCTACATGGTCGCCAGCGGCATGGGCATCACCCTGGTGCCGGCGCTGTCGGTGCCCGAGGAGCCCAACCCGCATGTGGTCTACGTGCCGCTGACCGACCCGGTGCCCACGCGCCGCGTGGTGCTGGCTTGGCGGCGCAGCTTCACGCGGTATGAGGCGATCGCCGCGCTGCGCAATGCGATCTACGCGTGCCCGCTCAAAGGCGTGAAGCGGCTGACCGAATAGGGCGCGGGCGGCCCGGGCCGGCGCTCCCACGCACCGGGGTGCGGGCGGGCTGACCGGGATTCGGCCGGGGCGGCCGCGCGGCAGGCATCGCTCCGCTAGTCAATATCTATTGGCTATGTGAAAACGATAGGCGCAAACTAACGCCATCGTTTCTTCACCCGGAGCCCTCCATGTCGCAATGCCCCGTCATGACCACCACGGCCGGTGCGCCGATCGCCGACAACCAGAACGCGCTCACCGCGGGCGCGCGCGGCCCCGTCCTGATGCAGGACTGGCAGCTCATCGAAAAGCTCGCCCACCAGAACCGCGAGCGCATCCCCGAGCGCGTGGTGCATGCCAAGGGCTGGGGCGCCTTCGGTGCGCTCACCGTCACCCACGACATCAGCCGCTACACGCGGGCCAAGCTGTTCGGCGAAGTCGGCAAGACGACGTCGGTGCTGGCGCGCTTTTCCACCGTGGCCGGCGAGCTGGGCGCGGCCGATGCCGAGCGCGACGTGCGCGGCTTCGCGCTCAAGTTCTATACCGAGGAGGGCAACTGGGATCTCGTGGGCAACAACACCCCGGTGTTCTTCATCCGCGATCCGCTGAAGTTCCCCGACTTCATCCGCACGCAGAAGCGCCACCCGCGCACCAACCTGCGCTCGCCCACGGCGATGTGGGACTTCTGGAGCCTCTCGCCGGAGAGCCTGCACCAGATCACCATCCTCTTCAGCGACCGCGGCATCCCCGTCAGCCCGCGCTTCATGAACGGCTACGGCAGCCATACCTTCAGCTTCTGGAACGCGGACGGCGAGCGCTTCTGGGTGAAGTTCCACTTCAAGACCCGGCAAGGCCACCGCGTGATGACCAACGAGCAATCCGCCCAGGTCATCGGCCAGACGCGAGAGAGCTATCAGGAGGACCTCTTCGGCTCCATCGAGCGCGGCGAGTACCCGCGCTGGACGATGTACGTGCAGGTCATGCCGGAGATGGACGCCGAGAAGACGCCCTACAACCCGTTCGACCTGACCAAGGTGTGGCCGCATGCCGACTACCCGTTGATCGAAGTGGGCGTGCTGGAGCTCAACCGCAACCCGGACAACTACTTCGCCGAGATCGAGCAGGCGGCGTTCTCGCCCAGCAACGTCGTGCCGGGCATCGGCTTCTCGCCCGACCGCGTGCTGCAGGGGCGCCTCTTCGCCTATGCCGATGCCCACCGCTACCGCATCGGCACGCACTACGAGGCGCTGCCCGTCAACGCGCCCAAGTGCCCGGTGCACCACTATCACAAGGACGGCGCGATGAACTTCTTCGGCCACCAGGCCGCGCGCATGACCGGCAACGTCAACGCCTACTACGAGCCCAACAGCTTCGGTGGCGCCACCCAGGCGCCGCAGTTCGCCGAGCCGCCGCTGCGTATCACCGGTGACGCGGCGCGCTGGGACCACCGCGTGGGCAATGACGACTACACGCAGCCGGGCAATCTGTTCCGCCTGTTCAGCGCCGATGAGCAGCGCCGCCTGGGCCGCAACATCGCCGCCGCCATGCAGGGCGTGCCCGACGAGATCGTGCAGCGCCAGCTGGTGCACTTCGACCGCGCCGACCCCGGCTACGGCCGCGTGGTGCGTGAGGCGCTGGCCGATCTGGCCGAAGCCCGCTGAGCCCCGGCAGGGCGGTGGCGGCCCGCGACGAGCGGCCGCCACCGCCGACGGCCCGCCATGCCCTTCCATCCGCAGGAGCAAACCATGCAGGACGACCTCACCCCCTACGCCACCCAGCGCGCGCAGCGGGCCGTGGGCCTGGCCGTCGTGGCCACCGGCGCGGTGCTCAACGGCCTGGCCCTGATGCACTGGATCATCGGATGAGCCGGCGCGCGCGGCGCCGCGCGGCCGTCATCGCGCTCACCCGTCTGCGCCCGCTTGCCCATGCCCGTCTGTGCATCAGCGCCTCGCCCCCGGCAGCGCTCGGGCTTGATCCGGCCGGTGGCTGCGCCCAGGGCAGTTGGGTAGAGTCAGCAGAGTCTCAACCCGTCCAGGAGCCGCTCTCCATGTCCAAGAAATCCGCCAAAGCCAAGCCCGCCAAGTCCGCCGAGGGTGCCCTGGTGCCGGCCACCACGCCGATCAACATCGGCATCAGCGCCAAGGACCGCGCGGCCATCGCCCAGGGCCTCAACGCCCTGCTGGCCGACACCTTCACGCTCTACCTGACGACGCACAACTTCCACTGGAACGTCACCGGCCCGATGTTCAACACGCTGCACACCATGTTCATGGAGCAGTACACCGAGCTGTGGAACGCCGTGGACCCGATCGCCGAGCGCATCCGCGCCCTGGGCTTCCCGGCCAGCGGCTCGTTTGCCGACTACACCAAGCTCAGCAGCCTGCCCGACGCGCCCACCGAGCCGCCCAAGGCCCTGGAGATGATCCGCATCCTCGTCGCCGGCCACGAGGCCGTGGCCCGCACCGCGCGCGACCTCTTCCCGCTGGTCGACCAGGCGTCCGACGAGCCCACCGCCGACCTGCTCACCCAGCGCCTGGACGTGCACGAGAAGGCGGCGTGGATGCTGCGCTCGCTGCTGGAGGGCTGAGCCTCCTTCCTTCCGGGCTCTGGCTGCCTGGGCTTGCCCGTTCGTCGACCGGCTCGCCACACCAGCACCGCGTCAACCTCTGGCCGGTCAAATTGACAAGGCCCCGTCTGCTCTGCAGCGGGGGGCCTTTGTTTCTAGGGCTATCAAGGTTGCGAAGCCTTGGGACAATGGCGTACGCGGCTCGCATCAGCGTGTATCTCCGTGGCTGCCCGAGCGGGGCTGCGTCACGCATGGCCTGATCCTTGGCGCAACCCGCGCGCAATACAGCAGCATGGCAGCCCTCCCCCCCAACACCCTTCCTTCACGCCAGAACTGGGTAGACCGTGCCAAGGGTTTGGGCATCGTTCTGGTGGTCTATGGCCATGTGGGTCGCGGGCTCATGGCTGCCGGCCTGCTGCCGGACCAACCAGGACGTCTTGTGGACAGCGTGATCTACGCATTCCACATGCCGCTGTTCTTCCTGCTTTCCGGGCTCTTCTTCCGGCAGTCCTTCGAACGACGCGGCCCGGCCCGGCTGATGGCGTCTAAGGCAGACGCGCTGCTCTATCCGTATGTGCTGTGGTCCCTGTTGCAGGGCTTTGTGATTTCGTCCCTCGGCACCCTCGTGAACCGGCCGGCGTCCGGGATCACGCTCAAGCAGCTCATCGTGGCTCCGCCCAGTCAATTCTGGTTCCTCTGGGCGCTTTTCCTGATGTTCGCGCTGGGCGTGGCGGGCATGGGGCGGACCTGGCGTGCCACGCGTCAATATGGCCTGCTGGTCGTCGCAACGGGGGTGTATCTCGTCTGCGCGTACATCGGTGCCCGGATGCCCTGGTGGCACGTGGCGGGATTCTTCGTGTACTTCTGGATCGGCGCCTGCCTGGGGCCTTGGGCCCTGCGTTGGCGCCGGGCGCCGCTGCCGGTCGCGCTCATCCTGCTCGCGCTGGCCATCACCGGCGAGTTCGCATTCCATGCGGCAAGCCTACGCTTCGCCGATTACGGTGCATCGGCTCTGCTGCTCGCGCTGACATGCGTGGCTGCCGTTTGTGCGGTTTGTGCGGTTTGTGCCGCCGGCAACCATCCCGTCTGGCGTCTGTTGGAGCAACTGGGCGCCGAGAGCATGAACATCTACCTGCTGCACATTTTGGCCGCGTCAGGGATGCGAATTGCCTTGCACCACGGCCTGCACGTCACCGACCTCACATTGCACGTGGTGCTGGGCTGCCTCGCGGGTCTCGTCGGGCCGGTGCTGCTGTCGCGCGGGCTGCGCCGCGTGGGTGCTGGCTGGCTGTTCTCTCCACCCGCCTGGATGTCGCTCGAACGTCGTATCCAATCCCAACCCGACGGCGGGCGCACTGCCCGCATGGTCCGGTGACGCGATCCAGCTCGCTCACCCCATCAACTTCACCGGCTGCACCTCCACCGACTGCTCGCCGTCGCTGACCCAGACGGTGCCGTCCTGCACGGTGATCTGCAGCTGCATGGTGCGGCGGGCCAGCAGGGCCAGGGCCTGGGCCTGCTGAGCCGGCACCTGCCACACGGTCAGGTTCTGCGCGCGCGTGAGCTTGTTGGCGATGCCGCTCCACCAGATCGGCGTGCTGCTGCCGTGGGCCCAGCAGGCGGCGCGCTCGCTGCGGGCGCTGGCCTTGAGCAGGCGCTTGTCGTCGGGCTGGCCGATCTCGATCCACTGCACCAGGGCGCCGGTCAGGTCCTTCTGCCACAGCTCGGGCTCGTCGGCCTCCCACAGGCCCTTGGCGAAGTCCAGCGTGCCGCGGCTGTCGTCGGCCGGCACGCTCAGCGCGTAGGCCAGCAGCCGCACCATCAGCCGCTCGTCGTTCTCCGACGGATGGCGGGCCACGGTGACGGCATGGTCGGCGTAGAGGTTGCGGTCCATGTCGGCCAGCTGCAGCGTGGCCTTGAAGATGGTGGCTTTGAGCGCCATGACGGGATCGGGGCCGGGCGGCGGCCCACTCTGGGAGCAAGGCCGCCATTGGACCGCAAAAGATCGCCTGGAAACCCCGGCCCGGGCGGCGCAGGCCCGCCGCTAACATCGGCCGGCCCGTGTACGTCGCCGTGTACGCCCCCGTGCATCAGGCGCCGTGCATCAGGCCTCGTGCACTTCCATCGCGCCTGCCCGGCTCCTGAGCTGCGGCAGCGCCCCCAGCCCCGCCGCATGGCCACCCGCACGCCACCTGCCAAGACCCCCCCGCGCCGCCGCACGGCGGCCGCCAGCCCCCACGACCTGCCCGGCGGCGACGTGCCGCGCTCGCTGCCTCGGGGCCTCAACCCGCTGCCGCGCGACGTGGTCGTGCGCTCGCAGCGCACCCGCATCAAGCAGGCGCTGGCCGCCAGCGTGGCCGACAAGGGCTATGCCGCCACCACCGTGGCCGACATCACTGCCCTGGCGGGCGTCTCGCGCACCACCTTCTACGAGCAGTTCAAGGACAAGGAAGACTGCTACCTGGTGTGCTTCGAGGACCAGATCCGCTTCATCACCAAGCGCATGCAGGCGGCCATCGACCGCACCGACCCGCCGCCGGCGCAGCTGGTCAAGGCGCTGGCCGCCTTCGTCGATACCGTGGCTGCGGAGCCGGTCTACTCGATGGCCTACATGGGCCTGGCCATGAGCGTGGGCCAGGCCTTCTTCGACCAGCTGGTGGACCACAAGGCCCGGGTGCTGCGCATCATCCAGCCCCTCGCCACGCGGGCGGCCGCCTGGCGCGGCGCGCCGCGCAAGCTGCCGCCGGAGATCCTGGAGATGACCATCCACGGCATGTACGAGTTCATCGCCTCGGAGGTGCGCGCCGGCCGCTGCAAGACGCTGGGGCGGCAGCTGCCGCTGGTGTGCTGCCTGTGGTTCTCCACCCTGGGCTTCCCGGACTGGGCCGCCACTGCGCTGGCCAGCACGTCCAAGGCGTTGCGGCAGATGAGCTGGCCGCAGCGGGCACCGACCGCCTGAGCGCATCGCGCTCGGCCGGCAGCGCGCCCGCCGTGCCCGGGCGGGCCGCCTCCGCTGGTGCGACCGGCCGGTCTGCGGGTCTTTCCGCGCCGGGTCTGCCCGTGCATCCACCGTGGCCCCGGTGACAGGCGCGCGGTCGCGCTCCACCATCGCGCCGCTGCCGGGCCCGGCCTCCTGCCGGCACGCTCCACACGGGCCCGGCCGCCGCATCCAAGCGGGACGCGGTGGCGGGCGCGCTGCCTGCTGCCGTGCTCTTTGGGGCTGTGCGCCGGTGGTGCACGGCCCGTTTTTTCGCTTGGGAATAATGGCGGCGTGACCTCCACCGCCTCTCCTTCGCCCACGCGGCCCTCACGCCTGGCGCTCTACCTGGACCTGATCCGCTGGGACCGCCCGCAGGGCTGGCTGCTGCTGCTGTGGCCCACGCTCGCCGCGCTGTGGCTGGCGGCCGGCGGCTTCCCCGGCTGGCACCTGCTGGCCGTCTTCACCCTGGGCACCATCCTCATGCGCAGCGCCGGCTGCGCGGTCAACGACGTGGCCGACCGCGACTTCGACCGCCACGTGCAGCGCACGGCGCAGCGCCCGGTGACCACCGGCCGCATCGGCGTGAAGGAGGCGCTGGGCGTGGGCGCGGTGCTGGCGCTGGTGTCCTTCGGCCTCGTGCTCACGACCAATGCGCCGACGATTGCGCTGTCCTTCGGTGCGCTGGCCGTGACGATCGCCTACCCGTTCACCAAGCGCTTCTTCTCCATGCCGCAGGCGGTGCTGGGCGTGGCCTTCTCATTCGGCATCCCGATGGCCTACACCGCGGTGCAGGGCCGCCTGCCGCTGGACGCCTGGCTGCTGCTGGCCGGCAACCTGCTGTGGGTGCTGGCCTATGACACCGAATACGCGATGGTCGACCGCGACGACGACCTGCGCATCGGCATCCGCACCTCGGCCATCACCTTCGGCCGCTTCGACGTGGCCGCCGTGATGGCCTGCTACGTCGGCTTCCTGCTGCTGTGGGGCGGGGTGGGTTGGCGGGCCGGCCTGGGCTGGGCCTATGCCGCCGGCCTGGCCGTGGCGGCGGCGCAGGTGGCCTGGCACTACATGCTGATCCGCAGCCGCGAGCGCGGCCCGTGCTTTGCCGCCTTCCGCGCCAACCACTGGGTCGGCGCGGCGGTGTTCGCGGGGCTGGTGGTGGATCGCTGGCTGGCGGGCTGAGCCGCTGCTGCGGCGTCCGACTCAGCGCCCGAGCTCAGCGCCCGAACTCGTCGCCCAGTTCCTTGGCCCGCTGCCGGGCCGCATCAAGTGCACGGCCGAAGATGCCCTTGACGTCACCCGCCTCCAACGTGGTCAGCGCAGCGTAGGTGGTGCCGCCCTTGGAGGTGACGCGCTCGCGCAGCACGGCGGGCGGCTCGCTGGAGCGGCGGGCCAGCTCGGTGGCGCCGGTGAAGGTGGCCAGGGCCAGTTGGCGGCCCTGATCGGCGCTCAGGCCCATGCGCTGCGCGGCGTCCACCATCGTCTCGATGAAGTAGAAGACATAGGCCGGGCCCGAGCCCGACAGGGCGGTGACAGCGTCCAGGTCTTGCTCGCGCTGCACCCACACGCGCTCGCCGGTGGGGGCCAGCAGGGCATCGATGCGCTCGCGCTCCTGAGCGGAGACGGCCGGGCGGGCATAGAGGCCGGTGATGCCGGCGCCGATCAGCGCGGGCGTGTTGGGCATGCTGCGCACGATGCGCTCGGTGCCCAGCGCGCGGGCGAGGTCGTCGCTGCGGATGCCGGCCATCACGCTCAGGTGCAGCGCGCCGCCTGCATGCGCGGCGACAGCCGCGGCGGCCTCCTTGAACTGCTGCGGCTTGACGGCCCAGACCACGGTGGCGGCCTGCGCCAGCTGCGCATCGGCCTGCGCCGCCGTGGCCACGCCCAGCTCCTGCTGCAGGCGCTGGCGCTGCTCGCCGCTGGGATCGATCACCAGCACGCGCGTGGCCGCCTGGCCCTGGCGGATCAGCCCCCCGGCGATCGCGGAGGCCATGTTGCCGCCGCCGATGAAGGCGATGTCGAAGGAGGTGGGCATGGTGTCGGTCAGGTCGTGGCGCAAAAGAGGGCAGCAGTATGCCGGCCTGCCCGCGCGGCTCAGGGACCGGGGCGCGCCACACGCAGCCCCAGGTGCTCGACGAAGGGGTCGAAGTCCCGGTCGGCATGCAGCAGCGTCAGGCCGTCCGCGATGCAGCGGGTGGCGATGATCGTGTCGATGGTCTTGCGCACCGTGACGCCGCGGGCGCGCAGGGTGCGGAAATGGCGGGCGGCCTTGACGGCGATGTCCGCGCCGCCCAGCGGCACCAGCGTGAAGGCCGACAGCGTCCGGCGGGCAAGTTCGAAGTCGCGCTCGCTGCGAAAGCCCTGCAGCACCTCTGTGAGGATGAGGTCGCCGATGGCCAGCGTGTCGCGGTCGAGCAAGCTGTCGAGCAGATCGACCTCCGGGGTGGCCGCGCCGTTGAAGTAGTCGATCCAGACGCTGGAGTCGACCAGGATCACCGGTCGGTCCTCATGGCGGTCAGGTCGCCCTCCCAGCGCAGCTTGCCGCGCAGCTTGCGCAGCTCCGCCTGCTGGCGCAGCTGCACCAGCGTGCGCAGGCCCAGCTCCACGGCCTCACGCTTGGTCTTGGCGCCGCTGGCCTTGAGCGCCTCCTGCATGAGCTTGTCGTCGATGACGATGTTGGTGCGCATGATGTGTAGGTCTTGAAGGGTGCATACACATCATAGGGCTCCCTTCAGATCGTGGCCGCCAGCGGGGTGCCGCCCTGAGCTCCCTGCTCCTTGATCGCCCGATGCATCTGCAGCGTCATCTCCGCGCCATAGAGCAGCACCAGCGACACGTAGTACACCCAGACCAGCAGGATGGCCAGCGAGCCGGCGGCGCCGAAGGTGCTGCCCACCGAGCCCGAGCCCAGGTACAGGCCGATGGCCCACTTGCCGATCTCGAAGAGCACGGCCGTGACCAGGGCGCCGGTGATCAGCGTGCGCCGCGGCAGCACGCAGGGCGCCAGCAGGCGAAACAGCATGCCGATCAGGATGGTCAGGAAGGTCAGCGTGAGCGCCTGCTGCAGCACGCTGGCCACCGGCAGCCAGCCGGCGATGGACACCCAGGATGTGAGGTACTCGTTGACGATGACGATGGCCGCGCTGGCCACCAGCGAGATCAGCAGCATCACGCCCACGCCGAGCACGATGGCCAGGCCGCGCACGCGCACCATCACCAGGGCCACCCAGGCCCTCTTGTAGGGCTGGGGCGCATCGAAGATGCGCTCGAACGCGTTGCTCAGCTCGGCGAAGTAGCCGGTGGCACCGATCAGCGTGGCCACGATGCCCATGGCAGCCGCCAGGCCCTTCTTGTCCGACAGGTAGCTGGCCTTGATCATCTCCTGGATGAGCTCCGCGCCCTGCTGTCCGACCAGGCCGTTGATCTGCTGCACCAGATGGCCTTCGATGGCGTCGCGGCCGAAGACCAGCGCACAGACGGACACCGCGATCACCAGCACCGGGGCCAGCGAGAAGGCCGCGTAGTAGGCCAGCGCGGCACCGGCGCTGGTGCACTTGTGCTCGCTGAAGGACTGCGCGGCGCGCACCGGCAGGCGCAGCAGCGTGCGCCAGGGCAGGGAGGGCAGGGGGACGTGCGGGGCGTTCATGCGGGCCATCATGGCGCCGGGGCGCGGCGCCGGCTATCGGCGCTGTCTGACGATGTGTTCAGTGCCGGGCCGCAGGCCGGGCTCAGCCGCCCAGCAGATCCAGGTTGCCGCCGGCTGCCGCGGTGTTGATGGTGACCGTCTGCTCCACGCACAGCCGCGGCAGGTAGAGCGGCCCCCCGGCCTTCGGCCCGGTGCCGCTGAGGCCCTCGCCGCCGAAGGGTTGCACGCCGATGACGGCACCCGTCATGCCGCGGTTGACGTAGACATTGCCCACGCGGGCGCGCTGGGCGATGCGCCGCGCGCGGCCGTCGATGCGCGTCTGCACGCCCAGGGTCAGGCCAAAGCCCAGGCCGTTGATCGCGTCCACCAGCGCGTCCACATCGGTGATCGCGCAGCCCGGCCCCCAGCGCAGCACGTGCAGCACCGGACCGAAGACCTCCTCGCGCACCCAGGCCAGGTCGTCGATCAGCCAGGCGGACGGCGCCAGCAGCCGCGCGGCCAGCTCGGGCGGCAGCAGGCCGGCCGGCGGCAGCGGCGCCTGGGCGAGGCACTTGGCCCCCGCGGATGCGGACAGGCGCTCCACATGCGCCTGCACCACGGCGTGCGCGCGGGTGTCGATCAGCGGGCCGACGTCGGTGCCGGCATCGGCCGGGTCGCCCACGCGCAGCAGGGCGATGGCGCCGGCCAGCTGCTGCAGCAGGCCGTCGGCGATGCTGCCGTCCACGCACAGCAGCCGCAGGGCGGAGCAGCGCTGCCCGGCGCTGCCGAAGGCGCTGGCGACGATGGCCTCCACCGCCTGCTCCGGCAGCGCCGTGCCGTCCACGATCATGGCGTTGACCCCGCCGGTCTCGGCCACCAGCGGCAGGATGGGGCCGTGGCGCTCGGCCAGCACGCGCTGGATGCGCCGCGCGGTGGCGGTGGAGCCGGTGAAGACCACGCCGGCCAGGTGCGCATGGTGCAGCAGCCGCTCGCCGACGGTCGCGCCCGGGCCGTGCAACAGGGCGAGCACGTCGCGCGGCACGCCGGCTTCGATCAGCAGATCGACAAAGGCGCGGGCGACGGCCGGCGTCTGCTCGGCCGGCTTGGCCGCCACCGCGTTGCCGGCCACCAGCGCCGCCGCCACCTGCGCACCGAAGATCGCCAGCGGGAAGTTCCAGGGCGCGATGCAGGCCAGCACGCCGCGTCCGCGCAGCCGCCATTCGTTGCGCTCGCCGGTGGGGCCGGGCAGCAGGCGCGGGGCCAGGTCGGTGCGCGCCTGGGCGGCGTAGTAGCGGCAGGCGTCCACGGCCTCGCGCACCTCGGCCACGGCGTCGGCCAGCGTCTTGCCGGCCTCGTGCACCAGCAGGGCGCAGAAGGCAGGCAGGCGTGCTTCCAGCAGGCGGGCGGCGCCGTCGAGCATGTCGGCGCGCTCGGCGTGCGGGCGCGCGTCCCAGGCCGGCCAGGCGGCGTGCAGGCGGCTCATCAGGGCGTCCACGTGGCCGCAGTCGCAGGCTGCGACGGCGCCCGGTGCGGCGTGGTCGTGCACAGCCTCCAGCAGGGCGCGGCGCGTGGCCCGGCAGCTCAGGTCCAAGCCGCGGGCATTGCGGCGCAGCGGGCCGTAGAGCGCGTGTGGCAGCGGTATGCACACGGCAGGCGGCTCGTGCACCTGAAGGCCGGCAGAAGGCAGTCCGGCAGAAGGCAGGCCGGCCGACCAGCCCGGCGCAGGGGGCGCCGCAGCCGGCGCGGGGGCCACGGCCGGCGACAGCGGCGTGACCATCGGCGAGATCAGCGGCGAGGCCAGCACCACGTCGGCCGGCAGCCGCTCGTCGGCCAGCTGGTGCACGAAGGAGGCGTTGGCGCCGTTTTCCAGCATGCGCCGCACCAGGTAGGCCAGCAGCTCGCGGTGCGCGCCCACGGGCGCATAGACGCGCACCGGCAGCCGGCCGGCCACCGCCGCGTCACGCGCGAGCTGGCTGAACACCGCCTGCCCCATGCCGTGCAGGCGTTGCAGCTCGAAAGCCGAGCCGTCCAGCGCCAGCCCGGCGTCCTGCGCCATCTGCAGCACCGCGGCCAGCGTGCCGGCGTTGTGGCTGGCGAACTGCGGATACACCGCCGGCCCGGCCGCCAGCAGCGCCTGCGCGCCGGCCAGCCAGGCCAGGTCGGTGTGCGCCTTGTGCGTGAAGACCGGGTAGGCGGCCAGGCCCAGCTGCTGGGCGCGTTTGATCTCCGCATCCCAGTAGGCGCCCTTGACCAGCCGCACCATCGGCCGGATGCCCGTGCGTGCGGCGATGCGCAGCACCTCGTCCAGCGCCTCGGCGCTGCGGGTCTGATAGGCCTGGATGGCCAGGCCCAGCCCGCGCCAGTGCGGTGTCTCGGCGGCCACGCGGCGGGCCAGGGCGTCAAAGACATCCAGCGTCAGCTCCAGCCGGTCAGCCTCCTCCGCGTCGAGCGTGAGCGGGATGCCGGCGTGCGCGGCCGGCTCCACCAGCGTCCACAGCCGCGGCAGCAGCTCGGGCAGCACGCGGTCGTGCTGCAGCTCCTCGAAGCGCGGGTGCAGCGCGCTGAGCTTGATGGACAGGCCGTCCGCCGCTTCCACCGCAGTGCCGGCCGGGATGCTGGCCGCCACGCGCTGCAGCGCCTGGCGGTAGGCGGCGAGATACCGGTCGGCATCGGCCGCGCTGCGCGCGCCTTCGCCCAGCATGTCGAAGCTGTAGCGCAGCGGCGCCGGCGCGGACGGCCGGGCGCGGGCGGCCTCGCGCAGCGCCTCGTCGATGTCGCGGCCGAGCACGAACTGCCGGCCCAGCCACTGCACCGCCTGCGTGGCCGCGGCGACCACCGCCGGCGTGCCCAGGCGCTGCAGCAGGCCGTCCACCTGCGAGCCGTCAGCCGCGGGCAGCAGCTCGCGCGCCCAGTTCATCGCCCTTGCCGCCCAGCCGGCCCGCTGCGGATGGCGGCTGGCGGCGGCCAGCCGGCCGGCATCGAAGCGCGCCTGGCCGAGCTGGTCGGCCGCCAGCAGCGCGGCCGTTGCGGCATCGGGCACGCGCAGCAGGCTTTCGGCCAGGCGCATCAGCGCGCGGCCCTCGGCGCTGCTCAGCGGGTAGTCGTGCAGAAGCGACTCCAGCGCCAGCCAGGGCACGGGCTCGCGGCGCGCGGCCTCCACCCAGGGCTGGGCACGCAGCCGTACCCGCGACCAGTCCAGGCCGGCGATCCGGCTGGCCAGCGCCTGGGCCACCTCGGCTTGCGGCCGCTCGGGCGAGGGCAGGCGCGGCGGCGGGACGTCGGGCTGCGTCGATGCGGCGGCCGCAGGGCTCACGCGGTGGCCCCCGGCAGGGATCGCGGCGCGTCTGCCGGTGCGTCCTGCGGCATGTCGCTCCACCGGACGCTCGGCTCCTCACTCGGCCCCGCGCTCGGCCCGTCTTCCGGCGCCCGGCCCGCTGCCGGCCGGCGCTTGCCGAAGATCGCCGTGCCCACGCGCACCAGCGTGGCGCCTTCCAGGATGGCGGCCTCCAGGTCGGCGCTCATGCCCATCGACAGCGTGTCCAGCGCCAGGCCGCAGTCCACCAGCCGCTGCAGCAGCTCGCGCAGGGCGCGGTGCGGTGCGCGCTGGGCCTCCAGGCCGCCGGCGGGCTCGGGGATGGCCATCAGCCCGCGCAGGCGCAGCCGCGGCAGGGCGGCCACCTGTTGCGCGATCGCCGGCACCTCCGGCGGCGCCAGGCCGCTCTTGCTCGCCTCGCCGCTGATGTTGACCTGCAGGCAGACCTGCAGCGGCGGCAGGTGCGCCGGGCGCTGCTCGGACAGGCGCTGCGCGATCTTCAGCCGGTCCACGGAGTGCACCCAGTCGAACTGCTCGGCCACCACCCGGGTCTTGTTGCTCTGCAGCGGGCCGATCAGGTGCCACTGGATCTGCGAGCGCACGTCGGCGAGCGCGGCGATCTTGTCCAGCGCCTCCTGCACATAGTTCTCGCCGAAGGCCGTCTGCCCGCAGGCCAGCGCCTGGCGCACGGACGGTGCCGGCACGGTCTTGCTCACCGCCAGCAACTGCACCGCTTCGGCGGGCCGCCCGGCCGTGACGCATGCCCGCTGCATGCGGGCTCTCACGTGTTGTAGGCGCTGCTCGATCGTCGCCATAATCCTTCGGACACCTCATCTCTTTCGCCGGCCGGCGAAAGCCTGCAGACCCATCCCCGCCTGCGCCGCGCCCCGCGGCGCCAGCAGCCCCGGCGGCAAATGGGCAAGCGACAGGCCGCCGGCAGCCGCCCGTGCCGGTTGCCCACAGCCGCTGCGCCGGGCCGGTGGCGTGATCGCCCCCCGCCTTGTCTTCAACCGAGCTTAAGCCGCCCCTTCGCGCACCCGCAATCCATGGACATCACCCAACTGCTGGCTTTCTCGGTCAAGAACAAGGCATCCGATCTCCACCTCTCCGCCGGCCTGCCGCCCATGATCCGGGTGCACGGCGACGTGCGCCGCATCAATGTCGACCCGATGGACCACAAGACGGTCCACGACATGGTGTACGACATCATGAACGACAGCCAGCGCAAGCACTACGAAGAGACGCTGGAGTGCGACTTCTCCTTCGATATCCAGGGCCTGGCGCGCTTTCGCGTCAACGCCTTCAACCAGAACCGCGGCGCCGGCGCGGTGTTCCGCACCATCCCGAGCAAGATCCTCACGCTGGAGCAGCTCAACGCGCCGCGCATCTTTGCCGACCTGTCGCTCAAGCCGCGCGGCCTGGTGCTGGTGACCGGGCCCACCGGCTCGGGCAAGTCCACCACGCTGGCGGCCATGCTCAACCACCTCAACGAGAGCGAGTACGGCCACATCCTGACCGTGGAAGACCCGATCGAGTTCGTCCACGAATCCAAGAAGTGCCTGATCAACCAGCGCGAGGTCGGCCCGCACACGATGAGCTTCTCCAACGCGCTGCGCTCGGCCCTGCGCGAGGACCCGGACGCCATCCTGGTCGGTGAAATGCGCGACCTGGAGACCATCCGCCTGGCACTGACCGCGGCCGAGACCGGCCACCTGGTCTTCGGCACCCTGCACACGTCGAGCGCCGCCAAGACCATCGACCGCATCGTCGACGTCTTCCCCGCGGCTGAAAAGGAAATGGTGCGGGCGATGCTGTCGGAGTCGCTGCAGGCGGTCATCTCGCAGTCGCTGTGCAAGCTCAAGGACGGCTCCGGCCGCGTGGCGGCGCACGAGATCATGATCGGCACCTCGGCCATCCGCAATCTGATCCGCGAGAACAAGATCGCGCAGATGTACTCGTCCATCCAGACCGGCCAGGGCCAGGGCATGCAGACGCTGGACCAGAACCTCACCGAGCTGGTGCGGCGCAACGTCATCAGCCCGGCCGAGGCCCGCACCAAGGCCAAGTTCCCCGAGAACTTCCCCGGCTGAGCCCGGCCTCCCGACTGCCCAACCACCCGGCCCCAGCCTGGATCACCTGCCGGCACCGCGAGCGTGAAGAAGCTGTTCGACCGCCTGATCGGCGGCGCCCCGCCCGCCGCCCCGCTGTCGGCCGAAGCCCAGGCCGATGACGAGGGCTTCTTCGCCACCGTCTTCATGGAGCGGCCGCCCGAGCAGCCGCAGGCGGCCGACCAGGCCCGCGATGCGGCCCGCCAGCGCCTGCGCCAGGGCGCCGAGCCGCTGGATGCCGCGCGCGGCCTGCCGCTGCTGGAGCGCGCCTGGGGCCGTGACCGCTGGATGGCCATGCTCGACAGTGCGCAGCGCCAGCGCCTGGCCGCCAGCCTGGAGTTCCTGGCCGTGCCCGGCGGGCGCGAGGTGATCGCCCAGGACGAGCCGGGCGACTTCGCCGTCATCGTGCTCGACGGCGTGCTGGCCATCGACCGCATCCAGCCCTGGGGCGCCCGCGCCCGGCTGAGCGAGGCCCGCGACGGCGACGTGCTGGGCGAGCTCTCCCTGCTGGACGCCGGCATGCGCTTTTCGTCCTGCATGACGCTGGGGCGATGCGTGCTGGCCATCATCGACACGGCCCGGCTGGAGGAGCTGGCGCGGCGCGATCCACAGCTGGCCTTCGTGCTGCTGGCCTGCATCGCGCGGCGGATGTCGCTGCGCATGCGCCAGGTCAGCGCGCGGCTGGGTGCACTGCTCAGCTCGGCCTGAACGGGCCGCACGGTCAACCGATCAACGATCCACGGACAGAAGGCACAGGAAGGACATCATGGAACGCGACCAGGCCTCTAAATTCATCACCGACCTGCTGCGCCTGATGATCGCGCGCGGCGGCTCGGACCTTTTCCTCACCGCAGACTTCCCGCCGGCGATCAAGGTGGATGGCAAGGTCACCAAGGTGTCGCCGCAGCCGCTCACCACCCAGCACACCATCGCGCTGGCACGTTCCATCATGAACGACAAGCAGGCCGCGGAGTTCGAGCGCACCAAGGAGTGCAACTTCGCCATCTCGCCCACGGGCGTGGGCCGCTTCCGGGTCAATGCCTTCGTGCAGATGGGCAATGTCGGCCTGGTGCTGCGCGTGATCCCGCAGACCCTGCCCACCATCGACGGCCTGGGCCTGCCGCACATCCTCAAGGATGTGGTCATGACCAAGCGCGGGCTGGTCATCCTGGTGGGCGCCACCGGCTCGGGCAAGTCCACCACGCTGGCCGCGATGGTGGACCACCGCAACGAGCATTCGCACGGCCACATCATCACCATCGAGGATCCGGTGGAGTTCGTGCATCCGCACAAGAATTGCATCATCACCCAGCGCGAGGTGGGCCTGGATACCGACGGCTGGGAGCTGGCGCTGAAGAACACGCTGCGCCAGGCGCCCGACGTGATCCTGATGGGCGAGATCCGCGACCGCGAGACCATGGAGCACGCCATCGCGTTTTCCGATACCGGCCACCTGTGCCTGGCCACGCTGCATGCCAACAGCGCCAACCAGGCGCTGGACCGCATCATCAACTTCTTCCCCGAGGACCGCCGCACCCAGCTGCTGATGGACCTGTCGCTCAACGTGCGCGCGCTGGTGTCGCAGCGCCTGCTGCCGCGCCAGGAGGGCAAGGGCCGCATCCCGGCGGTGGAGATCCTGCTCAACACGCCGCTGATCTCGGACATGATCTTCAAGGGCGAGGTCGGCGAGATCAAGGAGGTGATGAAGAAGTCGCGCGAGCAGGGCATGCAGACCTTCGACCAATCGCTCTTCGATCTCTACGAGGGCAACTTCGTCACCTACGAGGATGCGCTGCGCAATGCCGACTCGGTCAACGACCTGCGGCTGCAGATCAAGCTCAACAGCCAGCGCGCGCGCAACAGCGACCTGGCCGCCGGCACCGAGCACCTCACCATCGTCTGACCCGCATCGTCTGAGCATCTTCGTTCCATGTCCGCCAACGGCTCATCCACTGCTTCCCTTCATGCCTGCCGCAGCTGCCTGACGGTGGCCTTCATCGGCCTGGGCGTCATGGGCTCGCCTATGGCGGGCCACCTGGCCCGCGCCGGCCACAAGGTGCGCGTCTACAACCGCACGGGCCAGAAGGCGCAGGCCTGGATGGAGGCGGTGGGGCAGGAACACGGCGCATCGGCTCATGAAGAGCCGGCCGAGGCCGCGCGCGGCGCCGATGTGGTGATCTCCTGCATCGGCGGCGACCATGACCTGCGGGCCGTGGTCGCGGCGGCCGAGCCGGGGCTGCAGGCCGGCGCGGTGTGGATCGACCACTCCACCACCTCGGCCGAGGTGGCCGCCGAGATACACGCCCGGCTGGGCGCGCGCGGCGTGGCCTTCGTCGATGCGCCGGTCTCCGGCGGCAACCTGGGTGCGGTCAACGGCACGCTGACCGTGATGTGCGGCGGCGATGCCGACGCCTTCGCGCGCGTGCAGCCGCTGATCCACACCTATGCCCGCGCGGTCACGCTGCTGGGTGGACCGGGCAGCGGCCAGCGGGCGAAGATGGTCAACCAGATCTGCGTGGCCGGCCTGCTGCAGGGCCTGTCCGAGGCGCTGGCCTTCGGCGAGAAGGCCGGGCTGGACATGGCCGCCGTGCTCGATGTGATCAGCCAGGGTGCGGCCCAGAGCTGGCAGATGCAGCATCGCGGGCCCACGATGCTGGAAGACCGCTTCGACTTCGGCTTTGCCGTGGACTGGATGCGCAAGGACCTGGGCCTGTGCCTGCAGGAGGCCCGCCGCATCGGCGCCCGGCTGCCGGCCACCGCGCTGATCGACCAGTTCTATGCCGAGCTGCAGCAGGACGGTGGCGGCCGCTGGGACACGTCCAGCCTGATCCGGCTGCTGCGCTGATTCCCGGCTGGCTGGCAAGCCGGCACGCTCCAGAAGCAACAACGGCCCTCGCGAGGGCCGTTGTTGCTTCTGCGGGATGCGGTTCAGCGCACCGGCGTTGCCTGCACCGGCTCGGCAGCCGTTCCGGCAGCGCCCTGCGTAGGCGCGGATGTCGGTGATGCCGTGCCCGGCGTGGCTGGCGTGCCCTGGGCCGCGCGGCTCGCGGTGCCGGCCAGCTCGGCCTCGGTCAGGATCTCGAAGACGCGCACCACCTTGAGCACGCCGCCCACGCTGCGCGCCAGGTCCACGGCGCGCGTGGCCTCGCGCTCGGTGACGCGGCCCAGCAGGTAGACGATGCCGCGCTCGACCACGATCTCGAAGGCGTTGGACTGCAGGTCCTTGGCATCGACCAGCGTGGCCTTGACCTTGCCCTGGATCAGCAGGTCGGAGGAGCGCGAGGTGAGCGAGCTGTTGCCCATCACCGCCAGCTCGTTGTAGACGCCCTTGACGTTCTCCACGCGGGCAGCGGCCTGCTCGGCGGCGGCGCGGTCGGCCTCGCTGGGGACTTCACCGGTCAGCAGCACCATGCGGTTGTAGCTGTTGACATTGACGTGGCCGCGCTCGCCCAGCACGTCGCGGATGCGGCCGGCGGCCTTGACCTCGATGCTCTTGTCCTCCAGCTGCGTGCCGGACGTGCGCCGGTCGGTGGCCACCAGGGCGCCGCCCACGGCCGCGCCGCCGACGATCAGCGGGGCGCAGGCCGACAGGGCCGCGGCGGCCAGCGTGGCAGCCGCTGCGGCGTGCAGCAGCCGCAAGCCGCGTCGGGCGGCAGACGGGGAAAAGCGGGTCGGGTCCATGCGTTCAACGGTCATGCAAAGTCCTGTTCTCCAAGCAATTGGGTGTCGATGGCGCCGCACAGGGCATGCAGGGCCAGCAGTTGCAGCTCCAGCCGGCGCATGCGCCCGCTGGGCGGCAGGGTGAGCAGCACGTCGGTCTCGGCCAGGTCCAGCCGGCGCGCGGGCTCGGGATCGGCCAGCACGATCACCGTCATCTCCTTGTCGTGCGCGGTGTCAATCAGCGGGCCGGCGGTGCTGGTGTCCTTGTCGCCGACGAAGAGCAGCAGCACGTCGCCGGGGTGGCCCAGGGCCTGCAGCTGCGCGCCGCCGGCGCGGCCGTCGGCCAGCACCAGGGCGGCCAGGGGAGGGCGTTCGCGCTCGGCGCCGCGCACGAGCAGCGTGGCGGCGTGCTGGGCCAGCGCATGGGCGCCGTCGCAGCCGGCGGCCATCACCTTGCCGCCCGCGGTCAGGCAGCCCACCAGCGCATGGCTGGCATCGTCCAGCGGCCGGCTGAGGCTCTCGGCCGACTGGTTGAGCAGGTCGGCCGCGTCGAAGAACTGTTGTTGGATGCGGGCTTCGAGCATGGCTGGGGATGATAGGCGGGGTGCAGGCGAGTTCCCCGCCGCACTTCAGGCGCTGAAGGCGCCCGGCAGCCAGGTGATCTGGTCGCCATCGATGGCCACCACGTCGAAGCGGCAGGGCGGGGGCGCGCCGAAGCGCAGCAGGTAGTGGCGTGCGGCCAGGATGCAGCGCCGCTGCTTGGTGGGCGTGACGCTGGCCGCCGCGCCGCCGTGGCTTGCGCTGGCGCGCGAGCGCACCTCGGCAAACACCAGCGTGCCGTCGGCGTCGCGCAGGATCAGGTCCACCTCGCCGCCGTGGGCGTGCGGGCCGCGCGCCACTCGATAATTGCGCTCCACCAGCTTCATGCCGCGTCGTTGCAGCCAGGCCAGCGCCTGCTCCTCCGCTGCGTCTCCCTTGCCCTTCGTCGTCATGGATGCCGATCTGCTGCTCAAAGCCGCCCATCATGCCGCGTCCGGCCAGCAGCACCCGGGTGCCGCGCTGTACCTGGTGGCCACGCCCATTGGCAACCTGGCCGACCTGACGCTGCGCGCCATCCATGTGCTGGCCAGCGTCGATGCCGTGGCCTGCGAGGACACGCGCGTCACCGCCCGGCTGCTGCAGCATCTGGGCCTGTCGCCGCGGCTGATCGCGCTGCATGAGCACAACGAGGCCCAGGCCTCCGAGGCGGTGATCGCCGCGCTGCAGGCCGGCCAGCGCGTGGCCTATGTCAGCGATGCCGGCACGCCGGCCATCTCCGACCCCGGCGCCGAGCTGGTGCGCCGCGTGCAGGCCGCCGGCCTGCGCACCCTGCCCATCCCCGGCGCCAGCAGCGTGGCCGCGGCGCTGAGCGTGGCAGGCGATGCGGCCTCCAGCGGCTTTCACTTCACGGGCTTCTTGCCGACCAGGTCCGCAGTGCGTCGCCAGGCCCTGCAGGAGGCGCTGGCCCAGCCGGTGTCCACCGTGCTCTTCGAGGCGCCGCATCGCATCCTGGAGCTGGCCGACGAGCTGGCCGCGGCGGCGCCGCAGCGGCGCATCACGCTGTGCCGCGAGCTGACCAAGCAGTTCGAGACGGTGGCCACCCTGGCCTGCGCCGAGCTGCCCGCCTGGCTGCGCGCCGACGCCAACCGCCAGCGCGGCGAGTTCGTCGCCGTGCTGCATGCGCCCGATGCCGCGCCTGCCACGGCGGCGCTGCCGCCCGCCGCCACCGAGCTGCTCGCCGCGCTGCTGGCCCATCAGCCGCTCAAGCACGCCGTGCGCCTGGTGGCCGAGGCCTGCGGCCTGCCGCGCAATGCGGTCTACGAGCAGGCCCTGGCGCTGCGCCGCGAGGGCGCCATCGACGACGCCGGCCCGCAGGCGCAGGACGGCTGACGCCGCCGCCCGGGCGGCACGGCCCGTCACCGCTGGCCCAGGCCGGCACGGCCCGTTGCCGCTGGACGACGCCCGAAGCCGCGACGCCGGCCGACGTGAGCGCCCACGGCCCCGCGATCGCGCGTCGGGCCGACCCTGGTTGTGCGGACTAACCCGGGCGATGCCGCAGCGTGCCAGCGCACACATTGGCGCCACGGTCGCGCCGAGGGGCTCCACCCTGGCGGGCAGCGACCGGCTGCACAACGACCACCGGAGACCGCCATGACCCGCCAACCCTTCGTCCGCCGCATCTGCGCCGCCGCCGCCATCGCCGCCGGCACGCTGATGACCGCCGCCCCCGCCCAGGCCCAGTTGCTGGAGAACCTGCTGGGCTACACCAAGACCAAGCACCCCATCGTGCTGGTGCACGGCTTCATCGGCTTCGACAACATCCTGGGCATCGATTACTTCTACGGCATCCCCAAGGCCCTGCGCGACGGCGGTGCACCGTCTACATCGCCCAGGTCAGCCCGTCGCAGACCACCGAGTACCGCGGTGAGCAGCTGCTGCAGCAGATGAAGCAGTGGGCGGCCAAGGACGGGGTGAAGAAGTTCAACCTCATCGGCCACAGCCACGGCGGCCCGACGACGCGCTACGTGGCCGGCGTGGCGCCGGCGATGGTCGCCAGCGTCACCACCGTGGCCGGCACCAACCAGGGCAGCAAGGTGGCCGACGAGATCGGCGCCAACACCACGGCCGGCGGCGGCTTCGACCAGATCGCCACCGCCGGGCTGCAGCTGATCAACTGGCTGGCCGGCGGCAACAGCCAGTCGGTGGGCGACACCTCGCTCACGGTCGCCCTCAAGGCCCTCAGCACCGAGGGTGCCCAGGCCTTCAACAAGAAGTTCCCGGCCGGCGCGCCCACCACGCCCTGCGGCTCGGGGCCCGAGGTGGCGGGCGGCATCCGCTACTACTCCGCCTCCGGCACCGCGGTGAAGACCAACGGCTGGGACATCAGCGATCCCATCCTCGCCGGCACCGCCAGCTACTTCGGCACCGAAGAAAACGACGGCCTGGTCAGCCGCTGCTCGTCGCGCTGGGGCAAGGTGATCAAGGACAACTACCCCTGGAACCACCTCGACGAGATCAACCAGGTCCTGGGCACCATCGGCAAGGACGCGCCGGAGCCCACGCAGTTCTACCGCCAGCAGGCCAACCGCCTCAAGCAGGCCGGGCTCTGAGCAGCGCGACCTGATCCGCGGGCGCCGCGCCGGCGCACCGCGGCATCACAGCAGCCGGGCATGTGCCCGGCTTTTTGCTTTGGGGCTTCTTGCGCCTCTGCGCCGGTGCGCCTCGCTGCGCCTTCGTGGGCGCTCGTGCGCATTCCTCGGGGGCGCCGGCTTGGCTGTTCGCGCCGTTTTGTTCCGCTGTGCAAGCCGGACCGAGGCAGCTGGATGCACCGCGCTCATGCGGTCAGGACAACCCTCGTTGCACGGGCTTACCCGGCCGTGGCCGGGTCCGGCGCGCCGAATACTGGCCGCGCTTTCAAACGGCCGTTTGATGTCTGGCGGCGGCTTGACAGCCCGCACCGCGGCAGTCCGCCCGGGCCTCCGCCCGGCTGCATGCGGGCGGCAGATCCCAAACCCCAGCCAAGGAGACCTTCCATGACCCGACGCACCCTGCGCCACCTCGCCGCGGCCGCCGCCGTCGCCGCCGCCACGGTGGCCGCTGCCCCGGCCGCCCATGCCGACACCTATGCCAAGACCAAGTACCCCATCGTGCTGGTCCACGGCTTCATCGGCTTCGACAACATCCTGGGCATCAACTACTTCTACGGCGTGCCTGATGCCCTGCGCGACGGCGGCGCCACCGTCTACATCGCCCAGGTCAACCCGTCGCAGACCACCGAATACCGCGGCGAGCAGTTGCTGCAGCAGATGAAGCAGTGGGCGGCCAAGGACGGGGTGAAGAAGTTCAACCTCATCGGCCACAGCCACGGCGGGCCCACCACGCGCTACGTGGCCGGCGTGGCGCCGTCGATGGTTGCCAGCGTCAGCACGGTGGCCGGCACCCATCAGGGCAGCAAGGTGGCCGACAGCATCCTGGCCAACACCACGCCGGGCGGCGGCTTCGACCAGCTGGCCACGGCCGGCCTGGCGCTGATCAACTGGCTGGCCGGCGGCTCCAGCCAGTCGGTGGACGACACCGCGCTGCTGGTGGCGCTCAACGCGCTGAGCACGCCGGGCGCCCAGGCCTTCAACAAGAAGTTCCCGGCCGGCGCACCCACCAAGGCCTGCGGCACGGGGGCCTCGTCGGTCGGCGGCATCCGCTACTACTCGGCCTCCGGCACCTCGGTGCGCACCAACGGCTGGGACATCAGCGACGACATCCTGGCCGGCACCGCCAGCTACTTCGGCACAGAAGAGAACGACGGCCTGGTCAGCCGCTGCTCGTCCCGCTGGGGCAGCGTCATCAAGGACAACTACCCCTGGAACCACCTGGACGAGATCAACCAGGTGCTGGGCACCATCGGCTCCGGCGCGCCCGATCCCAAGCAGTTCTACCGCCAGCACGCCAACCGGCTGAAGTGGGCCCTGCTTTGAGCGTCTGAGCGTCTGAGCGTCTGAGCGTCTGAGCGTCTGAGCGTCTGAACGGCAGGCCGCCCGCTGCCACCGCCGTCTTGCCCTCGCGCCGCGCCCACCAGGCCGCCGCCGCGCGGGTTTGACCGGCCCCTCACGACAGGGGCCTTTGCGGGATGCGCCGCTGCCGGCGCCGGCAGCCGGCAGCACACCATGCGGCCCAGGCGGTGTGACGGCGCCGGTCGCCGCCGCGGGTGGCGCGCCCAGGCGGCGGGGCCGCGCAGCGCCCGGTGTGTCGTGCCGCCGGTGTGTCGTCCTCTTCCCGCTGTCCGCCCGTCCGTCGCCCTGCCGCTCCTGCTTCGATCTCTGTCATGCAAGTCCACCGCACCACCGTCGTCTTTGTCGTCCTCGCCACGCTGCTCGCCGTCGGCGGCTGGGCGGCGCATCGCCTCTACGGCACGGCCGAGCCCGCCGTCTTCGCTGCCCGGGGCGACGGCCGCGGCTGGAGCCTCATGGGCGCCGCCAAGTCCCAGGCCGACGCTCCGGCGGCCAGCGCCTCTGCTCCAATGTCGGCCGCCGCCGTGCGCGAGCAGCTCTTCACCAAGGGATCCTTCGCCGGCACCCAGCTCGACGGCGACTGGGCCATCGGCCCGGACGGCAAGCCCCAGCCCAGCATCCAGCTGCGCCGCCGCTTCGAGAACTACCTGCTCGCCCTGGGCGAGGCCACGCTGCCCGAGATCCGCAGCCTGGTCGAGGACGACGCCCGCCGCGCCCACGGCGACGTGTCCGCCGCCGCCATCCTGGCCGTCTGGGACAAGTACATGCAGCTGCGCCAGCACGACTTCCAGCGCCGCTTCGACCAGTCCGACCGCGCCACCTGGCGGCCCTTCTTCGAGGAGCTCAAAGCCGTGCGCCGCCAGATCCTGGGCCGCGACTGGGCCCAGGCCTTCTTCGCCGCCGAGGAGGCGGAGTTCGAGCAGTTCGTCGCCCAGCTCGAATCCGGCCAGCCTGCGCCGCCCGACCCCGGCGCCCCGGTGCCGCAGATCGCGCCCGGCAAGGACGCCGCTGCCGTGCGCGCCGAGCGCGTGGCCCGCTACGGCGAGGCCGCCGCCCAGCGCCTGGAGCAGGCCGACGCCGAATGGGCCGACTGGGAGCGTCGCCTGCAGGCCGGCCGCACCGAGTGGACCCGGCTGAAGCAGTCGCCCGAGTTGTCCGACGCCCAGCGGCGCGAGCTCATGGATCGCTACATCGCCGCCAACTTCCAGCCCGACGAGCACCGCCGCGTGCGGGCGCTGCTCAATCTGTAGTCCTAGCAGTGGCCTCTGCCGCAGCCGCAGACCCTGTCCCGGCGCCGGGGCGCACCCCTCCCTACAATCGCGCGCATGAACGCACGTGACCCTGCCCTGGAGCGGCTCGACATTGCCCGCACCGTCCTGCTCGAACCCTATGGGGTCGACGAAGCCATGCTGGGCCGGGCGCTGAGCCTGATCGGCGAGCACCGCACCGACGACGCCGACCTCTACTTCCAGTACACCCGCAGCGAGGGCTGGAGCCTGGAGGAGGGCATCGTCAAGTCCGGCAGCTTCAGCATCGACCAGGGCGTGGGCGTGCGCGCCATCGCTGGTGAGAAGACCGCGTTCGCCTACTCCGACGACATTTCCGAGGCCGCCCTGCTGGACGCCGCCCGCACCGTGCGCACCATCGCCGCGGCCGGCGGCAGCCGCAAGCGCGTCAAGGTGCCGTCGTCCTCGCCGGCCATGCGCGTGCTCTACCCCGCGATGGACCCGATCGCCACGCTGGACAGCGCGGCCAAGGTGGCGCTGCTGGAGAAGATCGAGCGCCTGGCCCGCGCCCGCGACCCGCGCGTGGTGCAGGTCATGGCCGGCCTGGCCGCCGAGTACGACGTCGTGCTGGTGGCCCGCGCCAACGGCCTGCTGGCCGCAGACGTGCGCCCGCTCGTGCGCCTGAGCCTCACGGTGATCGCCGAGCAGGCCGGCCGGCGCGAGGTCGGCTCCTCCGGCGGCGGCGGCCGCTTCGGCCTGGAGGCCTTCACCGACGAGCGGCTGCAGGCCTATGTCGAGCAGGCGGTGGGCGCCGCACTGATGAACCTGGAATCCCGCCCCGCCCAGGCCGGCGAGATGACGGTGGTGCTGGGCTCCGGCTGGCCCGGCATCCTGCTGCACGAGGCCATCGGCCACGGCCTGGAAGGCGACTTCAACCGCAAGGGCTCCAGCGCGTTTGCCGGCCGCATCGGCCAGCGCGTGGCCGCCAAGGGCGTCACCGTGCTCGACGACGGCACGCTGCCCGACCGCCGCGGCTCGCTCAACATCGACGACGAAGGCCAGCCCAGCCAGCGCAACGTGCTCATTGAGGACGGCATCCTGCGCGGCTACATCCAGGACTCGATGAACGCCCGCCTCATGGGCGTGCGCCCCACCGGCAACGGCCGCCGCGAAAGCTACGCCCACCTGCCCATGCCGCGCATGACCAACACCTACATGCTGGCCGGCAGCACCCCTCCCGAGGAGATCGTCGCCTCCATCAAGCGCGGCCTCTACGCCACCAACTTCGGCGGCGGCCAGGTCGACATTACCAGCGGCAAGTTCGTCTTCTCCGCCTCCGAGGCCTGGTGGGTGGAGGACGGCAAGCTGCAATATCCCGTCAAGGGCGCCACCATCATCGGCAACGGCCCGGATGCACTCACCCGCGTCAGCATGATCGGCAACGACATGGCCCTGGACAGCGGCGTGGGCACCTGCGGCAAGGAAGGCCAGAGCGTGCCCGTCGGCGTCGGCCAGCCCACGCTGCGCATCGACGGCCTGACCGTCGGCGGCACGGCCTGACGGGCCCTGGCGGCCGCCGACCTCCACCGGCCGCCGCCCGCGTTTTTCAGATGGCGCAACGCAAGGCTTGCGCGCCCTTGCAATCCTTGCCATAATCGCCGTCTTTCGCCGTTTGGCACCCCGGCACATTCAGCGGCCGGGTGGAGTCAAGCGGCTTCGCCCAGCGGTTCAACCAGACTGGCCCAAGACTGACCGGCAGGCTCCATCTCACGGTGGCCTGCGGGGACAAGTTGGGGAACAACATGATCCAAATGCAATCGCGACTCGACGTCGCTGACAACACTGGCGCCAAGTCCGTCATGTGCATCAAGGTGCTCGGCGGCTCCAAGCGTCGCTACGCCGGCATCGGCGACATCATCAAGGTCAGCATCAAGGAAGCTGCGCCCCGTGGCCGCGTCAAGAAGGGCGAGGTCTACAGCGCCGTCGTCGTGCGCACCGCCAAGGGCGTGCGCCGCCAGGATGGTTCGCTGGTCAAGTTCGACGGCAACGCCGCCGTGCTGCTCAATGCCAAGCTTGAGCCCATCGGCACCCGCATCTTCGGCCCGGTCACGCGCGAGCTGCGCACCGAGCGCTTCATGAAGATCGTCTCCCTCGCCCCCGAGGTGCTCTGAAGCATCGGGTGATCCGCAAAGGACAGGCCATGAACAAGATTCGCAAAGGCGACCAGGTCATCGTGCTGACCGGCCGCGACAAGGGCAAGCGCGGCGCCGTCACGGCTCGCGTCGATGCCGACCACGTGCTGGTCGAGGGCATCAACGTCGTCAAGAAGCACGTCCGTCCCAACCCCATGAAGGGCGCGACGGGCGGCATCGTCGACAAGACCATGCCCATCCATCAGTCCAACGTGGCCATCTTCAACCCGGCGACGGGCAAGGGCGACCGCGTGGGTATCAAGCTCCTGGCCGACGGCAAGAAGGTTCGCGTCTTCAAGTCCAGCGGCGAAGAAATCAAGGCGTGACGAGGTTCGAGATGGCTCAACAATCCGCCCAGCAAGCCCGCCTGCAGGCCTTCTATCGCGAGAAGGTCGTGCCGGACCTCATGAAGAAGTTCGGCTACCAGTCGGTGATGGAGGTTCCGCGCCTCACCAAGATCACGCTCAACATGGGCGTGAGCGAGGCCGTGTCCGATAAGAAGGTCATGGACCACGCCGTCGGCGACCTGACCAAGATCGCCGGCCAGAAGCCCGTGGTCACCAAGTCGCGCAAGGCCATCGCCGGCTTCAAGATCCGCGAGAACGTGCCCATCGGCTGCATGGTCACCCTGCGTGGTGTGCGCATGTATGAGTTCCTGGACCGCTTCGTCACCGTGGCGCTGCCGCGCGTGCGTGACTTCCGCGGCATCTCGGGTCGCTCCTTCGACGGCCGTGGCAACTACAACATCGGCGTCAAAGAGCAGATCATCTTCCCCGAGATCGACTACGACAAGGTCGATGCGCTGCGTGGCATGAACATCAGCATCACCACGACTGCAAAGACCGACGACGAGTGCAAGGCGCTGCTGTCGGCGTTCAAATTCCCGTTCAAGAACTGAGGTGGCCCGTGGCTAAACTGTCGCTCAAACAGCGCGAACTCAAGCGCGAAAAGCTGGTCGCCAAGTACGCCAAGAAGTACGCGGAGCTCAAGGCGATCATCGACGACGCCAAGCGTTCGGACGAAGAGCGCTATGCCGCCCGTCTGGAGCTGCAGAAGCTCCCCCGCAACGCCATGCCCTCGCGCCTGCGCAACCGTTGCGAGATGACCGGCCGCCCCCGCGGCACCTTCCGCCAGTTCGGTCTGGCCCGCACCAAGATCCGCGAACTGGCCTTTGCCGGCGACATCCCCGGTGTCGTCAAGGCCAGCTGGTAATCGGCCTCGGGCACTGACAGGAGTTATTCCATGAGCATGAGTGATCCCATCGCCGACATGCTGACCCGCATTCGTAACGCGCAGATGGTCGACAAGACCAGCGTCACGATGCCGTCGTCCAAGCTGAAGGTCGCCATCGCCCAGGTCCTGAAGGACGAGGGCTATATCGACGGCTACGCCGTCAAGGGTGAGGCCGCCAAGCCCGAACTCGAGATTGCGCTGAAGTACTACGCCGGCCGTCCCGTGATCGAGCGCATCGAGCGCGTGAGCCGCCCGGGCCTGCGCATCTACAAGGGCCGTCATGACATCCCTCAGGTTATGAACGGCCTGGGTGTGGCCATCGTCACCACGCCCAAGGGCGTGATGACCGATCGCAAGGCCCGCGCTGCCGGCATCGGCGGCGAAGTGCTGTGCTACGTCGCCTAAGGTGAAGGAGAGATCGCAATGTCCCGCGTAGGAAAAATGCCGATCGCCGTCCCCAAGGGTGTGGACGTGTCGATCACCGCTGACCAGATCAGCGTCAAGGGCACGCTGGGTTCGCTCACCCGCCCGATGAACGGCCTGGTCACCGTCAAGAACGAGGACGGCAAGCTGCTGTTCGCGCCGGCCAACGAATCCGCCGAAGCCAACGCCATGTCCGGCACCATGCGTGCGCTGGTCAACAACATGGTCAACGGCGTCAGCAAGGGTTTCGAGAAGAAGCTCAACCTGGTCGGCGTGGGTTTCCGTGCCCAGGCTCAGGGTCAGAAGCTGAACCTGCAGATCGGGTTCTCGCACCCTGTGGTCAAGGACATGCCCGCCGGCATCAAGGTCGAGTGCCCGACCCAGACCGAGATCCTCATCAAGGGTGTCGATCGCCAGGTCGTCGGTCAGATCGCCGCTGAAGTCCGTGCCTTCCGGCCGCCCGAGCCCTACAAGGGCAAGGGCATCCGCTACTCGGATGAGCGAGTGGTCCTGAAAGAGACCAAGAAGAAGTAAGGAGCCGCATCATGTCGTTGAACAAGAAAGCCCAGCGCCTGCGCCGCTCCCGCCAGACCCGTGCGCGCATCGCGCTGCAAGGGGTGGCCCGTCTGACGGTCTTCCGCTCCAACCTGCACATCTACGCCAGCGTCATTTCCGGCGACGGCAACAAGGTGCTGGCCAGTGCCTCCACCGCCGAAAAGGAAGTGCGCGCCCAGCTCGGCTCGGCCAATGGCGGCAACGTCTCCGCCGCCGAGCTGATCGGCAAGCGCATCGCCGAGAAGGCCAAGGCCGCCGGCGTCGAGCAAGTGGCATTCGACCGCGCCGGCTTTGCCTACCACGGCCGCGTCAAGGCCCTGGCCGAAGCCGCCCGCGAAGCCGGTCTGCGCTTCTGATCGCCCGGCCCACCGAAGGAACCTGAAATGGCTAAGTTTCAACCGAAGATTTCGGACGAAGGTCGCGACGACGGTCTGCGCGAGAAGATGATCCAGGTGAACCGCGTGACCAAGGTGGTCAAGGGCGGCCGGATCATGGGTTTTGCCGCCCTCACCGTGGTCGGTGACGGCGACGGCCGCGTCGGCATGGGCAAGGGCAAGGCGCGTGAAGTGCCGCTGGCCGTGCAGAAGGCGATGGACCAGGCCCGCCGCAACATGGTCAAGGTGAGCCTGAAGAACGGCTCCGTGCATCACAACGTCATCGGCGAGCATGGCGCGGCCAAAGTGCTGCTGGCCCCGGCTCCGGCTGGTACCGGCATCATCGCCGGCGGCCCGATGCGCGCGGTGTTCGAGGTGATGGGCGTGACCGACATCGTGGCCAAGAGCCACGGCTCGACCAATCCGTACAACATGGTTCGCGCCACCTTCGATGCGCTCAAGCGCTCGACGACGCCGGCCGAAGTCGCCGCCAAGCGTGGCAAGTCGGTTGAAGAGATCTTCAACTGAAGCGGCCGCTGGAGACCATCATGTCTGACAAGAAGACCGTCACCGTCAAGTTGGTTCGCAGCCCCATCGGCACCCGCGAATCGCACCGCGCCACCGTCAAGGGTCTGGGCCTGGGCAAGCTCAACAGCGAGCGCACCCTGGAAGACACTCCGGCCGTGCGCGGCATGATCAACAAGGTGAGCTACCTGGTGAAGGTGCTCTGAGGCCGAGGGCAACATGCAACTCAACACCATCAAGCCGGCTGCCGGCTCCAAGCATGCCAAGCGCCGCGTCGGTCGCGGCATCGGCTCGGGCCTGGGCAAGACCGCCGGTCGTGGCCACAAGGGCCAGAAGTCCCGTGCGGGCGGCTATCACAAGGTCGGCTTCGAAGGCGGCCAGATGCCGCTGCAGCGTCGTCTGCCCAAGCGCGGCTTCAAGTCCCACCTGCTGAAGTTCAACGCCGAGATCACCCTGGCTCAGCTCGACCAGCTCGCGCTGTCCGAGGTGGATCTGCTGGCGCTCAAGCAGGCGGGTCTGGTGCCGCAGATCGCCAAGGTCGTCAAGGTGATCAAGTCCGGTGAGCTCACCCGCAAGGTCGAGCTCAAGGGCATCGGCGCGACCGCTGGCGCCAAGGCCGTCATCGAGGCGGCTGGCGGCTCCCTGGCCTGATCGCAGCCTGAACAGGTTTCGGAAGCACGTGGCTAACAACGCAACTCAGCTGGCCAAGAGCGGCAAGTTCGGCGACCTGCGTCGCCGGCTGGTCTTTCTGCTCCTGGCCCTGGTCGTCTACCGGATCGGGGCGCACATCCCCGTGCCGGGGATCGACCCTGCGCAGCTCCAGCAGCTCTTCAAGAGCCAGCAGGGCGGCATCCTGAGCCTGTTCAACATGTTCTCGGGCGGTGCGCTGTCGCGCTTCACCGTCTTCGCGCTGGGCATCATGCCCTACATCTCGGCGTCGATCATCATGCAGTTGATGACCTACGTGCTGCCGAGCCTGGAGGCGCTGAAGAAGGAGGGCGAGGCCGGCCGCCGCAAAATCACGCAGTACACGCGCTACGGCACGCTGCTGCTGGCGCTGTTCCAGTCGCTCGGCATCGCGATGGCTCTGGAGGGCTCTGCCGGCCTGGTCATCAGCCCGGGGTTCGGCTTTCGTGTGACGGCCGTGGTGAGCCTGACGGCTGGCACGCTGTTCCTGATGTGGCTGGGCGAGCAGATTACCGAGCGGGGCTTGGGTAACGGCATCTCCATCCTGATCTTCGGCGGGATTGCTGCAGGCCTGCCGGGCGGCATCGGCCAGTTCCTGGAGCTGGTGCGCACCAACGCGATGAGTCCGCTGGCCGGCATCTTCATCGTGGCCGTCGTCATCCTGGTGACCTACTTCGTCGTCTTCGTCGAGCGGGGCCAGCGCAAGATCCTCGTCAATTACGCCAAGCGTCAGGTGGGCAACCGTGTCTATGGCGGGCAGTCTTCGCACTTGCCGCTGAAGATCAACATGGCCGGCGTGATTCCGCCGATCTTCGCCTCGTCCATCATCCTGCTGCCCACGACGGCGGTGGGTTGGTTCGCGACGGGCGACAGCTTGCGTTGGCTGAAGAACCTGGCGGGTGCGCTGTCGCCCGGCCAACCGATCTACGTGATGCTCTATGCCGTCGCGATCGTGTTCTTCTGCTTCTTCTACACGGCACTGGTGTTCAACAGCCGCGAGACGGCCGACAACCTGAAGAAGAGCGGCGCCTTCATCCCCGGCATCCGGCCCGGTGAGCAGACGTCGCGCTACATCGACAAGATCCTGTCCCGGCTCACGCTGGCGGGCGCGGTCTACATCACCGCCGTCTGCCTGCTGCCGGAGTTCCTGGTCCTCAAGTACAACGTGCCGTTCTATTTTGGCGGCACCTCGCTGCTGATCATCGTGGTCGTCACCATGGACTTCTGGGCCCAGGTGCAGTCCTACGTGATGTCCCAGCAATACGAATCACTGCTCAAGAAGGCGAATTTCAAGGCGGGCTGATAACGCGGCAGCGACATGGCAGGGCGACATGGCGAGAGACGACGTCATCCAGATGCAGGGTGAAATCATCGAAAACCTGCCCAATGCCACCTTTCGCGTGAAGCTCGAAAACGGCCATTTGGTCCTCGGTCACATCTCCGGAAAGATGCGCATGCACTACATCCGCATCCTGCCCGGCGACAAGGTCACCGTGGAGCTCACGCCCTACGATTTGAGTCGTGCTCGCATCGTCTTCCGGGCGAAGTGAGCGTCAGTTCAGTACCCGGAAGAAGTTCCGCGAATCACCGGTCAAGGAGAAGACCATGAAAGTCTCGGCATCCGTCAAGAAGATGTGCCGCAATTGCAAGATCATCCGTCGCAAGGGCGTGGTGCGCGTCATCTGCACCGATCCGCGCCACAAGCAGCGCCAGGGCTGACCTGGTTCGCGACGACTTACGTTCTAGAGGACGCCCATGGCACGTATCGCTGGCATCAACATCCCGCCGCACAAGCACACCGAAATCGGTCTGACCTCGATCTACGGGATCGGGCGCACCACCGCGCAGAAGATCTGCACGGCTTGTGGCATTGCGTTCGACAAGAAGGTCAAGGACCTGACCGACGCCGACCTGGAGAAGCTGCGCGAGGAAGTCGGCAGGCTCACCATCGAGGGTGACCTGCGCCGCGAAGTCTCCATCAACATCAAGCGACTGATGGATCTGGGTTGCTACCGCGGCTTCCGTCATCGTCGCGGTCTGCCCGTGCGTGGTCAGCGCACCCGCACGAACGCCCGCACCCGCAAGGGTCCGCGCAAGGCCATCGCCGGCAAGAAGTGATCCGCGGGCTCCGGCACGACGGGTTTTGAGACCGCACTAGATCCGAGAGAAGGTTTCCATGGCTAAAGCACCTGCCAACACCGCCGCGCGGCGCGTGAGCAAGAAGGTCCGCAAGAACATCGCGGACGGCATTGCGCACGTCCACGCTTCGTTCAACAACACCATCATCACGATCACCGACCGCCAGGGCAATGCGCTGTCCTGGGCGTCGAGCGGTGGCCAGGGCTTCAAGGGCTCGCGCAAGTCCACGCCTTTCGCTGCCCAGGTGGCAGCCGAGGTGGCAGGCCGTGCCGCTCAGGAGCAGGGCATCAAGAACCTGGACGTCGAGATCAAGGGCCCTGGCCCCGGCCGCGAGTCCTCGGTGCGTGCGCTGGCCTCGCTGGGCATTCGCATCAACTCCATCTCGGACGTCACGCCGGTTCCGCACAACGGCTGCCGCCCGCAGAAGCGTCGCCGCATCTGAGCGCGCTTGGAGGCGGCGGATGATCTCCGCGCCGGCCGCCTCAGCTACAATCTCAGGTTTTCCGTTCGCCGGCAGGTGCAGTGCGCCTTGGCCGGCGGTTTCTTTGAAGCCCACTGTCTGAGCGCATCCAACAACACCCGCCAGACTCGCGCAGGCTGCGCTTAGGCCACCTGCGTCAGACCCGTTGAAGGACACACCGTGGCACGTTATCTCGGCCCCAAGGCCAAGCTGTCCCGCCGTGAAGGCACCGACCTGTTCCTGAAGAGCGCCCGCCGCCCCATCAGCGACAAGGCGAAGTTCGATTCCAAGCCCGGCCAGCACGGCCGCACCTCCGGCTCCCGCACCTCCGACTTCGGCCTGCAGCTGCGCGAAAAGCAGAAGGTCAAGCGCATGTACGGCGTGCTGGAGCGTCAGTTCCGCCGCTACTTCGCCGAGGCCGAGCGCCGTCAAGGCAACACCGGCGCCAACCTGCTGATCCTGCTGGAATCGCGCCTGGACAACGTCGTCTACCGCATGGGCTTCGGCTCCACTCGTGCGGAAGCCCGTCAGCTCGTCTCGCACAAGGCGGTGACGGTCAACGGCCAGATCGTGAACATCCCGTCGTACCTGGTCAAGGCCGGTGACGTCGTCGGCGTGCGCGAGAAGGCCAAGAAGCAGACCCGCATCCAGGAGTCCCTGAAGCTGGCCGAGTCCATCGGCCTGCCGGGCTGGGTGCAGGTGGACGCCTCCAAGATGGAAGGCGTCTTCAAGAAGTCGCCGGACCGCGATGAGTTCGGTGCCGACATCAACGAATCGCTGATCGTCGAACTGTATTCGCGCTGATCGCCCGGACTGTGGAGGCGGCTCCTGCCGCCTCTTCATGCGCGCGTTTTTTCGTCCGGGTGTGCGGTGCCTTTGCGCGCCGGCTCCCGGTTGGTCCATCAGCCTTATCGGTGTAACGAGCCGAGGGTATTGACAGGAAGACCTCATGCAAACCAATTTGCTGAAACCCAAAGCCATCCAGGTCGAGCCGCTGGGCGGTCACCGTGCCAAGGTGACGCTGGAGCCCTTCGAGCGCGGCTATGGCCACACGCTGGGCAACGCCCTGCGCCGTGTGCTGCTGTCGTCGATGGTGGGTTACGCGCCGACCGAGGTCACGATTGCCGGCGTGCTGCACGAGTACTCCACCGTGGACGGTGTGCAGGAAGATGTGGTGCACATCATGCTCAACCTCAAGGGCGTGACCTTCCGTCTGCACAACCGTGACGAGGTCACGCTGGTGCTGCGCAAGGATGGCGAAGGGCCGGTCACGGCCGCCGACATCCAGACCCCGCACGACGTGGAGATCATCAACCCGGATCACGTCATCGCCCACCTGTCGCAAGGCGGCAAGCTGGACATGCAGATCAAGGTCGAGAAGGGCCGCGGCTATGTGCCGGGCAACCTGCGCCGCTATGGCGACGAGTCGAGCAAGGCCATTGGCCGCATCGTGCTGGACGCGTCCTTCTCGCCGGTGCGCCGCGTCAGCTACACGGTCGAAAGCGCCCGCGTTGAGCAGCGCACCGACCTGGACAAGCTGGTGATGGAGATCGAGACCAACGGCGCCATCTCGCCGGAGGAAGCGATCCGTGCCTCGGCCAAGATCCTTGTCGAGCAGCTGGCCGTGTTCGCCCAGCTCGAAGGCAGCGAGATCAGCAGCGTGTTCGACACGCCGGCCAAGAGCGCCCAGCAGTTCGACCCGATCCTGCTGCGCCCGGTCGACGAGCTGGAGCTCACCGTGCGCTCGGCCAACTGCCTGAAGGCCGAGAACATCTACTACATCGGCGATCTCATCCAGCGCACGGAAACCGAGCTGCTCAAGACCCCCAACCTGGGTCGCAAGTCGCTCAACGAGATCAAGGAAGTGCTGGCGTCGCGCGGCCTGGCTCTGGGCTCGCGCCTGGAGAACTGGCCGCCGCAAGGTCTGGACAAGCGCTGAGCTTCGCTTCAGCGCCGAGTGCAACCCTCGGTACCTGATCCGGCCGAGGTTCAATAAAGAAAGGAAAGCACCATGCGTCACCGTCACGGTCTTCGCAAACTGAACCGTACCTCCGAGCATCGCCTGGCGATGCTGCGCAACATGGCCAACTCGCTCATCGAGCACGAGGCCATCAAGACCACGCTGCCCAAGGCCAAGGAACTGCGCCGCGTCGTCGAGCCGCTGATCACCCTGGGCAAGGAGCCGACGCTGGCCAACAAGCGGCTGGCGTTCTCCCGCCTGCGCGACCGCGACAACGTGGTCAAGCTGTTCGACGTGCTGGGCCCGCGCTTCGCGGCGCGCCCGGGCGGCTACACCCGCATCCTGAAGATGGGCTTCCGGGTGGGCGACAACGCGCCGATGGCTTATGTGGAGCTGGTGGATCGTCCGGAGCCGGCGGCCGAGTTGGCTGCCGATAAGGCCGAGTAAGCCGCTCTCGCGCATCGTGATCAAGGGCCCGCCAAGAGCGGGCCTTTGTCATTTGCGGGCCTGCTTCTTGGGTCCGCTTCTTGCGGCTGCTTGTTGGACTGCTTCTGGGACCTGCTCCCTGGGACGGCTTCGACTGCCGCAGCGCGCGGCGCCTTTTGGCACACTGCGCGCATGCCCAGCCCGCTCATCTTCAGCGCCATGTCCCTGGTCAAGCGCTATGGCCAGCAGATGGTCGTGGATGGCCTGTCGTTCGATGTCCATGCAGGCGAATGCGTGGGCATCATCGGGCCCAATGGTGCGGGCAAAACGACCACGATGCGGATGTGCCTGGGACTGACGCAGCCGGACGCCGGCAGCATCCAGGCCTTCGGGCTGCCGCTGGACAGCGACCTGCTGCGCGCCAAGCAGCGCATGGGCGTGGTGACGCAGTTCGACAGCCTGGACCCGGACTTCACCTGCGCCGAGAACCTGCTGGTGTATGGCCGCTACTTCGGGCTGCCGCGTGCGGTGATCGATGAGCGCATCCCGCGCCTGCTGGAGTTCGCCGCGCTGCAGGCCAAGGCGGGCGCGCGCCCGGGTGAACTCTCCGGCGGCATGCGTCGGCGGCTGAGCCTGGCCCGGGCGCTGGTCAACGACCCGGACCTGCTTCTGCTGGACGAGCCGACCACCGGGCTGGACCCGCAGGCGCGCCATCTGATGTGGGAGCGGCTGAAGCGGCTGCTGCAGGACGGCAAGGCCATCGTGCTGACGACGCACTTCATGGACGAGGCGCAGCGGCTGTGCGACCGGCTGCTCGTCATGGATCATGGCCGCCGCATTGCCGAGGGCACACCGGCCGGCCTGATCGCGCAGTACCTGGAGCCCGATGTGATCGAGGTTTACGGCGACGGTGCGGTCGACCTGGCGCACAGCCACCGCCAGCATGCCGAGCGGGTGGAGGTCAGCGGCGACACGCTGTTCTTCTATACCGCCTCGCCGGCTCCGCTGCTCGATGCGCTGGCGCAGCGGCGGGAGCTGAGGGTGATGCACCGGCCGGCCAACCTGGAGGACCTGTTCCTCAAGCTCACCGGCCGGCAGATCCGGGAGGAGGCGTGATGGCGCCAGCGCAATCGAGACGGGCATCGTCCCGCGCAGGCTGGATGGCACCGCCCCGGCTGTCCTGGCGTTTCACCGCCGTGCTGTGGCGCAACCTGCTGGTCTGGCGCAAGCTGGCCGTGCCCAGCCTGATCGGCAACATTGCCGAGCCGCTGATCATCCTGGTGGCCTTCGGCTACGGCGTGGGCGCGCTGGTGGGCGAGGTGCGCGGGCTGCCGTACATCCTCTTCCTGGCGTCGGGCAGCATCTGCATGAGCACCATGTATGCAGCATCCTTCGAGGCGCTGTACTCGGCCTTCTCGCGCATGCATGTGCAGAAAACCTGGGACGGCATCATGAACGCGCCGGTGCGGCTGGACGACATCGTGCTGGCCGAGCTGCTTTGGGCGGCGTTGAAAAGCGTGTTCACCGCCGTCGCCATCGCCGGTGTGCTGATGGCCCTGGGCATCAGCCGGCAGCCGACGCTGCTGCTGGCCATCCCGCTGCTGGGCCTGGTGGGGCTCGCCTTCGCCGCCATTGCGCTGATCTTCAATGCGCTGGCCAAGGGTTATGACTTCTTCACCTACTACTTCACCCTGGTGCTCACGCCAATGACCTTCCTGTCGGGCGTGTACTTCCCGCTGGACCAGATGCCGCATGCGCTGCAGATGGCTTCGGCCGTGCTGCCGCTGACGGCGGCCGTGGAGCTGATCCGGCCGCTGGTGATCGGGGAATGGCCGGTGCGCTGGCTGGCTCCGCTGGCTCAGTTGCTGGGCACGACGCTGGCCGCGGGCTGGGTCGCGCTGGCCCTCACTCGGCGCCGCTTCGGGCGTTGAGGCTTTTCAAGCAAAGGAGCACAAGATGCGGGCCGACGAGGAGCAGGTGTGCGTAGTGCTGTGCACCGCGCCGAGCGAGAAGGCAGCCGCGGCGCTGGCGCAGGCAGTGCTGCAGGCGCGTGCGGCGGCCTGCGTCAATGTGCTGCCGGGCGTGCGCTCGCACTACTGGTGGGAAGGACGGCTGCACGAAGACGGCGAGTGGCTGCTGCTCATCAAGACCACGCGCGCCCGTTACGCCGCGCTGCAGGCGGCGGTGCGCGAGGCGCATCCCTATGAGGTGCCGGAGATCATTGCGCTCGACGTGGCGGACGGCTGGCCCCCCTATCTGGCCTGGGTTGCGCAGCAGGCGCGCGGGCCCAAGGGTGTTTGAGCAGCCTGCGGCGTGACAACACCAAATGCCTGTGCTATAGTTTCATTCTTCTGACGCGGGGTGGAGCAGCTCGGTAGCTCGTTGGGCTCATAACCCAAAGGTCGTAGGTTCAAATCCTGCCCCCGCAACCACTCCGAGAGACAGGCCGCTTCCGCAAGGAGCGGCCTGTTTTGCTTTGTGCGCGGCTTTGTGTCTGCTGCTCGGTGCCTGTGCATGCGCGGCGGGGGCATGACTTGTGGGCACGTGCCGCGCTGCGCCGGCAAGCTGGATGTTGAGCCATGCTGAGCCGCACGGCCCGCCGGGTCGGCACCCATGTTGCACACGCACGCACACGCTTACCGCACGCTGCGGGCACGCTTCTCATACTGCGCTCCCTTCGATGTTTGGACAGGAGCAGGCGATGACGCTCACCCCCCGTATGCAGTTGCCCGAGCCCTATGTCGGCCATGAGGCCGTGGTGATCCGTGTGGACACCGGCCGGCGCGAGGTGCGCGCCGTTGTGTCGCGCGAGGCGCTGGAAGAGCGCTTTGCCGCCGGCCACACGCCGCAGGACTGGTTGCTGGCCTACCAGGCCCATGCCGAGGAGATCCAGGCGGTGGTGCGGGCCAAGGTGGCGCGCGCCAGCCCGGAGCCGGTGGTCATCTCCAAATACGACTTCTCGAGAGCCGACGCAGCCGGCATGACGGCCCGCTGAGCGTTGCGCTTCTCCTGCGAATAGCCCGGCCACCTGCCGGGACTTGCGCCTGGCCTGCACCTCCATATAATGAGAATCATTCGCAATGACGGATGAGGCGGTGGGGACGTGAGTCACGCCAGATGCCCGTCAAGGCGCTGCCCGGTTTCGTGGGGCAGCGAGGCCGGCAGGCTCGCTGCATTTGCGGGGCCGCCTCCCGATAGGGGCGGCCCCGTTTTTTTGCCAATGCAGGTCCAGCGGAGGTCGCAATGAACCAGTCCCGATCAGCCCAGGCGGCAAGCGGCGTCTGCGAGGTCGAGATGACGGCGCTAGAGGCCCAACTGGCCGCGGCGCTGGTGCTGATGACGGCGCACGAGCGCAGCGGCCAGGCCGCCGAGCAGCGCATGGCCTTGGCCCGCAAGATCGGCGCGCATCTAGAGGCGCTGGCCGGCGAGATGCGGCTGTCGCAGGCCTTTCGCCGCATCGCCGAATGCCTGGGCAGCCAATGGGCCGAGCAGGCGGGGGTGCAGGCGGCCGTGCAGCGCGGTCAATTGGCCATCATGCCGGCGGCGCCGGGCCTGCATTGAGGACGCAAACAGGCCGGCGCGCGTGTCGAGCGTGTCTTAGCGGCCGATGAAGGCGTCGCGCGCTTGCACGCCCAGGAAGGCCTGATCGGTGAAGAAGCCGTCCAGGCCGGTGGCCAGCAGGGTGCGGGCATAGTCGCCCATGCGGCCGATGGCGGCGGGCTCGCTGCCGTTGTCGAACTCGGCGGGCAGGAAGACGTTTTCGGCTCGCAGCGTCCAGGCGTGGACGACCAGGCCGGCGGCGTGTGCGTCCTTGACCAGCGTGGTGGGCTGTCCGAGCGTGCCGTTCCCCGTGAGCGGGATGACAAGGCTGGTGTGTGCGCCGATCCCCTGCGCGTAGCGGGCGATCTCCTTCAGGCCCTCGGGCTTGGCCAGATCGGCGTAGGTTCGCGCGTCGCCCGAGACGACGAAGTCATAGGGCTTGCCGCTGTTGCTGAGCAACTGCACGAGTGGCAGGCGGGTCATCCGTGAGAGCTCGCGCAGGTTGCCGACTTCGAAGGACTGGATGATGGCCGCGTCCCGGCGGCTGCTGTAGCCGAAGCGGCGCAGCGTGCGCACCAGAGGTTCCTCCAGGGACAGGCCGATGCTGTCGAAGTAGGTCGGGTGCTTGGTCTCGGGATAGACGCCGACCGGCTTGAAGTCGCGCAGCGTGCCGCTCTGGATGGCGCGCTGGCGACGGCGTTCATTGGCCTGCTCGACCAGGCGCAGCACCTCTTCCAGCGTGGGCACCTCGAACATGTTGTCGAAGCGGGTGTTGGCTGTGCGCAGCTGCGGCAGGCGCTCGCGGGCGCGCAGGGTCTTGAGCTCAGCCAGCGTGAAGTCCTCGGTAAACCAGCCGGTGATCGTGACGCCGTCGATCACCTTGGTGCGCTTGCGGTCGGCGAATTCGGGTCGCTCTTGCACGTCGGTGGTGGCCTCGCGCAGGCTGCCGTCGGCGTTGAGGATGGCCATGGCGTTCTCATGGCGGGCGACGAGCACGCCGTCGCGGGTGCTCACCAAGTCCGGCTCGACATAGTCGGCGCCCTGTTCGATGGCCAGCCAGTAGGCGGCCAGCGTGTGCTCGGGCACGTAGCCGCTTGCGCCGCGGTGGGCGATGACGACCGGCGTCTCAGGCGCCTGAGCATCGCCGTCGCGGTGCGCATGCGCGCCGGTGACCAGCGCGCAGCTGGCGATCAGCATGGCAAGGGCGCGCGACAGGGCATGGCGGCGCGGCGTGAGGACGGTCATGGCGGTCTCCGGTGTGATGAGTAACCGCCACCTTAGAAAGCGCTGATGACCGGCTCGTGAGCGGGCCCTGCGCCGATCGGAGCAGGGCGGCGCCCCCGGCGCCCCCGGCGGCTCAGGGTTCGCCGAAGAAGGCCCGCAGCTCGCGCGTCACCTCCGGCGCTTCTTCGAGCTGCACCCAATGCCCGCAGTCCGCGAAGTGCCGCACGCGGCGCGCGCCGAAGCGCTCGGCCAGGCTGCGCGGCAGGTAAGGGTCGCGGTCGCCCCAGAGCACCAGCGTGGGCTTGTCGGCGGTGAGCCGCAGCAGCCGCTCGTCCCAGCCGGCCAGCTTCCACGGGTCGGCCGCGCGGTAGATCTGCAGCACCGTGCGCTTCATCGTCGGGTGCATGCGGTCGAAGGTCTCGTCGATCTGCGCCCGCGTGAGCTTGCGCGAGCCGCGGCGCAGCTCCATGCGAAAGCCGCTGCGGTTGAGCAGCGCCATGCTGAGCTCGCCCAGCAGCGGCGTGCGCCAGACGCGGCCCCAGAAGTGCCAGCGGTAGTCGCGGTGGAAAGCGGTGTCGAGGATGGCGATGCGGCGCACGCGCTGCGGGTGCATCACCGCCCAGGCCAGCCCCAGCGGGCCGCCGATGTCGTGCACCACCAGGTCCAGCGGCTGCTGCACGCCGGCGGCGGTGATGAAGTCCTCCACCCAGCGGCCCATGTTCTCGATGTCGTACTGCGGCATGCGCAGCGGCTCGGACTGGCCGAAGCCTGGCAGGTCTGGAGCCAAGCAGCGGTGCTCAGCACGCAGGCCGTCGATCACCGGCCGCCACACCTCGCTCGTGTCCGGGTTGCCGTGCAGCAGCAGCACGGGCGGGCCCTGGCCCTCGTCGATGAGATGGACACGCGTGTCGCGGACGGTCAAGCTCATGGCGGCTTTCGGCTGGGATGGAATCGTTGCGGATCGCCGGTCCGGCAGGCGAGGCGGAGACGGGCATAGAGGCAGGGATCGGTGATCATAGGCAGCTGCCGCCCGGCCTCTGCGCCTGCCCTGCGCCGCGGCATCGTCGCCAGACGCTGGGCGTGAATCTCCGCCGCCTCATGCCGGGGCCGACATCGGGAAGGCGCCCGTCTTCACCCCACCGTGCACGTCAATCCATCCAACCCGCTTCCGCCGCCGCCGCCCTACGAGCCGCCGCCCGACGACAGCCTGGCGCTGCTGGCGGCCGACGAGGCACTGCTGGCGGTGGACAAGCCTGCCGGACTGCTGACCGTGCCGGGCCGCGGCGCGCATCTGCAGGACTGCCTGCTGCACCGGGTGCAGGCCCGGCATGCCGATGCGCGGCTGGTGCACCGGCTGGATCAGCCGACCTCCGGCATTGTCGTCTTCGGCCGCGGGCTGCCGGCGCAGCGTGCGCTGGCCGGCGCCTTCGAGCAGCGCCGGGTGGACAAGCGCTACATCGCCCTGGTGGCCGGCCGCATGGCGCAGCAACAAGGCGAGATCGACCTGCCGCTGGCCTGCGACTGGCCCCACCGCCCACGCCATGTGGTGGACCGCCTGCACGGCCGGCCGGCGCAGACGCGCTGGCGCGTGCTGGGTTTTGATGAGCGGCTGCAAGCCACCCGCGTGGAGCTGCAGCCGCTGACCGGCCGCACGCATCAGCTGCGTGTGCACCTGCAGGCGCTGGGCCACCCCATCCTGGGTGACCGGCTCTACGCGGGCGCTGCCGCGCAGGCCGCCACGGCGCGCCTGATGCTGCATGCGGCGCGGCTGGCCCTGCCGCATCCGGTGGATGGCCGGATGTGCGTGCTCGAATCACCGCCGCCGTTCTGAGGCGATGACTGCGGGGCCGCCACCGCAGCCGGCCAGGCTGCGCCGGGCGCGGGTGCGATGACGGATGACGCACCGGATCCGGTGGCCCGTCAGGCCACGGGTGGCAAAATCGACAGCTTCCCCTCAATGCAGCGGACCGTCCCGCCCCAGCCATGCGCCGGGGCCGCGCCGCCCAGGAACATCGTGAGCGAAGTCGTCATCTCCGGCACCGGCCTGTATCAGCCGCCGTACGTCATCACCAACGCGGAACTCGTCGAGTCCTACAACGCGTACGCCGAGCGCTTCAACCGCCAGCATGCCGAGCAGATCGAGGCCGGCACCGTGCAGGCCATGCCGCTGTCCAGCGTCGAGTTCATCGAGAAGGCTTCGGGCATCAAACAGCGCTTCGTGATGGAGAAGGAGGGCATCCTCGACATCGATCGCATGTACCCGCGCTTCCAGGAGCGCGCGGACGACCAGCTGTCGCTGATGGCCGAGATCGCGGTGGACGCCGGCCGCAAGGCGCTGGCGCAGGCGGGCAAGCAGGGCTCGGACGTGGACGCCGTGCTGTGCTCGTCGGCCAACATGCAGCGCGCCTACCCGGCCATGGCCATCGAGATCCAGCAGGCGCTGGGCGCCGGCGGCTACGGCTTCGACATGAATGTGGCCTGCTCGTCGGCCACCTTTGCCATCGAGCAGGCGGCCAATGCGGTGCGCAGCGGCTCGGCCAGGTGCGTGCTGGTGGTCAACCCCGAGATCACCTCGGCCCACCAGGAGTGGAAGGACCGCGACTGCCACTTCATCTTCGGCGACGTGTGCACGGCCGTGGTGGTGGAGCGCGCCGAGCAGGCCACGTCGGCCGACCAGTGGGAGGTGCTGGGCACCCGGCTGGCTACGCAGTTCTCCAACGCCATCCGCAACAACTTCGGTTTCATGAACCGCAGCGAGGACAGCGACCCCGACGCCCGCGACAAGACCTTCCGCCAGGAGGGCCGCAAGGTGTTCAAGGAGGTGGTGCCGGTGGCCGCAGCGCACATCGAGTCGCACCTGCAGTCACTGGGCTTCACGCCGCAGCAGGTCCGCCGCTTCTGGCTGCACCAGGCCAACCAGAGCATGAACCAGCTCGTCATCAAGAAGCTGCTGGGCACCGAGCCCACGGCCGACGTGGCGCCGCTGATCCTGGACCGCTATGCCAACACCGCGTCCGCCGGCTCGGTGATCGCCTTCCACGAGTACCGCAGTGACCTCAAGAGCGGCGACCTGGGCGTGATCTGCTCCTTCGGCGCCGGCTACTCGGTGGGCAGCGTCGTCGTGCGGCGCAAGTAAGGCGGCACACGCCATGACCATGAGCGGCGAGGGCTGCGCCAGCTTCTTCTGGCACGACTACGAGACCTTCGGCCGCTTCCCGCGCAAGGACCGGCCGGCGCAGTTCGCCGGCATCCGCACGGATCTGGATCTCAACGAGATCGGCGAGCCGGTCATGCTCTACTGCCAGCCTGCGCCGGACTACCTGCCCGACCCCGAGTCCTGCCTGCTGACCGGCATCCTGCCCCAGCATTGCCTGGAGCGCGGCATCCCCGAGCACCAGTTCGCCGCTGCCATCGAGCGCGAGCTGGCCGCCCCCGGCACGGTGGGCGTGGGCTACAACACCATCCGCTTTGACGACGAGGTCACGCGCCATCTCTTCTGGCGCAACCTGATCGACCCGTATGGCCGCGAGTGGCAGAACGAATGCGGCCGCTGGGACATCCTGGACCTGGTGCGCGCCGCCCACGCGCTGCGGCCCGAAGGCATCGAATGGCCGCGGCATGAGGACGGCCGCGTGTCCTTCAAGCTGGAGCACCTGACTGCTGCCAACGGCCTGGCGCACGAGGCGGCGCACGATGCGCTGTCCGACGTGCGCGCCACCATCGCGCTGGCCAAGCTGATCCGCGAGCGCCAGCCCCGGCTGTTCGACTTCTGCCTGAAGCTGCGCAAGAAGGACGCCGTGCTGGCCGAGATCGGCGTGGGCCGGCCCTTCCTGCACATCTCCGGCATGTACGGCCCGGAGCGCGGCTGCGTGGCCATCGTCTGGCCGCTGGCGCCGCACCCGACCAACCGCAACGAGATCATCGTCTGGGACCTGGCCGAGGACCCGGCCGAGCTGCTGGACCTGCGTGCCGAGGACATCCGCGCGCGCCTGTTCACCCGCGCGGAGGATCTGCCGGAAGGCACGCGCCGGCTGCCCATCAAGACCATCCACATCAACAAGTCGCCGGTGGTGGTGGGCAATCTCAAGGCGCTCAGCACCGCGCAGGCCGAGCGCTGGGCGGTGGACGTGGGCCGGGCGCTGCGCCATGCGGAGTGGACGGCCCAGCACGGGGCCAAGCTGCACGGCATCTGGCCTGAGGTCTTTGCCCGCCCGGACGAGGCGCGGCCCGCGGTGGACGTGGACGAGGACCTCTACGGCGGCCTGCTCAGCCGCGATGACCGCCGCGCGCTGGACCGCCTGCGCAGCCAGCCGCCCGCCGACCTGGCCGGACGCCGCTTCGGCTTCGACGATCCACGGCTGGAAGAGCTGGTCTTCCGCTGGCGCGCACGCAACTTCGCCGACACGCTGACCGCGGACGAGCGCGAGCGCTGGCAAGCGCATCGCCGTGACCGCCTGCTCGACGGTGCCGGCGGCGCGCTGACCATCGAGCGCTATTTCGAGCGCATCGACACGCTGAGCGAGACCGCCGACGAGCGCGGCGAGGCCATCCTGGGCGCGCTCTACGACTACGCCGAGCAGATCGCGCCGTAAGCCTGGCCGTGCCGGTGGCCCAGGGCACGATCACCCGGTTTCTGCGGGTTTGCGCGCCCCTGTGTCGAGGGGCCCGCCGGTTCGCGATTCAGGATCCCTCCACAGAATGGATGGGCGACGTGACGTCGCACACACCGATCAACTGGAGGATGAATATGAAGATGAACTGGAAGGCCGCGTGCGGGGCCCTGGCTGTATGGGGAGTCACCATCAGCGCGTCGGCACAAGGCATCGTGCCTGTCGCGCTTACGGGTACGTTCGATTTTTCCGCCGACGCTGAACAGGCGCTCGTCGCCAGTGGCGCGTCGAGCGCGGCTCTGACGCCCGCCTCGGGGGTCGGCTATGACGTCAGCATGCCTGCTGACATCACGCTTGAACCGGGGGCAGCAAGCGGCACGATCACCGCTGTTGAAGCCCGTGCGGCGGGTGGTTGGTTCTGGCAATCCACCCCCAACTTCACCAATACAGGCGGCTCGCTCAGCATCACCAACTTGCGCATCGACGTGGCCACCCAGACCATCTACGGCGACGCATCCGGGGCAAATGGTGCGGGAAGCCTGAGCAACGTCGCGCTGTGGACGGGGCAGATCGAAGCGCCCGATCTGCCGTCGGATGCGTTCAGCATGGTGCCCTCTTTGCCACCCGGCACAACCATCGTGCTGCGAGCCAGCGGGTTGGCGCTGACGCAGAGCGGCCGTGATCTGCTGGGCACTGGTCTGGGTCTCAACGGCACGGGGCAGACGATCTTCAATGACGTGAGTGACTGGGGGACCGTCACATTCGCGATCACCACCCCGGTGCCCGAGCCCTCCACCTGGGCGCTGTCCGCCATCGGCCTGGCGGCGGCAGCGTTGCGGCTGCGCCGCCGGGCCACGGCTGACGCCCGCGCCTGATCGGGCAGCCCGGCACCCAAGCAAACGGCCCGCATTGCGCGGGCCGTTTCGTTTGGCGCCTGCTGCGGATGCAGGCGCCGGTGTGCACAGGCAGGGGCGCTCAGTTCGAGGCCGCCGACGCGGCCGGTGCCGCCTCATGGGTTTCGGTGGAGATGCCGTGCTCGCCGCCCATCGACACGTCGCCGCCCGCCTTGGACAGCAGCCAGAACACGCCAGCGATCACGATGGCACCCAGAACGATCCACTTCACCATGACAAGCATCCTCAGGAATATGACAGCAACCCGGCATTGTTGCGCTGCAGGCCTGGGCGGGCATCAGGGAAAGGACGGGCTGATGACGGCCCGACGCCGCCTGGCACCGCGCGATGGTGCCCCCGCCCCGCGCGTGACCGCATCGAGGGCAGTCGGCAGGCCTCGTGGGCGGGCCCCTTCGACAGGCATAAGAAAAAGAGGCCCGCCAGGTCTCCCCGGCGGGCCTTCCGATCAGCGCAGGCTGGTCGTGAGCGTCAGACGGACACGGACTTGGCGGTCTCCGCGTACTCCTCGATCTGGTCGAAGTTCATGTAGCGGTAGATCTTGGCCTTGTCCTTGTCGACCACGCCCATCTCGGCCAGGTACTCGGCCGGCGTGGGCAGCTTGCCCAGCTTGGAGGCGATGGCGGCCAGCTCGGCCGAGCCGAGGAACACGTTGGTGTTCTTGCCCAGGCGGTTGGGGAAGTTGCGGGTGGAGGTCGAGATGACGGTCGCACCTTCCTTGACCTGCGCCTGGTTGCCCATGCACAGCGAGCAGCCCGGCATCTCGGTGCGAGCGCCGGCCGTGCCGAAGGTGTTGTAGAAGCCTTCCTTGGTCAGCTCGGCGGCGTCCATCTTGGTCGGCGGGGCCACCCACAGGCGCACCGGGATGTCCTTCTTGCCTTCCAGCAGCTTGCCGGCCGCGCGGAAGTGGCCGATGTTGGTCATGCACGAGCCGATGAAGGCCTCGTCGATCTGGGTGCCGGCCACTTCGGACAGGAACTTGGCATCGTCCGGGTCGTTGGGGCAGCAGACGATGGGCTCCTTGATGTCGTCGAGGTTGATCTCGATGACGGCGGCGTACTCGGCGTCCTTGTCGGCCTCCAGCAGCTCGGGCTTGGCCAGCCAGGCTTCCATCGCCTTGATGCGGCGCTCCAGCGTGCGGGCGTCTTGGTAGCCGTCGGCGATCATGTTCTTCATGAGCACGATGTTCGAGTTCATGTACTCGATGATCGGCTCCTTGTTGAGCTTGATCGTGCAGCCGGCGGCCGAGCGCTCGGCCGAGGCGTCGGACAGCTCGAACGCCTGCTCCACCTTCAGCTCCGGCAGGCCCTCGATCTCCAGGATGCGGCCGGAGAAGATGTTCTTCTTGCCTTGCTTGGCCACCGTCAGCAGGCCGGCCTTGATGGCGTACAGCGGGATGGCATGCACCAGGTCACGCAGGGTGACGCCGGGCTGCATCTTGCCGGTGAAGCGCACCAGCACCGACTCGGGCATGTCCAGCGGCATCACGCCGGTGGCCGCACCGAAAGCCACCAGGCCCGAGCCGGCCGGGAAGGAGATGCCGATCGGGAAGCGGGTGTGCGAGTCGCCGCCGGTGCCCACGGTGTCGGGCAGCAGCAGGCGGTTGAGCCAAGAGTGGATCACGCCGTCGCCCGGGCGCAGGGCCACGCCGCCACGGGTGCTGATGAAGGCCGGCAGCTCGCGGTGCATCTTCACGTCCACGGGCTTGGGATAGGCCGCGGTGTGGCAGAAAGACTGCATCACCAGGTCGGCGCTGAAACCCAGGCAGGCCAGGTCCTTGAGCTCGTCGCGGGTCATCGGGCCGGTGGTGTCCTGCGAGCCGACCGTGGTCATCTTGGGCTCGCAGTAGGTGCCCGGGCGGATGCCTTGCTGGTTGCCGCCGACAACGGGCAGGCCGCAGGCCTTGCCGACCATCTTCTGCGCCAGGGTGTAGCCCTTGCCCGTGTCCTTGGGCGCCTGCGGCAGGCGGAACAGGGTGGAGGCGGGCAGGCCCAGGAACTCGCGCGCCTTGCCGGTCAGCGAGCGGCCGATGATCAGGTTGATGCGGCCGCCGGCGCGCACTTCATCGAGCAGCACCTGCGACTTGAGCTGGAAGGTGGCGGCGACCTGACCGCCCTTCTCGATCTTGCCGTCGTAGGGGTAGACGTCGATCACGTCACCCATCTCGAAGGCGGACACGTCCACCTCGATGGGCAGCGAGCCGGAGTCTTCCTGGGTGTTGAAGAAGATCGGGGCGATCTTGCCGCCCAGGGTGACGCCGCCGAAGCGCTTGTTGGGCACGAAGGGGATGTCTTCGCCCGTGGCCCAGATCACGCTGTTGGTGGCGGACTTGCGGGACGAGCCGGTGCCGACCACGTCGCCGACGTAGGCCACCAGGTGGCCCTTCTTCTTCAGGTCTTCGATGAACTGGATGGGGCCGCGCTTGCCGTCCTCTTCCGGCTTGAAGGCCGCGTCGGGGCGCGTGTTCTTCAGCATGGCGAGGTAGTGCATCGGGATGTCCGGGCGGCTCCAGGCATCCGGGGCGGGCGACAGGTCGTCGGTGTTGGTCTCGCCGGGCACCTTGAAGACGGTGACGGTGATCTTCTTGGCGACTTCGGGGCGGCTGGTGAACCACTCGGCGTCGGCCCAGGACTGCATGACGGCCTTGGCGTTCGCGTTGCCGGCCTTGCACAGCTCGGCCACGTCATGGAAGGCGTCGAACATCAGCAGGGTCTTCTTCAGGCCCTCGGCGGCGACCGTGCCCACTTCAGCGTCGGACAGCAGGTCGATCAGCGGCTTGACGTTGTAGCCGCCGACCATGGTGCCCAGCAGCTCGGTGGCCTTGGCGCGAGAGATCAGCGCGGTCTTGACGTCGCCGTGGGCGACGGCGGCCAGGAAGGAGGCCTTGACCTTGGCGGCGTCGTCCACGCCCGGCGGCACGCGGTGCGTCAGCAGGTCGACCAGGAAGGCCTCTTCGCCGGCCGGCGGGTTCTTGATCAGCTCGATCAGCTCGGCCGTCTGCTTGGCATCCAGGGGCAGGGGTGGGATGCCGAGGGCGGCACGCTCGGCGACGTGTTGGCGATAGGCTTGCAGCATGGAAGAGGCTCCTGTGTGAGGCGCAGTGATTTTAAGTCTTATATAAGACATAAGGGCGGGCTACCCCAGTGTCCTGCTGGGTGCAGCGGCCGGCGGGCCGCATCAGCATGCGTTGGGCACGCTTGCGGCGTGCCGGCCCGTAAAGCAAACGGCCGGCGCTGCTGGCGCCGGCCGCCTGGACTGCGGACGATCTTCAGTTGCCGAACAGCGACGGCGTGTTCTGCGGGTTGAGCTTGGCTTCGTCCAGCGCAGCCTGCTGCGCCTCATGCACGCAGGCATCGACGATGCGCTGGCCGGTGCGGGTGTTGAGCAGCATCGACTTGAAGGCGATCTGCAGCAGCATGGCCTGGCCGCGGGTGTCTTCGATGCGCAGTGCGCCGGTGGACGACAGCACCGGGCGCATGACCCAGGTCTGCTGCTTGAACTTCAGGTTCAGGTAGCCGGGATTGGCGTCGTTGCGGTCGAGCATCAGCTCCTGGCCGAACTCGCACAGGTAGCGGCCCACGTGGGCGCGCTTGGCAGCTTCGATCTGCTCGTCGCTGGCCGGGGCCAGCGGCGTGGCCAGCGACTGCGTCTCGGCGGCCTGGGGCTTGGCCGCGCGGGTCTTCTTGGTCGCTGCAGACGACACGCCCGGCAGCGCCATGCAGGCCGCCAGTAGCAGGCAGGTGAGAGTGGAACGATTCATGACTTCCTCCACAGGTGTCTGGGCCGGCCCGGCCGGCCGGGTAATGCGCCCGCGATGCGGATCAGAACGCGTCGCTGGGCACGCGGACCCAGCCTTCCATGAGCACGCGGGCGCTGCGGCTCATGACGGCCTTGGTGACTTTCCAGTCGCGGTCCACCTGGCGGGCCTCAGCCCCGACGCGCAGCGTGCCCGACGGGTGGCCGAAGCGCACCGCGTCATGGGCCCGGCCGCCGGCGGCCAGGCTCACCAGTGTGCCCGGAATCGCCGCGGCCGTGCCGATGGCCACGGCAGCCGTGCCCATCATGGCGTGATGTAGTTTGCCCATGGACAGGGCACGCACCAGCAGGTCGATGTCGCCGGCTGCGATGCGCTTGCCGCTGGAGGCGGTGTAGTCGGCCGGCGGCGCGACGAAGGCGATCTTCGGCGTGTGCTGTCGGCTGGCGGCCTCCTCCACATGGCGGATCAGGCCCATGCGCACCGCGCCATACGCGCGGATGAGCTCGAACATCGCCAGCGCCTTGGGGTCGCCGTTGATCTGCTCCTGCAGCTCGCAGCCGGTGTAGCCGATGTCGGCGGCGTTGACGAAGATGGTCGGGATGCCGGCGTTGATCAGCGTGGCCTTGAGCGTGCCGATGCCCGGCACCTCCAGGTCGTCGACCAGGTTGCCGGTGGGGAACATCGCGCCGCCGCTGTCGCCTTCGCCTTCATCGGCCGGGTCCAGGAACTCCAGCTGCACCTCGGCAGCCGGGAAGGTGACGCCGTCGAGCTCGAAGCTGCCGGTCTCCTGCACCTGCCCGCCGGTGATGGGCACGTGGGCGATGATGGTCTTGCCGATGTTGGCCTGCCAGATGCGCACGGTGCAGACGCCATCGGCCGGGATGCGCGCGGCCTCGATCAGCCCGGCCTGGATGGCGAACGAGCCCACGGCCGAGGACAGGTTGCCGCAGTTGCCCGACCAGTCCACGAAGGCTTGGTCGATGGACACCTGGCCGAAGAGGTAGTCCACGTCATGGTCCGGCCGGGTGCTCCTGGACAGGATGACCGTCTTGCTGGTGCTGGACGTGGCGCCGCCCATGCCGTCGATCTGCTTGCCGTACGGGTCCGGGCTGCCGATGACGCGCAGCAACAGCTGGTCGCGTGCCGGGCCGGGCACCTGGCAGCGCTCGGGCAGGTCCTGCAGGCGGAAGAAGACGCCCTTGCTGGTGCCGCCGCGCATGTAGGTCGCGGGGATCTTGATCTGCGGCGCGTGGGCCATGCGGATGCTCCTTCAGGCGGCCTTCTGCGTGGCCAGGAAGTCCTGGGCGAAGCGCTGCAGCACGCCGCCGGCTTCGTACACGGACACTTCCTCGGCCGTATCCAGCCGGCAGGTCATCGGCACGCGCAGCACCTCGCCGCTCTTGCGGCGGATGACCAGCGTGAGGTCGGTGCGCGGCTTGAGCGCGCCTTCGACGTCGTAGGTCTCGGTGCCGTCCAGGCCCAGGGTCAGCCGCGTGGTGCCCGGCTTGAACTCCAGCGGCAGCACGCCCATGCCGATCAGGTTGGTGCGGTGGATGCGCTCGAAGCCCTCAGCCGCGATCACCTCCACGCCCGCCAGGCGCACGCCCTTGGCTGCCCAGTCGCGCGAGGAGCCCTGGCCGTAGTCGGCGCCGGCGATGATGATCAGCGGCTGCTTGCGCTCGATGTAGGTCTCGATGGCCTCCCACATGCGCATCACGCTGCCGTCGGGCTCGACACGGGCGAGCGAGCCAGCCTTCACGCTGCCGTCGGCATTGCGCACCATCTCGTTCTTCAGCGTGGGGTTGGCGAAGGTGGCGCGCATCGCGGTCAGGTGGTCGCCGCGGTGGGTGGCGTAGGAGTTGAAGTCCTCCTCCGGCAGGCCCATCTTGTGCAGGTACTCGCCCGCCGCGCTGTTCATCAGGATGGCGTTGGACGGCGAGAGGTGATCGGTGGTGATGTTGTCCGGCAGGATGGCCAGCGGCCGCATGCCCTTGAGGCTGCGGGGGTTGGCTGCCAGTGCACCCACGCCCTCGGTGTCCCAGTAGGGCGGGCGGCGGATGTAGGTGGACTGCGGCCGCCAGTCGTACTGCGGGCTCACGGCCGAGCCGTCGTCCTGGCGGATGGCGAACATCGGCTCGTAGACCGCGCGGAACATCTCCGGCTTGACGCTGGCCTTGACGATGGCGTCGATCTCCTCGTCGCTGGGCCAGATGTCCTTCAGGCGGATTTCCTTGCCGTCCACCACGGTCAACACGTCGTTCTCGATGTCGAAGCGCACCGTGCCGGCGATCGCATAGGCCACGACCAGCGGCGGCGAGGCGAGGAAGGCCTGCTTGGCATACGGATGGATGCGGCCGTCGAAGTTGCGGTTGCCCGACAGCACCGCCGTGGCATACAGGTCGCGGTCGATGATCTCCTGCTGGATCTTGGGATCCAGCGCGCCGGACATGCCGTTGCAGGTGGTGCAGGCAAAGGCGACGATGCCGAAGCCGAGCTTCTCGAGCTCGGGCAGCAGACCGGCTTCTTTCAGGTAAAGCTCCACCGCCTTGGAGCCGGGCGCCAGCGACGACTTGACCCAGGGTTTGCGCACCAGGCCCAGCCGGTTGGCGTTGCGCGCCAGCAGGCCGGCGGCGATCACGTTGCGCGGGTTGGACGTGTTGGTGCAGGACGTGATGGCCGCGATGATCACCGCGCCATCGGGCATGGTGCCTTCACCGGCCGCGGGCATGGACCACTTGCCGGCGATGCCCTTGGCCGCCAGGTCGGTGGTGGCCACGCGGGCATGCGGGTTGGAGGGGCCGGCCATGTTGCGCACCACGCTGGACAGGTTGAACTCCAGGTTGCGCTCGTAGACGGCGTCCTTGAGCGTGTCCGACCACAGGCCCGCCGTCTTGGCGTAGGTCTCGACCAGCTTGACCTGCCCGGGCTCGCGGCCGGTGAGCAGCAGGTAGTCCAGCGTCTGCTCGTCGATGCTGAACATCGCGGCCGTGGCACCGTACTCGGGCGCCATGTTCGAGATGGTGGCGCGGTCGCCGATGGTGAGCTTGGAGGCACCTTCGCCGTAGAACTCCAGGTAGGCGCCCACCACCTTGCTCTTGCGCAGGAACTCGGTCAGGGCCAGCACCACGTCGGTGGCGGTGATGCCCGGCTGGCGCTGGCCCGTGAGCTTGACGCCCACGATCTCGGGCAGGCGCATCCACGAGGCGCGGCCCAGCATCACGTTCTCGGCCTCCAGGCCGCCCACGCCGATGGCGATCACGCCCAGCGCATCGACGTGCGGCGTGTGCGAGTCGGTGCCCACGCAGGTGTCGGGGTAGGCCACGCCGTGGTCCGCATGGATCACGGGCGACATCTTCTCCAGGTTGATCTGGTGCATGATGCCGTTGCCCGCGGGGATCACGTCCACGTTGGCGAAGGCCTTTTTGGTCCACTCGATGAAGTGGAAGCGGTCCTCGTTGCGGCGCTCCTCGATCTCGCGGTTCTTGCGGAAGGCCTCGGGGTCGAAGCCGCCGCACTCCACGGCCAGCGAGTGGTCCACGATCAGCTGCACCGGCACGACGGGGTTCACCTTGGCCGGGTCGCCCCCCTCCTTGGCGATCGCGTCGCGCAGGCCGGCCAGGTCCACCAGGGCCGTCTGGCCCAGGATGTCGTGGCAGGCCACGCGCGCCGGGAACCACGGGAAGTCGCGTTCGCGCTTGCGCTCGATGAGCTGCACCAGGCAGTCGCGAATGATGGCCGGATCGGCCCGGCGCACGATGTTCTCGGCATGCACGCGGGACGTGTAGGGCAGGGTGGCCCAGGCGCCCGGCTGGATGGCCTCAACCGCCTCCTGGGCGTCGAAGTAGTCCAGATCGGTGCCGGGCAGGGGCTTGCGGTGGGCGCTGTTCATGGCAGTGGGGCAGAGAGGCCGGGCGGTGGCCGACCCGGCTGGTTCGGCGCCCCGGTCTGGCGCGCCGGGGCTGCGGTGTCAGGTCATCCCGGCCGCCTCGTGAGCGGGCGGGAGCGGGACGGCGCGACCGCTGCCGCGCCCATCCCTCGAGCGTCTTACTTGCGATCCTTCAGCGGCACGAAGCTCAGGTTCTCCGGGCCGGTGTAGTTGGCGCTCGGGCGGATGATCTTGCCGTCGATGCGCTGCTCGATGATGTGGGCGCTCCAGCCGCTGGTGCGCGCGATGACGAACAGCGGCGTGAACATGGCCGTGGGCACGCCCATCATGTGGTAGCTGACGGCCGAGAACCAGTCCAGGTTGGGGAACATCTTCTTGATTTCCCACATCACGGATTCGAGCCGCTCCGCGATGTCGTACATCTTGGTGTTGCCCTGCTCCTTGGACAGCTCCTCGGCGACCTTCCTGATCACCACGTTGCGCGGGTCGCTCACCGTGTAGACCGGGTGGCCGAAGCCGATCACCACTTCCTTCTTCTCCACGCGGGCGCGGATGTCGGCCTCGGCCTCGTCCGGCGTGTCGTAGCGCTTCTGGATCTCGAAGGCCACCTCGTTGGCGCCGCCATGCTTGGGGCCGCGCAGCGCGCCGATGGCACCGCAGATGGCCGAGAACATGTCCGAGCCGGTGCCGGCGATCACGCGGCCGGTGAAGGTGGAGGCGTTGAACTCGTGCTCGGCGTAGAGGATCAGGCTGGTGTGCATGGCCCGCACCCAGCTCTCGCGCGGCTTTTCGCCGTGCAGCAGGTGCAGGAAGTGGCCGCCGATGGAGTCGTCATCCGTCTCCACCTCGATGCGCCGGCCGTTGTGGCTGTAGTGGTACCAGTACAGCAGCATGGAGCCCAGCGAGGCCATCAGCTTGTCGGCGATGTCGCGGGCGCCCGGGTGGTTGTGATCGTCCTTCTCGGGCGACACGCAGCCCAGCACGGAGACGCCGGTGCGCATCACGTCCATCGGGTGGGCCGAAGGCGGCAGCTGCTCCAGCGCGGCCTTGACCGCGGCCGGCACGCCGCGCAGGGCCTTGAGCTTGGCCTTGTACGCGGCCAGCTCGGCCACGGTGGGCAGCTTGCCGTGGACCAGCAGGTGGGCGATCTCCTCGAACTCGCAGGTCGTCGCCACGTCCAGGATGTCGTAGCCGCGGTAGTGCAGGTCGTTGCCGGTGCGGCCGACGGTGCACAGCGCGGTGTTGCCGGCCGCGGTGCCGGACAGGGCCACGGATTTCTTCGGTTTGAAGCCGGGCGTGGTCGGGGTCTCGGGGGTGGCGCTCATCGAGGGGGTCTCCTGACAGTGGGGCGGTAGGGAGGAGGGAAGGGCTCAGCCCGCCTTCTTCTGGGCGAACAGGGCGTCGAGCTTGTTCTCGAAGTCGTGGTAGCCGATGCGCTCGTAGAGCTCCTCGCGGGTCTGCATCAGCTCGATCACGTTCTTCTGGTGGCCGTCGCGGCGGATGGCGGTGTAGACCGCCTCGGCCGCCTTGTTCATCGCGCGGAAGGCCGACAGCGGATACAGCACCATGCCGGCGCCCGCACCGCGCAGTTCGTCCACGCTGAATAGCGGCGTCTTGCCGAACTCGGTGATGTTGGCCAGCACCGGCACCTTCACCGCATCGGCGAACTTGCGGTAGGTGGGCAGGTCGTAGGCGGCCTCGGCAAAGATGCCGTCGGCACCGGCTTCCACGCACTTGATGGCCCGCTCGATGGCCGCATCCACGCCGTGCACCTGGATGGCATCGGTGCGGGCGATCAGGAAGAAGTCCGGGTCGGTCTTGGCATCGGCCGCGGCCTTGACGCGGTCCACCATCTCCTCGGTGGAGACGATCTCCTTGCCCGGGCGGTGGCCGCAGCGCTTGGCGCCCACCTGGTCCTCGATGTGGCAGGCAGCGGCGCCGAACTTGATCAGGCTCTTGACCGTGCGCTCGATGTTGAAGGCGCTGGGTCCGAAGCCGGTGTCGATGTCCACCAGCAGCGGCACATCGCACACGTCAGTGATGCGCCGCACGTCGGTCAGCACGTCGTCGAGCGTGTTGATGCCCAGGTCGGGCAGGCCCAGCGAGCCCGCGGCCACGCCGCCGCCGGACAAGTAGATGGCGCGGAAGCCCGCGCGCTTGGCCAGCAGGGCATGGTTGGCGTTGATGGCGCCGATCACCTGCAGCGGCGATTCGTCGCGCAGCGCCTGGCGAAAGCGCGCACCGGCGGAGTTGAGGCTCATTCTGCTTCCTTGAAAAAGGCGTCCAGCACTTCCTCGGGCAGGGGTTGCCCGGTGCGCCAGGCGCGTTCCAGCACATGCCAGTAATGGCGGTAGCTTGCGCGGTCGTGCAGCGTGCCGCGCAGCGCGATCGGCCCCCAGCCCGCGGCCAGGCCGGCCAGCAAGATGTCCACCGCATCGTCCACCTCGGCCACCACCGGCGCGAAGCTCTCGATGATCACGCGGATCTGGTCCGGGTGGATGCTCCACATGCGCGTGTAGCCCAGCTCCTTGGAGGCGCGCGTGGCCGCCTTCTCCAGTGCGCGCGTCTGCTTGAACTCGGTCACCACGCCGTGCGACGGGGTCTTGCCGTGCGCATGGCAGGCGGCTGCGATCTCCAGCTTGGCGCGCATGACCAGCGGATGGCTGAACTGGCCGTCCAGCGTCATCGCCGACGCAGGGATCGCCCCGCCGTGGGCTGATACGAAGTCCATCAGACCGAAGGACAGCGACTCCAGCCGCGGCTGGGCCGCGATCGCCTGCACCTGGGCCACCGCGGCGGGCGATTCGATCAGCGCATGCACCGGGATGCGCCGCTCCAGGCCGTGGCGGTCGCAGGCCGCGTCGATCGTGGCGATCGCCCGCTCGGCCACGGCCAGGCTGTCGACCTTGGGGACCATCAGATAGGCCAGCCGCGCGCCGCAGCGGCCCACCAGCGTGTCGACCTCGTCCTCGAAGCGCGGGTGCGACACCGGGTGCAGCCGCGAGCCGACCCGGTCGAAGCGGTTGGCGGGGCTGTCCACCAGCTCGGCCACCAGCAGGGCATGCTCGTGCTCGCCGCCTACCGGCGCGCCGTCTTCCAGGTCCAGCGTGACGTCGAACAGCGCATGCTCGGCCAGCCCGCCCTGCAGCGCCAGGCTCTTGCGCATGCGCTCCTCCACACCGCTGTAGTGGTCGCACACCGGCAGCATGGGCCGTGGCGGCGCATCGGCGCCGAACAGGGCCAGACGAGGGAGCAGGGAGTCGGAGGGCAGGTTCATGAGGTGAAGGCCGTCTTGAGGCCAGGTGGACAAAGGGCCGGTGCACCCGACAGCGTGACCGGCCCTTTTCAGCTGTGCGCCTGCGGCTTACAGCAGGTGCTTGACGCCGTCCTGCTCTTCCTGCAGCTCCGCCAGGGTCTTGTTGATGCACTCCTGCGAGAACGCATCGATGGGCAGGCCCTCGACGACCTTGTACTTGCCGCCTTCGCAGGTGACCGGGTAGCCGAACATCACGTCCTTCGGGATGCCGTACTCGCCGTTGGACGGGATGCCCATCGTGACCCACTTGCCGTTGGTGCCCAGGGCCCAGTCGCGCATGTGGTCGATGGCGGCGTTGGCAGCCGAGGCGGCCGACGACAGGCCGCGCGCAGCGATGATGGCCGCGCCGCGCTTGCCCACCGTGGGCAGGAACACGTTGGCGTTCCACTCGTGGTCGTTGATCGTGTCCTTGACCGACTTGCCGTTCACGGTGGCGAAGCGGTAGTCGGCGTACATCGTCGGCGAGTGGTTGCCCCACACGGCCAGCTTCTCGATGTCGCCCACGGCGCAGCCGATCTTGGCGGCGATCTGCGAGGCGGCGCGGTTGTGGTCCAGGCGCAGCATGGCGGTGAAGTTCTCGCGCGGCAGATCCGGCGCGCTCTTCATGGCGATGTAGGCATTGGTGTTGGCCGGGTTGCCGACCACCAGCACCTTGACGTTGCGCGAGGCCACGGCGTTCAGCGCCTTGCCCTGGGCAGTGAAGATCTGGGCGTTGGCCGACAGCAGGTCCTTGCGCTCCATGCCGGGGCCGCGGGGGCGGGCGCCGACCAGCAGGGCGTAGTCGGTGTCCTTGAAGGCGGTCATCGGGTCGGAGTGGGCCTCGATGCCGGCCAGCAGCGGGAAGGCGCAGTCTTCCAGCTCCATGATCACGCCCTTGAGCGCGTTCTGGGCCTTCTCGTCCGGGATCTCCAGCAGTTGCAGGATGATTGGCTGGTCCTTGCCCAGCATCTCGCCCGAGGCGATGCGGAACAGCAGGGCATAGCCGATCTGGCCGGCGGCACCGGTGACAGCGACTCGGACGGGTTTCTTGCTCATGAGGGGCTCCAGGGCAGACTAGGTGTGAAGGAGGCCGGCGCAAGGCAGCGGGGCCCGGCCGGAACAACCCAAAAGTGTAGGTCACTCCCGACTGCACACAACTGTATGCCCAGGCTCCCGAGTGCGTCAACTCTTATGTCTTATATAAGACATCTTTCATGAGTGTCCTGGACGCTCCGTCGCGTCCTGTGGTGCAATGCCGCCATGCCGAACGCCTCGCCGCCCGCTGCAGCGAAGCCGCTTCCCGGGCCCCAGGGCCAGGAGGCGGCGCCGGCATTCAGCCCGCTCTACCAGCAGATCAAGGCGCTGCTGATGAAGAGCCTGCAGGCCGGCGAGTGGCGCCCGGGCGAGGCCATCCCCAGCGAGATGGACTTGGCTGCGCGCTACAAGGTCAGCCAGGGCACGGTGCGCAAGGCCATCGACGAGCTGGCGGCCGAGAACCTGCTGGTGCGCCGGCAGGGCAAGGGCACTTTCGTCGCCACGCATGCCGAAGAGCATGTGCAGTACCGCTTCCTGCGCCTGACGCCGGATTCGCCGCAGGACGCCGGCCCGGTGCAGCGCCGCTTTCTGGAGTGCCGCCGCATGCGCGCGCCGGCCGATGTCGCCCGCAGCCTGGAGCTCAAGGCGGGCGACGCGGTCGTGATGATCCGCCGGCTGCTGCTGTTTGCAGAGCGCCCGGTCGTGCTCGACGAGATCTGGCTGCCCGGGCAGCTGTTCAAGGGGCTGACCGCCGAGCGCCTGGGCGAATACCAGGGCCCGATGTACGCGCTCTTCGAGACCGAATACGGCGTGCGCATGATCCGCGCCGAAGAAAAGCTGCGTGCCCTGGCCGCCGACGGCCCCACCGCCGAGCTGCTGCAGGTAACGCCCGGCACCGCACTGCTGAGCGTGGAGCGCCTGAGCCGCACCTATGACGATCGCCCGGTGGAGTTGCGCCGCGGCCTGTACCACACGAGTGCGCACCATTACCGCAATGAGGTGAGTTGATCGCCCGCCGGGGCGCAGGCCGCGCGGCTTGCGCTGGGGACGGGCGGCAGGAATTCAAGGGCTTGTCCTAAAATCGCGGGCTTTCCCGCCCACTGGACGCCCGGCCGGCAACCGCTGTGAACACGCTTTGAAGAAGGGCCCACGACCCCATGCAAACCACGAAGAAACGCCCCGTCTACAGCAACATCCACGTGTCGGACATCGTCACGTACCGGCTTCCGCCGGCGGGCATCGTGTCCATCCTGCATCGCATCAGCGGCGCGGTCCTGTTCCTGCTGCTGCCCTTCGTGATCTGGATGTTCGACACCAGCGTGTCGTCCGAGATCAGCTTCGAGACCTTCACCAGCGTCTTCAGCGCCGGCGTCGGCTTCCTGCCCGGCTGGTTCATCAAGCTGGTGGCGCTGGGCATCATCTGGGCCTACCTGCAGCACTTCGTGGCCGGCGTGCGCCACCTGTGGATGGACGCCACGCACAGCGTCAGCAAGCAGCAAGGCCGCAGCTCGGCCATCGCCACGCTGGTGATCGCCAACGTCATCACGCTGCTGCTCGCCCTGCGCCTGTTCGGCGTCTACTGAGCCCGGCTCCCGCAACGCCGCCCGCGGCGTTCCGTCCTTTTCCTCCTCCCCACGATCCCCATGTCCACCAGCTATGGTTCCAAGCGCCTGGTCGTCGGCGCGCACTACGGCTTTCGCGACTGGCTGTCCCAGCGCGTCACCGCCGTCCTCATGGCCCTGTTCACCGTCGTCCTGCTCGTGCAGGTGCTCTTCGGTGAGCCGCTGTCCTATGTCAAGTGGTCCGGCATCTTCGCCCAGCAATGGATGAAGGTGCTGACCTTCGTGGTCATCGTCTCGTTGCTCTGGCATGCCTGGGTGGGCGTGCGCGACATCTGGATGGACTACATCAAGCCCGTCGGCCTGCGGCTGAGCCTGCAGGTCCTCACCATCGTGTGGCTGGTCGGTTGTGCCGGCTGGGCGGTTCAAGTGCTGTGGAGACTGTGATGCAAGCCGGAAGTTCTTTGCCCACCCGCAAGTTCGACGTCGTCATCGTCGGGGCCGGCGGCTCCGGCATGCGCGCCTCGCTGCAACTGGCCCGCGCCGGCCTCAGCGTGGCCGTCCTGTCCAAGGTGTTCCCCACCCGCTCGCACACCGTCGCCGCCCAGGGCGGCATCGGTGCCTCGCTGGGCAACATGTCCGAGGACAACTGGCACTACCACTTCTTCGACACCGTCAAGGGCTCGGACTGGTTGGGCGACCAGGACGCCATCGAGTTCATGTGCCGCGAGGCGCCCAAGGTCGTCTACGAGCTCGAACACTTCGGCATGCCGTTCGACCGCAACCCGGACGGCACCATCTACCAGCGCCCCTTCGGCGGCCACACCGCCAACTACGGCGAGAAGCCGGTGCAGCGCGCCTGCGCCGCTGCCGACCGCACCGGCCACGCCATGCTGCACACGCTGTATCAGCAGAACGTCAAGGCGCGCACGCACTTCTTCGTCGAGTGGATGGCCCTGGACCTGATCCGCGACGCCGATGGCGACGTGGTCGGCGTCACGGCGCTAGAGATGGAAACCGGCGACGTCCACATCCTGCAGGGCAAGGCCGTGCTGCTGGCCACCGGCGGTGCCGGCCGCATCTACGCCGCCTCCACCAACGCCTTCATCAACACCGGCGACGGCCTGGGCATGGCCGCGCGCGCCGGCATCCCGCTGGAAGACATGGAGTTCTGGCAGTTCCACCCCACCGGCGTGGCCGGCGCGGGCGTGCTGCTGACCGAAGGCTGCCGCGGCGAGGGCGCCATCCTGCGCAACTGCAACGGCGAGCGCTTCATGGAGCGCTATGCGCCCACGCTGAAGGACCTGGCACCGCGCGACTTCGTGTCCCGCTGCATGGACCAGGAGATCAAGGAAGGTCGCGGCTGCGGTCCCAACAAGGACTACGTTGTCCTCGACATGACCCACCTGGGCGCCGAGACCATCCTCAAGCGCCTGCCGTCCGTCTACGAGATCGGCCACAACTTCGCCAACGTCGACATCACCAAGGAGCCGATCCCGGTGGTGCCGACCATCCACTACCAGATGGGCGGCATCCCGACCAACATCCACGGCCAGGTGGTGGTGCCCAAGGATGGCAATCCCAACTCGGTCGTCAACGGGCTCTACGCCGTGGGTGAGTGCTCCTGCGTGTCGGTGCACGGCGCCAACCGCCTGGGCACCAACTCGCTGCTCGACCTGCTGGTCTTCGGCCGCGCCGCGGGCAACCACATCGTCGACTTCAACCTCAAGAACAAGACGCACAAGCCGCTGCCCAAGGATGCGGCCGACCGCACCCTGGCCCGCCTGGCGCGGCTGGACGGCAGCACCGGTGGCGAATACGCCCAGGACGTCGCCAATGGCATCCGCACCTCGATGCAGAAGCATGCCGGCGTCTTCCGCACCCAGGCGGCGATGGACGAGGGCGTGGTGCAGATCGCCGAGCTGCGCGAGCGTGTCAAGGCCATCGGCCTGAAGGACAAGTCCAAGGTGTTCAACACCGCGCGCATCGAGGCGCTGGAAGTCGAGAACCTGATCGAGGCCGCCCAGGCCACGATCGTCTCGGCCGCCGCCCGCAAGGAAAGCCGCGGTGCGCACACGGTGAACGACTACGCCGACTCGCCGGAATTCCCCAACGGCCGCAACGACCGCGACTGGATGAAGCACACGCTGTGGTTCAGCGAAGGCAACCGGCTCGAATACAAGCCGGTCAACCTCAAGCCGCTGTCGGTCGAATCCATCCCGCCCAAGGTCCGTTCCTTCTGATCACCGCCTACCGACTTTGGTGTTGACCCACGACACACCGAAAGAGCCGTCATGACCCTGCGTACCTTCCAGATCTACCGCTACGACCCGGACAAGGATGCCAAGCCGTACATGCAGACCCTCCAGGTCGAGCTCGACGGCTCCGAGCGCATGCTGCTCGATGCCCTGATGAAGCTCAAGGCGGTCGATCCGTCGCTGAGCTTCCGCCGCTCCTGCCGTGAAGGCGTGTGCGGCTCCGATGCGATGAACATCAACGGCAAGAACGGCCTGGCCTGCCTGACCAACATGCGCACGCTGCCGGGCACCGTGGTGCTCAAGCCGCTGCCGGGTCTGCCTGTCGTCCGCGACCTCATCGTGGACATGACGCACTTCTTCAACCAGTACCACTCGATCAAGCCCTACCTGGTCAACGACACGCCGCCGCCCGAGAAGGAGCGCCTGCAGTCGCCCGAGGAGCGCGACGAGCTCAACGGCCTGTACGAGTGCATCCTGTGCGCGAGCTGCTCCACCAGCTGCCCGAGCTTCTGGTGGAACCCGGACAAGTTCGTCGGCCCGGCCGGCCTGCTGCAGGCCTATCGCTTCATCGCCGACAGCCGTGACCAGGCCACCAGCGACCGCCTCGACAACCTCGAGGATCCGTACCGCCTGTTCCGCTGCCACACGATCATGAACTGCGTGGACGTGTGCCCCAAGGGCCTGAACCCCACCAAGGCCATCGGCAAGATCAAGGAGCTGATGGTCCGCCGGGCCGTCTGATCCACGAGGGCGAGGAAGCGCAGGCATGACGACCGCAGACGAGCTGCCGCTGGACGACGACGCTCAGCGCCGCCTGCGCTGGCGCTGCCGGCGCGGCCTGCTGGAGAACGATCTGTTCGTCACCCGCTTCCTCGACCGCCATCAGGCCGCGCTGACGGTCGCACAGGCCCGAGGCTTGCTTGCCCTGATGGAGCTCGCCGACAATGACCTGCTCGACCTCTGCCTGGGGCGCAAGGAGCCGCAAGGCGACATTGACCGCCCCGAGGTCCGGCAGGTGCTGCAGCTGATGCGCACGCCCGCACGGGCCGCGCACTGAAGAGACATCCCCGCGGTGCCCGCCCCGCGTGCCGCGCGCGGCGCCTACCGCCCAGAACATCCCCGAGTGACTAGCCAGGAGTGCCCATGACCCCGTCCGACGTGAAAGCCACCCTGTCGTTCTCCGACGGCAGCCCCAGCATGGATCTGCCGATCTACAAGGGCACGATCGGCCCGGATGTCATCGACATCCGCAAGCTCTACGCCCAGACCGGCAAGTTCACCTACGACCCGGGCTTCCTGTCCACCGCGTCGTGCAACTCCACCATCACCTACATCGACGGCGACAAGGGCGAGCTGCTCTACCGCGGCTATCCCATCGAGCAGCTGGCGGTGAACTGCGACTTCCTGGAGACCTGCTACCTGCTGCTCTACGGAGAGCTGCCCAACGCTGCCCAGAAGGACGCATTCGTCGGCCGCGTGACCCAGCACACGATGGTCAACGAGCAGATGCAGTTCTTCCTGCGCGGCTTCCGTCGTGACGCCCACCCGATGGCCGTGATGACCGGCCTGGTCGGCGCGCTGTCGGCCTTCTATCACGACAGCACCGACATCAATAACCCCGAGCACCGCGAGATCGCGGCGATCCGTCTGATCGCCAAGATGCCCACGCTGGTGGCCATGGCCTACAAGTACTCGGTCGGCCAGCCTTACGTCTACCCGCGCAACGACATGTCGTACGGCGCGAACTTCATGCGCATGATGTTCGCGACGCCGTGCGAGGAGTACAAGTCCAACGACGTGCTGGTGCGCGCGATGGACCGCATCTTCATCCTGCACGCCGACCACGAGCAGAACGCCTCCACCTCCACGGTCCGCCTGTGCGGTTCTTCGGGCACCAACCCGTTCGCCGCCATCGCCGCTGGCGTGGCCTGCCTGTGGGGTCCCGCCCACGGCGGCGCCAACGAGGCCTGCCTGAACATGCTGGAAGACATCCAGGCCATGGGCGGCGTGGCCAAGATCGGCGAGTTCATCTCCAAGGTCAAGGACAAGAACTCCGGCGTGCGCCTGATGGGCTTCGGCCACCGGGTCTACAAGAACTACGACCCGCGCGCCAAGCTGATGCGTGAGACCTGCCACGAGGTGCTCTCCGAACTGGGCCTGGAGAACGACCCGCTGTTCAAGCTGGCGATGGAGCTGGAGAAAATCGCGCTGGAAGACGAATACTTCGTCGCCCGCAAGCTGTACCCGAACGTGGACTTCTACTCCGGCATCGTGCAGCGCGCCATCGGTATCCCGGTGAGCCTGTTCACCGCAATCTTCGCGCTGGCCCGCACGGTGGGCTGGATCGCCCAGCTCAACGAGATGATTGCCGACCCCGAGTACAAGATCGGCCGTCCGCGCCAGCTGTTCGTCGGCTCCCCGAAGCGCGACGTCAAGCCGCTGGCCCAGCGCTGATTCCTGGCCGCTGCAACGGCGGCGCTGCGTTTCGGCTGAGCGGTGCATTGCGCCGCCCAAGCCTCTCTTCCAAGCCGCCTGACGGGTCTCCTGTCAGGCGGCTTTGTCTTGCCTGATGAGGGTCATCCCCCGCCTGAGGTGTATCAAGGCGTTGCTAACGTATCTTGCCGTGTTGTGATCCTGGGCGATCGCAGTACGGAGGAATCGTGAAGAAGGTCATCAAGAACGTTGCGCTGTTTGTCGCCGCCTGCAGCGCGGTCACGGCATCTGTGGCAGGCACCCTCGACTTCGAAAGCGCGCCCAAGGCCATCTACACCGAGTTGACGGTCGATGGCGTGACCTTCACCCGCGGCGGCGAGCAGTTCGCCGTGGCGCACTGGGGCGCGGACACCGACGCCTTCTCCGGCAACTCCATCGGCCTCTGGAGGCCGTATGCCGTGCTGCCGAATGCAGCCGTGGCCTTTCGCGCAACGCTGACCGGCGGGTTCTCGTCCTTCAGCATCGGCATGGGGGATACCGGCGGCGATGACGACCAGGGCCGGCTCGAAGCCTATGACGCGCTCGGCAACCTGCTGGACAGCGACAGCCTCAGCGTGGCGGCCGGTGTCAGCGGTGGCGGCTACCTCAGCGTCTCCAGCGTCAAGCCGATCGCCTATGTGCTGTTCTACGAGGTCGGCAGCTACCCGGGGGTGGTTGCCTGGGACAACGTGAGCTTCACCGCTGCGGTGCCCGAGCCTCAGAGCGGCCTGCTGATGGCTGCCGGTCTGGGCACGATGGGCCTGCTGGTACGTCGCCGGCGCCGCGGCTGAGACGCATCAGCCGAATCGCAAGCGGGGCGCTCGGGGCGCCCCGTTCTGTTTTGGCCCGGCTGCGCAGGTGGTGCCGAAGGGCCTGTCCCGGGCCGCCGGGCCGAGCGGCAGGAATGCGGCCCGGCGACAGGCGCAGCGCGCCCGCAGCTGCCCGCGCCCTGCGATAATCGCCAGTTCCCCAAGCCGCCTGCGCCAGGCTGAGAAACGCAGGCTGGCGATGAAGCCCGGCGCCTCGGCTGGACCGAGGCTGCCGCGCAAGCAACCTCCTGCCCCGCAAGGCTTGTGACATGAGCGGCCGCACCCTCTACGACAAGATCTGGGACGAACACGTCGTCCACACCGAGGAGGACGGCACGGCCGTTCTCTACATCGACCGTCACCTGGTCCACGAGGTGACCAGCCCGCAGGCCTTCGAGGGCCTGGAGATCGGTGGTCGCAAGGTCTGGCGCCTGTCGGCCAACCTGGCGGTGTGCGACCACAACGTGCCCACCACCGACCGCCGCGACGGCATCAAGGACCCGGTGTCGCGCCTGCAGGTCGAGACGCTGGACAAGAACTGCGACCGCTTCGGCATCACGCAGTTCAAGATGAGCGACAAGCGTCAGGGCATCGTCCACGTGATCGGCCCGGAGCAGGGCGCCACCCTGCCGGGCATGACGGTGGTCTGCGGCGACTCGCACACGTCCACGCACGGTGCCTTCGGCGCGCTGGCCCACGGCATCGGTACGTCGGAGGTCGAGCACGTGCTGGCCACGCAGACGCTCCTGGCCAAGAAGGCCAAGAACATGCTGGTGAAGGTGGAAGGCGAGCTGCCCGCCGGCTGCACCGCCAAGGACATCGTGCTGGCCATCATCGGCCGCATCGGCACGGCCGGCGGCACGGGCTACACCATCGAGTTCGCCGGCAGCGCCATCCGCGCCCTCAGCATGGAAGGCCGCATGACGGTGTGCAACATGGCCATCGAAGGCGGCGCGCGGGCCGGCCTGGTGGCGGTGGACGACACCACGATCAACTACGTCAAGGGCCGCCCGTATTCGCCCACCGGCGTGGAATGGGAGCAGGCCGTCGCCTACTGGCGCACGCTGCATTCCGATGCGGATGCGCATTGGGATGCGGTGGTCGAGATCGACGCCACGCAGATCCGCCCGCAGGTCACCTGGGGCACCTCGCCAGAGATGGTGGCGTCCGTGGAAGACCGCGTGCCCGATCCCGACAAGGAAAAGGACCCGGTCAAGCGCGCCGCGATGGAGCGCGCGCTGCAATACATGGCGCTGGAGCCCAACAAGCCGATCAGCGACATCCGCATCGACAAGGTCTTCATCGGCTCTTGCACGAACTCGCGCATCGAGGACATCCGCGCCGCCGCGGCCGTGGTGCGCAAGCTGGGCAAGCGGGTGGCCTCCAACGTCAAGCTGGCGATGGTCGTGCCGGGCTCGGGCCTGGTGAAGGAGCAGGCCGAGCGCGAAGGTCTGGATCAGGTCTTCCGTGCCGCCGGCTTCGAGTGGCGCGAGCCGGGTTGCTCGATGTGCTTGGCGATGAACGCCGACCGGCTGGAGCCGGGCGAGCGCTGTGCCTCCACCAGCAACCGCAACTTCGAAGGCCGCCAGGGAGCGGGCGGCCGCACCCATCTGGTCAGCCCGGCGATGGCGGCTGCGGCGGCCATCGAGGGGCATTTCGTCGACGTGCGTCGACTCGGCGCGTGATGAGGGCAGACATGAAGCGCATGAGCAGGATCATGGCCATGCTGGCTGCGGCGGCTGTGCTGGCCGGCTGCAACACCGTGCACGGCATGGGCAGGGACATCACGCGCGCTGGCGAAGTCATCAGCGGCGCAGCCAAGTAGTGAGGACGGCATGCAAGCCTTTCGAGTGCACAAGGGGCTGGTGGCCCCGATGGACCGCGAGAACGTCGACACCGACGCCATCATCCCCAAGCAATACCTGAAATCGATCAAGCGCACCGGCTTCGGCCCCAACCTGTTCGACGAGTGGCGCTACCTGGACGTCGGCGAGCCGGGCCAGGACCCGGCCACGCGCAAGCCCAACCCGGACTTCGTGCTCAACCAGCCGCGCTACCAGGGCGCATCCATCCTGATCGCACGCCAGAACTTCGGCTGCGGCTCCAGCCGCGAGCACGCGCCCTGGGCGCTGGAGCAGTACGGCTTTCGCGCCATCATCGCGCCCAGCTTCGCCGACATCTTCTTCAACAACTGCTTCAAGAACGGCCTGCTGCCCATCGTGCTCAGCGAGAGTCAGGTCGATCAGTTGTTCAACGAGGTCTATGCCTTCGTCGGCTACGAGCTCACGGTGGACCTGGAGCGGCAGGTGGTGGTCAAGCCCGACGGCGCCGAGCTGGCCTTCGACGTACAGCCCTTCCGCAAGTACTGCCTGCTCAACGGCTTCGACGACATCGGCCTGACGCTGCGCCAGGCGGACAAGATCAAGGCCTACGAGGCCCAACGCCTGGCCACCAAGCCCTGGCTCAACCACCGCATCGTCTGATGAGCACCATGAAGATCGCAGTCCTGCCGGGCGACGGCATCGGCCCGGAAATCGTTGCCGAGGCGCTCAAGGTGCTGCAGGCGCTCGACCTGCGCTTCGAGCTGGAGCAGGCGCTCGTCGGCGGCGCGGCCTATGACGCGCACGGCCACCCGCTGCCCGAGGCCACCCTGGCGCTGGCCAAGGGTGCCGATGCAGTGCTTTTCGGCGCCGTGGGCGACTGGAAGTACGACAAGCTTGACCGCCCGCTGCGCCCTGAGCAGGCCATCCTGGGCCTGCGCAAGAACCTGGGCCTGTTCGCCAACTTCCGCCCGGCCATCTGCTACGAGCAGCTCACGCATGCGTCCAGCCTCAAGCCCGAGCTGGTCGCGGGCCTCGACATCCTCATCATCCGCGAGCTGACTGGCGACATCTACTTCGGCCAGCCGCGCGGCCGGCGCGAGAGCCCGGACGGCGCCTTCAAGGGCGCGCCCGAGGCCTTCGACACGATGCGCTATGCGCGCCCGGAGATCGAGCGCATTGCCCACGTCGCCTTCCAGGCGGCGCGCAAGCGCAGCAAGAAGGTCACGAGCGTGGACAAGGCCAACGTGCTGGAGACCTTCCAGTTCTGGAAGGACGTGGTCACCGAGGTGCATGCCCAGTATCCGGACGTGGAGCTGGAGCACATGTACGTCGACAACGCCGCCATGCAGCTGGTCAAGGCGCCGAAGAAGTTCGACGTGGTCTTCACCGGCAACATGTTCGGCGACATCCTCTCGGATGAGGCGGCCATGCTGACCGGCTCGATCGGCATGCTGCCCTCGGCCTCGCTCAACGAGCGCAACCAGGGCCTCTACGAGCCCAGCCACGGCTCCGCGCCCGACATTGCCGGCAAGGGCGTGGCCAACCCGCTCGCCACCATCCTGAGCGCGGCCATGATGCTGCGCTTCAGCCTCAATCAAGAGCAGGCCGCGCAGCGCATCGAGCGCGCGGTGCAGGCGGTGCTGAGCCAGGGCCTGCGCACGGCCGACATCCACAGCGACGGCACGCGCCGCGTCGGCACCGCAGAGATGGGCGACGCCGTGGTCGCGGCCCTGCGCGCCCAGGGCTGAGCCACGCCCTCAACACGACAGACGAGAGATCACGACATGGCTACGACATTGGTGGGTTTGGTGGGCTGGCGCGGCATGGTGGGTTCCGTGCTGATGGAGCGCATGCAGGCCGAGGGTGACTTCGACCTCATCGAGCCGGTCTTCTTCAGCACCAGCAACGCCGGCGGCAAAGCCCCGGTCATGGCGAAGAACGAGGCCACGCTCAAGGACGCCTACGACATCGAGTCGCTCAAGCGCTGCGACATCATCCTGACCGCCCAGGGCGGCGACTACACCACCGAGGTCTTCCCCAAGCTGCGTGCCGCGGGCTGGGCTGGTCACTGGATCGACGCCGCCTCCACGCTGCGCATGAAGGACGACGCGGTCATCGTGCTCGACCCGGTCAACATGCCGGTGATCAAGGATGCGCTTGCCAAGGGCAGCCGCAACTGGATCGGCGGCAACTGCACCGTCAGCTGCATGCTCATGGGCGTGGGCGCGCTCTACAAGGCCGGCCTGGTGGAGTGGATGTCCACCCAGACCTACCAAGCAGCGTCTGGCGGCGGCGCGCAGCACATGCGCGAGCTGCTCACGCAGTTCGGCACGCTCAACGCCGAGGTGCGCGACCTGTTGGCCGACCCCAAGAGCGCCATCCTGGAGATCGACCGCAAGATCATCGCCAAGCAGCGCGCGCTGACCGAGGCCGAGACGGCCAACTTCGGCGTGCCGCTGGGCGGCTCGCTGATCCCGTGGATCGACAAGGATCTCGGGGTGGGCAAGCAGCCCGGTGAGCCGGGCTGGGGCCAGTCGCGCGAAGAATGGAAGGGCATGGCCGAGACCAACAAGATCCTCGGCCTGGGCGAAGGCTTCGGCTGCGCCCCGATCCCGGTCGACGGCTTCTGCGTGCGCATCGGCGCCATGCGCTGCCACTCGCAGGCGTTGACCTTCAAGCTGAAGAAGGACGTGCCGGTGGCCGACATCGAGGCCATGATCGCCGCCGACAACCCGTGGGCCAAGGTCGTGCCCAACACGCGCGAGGCGACCATCAAGGACCTGACCCCCGTAGCCGTGACGGGCACGCTCACCATCCCGGTGGGCCGTATCCGCAAGCTCGCAATGGGCCCGGAGTACGTTGGCGCCTTCACCATCGGCGATCAGTTGCTCTGGGGTGCGGCTGAGCCGCTGCGGCGGATGCTGCGCATCCTGCTGGACGCGTCCTGATCCTGCCCTTCACGCCCGCCTTCATGGCGGGCGTGTTACTTCTGCAACAAGCGGGCAGTATTCGCACTTGAATAGCGCGGCCGTTGCAGGCTGACAACGGCACAAATGCTCAAATACTGCTCATCGCAGCGGCATAAAGATCAGTAAATGCATGAGCTTGTCACCGTATCTGCCTGCTGCTATTGTGATTTCAACTGTTCCACCAAGCCTGGTGCGTGGGTGGCGTCAATAACGACGGGCGCGGCCGGCGCAATGCCGCCACATCTACCGCCCGCATGACGACCTGGGAGACGCCTTGAAAGGTCATTCTCTGTCTGCGGGGCGCTTCGTCCTGCGCGGGGTGGCGGCTGCTGCCGCCTGCGTTGCATTGTTGGGCTCGCCGAATGTCCAGGCGCTGGGATTGGGCCGGTTGTCGGTGCAGTCGGCGCTGGGCGAATCGCTGCGGGCTGAAATCGACATCGGCAGCCTCACGCCGGAAGAAGCTGCTGATCTCAGGGTCAAGGTAGCTTCGCCGGAAACCTACCGTGCCGCGGGCGTGGATTACAACGCCGTGCTGCCGTCCACCGTGATCACGCTGGCGCGCCGTGCCGACGGCCGGCCGTATCTGCGCCTGAGCAGCGACCGCCCCGTCCAGGAGCCCTTCGTGGACGTCATCCTGGAGCTGTCCTGGTCCACCGGCAGGCTGGTGCGCGAATACACGCTGCTGTTCGATCCGCCCACCTCCGGCAGCACCCGCACCGCGCAGGCGCCGGCCGCCCTGGGTGCGCCGCCGGCAGAAGCACCTCGGCGCCCAGCCGCGCCTGAGGCGGCCGCTACGCCTACGCGCACCGCCCCGGCCGGCTCCGCCGCGGGTATCCCCGCATCCGCGCCGGCCGCCACGGCCCGCGCGCCGCAGCCCGCCGCTCCCGCTGCTCGCACCACGCCTACGCCCGCCGTGCGCGAACAGGCCGCTGCAGCCGAGGACGAAGTCCGCGTGCGCCGGGGCGACACCCTGTCGCGCATCGCGGCCCGCGTGCAGCGGCCCGGCGTCTCGCTCGACCAGATGCTGGTGGGTCTCTACCGCGCCAATCCGCAGGCCTTTGCCGGCAACAACATGAACCGCCTGCGCTCCGGCGCGGTGCTGACCGTGCCCGACGCGCAGGCGCTGGGCGAGACGTCGCGTGAAGAGGCGCGGCAGGTCATCCAGGCCCAGAGCGCTGATTTCAATGCCTACCGTCAGCGCCTGGCCTCCGACGGCGCCGCACCGGCGGTGGACCAGCCGCGCCGCCAGGCCAGCGGCCAGGTGGCCGAGGTGCAGGACCGCAAGCAGCCGGTGGGTGGCTCGCCGGACAAGCTGACCCTGAGCAAGGGCGGTGCGGCCCCGGGTGGTCGCACGGCCGAGGAAGACCGCCTGGCGCGCGAGCGTGCCCAACGTGACGCCGCCACCCGCGTGGCCGAGCTGTCGAAGAACGTCGAAGAGCTCAAGCGCCTGCAGGGCGCCACCGCCGCAGCGTCCAAGCCGACCGCGTCGGCAGCGCCTGCGCCGGCCGCCTCCCGTGCGCTGACGCCCGTGCCCCCGGCGTCGGCTGCTGCGCCGGCACCGGCTGCCTCGCCTGCTGCTGCGGCCTTGCCGGCGTCTGCCGCCGTCGCCGCCTCGGCACCGATGGCGGCCTCGGTCCCGGAGGCTGCCGCCTCGCCGGCAGAGGCCGCGTCGATGGCCAGTGCGCCTGAGGCCGCATCCGAGGCTGCGTCCGAAGTCGCTTCCGCTCCCGCGCCGGCTCCCGAGCCGGCCGCTGCGCCGCCGGTTGTGCCCCCGATCGTCGCCGACGAAGAGCCGGGCGTGCTCGCCACGCTGCTGCAGAGCCCGCTGGCCCTGGCTGGCGCAGGCCTCGCCGTGGCGCTGCTGGCCGGCCTGGGCTTCTACCGCTGGCGTTCGCGCGGCAAGCCCGACAGCGGCGAGACCTCCTTCCTGGAAAGCCGGCTGCAGCCCGACTCCTTCTTTGGCGCCAGCGGTGGCCAACGCATCGACACGCGCGATGCCTCTGGCGCGCCCTCGTCGATGAGCTACTCGCTGAGCCAGCTTGACGCCATCGGCGATGTCGATCCGGTGGCCGAGGCGGATGTCTACCTGGCCTACGGCCGCGACCTGCAGGCCGAAGAGATCCTGAAGGAAGCGCTGCGCACCACGCCCGACCGCCTGGCCATTCGCGTCAAGCTGCTCGAGGTGTATGCCAAGCGGCGCGACACCAAGGGTTTCGAGGCGCTGGCCACGCAGCTCTACGCGCTGACCGGCGGCCAGGGCGAGGATTGGACCCGTGCCCAGGAGCTGGGCCTGACCATCGACCCCGAGAACCCGCTGTACGCACCGGGTGGTCAGCCGCAGGCGCCGTCCGGTGGGCCGGCCGCGCCGCTGGACCCCTTCGATGCGCCAACGCTGCCGCAGCCGGCTCCCGCATCGGCCTTTGCAGCGCCGGCACCGGCTGCGGGCAATGTCGATCTGGACCTGGAGCTCGACCTTGGTGCTTCCAGCCCGGCTGAACCGGCAGCTGCCCCGGCCCCTGCTGCGACGGACAATGGTCTGAGCTTCGATCTTCCCGAGATCCCGGCCGCCCCGCCTGCGCAGGACGAGGTGCCGACCACGGCTCGTGGCCCGCTGGAGTTCGACCTGTCGGACATCAGCCTGGACCTCAACGCACCGGCGCCCGCGCCGGCCGGCGCGGCCGAGCTGCCCGCTCTGGATGAGAACGCCGACTTCGACGCCGCCGATCCGATGGCGCGCAAGATCGAGCTGGCCGAGGAGTTCCGCCAGATCGGTGACATCGAAGGCGCCCGCGACCTGCTCAACGAGGTGGTGGCCAAGGCCAGCGGCGGCGTGAAGTCCAAGGCCCAGCGCATGCTGGACGAGCTGGGCTGACGGAGCAGCCGGCCAGGAGCGACGAACCATGCGCGTGGCCCTGGGGCTGTGCTTCCGGGGCACGCGCTACCTCGGATGGCAGAGCCAGCCGGGCGGCCGAACGGTGCAGGATGCACTGGAGGCCGCCCTTTCACGTTTTGCCGGCCATGCCGTGCGCACGGTCTGCGCCGGGCGCACCGACACGGGTGTGCATGGCATCAACCAGGTGGTGCACCTGGACACGTCCCTGCGGCGTGAGCCGTTCTCCTGGGTGCGCGGCACCAACACCTACCTGCCGCCCGACATCGCCGTGCAGTGGTGCCGGCCGATGCCTGAGGGCTTCCATGCCCGCAATGCCGCGCGCGGGCGGCGCTATGCCTACGTGCTGCTGGAGTCGCCCGTGCGTCCGGCACTGGAGGCCGGGCAGTGCGGCTGGGTCTTCCGGCCGCTGGATGCGCCGGCCATGCGCCAGGCGGCTGCGGTGCTCATCGGCGAGCACGACTTCACCTCCTTCCGCTCGTCCGAATGCCAGGCCGCCTCGCCGGTGAAGACGCTGCGCGAGATCACGATCAGCCGCCACGGCGCCTATTGGCGCTTCGACTTCGAGGGCAGCGCCTTCCTGCACCACATGATCCGCAACATCATGGGCTGCCTGCTGGCCGTGGGCACCGGCACGCGATCACCGGGCTGGATGCAGACGGTGCTGCAGGCGCGCGACCGCCGCGTGGCCGCGCCGACCTTCGCCCCGGACGGGCTGTACTTTCTGGGCCCGCGGTACGATGCCGAGCTCGGTCTGCCGACCGACGTGCCCGCACTGCAGTGGCTGCCCGGCGCGGGCCCTGCCGAGGGCCGCCACTGATCGCAGTCCTGCGGTTTGCGACGCGTGCCCCGTGGCTTTTGCCATCCCGACTGCTCGGCATCCCATGCCGCCACGGCGTGCGCAGGCTGGCTGATACCGGCCGGCGATCCGGCGGCCCGTTGGCGGTCTGCCGGCTGCCCACCGGTTGCCGCTGAACGACACAGCCGAGCCCTCGCCCATGACCCATCGCACACGCATCAAGATCTGCGGCCTGACCCGTGAGGCCGATGTCGAGGCCGCGGCCGAGGCCGGCGCAGATGCGGTGGGTTTCGTGCTCTATGCGCGCAGCCCGCGCCATGTCAGCCCGGCGCGCGCGCTGCAGCTGGCGCGCCGCCTGCCGCCCTACGTCACGCCGGTGCTGCTCTTCGTCAACCACGCGGTGGACGAGGTGAGGGCCATCCTGCGCGACCATCCCGGTGCCCTGGCGCAGTTCCACGGCGACGAGACGCCTGAGCATTGCGAGACCGCGGCCGGAGCGCCTTATCGCTATGTCCGCGCCGTACGGATGACGCCCGATGTGGACCTGCAGGCCGTCGCCCAGGCGCATCCCGGTGCCCAGGCCCTGCTGCTGGATGCGCATGTGGACGGCTATGGCGGCGCCGGCCGGGCGTTCGACTGGTCCTGGGTGCGCAGCCGTGCCCGGCTGCCCTACATCCTGGCTGCGGGCCTGACGCCGGATAATGTCGCCGACGGCGTGCAGCGTGTGCGGCCCTGGGCGGTGGACGTGAGCTCCGGCGTCGAGGCCTCCCGCGGCATCAAGGACACCGCCTTGATGCGCCGCTTCTGCCAGGCCGTGCGCGATGCGGATGCGTGCATCGCCGACCTTCCACGGGACGAGGCCGTCGTGGCCGCACCCCAGCCCTGAAGACCCCATGTTCGACTACCACCAGCCCGACGCGCGCGGGCACTTCGGCCCCTACGGCGGCACCTTCGTCTCCGAGACGCTGATCTACGCGCTCGACGAGCTCAAGGCCGCCTACGAGGCCGCCCGCAACGACGCCGCCTTCCAGGCCGAATTCCGCGACGAGCTGGCCAACTTCGTCGGCCGGCCCAGCCCGATCTACCACGCCGCGCGCCTGAGCCGCGAGCTGGGCGGCGCGCAGATCTACTTGAAGCGCGAGGACCTCAACCACACCGGCGCGCACAAGGTCAACAACACCATCGGCCAGGCCCTGCTGGCCCGCCGCATGGGCAAGCCGCGCGTGATCGCCGAGACCGGCGCCGGCCAGCACGGCGTGGCCACGGCGACCATCTGCGCGCGCTATGGCCTGGAGTGCGTGGTCTACATGGGTGCGGAGGACGTGAAGCGCCAGTCGCCCAACGTCTACCGCATGCACCTGCTGGGCGCCAAGGTGGTGCCGGTGGAGTCGGGCAGCAAGACGCTCAAGGACGCGCTCAACGAAGCGATGCGTGACTGGGTGACCAACGTGGAGCGCACCTTCTACATCATCGGCACGGTGGCCGGCCCGGCACCGTATCCGGCGATGGTGCGCGACTTCCAGAGCGTCATCGGCGAGGAGTGCCTCAAGCAGATGCCCGAGCGCATCGGCCGCCAGCCGGACGCGGTGATCGCCTGCGTGGGCGGCGGCAGCAATGCCATGGGCATCTTCTACCCCTACATCCCGCATGAGGGCACGCGCCTGATCGGGGTGGAGGCTGCGGGCGAGGGCCTGGGCAGCGGCAAGCATTCGGCCTCGCTGATCGCCGGCACGCCGGGCGTGCTGCATGGCAACCGCACCTATCTGCTGCAGGATGCCAACGGCCAGGTCACCGAGACGCACTCGATCTCCGCCGGCCTGGACTACCCCGGCGTCGGCCCGGAGCATGCCTACCTGAAGGACATCGGCCGCGCCGAGTACGTCGGCATCACCGACCAGGAGGCGCTGGATGCCTTCCATCGGCTGTGCCGCACCGAGGGCATCATCCCGGCGCTCGAATCCAGCCATGCGGTGGCCTATGCGATGAAGCTGGCGCCCACGCTGCGTCCGGACCAGCACATCCTGGTCAACCTGTCCGGCCGCGGCGACAAGGACATCGGCACCGTGGCCGACCTGTCTGGCGCCGAGTTCTTCTGCCGCCCGTCCTGCCGCGGCCAGTCGGTCAAGGGCCAGGGCAAGGTGATGGTGGAGGTCAAGGCATGAGCCGCATCGCCGCCACGTTCGACAAACTGCGCGCCGCAGGCCGCAAGGCGTTGATCCCCTACATCACCGCGGGCGATCCGTACCCGGAGCTGACGGTGGAGCTGATGCTGGCGATGGCTGACGCCGGTGCCGACGTCATCGAGCTGGGCGTGCCGTTTTCCGACCCGATGGCCGACGGGCCGGTGATCCAGCGGGCGTCCGAGCGGGCGCTGGCCAAGGGCATCGGCCTGACGCACGTGCTCGAGATGGTGCGCGGCTTTCGCCAGCGCAATGCCGACACACCGGTCGTGCTGATGGGCTATGCCAACCCGATCGAGCACTTCGGGGCCGAGCGTTTCGTGGCCGTAGCCCGGGAGGCCGGCGTGGACGGCGTGCTGGTGGTGGACTACCCGCCGGAGGAGTGCGAGGCGTTCGCCGCGCAGCTCAAGTCCGCGGGGCTGGATCCCATCTTCCTGCTCGCGCCCACGTCCACCGACAAGCGCATGGACGAGGTGGGCCGCATCGCCAGCGGCTATGTCTACTACGTCTCGCTCAAGGGCGTGACGGGTGCCGGCCATCTGGACACCGACGCGGTGGCGCGCATGATCCCGCGCATCAAGGCGCATGTGCAGGTGCCGGTGGGCGTGGGATTTGGCATCCGCGATGCGCAGACCGCCTGCGCGGTGGCCGCGGTGTCGGATGCCGTGGTCATCGGCTCGCGCATCGTGCAGCTGCTGGAAGAGCAGCCGCATGACGGTGTGGTGGCCGCCGGCCGCGACTTCATCGCCGGCATCCGCGCCGCCCTCGATCAATCAACCGGAGCCGCACGATGAGCTGGCTTGAAAAACTCCTGCCGCCCAAGATCCAGCAGACCGACCCGTCGGAGCGCCGCACGGTGCCCGAGGGCCTGTGGGTCAAGTGCCCGTCGTGCGAGACGGTGCTCTACAAGACCGACCTGGAGAAGAACCTCAACGTCTGCCCCAAGTGCAGCCACCACCACCGCATCGGTGCGCGCGAGCGGCTGGACGCCTTCCTCGACCCGGAGGGCCGCTACGAGCTGGGCCAGGAGGTGCTGCCGGTCGATGCGCTGCGCTTCAAGGACAGCAAGAAGTACCCCGACCGCCTGAAGGAGGCCCTGGAGGCCACGGGCGAGACGGACGCGCTGGTCGTGATGGGCGGCGCGGTGCACAGCATCCCGGTGGTGGCCGCGGCCTTCGAGTTCGACTTCATGGGCGGCTCGATGGGCTCGGTGGTGGGCGAACGCTTCGTGCGCGGGGTGGAGACGGCCTGCGAGCAGAAGACGCCCTTCATCTCCTTCACCGCCACCGGCGGCGCGCGCATGCAGGAGGGCCTGCTGAGCCTGCTGCAGATGGCCAAGACCAATGCCGCGCTCACGCGGCTGGCCAAGGCCAGGCTGCCCTACATCAGCGTGCTGACCGACCCGACCATGGGCGGCGTGTCGGCCAGCTTCGCCTTCATGGGCGATGCGGTGATCGCCGAGCCCAAGGCGCTGATCGGCTTTGCCGGCCCGCGCGTGATCGAGAACACCGTGCGCGAGAAGCTGCCCGAGGGCTTCCAGCGGGCCGAGTTCCTGCTCGAGAAGGGCGCCATCGACATGATCACCGACCGGCGCGAGCTGCGTGCCACCGTGGCCCGCATCCTGGCCATGCTGCTGCGCCAGCCGGCGGATGCCATCGTCTGAGCCACTGCGCGTCGCACCTCACGGGCTGCCGCACGCAGCCCGTTTTTCTTGGACCTTGCCAAACCGCCTGCCATGACCCTGCCCACCACCCTCGACGACTGGCTGGCCCATGCCGAGCGCCAGCATGCGCAGACCATCGCGATGGGGCTGGACCGCGTGCAGATGGTGCGCGAGTGCATGGGCCTGGCCTTCGACTGCCCGGTTTTCACCGTGGCCGGCACCAACGGCAAGGGCTCCACCTGCGCGATGCTGGAGAGCATCCTGCGCGAGGCCGGCTGGCGCGTGGGCGTCTACACCTCGCCGCATCTGGTGCGCTTCGAGGAGCGCTGCCGCATCGACGGCCAGCCGGTGGACGGGCAGACGCTGCTGGAGGACTTCGCCGCGGTGGAGGCGGCGCGTGGCGCCGTGCCGCTGACCTACTTCGAGTTCACGACGCTCGCCATCCTGCGCCGTCTGGCGCGCGAGGGGCTGGATGCGGTGGTGCTGGAGGTCGGCCTGGGCGGGCGGCTGGATGCGGTCAACATCATCGATGCCGACTGCGCGGTGATCACCAGCATCGACCTGGACCACATGGAGCTGCTGGGGCCGGACCGCGAGAGCATCGGCCGCGAGAAGGCCGGCATCATGCGCGCCGGCCGGCCGGTGGTGGTGTCCGACCCCATGCCGCCGGCCAGCATCGCCGAGCATGCCCAGGCCATCGGTGCCAACCTGCGCCTGATGGGCCGGGACTTCAACTACAGCGGCGACAAGCAGCAGTGGGGCTGGGGCGGGCGTCAGCAGCGTTATGCCGGCCTGGCCTACCCGGCGCTGCGTGGCGCCAACCAGCTGCTCAATGCGTCGGGCGTGCTGGCCGCGCTGGAGGCGCTGCGGCTGCGCTTGCCCGTTACGGCGCAGGCGGTGCGCGTCGGCCTGGCGCGCGCCGAGCTGCCTGGCCGCTTCCAGATCGTGCCGGGCCAGCCGACGCTGATCCTGGACGTGGCGCACAACCCGCATGCCGCCGCCACCCTGGCCCACAACCTGGACCAGATGGGCTTCTACCCGCGCACCCACGTCGTCTTCGGCGCGATGGCGGACAAGGACATCGCCCAGCTGGTGCAGCGCCTGCTGCCGCTGGTCGACGCCTGGTATCTGTGCGACCTGCCCACGCCGCGCGCCGCGTCGGCTGCGCAGCTGCAGGCTGCGGTGCAGCAGGCGCTGGCCGGCGCGCGCGCCACCGGGCGGGCGCTGCCGCCGCAGGTGGACTCGTCCGTGCACGATGGCCCGGTCGCGGCCCTGCAGGCGGCCATCGCCGCGGCGGACCCGACGGATAGAATCGTCGTCTTCGGTTCGTTCTACACCGTGGGCGGCGTGCTGGCCCACGGCGTGCCGCGGCTGGACGCACCGCACCTCGGCGCCTGAGCTCCCTCCTGGCGGCTGAGCCCGCGGCCCCGCCGCACCGGCCCTGCCTGCCGCTGGCGATGGCTGCCGCCACCGGGGCGGGCCCGCCGCCCCGGGCCCTGCCGCCAGCCGCCTCCCCCGACCGTCTTCGCCGTACCCGAGACCCGCCGATGCCCCTGCCGTCCTTCCTCCAGCGTTTCCGGGCGGCTGCAGGCGCCAGAGCGGCAAGAGGGGCCAAGGGCGCACGAGGCGCCTCGGCGGCACCGGCGGCGGACGAGGAAGAGATCCGCGCCCGGGCGCGCCGCCGGCTGATCGGCGCATCGCTGCTCGTGGCCGCCGCGGTCATCGGCTTTCCGCTGCTCTTCGACAGCCAGCCCCGCCCGCTGCCGGGCGACGTGGGCGTGCAGATCGTCACGGGCGCCTCGGCCACGCGGCCCGGCACCGCCGGCTCGACAGGGCGCAGCACGGCCGGCACCGTGGCCGACGCCGGGGCCGAGGATGCGCCGCCCGCCCGGCCCGCCGCAACCGATGCCGCCCGCGCTGCGGCGGACCACCCGCAGCCCGCCGCGCCCGAGCGCGCTGCTGCGGCGGACGACCGCCCGGTCGAGCGCTCCACGGAGCGTGTGATCGAAGGCCCGGCCGACCGATCCACCGACCGCGCGACCGACGATGCCCGTCGCGCCGAAGCGCGCCGCGCAGAAGACCAGCGCAAGGCGGAAGAACAACGCAAGGCCGACGAACAGCGCCGGGCCCAGGTGCGCGAAACCGAGGCCACCCGTGCCAAGGCCCTGCTCGAAGGCCGCCCGCCCGCCTCCAGCCCCGCTGCCGCCGGCCGCTTCGTCGTGCAGATCGGCGCCTTCGCCGACCCGGCCGGCGTGCGCGATGCACGGGCCAAGGTCGAGAAGCTCGGCCTGAAGACCTACACCCAGGCCATCGGTGATGGCGCCACCCGGCGCATCCGTGTGCGCGTGGGCCCTTTTGCCGACCGAGCCGAGGCCGAGCGCGCTGCCGCCCGTCTGCGCCAAGCGGGGATGGCGGCAGCCATCCTCACCCTCTGACCCGATCGGCCAGGGCAGCCGAGGGCAAGGGTGCATGAGCTGGGTGGATGTGGCATGGTTGGGCGTGCTCGGCCTGTCGGTGGCCGTGGGTGCGGTGCGCGGCCTGCTGGTCGAGGTGCTGGCCCTGCTGGGCTGGGTTGCGGCATGGTGGGTCAGCCGCCTGCTGGCTCCGCAGGTGGCGCCAGCGCTGCCCATCGGGCCGGCGGGCTCGGCGCTCAATCTGGGTGCGGCGCACGGGTTGGTTTTCGTTTTGACGCTGTTCGGCTGGGCCGTACTGACCTGGCTGCTGCGTCATCTGGTGCGGGCCTCGGTGCTCAGCGGTGCGGACCGCGTGCTCGGGGCGGTGTTCGGCGCGGCGCGCGGGCTGTTGATCGCCCTCGTGCTGGTGTGGCTGGTGGGCCTGACGCCGCTGGCGCGTCAGCCGGCCTGGCAGGCGTCGCACGGTGTGGCCTGGCTGCAGGCGGTGTGGCAGGGCTTGCGCCCGCTGCTGCCGCCGGTGCTGCAGCGCCATGTGCCGCAGGTTGTGGATCGTGAGCAGGATTGGGGATAGGCCATGTGCGGCATCGTCGGTGTGATCTCGAAAACGCCGGTCAACCAGTTGATCTATGACGCGCTGCTGCTGCTGCAGCACCGCGGCCAGGATGCGGCGGGCATCGTCACGGCCGGGCCGGATGCGCGCGGCACCAAGTTCTTCATGCACAAGGCGCGCGGCATGGTGCGCGACGTCTTCCGCACCCGCAACATGCGGGCGCTGCCCGGGACCATCGGCCTGGGCCAGGTGCGCTATCCCACGGCGGGCAACGCCTACAGCGAGGAAGAGGCCCAGCCCTTCTACGTCAACGCGCCCTTCGGCCTGGTGCTGGTGCACAACGGCAACCTGACCAACGCCCACGCGCTGCGCCAGGAGCTGTTCGCCATCGACCGCCGGCACATCAACACCGAGAGCGACTCCGAGGTCCTGCTCAACGTGCTGGCCCATGAGCTGGAGCAGGCCGCCCGCAACCATCCGCTCACGCCCGACGAGATCTTCGCCGCCGTGCGCGCGGTGCACCGGCGCGTCAAGGGCTCCTATGCCGTGATCTGCCTGATCGCCGGCCACGGGCTGCTCGCCTTCCGCGACCCCTACGGCATCCGCCCGCTGTGCCTGGGTGAGGGCGACGGACCGGATGGCCGCACGGTGATGGTGGCCAGTGAGTCGGTCGCGCTCGAGGGCACCGGCCACCGCCTGGTGCGCGACGTGCAGCCTGGCGAGGCGCTCTTCATCGACCTGGACGGCCAGGTGCACGCGGCCCAGTGCGCCGAGCGCATCGACCCGCATCCCTGCCTGTTCGAGTACGTCTATCTGGCTCGGCCGGATTCGGTGATGGACGGCATCTCCGTCTACCAGGCGCGGCTCAACATGGGCGAGACGCTGGCGCAGCGCGTCATCTCCACCATGCCGCCATCCGAGATCGATGTCGTCATCCCGATTCCGGAATCGAGCCGCCCGGCCGCGATGCAGCTGGCGCAGAAGATCGGCAAGCCCTATCGCGAAGGCTTCGTGAAGAACCGCTATGTGGGCCGCACCTTCATCATGCCGGGGCAGTCGGTGCGCAAGAAGTCCGTGCGCCAGAAGCTCAATGCCATCGGCTGCGAGTTCAAGGGCCGCCGCGTGCTGCTGGTCGATGACTCCATCGTGCGCGGCACCACGTCCAAGGAGATCGTGCAGATGGCCCGCGAGGCCGGCGCCAGCAAGGTCTACCTGGCCTCGGCCGCACCACCGGTGCGCTTTCCCAACGTCTACGGCATCGACATGCCGACCAAGGGCGAGCTGGTCGCCTCCGGCCGCACGACGGAAGAGGTGCGCCAGATCATCGGTGCCGATGCGCTGATCTACCAGGACCTGGAGGCCATGAAGCGCGCCGTGGCCCAGCTCAATCCGTCGCTCAAGGGCTTCGAGGCGTCCTGCTTCGACGGCTGCTATGTCACCGGCGATGTCAGCCCGGCGGACTTCGAAGCCATCGAAACGCAGCGCCGCACGCAGCAGACCGAGGACGAGGCCGAGGCCCGCGGGCGGCTGTCGCTGCAGTCGGCTGGCGACGTCCTGTGAGCCGGGGCGCGCCATGACCGACAAGCGCCTGCCCCGCGTGGACCTGCCCGAGGACGCCCGCCGCGACACCCTGGCCGTGCGCGAGGGCCTGCCCCGCACCGCCTGGGGCGAGAACTCCGAGGCGCTGTTCCTGACCAGCAGCTTCGTGCATCCGGACGCGGCCACGGCTGCCGCCCGCTTCGCCAACGAGGAAGAGGCCTTCGTCTACTCGCGCTTCTCCAACCCCACGGTGGCGATGTTCGAGCGCCGCCTGGCCGCGCTGGAGGGCACCGAGGCCGCGCTGGCGACCTCCAGCGGCATGAGCGCCATCCTGCTGCTGGCCATGGGGCTGCTGAAGGCGGGCGATCACGTCGTCTGCTCGCGCAGCGTCTTCGGCTCCACCATCACGCTGCTGGCCCGCGAGTTCGGCAAGTTCGGCGTGGAGACCAGCTTCGTGTCGCAGACCGATGTCGCCGAATGGCAGGCTGCCGTGCGGCCGACGACTAAGCTGCTGTTTGCCGAGACCCCCAGCAACCCGCTGGGCGACCTGTGCGACATCGCCGCGCTGGCCGAGGTGGCCCACGGCTGCGGCGCGCTGCTGGGGGTGGACAACTGCTTCTGCACGCCGGCGCTGCAGCGGCCCACAGAGTTTGGCGCCGACATCGTCATCCACTCCGGCACCAAGTACCTGGACGGCCAGGGCCGCGTGCTGGCCGGCGCGCTGTGCGCCAGCAGTGAGCTGGTCGAGCGCGTGTTCACGCCGGTGATCCGTAGCGCGGGCATGTCGCTGTCGCCGTTCAACGCCTGGGTGGTGCTCAAGGGCCTGGAAACCCTGTCCATCCGCATGGCCGCGCAGAGCGAACGCGCGCTCAAGCTGGCGCAGTGGCTGCAGGTCCATCCGGCGGTCGAGCGGGTGTACTACCCCGGCCTGGCCGACCATCCGCAGCGCGAGCTGGTGCAGCGCCAGCAAGGCGGCTGTGGCGGCGCGGTGCTGTCCTTCACCGTGCGCTCGCCGGCCGAGGGCGGACCGGATGCCGCGCGCCGCAACGCCTTCCACGTCATCGACCAGACGCAGGTGTGCTCCATCACCTCGAACCTGGGCGACACCAAGACCACCATCACCCATCCGTCCACCACGTCCCATGGCCGCCTGACCGAAGAGCAGCGCCAGGCCGCCGGCATCACGCAGGGCCTGATCCGCGTCGCCGTGGGCCTGGAGGACGTGCTCGACCTGCAGGCCGACCTAGCGCGCGGCCTGGACACGCTGGCCGCCTGACGCGCCACACGACTCGCCTCTCGCATGACGACCCCCACGCCTTCCGCGCCTGTGCGCACCCGTTTCGCGCCCAGCCCCACCGGCTTCATCCACCTGGGCAACATCCGCTCGGCGCTCTATCCCTGGGCCTTCGCCCGCGCCAACGGCGGCGCCTTCATCCTGCGCATCGAGGACACCGACGAGGAGCGCTCATCGCAGGCCGCGGTCGACGTCATCCTGCAGAGCATGGACTGGCTGCAGCTGGACTTCGACGAAGGCCCGTTCTTCCAGATGGCGCGCATGGACCGCTACCGCGAGGTGGTGCAGCAGCTGCTGGACGCCGGGCTGGCCTACCGCTGCTACATGACGCCGGCCGAGCTCGACGCGCTGCGTGAGCGCCAGATGGCCGCCAAGCTCAAGCCGCGTTATGACGGCACCTGGCGCCCGGAGCCGGGCAAGACCCTGCCGCCGGTGCCCGAGGGCGTGCGCCCGGTCATCCGCTTCAAGTCGCCGATCGGCGGCTCGGTGGTGTGGGACGACAAGGTCAAGGGCCGCATCGAGATCAGCAACGACGAGCTCGACGATCTCATCATCGCCCGCCCGCCGGCCGAAGACCTGCCGATCGACGCCATCGGCACGCCCACCTACAACTTCTGCGTCGTGGTGGACGACATCGACATGCGCATCACGCACGTCATCCGCGGCGACGACCACGTCAACAACACGCCGCGGCAGATCCACATCTTCCGTGCGCTGGGCAAGGAGCCGCCGGTCTATGCTCATCTGCCCACGGTGCTCAATGAGCAGGGCGAGAAGATGAGCAAGCGCCACGGCGCCAAGCCGGTCACGCAGTACCGCGACGACGGCTTCCTGGCCGATGCGGTAGTCAACTACCTGGCCCGGCTGGGCTGGAGCCACGGCGACGACGAGATCTTCACGCGCCAGCAGCTCATCGAGTGGTTCGACCTGGACCACCTGGGCCGCAGCGCCGGGCAGTTCGACGAGGCCAAGCTGCGCTGGGTGAATGCCCAGCACATCAAGATGACGGCCGATGCGCAGCTCGCCCCGCTGGTGGCCGAGCAGCTCGCCAGCCGCGCGTTGCAGGCGCCGCCTGCGCCGTGGCTGGAGCGCGCCATTGCTCTCTACAAGGACCGCTGCTCGACCACCGTGGAGCTCGCCGACTGGGTGGCGGTGCACCTGAGCGAGCCGGCAGTGGACGCCGAGCTGCGGGCACAGCACCTGGGCGATGCGATCAAGCCCGCGCTGGCCGCGCTGGCCGCCAAGCTGGCCGACTGCGACTGGGAGGCCGCAGCCATCAACCAGGCCTTCAAGGCCACGTTGGCCGAGCAGGGATTGAAGATGCCCCAGCTCGCCATCCCCGTGCGTGTGGCACTGTGCGGCCGTGCGCAGACGCCGTCGGTGGATGCGGTGCTGGCCCTGTTTGATCGGGCAGAAGTGATCAAACGCTTGCAAAGCGTTTGAAAGCGATGCTATAGTTGCAGTCTTGCTTGAACGGCGCGACGCGCGATGTTCGAAGCGCCAAGGCAGCAGGCCACAAGCTGGCTGCCGGCGTTGAAGATATCGGGGGTATAGCTCAGCTGGGAGAGCGCTTGCATGGCATGCAAGAGGTCAGCGGTTCGATCCCGCTTACCTCCACCAAACGCCCAAGCGCCGTTCGAGTCGATGAAGGACAAGTCCCCTTCGTCTAGAGGCCTAGGACACGACCCTTTCACGGTTGTAACAGGGGTTCGAATCCCCTAGGGGACGCCAAGCTTCCGAGCTTGTCAAGTTTGACGGCACTTGGCTAGTCGCGAGACCGGCGAAGCAGTCACCGACTAGGAGTGGTAGTTCAGTCGGTTAGAATACCGGCCTGTCACGCCGGGGGTCGCGGGTTCGAGTCCCGTCCACTCCGCCAAACGGAAAGCCCTGCAGATTTCGGTCTGCAGGGCTTTTTCCTTTTGGGCCGCTCGCCTTCGCCTGGGTTGCGGCCATTCCCTGGGTTGCGCGCAGTCCTCTTGCTGCGCGCTTCTAGCGCACGGGTGCTGTGGCCGCCTCATCCTCCGGCCGCGACAGGGCGCGCCACAGGATGGTGAAGAGCTCGTCGAACTGATCCAGCAGCGGGCGCTTCTCGCCGCGCACCAGGTGCATCAGCACCAGTCGGCTGAGCAGGCCGAGGAAGACGTCGAGCAGGATCTTGCTGGAGACGCGGTCGTTGAGCACGCCGCGTTTCTGGCCGTCCTTGAGCACGCCGAGGAAGGCGCTCATCAGCGCCGGGCTCTCGTAGATGCGGATGTGGCGGTGGCGGGCCATCGGCACCGAGGTGTAGAGCAGCTGGATCACCGCCGGCTCGCGGTCCATGTAGTCCAGCATCACCCAGAAGGTCTTGCGCAGGCGCTCGCGCACGCCGTCGATGCCTTGCAGGTGGTCGATCATGCGCACGGCCAGGCGGCTGAGCATCACGTCGAGCATGGCGTAGAGCAGCGACTCCTTGCTGCCGAAGTACTTGTAGATCGTCTGCAGCGACACATTGGCCGTGCGAGCCACGTCGATCAGGCTGACGTCGTGGAAATCGTGCTCGGCAAAGAGCTGCAGCACCGCGCGCTCGATGCGCTGCAGGGTCTCGGCGCGCATGGCGGTGAGCGGGGCGGTGGGGCGGGCGGCCGGGTCTGCCTTCGCGTCAGGATCGGCGCCGGCGGGGATGTCGTTGCCGGCTGCCGCACTGCCGGTGCGCGCGCTACGGTCGGTGCGGCTGGCAGCCATGCGGCGTGGGGCCGGGTTCGCGTCATTGCCAGGGCGGGGCACGGGGCGTTCTCCTGAGGAAACGGCCATTACCAAATGCGGCCGAAGATGTGGGGGATGGGGGCTCACACCCTTGCGGAGCGCATCTTAGAGGGCGCAGCATGCCGCGCACAACGACTGGAAAGCACAAGGCGTCGTGCAGCTGCACATCCGTACGCCCACGGCACGGGGCAATGGGTAATAGCAGTTACCTGTACGCCCTCCGCCCTCCCTTCATCACTCACCGAGGATCGCCCCCATGACTATCGAATGCTTCCCCGCCCCGTGGATGACCGACGAGCACCGCATGCTCTTCGACACGGCCGCCCGCTTCTTCAAGCAGCAATGGGTGCCGCGCGACGAGGCCTGGCGGGCGCAGGGAATGATGGACCGCGAGGCCTGGCGCGAGGCCGGGGCGCAGGGCTTCCTGTGCGCGTCCACGCCCGAGCAGTACGGTGGCGGTGGCGGCGACTTCGGCCATGAGGCGGCACTGGTGCTGGCCCAGGGCGAGGCCGGGCTGAGCGGCTTCGGCGGCTCGCTGCACTCCGGGATCGTGGCGCCCTACATCCTCCACTACGGCACCGAGGAGCAGAAGAAGCGCTGGCTGCCCAAGCTGGCCACGGGCGAGCTGATCGGCGCCATCGCCATGACCGAGCCGGGCACCGGCTCCGACCTGCAGGGGGTGCGCACGCTGGCGCTCAAGGAGGGCGATGGCTACCGCATCAACGGCAGCAAGACCTTCATCACCAACGGCCAGCTGGCCAACCTGGTGATCGTGGTGGCCAAGACCAACAAGGACGAAGGCGCGCACGGCGTGTCGCTGATGGTCATCGAGACCGACGAGGTGCAGGGCTTCCGCCGTGGGCGCAACCTGGACAAGCTGGGCATGGAGGCGCAGGACACGTCGGAGCTGTTCTTCGACGACGTCGTGGTGCCGCAGGAGAACCTGCTGGGCGGCGTGGAGGGGCAGGGCTTCTTCCAGCTGATGCAGGAGCTGCCGCAGGAGCGGCTGCTGGTGGCGCTGGCCGGCGTGGCGGCAATGCGCTTTGCGATGAAGGCGACGCTGGACTACACCAAGGAGCGCAAGGCCTTCGGCAAGCCGATCTTCAGCTTCCAGAACAGCCGCTTCAAGCTGGCCGAGTGCCAGGCCATGCTGCTGGCCTGCGAGGCGATGACCGACGCGGCCATGGTGGCCCACCTGCAGGGCAAGCTGGGCGTGGACCGCGCGGCGCTGCTCAAGTACTACGTGACCGATTGCCAGTTCAAGCTGGCCGATGAATGCCTGCAGCTCTTCGGCGGCTACGGCTACATGCGCGAGTACCCGATTGCCCGCATGTGGGCCGACTCGCGCGTGCAGCGCATCTACGGCGGCACGAACGAAATCATGAAAGAACTGGCGTCGCGCTTCCTCTGAAGCGAGCGCAACCCGAGACCGAGGAGACGAATGTGATCGAGGCCTACATCTTTGACGCCGTGCGCACGCCGCGCGGCAAGGGCAAGAAGGACGGCAGCCTGCATCAGGCCACGCCCGTGTGGCTGCTGCGCACGCTGCTGCAGGCGCTGCAGCAGCGGCATCAGCTGGACACCGCGCTGGTGGACGACGTGATCCTGGGCTGCGTGACGCCGGTGGGCGAGCAGGGCGCGGACATTGCGCGCACCGCCGTGCTGGATGCCGGCTGGTCGCAGAGCGTGGCGGGCGTGACGCTGTCGCGCTTCTGCGCCTCGGGCCTGGAGGCGATCAACATGGCCACGGCCAAGATCCGCGCCGGGCTGGATGACCTGGTGGTGGCCGGCGGCGTGGAGAGCATGAGCCGCTGGCCGATGGGCAGCGACGGCGGCGCCTGGGTGATGGACCCGCGCATCAACGCGGGCACGGCCTTTGTGCCGCAGGGCATCAGCGCGGACCTGATCGCAACCCTTGAGGGCTTCAGCCGCGCAGACCTGGACGGCTATGCCGCCGAGTCGCACCGCCGCGCCGCGGCCGCACAGGCCGAGGGGCGCTTTGCCCGCTCGGTGGTGCCGGTCAAGGATCTCAACGGCCTGCTGCTGCTGGACCGCGACGAGACCATCCGCCCCGGCACGAGCGTCGAGACACTCAGCAAGCTGCAGCCCTCCTTCGAGATGATGGGCGCGATGGGCTTCGACGCCACGGCGCTGGACAAGTACACGACGATCGAGAAGATCCAGCACGTGCACCACGCGGGCAACTCGTCGGGCATCGTCGATGGCGCGGCGCTGGTGTTGCTGGGCAGCAAGGAGGCGGGCGCCAAGGCGGGCTTGAAGCCGCGTGCCCGCGTGCTGATGACGGCCGAGTGCGGATCCGAGCCCACCATCATGCTCACCGGCCCCACGCCGGCCTGCCACAAGGCGCTGGGCAAGCTGGGCATGACGCCCGCCGACATCGACCTGTGGGAGATCAACGAGGCCTTCGCCACCGTGCCGATGAAGACCGCCAAGGACCTGGGCCTGGGCATGGACCGGGTCAATGTGAACGGCGGCGCCATCGCGATGGGCCATCCGCTGGGCGCCACCGGCGCCATCATCCTGGGCACGGCGCTGGACGAGCTGGAGCGCTCGGGCAAGGCCACGGCTGCGGCCACGCTGTGCATCGGTGCCGGCATGGGCATCGCCACCATCATCGAACGCGTCTGAGGCAGGAGGCCCACCCATGAACACGCAAGCCTTCACCTTCGAGCTGGACGCCGCCGGCATCGCCCTGGTCACCATCGACATGCCGGGCCGCGCGATGAACGTGCTCAACCCGACGCTGATGGAGCCGTTCGCCGCGCTGGTGCAGCGGCTGGAGAGCGATGACGCGATCAAGGGCCTGGTGATCACCTCGGCCAAGCCGACCTTCATCGTCGGTGCCGACATTGACCAGCTCACGCAGATCCGCACGGCTGAAGAGGCCTTCAAGCTCTGCGAAGACCTCAAGGCCCTGCTGCGCCGCATGGAAAAGTGCGGCAAGCCGGTGGTGGCCGCCATCAACGGCACGGCCCTGGGCGGCGGGCTGGAGCTGGCGCTGGCCTGCCATGCGCGCATCGCGCTGGACGACCCCAAGCTCAAGATCGGCCTGCCGGAGGTCAAGCTCGGCCTGCTGCCCGGTGGCGGTGGCACCCAGCGCGTGCCGCGCCTGATCGGCATCCAGAAGAGCTTCGAGCTGATCACCCAGGGCAAGGAGCTGGGCGCGGCCAAGGCCAAGGAGATGGGCCTGATCACCGACCTGGCCGCGAGCCGCGAGGAGCTGATCGCCAAGGCCAAGGCCTGGTGCGCGGCCCATCCCAAGCCGGCGCAGCCCTGGGATGCCAAGGGCTTTCGCATCCCCGGCGGGGACAGCAAGCACCCGGGCGTGGTGCAGATGCTGGCCATCGCGCCGTCGATGGCCAATGCCAAGGCGCATGGCAACTACCCGGCCATCACGCACATCATGAGCTGCCTGTTCGAGGGCGGCCTGCTGGACTTCGATGCGGCCTGCCAGGTCGAGTCGCGCTACTTCGCCGCCTGCGTGGTGTCGCAGACCAGCAAGAACATGATCGGCACGCTGTGGCACCAGCTCAACGCGATCAAGAAGGGCCAGTCGCGGCCCAAGGGCGTGGCGCAAGGCCGGGTGAAGAAGGTCGGCATCCTGGGGGCCGGGATGATGGGCGCGGGCATCGCCTATGTGTCGGCCAAGGCCGGGATCGACGTGGTGCTGCTGGACACGACGATCGAGAACGCCGAGAAGGGCAAGGCCTATTCGCAAGGCCTGCTCGACAAGGCCATCAGCCGCGGCAGGAGCACGGCCGACAAGCGCGATGCGCTGCTGGCGAAGATCCGGCCCACCACGTCGTATGAGGATCTGCAGGGCTGCGACCTGGTGATCGAAGCGGTGTTCGAGGACCGCGAGATCAAGGCCGCCTGCACCCGGCAGGCCGAGGCGGTGATCGCGGCGGATGCGATCTATGCGTCCAACACGTCCACGCTGCCCATCACCGGGCTGGCCCAGGCGAGCCAGCGGCCGAAGAACTTCATCGGCCTGCACTTCTTCTCGCCGGTGGACAAGATGCCGCTGGTGGAGATCATCGTCGGCCAGCAGACCAGCGACGAGACGCTGGCCCGCGGCTTCGACTACGTGCTGCAGATCGGCAAGACGCCCATCGTGGTCAACGACAGCCGGGGCTTCTACACGTCCCGCGTGTTCGCCACCTACATCATGGAAGGCATGGCGATGCTGGGTGAGGGCGTGCACCCGCGCTCCATCGAGGTGGCGGGCCTGAAGGCCGGCATGCCCATGCCGCCGCTGGCGCTGCAGGACGAGGTGTCGCTGAGCCTGTCGCTGCACATCGGCGAGCAGACGAGGAAGGACCTGGCCGCCGAAGGCAAGGCCGTGCCCGAGCATCCGGCGCAGGCGGTGCTGGTGAACGTGGGCGCCACGCACGGCCGCATCGGCAAGAAGGCCGGCCAGGGCTTCTATGACTACAACGGCAAGGACAAAGCCCTGTGGCCGGAGCTGACCAAGCTCTACCCGCCCAAGGCCCAGCAGCCCGCGCAGCAGGAGCTGGTGGACCGGCTGCTCTACGTGCAGGCCAACGAGGCCGCGCGCTGCTTTGAAGAGGGCGTGGTGCGCTCGGTGGCCGACACCAACATCGGCTCCATCTTTGGCTGGGGCTTTGCGCCCAACCAGGGCGGCGCACTGCAGTTCATCAACGCGGTGGGTGCGCAGCGCTTCGTGCAGCGCGCGCGGGAGCTGGCGGCGCAGTACGGCCCGCGCTTCGAGCCGGCGGCCATCATCGTCAAGATGGCGCAGGAGGGCGGGCGCTTCGAGGACCGGGAGGCGGCGTGAGCGGCGAGGCAGCGTCTGCTGGGGGCGCGGGGCGAACGGCGGGCCACGGCGTAGGCAATACAGCGGGCAATACAGCGGGCAGCACGGCAGGCCGTACCGCAGGCAGCGAGCGGGTGGCGGGCATCGCCGTGGCCGCCGGCACGCCGCGCCTGCTGGACGGCCTGCGCGTGCTGGACCTCACGCGCAACCTGCCCGGCCCGTTCGCCACCCGGCTGCTGGCCGACCTGGGGGCCAGCGTCGTCAAGGTGGAGCCGCCCGAGGGCGACCCCGCCCGGCAGATCGGCGCGCTGCACGCCCGGCTCAACGACGGCAAGGACGTGCGCACGGCGGACTTCAGGTCGCCCCAGGGCATCGCCCAGATCCTGGACTGGGCGGCGGAGGCCGACGTGGTGGTCGAGGGCTTCCGCCCCGGCGTGCTGGCCGGCATGGGCCTGGACCTGGACGTGCTGCGCCAGCGCCAGCCGCGCATCGTGCAGTGCTCCATCACCGGCTACGGCCAGACCGGGCCGTGGGCGCAGCGCGCGGGGCATGACCTGAACTACATGGCCGTCTCCGGCGTGCTGGACCAATGCCGCAGCCTGAGCGGCGAGCCGGCGATGGCCAATGTGCAATGGGGCGACCTGGCCGGTGGCAGCAGCCCCGCCTGCATCGCCATCCTGGCCGCGCTGCAGGCCGCACAACGCACCGGCCAGGCCCAGCATGTGGACGTGAGCATGACCCACGCCCTGCACGCCCACCTGGTCATGGCGCAGTCCACTGGCCCGCTGCTGCAGCCCCTGCTGGGCCATGCGCCCGGCGCGGGCGAGGACATGCTCAATGGCGCGCTGCCGTGCTACCGGCTCTATCGCACGGCCGACGACCGCTGGCTGGCCGTCGGCGCGCTGGAGCACAAGTTCTGGAAGGCGGCTTCACAAGCCTTCGGCCATCCGGAATGGGCCGACCGGCACTGGCAGCGGGGGATGCTGCCGCACACGGCGGAGTCGAAGGCCTTGATCGAGGAGGTCAAGGCGGTTGTGGGGGCGCAGCCGCTGGCGGTTTGGGTGGAGCGGTTTGAGGGGGTGGATGCGTGTGTGACGGGGGTGGCAAGTACGGCGCAAGCCGTGCTGCGCTAAGTCGTCGCAGATCGCCGCACGCGGAACGAGTAGTCAGTCTGTGTGGGGCGTCCCCTTCGGAGGAGCCCCCGACGCCCATATCCCAAACAGAAAGGAATCGTCTCTGTCTTTTGGACTTATCCGAAGGTCCTTTCGCATTTCAAAGAAGAGCTTTGACATGAGTCGATCGTGCTCGGCTTGAGTGCTGTGGGTGTTGGTGACCTTGATGGCTTGCTGGAACGCTTGAAGTGCCCGTATTACTTCTTGGGGCGCGATGAGATTCAGGCGATTGCACGCTCTTGCGAACTGCCGTTGAGCCTCCTCTGTTGATTCGCCGGCCACGATGCCGCTCAAGCTGGCTACAAAGTCCTTGTAGTGCTCCAGCTTCTCCTTTCGTAGCTCAGCCTCGCGTTCCCGCTGCTTCGTAAACCAGTAAGTAGCACCAGCCAGCACGATCGCTCCCGATGCGGCGATGAGGGCGGTTGTCACCTCTGCGGCCATGTGATCTGAACGGTAATGGCAGTTGTCGGCTCGTCTCTTGAGCCTAAACGAGCAAGACGGTGGGTGTCAGGTAGCGAGTGCTGTGTGCTTACTCCCACCCCGCCAACCAAGCCAACTCTTCTTCCGTGAACCCCGCCGCCTCCCGCGCCGCCAGATTGAACGGCGGCTTCAAGCGCGGCGCCTCGTACTGGGCGACCAGCTCCGGATAGCGCGCCACGGCGTCGATGCCGCGTTGCTCGCACAGGTGCCGGTACCAACGGTTGCCGATGGCGACGTGGCCGACTTCGTCGCGCAGGATGACGTCCAGGATCTCCACGGCGCGGGCATCACCGGCCTTGAGCAGCTTGGCCTGGATGAGCGGGGTGGCGTCCAGGCCGCGGGCCTCCAGCGTGCGCGGCACGAGCGCCATGCGGGCCAGGATGTCGCCGGCGGTCTTCTCGCACATGGCCCACAGGCCGTCGTGGGCCAGGCAGTCGCCGTAGCGGGCGCCCAGCGTGGCCAGGTGGTCGGCCAGCAGCCCGTAGTGCAGCGCCTCTTCGGCGGCCACGCGCAGCCAGTCGCGGTAGAAGGCCTCGGGCATGCCAGGGAAGCGCCAGACGGCGTCCAGCGCAAGGTTGATGGCGTTGAACTCGATGTGGGCGATGGCATGCAGCAGGGCGATGCGGCCTTCCGGCGTGAAGGGCGAGCGCGTGGGCACGTCCTTGGGCGGCACGAGCAGCGGGCGGTCCGGGCGGCCGGGCAGGCCGGGCGGCGTGGCGAAGACGCGGGTGGCGTCGATCGGGGCGTCGGCTGCGGCCAGCTCGCGCACGGCCTGGGCCTTGGCGGGCGGGTCGCGCAGCAGCAGGGCGTCGAGCGCGCGCTGGCGCAGGCAGGGGTGGGGCATGGCGGTGGGATCGGGCCGCGGTGGGCAGGCAGGAATTATCGAAGCCGCCCGGTCGTGCACGACACGTTGCTGCGCACGTTGCAGGGCGAGTGCGGGGCCCGGTGCGGTGCGGCGCGGCGCCCACGCTGACGCCCGCCTGCTGCGCCATGCCCGCAGGGAACCTGGGCGCCGATGCGGTGCCTACACTGGTCCGCTTCGCCCAGCCGATCGATCATCCATGCCTGTGTCCCTGCTCCCGCCGTTGACCCCGTGTGTCCTGCCCCGGCTGCTGGCCGGCCCGCGTGCCGCAGCGCTGCTGTCCATCGGTCTGCTGGCCGCGGGCGTGGCGACCGCGCAGGTGCCGGCTCCTGCTGCACCGGCGGCACCAGCGGCACCGGCCGCAGCATCGGCTGCAGTGGCCAAGCCTGCCGCCGGCAAGCCCGCAGCGGTAGCAGCCCCGCCGCGCGCGCCGGCCGCCACCGCCGGCCTGCAGTTCGTCACCGAGGTCGAAGGCATCCGCGAATACCGGCTGGCCAACGGCCTGCAGCTGCTGCTGATCCCGGATGCGAGCAAGCCCACGACGACGGTGAACATGACCTACCGCGTCGGCTCGCGCCATGAAAACTATGGCGAGACCGGCATGGCTCACCTGCTGGAGCATCTGTTGTTCAAGGGCTCGCCCAAGCACCCCAATGTGTGGAGCGAGTTCACCAAGCGGGGCCTGAGTGCCAACGGCAGCACGGCCTATGACCGCACCAATTACTTCGCCAGCTTTGCGGCCAACCCGGAGAACCTGCGCTGGTATCTGTCCTGGCAGGCCGATGCGATGGTCCACAGCTTCATCGCGCGCAAGGACCTGGACAGCGAGATGACCGTGGTGCGCAACGAGATGGAGATGGGCGAGAACGACCCGTTTCGCATCCTCTACCAGCAGACGCTGGGCGCGATGTTCAAGTGGCACAACTACGGCAAGGCGCCGATCGGCGCGCGCTCGGACGTGGAGGGCGTGGACATCGCGCGGCTGCAGGCCTTCTACCGCCAGTACTACCAGCCGGACAACGCCACGCTGATCGTCTCGGGCGCGTTCGATGAGGCCCAGGTCAAGCGCTGGGTGGTGGAGGCCTTCGCGCCCATCCCCAGGCCCAAGCGCGTGCTGCCCAAGCTCTACACCGTGGAGCCGGTGCAGGACGGCCCGCGCGCGGTGACGCTGGAGCGCGTGGGCGGCACGCCGCTGCTGATCGCCGGCTACCGCGCGCCGGCTGGTGGCGATGCGGACTACGCGGCGGTGGAGGCGCTGACGCTGATCCTGGCCGACACGCCGTCCGGCCGGCTGCACAAGCGGCTGACCGAAGGCGGGCTGGCGGCGTCGGTCTTCGGCTTTGCGCAGGATCTGCATGACCCGGGGTTTGCCGTCTTCGGTGCCGAGATCGCGCCGGGCCAGGACGTGGCCGTGGCCCGCGACGCACTGCTGAAGACGCTGGAGTCGCTGCGCGAAGAGCCCGTCACGCAAGCCGAGCTGGACCGCGCCAAGGCCAAGTGGCTCAAGGCCTGGGACCTGGCCTTCACCAACCCGCAGCGCGTGGGCGTGTCGCTGTCCGAATCGGTGGCCGCGGGCGACTGGCGGCTGTTCTTCTTGCAGCGTGATCGCGTCAAGGCGCTGAAGCTGGCCGACGTGCAGCGCGTGGGCGAGCAGATGCTGCTGGCCTCCAGCCGCACGCTGGCCGAATACCGGCCGACGACTGAGCCGCAGCGCAGCCCGCTGTGGGCGGCGCCGGATCTGGCGCAGGCGCTGCAGGGCTATCGCGGCCAGGCGGCGGTACAGGCGGCCGAGGTCTTCGACCCGACGCCGGCCAACCTGGATGCGCGCACCCGGCGCTTCGAGCTGCCGGTGGGCCTCAAAGGCGCTGTCATCCCCAAGGCTACGCGCGGGCAGGTGGTGCAGGCCCAGCTGGTGCTGAACTTCGGCGACGAGCACAGCTTGTTCGGCTGGGGCGATGCGCCGGCGATGCTGGCCGCGCTGCTGGACAAGGGCACGGCTCGCCTGAGCCGCGAGCAGATCCAGGACCGGCTCGACGAGCTGCAGACCGAGCTGGGCATTGCCAGCCAGCCCGGGCAGCTGGTGGTGACGCTCGTCTCGCGCCGCGAGCACCTGCCGGCGGCCATTGCGCTGGTGGGCGAGCTGCTGCGCGAGCCGGCCCTGCCGCCCGCCGCGCTGGAGGAGCTGCGCAGCCAGTCGCTGGCCGCACTGCAGGCGCAGCGCAAGGAGCCGGAGGCGCTGGTGGCCAATGCGCTGGAGCGCCACGGCAATCCCTATCCCGCCGGCGACGTGCGCCGCGCACGCAGCTTCGACGAGATGGAGGCCGACCTGCGCGCCGTCACGCTGCAGCAGGTGCACGAGTTCCACGGCCGCTTCTATGGCGCCAGCCATGCCGAGTTCGCCGCCGTGGGCGATCTGGACGAAGCCGCCGTGCGCCAGGCGCTGCAGCAGGCCCTGGGCGACTGGGCGAGCCCCGAAGCCTATGCCCGCGTCCCCGAGCCGCTCTACCGGCCGCAGGCCACCCGCATGGTGCTGCCCACGCCCGACAAGCAGAGCGCCACGCTGTCGGCCCGCTTGCCGGTTGCGCTGTCCGACCGTGACGCCGACTACCCGCTGCTGATGCTGGCCAACCACCTGCTGGGCAGCGGCGGCGACTCGCGGCTGTGGACCCGCGTGCGTGAGAAGGAGGGCCTGTCCTACAGCCTCTACAGCGCGGTGCAGTGGAACCCGGACGAGCCGCATTCGGTGTGGATGGCATCGGCCAACTTCGCGCCGCAGAACCTGGCGCGCGTGGAGGCGGCCATGAAGGCCGAGATCGACCGGGCGCTGAAAGACGGCTTCACCGCCGCCGAGCTGGAGGCCGGCAAGCGCAGCCTGTTGAGCTTCCGCCGCCTGAGCCGCGCCAGCGACGGCCGCGTGGCCGGCGCGCTGGCCTCCAACCTGCACCGCGGCCGCAGCTTTGCCGACTCGGCGCGGGTGGACGCCGCGATTGCCGCAGCCACGCTGGAGCAGGTCAACGGCGCGCTGCGCCGGCACCTCACGCCGCAGGCCCTGGTCTGGGCCGCCGGAGGTGACTTCCGCGCGGCCACGGCGCCGGCGCGCTGAACGCAGGCGCTCCTGACAGCTTGGGGATGGCGCCGCCGGCCGGCGCCGCGCAGGCTCCTGGTTCCACCACCACGAACCGGGAGACACCATGAACCTGTGCACCATCCGCCATGCCGCCGGGGCCGCAGCCCTGGCGCTGGCCGCCACGGCCGCGCACGCCGACGTGCGGCTCACCTTCGATGCCGGCACCGAGGGCGTCACCGCCTTCGACGGCGGCAGCATCAGCCACGATGCCGGCGGCTTCCTGGTGATGGCCGACACCACCGGCGGCGACATGCGCGCCGTGCTGCCGCCTGCGCTGCTTGCCGGTGCCGCCGGCTGGCTGGGCGGGCGGCTGTCGTTCGAGGCGATCAACCTCAGCGGCGACAGCGCCAACTGGTCGCCTTTCGGCGAGGTCACGCTCAGCGGCGGCGGCCAGACGCTTACCGTGGACCTGGCCGCGCCTGGCGAGCCGGGCGCCGGCTGGACGACCTATGCCGCCGACCTGACGCCGGCGGTGTGGGGCCCCTCGCTGCCCGCGGTGCTGGCCGCGCTGGACGGCGTGACCATCAAGCTGGAGTTCCACGACGGCATCGTCGAGACGGCAGGCCTGGACAACGTGTCCATCACTGCCGTGCCCGAGCCCGGTGCCGGCTGGCTGCTGCTCGCCGGCCTGCTGGCCCTGGCCGGGGCGGCGCGTCGCAAGCCTGCCGCGCCGCGTGTGTGATGCCCACCTCGATGGCCCACCTCGATGCGGGCATGAAAAAGCCGGCCCGCGGGCCGGCTGCATCGGGTGCGGGCCAGTGGCAGAGGGCGCCACCGGCGAGCCGCTCAGATGGCGAATTCCTCGAGCTTCTTGCCGGAGGCCACGGCGGCCTTGACCCAGTTGGGCTGCAGGCCGCGGCCGGTCCAGGTCTCGCCGGTGGCCGGGTTGCGGTATTTGGGCGCTACCTTGCGGCCGGCATTGGCCGAGGCCTTGGGCGCCTTGCCGTTGGGCGTCTTGCCCGACAGGTCGGCCAGGCTCAGGCCGTGCTCGGCCATCAGCGACTTGATCTGCGAGATCACGCCCGCGCGCTCGGCACGGCGGGCTTCGGCCAATTGCTTCTCGAGCTCGGCCTGTTGTTTTTCCAGAGCGGCCTTCTGGGCGAGCAATTCCTGGTAGTTGGTCATGGGCGTTCCTCGGTGCGATGGTGAAGATAAAACGTCTGCCGCGTGCCGTATGCCGGGGCCGACGCCCGCGGATTTGCGGGCGTGTGGCCGGATATGGCGTGAGCCCGGCTGCCTAAACCCGGCGCGGGCCGGCCGGCGTGGGGCCTGATGCCTGGTGCCTGACAACCCCGGTGCGCATGCCGACCGGTATTGTCATGAAGCTGCCATCAGCCTCAGGCAAGCCCGCGCATTATAGGCCTGGCCATGCGCCGCGGCTTTGAAGGGCAATCCCTTGCGCGCAGATTTAATTGACATTGCGCTGGCGCGCCACTTCCTCGCCGAGTTCGGTGACGGCCAGCGCATACATGGCCGACTGGTTGTAGCGTGTGAGGACGAAGAAATTGTCGGTGCCGGCCACGTAGCTGGGTGCGCCGGTGCCATTCTCCAGTTTCACCAGCGCCAGCAGGCCGGAGGCCGAGGCGGCCTGAGCGTCGAGCGCGACGCCGCTGCGCTGCAGCTCCTGCACGGTGAAACTGGGCACGATATCCGGGCCCAGCAGGCGGGTGAGCTCGGCCGGGCTGGCGTCAATACCCCGCACCGCATGGCGCACCGGCAGGCCGCGCTGCCAGCCGTACTCGGCCAGGTAATGCGCGACGCTGCCGATGGCATCGGCCGCATTCGTGAACAAATCGACGCGGCCGTCCGCGTCGAAATCCACTGCATGGCGTCGCCAGGAGCTGGGCATGAACTGCGGCAGGCCCAGGGCGCCGGCATAGGAGCCCTGGATCTCGACCGGGTTGGCATGGATATCGCGCACGAGCAGGAAGAATTGCTCCAGCTCGGCGCGGAAGAAGGCGCTGCGGTCGCGCGGCGCCTCGCGGGGATAGTCGAAAGCCAGAGTGGTGAGCGCATCCACCAGCCGGAATCGGCCGGTGTGCTCGCCATAGAGCGTCTCCACGCCGATGATGCCGACGATGATTTCCGCCGGCACGCCATATTGCTGCTCGGCGCGCTGCAGCGCGGCCTCGTTGGCCTGCCAGAAAGCCAGGCCCGAGCGGATGCGGCGCGGCTCGATGAAGCGGGCTCGGTAGGCAGCCCAGTTCTTGGGCGTGCCGGCAGGCGCGGGCAGGATGGCCTTGGCCGCGCCGGGCGTGTAGCGCGCCTCCGACAGCGCGGCGCGCAGCCATTCGATGGGCAGCCCGGTGCGTGCGGCCACCGCGTCGGCCCAGGCCTGCACGTCCGCGCGCTGGTCATACGGGACGGATCCGGGCTGCGCGGGCGGGGTGAGGGCCACCTCGATGGGCGGCAGCGTCTGCGCGGCCAGCTCGGCCGCGCGCGCGGTGATGGGGCGCACCTGCACGGCGGCAGCCGACGCCGGCTCGGCCGGGGCCGCTGCACTGGCAGCCGGCGCCGGCGCCGGTGGCTGGGCGGGACCGGGCGCGGGCTGCGGCGCCCGGGAGGCACAGGCCGCAAGCAGCAGGGCGGCGCACCAGGTGGGCAGATGGCAGGCGGCGCGCGGCCGGCGGGCGGGTGTGCGGGCCTGCGTGGAGGCCGGTGCCGAGGCCGGTGCCGAGCGCCCCGTGCCGGGCCGGTCACCGGCTGCGGAACAGGCCGCAGAACGGGCAGGGGCAAGAGTGCAGGTGAGGGCGGCGGCGGGCTGGGGCCAATCGGCGTCGGGCAGGTTCATGTCGCGTCGGGGCTGGGGGTGAGACGGTGGGAGGGCTGGCGCGGCCGGGTGGAAGCCGCGGCGTTCAAGGAGGCCGCCTGCAGGCCAGGCGATCCGCGGGCCAAGCGCCGCGCCGGCAAGTACCAAAGCAGCCGAGCCAGCCGAGCCAAGCCAGCCAAAGCGGCACTCCGGCCGCGCTGCGGGTCGGCCGATTGTGGCGGGCGGGGATCAGCCGGCGCGGCTCGGGGGCACCCGCGTGGGCCGGTTGCCACGGCGCAGTGCGACGGCCAGCGCTCGTGAGGCCGCCTGCACGGCGCGCAGCTCGGCCCGCGGGCGGGTGGGCGCGCCGGCAGCGGCATAGCGCTGTGCGTCCAGGGCCTGCAGCGCCCGGGCCAGCGGTTGGGCGGCCTCGCCGTGCCGGTGGAGGAGCTCGGCCGCGGCGGTCAGCGGCGGCCAGTGCGCGGGCCAGTGGCCGCCGGCGCGCACGATGCGGCGGCGGGCGCGCTCCAGCCCGGTCAGCCAGGGGTCGTGCGGTGTGCGGCTCCACCATGCCCAGCCCAGGCCCAGGAGGCTGGTTGCGGCCAGCAGGCCGGCCACGGCATAGCCCAGGTGCACCCAGTCGGGCGAGCGCACGCCCAGCTTCTCCAGCAGGTTGAACTGCGTGCCGCGCGAGTAGTTGAGCACCCACTGGTTCCAGCGATTGTTGACCGCCTCCCAGTAGCTGCGCAGCTGCCCCACCCAGCCCGGGTTGACGGCGTCCAGCACGCCGGCGACGAAGCCCGGCGCCGGGCGCAGGCTGCGGCTGCGCTCCACGCGCTCGGGCGCGACCGCGGCGGTGGGGTCGGCGCGCTGCCAGCCGATGCCGGGCTGCCAGTACTCGGCCCAGGCGTGGGCGTCGCGGTTGCGCACGATCCAGGTGTCGTCCACCGGGTTGCGCTCCGCACCCTGGTAGCCGGTGACCACGCGCGCAGGCACGCCCATCGCCCGCATGGCGACGACGAAGGCGGCGGCGTAGTGCTCGCAAAAGCCCGCCCGGCGCTGCAGCCAGAACTCATCGAGCGTGTCGCCCCCGTAGCTGCCGGGCGACAGGGTGTAGACGAAGGGCTGGGTGCGCACGTGGCGCAGCACGGCGGCGGCCAGCGCATCGGCATCGCGGCGGGTCAGGCCCAGCTCGCGCTTGAGCTGCTCGGCCCAGGCGCGCACGCCGGGGTGGGCGCCGTCGGGCAGGGCCAGCAGCTCGCCGCCGGGGGCGCCTGCGTCGCTGGTCGGGCCGTGGCGGAAGTCGGTCCAGGCGCGGGCCTGGATGCGCAGGCGCTCGGCCACCGGCTGGTCCATCTGCCACCACAGGCTGCGCGCGGCCAGGCCGCTGGGCAGCGCGGCATGCTGGCCGCCGGGGCCGCCGTCGATGCGGCTGACCTGCAGCGTGGCCTCCAGCAGGGGCAGGGTGTTGAGCCGCGTGGGCTCCAGCGTCAGCTCATAGCGCAGGCCGGGGCCGATGCCTCGGGCGTTGCTGTCCTGCTGGGTCTGCACGGCCTGCTGCCAGGGGCTGGCGGCCTGCCATTGGCGGCCGTCGTAGCGGCTGAGCACGGGGCCGCGGAAGTACATCGCCTGCGGGGGCGGCGGGCCGTCGGGGAAGCGCAGCCGCATGGCGATGCTGTCGTCCAGGGCCAGCTCGGCCACATCGCCCAGCTGCATGCGGCCCGACAGCCCGGTGGTGCCCAGCCCGTCGTCCGGCCGGCCCCACAGCGGGCCGACGCGCGGGAAGAGCACGAACAGCACCACCATGATCGGCAGCGCCACGGCCGCCGCCCGCCCGGCGATGCCCGCGGCCAGCCGCAGCGGCGGGCGGCCCACCGGCAGATGCGCCAGCACCAGCGCCGTCAGCAGCCCCCACACCGCCAGCCCCATGCCCAGCGCCGTGAGCAGCGACTGCGAGTAGAGGAACTGCGTCAGGATCAGGAAGAAGCCCAGGAAGAAGACGACGAAGGCATCTCGCCGTGCGCGCAGCTCCAGGGTCTTGAGCGCCGTGAGCGCCACGATCAGCGTGATGCCCGGGCCCTGGCCCAGCACCGTGCGGTGGGTCAGCAGCGTCAGGCCCACGGCAGCGCCCAGCAGCAGGGCCAGCAGCAGCCGGCCGGGCAGCGGCGCCTGTCGCCAGGCCAGCAGCCCGCGCCACAGCAGCGCACCGGCGGCAAAAGCGCTGCACCACAGCGGCAGGCGCGTGACGTGCGGCGCCAGCGTGAAGGCGATCACCGCCAGCAGGAAGAGCGTGTCGCGCGCATCGCGGCCGATGTCGCGCAGCGCGGGCCAGGGCGCGCGCCAGGCCGGACGGGCAGTTGCGGCGGCTACCGGGCGATCTGCTGGACGATCAGCCGGGCGATCGGTCGAGCCATCTGCCGGGCGCCCCGGCGCGGAGCCGCCGGCAGCCCGGCGCGGGCGGGTGGGGCTCATGTGCCGCTCCACAGGGCCAGCGTCTGCAGGGCGTGGGCGCGGTGCGCCTCGCCGCTGGCCGGCGGCAGCTCGGCCCCGGGCAGCCGCAGCCCCCAGGCGGCGCCGGCCTGGTCGGCGGCCACCGCCCAGGCGGCCAGGCGGGACAGCCGGGCCTCGGTGGCCAGGCCGGCGGTGGCCTGCCAGTCCAGCCACAGCTCGCGCCGGCTGCGTGCCTCGCGGTCACGGCTGACCAGCGCGCCGGTGGTCTCGAAGGTGCGCGAGGACTTCTTCCACGCCACCTGGCGCAGCGGATCGCCGCGGCGGTAGTCGCGCACGCCCTCGAAGTCGTCGGCCGCCCCGACCACGCCGGCCCGCCCGCCGCCGTCGCGGCTGGCCTCGCGCAGCGGCGGGGCCGGGTGCTCCAGCGCCGGGTAGACCAGCGCCTCGCCGGCCGGCCGCCACACCGCCCAGGCGCGGAAGAGGCCGAACGGAAAACGCGTGGACACCTCGATGGTCGGCACCTGCAGCCGCCCGCGTTGCTCGGTCAGCAGCGACAGGTGCACCACCGTCTGGCCGCCGGCCGGGACGTCGCACCAGGTCTCTTCGTCCTGGCGGTGCAGCCGGTGACGCAGCCGCAGGCCCACGCCGTGGCGCGCGCGGGCGTCGGGGTTGTCCACCACCGCCTCCAGCATCAGCGCCTGTCCGGCATGCACCGGCCGCGGCGGGCGCAGGTGCAGCGCCAGGCCGCGCAGGTTGCGGTGCGTCATGTGCATGGAGACACCCGCGCAGCCCAGCAGCAGGAAGGTCAGCAGATGGCCCAGGTTGAGCTGGTAGTTGATGGAAGCCAGCAGCAGCACCAGCAGCGTCAGGCCGAAGACCCAGCCGGCCCGGGTGGGCAGGATGTAGACGTTGGCATGCGTGAGCGGCGTGCGCTCGCGGCGGGGGTGGCGGCGGTCCCAGTACGCGGCCCACCGGCGCTGCCAGGCGGCGCGCAGGCTGCCGGGCGGCTGGTCCGCTGATGCGGTGCGTGCGGTGTGCTCGACGCCCGCGCGTGCGGTGTGCTTGACGGCCGCGCGTGCGGCCGGGGCAGAGGTGATCGGCCGGGCCATCGCGGGCCTTGCCTGCTCAGCGCAGCGCCACCGCCTGCAGCAGCGCCTGCACCTGCTCGGCAGCCCCCCGGCCCGACTGCGGCAGCGGCACCAGCCGGTGGGCGATGGCCTGCACCGCCACGGCCTGCAGGTCGTCGGGCGACACATGGTCGCGCTGCATCAGCAGGGCGCGGGCGCGGGCCGTGTGCAGCCACGACAGCCCCGCACGCGGGCTCAGCCCCTGGGCGAACCAGCGGCCCGAGCGCGTGGCCGCGATCAGCGCCTGCAGATAGTCCAGCAGCGGCTCGGCCACATGGATGGCGCGCACCGCCTGCTGCGCGCGCAGCAGATCGGCCGGCGTCATCACCGGCTTGAGCTGCGTCAGCGCCTCGCGCCGGTCCTGGCCGGCCAGCAGGGCGCGCTCGCTCCTGGCATCCGGATAGCCCAGCGTGATGCGCATGGCAAAGCGGTCCAGTTGCGATTCCGGCAGCGGATAGGTGCCCAGCTGGTCGCTGGGGTTCTGCGTGGCGATGACGAAGAAGGGCTGGGGCAGGGCATGGGTGCGGCCCTCCACGGTGACCTGTCGCTCCTCCATCGCCTCCAGCAGCGCGCTCTGCGTCTTGGGGCCGGCGCGGTTGATCTCGTCGGCCAGCAGCACCTGGGCGAACACCGGCCCGGGATGGAAGACGAAGCGCCCGGCCTCGCTGCCCTGGCCGCGCTCGAAGATCGTTACCCCGGTCAGGTCGGACGGCAGCAGGTCGGCGGTGAACTGCACGCGCGAGAACTGCAGGCCCAGCGAGGCGGCCAGGGTATGTGCCAGGGTCGTCTTGCCGACGCCCGGGACATCCTCGATCAGCAGGTGCCCGCCGGTCAGCAGGCAGGTGACGCTGTCCTCGATCTGCACCCTTTTGCCCACGATGATCGTGCTAATCTGGCCGACCAGGCTGGCGAGTTGGCTGTGCAGGGGCGTCGACATGACAGCTACCTTATCAGGGCGCCAGCCACCGCGTGGTCGTTGTCTATGTTTGGCCTGAGCCGCCTGAGCCGTCATCTTCCGTTTGGCCGCAAGCCTATGGGCCCGACCGCCTACTACACCCATCCCGAGTGCCTGGAGCACGACATGGGCGAGGGGCACCCTGAATGCCCCGAGCGGCTGATCGCCATCGAGCGCCGCATCAAGGACAGCCCGCTGGCCGCCCACCTGCGGCGCCATGAGTCGCCCGAAGTCGATCTGGCCGACGTGGCGCGCGCGCACGAGCAGGGCTATGTGGCCAACCTGCGCGACTTCATGCAGCAGATCATGGCCAGCGGCAAGACCCGCGCCATCGAGCCCGACACCTGGGTCTGCCCCGGCAGCTGGCAGGCCGCCTTGCGCGCTGCCGGTGCCGCGGTGGCCGCTACCGATGCGGTGCTCGACGGCCAGGCCGGCAATGCCTTCTGCGCCGTGCGCCCGCCGGGCCACCATGCCACGCGGCGCGAGGCGATGGGCTTTTGCTTCTTCAACAACGTGGCCGTGGCCGCCCGTCATGCGTTGGACGTGCGGGGCTTGAAGCGCGTGGCCGTGGTCGACTTCGACCTGCACCACGGCAACGGCACCGAGGACATCCTGGCCGGCGACGACCGCGTGCTGATGGTCGGCCTCTTCGAGGAAGGCGCCTATCCCTTCACCGGCGCGCCGCCGATGGCCGACAACATGCTCAACCTGCCGGTGCCGCCGCGCACGCCGCCGGCGGAGATCCGCGACATGATCCAGGCCCAGTGGCTGCCGCGGCTCAACGCCTTCAAGCCGCAGATGATCTTCATCTCTGCCGGCTTCGATGCCCACCGCGAGGATCCGCTGGGCGGCCTGGGCTTCTCCGAGGACGACTACGAATGGATCACCCGGCGCATCGTCGAGGTGGCCATGCGGCACTGCCACGGCCGCGTCGTCTCCTGCCTGGAGGGCGGCTACAATCTCAGCGCACTGGCGCGCAGCGTGGAGTCGCACCTCAAGGTGCTGTGCGAGGCCAGCGGCAAGTGAGGGCGCAGGGCAGGCCGCCCTCGGCTGCGCGCTGAAGGGGGCTGCGGGTGCATGACGGGTCGGCTGCGGTCGGCCCGTTTTCGTTTGCGGCTCCGCTCCGTGTTCATGCCGCCACGCGTGGCGAGCGTGGCGGGCGGCGCACCGGACAGCCGGGCCGTCCCCGCCACAATCGCAGGCCCTTGTTGGCCCTTGGTGGCCCGATACCCCGGCCATGTCCGGGCCCCGTCTGCCCGCGCAGGTTGCAGGGCTCGCGCCGCTCACCGCCATCCCGTCCGCATGAACCCCCGCACTCCCACGCCGCAAGACCTTTCGGACTTCCTGGACCGCCTGCTGTCGCGCAATTCGCTGATCGAGCTGGGCGTGCTGCTGCTGTGCCTGCTGCTGGCCGCGGGCCTGGCGCGGCTGCTGCAGCGCCGCGCGCCGGATGCGGTGGACGCGCCGGCCACGGGCATGGCCAGCCTGTGGCGCACGCATCGCCTGATCGACGGCTGGGTGTGGCCGCTGCTGGCCCTGCTGCTGGCGCTGGGTGCGCGCGAGGTGCTGGCGGCCTACCTGCCGGTGGCCGTCTTCCGCGTCGCGGTGCCGGTGCTGGTGTCGCTGGTCATCATCCGCTTCTCGGTGCGCGTGCTGCGCGTGAGCTTCCCCAGCTCGCAGGGCGTGCGCCACGTGGAGCGCACGCTGTCGTGGCTGGTGTGGCTGGGCGTGGTGCTGTGGATGACCGGCCTGCTGCCCATCCTGCAGGACGAGATGTCGGCCGTGACGATGAAGGTGGGCAGCACCACGCTGTCGCTGCGCAACGTGGTCGAGGGCGCGCTGGCAGTCGTCACGGTGATGGTCGTGGTGCTGTGGCTGTCGGCCGCGGTGGAGGCCCAGCTCATCAAGGGCGCACGCGGCAGCCGCGAGCTGTCGGTGCGCAAGATCGTCAGCAACGCGGTGCGCGCGCTGATGGTGCTGATCGGCCTGATCGTGGCGCTGTCGCTGGCGGGGATCGACCTGACCGCGCTGTCGGTGCTGGGCGGCGCCATCGGCGTGGGCCTGGGCTTCGGCCTGCAGAAGATCGCGGCCAACTACGTCAGCGGCTTCGTCGTGCTGGCCGAGCAGTCGCTGCGCATCGGTGACCTGGTGCGCGTGGACAACTTCGAGGGCCACATCACCGACATCAACACCCGCTACACCGTGATCCGCTCCGGCTCCGGCCGCGAGTCCATCGTGCCCAACGAGATGCTGATCACGCAGCGGGTGGAAAACGCCTCCCTGGCCGACCCGCATGTCATGCTGACCTCGGTGGTGCAGGTGGCCTACGGCACCGACATCCCGGCCCTGCAGCCGCTGCTGGCCGCGGCCATCGCCGCCGTGCCGCGCGTGATCGCCCAGCCCGCGCCGCTGGTGGCGCTGACCGCCTTTGCCGCCGACGGGCTGGAGCTGACCATCAACTACTGGATCGACGACCCGCAGCGCGGCCAGCTCAGCGTGCGCTCCGAGGTCAACCTCGCCATCCTGCGCACGCTGGATGAGCTGGGCATCGAGATCCCGTATCCGCAGCGGGTGGTGCGGGGGGTGGGCGGCGACGCGGTTGCGATGGAGGTTCGTGGAGCTCAGGCGGCACAGCCAGGCGCTTGACGTTTGGTCTGGTTGCGCGGTTTGGCTTGCAGCGGTCGGCGCAAAACAAAGCCCCGGGCGGGCCGCCGCTGGCGCTTCGACGGCTCGCCCTCGCTGCGCGAGGGTGCCCGCCATGCTCGGCAAGCGGCCGGCGCCTCAGAACTCGCTACGCGCCCGCCTGCGGCGTGCGCTGCGCTCGCACATCCGCGGCGAGTCAGTTCAACGAAGGCGCTGCGCGCCCCGGCCGCTTGCCTGCGCGTGGCGGCTTCGCCGAGGCGCGCCATCGGCGGCCCGCCCGGGGCTTTGAGACAGCGGGTGGTGGGCGAGCCTTGGGAAAATGAACGGCCGTCTCGGGCTCCAGTCGAGCCGCTGAGCCGCTTATCCCGGCGCGGCACCCTTCCAGATCCAGCGTACCGTGCGCACCGTGCGCAACGCGGCCGAGCGAAGCAAAGGCCCAAGAGAGCCGATGCAGTCCTCACACGGTGGACGCGCGCAAAGGCGGGGGCGGCAGCCCGCTGGCGCGCCTCGGCGACGCCGCCACGCGCAGGCAAGGAGCCGGGGCGCGTAGCGCCTTCGTTGAACTGACTCGTGGCGGATGTCCGAACGCAGCGAACGCGAAGCGTGAGCGCAGTGAGTTGTGCCACGCCGGCTCCTTGCCGAGCATGGCGGGCACCCTCGCGCAGCGAGGGCGAGCCGTTGAAGCGCCAGCGGGCTGCCGCCCCCGCCTTTGCCTCCCGGCAGTACCGACAGCGCGATATGTGGCAGAGATGCCCGGCAACGCTCCACATATCCCGCAATCGAATGTCGGTTGCCTGCGAGCCGTTTCCTAGGCACCCCCCTTGCCCTTGCGCGGCTCATCCACCACCCCGAGAGAGCCCGTTCATGACCACCTTGCCGCTCATCGACCGCCACGCCGCCGAGACCGCCGTGGCCCTGGCCTTGCCGATGCTGGACCAGTCGCGACAGGTCAAGGCGGTGGGCGAGAGCGGCTTCCTGCACATCGTCGTCATGGACCCGGCCCGCGCGCCGGGCAGCTGTGCGTTCGAGGAAGCCATCCTGTACGAGTACAGCGTCGGTGACCGCAGCAAGTGGGATGCGGACTACGCCGGCTTCGCCCGCGCCAAGGCCGAGGTGTCCTGGCGCAGCGGCCTGGACAGCCATGTGGTGCAGACGCTCCAGCCCCACCGCCTGAACGCCGGTGCCACGCTGCTGTGGGGCAGCGTGTGCCTGGACGGCATCGTCGTCGGCGTCAGCGGCGCCAACGCCTGGTATGACGAGGCCTTTGCCGGGGCCATCGCCCTGCTCATCCGCGCCGAGGCCAAGGCGCGTTGGGAGCAGGCGCGGGCCAAGGGGCTGTTCCTGGCCTGACCCCGCAGCGGGCGGCGCGCCAGGCCCTGCCGCCCATTCCCGGCCTGTGAGCCGAGTGCTCGTCCTCCTATAGTCACAAGCTTTGCCGTGCGCCCGTCGGGTGCCACCGCGGCCGGCCGGCGTTGCCGGGCCGCTGACCAAGACAAGAGGGAGGACTGCATGACCGAATGGACCGCGCTGCTGGCGCCCGTGTCCGAGCACGACCCGGCGGGGGAGGACCTGTCCTTCTCGCTGGAGTTCGACCAGATCGCCGAGCTGCGGCGCGCCGACGACCCCAGCCTGAGCCAGGGCGAGTGGGTGGCGGCGCTCAAGGTGGCCGACTGGCCCGGCGTCGCCCAGGCCTGCGAGCGCCTGCTGCGCAAGCGCAGCAAGGACCTGCGCCTGGCCATGTGGCTGACCGAAGCCTGGGCCTGGCTGCACGGCGCGGCCGGCCTGGCCGATGGCCTGCAACTGACCCACGGCCTGTGCGCGCGCTACTGGGCCGATGTGCACCCGCGCATCGAAGACGGCGACGCCGACCAGCGCGTGGGCAACTTGAGCGGCCTGCTGCAGCGGCTGGTGGAGTGGAGCACCGCTGTGCCGGTCATCGCCGGCACGCAGCTGAGCCTGCAGGCCTGGCGCGCCGCGCGTGCGCTGCAGGCCCGTATCGATAGGGGTGAAGCCGAGCCGCCTGCTGCGGATGGCGACGCCCCGCTGACCCTGCCGGCGCTGGACGCCCGGCTGCGCAACGTGTCGCCCGCGCAGTGGCAAGCCGCCGTGGCCGACCTGGAGCGCGCCCGGGCCGCGCTGGCCGAGCTGCAGCAGGTGGTCGATGGCCACCTGGGTGCCGAGGGCCCGGGCTTCGTGCAGGCGCGCGAGGCGCTGGAGCAGGCCGCCGTCGAATGGCAACGTCTGCTGCGCGACGCCGGCGTGCTGGCCGGCCCGGCGACAACCGACGACGCAGGCTCGTCGCCGGCCGACGAGGGCGGTGCTGCATCGACGGCTGTGCAGCCCGCCAGCCCGATCGCGCGCGGCCCCATCGCCTCCCGTGCCCAGGCCCTGCAGCAGTTGCGCGAAGTCGCCGACTACTTCCGCCGCACCGAGCCGCACAGCCCCGTGGCCTACCTGGCCGACAAGGCGGTTCAGTGGGGCAACATGCCGCTGCACGAATGGCTGCGCGTCGTCCTCAAGGACCCGGGCGCCCTGGCCCATGTGGAAGAGCTGCTGGGCCTGCCGCGGCAAGGTGGCTGAGCCCTGTGCGGCCGGTGCGCCGCAGGCAGATCACGCCGCCGCGTCGGGGCGCCATCGCCCCTGTCGCCCCTGTCGCCCCTGAGCGCCGCCGGCGGTGGACCGAGCCGGCCGGCCCCGCATCCCCAAGCCGGCCGCTGCCGGGCCGCTCACTGCCCGATGCGGAACTCGATGCGCCGGTTGCGGGCGCGGCCGGTGTCCGTGCTGTTGGACGCCACCGGGCGGTCGGGCCCGACACCGGACACCGTGATGCCACCGGCCGGCACGCCCTTGGCGGCCAGGTAGGCCTTGACCGCGTCGGCGCGGGCCAGGGACAGGGCGATGTTGGACTCGCGCGAGCCGGAGGAATCGGTGTGGCCGATGACCTCAATGCGGCGGCCGGGCAGCTTCAGCAGTGTGGCGGCCATCTCGTCCAGGATGGCCTGGCCCGCGGGCAGCAGCTGGGCGCTGGACGGGGCGAACTCGATGATGCGGTTGGCCAGCGTCTGGTCGAGCAGGGCCTGGTCGCTGGTGGCCACGCGCAGCGCGTTGTCCACGGTGTAGGTCGGGTTCAGCCGGGCCTGGGTGTCGGCGGCGATCTGCCGGCGCACCGCGTCGCTGCCCACCTCGCCCTGTAGGCTGATGCGGTTGCCGTCGATCTGCATCTGGCCGCGGCCGACCTGGCGCAGCGACGGGTCGATGACGCGCTGCACATGGCCAGCCCAGCCGGGCGGTGCCACGACCGGCCCCACGCTGAGCTGGTCCTGCACGCGGTCGGCGCCGAAGACGGCGCGCAGCCGGCCGAGCACCGCCGCCTTGGTGGCTTCATCCGGCACGGTGCCGCTGGCCACCACCGGCCCGGTGCCGCCGGGCGGCGCCGCAGGCGGGGCGATGGCGGCGGGCGGCGCGGCGGCCGGTGCGATCTGCTGGGCAGAGGCGGGCGCCAGCACCGCGCCCAGGGCCAGCAGGCTGGTCAGGGCCGCCGGGCGAAGGGCCAGACGGCCGAGGGCCCCAGGCGGGGCGGCGGCCAGGCGCGTGGCGATGCACCCGTTGGCGATGCGCCCGGTGGCGTCACGGGCGTGATCGGCGGCATGCGGGGCCGGGCGGGCGGCTCGGTACGCGCTCATGCCCGCACCCATGTGGGCCGGCTGCAGGCGGCGAAGGCGAGGCTTCACATCACTCTCCCAGGAAGACTTCTCGGAACGTGGCCACCGCCTGGCGCAGCGACAGCTGCGGCTCGCGCAGGTAGGTGGACAGCTTGCGCACGCCCCAGTCCTGCTCGGCATAGGCCTCCACCCACTGCGCGTCGGTGGCGACGATGCTGTCCGACGCAGTGGGCCGGCCGGTGAGCACGGTGTGCAGCGTGGCCGGCGACGCCCCGTTGAAGCCGACGACCAGCATGGGCCGCTGCGCCCAGCGGGTGGCGAAGAGCGCCACCTCGAAATCGCCGCGCTTGAAGAACGGCGTGACCAGGTCGAGCCACAAGGTGGCCAGATGCAGGCGCACCGCCGGGTCGTGGCCCAGCGGCAGCACCAAGGCCTTGTCCAGCCGCACCTGGCCCTGGGCCAGCACCGGCTGCAGCAGCAGCCCCAGGGCCAGCAGCGTCTGGCGCAGCGAGCAGCGCGCAGCCGGCGGGGCCAGCAGTGCCTCGGCGCTGGCCAGGGTCTGCAGGTCGAGGAACTCGGCATAGGCCGCCTGCGGTGCGGCACCGGCGGCTGGCGGGGGCGGCTCGGTGCGCGCCATGGCCTCCTGCATGGCCGCGTAGTCGGTGGCAGCGCGGGCGCCGGTGGTCAGCCGCTCCAGGGTGGCCCAGGCGGCGTGCAGCGCCAGCGGCGCGCGCGCCAGCAGGCGCAGCGGCTCGGCCACCTCGAACGAGGTGGCGGCCAGGAAGGGGAAGCGCCGGCCGGACGCATCCTGGCTGGGCAGCAGGTGCCCGGCCAGCCCCGCCGTGCTGCGCGTGCCCAGGAAGGCAAACGCGGTGGGCTGCGCGGCATCGAAGACGCCCTTCCACGCCGGGTCGGTGGCCAGTTGCTCCATGGCCTGGGTGAGCCAGTGGTCCAGCGTGTGGATCAGCGCCGGCTGTTGGCTGCCGCGCACGAAGTCGCCGCGGCAGGGCAGCTTGCCGAAGTAGATCAGCGGCGCCAGGGCGGTGTCGCGCGCGTTCATACGGCCTCCGCGTGGCGTTCGCGCCGGGCGGCGGCGGACGCTGCCGTATGAGCCGCATGATGAGCCGCACCGTGGGCCGCCCCTTGGGCCGCACCATGGGCCGCACCATGGGCCGCCGCATCATCTGCAGCCGACGTCGCATCCGAAACGGCACCCGGCCCGGGCGCGGCCGCATCCGGCCCGCCGACCACCAGGGTGGGCAGGCTGGTGCCGCGCAGGCCGTTGCCGCCGCCGGGCGAGCCGGCTGCACCAGAGGCGCCGGCATCGGCGCTGCCCGCCTGGCTGATGATGCGCAGCTGCACCGCCACGCTCAGCCCGTCGGCTGACCAGCGCAGCTCGTGCGTGGTGGCGTCCACCTTGCGCCGCTGGGCCGCGCCGATCATCTTCTCCAGGCCGAAGCGGCCGGGCTCGATGAAGAAGTCCACGCTGCGGCCGTCGAAGGTCACGCCGCGGATGCGCACGCCTGGCTGGCCGGCGCTGCTGGGCCAGGTGAAGTTGGTCCAGGCGGCCTGCGTGTTGCGAAAGCGCAGGAGCTGGCCGTCGATCTCCACGCTGTACTCGGTCAGGCCGGGCGCGGGCAGCGGCAGGATCTGGAAGACCGTCTGCGGCTGCTCACTGGCTGCCGCACCGCCGGCCGCTGCGGCCCCGCCCACCGGCGCCACCCAGGCAGGGAAGCCCGCGGTGAAGGCCGGCGACAGGCGCACGCCGCGGTCGGCCCAGGTGCGGGCGGTGAGCACGTCGCCGCGGCGCACGACCAGCGGGCCCAGCGTCTTGTCGGTGAAGCGGGCGATGGCGCCGTCGCTGCCGAATACCGCCGCGATCTCCGCCGGTGCGGCTTCGATCTTGGCGCCGGCATTGAACGGGTACTTGTCGGCCAGCGTGCGCTGGAAGGGCTCCAGCACCTGCGCGGTCCACACGCGGTTGATCTCGGCCTCGGCCGGCGCGATGGTCACTGCCCAGGCCTGCATCAGCGGACGCACCAGCAGCGGCCGCAGGGTGGCGCGGGCGCGGTCGCTCATGCCCACCAGCATCTGCTCATCGACCAGCCGCAGCGCGTCGGCCAGCTCCGAGCCGTTGCCCTCCAGCGTCTGCTGCATCAGCTTGTGCGCGGCGGGGCCGGCGTCGCCCTGGGTCTTGATCTGGTTGTAGCGGGTGCGCACCTTGGAGAGCATCTCCAGGTAGCTGCGCATCAGCGTGGGTGCGTTGTCGCGGTTGATCATCAGCCGGCCCAGCGCCTCGAACTCGCGGCCGATCGGGCCCATCGGGATGCCCTTGCCGTCGCCGGTGACGTTGATGTTGACGTTGGCCTGCGAGGGCGTGCCGCGCATCAGCGTCTGCTTGATCCAGGCGAAGAAGCCCTGCTGCGCCTTGGCCAGCTGGGCGTTGACGAGCGACGGGTTGTCCCAGGAGGTCTCGTCGTAGAGCGTCTGCATCAGCTTGCCGATGGGCGAGGCGGCCGGGTCGCCCAGGCGGTTCATGCGCTGCACCGCGTCGTCGAAGGACGCGAACTCGGCCACGCTGACGCCCTGCATGAACTTCTGCCACTCGGCGACGTACTCGGTCTTGTACATCTGCGTGAGCGTCTTCTGCACCTGCTCGGGGCTGCCTTCGAGCGTCAGGTCGTCGCGCAGCGAGGTCTTGAGCACCCAGTCGTCGGCCTGCAGGTCCTTGTAGGCCGCGTCCTTGATGGCGCCCTGCACGTACTCCTGCCAGGCGCGGCGGGTGAAGGCGCCGGAGATGGCATGGCTGCCGGCCACCAGGGTCTTGTCGTCGCCGACGATGTTGGCCACGGTGACCGGTGCGAAGCGCGTGGCCGCGCGGGCCTTGATCTCGGCATAGACCCGCTCGCGCGCCGGCATGCCGCGCACCACGCGGCGCAGGTTCTCACGCGTCTGGTCCAGCACGGCGAGGTTGCTCTCCACCTGCGGGAAGTCGGGCTGTGCCAGCTGCGTGACGGCGAACGACAGGATGGCCTCGGCGCGGCGGATCATCTCCTCGCGCGGCATGCTGCCGCGGTTGGCCTCCAGCCACTCGCGCCAGAAGCGGGTGAGCTGGTCGCTCAGGTGGCCGGCCTCCAGGCGCTGGCGGTCGGCCAGCATCAGGTAGGTCTTGAGCGCGTTGTAGGCGTCCGTGACGTTGGTGGCCGATGCGGCGACGTAGGGGGTGGCGGGCGCGCCCGCCGATGGGCCGCCCGCCTGCGCGGTGGCGCCGGCCGCCATCGCCTGGGGCAGCGCGGGCAGGGACGCGGCCCCGGCCGATCCAGCGGCAGCCGGTGAGAGGGCAGCCGGCATCACGCCCGCTGCATCGGCCGGCGTGGCGGCGGCGGTGCGGATCTCCGACCCCTGAGGCTTGAGCTCGCCGGCATGGGCGTTGACCTCGCGCAGATAGGCCTCGATGGAGCGCGCGGCGGGCTGCAGCATCACCTCGCGCAGGCCGGCGAAGTACTCCGTGCGCACCTTGGCCTCCAGCGCATCGCCCTGGTAGAGGCCCAGGGACAGGGCCAGCGGGCGGTCGTCGCGCCAGCGCTGCAGCTGCTGCAGCCGGTCCTGCAGGATCTCCAGCGCCTCCAGGCGCGACGCGAGCTCCGGCCGGCCCTGCTGCAGCCGCACCACCTTGTCGAAGTCGGCCTGCACATTGGCCACCAGCTGGCGATTGCCCAGCGTGGACCAGGTCCAGCCGGCCAGCAGCAGGCCCAGCAGGGCCACGCTGCCGAAGAAGGTGGCATAGCGCAGCCGGGTCTTGGCCCGGCTGGTGTACTGCCGCACCAGGTTCTTGTCCGCGAAGATCACGCGGGAGAACAGGTGGTTGAGGAAGAAGCCGGTCTGGCTGTAGACCGCGGCACTCGCCGGCTCGCTGGGCTCGGCCAGGCCGAAGCGATGGGCCACGCGCTCGCTGGAGCGGTTGGTGGACACGCCCTCCTGAACCGCGCTGGTGAAGTAGAAGCCGCGGAAGACCGGGCGGAACTGGTAGGGGTTGTCCTCGAACAGCGTGGTGATGAAGGTGCGCAGCGCGGGCTTGAGCGTGGCGAACTCCAGCGGAAAGGTCAGCACGCCCGGCGGCACGGCCTCGCCGCGGCGCATGGACAGGCTGACCACGGAGGACTCCTTGAGGCCCTCGTAGAGCTCGTCGAAGTGGCGGTCGAACTGCGCCACTGCATCGCCGCCGGCGGCGTCGTAGGGCAGGGTCGCGCCCCAGACCCGGTCGCGCTCGTCGCGGTCGCGGTCCATGAAGAACTCGGCGAAGCCGGCGATCAGGTCGGCCTTGGTGAAGACCACGTACACCGGCGGGAAGATCTCCAGCTGCTCGGTGATCTCCTGCACGCGCTGGCGCAGCTGCTTGGCCAGCTCGATGGCGAACTCCGGCCGGTTGTTGCCCAGCTCGGCGAGGCTGGCGGCGATGACGATGCCGTTGACCGGCGCCTTGGGCCGGTGCTTCTTGAGCAGGCCGAGGAAGCCGCGCCATTCCTCGCGGTCTTCTTCTTCCACCGAGTAGCGGCCGGCGGTGTCCAGCAGGATGCCTTCGGTCGTGAAGAACCAGTCGCAGTGCCGCGTGCCGCCTATGCCCTGGATGATGCTGCCGGTGTTGTCGGCAAACGGAAAGCGCAGGCCCGACTTGACGATGGCCGAGCTCTTGCCGGCCGCCGGGTTGCCGATGACCATGTACCAGGGCAGCTCGTAGAGCGCGGCCGAGCCGGACGTCTCGCCGAGCTTGGATGTCTTGATGGTCTTGATGGCCTCCTGCATGCGCGTGCGCAGGGCCTCGATCTCGGCGCGGCGGTCGGCCGCAGCGCCCTTGACCGCAGCATCGGCCTGCTGCTCGATCACCGCCTCGAACTGCCCGGCCGCACGGCGCGCGCGCCAGCGCTTGACGCCCCAGACGATCAGCCAGGCCAGCAGGCACAGGCCCAGAGCCACGCCCACCCAGATCATGGCCAGCTGCAGCGTGCTGGCCCCGACGAAGAGGAAGGCCGCCAGCGCGGCGAAGCCCAGGACGGTGAGCGTGCGGGCGTCGAGGAGGAAGTCGCGGATGCGGCTCATGGTGCGGGCGGTACAGCAGGCAAGTGGGTGGCGGGCAGGGGCGGTGGTTCAGCCAGGCATCAGGCCGGGACGCAGGGGGCGGCAGCCGGGTCGGCGGGCATCGGGCCGGCCTGGGGGTGGCATCGGATGGCGGGCATGCGGCAAGACGGGCGTGCTCACGCCGTGACGGCCGTACGGGGCGCCAGGGCGGCGTCGTTCGTGGCGTTTGAGGGGGCGTTTGACGGCGCGGCGGGCGCAGCCGGTGCAAGCACCAGGGCGGCGCGCTCCAGCGGGTCGTGCACGGTGAAGACGAAGGCCGGCTCGGCACGCTCGCGCACCAGGCGGCTGGCCAGCGCGATGGCCAGCAGGGCGCGCGGCAGGCCGACATCGCCCAGGGCCTGGCCGAGGGCGCACACGTCGCCCACCGGGTCCAGCCCCGGCAGGGCGGCCAGCAGGGCCTGCGCGGCCTCGCCGCTGCGGCTGGGGCGGGTGTCGAGATCGGTGCAGGCCAGCAGCAGCGGCGGGGCGTCGTCGTCCGCGCCGGCGGTGCTGGCGGCCTCATCGGCGGGGCGTTGCGGCGCCAGGCCGGCGGCTTCCAGCGCCTGGGTGGCGGCCTGCCTGAGCGCAGTGGCTGACACCCGCTGGCCGCCCGCCGGCTGGCTGCGCCGTGCGATGACGGGGCGATGCAGGCGCAGCGGCGCCTCGCTGCCGTCGGGCAGGGTCGCTTCGGCGGGCGCCGGCCAGTCGGGCGTGGACAGGAGCAGCGCGACGGCGGCCTCGCCGGGCACGCGGCCCTCGGGCCGCTCGCCGCTGAACAGCAGGCCGTGCGCCTCCAGCCGGTCCACCCAGTCGGCGCCGATCTGCGACTCGGCCGCCAGCGCCAGCAGCAGGCCCGGGCGGCCCTCGCGCCGCCAGTTCACCAGGCGCTGGTCGAGCTGCTGCAGCCCCTGCTCCGCCTGGGCGCAGGGCAGCACGAGGACGGCGTCCGACAGCGGCAGCTCAGGTAGCGCCGTGGCCAGCCGGCGGGCCAGCCACAGCCGCGCGAGCTGCCGCTCGGCAGAAGTCCAGTCGGCCGGGGCGAGCAGGCAGATCGCGGCCGTGGGCGTGGCGGCGAAGGTGGGGGCATGGGCGTGGGCGGGGCTGCCTGTGCCGGTTGCGTCGACGGCATGCGCGGGATGGCCGGTGGCCGCTGCGCTGCGCCGAGCTGCGGCATCGCGTGCCAACGCGAACGCGGGCCGGGCCTCGCCCGTCTCGCTGGCGACCACGAAGCGCGGCGCCGCCTGGGCCGCGGCCGACAGCTCGCCGCGCCGGCGCTGGGGCTGCAGCGGCTCGGCCAGCACGGCGAAGGCGACCAGGGCCTCGTGCAGCGGCTGCTCCAGCAGCGCCAGCGCGCGCACGCAGCGCTCGCCCGGCTCTGCGGGGGCCATGCCGGCCGGGTCGCGCGCCTCGCCGCCCGCCCCGTCGGCTGCCAGCGCGCGGCTCAGGCCATCGAGCTCGGCCTGCACCTCGTCGGCATCCAGACCCGGGCGGCGGGCGGCGAAGACCGGCAGGCCGCGGCTGTCGATCAGCTCGGCATCCACATCGGGCCGCAGCTCGCCGGCCTGCAGCCCGGCGGACAGCTCGTCCAGGCTGCCCGCCGGGCCGGCCACCGCAGCGGCGGCCCACAGGGCGTGGGTCCAGCGGCGCTCGGCCTCGGCGGTGGCGGCAGCCGGGTCGTGAGCGGCCTGGCTGCCCGCGTCCACCGGCGCGGCCGGGGCCGGATTGGTGCGGCGCGCATGCCGCATCAGCGCCCCGGCAAAGGCATACAGCGCCCAGGCCAGCACGCTGAGCGCCGCCGGCAGCAGCACCAGGTGGAAGACGATCTGGTGGTTGCCCAGCTCGCGGGGCGCGCGCTGCCACTGCCAGATCGTCACGCCCCAGACGAGCGTGGTGACGAGCAGCAGCAAGGCAAGCGCCTTCAGCACCTTGCTCATGGCCGGGTGGATCGCGAGAGGAGGACTGCGCTCAGCCCGCCGTCGTGCTGACGGACTGGCTGGCGATCAGCGTGGCACCGCAGGCGCAGGCATCGCCGTGGCGGGCGGCCGGCTTACCGTCGATGATGACGGTGGGGTCGCCGCTGACGATGACGGTGGTGCCGCCGTGGCCCTTCTTGGGGCAGGTGACCTTGTCGCCCACGCGGGCGATGCGGCGGCCGCCGGTGTCGGTGACGGCGGACGCCCCGACGACGGTGCCGCCATGGCTGGTCTTGTCGCCCAGCACGATGAATGGACGGGCCATTCGGCTTCTCCCTGCGATGTCTTCTTGTGGTCGCGGCCGCTCATGGCGGCCGGCCGGTGTGCGCGAGGGCGAGAGTCTATCGACGCGGCCCGCGCGCGCAGGCCCCGCAGCCGCGCGTGTTACTTCTGGTTGCGCGGTATGCCGGCGGCGGCGGGCTGGCCCAGGCGCACATCACGGCGGCGCCACTCCACATGCCCCAGATCCATCATCTTCCAGCGCCCGCCCCAGGTCAGGCCGACCGACTCGGCCACCTGGCCGTAAAGCTCGTAGCCGCGCATGGCCCAGGGGTCGCGCTCGCTGATCACGAGCCTGCCGCCGCGCAGGAAGGCGCAGTCCGCGGCCAGGCCGTACTGGTGCCAGCTCTGCCAGGCGCCGGCGCGGGTGACGTGCTCGCCCATGCCGGCCAGCATGGCCTGTCGCTCGGGGCTGCGCCAGCCCTCCAGCAGCGCCATCTCGTAGCCGTGCTGCTCGCGCATGATCTTGAAGACCAGCAGCAGGCGCTGCACGAAGTCCGGGTCCATCAGCGCCCACTTGCGGTCGGCCGTGGCCAGCTCGGGGCGCAGGGCCTGGACCTCGGCGGTGACGAAGACCTCAGGCGGCAGCGGCGGCGGAGGCACGAGCTGCTCGCCGTGCAGGAGGCGGGCGACGTGCTCGTCGGCGGCGCTCGATTGCGCGTCGTCGTAGCCGTCCAGCGTGAGGTGGCCGCGCAGCGTCCACAGCGTTGCGGCCGGCAGCACCAGCAGCAATGCGGTCAGTGCCAGATGGCGGCGGTGGCGGGCCAGCACGGCGTGCGCGGCGGCCATGATGCGGGCGCCGCGGCCCAGGCCACCGGCGGCGGTGGACGCGCCGCGCTGCGCGGCCTGCGCCCAGTCGGCCGGCGCCCTGGCGATGCGGCGTGCGCCCTTACGCAGCCCGGTCTGCAGTCGCGCCCGCCAGGCCGGGAAGACCAGCAGCGCCAGCGCCAGCGCGGCGGCCGTGCCATAGAGCGTGACCATCAGCGCCAGCATGGGCGCAGCTCCCCTTCATTCGTGTGTAAGTGCGCCCCGGGGGGCGTGAGGTGGCTGCCTACAATCGCCGCCCGCTGCGACGGCCGCCATCCGCGCCGCGCCACGAGATCACAAGAATCATCCCGAGGGGGGAGTCCTTGAGCACCACGTCCAAGACGGAAGAGCCGGATCACGGCTTCCGGCCCAGCCTGCTGGCCGACGACGAGCCGGCCGGCGCCGGGGCGCCCGAGGCGGCGCGGATTCTATCGACGGTGCAGACGCGGGGACGACCCGCTCGCGGGGGGCGCAAGCCCCGCCCCGGCCGCCGCGCAAGCTGGCCGGGCTGGGTCTTCGGCAGCGTGGCGGTGATGGCTGCCGGCGCCATGCTGTGGGGCCTGTGGCAGGCCGCTGCGCGCCCGGCGCCCACCCGGCTGGCGGTGCGGCCGCCGGTCGGGGCGAGCTCTGCCGCGGCGGCAGGCAGCGCCCGGGTGGCGGACCCGGCTGCGGCTGGCGCTTCCGCCGCCGTGGCGCAGGCCCCCGCCGTCGCCTCGGGCGTGGTGGCGAGTGCTCATGAGGCGGCTGTCACGCAGCAGACGGCGCAGGCCCAGGGGCAGGCCGGGCCGAACGAGGCGGCCGGGCAGACTCTGCCCTTGGCATCCACCGCGCCGACGGATCCTTCGTTTACTGCTCCCTCGCCAACCGCTCCATTTGCGCTGCTCGACGGCGCGCCTCAGGCGGCGACCGTGGCGGCTGCGGCAGCCACCACTCAGGACCGGGCGCCCCATATGGCCTCGTCTGCGCCGGCGGCGCGCTCCGGCAAGGCCGCGGGCCAGGCCTCGGCCAAGGCCGGCAGCAAGCCCGCTGTCGGCCCAGCCTCCACCAAGGCCTCCAAGGGCACCAAGGCCGTCAGCAAGGACGCCGGCAATCGATCCACGGCCCCGGCTGCCCGGCCGCCGGCTGCGTCCGAGCGGCTGGCCACGCGCAAGGCCGATCCGGATGTCGAGCTCCTGGAGGCCGTGATGCGCCACAGCCCCAGGCTGCCGCGCGCGGCGCGGGCGGCGTCCGCGCCCTGATCGCCCCGCAGGCGCGTTCAGCCGCGTTCAGCGCTTGCGCCCGAGCTCGCGCAGCGCCTGGCGCACTTCGCGGGCGGCCTCCTGCCGCCGGCGCGCCTTGCTGCTGCCGTGCGCGCCGGCCTTGCGCCGCGCGGCCGGTGCGACCAGCGGGTTGCGTGGTGCCGGCAGCGGCACGGCGAGCGTCTCGGCCGCCTTGGCGGCGCCGCGGGCGTGGGTCAGGCGGGTCTTGCGGTGGCGGGCGGAAGGCATGCGGGACTGGGGATCGAAGGCGGCTGAATCAGGCTGTGGTCTGCGGCGGCGGCCCGCCGGCTGGTCGCCAGTAGCCGGTCGCCAGCATGGTGCCCACCACGATCACGGCGCCGGCTGCCAGCATGGTCGGCGTCAACCGCTCGCCCAGGAAGACCGCGCCCCACAGGATGCCGAAGGCCGGGATCAGAAAGGTGACGGCCGTGGCGCGGCTGGAACCCACGCGCTGCAGCAGCCGGAAGTACAGCACATAGGCCAGCGCCGAGCACAGCGCGGCCAGGCCCAGCGCCGCCGCCCAAGGCAGCGCGCCGGGCAGCTGCGCCGGCCAGGCGACGGCGGCCGGGGCGAGCAGCGCGGCTGCGGCACCGAGCTGCGTGCCGGCGGCGATGCCCAGTGGCGGCACGTCGGCCAGCCGCTGCTGCGCATAGGCCGACACGCCGGCATAGCAGGCGGTGGCACCCAGGCAGGCGGCCAGCGCCGGTGCCGAGCCGTCCAGCCGCAGCCGGTCGGCCACCAGCAGCGCCACGCCGGCCAGGCCGATCAGCAGCCCGGCAATGCGCCAGCCGTCCAGCCGCTCGCCCAGGAAGCGCCAGGCGATCAGCGCGGCAAAGAGCGGCGTGGTGGCATTGAGCACCGACATCAGGCCCGCACCCAGGTGCAGCGCGGCCTGGCTGAAGGCGATGAAGGGCAGGGCCGAGCTGAACACCCCGGCGACCAGCAGCGGCCCGGCATGGCCGCGCATCGCACGCGCGTGGCCCCCGGCCAGCGCCAGCGGCAGCAGGAGCAGCGCCGCGCCGGTGACGCGCACGTCGGCCAGCGCGATCGGCCCGAAGGCCGGCACGGCCAGCCGCATGAACAGGAAGGATGCGCCCCAGATCGCGGCCAGGAGCAGCAATTCGGCAAGGTCGCGCGGCTTCATGCGGTGTCCGCATCGCCCCAGGGCAGTTCGGCCTGGGCTGTGGCCTGGGCCCTGCTCGCATGCGCGGTGTCACCGCCGGCCGGCGGCAGGGCGGACATCGCGTGTGGGCGGGATGCCGCCGATGCGTCCGGCGCCGGCCCCCGGCCGGGGCGCCCGGCTGGCCGGGGCACGCGCAGGCGGGCCAGCGCGGCTGCCGGCAGCTCCGGCTGGCTCCAGTCGATCAACCCGATGGGCGGCTGGGCGTCACCGCTGCGGCCTTCGCCCATCGGCCCGGGCAGCACGCCCTCCAGCCGCAGCAGCGCCAGCTTGCGGGGCAGCCCGCCGCCGAAGCCGGTCAGCCGGCCATCGCTGGCGACGATGCGGTGGCAGGGCACGATGATCGACACCGGATTGCGGCCCACGGCCGCGCCCACCGCGCGCAGCGCGCCCGCATGGCCGGCACGGGCGGCCAGCCTGGCGTAGCTGTCGGTGCGGCCTTCGGGCACGGCCTGCAGGGCCCGCCACACGGCCTGCTGGAAGGGCGTGCCATGCAGGTCCAGCGGCACCTGGAAGCGTCCAGCCGGCAGCGGGTCGGCCGGGGTGCGCCGCCAATAGCCGCACAGCTCGTCGGCCGCCTGCTGCAGCCAGCGGTGGGCCGCCAGCGGGGCGACGGCCGGCCCGGGGTCGTCCCGCTGGCCGATGAACCACAGCCCGGCCAGCCCATGCGCGGTGCAGGCCAGCCGGATGTCGCCCAGCGGCGAGCCGACCACGGCCTGTGCGATGCAGCCGGGCGGGCCCAGGCGGCGGGCGGCGGGGGCGGCAGCAGGGCGGGCGGTCACGGCGTGGCTGGTCGAAGGCGGGAAGGCAGGCATGCAGGGCCATGCCCGGTGCGGCGGGCCGCCAGTGTGCGGCAGGCGGCCCCGCCCGGGCAGCGCGGGCGGCCGGCAACCCCGTCGGCAAGATGTGCCCGTCTGCCGCGACGCAGCCAGGCTGCCTTGCGGCACGGCGCTTGCAGCCCGGGCCGCTGCGTCGGGATGCGGGGTCGCGTCACGCGGCGTACACGCGGGCCCAGGTGGGCCGTCCCTAGAATCCCCGGCACTTTTTCACTTCAACGAACCGCAGCGCAAAGGAAGGTCCATGCAAGTCACCGCTTCCATCTTCAAGGCCTACGACATCCGTGGCGTCGTCGGCCAGACCCTGGACGAGACGGTGGCCGAGCACCTGGGCCGGGCCTTCGGCACCGAGGCCCGCCAGGCCGGCGAGCGCGCGGTGGCCATCGGCCGCGACGGGCGGCTCTCAGGCCCGGGCCTCGTGGCCGCACTGATCCGCGGCCTGCGCTCCACCGGCATCGACGTGATCGACCTGGGCGCCGTGACGACGCCCATGCTCTATTACGTGGCCGCCACGCGCGGCGAGCAGGGCTGCCACAGCGGCATCCAGGTCACCGGCAGCCACAACCCCAAGGACTACAACGGCTTCAAGATGGTGCTGGCCGGCCGCGCCATCTACGGCGACGAGATCCAGGCCCTGCGCAAGCGCATCGAGGCCGAGGACTATGCGAGCGGCCAGGGCGGCCTCACGCAGATCGACATCCTGCCGGAGTACACCCAGCGCATCGTCGGCGACTGCAAGCTCGCGCGGCCGATGAAGATCGTGGTGGACAGCGGCAATGGCATCCCTGGCGCCTCGGCGCCCGGCATCCTGCGCGCACTCGGCTGCGAGGTGACGGAGCTCTACTCCGAGGTGGACGGCGACTTCCCCAACCACCATCCCGACCCGTCCAAGCCCGAGAACCTGCAGGATCTGGTGCGCACCGTGCAGCAGACCGGCGCCGAGCTCGGCCTGGCGTTCGATGGCGACGGCGACCGCCTGGGCGTGGTCACGCGCGGCGGCAACATCATTTATCCCGACCGGCAGCTGATGCTCTTTGCCCGCGACATCCTCACGCGGCATGCCGGTGCGCAGATCATCTTCGATGTGAAGTGCAGCCAGCGCCTGGTGTCGGCCATCCGCGAGGCCGGCGGCCAGCCGCTGATGTGGAAGACGGGCCACTCGCTGGTCAAGGCCAAGCTCAAGGAGACCGGCGCGCCCATCGCCGGCGAGATGAGCGGCCACATCTTCTTTGCCGAGCGCTGGTACGGCTTCGACGACGCCACCTACACGGCTGCGCGGCTGCTGGAGATCCTCTCGCGCGAGGCGGACCCCAGCGCCGTGCTCGACGCCCTGCCCACGAGCTTCAGCACGCCCGAGCTCAACGTGCCCTGCGCCGAGGGCGAGCACCACGAGGTGGTGGCCAAGCTGCGTGAGGTGGCACGCTTCGACGGCGCCGAAGAGGTGATCACCATCGACGGCCTGCGCGCGGAGTTCAAGGACGGCTTCGGCCTGGTGCGCGCGTCCAACACCACGCCGGTGCTGGTGCTGCGCTTCGAGGGCCACACCCAGGCCGCGCTGGAGCGCATCCAGGCGCAGTTCATGGCGGCCATCCGCCAGGTCAAGCCGGACGCGCAGGTGGCGGCTGCGGCGCATTGACGCATTGATCGATGCGGTCGTGCCCTGATCCAGGGTTGATCGGGGCACTGCCGCCCGGTGCATCCGCCGCCCGGCCCGGGCAGTGCTCGGCTACGCTCGCGGGCATGGCCGAGCCGCCTTCACCTTCTTCCACTCCAAGCCGCGCCGCTGGCCACCCCACCACCGAAGCCCTGGCCCGCGCCGCCTACAGCGGCCTGCTGCGCCTGGGCGCGCCGGCCTACCTGCTCAAGCTGTGGACGCGCGGCCGCGATGAGCCGCTCTACCGCGCGCACTGGGCCGAGCGCTTCGGCTTCCTCTCGCGCGGCGTGCAGCCGCAGCCGGGCGCGGTGTGGATCCATGCCGTCTCGCTGGGCGAGACGCGTGCCGCCGCGCCGCTGGTGGCCGAGCTGCGCCGCCAGCAGCCGGGCATTCGCCTGCTGATCACCCACGGCACGGCCACCGGCCGCGAGGCCGGCCGCGCCCTGCTGCGCCCGGGTGACGCGCAGGCCTGGCTGCCCTACGACACCCCGGGCGGCGTGCGCCGCTTCCTGCGCCGCTGGCAGCCGCGCATCGGCGTGCTGATGGAGACCGAGGTCTGGCCCAACCTGCAGCATGCGGCCCAGCAGGCCGGCCTGCCGATGGTGCTGGCCAATGCCCGGCTGAGCGACAAGAGCCTGCGCCAGGGCCAGCGGCTGGCCGCGCTGATGCAGCCTGCGGCCCGCAGCATGGCGCTGGCGCTGGCGCAGTCCGACGCCGACGCCCAGCGCCTGCGGCTGGCCGGCGTGCCCCGGGTGGAGGTCTGCGGCAACCTCAAGTTCGACATGACGCCCGATGCCGGCCTGCTGGCGCGCGGCCGTCGCTGGCGTGCCGCGGCCGGCCGGCCCGTCGTGCTGCTGGCCAGCTCGCGCGAGGGCGAGGAGGCGCTCTTCATCGACGCCTGGTCCGCCCGCCTGGCCGCGCGCGGCGAGCCCGCGCAGCGCCCGCTGCTGTGGATCGTGCCGCGGCATCCGCAGCGCTTCGACGAGGTGGCCGCGCTGGCGGCCGAGCGCGGCGTGCGGCTGAGCCGGCGCAGCGCCTGGGCCGACGACGCCCCCCCGCCCGATGCCGCCGCGGCCGACATCTGGATCGGCGACTCGGTGGGCGAGATGCCGGCCTACTACGCCGCGGCCGACGTGGCCCTGCTGGGCGGAAGCTACGCGCCGCTGGGCGGGCAGAACCTGATCGAGGCGGCGGCCTGCGGCTGCCCGCTGGTGCTCGGGCCCAGCACCTTCAACTTCGCCGAGGCGGCCCAGCAGTCGCTGGCCGCAGGTGCCGCGGTGCGCGTGGCCGATGCGGCTGCCGGCGTGGAGCGCGTGCTGGCCCTCCTGGCCGATGCCGACCAGCGCCGGGCGATGGCCCAAGCCGGCCTGTCCTTCAGCCAGGCCCACCGCGGCGCAGCGCAGTGCATGGCCGAGCGCATCCTGGCGATCGCCGGGCAGGCGGCCCCGGGCGCGCCGCCCGTCTGAAACGAGGCTGAAGCGGGCGGCAGGGGGCGGTAGGGGGCGGTAGGGGGCGGTAGGGGGCGGTAGGGGGCGGCAGACGGCGGCTTCAGCCCGCCGTGCTGCGCCTTCTCACTTGGCTAGCAGCTGGTTGACGGCCGCCAGGTCCTCGGGCCGCAGCGTGCCCACGGTCTGGCGCAGGCGCAGGCTGTTGACCAGCACGTCGTAGCGGGCGCGGGAGAGGTCGCGCTGGGTGCTGTAGAGCTGGGTCTGGGCGTTGAGCACGTCCAGGTTGACGCGCACGCCGACGCGGTAGCCCAGCTGCGTGGCCTCGACTTGCAGCCGGGTGGAGGCCTCGGCCGCCTCGTAGGCCTGGGCTGCGGCCAGGCCGGACTGCACGCCCAGGAAGGCCTGGCGCGTGGCCAGCTCGGTGCTGCGGCGGGCGGCGTCCAGATTGCGCTCGGCGCGCTCGGCCAGGGCCAGTGTCTCGCGCACGCGGTTCTGCACGGCAAAGCCGGCAAAGATCGGCACGTTGGCCTGCACGGCGATGCTGGCCGCATCCACCTTGCCCTGCACCTGGCCCAGGCCCAGCGAGCCGGCGCTGTTGTCGGTGCGGCTGAGCGTGCCCACCAGGTCCACCGTGGGCAGGTGGCCGGCGCGAGCCTTGTCGGTCTCGTAGCGGGCCACCTCCAGCGCCACCCGGGCGCGGCGCACATTGGGCGAGTCCTGGCCCTGGGTCACCCAGTCGTCCAGCCTGCCCGGCGTGAGCTGCGGCAGCGTCACGGGCGACATCAGCGGGCGCGGCTCGACGCCGGGGCGGCCGACGAGCTGGTCCAGCGCGGCGCGCCGGGTCTGCAGATCGTTGGTGGCGGAGATCTCCTGCGCGGTGGCCAGGTCGAAGCGGGCCTGGGCCTCGCGCGTGTCGGTGATGGTGGCGTTGCCGACCTCGAAGTTGCGCTTGGCCGAGGCCAGCTGCTCGGAGATGGCCTTCTTGTTGGCCTGGGCCGCAGCCAGCGCGTCCTGTGCGGCCAGCACGTCGAAGTAGGCCTGGGCGGTGCGCACCATCAGGTCCTGCTCGGCGATCTGCAGGTCGGCCTGGGCGGCGATCAGCGACTGCTCGGCCTGGTTGATGGAGGCGGTGTTGCCGGCATTGAACAGCGGCTGCTTGGCCTGCAGCGCGACCTGCTTCTGGGTGTTGGACTGCGTGTTGTTCAGCGCCTCGATGTCGTAGCGCTGGCGCGTCACATTGCCCTGCAGGCCCACCGTGGGCAGGCGCAGCGCGTCGGACTGGCGCGCTTGGTATTCCACCGAGCGGGCCTGGGCCACCGCGGCCAAGTAGGTGGCGTCGTAGCTGCGCGCCGTCTCGTAGACCTCCATCAGGCTCTGCGCCCAGGCGCTGGCGGCGGGGGCCAGCAGCAGCGCCAGGGCCAGGGTGGTCGGCCGCCACTTGCGCAGGGTTGCGCGGCGGGACTCGGCGGGCATGCGGATCATGGACGGTCCTTGTCGTCGGTCTCGGGACAGCCGGGTACCGGCCGGGTGTGTGTCCGGCAGCGGCCCGGGGGCGGGAGGAAGCCGGCGACGCCGCCGGCACGGGCTCAGCTCAGCTCAGCTCAGCTCAGCTCAGCTCAGAAGTGGAAGCGCGGCGCCTCAGCAAAGCCGACCAGGCGCGGGGCGATGGTGTCGAACAGCGGCTGCGTGGCGAGGCGGCCGCCGTCCTGCGTGATGCGCACGGCGGTCATCACCGGCTCGTTGCCGACGATGGCCACCAGCCGGCCGCCCGGCTTGAGCTGGGCCAGCAGCTCCTGCGGCACCTGGGCCACCGAGCCGGACAGCAGGATGGCGTCGTAGGGGCCCTGGGCCGCATGGCCCTGTGAGCCGTCGGCCTGCACCACCTCGACGTTGGCGATGCCGGCGCGGCGGATGTTGTCGCGGGCGAACTGGGCGAGCTCCGGGCGGATCTCCAGCGTGATCACGCGCTGCGCCTTGTGCGCCAGCAGCGCGGCCATGTAGCCGCTGCCGGTGCCCACCTCCAGCACGGTCTCGTGCTTGTGCACGTCCAGATCCTGCACCAGGCGGGCCTCCAGCTTGGGCGAGAACATGCTCTGGCCGCCGGGCAGCGGGATCTCCAGGTCCATGAAGGCCATCGAGCGGTAGGCGGGCGGCACGAAGTCCTCGCGCTTGACGACGGCCAGCAGCTCCAGGAGGGTGGTGTCCAGCACATTCCAGGTACGGATCTGCTGCTCGATCATGTTGAAGCGGGCTTGTTCGATGTTCATGGCGTCGTCAGGCGTAAGGGCCGGGCCGGCGCAGGCCCGGTCGGCGGTGCAGGGCTGCGCCGGCGGCCGGCGCAAACCCCGGGATTTTAGGGAGGGGTGGCCGGGCCGCCGGCCCGTGTTTCACCCCCGCCGTGTTGAGTGGGTCAGGGCGCATCCAGGGGGGCGGCCGGGGCAAGGTGGGCGCCGTGGCCTGCCCGGCGCTTGAGCCAGCCGGAGAGGTCATCCAGCCAGCAATAGACCACCGGCACCACCACCAGCGTCAGCAGCGAGGACGCGATCACGCCGCCCACCACCGCCTGGCCCAGCGGCGCACGCTGCTCCGCGCCTTCGGACAGCGCAAAGGCCAGCGGCACCATGCCGAAGACCATCGCCAGCGTGGTCATCAGGATGGGCCGCAGCCGCACGCGCGCGGCCAGCAGCAGCGCGGCCTCGCGGCCCATGGGCTCGCGGTGGGCGGGGTCGTCGGCCTGCTCGCCCAGGCCCTGGCGCGCGCGGTTGGCGAAGTCCACCAGCAGGATGGCGTTCTTGGTCACCAGGCCCATGAGCATGATCACGCCGATGATGGAGAACATGTTCAGCGACGAGCGGAACAGCAGCAGTGTCAGCACCACGCCGATCAGCGTCAGCGGCAGCGAGGTCATCAGCGCCAGCGGCTGGGTGAAGCTGCGGAACTGCGAGGCCAGGATCATGTAGATGAAGATCACCGCCATGGCCAGGGCCTGCAGCGCATAGCCAAAGGCGTCCTGCATGTCCTGGGTGGAGCCGCCGAAGCGGATGCCGTAGCCGCTGGGCAGCGGGGTGTCCGCCAGCACGCTGCGGATGTCGGCCGACACCTCGCCCAGCGAGCGGCCGCTGAAGTTGGCGGTGATCTCCACCTCGCGGTTGAGCGCGCGGCGGTTGATCTGGCTGGGGCCCAGGTCGTCAACCACATCGGCCACCTCGCCCAGACGCACGATGCGCGGCGTGCCGTCGGGCCGAGTGCCCACGGCCAGGCTCAGGCGGGCCAGGTCCTCCGCACTGCGGCGGGCCTGTGGGGTGAGCTGCACCACGATGTCGTAGGTCTGGTCGTCCTCGGCGCGCCACACGCCGGCCACCTCGCCGGCCACCAGCGGGCGCAGGGCATCGGCGATGGCACCCACGCCCAGGCCCAGGTCGGACGCCGCATCGCGCCGCACGCGGATGGACACGGTGGGCCGCGCGGGCTTCTGGCTGGTGTCCAGGTCCACCAGGCCGGGGATGGCCTTGAAGCGCTCGATCAGCCTCTGGCTGATGCGCTGCAGCTCGCGCAGGTCGCCGCCCTGCACCGACACCGAGATAGGCTTCAGGCCCCCCACCGGGTCGAGCAGGCCGACGTGCGTCACCGTGATGCCGGGCAGGCGGGCCAGCTGCTCACGCAGCGGCACCGACAGCTCGTCGACGCTGCGGCTGCGCGTGTGCCGGTCGGTCAGCCGCACATAGATGCTGACGAAGTTGCGCCCCAGGGCCTGGCCGGTGTTGATGGTGGCCACGGTGTAGCGCACCTCGGGCATGCGGCGCAGCAGGGCCTCGACCTGGCGGGTGCGGGCCTCGGTCACCTCGATGGACGAGCCCATCGGGGTGTAGAAGTTGACGAAGGTCTCGGAGTAGTCCGCCTTGGGCACGAACTCGGTGCCCAGGCGCGGGATGAGCACGAAGCTGGCAATGAGGCTGGCCAGCGCGATCAGCACCGTGGCCAGGCGGTGGCGCAGCGACCAGCCCAGCAGCCGCTCGTAGCCGCGGCCCAGGCCGTGCGACCAGCGGTCCACCGCGCCGGTGAGGCGGCCCAGCGTCCGGTCGTACAGCGATCGCCCGCCGTGCGCGCCCGGCGCCACCGCCGGGTCATGCCAGACGCTGGACATCATCGGGTCCAGCGTGAAGCTCACGAACATCGAGATCAGCACCGCCGCGACGATGGTGATGCCGAACTCGTGAAAGAACTTGCCGATGATCCCGCCCATGAAGCCGATGGGCAGGAAGACGGCCACGATGGACAGCGTGGTGGCCAGCACCGCCAGGCCGATCTCGTTGGTGCCGTCCAGCGCGGCGCGCAGCGGGCCCTTGCCCATCTGCAGGTGGCGCACGATGTTCTCGCGCACGACGATGGCGTCATCGATCAGCAGGCCCACGCACAGGCTCAGCGCCATCAGCGTGACCATGTTGATGCTGAAGCCGAACACCTGCATGAAGAAGAAGGTGCCGATCAGCGCAATGGGCAGCGTCAGCCCGGTGATGACGGTGGAGCGCCAGGAGTTGAGGAACAGGAAGACGATCAGCACGGTCAGCACCGCGCCTTCGATCAGCGTCTGGCGCACGTTCTGCACCGCCACCAGGATGGGCCGCGAGCTGTCGCGCACCACCTCCAGCGCCATGCCGGGCGGCAGCTCCGGCTTGAGCTTGTCGATGGCGCGCTGCAGGTTGCGCACCACGTCCACCGTGTTCTCGCCCTGGGCCTTGAGCACGTCCAGCGCGATCGTGCGCTGGCCGTTGTAGAGCGCCAGGCTCTCCACCTCCTGCGGGCCGTCGACCACGTCGGCCACCTGGGACAGGCGCACCACGGCATTGCCGCGGCGCGCGACGATCAGCTCGCCGAACTGCTCGGGCCGGCGCAGCCGGGCATCGATGCGGGCCAGGCGCTCGCTGCTCTCGGTGCGCAGCGCACCAGCCGGGCGCTCCTGGTTCTCGGCCTGCACGGCAGCCATCACCTGGGCCACGCTCACGCCCTGGGCCTCCAGGTCCTGCGGGCGCACGCGCACCTGCACCTGGCGCTTGAGGCCGCCGGCCAGCGTCACCGAGCCCACGCCACCGGCGTTCTCCAGCCGCTTCTTGACCACCTGGTCGGCATAGGTGGTCAGCTCCATCTGGCCGCGCGAGCCGTCGGGGGACAGCAGGGCCAGCGTGAAGATGGGCCGCGCCGCAGGGTCGAAGCGCAGGATGCGCGGCTCCTTGACCTCGTCGCGCAGCAGCGGGCGCACCGCGGCCACCTTCTCGCGCACGTCATCGGCCGCGCGGCGGCCATCGACCTCCAGGTTGAATTCGATGATGACGACCGCGCTGCCTTCATAGGAGCGCGAGGTCAGTTGCTTGATGCCGGCAATGGTGTTGACCGCCTCCTCGACGCGGCGCGTCACCTCCGACTCGACGATCTCCGGTGACGCGCCGGGGTAGTCCACCTGCACCACCACCACCGGGAACTCGATGTTGGGGAACTGGTCGACCTTGAGCCGGTTGTAGGCGAACAGCCCCAGCACGACGAAGGCCAGCATGGCCATCGTGGCCATGACCGGGTTGGCGATGGACAGGCGGGTGAACCACATGGCGGGTCAGCGCGCGGCGGCGGGCGTGGACGGCGCAGCCGGGGTGGCCGTCGATGCGGCCGCGCGGCCTGGGGCCGCAGCCTCGACCACCTTGACCGCCGTGCCCGGCGGCACCAGCCCGGCGCTGCCGGCCAGCACGCGCGTGCCCTCGGCCACGCCGCTGCGCATCTCCATCGCCGGCCTGCCATCGACCAGCCCGCGCAGGCCCGGCGTCACCGGCCGCTGCACGATGCGCCCGCCTTCGAGTGCCAGCACCGTGGGCTGGGCCTGGTCGGTGCGGACGGCATCCGGCGGCAGCACCAGGGCGGGCCGGCGCTCCAGCTCGATCGTCCCGGTGGCGAACCAGCCCTGGCGCAGGGCAGGGTGGGGCGGCAGCGCCAGGTAGACGTTGACCGAGCGCGAGCCGGCCACGGTGGCCGGCGCGATGCGGGCCACGCGCGCCTGCAGCGCATCGGGCAGGCCGTCCACGCGCAGCATGGCCGTCTGGCCCACGCGCACCTCGGCCACGTCGGCCGGCGCCAGGGCCGTCTCCAGCTCCATGCGACGCAGGTCGACGATCTCGACGATGCGGGCATCCACCCCCACGCGCTCGCCCGGCTGGGCCAGGCGCTGCGCCACCTGGCCGTCGATCGGTGCGCGCAGTACGGTGTCCTCCTGCGCCTTGCGGGCCAGGTCCACCGCGGCGCGGGCAGCCTCCCAGCTGGCCTGCGCAGCCGCGGCATTGGACTGGGCCGACTCCAGCGCCGTCGGCGAGATGAATCCTTGGCCGACCAGCGCCTGGCTGTTGGCCAGGTTGCGGCGGGCGATGTCCCACTGCGCGCGGGCATTGGCCGCCTGCTGCTCGGCCTGGGCCAGGCGGGCGGCGGTCTCGCGCGTGTCCAGCCGGCCGATGACCTGGCCGGCGCGCACGGCATCGCCCTCGCGCACCGTCAGCTGCAGCAGCTCGGCCGCCACCTTGGCCTTGACCATTGCCGTGTCCACCGCACGCAGGCCGCCGGACACCGGCACGCCGCGCACCAGCTCCGCACGGCTGGCCATGACCAGGTCGGACGCCGGCAGCTCCAGCGCCGCATCGGCTGGCGGGGTGGCGGATGCAGCCGCGCCCGTGGTGGCCGGCCGATGTGTCAGTCGCCAGCCCAGGCCGGCGACGAGCAGCACGGCCAGCGCGACGCCGATGAGGCGGGCCCGGAGCGGGCGCCTGGGGGAAGGTTCCGCCGGTTCGGCAGCACGATCAGCGGCTGCGGCAGGCAAGGGGCGTGACGGCTCGTTGCCAGCCGCGCGGCCGGCATGCGGGCGCAGGTCGTCGGCGCTCATGCGCCCTCCGCGCGCTGCGCCGTCAGGCCATGGAGCAGCAGGTCGATCTGGGTCTTGAGGAAACTGCGCACGTCGAGATCCATTTCATGAAAGCCGCAGGCGCCGATGGAGTGGCGGTGCAGCACCAGGTATTGCGCCGGGGCGATCAGCGCGTGGACCACCTCGTCCACGTTGAGCGGCCGGAACTCGCCCGAGTCGATGCCGCGCGCGATGGCCTGCGCCAGCAGGCGGCGCGTGGGCAGCACCACCTCGTCCACGTAAAAGCGCGTCAGGTCGGGGAAGTTGCAGGCCTCGGCCATCATCAGCTTGAAGATGCCCGAGGCGCGGGTGCTGCCCACACGCTCCCACCACACGTCCAGCAGCCGCCACAGCAGTTCGGCCGTGCTGCCGCGATGGGCCTGCAGCAGGTCGGCGCCGGCGGCGATGATGGGCGTCAGGCTGTGCCGCACCACGGCCTTGAAGAGCTCTTCCTTGCCGGGGAAGTAGAGATAGACGGTGCCCTTGCTGACGCCGGCCCGGCGGGCCACGTCGTCCAGCCGCGTGGCGGCGAACCCCTTCTCCACGAAGAGGTCCAGCGCCGCATCCAGCAGCTCCTGCGGGCGGGCCTCCTTGCGCCGGCGGCGGATGGGGCAGGGGGACGGGATCATGGCAAGAGGCGGCCGGCTGGGCGATCGCCCAGTTACTGACCGATCGGTCATTAATGTAGTGGCGCGGTGTCGCCGCAGCAAGGCGCGCCGGCTGACGCCGCGTCAGGGGGGGACCGGGGCTGGGCGCACACCGATTCAGGCGTGACGGCCCAAGCCGGCCTGCAAGGGTGCGTGGCTAAGATGCGCCGCTTTCCTGCCCAGCCACCCCGACCGCACAAGGCCCCGCTTGGACACCCTGCTGCTGATCAAGGCCGCCCTGATGGGCATCGTCGAAGGCCTGACCGAGTTTCTGCCCATCTCCAGCACCGGCCATCTCATCCTGGCCGGCTCGCTGCTGCGCTTCACCGGCGAGACGGCCAAGGTCTTCGAGGTCGCCATCCAGACCGGCGCCATGCTGGCCGTGATCTGGGAATACCGCCAGCGCCTGCTGGGCACCGTCGCCGGCCTGGGCCATGACCCGGTGGCCCAGCGCTTTGCGCGCAACGTGCTCATCGCCTTCATCCCGGCCGTGGTGCTGGGGCTGGCCTTCGGCGGCCTGGTCAAGGAGCACCTCTTTCATCCAGTGCCGGTGGCCCTGGCCTTCATCGTGGGCGGGCTCATCATCCTGCTCGTGGAGCGCCGTCATCACCGCGCCTATGGCGAGCGCGACCTGCAAGGCAGCCGCCTGGCCCGCGTGGAGACCGTGGACGACATGACGGCCCTGGACGCGCTCAAGGTCGGCCTGGTGCAGTGCCTGGCCCTGATCCCGGGCACCAGCCGCAGCGGCGCCACCATCATCGGTGCCATGCTCTTCGGCTTCTCGCGCAAGGCGGCCACCGAGTTCAGCTTCTACCTGGGCATCCCGACGCTCATGGGCGCCGGCGCCTACTCGGTGTGGAAGCAGCGCGAGCTGCTGTCCGCGGCCGACCTGCCGATGTTCGCAGTCGGCCTGGTCTTCGCCTTCTTCAGCGCCTGGCTGTGCATCCGCTGGCTGATCCGCTATGTCTCCACGCACGACTTCACGGTCTTTGCGTGGTACCGCATCGTCTTCGGCCTGATCGTGCTGGCCACGGCCTGGAGCGGCGTGGTGGACTGGCACGGCTGAAGCCGCCCACGGCTGCACGGTGCGATGCACCAAAGCAAAGGGCCGCTGGAGATCAGCGGCCCTTGTCGATTCTTGGAGCGGGTGAAGGGAATCGAACCCTCGTATGAAGCTTGGGAAGCTGCCGTTCTACCATTGAACTACACCCGCACGGCTGCCCGCATTCTAGCGTCCGGCCCCTGGGCGGCGACAAGGCCGCCAGCGCGCCGGCCCCTTTCTCGATGATCCCTTCTCTGCCTGTTTCCGATCCCGCCGCACCCGGCGACCTGCCGCCGGCCGATGCCGCCACCGCCCCCGAGCCCGTCGTGCGCCGGCCCATCCGCAGCTACGTCATGCGCGGCGGCCGCACCACCGAAGGCCAGGCCCGCGCGCTGGCCGAACTCGGCCCCCGGTTGCTCGTGCCCTACCGCGAGGCCGCGCTGGACTTCGCCGAGCTGTTCGGGCGCGAGGCGCCCACCATCCTGGAGATCGGCTTCGGCATGGGTGATGCCACGGCCAAGATCGCCCAGGCCCTGCCCGAGAAGAACTTCATCGGCTGCGAGGTGCACGAGCCCGGCGTGGGCTCGCTGCTCAAGCACTGCGGCGAGATGGGCCTGGGCAATGTGCGCATCGTCGCCTTCGACGCCGTGCGGGTGCTGGCCCACATGATCCCGCCGGCTTCGCTGGCCGGCGTGCACATCTTCTTCCCCGACCCCTGGCACAAGAAGCGCCACCACAAGCGCCGCCTGATCCAGCCGCCCTTCGTGGCCGATCTGGTCACGCGCATCGCGCCCGGCGGCTACCTGCACTGCGCCACCGACTGGCAGCCCTATGCCGAGCAGATGCTGGCCGTGCTGTCGGCCGAGCCGACGCTGCGCAACACGGCCGAGGGCTATGCACCCAGGCCTGCCTACCGGCCGCTGACCAAGTTCGAGAACCGCGGCCTGCGCCTGGGCCACGGCGTGTGGGACCTGGTCTTCGAGCGGGTCTGACAGGCCGACAAGGCCCGATTTCTTGGCCCGCCGAGCCGGTCTTCGTGGCCGGCGAAGGTGCTAGCCGCAGACACGTTGATCCAGCGATAGCCGCGGCAGCACCCGCAAACGAAAAGGCCACCCGCAGGTGGCCTTTCTCTCTTGCCCAACCGGCCGCTGGGCAGCCGGGGTGCAGCTTGCGCTTACTTGGCTGCCGGGGCTGCGCCCGGCAGGCCGGGCAGCGAGGCCGCACCAGCCGGCACGCCGGAGGCCGCCGCATTGGGGCCCGGGGCGAAGGCGCCGACGTATTCGATCTTGGCGCCGGCGCGCAGGCGCTTGATCTCTTCCTCGGCCATCTTGGTGCGGCGCTCGTTGAGCAGCAGCTGCTCGATCGCCGGCTTGGCCTGGGCCAGCGTCACCGGCTGCGGCTCGGACTTCACCAGAATCAGCACGTACAGGCCGCCCGGGCGCTCGTTGACCGCGAACTGGCCGTCGGTCATCTTGGCGATCTTGGCCATCTGCTCGTAGCCGACCTGCTGCACCAGCTGCTCGGCCGCGCGCACCGCTTGGCCGGTGCCGAAGCGCACGCCTTCAGCCTGCAGGATGGACTGCATCTGCGTCACGTCGGTGGCGGCCGAGAGCTTCTGCTTGAGCGGGGCGATCTGCTCGGGCTTGGCCTCGATCAGGATCTCCTGGAAGTTGTAGAGGCGGCGCTCGGCGAACATGGCCGGGCGCGAGTCGAAGTACTGCTTGATCTCGGCCTCGGTGGGCTTGGGCGCCGACTGCACCAGGCGCTCCAGGTAGGCGCGCACGATGATCTCGCGCTTGGCCGCCTCCAGCATCTGCAGCACGTTGGGGTCGCGGTCGATCTTCTGCTCTTCGGCCTGCTGGTAGACCAGCTCCTGGCTGATCAGGCTCTCCAGGATGGCCTTTTGCGCCTGGTCCTTCTGCTCGGGCTTGATGCCGGGCTGGCGGCTGAGCATGAAGTTGATCTGGTGGACGGAGATCTCCTCCTTGTTCACCTTGGCGGCCACCTGGGTCGCCTTGTCCTTCTTGTCGCCGTGGTCGCTGCAAGCGGTCAGGAGGGAGGCGCTGACGAGCAGGGCAGCAGTCAGCAGGGTGGGCTTGGGCGCGAAGGCCGAAAGACGCATGGCAAACATGAACGGGATGCTCCTCTGGTGGCCCGGTATGGAACCGCGGGGTCTGGAATGGTCTGTGCCGGCGGGCCGCTGGCCTGGCCGGGGCCGGCGAAGTGTAGTCCTCGCAGATGCGCCGGCCCGGGGGCCTGGATGAGGGGGCGCATGAGGGGAACCACCGTGCGGCGGCCCGATCGGCGGCAGGGGCGATCAGGGTTCGCCCACAGTCCTAGCTCTGGCCTCGCCCCGGCAGATGCCGCCCCGGCGATCAGCGCACGATCAGGTAGATCAGCCCGCCGATCAGCAGCCACTTGGTCGTGTAGTACAGCGGCTTGCTGCGCTGCTTGAGCTTCTTGGCTTGCTCGCGCAGCCGGTAGGCTACCGAGAAGAAGCGGTTGATGCCGCCCACGTGCTCGCCGGGCATGTTCTGCGTGGCCGCGGCGCGCATGACCACGCGGGCAAAGAAGCGGTTGAGCCAGCGCAGCGGCACACCGAACAGGGGGCGCTCGACATCGCAGAACAGGATTACGCGCTGCTGCTGGGTGGTGTTCTCGGCATGGTGGATGTAGGTCTCGTCGAACATCACCACCTCGCCATCGCGCCAGTGATAGCGCTGGCCGTCGACCTCGATGTAGCAGCCCGGGTCGTTGGGCGTGACGAGGCCCAGGTGATAGCGCAGCGAGCCGGCATACGGGTCGCGATGCTGGACCAGGCGCGCGCCCGGCGGCAGCGAGGCAAACATCGCCGCCTTGATGCCCGGGATGCTGTTCAGCAGCTCGACGGTGCGCGGGCACAGTTGCTGGGCCGAGGCCAGCTCCTGGCCGTACCACTTGAGATAGAAGCGCTTCCAGCCGGTGCGGAAGAACGAGTTGAAGCCGATGTCGTTGTAAGCGCCGGCGGCCTTGATGTGGCCTTCGTCATTGAGGCGCAGGGCCTCGTCGCGGATGGCCTGCCAGTCGTCCTGCAGCACCTTGAGCTCGGGGAAGAGCTTGGGGTCGATGTAGGGCTGGGTGCCGACGCGCGAGAACAGCACCATCAGCGAGTTGAACGGCGCGATCAGCACCGTGTAGTCGGTCAGCGCGCGCAGCAGGCCGAAGCGCACGCGCCCGCGCAGGTGGGCATGCAGGGCAGCGGCGACGAAGACGAGCACCACCCAGTGGCGGGTGCCCCAATGGAAGACGTCCATGGCGGGTATCGGGCAGGAAAGGCGGCTGCGGCCGGCGGCGGTGCCGGGTCGGCGCGCAGGTATCGGTCAGCCTGGGCAGGGGCGGCGCGCTGCGGCCGTGGACGGCGAGGCGGCGCGCTTCAAGCGGACGGCGCGATGCCGCCCAGGCACAAGTATTTCATCTCGACATAGTCGTCGATGCCGTGGCGCGAGCCCTCGCGGCCGATGCCGGACTGCTTCATGCCGCCGAACGGCGCCTCGGCCGTGGAGATCAGGCCGGTGTTGACGCCGACCATGCCGTATTCCAGCGCCTCGCCGACGCGGAAGATGCGGCCCACGTCGCGGCTGTAGAAGTAGGCGGCCAGGCCGAACTCGGTGGCATTGGCCAGGGCAATGGCTTCTGCCTCGGTCTCGAAGCGGAACACCGGCGCGACCGGGCCGAAGGTCTCCTCGCGCGCGCAGCGCATGGAGGCGGTGGCGCCGGTCAGGATGGTCGGCTCATAGAAGCGCCCGCCCAGCGCCTTGCCGCCGGTGACCAGCTGCGCGCCCTGGCTCAGCGCATCGGCCACGTGCTGCTCCACCTTGGCCAGCGCCGGGGCGTCGATCAGCGGGCCCACGGTGACGTCCGCGTCCATGCCGTTGCCGACCTTGAGCGCCTGCACGCGCTCGGCCAGCCTGGCCACGAAGGCATCGTGCACGCCGGCCTGCACGTAGATGCGGTTGGCGCACACGCAGGTCTGGCCGGCGTTGCGGTATTTGCTGACCAGCGCGCCCTCGGCCGCGGCATCCAGGTCGGCATCGTCGAAGACGATGAAGGGCGCGTTGCCGCCCAGCTCCAGCGACAGCTTCTTGATCGTCGGCGCGCACTGCGCCATCAGGATGCGGCCGACCTCGGTGGAGCCGGTGAAGGACAGGTGGCGCACCGTGTCGCTGGCGCACAGCACCTGGCCGATCTCGATGGAGCGCTGGGCATCGCCGGTGACCACGTTGAGCACGCCGCGCGGCATGCCGGCGCGGTGGGCCAGCTCGGCCGCGGCCAGCGCGGTCAGCGGGGTCTGCTCGGCCGGCTTGATGACCACCGGGCAGCCGGCGGCCAGGGCCGGGGCCACCTTGCGGGTGATCATTGCCAGCGGGAAGTTCCACGGCGTGATGGCCGCGCACACGCCCACCGGCTGGCGCAGCACCAGCAGGCGCTTGGTCGGGTCGTGGGTGGCGACGACCTCGCCCGACACACGCCGCGCTTCCTCGGCGAACCACTCGACGAAGCTCGCGCCGTAGGCGATCTCGCCCTTGGCCTCGGCCAGCGGCTTGCCCTGCTCGGCGGTCAGGATGCGGGCCAGGTCGTCGGCATGGCGCATCAAGAGCGCATACCAGCGGATCAGGATGTCGTGCCGCGCCTTGGCGGTCAGCGCCCGCCACGGGCCCCAGGCCTGCTCGGCAGCCGTGATGGCGGCTTGCGTTTGCGCCGCGCCCAGGTTGGCCACCCGGGCCAGGCGCTCGCCGGTGGCCGGGTTGACCACGTCGAAGCGGCTGTCTGCGGCCAGCCACATGCCGTCGATGTAGGCATCGGCCTTGAGCAGGCCGCTTTCCTGGAGGGGGAGGGGCGGGGCAGGCATGACGGGATGCTAGCGCCGTGGGCGACCCTGGAGGCCCCAGGGGCCTCCGGGGCTCAGCCGAAGACGATCACGCCGCGCGCATTGCGGCCTTCGGCCAGGTCGGCGAAGGCCTGCGGCGCCTCGTCGATGGTGTAGCGATGCGTGATCAGCTCATCGAGCTTGAGCCGGCCGCCCTTGTACAGCGACAGCAGGCGGGGGAAGTCCGCGCGCGGGCGGGCCGAGCCGAAGTAGCTGCCGGTCAGCGTCTTCTCTTCCAGCGTCAGGCTCAGCGTGCGGATGCTGGTCTGGTCCTTGGCTGGGGCCACGCCCACCACCACCGCCTTGCCGCCCTTGCGCAGCGCGCCGTAGGCCTGGGCCACGACCTCGCCATAGCCCACGCATTCGAAGGCGTAGTCCGCGCCGCCGCCGGTGAGCTTGCGCAGGGCCTTGACCACGTTCTCCTCGGTCTTGGCATTGACCGTGTGCGTGGCGCCGAAGAGGCGTGCCAGCTCCAGCTTGCTGTCGGACGTGTCCACCGCGACGATGATGGACGCGCCACTCAGCGCGCAGCCCTGGATGGCATTCAGGCCCACGCCGCCGGCGCCGAAGACCACGGTGACTGAGCCCGGCTCGACCTTGGCCGTGTTGCACACCGCGCCCACGCCGGTCATCACGCCGCAGCCGATCAGCGCGCAGCGGTCCAGCGGCACGTCCTTTTCCACCTTGACCACGTTGTCCACGTGCAGCGTGGCGTACTCCGACATCACGCCGCAGCCCGAGAAGATGTTCAGCGGCTGGCCCTGTGCGTCGGTGGTGCGCAGCGTGCCGTCGGGCAGGGTGTAGGTCGCCTTGGCCGCCTGGTCGCACAGCTGCGGCCGGCCGGTGACGCAGTAGCGGCAGTGGCCGCACATGCTCACGAAGGAGCTCACCACATGGTCGCCCACGGCGAACTCGGTCACGCCTTCGCCCACCTCGACGACGACGCCGGCGCCTTCATGGCCCAGCACCAGCGGCGTGGGCAGCGGGATGGTGCCGTTGGTGGCCGACAGGTCGCTGTGGCACACGCCGACGGCAGCGAGCTTGATCATCACCTCGCCGCGCTGGGGCGAGGCGATCTGGATGGTCTCCACCGCGACCGGCTGGTTGACGCCGCGACAGACGACGGCCTTGGACGTTACGGGCATGTTGGATCACTCCTCATCAGACAAAAGGGATGCGCCGAGCAGCGCGCGGCGTTGCAGCCAGCTGCTCGGACGATAACGGGGGTCGCCGGTCTGGGCCTGCAGGTTCTTCAGCAGCGCCAGCACGGTCATCGGGCCGAGCTGGTCGCCCCAGGCCAGCGGGCCCAGCGGATAGCCCAGGCCCAGCGTGACGGCGCGGTCGATGTCGGCCGGCGCGGCGATGCGCTGCTGGGCGATCTCGCAGGCGATGTTGATGATGGTGGCCAGCACGCGTTGCGTCACTAGGCCGGCGCTGTCGCGGATCACGCTCACCGGCACGCCGTCGCTGGCCAGCAGGCCGTGGGCAGCCTCGCGCCAGAGCTGGGTCGTCAGCGGATTGGTCATCAGCACGCGGCGCCGGCTGGTATCCATCAGCGTCTCGATGGCCAGCGTGCGGCGGGCATCGAGCTGCTCGCGAGCGACGCAGGTGGTGGTGTCCTCGCCCAGCGGCGTGACCAGGCACAGGCTGTCGTCGTCCGGGCGCTCGTTGCCATCGATGCGCGCGCCCAGGCGCTGCAGCAGTTCGACCACGGCCTCGCGGGCCTCGGGGCGCTCGCGGCTGACCCAGACCTTGGCCGCGCGGTCGGTGGGCGCGGGGGGCTCGTCGAACAGCTCCTGCTTGCCGGCGTCATAGCGGTAGAAGCCGCGGCCGGTCTTGCGGCCCAGCGTGCCGGCGGCCAGCATCTGGCGCGTCAGCGGCTGCGGGCGAAAGCGCGGCTCCTCGAAGTACTGGTGGTAGATGGATTCCATCACCGGGTGCGACACGTCCAACCCGGTCAGGTCCAGCAGCTCGAAGGGCCCCAGGCGGAAGCCCGCGGTGTCGCGCAGGATGCGGTCGAGCTGATGGAAGGGCGCCACGCCCTCGGCCAGGATGCGCAGCGCCTCGGTGCCGTAGCCACGGCCGGCGTGGTTGACGATGAAGCCCGGCGTGTCCTGCGCGCGCACTGCGGTGTGGCCCACGCGCCGGCCCAGTGCGAGCAGGAAGTCACCCACGGCGCGGTCGGTGAGCAGCCCGTCGATGACCTCGACGATCTTCATCAGCGGCACCGGGTTGAAGAAATGCCAACCGGCCACGCGCTGCGGGTGCTTCAAGCCGGCGGCAATGGCCGTGACCGACAGCGACGACGTGTTGGTGGCCAGCACGCACTGCGGCGAGACCAGCGCCTCCAGCTCGGCAAAGAGCGCGCGCTTGGCGTCCAGGCTCTCGACGATGGCCTCGACCACCACGTCGCAGCCGGCCAGGTCGGGCAGGCCGGCGGCCACCGTCAGGCGGCCCGTTGCGGAAGTGGCCTGATCCGCCGTGAGCTTGCCCTTGGCCTGCAGCGTGGCGAACGTCTGCGCCAGCAGCTCGCGGGCCTCGGCCGCGCCGCCCGGGCGGCCGTCGTGCAGCACCACTTGTATACCGGCCTGGGCGGCGATCTGGGCGATGCCCCGGCCCATCACGCCGCAGCCCACCAGGCCCAGACGCAGGGCGGTGGATTCAGCGGCGGGCAGTGCGGCGGCAGAAGAAGCCGCGGAAGAAGCGGCCGGCGCGGCGGCGTGTCGATCGTTGTCGCTCATCGGGATGGAGGCAGCGGAGGGGAGAAGGGGAAGGCGCCCGGCGGCCGGGGCCGGATCGCGCGCGGGGTCGCCATTGTGTACAGGAAATGCGCCCACTCCCCCTCATTCGCGGTTCACCCCGCATCAACCCCGTGTTGGTCAAACGGGCGTTCCAATACGGTGCACAGACCGGTTTGTATACCTAGAAACAGCACATGGCCGATCCCGACTGACCCGCCGGCCTTGTCGATCCCGCCGCAACCATTGCCCTCGCCAACGAGGTGCCGGTCTCCGAGCCGCCCCTGTCCTCGCCGGACGAGACGGCCCGCCTGACCGGCCTGCTGCTGCGCATCGGCGAAGGCGACTCGCGCGCCTTCGAGGCCTTCTACGACGCCACCATCCCGGTGGCGCTGGCCTTCGCTCGTCGGCTGGTGATGGAGTCGGACGTGGACGACGTGCTGTCCGATGCCTACTTCGACGTCTGGCAGCAGGCGGCGCAGCACGAGGCCCTGAGCGGCACGCCGCTGGCGTGGCTGCTGCAATTGGTGCGCCGCCACGCGCTGCACCATCTGCAGCGCGCGGCCGAGCGCGAAAGCCTGGCCGAGCTGCCGCCGCCGGTGCACGAGCTGGTGGTGGAGGAGCCGTGCCCGCAGGACACGCTGTCGCGCTTCCAGTCCGGGCAGCAGCTGCAGGCCGCGCTGGCGGCCTTGTCCGCGCACGAGCGATGGGTGATGGCGCTGTCCTACTATCGCGAGCTTTCCCACTCGCAGATCAGCCGCCACACCGGGCTGCCGCTGGGCACGGTCAAGTCGCTGATCCTGCGCGCCCAGGGCAAGCTGCGCTCGGTGCTCGCACGCTAAGGCGGCGCGCGACCGGGTGCCGTCCACCATGAAGCCTGCCGAGCAGTACCGCGCCGCTGATCCCGATGCGCCCGCCCAGGGCGATGCTCCGCTGGGCGAGCGCCTGCTGGCCGAGCTGCTGCGGGCCCTGCCGCGCGGGGCGGGCAGCAAGGCCGACACCGCTGCCAGCGAGCGCATCAAGTCGCGCCTGCTGGGGCGCATCGCCGCCGATGTGGCCGGCCGCACGGTGCAGGCCGAGGAGGGCGACTGGCTGCCCATCTGGGAGGGCGTGCAGTGCAAGGTGCTGCACGTGCACTCGGACCGCGAGCTGTCCTGCCTGCTGCGCTTCGCGCCCGGCGCCTGGCTGCCGGCCCACCGCCATCCGGTGGCCGAGGAGTGCATCGTGCTGCACGGCGTGGTGCGCGTGGGCGAGCAGCTGCACGTGCGCGAGGGCGGCTACCACATCGTGCAGGCCGGCGGCCTGCACGCCCGCGTGGGCAGCGACACCGGCGCGTTGATCTACCTGCGCGGACCGATGCCCGAGATCGGGCTGTTCATCTGAGGCGCGCGGGCGCCTGGAGGATGTTCAGCGGACGTCTCAGTCGTCCCAGCGGTCCCAGTCGCCACGGCGCTCCCAGCCGTGGGGATAGGCGCGGCGATCCCAGTGGTGATGGTGGTGATGGCGGCGGCGCGGCTCGACGATGACCACCGGCCGCGGCGGCACGGCATAGACCGGCTGCGGCGCGTAGACCACGGGGGCGGCGCCATACACGACCACGGGCGGCGCGTGCATCACGCGCGGCGGCGGCGTGTTGGACAGCCGGGTGCGCACGCCGGACTGCGGCGCGTCGATGCCCACCGACCAGTAGACCTTGTCGGCACGGGCGGCCCCGCTGGCCAGCAGTGCGCCCAGGGCCAGGGCGCCGAGCAATGCGCGGCCGGTGATCGATTTCGACATGGTTTGGCTCCTCTCGTTGTGACCGGCCGGGCGTGGCCGCCCGTCTACCGTCCGTCATCCAACGCGCCAGGCGGCCTTGCGGTTCACTGACGTTGCACAGAGAAGCGTAAGGAAGTGCAAAGCGGGGAGTTCGAAGCGGGGGAGTGCGAAGCGCGAAGCGCGCGGAGTCGAGCCGCCGCGGCGGGTGCAGCGCCGTGCGCTGCGTCAGTGCAGCTCGTCCATGCGCGAATGCGCGAACTGCCGCGCCACCTCGTCCGGATAGCGGCGCAGGTTGGCGCGGTGACGCAGGCCGATGAGCACCATCGTGGCCGCCACGACGATGCCGAACACCGTGATCGCGCCGAAGGCCGACATGCCCCAGCGCGTCATGCCCACGTAGAACGCGCCCAGCGCCAGGATGCAGGCCTGCTCGTTGAAGTTCTGCACCGCGATCGAGCGGCCGGCGCCCATCAGGTTGTGGCCGCGGTGCTGCAGCAGCGCGTTCATCGGCACCACCAGGAAGCCGCCCAGGCCCCCCAGCAGGATGAGGAAGGGCACGGCCAGCTGCACGGTGTCGATGAAGTTCATGCCGACCACCAGCAGGCCCATCGCCACGCCCACCGGGATCACCGCCGTGGCCTGGTGCAGCTGCATGCGCCACGAGGCCAGCACCGCGCCCACCGCGGTGCCCACCGCCACCACGCCCACCAGGGCAGAGGCTTGCGTCGTGCCGTAGCCCAGGGCCGCGGCGGCCCATGACAGCACGATGTAGCGCAGGTTGCCCGACACGCCCCAGAACAGCGTCGTGGTGGCCAGCGAGATCTGGCCCAGGTGATCGTTCCACAGTCGCGCGTTGCAGCTCATGAAGTCACGCACCAGCACGCGTGGGTCGGCCGGCAGCGGCTGCAGCAGCGCCTGGGTGCGCGGGATGCGCAGGTTGAAGATGGCGGCAATGATGTAGAGCAGCACCATCGCGGCGATGGCGCCCTCGGCCGGCGTGTTGATGCCGGTGTCCACCCCCGGCATATCAAGCCCGAGCAGCAGCGGCGCGATGTGCGGCGCCATCAGCTGCCCGCCCAGCAGCACGCCCAGGATGATGGAGGCGATGGTCAGGCCCTCGATCCAGCCGTTGGCCTTGACCAGCTGCGAGGCCGGCAGCAGCTCCGTCAGGATGCCGTACTTGGCCGGCGAGTAGGCCGCCGCGCCCAGGCCGACGATGGCATAGGCCGCCAGCGGATGCGTGCCGAAGAGCATCGCCAGGCAGCCGACCACCTTGATGCTGTTGGAGACGAACATCACGCGGCCCTTGGGCAGCGAGTCGGCAAAGGCGCCGACGAAGGGCGCCAGCACCACGTAGAACAGCGCGAACATCGGCACCAGCGCGGCGCGCTGCCACTCGGCGGCACCGCTGGTGCGCAGCAGCTCGACGGCGGCGACGAACAAGGCGTTGTCGGCCAGCGAGCTGAAGAACTGCGCCGACATGATGGTGTGGAAGCCTCTTTTCATTCGCCTGTTGTTGTCGCGACTGCTGTCTGGGCGCTCGTCGGGGCGGCGCGGTCGGCGTGTCGATGTGGCTGTCCGGATCACGCGCGGCCGGGTGGGCGCCGCACGGCAAGGGGGCGGGTCGAAGTGGCGGGGGTTATAGCACGCAGCCCCTGGGCGACCGGCACGCACATGCGGCCCGGCCAGGGCCCGGCAAGGGGCTTGCCGCGGCGGTGCTGCGGGCCAGTCTTGCGAGGGCGGCTGGCACAATCCCGCGATGCCGCGTCCCATCCAAGCCCTGATCCATACCGATGCCCTGGCTCACAACCTGCGGCGGGTCAGGCAGGCGACACCGGATGCGAAGGTGTGGGCAGTGGTCAAGGCCAATGCCTATGGCCACGGCATCGAGAGCGCCTTCGAGGGCCTGCGCGCGGCCGACGGCTTCGCCCTGCTCGACATCACCGAGGCCCGGCGCCTGCGCGCGCTGGACTGGCGCGGGCCCATCCTGCTGCTGGAGGGTGTGTTCGAGCCGCGCGACCTGGAGTGGTGCTCGCGGCTGGGCCTGTGGCATGTGGTGCACCGCGAAGCGCAGATCGACTGGCTGGCCACGCACAAGACCGAGATCCCCCACCGCGTCTTCCTCAAGATCAACACCGGCATGAACCGCCTGGGCTTCGCCCCGCATGCCGCGCGCGCGGCCTATGCCCGGCTGAGCGCGCTGCCGCAGGTGGACGAGGTGTCGCTGATGACGCATTTCTCCGATGCCGATGCTGCGCCGGACAGCGAACGCGGCATCGATCATCAGCTCGCCGCGTTCGAGGCGGCCACGCGCGACCTGGCCGGTGAGCGCAGCCTGGCCAACAGCGCCGCGCTGCTGCGCCGGGGCAATGACCCGCGCGTGCGCGGCGACTGGGTGCGGCCGGGCATCGTGCTCTACGGCTCCTCGCCCGACCATCCGCTGCATGACGCGGGGCACTGGGGCCTGCAGCCGGCCATGTCGCTGCGCACCGAGCTGGTCGCCGTGCAGGCGCTGCAGCCGGGCGACACGGTCGGCTACGGCAGCCTGTTCCGCGCCGAGCAGCCCATGCGCATCGGCGTGGCCGCCTGCGGCTATGCCGACGGCTACCCGCGCCACTGCCCCACCGGCACGCCGGTGCTGGTGGCTGGCGTGCGCACCCGCACGCTGGGCCGCGTGTCGATGGACATGATCGCGGTGGACCTCACGACCGTGCCCGCCGCCCAGCCGGGTGCGGAGGTGGTCCTCTGGGGCTGCTCCCAGCACGGCGCCGCGCTGCCCATCGACGAGGTGGCCCAAGCCGCCGGCACCCTGGGCTATGAGCTGATGTGCGCCCTGGCCGGCCGCGTGCCGGTGCGCGTCGTCTGAGGCGCGGGCCGGCCGTGAGCGAGCCTGCCGCCCCTCTGTTGTCGCGCAAGCCGAACCCCAGCCGGCGGGATCCCATGCGGCCGGACCGCCACCGGCTGCGCGCCGCGGCCCTCTCGGCGGCCGTGCGGGCAGACCTGCATCGCCGCCGCTGGTTGCGCCTGCATGCGGTGCTCATCGGCCTGACGAGCTGGCTGCTCACCTGGGCCCTGAGCCATGCGCTGATGACGGCCGGCGTGCACGGCATCGCCCTGCGGCTGGGCCTGGCGCTGGCCGGCGGCTATCTGATGTACCTGGGCCTGCTGCACCTGTGGTGCCGCTGGCTGCTGTCGCGCGACGACGTCATGCCCGATGGCGGCATGGGCGACGTCCCGCTGGACGGGCTGGGCCGGGCATGCCCCGCGCCAGGCTTCCAGTCCGGCCAGGGCGGTGACTTTGGTGGCGGCGGCGCGCAGGCCTCGTTCGATGGTGACGCCGATGCTGGCATCGGAGCCGGGGCCGATGCCCCCTCCGCCGGCTGGGACGGCGCGACGGAGCTCGCCGGGCGCCTTGCCGAAGGCGGCTTGGGGGCGGCCGATGCCGACGAGGGCGCGGTCGTCGTCGTTCCGCTTGCGCTGGTGGTGGCCGGTGCGGTGTTGCTCGGCGTGACCCTCGGCGCCGCGGTCTTTGGCCTCTTCGGCGTGGAGATCCTGCTCGGTGTGGCGGTGGAGATTGCGCTGGCGTCCGCGGGCACCGTGCTGGCCTACAAGGCGCAGGCCGAGGGCTGGGTGGCCTTTGCGCTGCGCCGCACGATCAAGCCCTTCCTGGTCTGCCTGCTGGCCTGCGTGCTGCTGGGCGCGCTGGTGGACGCCTGGCTGCCGCAGGCCCGATCATTGCCGCATGCCGTGATGCTCTGGCGCGGCGCCTCCCACCGTTGATATCGCTCGCTTCAAGCCGATGGACCTGCCCTCCCACCAACTCGTGATGACCGTGCTGATGACGCCGGACATGGCCAACTTCACCGGCAATGTCCACGGCGGCACCATCCTCAAGCTGCTCGACCAGGTGGCCTATGCCTGCGCCAGCCGCTATGCCGGGCGTTATGTGGTGACGCTGTCGGTGGACCAGGTGATGTTCCGCCAGCCCATCCACGTCGGCGAGCTGGTCACCTTCCTGGCCAGCGTCAACCACACCGGCACGTCGTCGATGGAGGTCGGCATCAAGGTGGTCGCCGAGGACATCCGCAACAAGGTCGTGCGGCATGCCAACAGCTGCTTCTTCACGATGGTGGCGGTGGACGACGACGGCAAGCCCACGGCCGTGCCGCCGCTGCAGCCCGCCACGCCGGACGAGAAGCGCCGCCAGGCCGCCGCCCGTGTGCGCAAGCAGCTGCGCGAGGAGCTGGCCCAACGCCATGCCGAGCTGGCCGCGCTGCCGGTGCAGGGCTGACGCAAACGAGCCGGGGCGCCCGCATGGCCAAAGACAAGACCCTCTACACCTGCACCGCCTGCGGCGGCACCAGCGCCAAGTGGCTGGGCCGCTGCCCCAACTGCGGTGAATGGAACACGCTGGAGGAGACGGCCGCGCCCGCCGCGTCGTCCCCGGGCAAGAACCGCTTCCAGTCGCTGGCCGCGGCCAGCCCGGTGGCGACGCTATCGGACATCGAGGCCGCCGAGGTCGCGCGCACGCCCACGGGGCTGGAGGAGCTCGACCGCGTGCTCGGCGGTGGCATCGTGGAAGGCGGCGTAGTGCTCATCGGCGGCGACCCGGGCATCGGCAAGTCCACGCTGCTGCTGCAGGCGGTGGATGCGCTGTCGCGGCAGATGAAGGTGCTGTATGTGACCGGCGAGGAAAGCGGCGCGCAGGTCGCGCTGCGCGCGCGCCGCCTGGGGCTGGACGGCAGCGCCGTGCGCGTGCAGGCCGAGATCAGCCTGGAGCGCATCCTGGCCACGCTGGAGGCCGAGCGCCCGGCCTTCTGCGTCATCGACTCCATCCAGACGCTCTACTCCGAGCAGCTCACCTCCGCCCCCGGCTCCGTGGCCCAGGTGCGCGAATGCGCGGCGCATCTGACGCGCACGGCCAAGGCCAGCGGCTGCACGATGGTGCTGGTCGGCCACGTGACGAAAGAGGGCGCCCTGGCCGGCCCGCGCGTGCTGGAGCACATCGTCGATACGGTGCTGTACTTCGAAGGCGACACGCACAGTGCCTACCGCCTCATCCGCGCCATCAAGAACCGCTTCGGCGCGGTCAACGAGATCGGCGTCTTCGCGATGACCGAGCGCGGCCTGAAGGGCGTGGCCAACCCCAGCGCCATCTTCCTGTCCACCCACAGCGAGCCGGTGCCGGGATCGTGCGTGCTGGTCACGCTGGAGGGCACGCGGCCGATGCTGGTGGAGATCCAGGCGCTGGTGGATGCCGGCGGTCCGGCGGCCCGGCGACTGAGCGTCGGCCTGGAGCGCGACCGGCTGGCCATGCTGCTGGCCGTGCTGCACCGCCATGCGGGCATCGCCTGCTTTGATCAGGACGTCTTCGTCAACGCCGTGGGCGGTGTGCGCATCAGCGAGCCGGCGGCCGACCTGGCGGTGATGCTGGCCATCCAGAGCAGCCTGCGCGGCAAGCCGCTGCCGCGCGGCTTCTTCGCCTTCGGCGAGGTGGGCCTGGCCGGCGAGGTGCGCCCCGCGCCTCGCGGGCAGGAGCGGCTCAAGGAGGCGGCCAAGCTCGGCTTTTCCGTCGCCATCGTGCCCAAGGCCAATGCGCCCAAGAAGCCGATCGAGGGACTGACGCTGCACCCGGTCGAGCGGGTGGAGCAGGCCATCGAGCTGGTGCGCGGCATGTAAGGCAGGCCGCGCATGGCGGGGTCGCGCCGCCCGGTCGTACCCGCGCTTTCCGGTGATGCGACGCCCCCCGGGTGAGCTGCCGCCAAAGCGAGCGGCGTGGCCGTCGTGCCGCCAGGGGACGCGCAGCCGTGAGGCACGCGGCGCTGCGCCTCAGCGTCGCAACAGGGTCCGCAGCTTCAGCCCCGTGGCCGCCAACGTGCCGAAGTAGAGCAGGGCAGCCGCCAGCAGGCAGCCGGTCAGCGCGCCCACCCGCAGCAGCGGTTGGTGGCGCAGGCCGATCCAGTCCAGCGCCTGGGCTGCCCACCACAGGCCGGCGCCCAGAACGAGGGTGGCTGCCGCCACCCGGCCGGCGAACAGCGCCCAGCCCGGCTGCGGCCGATAGGCCCCGCGGCGGATCAGCCCGGTCAGCAGCCAGCCGGCGTTGACCAGTGCAGCCAGGCCGATGGACAGCGCCAGCCCCGCATGCCCGAGCCAGGGCACGAACAGCGCATTCATCGCCTGGGTCAGCAGCAGCACGACGATGGCGATGCGCACCGGCGTGCGGATGTCCAGCCGCGCGTAGTAGCCCGGCGCCAGCACCTTGATCGCGATCAGCCCCAGCAGCCCGCAGCCGTAGCCGGCCAGCGCGGTGACCGTCATGTGCACGTCCTGCGCCGAGAAGCGGCCGTAGTGGTAGAGCACGCTCACCAGCGGCTGGGCGAACAGCAGCAGCGCCACCGCGCTGGGCAGCGCCAGCAGCACCACCAGCCGCAGCCCCCAGTCCAGCAGCGACGAGAAGGCCGCCACGTCGTCCTGGGCCTGCGCCGCCGACAGCTTGGGCAGCAGCACCACGCCCAGGGCCACGCCCAGCAGCGCGGTAGGGAACTCCATCAGCCGGTCGGCATAGGTCAGCCACGACACGGCGCCCGCGCCCAGGTGGGAGGCGATCTGCGTGTTCACCAGCAGCGACAGCTGCGCCACCGACACGCCCAGCACCGCCGGTGCCATCTGCCGCAGCACGCGGTGCACGCCCGGGTGGCTCCAGGCACGCCGCCAGCCTGCCGGCCCCAGCGCCACCCGGGGCCATAGGTGCAGCCTCACCAGCAGCGGCCACTGCACCGCGACCTGCAGCACGCCGCCCAGCATCACGCCCACGGCCATCGCATAGATGCCCGGCACCCCGCGCGCCTGGAACACCGGCGCCAGCAGCAGCGCGGCACCGACCACCGACACATTGAGCAGCACCGGCGTGGCCGCCGGAACGGCAAAGCGACCCCAGGTGTTGAGGATGCCCGCGCACAGCGCCACCATCGACATGCAGGCGATGTAGGGGAACATCCAGCGCGTCATCACCACGGCCTCGTCGAAGCCGCCGCTTTGCCGCAGGCCCGATGCCATCAGCCACACCAGCGCCGGCGCGGCCAGCACGCCGATCACCGACACGGCCACCAGCACCCAGAACAGGATGGTGCCCACCGCGTCGATCAGCGCCCGCGTGGCCGCGTCGCCGTCCTGCGCGCGCGAGCGCGACAGCAGCGGCACGAAGGCTTGGCTGAAGGCGCCTTCGGCAAACAGCCGGCGCAGCAGGTTGGGGATGCGGAAGGCGACGTTGAAGGCGTCGGTCAGCGCGCTGGCGCCGAACAGCGTGGCCACCAGCAGCTCGCGCACCAGCCCGGTCACCCGGGACAGCAGGGTCAGCAGCGAGACGGTGGAGGCGGAGCGCAGCAGGCTCATGGGCGACGGCGGCCTGACAGGCGGTTTGGGAGCGGACGAGGTCCTGGATGGGGTGGAGGCGCGCCGCAGAGCGCACGCCCCCCGGCCGGGCCGTGTGGCGCCGACGCCGTCGAGACCCGCCCAGGCCGATGGCCCGGAACGGCCCGGTCCCGGTAGGTCCCGGTGCCGGGCCGCTTCGGGGCCGTTGCGGGTCTGTCCAGGCCGAAGGGCGGCGGATTATAGAAATGGTTTTGTGCCGGTACCTTTGTGCGAAGCAGCGGGGTGCTATACTTTTCGGCTTTCCCCAACCGGTCCGTCCAGCTACACCATGGCGACTTCTTCCAAGGCCAAGAAAACCGTGCGCATTGCCTCTGGCCGCAAGCGCGCACGTCAAGACGTCAAGCTCAACGCCGCCAACTCGGCGCTGCGCTCCAAGTTCCGCACGGCCGTGAAGGGCGTGCTCAAGGCGGTGGCCGCCGGCGACAAGGCCAAGGCTGCCGAGACCTTCAAGACCGCCCAGCGCGTGATCGACTCGATCGCCGACAAGGGCATGTTCCACAAGAACAAGGCCGCTCGCCACAAGAGCCGCCTGTCCGCCAAGGTCAAGGCGCTGGCCGCCTGATTGCGGCTTCCGGTTGGGATGACAAGGGCTCGCTTCGGCGGGCCCTTCGTCTTTCTGGGCCCTGCAGGCCGCGCGCTGTTGCCGGTCAGCCCAACCGGTTGCCGGTCAGTCGCGGACGGGCAGTGCCCCACGCAACGGGGCTTCTTCCTTCGCCTGGGCGGGCTCCAGGTCTCAGGCCTTGGGCCCGGCGGCCTCGGCCTGCTCGCGTACGTCGTCGGGGAGCAGGCAGGCGTCGATGACGTGCAGCTCGTTGTCGCGCGCGAAATTCATCACGAAGTCCCAGGCGCGGGGCTCCAGTTCGCGCAGCGCCTCGTTGACCACCACGCACTTCACGCCGTCCAGCACCGTCGGGAAGCAATACGGCGAGTAGCCGATGTGCGCCCGCTGGCCGCCCGGCGGGCGGAAGGACGACATGGCGCCAGCCAGCCGCTCCGCCCAGTCGCTGGGACGAAAAGGCCTGCCGGATCGGGTGATCCCCTGGATGAATACCTCCCGGGGTGGCGAAGGACGCTGGGACATCGGAACCGCTTCGTGGACGGGTTGCACACATGCAAGCCCCGCGCCTTGTGGGCGCGGGCGAGCCGGGCATTGTGGTTTGCCGCCCGCCGCCCTGCAACCGAGGGGTATGTCCCGGGGTCGGCCCGGTTTGCCGCGTGCGCCATGACCTTGCCGCACCCGGCCCGTCGTGCTGACCCCGCCCTCTAGAATGGCTCTCCGGTGAACCGGGCGGTGCCCCCTCCACTTGTCGAGGCGGCCCGCTCTTTCTTTTTCAAGCCAGCCAGGACCTGTCGCCATGCCCGCACCGCTGATGCCCCATGTCATGCCCACCTACGGCCGCCTGCCGTTCGCGCTGTCGCATGGCCGAGGCTCCCGCGTGTGGGATACCGATGGCAAGGAATACCTCGACGCCCTGGCCGGCATTGCGGTCAACACCCTGGGCCATGCGCACCCCAAGCTGGTCGCCGCGCTGCAGGACCAGATCGGCAAGCTGATCCACTGCGGCAACTACTACCAAGTGCCGTTGCAGGAGGGGCTGGCCACGCTGCTGGTCGAGCGCTCGGGCCTGACCAACGCCTTCTTCTGCAACTCCGGCCTGGAGGCCAACGAGGCGGCACTGAAGATCGCCCGCAAGTACGGGCACGACCAGGGCATCGACCTGCCGGAGATCGTGGTCTATGAAAAGGCCTTCCACGGCCGCTCCATCGCCACGCTGTCGGCCACCGGCAATCCCAAGGTGCAGCAGGGCTTCGAGCCGCTGGTGCCGGGCTTCGTGCGCGTGCCGATGAACGACCTGGCCGCGCTGCAGGAGGTGGCCCGCAGCCGGCCCAAGGTGGTGGCCGTGTTCCTGGAAACCATCCAGGGCGAAGGCGGCATCAACCCCGCGCGCAATGACTACCTGCAGGCCGTGCGCAAGCTGTGCGACGACAAGGGCTGGCTCCTGATGCTCGACGAGGTGCAGTGCGGCATCGGCCGCACCGGCAAGTGGTTCGCGCACCAGTGGGCCGGCATCCAGCCGGACGTCATGCCGCTGGCCAAGGGCCTGGGCTCCGGCGTGCCGGTGGGCGCGGTGGTCTGCGGGCCGAAGGCGGCCCATGTGCTGCAGCCGGGCAACCACGGCACCACCTTCGGCGGCAACCCGCTGGCCATGCGCGCCGGCGTGGAGACGATCCGCATCATGGAAGAAGACGGCCTGCTGGGGAATGCCGCGCGCATCGGCGGCCTGCTCAAGGCGGGCCTGCAGCGTGAGCTGGGCGGCCTGCCCGGGGTGGTGGACATCCGCGGCGAGGGCCTGATGCTGGGCGTGGAGCTCGACCGCCCCTGCGGCCAGCTGCTCGGCCAGGCGGCCGAGGCCGGCCTGCTGCTGAGCGTGACGGCCGACAAGGTCATCCGCCTGGTGCCGCCGCTGATCTTCAGCGAGGCCGACGTGGCCGAGACGCTGCGCATCCTGGTGCCGCTGGTCAAGCAGGCGCTGGCCGCTCCCGCCGCATGAGGGGCCCCATGAAGCCCGGGATGAGCCTGATGAAGCACTACCTGCAGTTCAAGGACCTGCGCGCCGAGGAGTACGCCTACCTCTTCGAGCGCACGCGCGAGATCAAGCGGCGCTTCAAGAACTACGAGAAGTACACGCCGCTGTCCGACCGCACGCTGGCCATGATCTTCGAGAAGGCCTCCACGCGCACGCGGGTGAGCTTCGAGGCCGGCATGTACCAGATGGGCGGCTCGGTGGTGCACCTGACCACCGGCGACAGCCAGCTCGGCCGCGCCGAGCCCATAGAGGACAGCGCCCGGGTCATCTCGCGCATGGTCGACATCGTGATGATCCGCACCTATGAGCAGGACAAGCTGGAGCGTTTTGCCGCGCACTCGCGCGTGCCGGTCATCAACGGCCTGACCAACGAGTTCCACCCCTGCCAGATCCTGGCGGATCTGTTCACCTACCTGGAGCATCGCGGCTCGCTGGGCCCCGCCGGCGTGGACATCGGCTGCCTCAGGGGCAAGACGGTGGCCTGGGTGGGCGACGGCAACAACATGGCCAACACCTGGCTGCAGGCCGCCGAGATCCTGGGCTTCACCGTGCACGTGAGCACACCCAGCGGCTACGAGATCGACCCGGCCGTGGCCGGCATCCGCTCCACCGGCTGCTACAAGGTCTTCGCCGACCCGATGGACGCCTGCCGCGGTGCCGACCTGGTCACCACCGACGTGTGGACCAGCATGGGCTTCGAGGCCGAGAACGAGGCCCGCAAGCAGGCGTTTGCCGACTGGTGCGTGGACGCCGAGATGATGGCCGTGGCCCGCCCCGACGCCCTCTTCATGCACTGCCTGCCCGCCCACCGCGGCGAGGAGGTCACCGCCGAGGTCATCGACGGCCCGCAGTCGGTCGTCTGGGACGAAGCGGAGAACCGCATGCACGTGCAGAAGGCGTTGATGGAGTACCTGCTGCTGGGGCGGATCGGGCGGTAGGAGCCGGCGCCGGGCCGGGAAAGGCGACCTCGATTGCGGAAAGCCTCACGCGGCTGGAGATGTGGAGCCGCCGTCGAGGGCGAGGGCTTCGCCGCACGCCTGCGCCGGGGGCTGCAGCGCAGAGGAAGCTTGATCCTTCGCAAACCGGCACAGCCCCAGGCTTGCAATCGCGAATGATTATCAACTACAGTCGGCGCCTCGGGACTTCCCTTGAAGGCCGGCTGCAGATGCGGTTGGGCTGACATCGGGTCCCTTGCGCCGGGCATCGCCGTTGCCTTGCGCTCGCCGCTGCTGACCATGTCTTCCGAAGCCTTTCCTGCCCTAGCCGCCGGCTTGCGCCCCGGCCCTGCGCGCGATGCGTTGCCGCCTGCCCTGCGCTGGGGCTTGCGCGCCGGCGTGGTGCTGGCGCACGTGGGCGTGGTCTGGGCGTTGCTGCAGGTGCAGACCGTGCGCGAGACGGTGGGCGAGGTGGCGCCGATCATGGTGGACTGGATCGCACCGCCGCAGCCCGAGGCCGCGCCGCAGCCGGCGCCTGCGCCCGTGGTGCGGCCCCAGGCCCGCACCGTGGTGCAGCCTCAGCCGCGCCCTCAGGTGATAGCTGCACCGCCCGCGCCCGCAGCCGAGCGCCCGGCGTTTGTCGCACCGGCGCCCGAGCCCGCGCCGCCGGCCGATCCGGTGCCCGCGCAGGCGGCCGCTGCCGCCACGCCGGGCCCGCCTGCGCCGCCGGCTGCACCGGCCGGCCCGCGCAACATCCCCTCGTCGGCGGTGCGTTACCTGGTCCGCCCGCCGGTGGTCTATCCGCCCCGCTCGCAGGACCTGGGCGAATCCGGCAGCGTGATGCTGCGCGTGCTGATCGACGAGCGCGGCCAGCCGCGCGAGGTGACGGTGCAGAAGTCATCCGGCTTCGCGCGCCTGGACCAAGCGGCCGTGGAGGCCATGCGCCGGGCGCGCTTTCAGCCCTATAGCGAAAACGGCGTGGCGCTGCCCGTGTGGGCGCCGGCCGAGATCAAGTTCGAACCTCCTCAGGAATGACTCATGAGCACGATCGCTGAACCCGCGCTGCAGGTGGCCCAGGCGGCCGCTGACACCGGCGCCCCGCTGGGCGCGGCGCACCAGGCCGCGGTGCAGACGGCCACGCAGGCCACCTCGATGGGCTTTGGCCACTTCATCGGCCAGAGCGATGTGGTGGGCAAGACGCTGCTGGGCATCCTGGTCGTCATGTCGGCCGTGTCGTGGTACTTGATCGTGATGAAGGGCGTCACGTCCTGGGTGCGCGCGCGGCGCAGCAAGGCCTTCCTGCATCACTTCTGGAATGCCACGTCGCTGGAGGCGGTGCAGCACGAGCTGGCCACCCACGGCGCCCACGATCCGTTCAGCCACCTGACGGCGCATGCCATGCATGCGCGCGCCCACCATGCCCGCTACGGCGCGGCCAAGCTGGAGGAAGCCGGCAGCGCGCAGGATTTCCTCACCCGCACCATCAAGAAGGTGCTGGACGAGGAGACGATGCGGCTGGAGAGCGGCCTGACCGTGCTGGCCACCATCGGCGCCACGGCGCCCTTCGTCGGCCTGTTCGGCACCGTCTGGGGCGTCTACCACGCGCTGGTGTCCATCGGCATGAGCGGCGCCGGCACGCTGGACAAGGTGGCCGGCCCGGTGGGCGAGGCGCTGATCATGACCGGCATCGGCCTGGCCGTGGCCATCCCCGCCGTGATGGCCTACAACTGGCTGGCGCGCAGCAACCGGGTGCTCACCGCGCGGCTGGATGCCTTCGCCTACGAGCTCTTCACCTTCCTGTCGATGGGCCAGCCCCTGGGCGCGGCCCGCACGCCGGCCCCGGCACCCGAGGGCGACCGCGTGCGCTCCATCACCCCGGGCCGCGCCGGCCAGGCCGCGTAAGGGAGCGACGTCATGGCCTTCGCCAGCTTCGACAACAAGGCGGCCAACGCGCCGGTGTCGGAGATCAACATGGTGCCGCTCATCGACGTGATGCTGGTGCTGCTGGTGATCTTCATCGTGACCGCGCCGCTGCTGACCAACGCGGTCAAGCTGGAGCTGCCGCGCGCCGCAGCCCCGGTCAACCAGGCCAAGGCGGACAAGATCGAGTTCGCCATCGACGCCAGCGGCCAGCGCTTCTGGAACGGCGAGCCGGTCTCGCGCGAGGAGGCGGCCCGCCGCTTCGACGCCGAGAGCAAGCGCCAGCCGCAGCCCGAGGTGCACCTCAAGGCCGACGAGGCCGTGGCCTACCGCCACGTGGCCGAGACGCTGGCCGATGCGTCCCGCGTGGGGCTGACCAAGATCGGCTTCATCAGCCGACAGCCGGAACAAGGGCGCTGAGCGGCCGGGGGCCTTCGAGCCCCGCGACGCCGTGCGCTGTCGCGGCCCGGGCCATAGGCCGGCATGATGGCGCTCCGACGACCCTTCGCGCCGCCGTCATGCCGCACATCGCCACCCGCCCCGGCTTGCTGCCGGGCTGCTCTCTCAACTTCGCCTTCGCCTTTGTCTTGCGCAAGGCCTGCCCAACCGTCGTGGCGGGCGGATGGTGGCGCGTTGTGGGCGTCGCCGTGTGGCTCGGTTTGCTGCTTGCGGTGGCGCCGTTCGCCACGGCCCAGGGCGTGGGCGCGCCACCTGCGCCCGTGGATGCCGGCCCGTCCACCGCCCCGCTGGCGCTGCTGATCGGCGAGCAGCACGACCAGCCCGACCACCAGCGGCAGGCGGCTGCGCTGGTGAGCGATCTGGCGGCCCAGGGGCGGCTGCATGCGCTGGTCCTGGAGATGGCGCAGCAAGGCGCATCCACCGCGGGGCTGCCGCGCGAGGCCAGCGAGGCGCAGGTCCGCGCGGCACTGCAATGGGACGACTTTGCCTGGCCCTGGGCCCGCTACCGCGAGCTGGTGCTGGCCGCTGTGCGCGCCGGCGTGCCGGTGTGGGGTGCCAACCTGCCGCGCTCGGCGCTCAAGGAGGCCCAGGCCGACGCGCGCTGGGATGCGGCCATCCCGGCCGAGGCCTGGTCCCGGCTGCGCGATGCGGTGCGCGAAGGCCATTGCGGCCTGGTGCCCGATGAGCTCCTCGGCCCGCTGGTGCGCATGCAGATCGCGCGGGATCGCAGCCTGGCGCAGGGCATGGCACAGCAACTGGCCTCGTCACCGCCGGCGCGCATCACCGTGCTGCATGCCGGCGCCGTGCATGCCGCCCGCCGCACGGGCGTGCCGCTGCATCTGGCTGAGCTCGCGCCCGCGTTTCCGGTGCGCACGCTGGCCGTCGGCCCGGACCGATCACCCGCGGACTTCGACGAACGCCGGCCCGCCCGCGAGGATCCCCAGGCGGATCACTGCGCGGCGCTGCGTGAGCGCGGCATGCCGCTGCCCGGGCGCGCCGGGGCGGCCAGTGCCGCCGGAGCAGCCTCCGCCGCGGATCGCCCGCCCGCAGTCGGCGCGCCGCGTCCTGCCGCGGGTGCCGATGGCACTCAAGCGGCACCAGCCGGCGGCGGGTCGGGCGATCGTCCGGCGTCGGCCGCCTCCTCTGCGCGGCCCTGAGCGGCGGCCGTCGCATCTTCGGGTGCGGCACGGCGCAAGGTAGCCTGGGGGGCGGCCAGGCTCGCGGCGCGGCCATGCCGGGCTTGCGCCCGTGCGCACGGCGGCCCGGGCGGCAAGGGCGCCGGCGTGCGGCACCGCCTTCGTTCAACCGCGTGGGCCGGGCAGGGCAGGTCTGCTTACCATGCCGGCCATGCATGCCCCCACGCCCCCTGCCGCCTGCGGCCCGCTCGCCGGCCTCAAGGTTCTCGAACTCGGCCAGCTCATCGCCGGCCCGTTCGCGGCCAAGACGCTCGCCGACTTCGGCGCCGACGTCATCAAGGTCGAGCCGCCAGGGCAGGGCGACCCGCTGCGCCAGTGGCGCATGCTGCACAACGGCACCAGCGTGTGGTGGCAGGTGCAGAGCCGCAACAAGAAAAGCGTGGTGCTCGACCTGCGCCAGCCGGCCGACCGCGAAGTCGTGCAGGGACTCATCGACGAGGCCGACGTGCTGATCGAGAACTTCAAGCCCGGCGTGATGGAGGCCTGGGGCTTCGCGCCGGATGCGCTGCTCGCCCGCAACCCGGGCCTGGTGATGCTGCGCATCAGCGGCTTCGGCCAGACCGGCCCCTATCGCGACCGCCCGGGTTTCGCCGTCGTCGCCGAGGCGATGGGCGGCCTGCGCCACCTCACCGGCGAGCCCGGCCGCGTGCCGGTGCGCTGCGGCGTCAGCCTGGGCGACACCCTGGCCGCGCTGCACGGCGTCATCGGCGTGCTGCTGGCCCTGCAGCACCGCCAGCGCACCGTCAGCGCAGGCAAGCCCAAGGGCGAAGGGCAGGTGGTGGACGTGGCCCTTTACGAGGCCGTCTTCAACTGCATGGAAAGCCTGCTGCCCGAGTACGCCGCCTTCGGCGCCATCCGCCAGCCCGCCGGCTCGGCGCTGCCCGGCATCGCCCCGAGCAACGCCTACCGCTGCGCCGACGGCCAGGTCGTCATCGGTGGCAACGGCGACTCCATCTTCAAGCGCCTGATGGCCGCCATCGGCCGCGAAGACCTGGCTGCCGACCCCGGCCTGGCCACCAACGCAGGCCGCGTGCCGCGCGTGGACGAGATCGACGCGGCCATCACCGCCTGGACGGTGCAGCGCACCGTGGGCGACGTGCTCCAGGCCTTGCAGGCCGCCAACGTCCCCGTCGGCCGCATCTACACCGCCCGCGACATCGCCGAAGACCCGCACTACCGCGCCCGGGACATGCTGCTGGACATCACCACGGAAGACGGCCTGGAGTTGTTGGTGCCAGGCATCGTGCCCAAGCTCTCGGCGTCGCCGGGCGGCATCTCGCGGCTCGCGCCCAGGCTGGGGCAGGATCAGGAGCAACTCCCGCGGCCGGCCGGCTGACGGGCCGAGGCGTTCTCCTTCTTCGGGGTGGTCTCGTGGTGCGGGGCAGGCGCAGCTCCTACAGTGCGCGCTCCCTTCCAACTCCAGGAGCCCGGCCTTGAGCCGCCACCAGACCGCCGCAGCGCCGCACGCCACGCCCAACCAGTTCGCCCTGCTTGCCCAGCGCCGCTACGCGCCCTTCTTCTGGGCCATGTTCCTCGGCTCGGGCAACGACAATCTCTTCAAGTTCGCCTTCACGGTGCTGGTCACCTACCAGCTGCAGGTCAGCTGGCTGCCGGCCTCATTGGCGGGCGCGGCGATCGGGGCGGTGTTCATCGTGCCGTTCGTGCTGTTCTCGGCCACCAGCGGCCAGCTGGCCGACAAGCTGGACAAGGCGGCGATCGTGCGCGCCACCAAGTGGCTGGAGATCGGCGTCATGCTCTTGGCCGCCTGGGGCTTCCATGAGCGCAACGTGCCGGCGCTGCTGGGCTGCGTCTTCCTGATGGGGCTGCACTCCACGCTGGTCGGCCCCGTCAAGTACGCCTACCTGCCGCAGCACTTGAGCGAGCAGGAGCTCACCGGTGGCAACGGCATGATGGAGATGGGCACCTTCGTGGCCATCCTGCTGGGCAACATGGCCGGCGGGCTGCTGGTCGCCGTGCCGCAGACCGGCGTCTACTGGACGGCGCTTGCCTGCCTGGCAGTGGCCGTGCTCGGCCGCGTGGCCGCCCAGTTCGTGCCCCGATCGCCGTCCTATGAGCCCGGGTTGCGGATCAACTGGAACCCGGTCACCGAGACCTGGCGCAACCTGCGCCTGGCGCGCCAGAACCTCACCGTCTTCCGCTCGCTGCTGGGCATCTCGTGGATGTGGTTCTTCGGCGCGATCTTCCTCGCGCAGTTCCCGGCCTTTGCCAAGGACGTGCTGCACGGCGACGAGCAGGTCGCCTCGCTGCTGCTGGTGGTGTTCTCCATCGGCATCGCCATCGGCGCGCTGCTGTGCGAGTCGCTTTCCCACCGCCACGTCGAGATCGGCCTGGTGCCCTTCGGTGCGATCGGCATGAGCATCTTCGCCATCGACCTCTATTTCGCCACCCGCGGCCTGCCGCCCGGGGGCCTGAGCACGCTGAGCCAGTTCGTCGCCCAGCCGGCGCACTGGCGCGTGCTGGCCGATCTGGCACTGCTGGCGCTCTTCGCCGGCCTCTACAGCGTGCCCATGTACGCGCTGATCCAGCTGCGCTCACAGCCCACGCACCGTGCCCGCATCATCGCCGCCAACAACATCCTCAACGCGCTCTTCATCGTCGTCAGTGCCGGCCTGGTGGCCCTGATGCTGAGCCTGGGCTGGACCATCCCGCAGCAATTCCTGGCCATCGGCATCCTCAACGCCGTGGTCGCCGGCTACATCTTCACGCTGGTGCCCGAGTACCTGCTGCGCTTCGTCATCCTGATCCTGTCGCGCTTCGTCTACCGCATCCGCGTGCGCGGCGACGAGCACATCCCGGTGGACGGCGCCGCCATCCTCGTGTGCAACCACGTCAGCTTCGTCGACGCCGTGCTGCTGGGCGTACTCAGCCCCCGGCCGCCGGTGTTCCTGATGGACCACCGCATCTTCAAGTCGAAGCTGCTCGGCTGGTTCTTCCGCCTGGCCAAGGCTATCCCCATCGCCCCGCAGAAGGAAGACGCGCAGGCCTACGAACGCGCCTTCCAGCGCGCCGCAGAGGCGCTGCGCAACGGCGATCTCGTCTGCCTCTTCCCCGAGGGCGGCATCACCCGCGACGGCACGCTGCAGCCGTTCAAGCCCGGGATCATGAAGATCCTCGCCGACCACCTGGTGCCCGTCATCCCGGCTGCGCTGCACAACCTGTGGGGCTCGTACTTTTCCCGCATCGATGGCGCCGCCATGAGCCGGCCTTTCCGCCGTGGCCTCTTCAACCGGGTGGGCCTGGTCGTCGGCGCACCCATTGCGCCAGCGGATGTCACGCCCCAGGGGCTGCGAGACCGGGTGCAAGCGCTGTTGGACGAGCCGGCGCCCTGAGGCAAAGGCGCACTGCGGGCCAATGCGGTACTGGATGCACAGTCGCCCCATCGGCCAGTGAGTTGCCGCCCCCTCGACCCGGGGGCGTGGCCAGGCTGCGCGGAACTGGTGCACGGAGCTGGCCTCCACAATCCCAGACCCTCACGTTCTCATCCGGCACACACATCGCCGCCCCGCGCGGCATTCCGGCGGCATCGACCGCATCCGCCCTCGCACAAGTCCGGCGAGGTGACCCACCCCACAGCGAGGGAGCCTCATGCCTTTCGGAATCACGCGTCCGCTGCTCGCGCGCGTCATCCCCTTCGTGTTGTTCATGGTCCTGCTGGCCATACGAGGCCAAGTGCCCCAGGACGGCAGCTGGGGCATCGATCCCCGGTGGGTCTACGGCATCACCGTGCTCATCGTCGGCGCCAGCCTGGCTTACTTCTGGCGCGATTACGAAGAGCTGCGCCACGGTGCATTTCCGCGCCTCCCCGGCCTGCTGCTGGCCGTCGCGATCGGGCTGGTCGTCTTTGTCCTATGGATCAACCTCGACCAGCCCTGGATGACCTTGGGCGAGCCCGCCGCGGGCTTCAAACCCGTTGACGAGGCCGGCAAGCTGCAATGGCCGCTCATCGCCGTGCGGCTCCTCGGAGCAGCGGCTCTGGTGCCGCTGATGGAAGAGCTGTTCTGGCGCTCGTTTCTGATGCGCTGGGTAGACAACCCGCAGTTCCAGCAAGTGGACCCTCGCCGGACCAGCGCCAAGGCCGTGCTCCTCTCCACGGGCGTCTTCACCCTTGCCCACACCCTCTGGCTGGCGGCGATCATTGCTGGCCTGGCCTATGCATGGCTGTATCGCCAGACCGGTTCACTGTGGGCTCCGATCATCTCCCACGCCGTCACCAACTTCGCCCTTGGGGTATGGGTGGTCTGGACCGGTAATTGGGTGTTCTGGTGATCGCCCGCAAGTTCCTCCCCCGATCCCCCCAAGAGGCATGCCCGGCTGTCCGTCGAGTCCTACAAGACCAGCCACATTGGCCCCGTACACTGCCTCGCCTCATCCGCCAACCCGGAAAAACCGCTGACATATGACGAAACTGCTACTTCGCTGGATGGTGTGGGCCACGTGCCTGTTTGTCTCCTTCGGCGCATCGGCTCAGACCAGCAAGGAATACGTGCTCGGGTCAGGGGACGTCATTCGCGTATCCGTCTTCCAAAACCCGGACCTGTTGGTCGAAACCCGGGTTTCGGAAGCCGGCACCATTTCGTTTCCCCTGATCGGTCAGGTGACGGTTGGCGGCAAAAGCATCAGCGACGCCGAAAAGACAATTGCCGATGGACTCAAAAACGGCAGGTTCATCAATGACCCCCAAGTCACTATCTTGGTGCTGCAGATTAAGGGCAACCAAGCCTCCATCCTGGGGTACGTGAACCGTCCCGGCCGCTACCCTCTGGAAGTGGCTGGTATGCGGCTGGCGGACTTGCTCGCTCTTGCTGGGGGCGCCATGCCGGACGGCAGCGACACCGCAGTGCTCACGGGTGTCCGCGACGGCAAACCCTTTCGTCAGGAGATTGATGTTCCTAGCCTGTTCGGTGCCAATGTCCCCGATGCCAGCAACCCTGTCATTCAAAACAACGACATTGTGTACGTAGGCCGCGCGCCCATTGCTTATGTCTACGGCGAGGCGCAACGGCCCGGTCCGGTGCGTGTCGAACGGAACATGAATGTTCGCCAAGTGCTGGCCGCCGCAGGCGGGCCCACGTTGCGCGGTACTGAACGAGGTTTGAAGCTGCATCGCAAAGATGCGTCCGGCAAGGTAGAGGTGCTATCGCCTCGGATGGAAGACCGCGTGCTGGATGGGGACGTCATCTATGTACGCGAAAGCCTGTTCTGAGTCTCTGCCCAAGAAGAGCACACATCATGACGATCTCGCAGTTGCTGCGCATCTTCCTCGCCCGATACAAGCTGGGCCTTTCAATCTTCCTCGCCATTGTGACGCTCGGTGTGGTAGCCAGCCTGCTATGGCCGAAGAAATACACGGCGAGCGCCTCCGTTGTCGTAGACGTTAAATCGCCTGATCCGATCCAGGGGATGGTTTATCCCGCGCTCATGTCACCGAGTTATATGGCGACTCAGATTGACGTGATCCGCAGTGAAGAGGTCGGTCGACGCGTGGTGACGGCTCTCCAGCTCGACAAAAGTCCTGAGCTGCAAGACCAATGGCGGGAAGCCACGGACGGCAAGGGATCGCTCGTCGATTGGCTTGCAAAATCTTTTGGGGAGGACCTGGACGTGCGCCCCTCCCGTGAGTCAAACGTGATCTCTATCAATTACACGTCTCGCGATGCCAACTTTTCCTACGCGATGGTGAGTGCGGTAGTTCGCGCTTACCTAGAGATGACTTCGGAGATGCGCACCAACCCGGCACGTCAATACAACACATTCTTTGATCAAAGAGCTCAACAGCTTCGTCAGCAATTGGACGCGGCTCAGCAGCGGCTGACCGAATACAACAACAAGCGCGGCCTGATCAGCAGCGATCAGTTCGATGTGGAGGACGCTCGCCTCAATCAGCTGGCTGCTCAATTGGTCGCGTTGGAAGCCGAATCCGCCAACTCTGCGAGCCGTCAGGCTGCTGCTGCGAAAAAAGCGGCCGAAATTCAAGACGTCATGACGAGCCCGGTGATAGCCCAATTGAAGACGCTCATCGCGACGCAGGACGCTAAGCTACAGGAGCTTCGTGCCAAGTATGGGCCCAATCACCCTGAGGTGCTCAACCTCAACGCCAGCACGGGCGAGCTTAGGGCGAAGATGGACGCAGAGATTGCTCGCATTACCGGCTCCGTGCAAGTGGCAAATTCGGTCAACCAAGCGCGCCAAGCCGAGGTGCGGGCGGCATATGAGGCTCAGAGACAGCGCGTACTGAAACTCAAGAACGAGCGCGATGCCGCAGCTGCCTTGGTGAGGGATGTCGAGAACGCCCAGCGTGCTTACGATTTGGTGCTTACGCGGGTTACCGAAACCGGCTTGCAAAGCCACAGCAACCTGACCAACGTCTCGCTGCTCACCCCTCCGGTGGTGCCGGGCCAGCCCTCTTCCCCCAAGGTATTGCTCAATACCATGCTCGCCATAGTTGTGGGCGGCCTCCTGGGTGTGACAGCCATGTTGCTCGCTGAGCTGCTGGACCGGCGCCTGCGCTCTCCAGAGGATGTGCTGGACGGGCTGCATCTGCCATTGCTTGGCGTGATGCCTGCTTCGCCAGAGGGGCTCCGCAAAGGCATGCTTCACCGTTTGTTGCCCTCGCGTCGTACGGCGCCTGCGCTCGCATACGCAGGCAAGTAACGATCAATCTGCCGATGGTACAGAGAATAGACATGGCCGTTTTCCCCGCGTCCCCGGCTCCTATTGCCGCTGTTGGTGCCGAAGATAGTTTTTCGTCCGATTCCGGCGAGCGCTCCTCTACGAGCGGGCAAGCCATCGGCGACATCTTGCGCGTCGCCCACAATTTGAGTATGGAGGATATCGAGCAGATTCTTCGATATCAGGGCGAAAAAGGGCTGCGCTTCGGTGAGGCCGCTGTGGCGCTCGGTTTGGTCAAAGAACAGGATGTGCGCTGGGCAGTATCGAAGCAATTCCGCTACCCGTACATCTTGAACAAGGCATCAGCGCTGTCGCCCGATATGGTGGTGGCACGCGATCCTTTCTCGGTGCAGGCGCAGGTTTTCCGAGATATTCGCTCGCAGCTTGTGATGGGAGCACTGGCCGACGGTCCCTCAAGAATCCTCTCGATCGTCAGTCCAGAGAGGGGTGATGGACGTTCGTTCTTCGCGGTGAACCTTGCAACAGTTTTCTCTCAGTTGGGTGCGCGAACGCTTTTGGTGGATGGAGATCTTCGTAATCCTGCTCTGCACCGGTACTTCGGTCTGGAACCGACGAAGGAGGGGCTCTCATCGTTTTTGTCTAGCCGTTCGGGCCTGACAGTGATCAGGCCAGTGGAGGATCTCCCGAATCTCCATCTGTTGCCGGTGGGAACGCCGCCACCAAACCCGCAGGAGCTGGCCGAGGGCGCATTGCTGCAGGAGCTGGTTGATGAACTTCCCAAGCGCTACGAATACGTCATTGTCGACACCTCTGCTGCGGCTTTCGGTGCGGACTCCTGTGTCATCGCTGCTCGATGCGACGCGGCGCTAGTCGTGACCAGGCGCAACCGCAATTCCTATTCAGCCGTGCAGCGCTTGGTGGAACGCCTAGGGCGCAGCCCCGTGCGCATGGCTGGCGTTGCAATCAATGAGTATTGAACTGCGTAGCAGGATCAAGGCCATGATCACCCTTTCCGCCCCCGTTCGCACCATGGCTGCGCCACTCCCTGAGTCACCTGCGCGACCTGTCCGAAACGATGTCCGGGGAAGTCGGCCAGCGAAAGGCCCGGGGCCGTTGTTCAGATGGCGCCATATTGCCCCGGCGGTTGGACTGGCGCTGCTCTATATCCCAAGCTTTTGGGACTTGGTTCATGGCCTGTGGTCCCTTGATATGAATGCCCACGGGCCTATCGTGTTGGCGGTAGGCTTGTGGCTGCTATGGTTCAAATCTCGTCAGTTTCCTGGCGACGCATCACCGGGAACGGGTCGTGCCGCCTTGCTCGGGTGGGTCGTGCTCGCCTTTGGCCTCTTCCTCTATGCAGTCGGCCGGTCCCAGGCGTTTGTAATCTTTGAAGTCGGCTCTCTTGTTCCTGTGCTCGTTGGACTGAGCTTGTTGCTCCTCGGGCCGGCGGCAACCCGCTATCTCTGGTTCCCCTTCGTTTTTTTGCTGTTTGTCATTCCGCTTCCAGGTTCCTTGGTTGACGCCATCACGCAACCTATGAAGCTGGCGGTGTCATGGGGTGCTGAACATCTGATGTTCGCGCTCGGATACCCCATCGCGCGTTCTGGCGTGGTGCTGCATGTTGGCCAATACCAGCTACTCGTTGCGGACGCGTGCGCGGGGTTGCACTCGCTTTTCACACTCGAGGCGTTAGGGCTCCTCTATCTTAATGTGATGCGCCACGAGTCACCCGTGCGCAATGCTATTTTGGCTGCTTTAATTGTCCCCGTATCGTATGGCGCCAATCTACTGCGGGTCATCATTCTCGTTCTGGTGACCTATTACTTCGGTGATGCGGCTGGACAGGGCTTCGTGCATGACTTCGCCGGCATGGTGCTATTCCTCTCCGCCTTGATCCTGATTATCACAGGAGATGCGTTTGCGCGAACGGTTGCAATGCGCTGGCGAGGCCGAAATAGAGCCAAGCTGGCTGATTGATTACCGAGAGCTCGTCATGCATGCAACCACTTTTTCTCTTCCGGTTCGTCAGGTCTCATTTAGGACGTGCTTCGTCATCCTCGCTCTTATGGCGATGGCAGCCGTCGGCGGTTTTGTGCTAAAGCCCACTCTCGCAACGGTCGGTGAAGTGCCTCAACTGGAGTCGGTGGTCCCCGGGCGATTCGGTCACTGGGTCGAGCTTCCCAATGCGTTCGTTCAAGTGCCGCTGTCGGTAGAAGAGCGGCAAGCGCAGGAGTCTGCAGAAAACACTTACGACCAAATTGTGAGTCGGACTTATGCGGATGGGCAGGGTCATCGTGTCATGCTGTCCCTGGCTTATATCAAATCCAATCGTCAGGAGGGGAAGATCCATCGACCTGAGCTCTGCTACATCGCTCAGGGTTTCAGGGTCGAAAATATGGCCCCTCAAGCCTACGGCCTTACATCGATGAGTGGAGTCCCTATCACGGGAAAACGTATGCTGGTGCGGTCGCCCAATCGTCTTGAGGCCGTCAGCTATTGGATCCGTCTAGGTACGCTTTATAGCGAAAGCGCATGGCAGACCCGCCTTTATATTCTCAAGGTGGGGTTGGAGGGGCTGATTCCAGATGGCATTCTCGTGCGAGCCTCGCAGATCGTGCCTCCAGGGGCATCTGACGCGGAGATTAAGCGTCTGTATCAGGTGCAGGAGGCTTTCATGCAAGACCTGATTCATGCCACCCCCGCGGAGGGGAAGAGTCTCCTCGCCAGATGAAACCGCTGCAGTGCATTGAAGGCGGTCGGAGGGCCTGCACATGTGGCTGAGTTACCTGAACCTCGCGGTGATTGTCGTGGGCGTACCGCTCACGCTGGTACTTGCTATTGTCGCCAGCTACTTCGTTCCCGCCCGATATTGGTTGCGTCTCCAGGCAGCTGCTGCGACGTTGCAAGGCTATACGATTAATGTGGCCGGGATATTTCCCTCGGTATCCCTGCTGGCGGCGCTGGGAGCCTGGCGATCAGCACTGACATGCCGGGATATTTACCGTGTCAGTTGGATGCGCTGGCTGCTTGCGCTGCTAGTCTTGCAACTTGTAGCCATCGGATGGTCGCCGGAGCCCTTTGCCGCAATCAGAAATGTGATATTCGCCCTTCCGATCCTTACACTTTGCGCCGCAATGTATGGGTATGCGCGACAGGACAGTGGGGGTGCAGTGCGCATCATGGTGTGGGCCCTGCGCATCGCGGCCATCGTTCCTGTTCTCGTGGTGTTATTCCGCCTTTTTCCTTCCATTGAGGCACGCTTCTACGGCCTGCGTGCCGCCTTATTCCTCATTTCTCCCAATATCCTTTCGACGCTTTTTGATGAAAGCGGCGGCAACAACGTCATCGCGGCGGATAAGGCTGGCGGCCTGTTCATCAATGCTAATACGGCCTCCGTTTATCTCGGCGTCTGTGCCTTCCTGAGTTGGGGCCTGGCCAAGGCCACGCAGCACGTGTCCCTCAGGCTGCTTGCTGCTATCTTTTGGGTCGGCGTATTTTTCACCGGCTCCAAGGCGGGGGTGATAGCGGCCGTATTGATCACCACGTTGGCTTGGCTCGGCCGTTTCTTAAGAGTCAGACGGATTGGCTTGGGCGCGGCCATCGGTTTCTGCTTGGTCGGGGCCGCAGTCTCAATCATCATGCCTTTCGTGATGACGGCCTATCGGGACAGCGGTTTCACAGAGGCGTCGCTGAGCACCTTGCAGTCGAGAGAAATAATTTGGGATTTCGCTAGGCGCATGGTTAGGGAGCATCCTATCCTGGGACTGGGGCATGGGGGCTGGGAGCAACATTTTGCTTTCTACTCATATGCGAACGGTTTTCGTAACGTTATGCCGCCCCACAATGCGTTTCTTATACTCTGGGCTCAGGGTGGTGTATTCCTTGTGCTCGCCGGCGTTGGTTTCATTGTGAGCTTGGCATGGTGGTGCGGGCGCCATTTTTGGCATGCGGATCCGAAGGTCGCAGCTCTTAGCGAAGGACTTCTTTGGGCCTTCGCGTGGTACGTCTTCCAATCGCAGGGTGAGAACTACGGGCTTGCTGGGGAATTCCATCTTACGCCGCTGCTCGGGATGGCCATGGGTCTGACCCTTGCGTATGTCGGTGTTCCGAGTAAATGCACTCCTTACACTGAAGCTATGGCCGGGGCGGTTTGCCATTCCACGAAAAGCATGGGGGTCATGCCCAACACGGTGCGTCTGCCGGCGGAAACATGAAGGCAGCTGTTTTTCGGTTGCAACTGTTCAAGCCTTCGGAGACGTTTGTTGCTGCCCAAGCGCTTAGTCTTCCCAATGCCTCCGTCACACTTGTGGGACGCAACACATTCGGTCCGCCTGTTCCAGGGTTGAACTATTGGATGCCGCCGCGGCTGTCATCCGCCCGCTTGGCAGCCTACTTGGCCGCAGGCATTGGCGATCCATTCGTGCCTTTTTTCAAAGACTGGAGGCCGGACATTGTCCACGCACATTTCGCTGTGGATGGCTTGTATGCCCTTGATGCCGCCCGCACCATTGGGTGCCCCCTTGTAACCACTCTGCACGGGTTTGACGTTACGACCCGTAGGGGCGATTTTCTTCGCAGTCGTCGACCGGCGCTTATGCGATATGCCCTTCAACAGTCTCGTCTCAAGCGGCAGGGCGACCTATTCATTTGCGTCTCCAACTTCATGCTGCATCGCGCACTGGCCGCCGGTTTCCCCGCAGGGCGCTTGGTGCAGCACTACATAGGTATCAATCCAGACGACTTTTGTCTTTCTGTTCACGATGGGCCGCCGCGCGTTCTACATGTGGCACGTCTGGTAGAAAAAAAGGGAACTCGCTACCTTATTGATGCGTTTGCGCGCGTTGCACCCGCGGTGCCCGAGGCTGATCTAGTGGTAGTAGGCGATGGGCCCCTGCTGACGCAATTGCAAGAACAGGCAGCTGGTCTCGGCATCGCCGAGCGTGTCAGTTTTCTAGGAGCGCAGCCGCATGAAGAGGTCAAACAGCTGATGAGCCACTCCAGCGTTCTCGTCCTGCCTTCCTTGACGGCATCGAATGGCGATGCGGAGGGTCTAGGGATGGTCTTGCTCGAGGCGGCGGCGTCCGGGCTGCCCGTCGTCGGCACACGCCACGGCGGCATTCCCGAGGCAGTGGAGGACGGTCGCACCGGTTGTTTGGTTGCAGAGCGCGATGCGGGTGCTATCGCCGATGCCCTGGAACCGCTGCTGAAATCCTCTTCACTGCGTCTTGAATGGGGACGCGCGGGGCGGCAGATGGTGCAGGATCGTTTCGATATTGCCCATCAAGGCCGGGAGCTGAAGCGCCTGTTCATGCGGGCCGCCGCATGACGGAGCATGTCGTGGCGCTGGCGCGGACTCTGCCGTTTCACTCGATCGGCGGCATGCAGTCCATTGCCTGGGATCTGCTGCGCCGGTTTGTCCAGCATGGCCGGCGTGTCTCTGTGCTGACTACCACCGTGCCGGGACGCCCCGGCCCTTTCGTGGTCGACGACGTGAGCGTTATCCCGGTGCAGGGCTCCAAGCCCGAGCGTTGTGACAGGGCGTGGTGGAGAGGTAGCCGAGCGGCGGCGGAGGACTTGCTTCGCACTGCGCCAGCCACCGTGGTATTTAGCATCAGTTCCGCGGGTGCTGGCCTACTGCCTTTGAGGCGGGCCATGCCAAACGTCCCTTTTGTTTTCCAGGCGCATGGCACGTCGTGGGGCGAGGTTATGTCCAAGTGGCGTACGGGCCAGCCCTTGCAAATCCTCAAGTCTGTGCGCAACCTGTACTGGCTTGCAAAGGATGTGAGGCTGTACCGCCGGTTTGACGCACTGGTTCTTGTGGGTGATGTCATCGAGCAGCAGTTCCAGCAGCCTCCGCTTTCCTGGACGTCTCAGGCTGTAAGGCGGGTCGTAATCCGAAATGGAGTCGATACACGGGTGTTTTGCTTTTCGCCCGAGGCTCGCGCCCAATACCGCACACGGTGGGGTTGGCAAGAGAGCGATCCCGTTTTTGTGTTTGCTGCTCGCTTGCATGCGCAAAAGGGTGTGCACCAGACGATTGAAGCTTTTCGATCGCTGCGAGGGGCTGTGCCCAACGCACGCCTCTTGATCATTGGGGACGGCGACGAGCGTCGTGCTTGCGAGGCGGGACTGGCGTCGGTGAGCCATGCCGTGCAATTTACCGGCGCCGTGCCGCGGCAAAAGATCCCGGGCCTCCTATCTACTGGCGATGTATTTGTCTTTCCCACGTTGCGCCAAGAGGGGCTGCCAATGAACGTTCTCGAGGCGCTCGCCGTCGGGCTGCCCGTGATAACAAGCGAAGCCATGCGTCCGGTGCTGGAGTCTGGCTTGCACATCGACTATGTCGCGCCAGGAGATACCTTGCTCCTGGCTCAGCGCATGAAGGGCAGCCTGCCCAGCCAGCCTACTCAAGCGTCCCGTTTGCCTCATCACTATTCGCTCGACGATTGCGCTGGAAGTTATCTCCGGCTCTTCGACGAACTTCGAGCCGCTTGACATGTTTTCGGTGGTTCGATTGCTCATGTTTGGGGGGGTGCTGGGCAAGGCACTGGGAATCGCTCGCGAACTAGTGGCGGGGTGGCTCTTCGGCACGGGCGCTGTCGCGTCGGCCTATCGCATGGCGCAGTCGGCCTTCCTCATTCCGCTCAACGGCTTCGCTTCGGATGCGCTGAACGGCGCGCTGACGCCCCACATGGCGCGGCACGCCACAACGGATCGCGAGCGCGCCGGCCATCTGTTTGCCGGCATGCACGTGCTGGTGCTCGCCGTTTCGGTGCTTACGGGCCTGGGCATGTTCTTGCTGGTCAGGCAGTGGGTGGGGTTGCTGGCCCCGGGCTTTGACTCCAAGACGGCAGCGCTCACCGTCGACATGGTCTGCCTCATGACGGTGGGCATGGTTCCGCATTTCTTGTGCTCCCTGTATGCGAGCGTGGATTTGGCCCACGGAGGTGGCCGGCTGACCGCTCTCCGCGCTTCGGTACAAAGTGCCGGATTGCTGTCGGGAACGGTGCTCGCTTGGTGGCTTGCCGAACCGCTCTGGATTCCCGCTGGCTTCGTTGCTGCGCAATGGGGGCTGGCGGCCTGGGGCTGCGCTGTCGTGCGCCGCCTGCACTATCGGTTCTGGCCAACCACCGCCTCATGGTCCTTGGTGAAGGAGGAGCTGACGCATGTCTGGCGCGCGTTCCGGGTGCTTGTCTGGGTGCCCATGGCCATGCAGCTTCATTTCATCGTGGAGCGTCAGGTCGCCTCGCTGGTCCATCCTGAGGCGGTTGCCGCGCTGGACTACGCTCGCTTCCTTTCCGACACGGCGGTCTATCTGCTCGCCATGCCTTTCGGCATGGCCGGCTTGGCTGCCATGGCGAGCATGGGGGAGGAAGAATTCAAAAGCGCTGCCACCCGGTCCATGCGCCTCTTGCTGGTGGTCACGGTTCCCCTGTCGGCAATTACCGTGGCACATGCCGAGTGGGTCGTGCGGCTGCTATTTGCGCGGGGGGCGTTCGATGAGGAATCCGTTGCGCTGACGTCCGCCGTGCTTCGCTGCATGGGCATAGGCATGTGGGCGCAGGTGCTGACCTACGCCTCGCTTAAGTTTCTGAATGCACGGGGCCGCCATGGGCTGGTTCTAGCCGTGACGGTGTGCGGGGCCTTGATCAATGCAGGGCTGAATTACTGGGGCTGGCGGCAGCTTGGGCCATCGGTGCTGGGGTTGTCAGCGGCCCTGAATGCCATTTTCATGCTGCCGATCATCGTGTGGTCCTTGTCCATCGGCCGTCGCTTGGCCTTCGATGTGTCCTACTTCGGGGTGTCCTTCATCGCTTATGTGGCCTTCTGGCACTTCGTCGGCGCCGTGCCCCACGAGCTGATCTCGGTACCGCTCGTGGCAGGCGCCTGTTGGGCGACCTTGGTTCTCGCGCCCCGGCGCTACCGCCAGATGTTCCTCAGTGCGGTCATCCCCCGGCGGGGCAGCCAGCCACGCTCGACCTGAACGGCCCTCACCGCCTGACCTCCCTCACCGAGCCACCATGAAGCCCGATATCACGCTCATCTCCACGGCAGACTGGGACAACCCTTTCTGGACCAACAAGCAGCACGTTGCCTGCGAGTTGGCGCGATGCGGCCATCGCGTCCTCTACGTTGAGTCACTGGGCCTCCGACGTGTGTCCGCCACTGCCCATGACCTCTCACGCATCTGGGGACGCCTGCGCAAAGGTCTGCGCCCACCACGCCAGCTTCGCGACAACCTGTGGGTCTGGTCGCCTCTCGTGATCCCCATGCAGCGCCTGTCCATCGTGAGGGCGCTGAATCGGCTGCTCTTCGGGTTCTCTCTTCGGCTGTGGAGCCGCGTACTTGGCATCCGGCGGGAATTGCTCTGGACATACTATCCATTAACGACGCGGTACCTGGCCATCGACGGCTTTGGGTATTGCGTCTACCACTGCGTCGATGAGGTAAAGGCTCAGCCTGGTATGCCAGTTGAGGAGATCGAGACGGCCGAGAATGACCTCGTGAGGCAGTGCGATGTCTGCTTTGTCACGGCAGAGAATCTGCTCGCCAGCCGCAAGTACATCAATCCGAATACCCATTACTTTCCCAATGTCGCGGACTTCGCTCACTTTGCGACCGCCAGAAGCGAGTCCACCGCCATTCCCGGTGATCTGCTCGCGCTTCCTGCCCCCCGAGTGGGCTTCATCGGGGCCATCAGTTCCTACAAGCTGGACCTAAGGCTGCTCGCCCGCATGGCGCAGCGGCACCCTGAGTGGTCCATCGTGATGATCGGCAAGATCGGAGAGGGGGAGCCGTGGACGGATATCTCTCCAATTGAGGGCCTGCCCAACGTCCACCTCATAGGCCCCCGAGCGTACGCGGAGCTACCAGGGTATTTAAAAGGATTTGACGTCGCCATCCTGCCCAGCGCCCTGAATGAGTACACGAGGAACATGTTCCCCATGAAGTTCTTCGAGTACTTGGCAGCTGGTAAGCCAGTCGTCTCGACCGACTTGCACGCGCTGCACGGCCACCGGCACGTCGCGACACTTGCTTCCGATTCCGAAGCCTTTATTGCTGGCGTGGAGGCCGCCTTGCGTGGCGAGGGCCCTTCGCTAGAGGCTCGCCTGGATGCCGCGCGGGAGCAGACGTATCAGCGCCGCACCAGCAGAATGATGGCCCTGGTGGAAAGCGGAATGAAAGAAAAGTCCATGGCTGCGGCATCGCGCAGCTTGGCGTGACCTTCAATAGTTCAAGGGTTCTCATGCAGAACACGTTTGTCATTTTCGGAGGGGCCGGCTACATCGGCTGGCATCTGGCTCGGTATGCCCTGGAGCGCCGCTTGGCCGAGCGGATTGTCATTGCAGACATCAAGGATCCGCCGCCATTTGAGGATCCGCGCATTATTGCTTGCCGTGTCGATGTGCGCGAGCCTATTCCATCGGATCTTTGCGCCGGAAGTCCTCAGTGGATCTTCAACTTCGCTGCGGTACACAGGGAACCAGGGCACCAACCCGAGGAGTATTTTGATACCAACCTCAACGGTGCACGCAACGTATGCGATTTCGCCGAGGCAGTCGGCTGCAATAGCATCTACTTCACAAGCAGCATTAGCGTGTACGGCCCCACCTCAGGCCCCACCGACGAGTCGGCGCCGAAGCGTCCCATCAGCCCCTACGGCGGCTCGAAGTACCCCGCTGAGCTGATCCATCAGATCTGGCAGGCACGGCAGGCAGGCCGCCGGCTGGTCATCGTCCGGCCTGGCGTGGTCTACGGACCGCATGACCCCGGAAACATAGGCCGCATGGTGAAGGCCGTGACGAGGGGCTATTTCGCCTTCCCTGGTTCGACCCAGATACGGAAATCCTATGGGTACGTTTTCGGGCTGCTGGAGAGTATGGAATTTGTCATGAAGCGAGGCGATCCCTTGATTGTCTACAACTATGTCGAGACGCCGACCCAAACGTTGGGCGAGATCGTAGATGAGGTCAAGCGGTTTGTCGGATCCAAGGCGCCCGTGCTCAGTGTTCCAGCCGCGGTGCTCTTGCCCTTGGCGCATGGCGTGCAGGCGGTGCTGGGTGCTCGCAATCCTGTCCATCCAGTGCGTGTGCGCAAGGCTGGTATGTCGACTCACATCGTGCCGCGGTGGCTTATGGAAAACGGTTTTCCGTTCCGCTATTCCTTCGCCGATTCTCTGGAGCACTGGAAGAGCGTCGCCCCTGAAGATTTTGAAGGAGCCGACGGTGTCAATGCAGCCTAAGGTCGCCATTGTCCACGAATGGCTTGTCGATTACTCTGGCTCGGAGCGGGTCATCGAGCAACTGCTGCAATGCTTTCCCGAGGCGGATCTCTTCTCAGTGGTCGATTTTCTCGAGGACCACGAGCGTGGCTTCCTGGGAGGACGAAAGGCCAGGACAACCTTCATCCAGAACCTTCCTGCTGCTCGTACGAAGTTCCGAGCCTATCTGCCGCTCATGCCGATTGCAATCGAGCAGTTGGACATGTCGCCTTACGATGTCGTTATCTCGAGCAGCCATGCAGTATCAAAAGGCGTGATCACGGGCCCTGATCAATTACACATCAGTTACGTGCACTCGCCGATCAGGTATGCTTGGGATTTGCAGCATCAATATCTCGCGGAATCCGGGCTGACTTCTGGCCCAAAATCCTGGATGGCGCGGTGGATTCTCCACAAGATGCGCCTGTGGGATTATCGGACCGCAGCTGGGGTTGATCATTTCGTCGCCAACTCCGCCTTCATCGCGCGCCGCATCGAGAAGGTCTATAGGAGGCAGGCTGAAGTCATCTATCCTCCGGTCGATGTCCATCAGTTCAATATTGGCGGCGCACCTAGGGAAGGCTTCTATCTGACTGCATCGCGGATGGTCCCATACAAAAAAGTCCCCACGATCGTGGAAGCCTTCTCCCGCATGCCGGACAAGCGTTTAGTCGTTATCGGCGACGGGACGGAAATGGCCCGCGTGAAGGAATTGTGTTCCCCAAACGTGTCCGTTCTGGGGTACCAGTCGTTCCAAGTGCTCCGGGACCACATGCAGCGTGCCAAGGCATTCGTTTTTGCGGCGGAGGAGGACTTTGGCATCACCCCTGTGGAAGCTCAGGCATGCGGAACCCCGGTAATCGCTTATGGCCGCGGCGGTGCACTGGAAACCGTCCGGGGCTTGGAGGATGCAGCGCCAACCGGTGTCTTCTTCGAGCGCCAAGATCCGGCTGCAATATGTGACGCCGTCCACAGGTTCGAGGCTTCCGCCGGCCGAATTTCCTCTGCAGCATGCCGTGAGCACGCCCTTTCCTTCGCGCCGGAGCGTTTCCGCCTCCAGATATCAGAATGCGTGGCACAGCTGGTTCGGCGTCGGCAGACATTGCGGTTGCCCCCTGCTGTGAAATCCGCCGCATGAGTCTCGTCGTATGGGGGAGACGAAGAACACCGAGCCAGACCGTTGTGCGAAATTCGACCCGCCTATCTTCGCCTAGGTGGTAGAGCGGGGTATGTAATAAATCTTTACATTGGTGCGTTTTTCTGCAGGCGGGTGTGTAATTCTTGTATCCGTCCGGCTGTCTGTGACGCCTTACCATGCCAGCCGACGATAGGATCCATATCCTTTCGTCCGTGGCAGACCCTGCACTAGCCTGATCGGTTAGGTGCAGTTAGGGCGGTTCCTGGGTCTGCGAGAAGTGGAATGAGTATTCGCTATGCAGATCCGATTTTTTGTAAAGAATATCCTCGCCCTGGCGATCGGCGCCGTGATGGCAGGTTGTGGGGGAGGCGGAGGAGCTGCCGACGTGGCGGGAGCCGTGGCGACAGGGAGTGGGACGGCCGATGCGTCCTCCTATCTTCCGATCAGTTCGGCTATGGCCGTCGGTACGGCGGGCAGTGCTGAATCTGTCTGGGCGCTAAGCCCCGCTCGGGTGCTGGCGTCGTTCGACGTGGCGGCTAGCGACGACACGTCCCTCTGGAAGTACTCAGACAATAACGTCCCAACCGCGTACCGCGGAAGCGTTCAGCAAACGGCGGGCTCCTCGGGCAACGGGGCGCGTCTCAACTTCGATTTCGATTGTGGTCAGTCTCAGATTACGGCTCGGCAGGCCAATTGCGGCTTCGCCGCGGAAATGAGATATACGCCGCTGACTCCGCTGTCGGTGTCAAGTGATCCCTCCATATCGTTCGAACTGCGCACTCCCACTGCATCCTCCTTGGTGTTGCTACGCGTGCACGATAGCACTGGGCAAGTGCTCAGCTTTCCTATCGACAGCCGCACTATTGAGGCGGTAGATGGGCAGAAGTGGGCAAAATTCCACGTTCCCGTTGGCCACTCGACGGCTTTCTACGGCGGCGCCAATGACGGCGTTTTGCATGGTCCCATCAAAGCGGTCGCCGTGGTGGCTAGCACCACCGGCAGCTTGGGATATCCACGTGGCCACGTGGCGGTGGACAACATCAAGTTGCATGCTGACCCTTTCTACTCATTTAGCTTGCGTACTGATGCCCCCCTGGCCCCCGGGGCGTTCTATCCTACTTACGAGGGGCGCTTGGGTGTGAACATTCACACCTACAGCCCCGAAGTGCTGGACAAGCTGAATGCCGTTGGCATCAAGCTTGTTCGCAAGGGGATTTCATGGTCCTACGTCGAGCGGGGTGGGGTATTTAATTATGGCGGGGTCGACATTTGGGCTCGGGCACTGAGTTCACGTGGCATGTCGATGCTCGCGTTGCTGGCATACGGGCATCCGGATTATGGCGGAGCCACTCCGCAGACGGACCAGCATCGGCAGGCGTTTGCACGTTACGCCGTAAATACGCTGAATTATCTGAAACGCATGAACGTCAACGTCACCGGCTTCGAGGTGTGGAATGAGCCGGACGTCTCGGTGTTTTGGCCCAATCCAGATGCGTCTAGCTATGCGCGCCTGCTGTCCCAGACGGTGGATAGCTTGCGCGCGGCGGATAGCCGCGCTCAGATCATTTCGGGCGGTATCGGCGTGCTGGGCGTACGCACGTTGAATTATTACTACGAGCTTGCCCGCTCTGGAGTCCTTAATAAAGTGGACGGCATCGGTATCCATCCCTATCGGTATAGGGCGCCCGAGACGTTTGCGGAAGACCAAGCCGCCATCCACCAAATTCGGCAACAGTATGGCATTACCGCTCCCCTGTGGTCGACTGAATGGGGGTATTCGAGCTACCATTATGTGGATAACTCTGTGTACGGGGATGGCCATGACGTCCGGGCGCAGCGCAGGCAGGCCGTCCTGACGTTACGCCAAGTGCTGGCGCAGCTTGCGTTGAATACCAAGGTGATGATCGTCTATAACGCCACTGATGGTGCGCCTAATGCGACTGATCGAGAGGCGAACTTTGGCTTGTTCCGCCAAGACCTCACCGAGAAACCTTCGATGCAGGCGCTGCGCACCCTGTGGGAGGTCGCCCAGCGTTCTCGAACCTTCAAGGGCTTTCTCCCCGATGTTCCCGCCGGTTTGCATGTGGTGCGCTGGGATGGGAGCGCAGACCGGGTGTTCGCGGTCTGGAGTGAGACGAAGGGCGTGCGCGGCTCCATTGCGCTGCCGCCTGGTGTGACGTCCGTCGTTCGCTGGGATGGCACGGCGATTAGCGAGCGGACGAGCCTCTCCCTTAGCGAGGACGATGGTCCGGTGTTTGTCACTGTGCGCCGATAAAGAAGTTCCGCGACAAGGCGGGCAAATGATGTGCCCGCCATCTTCATTAGCTGTCGCAGTTAGCGGCTAAAGAGCGCAGGGCGTGAGCGCCGTCGTTCTGCCTCATGGACGACGTCATGTCGCGGAACGCTCGGGCCGCTGCCTTGGGCTGCATGGCGTAAGTAAAAAGGCCGAAGCGGTCCTCCTTCCTCATCGGATCTGAACCGTTGTCGCGGATACCGTACCACCAGACCCCCTTGATGTAGGTTCGCTCACGAGCTAGCGAATAGAATTGCATCACGCGGCAAGCGGCCGCGCCGTCGCTCAATCCGAATCGACCCAGATGGGTTGGATATCCCATCTCCGTAATATAGACATCCACTGGGCGATTGACCTTGGCTACAGCCTTGCGATGTATTTCATCTACCAAGCCGATGGCGGCCTGCGGGCTCCGATCGTTGCGCCAGTTCCAGTTGTAAGGATGAAGTGAAAGGGCATCAACGTACTGCAGGCCGCGCGCTTCGATGAAGCGGTCGAACCAGAGCGACGTTAATGCCGAGTCTGATATGCCCCCCGATAAGACGATGGCGTTCGGGTCCGCCCTCTTGATGGCGGGATATGCGACCCGAGCGAGGGCGACATAATCCTCCGGGCTGCCCGGCTGCGTGCGGCCCGTATGCGTATCCCACTCGTTCCACAAGTCGTAGTAGCGCACCTTGCCCCGATAATGAGTCGCGACCCAAGCGGCATAGCGGGCGAAGGCTTCTCGTTGTGGCTGGGTGATCGGCTTATCGGCTGTATATAGGGCGTTGCCGTAAGCCAAGATGAGCACGGGCTCAATATTCCGGGCCCGTGCTTCCGCGACTGTCCTGTCGACCCATGCAGGCGCGGCGTAGATTCCTCTTTGCTTCTCAAAATCCGACCAAGGCGCATCGAGGCGGATGGCGTTTGCGCCGATCCAGCTTGTTGCCGTAAAAAAGCCAGGATCCCGGACGGATCCAGCAATGCCGAACAGGAAGCCGGCTGCATGGCAGGGGCCAACAATGGCAGTGTAGAGCAGCACAGGGAGCGCGAGTTTTCTCATCAAAGACCGACCAAACGTTGGACGGGCAGGCGCGTCGCCGGCATGGGACCACGGCCGCCTACCGTAGCGGACGCTTGCGTGCCTAGCAAGCGAGAGTCCTTGCATCTAGGGCGCCACCCTCTGCATCCTTGATGCATTGCATCAGGCGCTCGTAAAGTTGGCAAGTTTCATTGAGAGGAAGGCACAGTTTCGCTTCATCTGCGCGCCTTGGCATCCGGTTCAAAGTCAGCCGGTTAACATAGTGTACCGCCCGGGTCCAGGTTGGAGCCCGCTGTGTTTCGCACGTTCAGTGCTCCCATTTGACTTGCATGTCAACGCTGCCATGACTTCATCCGCTGTTGATCCACCCGCCGTTATCCAGTGTGCACGCGAGGTCCGTCCGGGCGGGGGGGTGTGCGGGGTTGCATATGAACTGCAGCGTGCCTTCGATGCTCGCGGTTTGAGCGTGCGCAACTTCACCTTGCGCGACATCGGGCTCCCGGATAGTCCCGTGGGATCCAACGATTTCTATGGAGGAAAGCTGCGCCTGCTGCGAGATGTCATCGCATACAGCATTCTGGGTACCTTCAAACTATGGCGCCAGGGGCAATGGGCCATCACGATATGCCACACCGACGCGCTTTTCGGAAAGGTCTATGTCAATCACGGGCTGCATCGGGCAGCGCTTGACGCATCTGGGAAGAAGTGGCTCATGCTGCTGCGCAATCCCTTGCATGTCTTCTTGTACGTGCGGGAGTGGGCCCGTTTCAGGTTCGCGGTCCACCAGCATATCGTCTGCTTCTCCAAAGCCGACGCTGATCTGTTGATGCGATATTTTCCATCAACGGCTGGCGCTATCTCAATAATACCCAATGGGGTGAATATAGAGCGGTTCTTTCGCGACGGTGGCAAGCGCGCTGAATTTCGGGTGAAAAATAGCTTCAGCGAATCGGACTTCGTTCTGTGCTTTGTCGGGCATGAATTTGAACGCAAGGGGCTCTATCCGGTCATCGAAGCGTTGTCGGCTCTGCCGCGAGAAGTCAGGCTCGTGGTGGCGGGTGGCCGAGGTCAGATGTTGAATGCGGCCAGGGAATTCGCAGAAGCGAGGGGTGTCCAGAATCGAGTGACTTTCCTGGGCGCGGTGCAGGAGGTGGAATGGGTGATGAATGGATGCGACGTTCTCATCATGCCCAGCAAGTTTGAGGCTTGGCCTTTGGTGGGGCTGGAAGCGATGGCATGTGGACTACCAGTATTGCTGAAGCCCACCGGCGGAATATCTGAGTTCCTGAAGGATGGGATCAATGGCTACAACATCCTAGATGAGCCGGGCCACATCGCGGCTACGGTCCAAAAGCTGCTAGCCGACCCGCAAAGCCGCCGGCGAATGTCCGAGGCGGCTGTCTCCACTGCAGTGCAATATTCCTGGGAAATGATCGCTGAGCGTTATATAGCATTGCTAAGCAAAGATGCGCCCGCTTCAGCAAGACATCGGCGATAAAGGTGGGATGCTGACGGCTGGAGCCGGTAAGCTAACGACGGCATACCTGCGCCATTTGTATGACTCGGTAGTAATCCTTATGGCCTTGGGTCGCCTCACTTGGCGCCGTAATTGCTCACTTCACCAGACCTATTCTTGGAAACGATCGGCTCAGGGGCCCCGCCCACGGCGACCCGGAGGGGCAGCACGGAACAATGACCTCGCGGCCAGCATTCTCCTCATGTCGGGTGGACTATCGGGGACGGGAAGGTAGGAAGCGACTGCTACTTCCCCACAAGATATTCATATCGGCAAGGGGAGCCACCACGTCTGGATTTGTTGCAGAGTTGAAAACGGGCGAGCTCGGATGACATTTGCCGATGCCTGCGTCCGAGGTGCGTGCGGGACGTGCAGTTACACGCCGCTAACATTGTAAATCTTTCCTAGGACGGGGTGGTAAGTTGTACGTCGAAGCTTTAGATGTTTCCGCAACGTTTGCCGACCCGGTAATTCCTCTGAAGGTAAGCAAGGCGATGCCCCCGTTGCGGGGCCTGTGAACGCGGCTCGGGAGATGGCATGGTGGGCTGACTTTCAGCCAGATACTCATGTACTCCCTCCTCCAACGGTTGCGGCGCCCTACCGCATCAACGACATATGTGCCGCAGATTGACGGCTTGCGTTTTCTTGCTTTGGTGCCAGTGCTGGTGTGGCATGCCGGCCTGCGCGGGGAGCGCTTCCATGCCGCGCACTCGGGCGCTGCCCTAGCGGTCGACGAGCGAATCTCCTACTGGCTGCCCCACGGGCACCTTGGCGTATTTATTTTCTTCTTTATTAGCGGCTATATCATCGCCTATCCTTTTCTGGCAGGCCGGGCTCCGAGCTTGTCGTCTTTCTATAAAAGAAGATTGTACCGGCTAGAGCCTCCCTACATCTTGGCAATGTGCTTGTCCTTCTTGGCACTGTATGTAGTCGGGTATAAGCCCGAGCAGGCGCCGTCGTTCAGGGAGCAGGAGGGCTCGCTGGTTGGCAGCTTGGCGGCGAGTTTGCTGTATCTGCACGGCCTTGTTTTCAATGCGCCGCCGCGCCTGAATCCGCCGGCATGGTCGCTAGAGATTGAAATTCAGTTTTACCTGCTTGCTCCTTTTCTGATTACATTCCTAGCCGCCCGCAAGAGCCTGCTCGTCACGTGCGGTGCAGTGGTCGGGTCCATCGTGCTGTCAGCGATGCTGGACCAGTGGTTTGGCATACACGGATTGCAGAATCGTACGATCCTTGGCCATGCCTATGGGTTCATCCTGGGGGTGGCCGTATGCCGGTACGCCGCGGAGAAAGATCCCTTTATGATGCCGCCGGCGCGCCGGTTCGATTTGCTGGGATGGGGGTGCGTGGTACTCCTCTTGGCATCCGGCGTTCTGGAGCACAAGGGGCTCACTCCCTTTGAGGAGGCGATTCGCAATGCGGCGAGGGCGGCTCTGATGGTGGGGGTGTACTTTGGCGTGGCCCGCGGGATCTGTATGCGAAGGCTTTTCAGTAACCCGCTGGTCACCGTGGCCGGAGGGATGTGCTACTCCGTGTACTTGGTGCACGTGCCCTTGATGCAAGCGACGGCCGGCTTGCTGTTCAAGCACTACATACCTGGTTCTGCGGCGGAGGCCGTCCTTATCGCTTGGCTCGTCCTCATACCAGTCAGCCTTTGCGGTGGGCTGCTTTTCTACGTGATAGTTGAGCGACCTTGCATGGCGCATGACTGGCCGCAGCGCCTGGCCAGGCGGGTGCGCGCCCTTGCCAGAGCGTCGTTCACGGCCGAGACGGCAGGCACGACGCAGCGGTGAGGATCACCGCATGACGCTCCGCCTGCGCCACAGATACCGGGCCATGGCTATCGTAACCACGGTTTCCGTGATCAGCATGGCGACCGCTCCGCCAGTGGCCCCTAAGACCACGGCCAAGGGCAGTAATGCGATGAGGTTGAAGACCGCCGATCCGATCAGGATCGTGCCAAAAGCCTTTGTCATTCCCAATGGCAGCATGAGTTGGATGCCGAACACGTTGCTCAGGCTCACGATGAAGGGGACGAAGGCCATCCAACGCAACACGGTGACCGACGGCTGAAAGGCGGGTCCCATCAAGAGGCTGACAATGGAAGGTGCGACCAGCCATAGTGCGCAGCCGCCGAAGAAGGTGGCCCCGCCCTGAATGACCATGAGCTTGCGCACCAAGGCAAGAGCTGCGGGGCGATCGGTGTACATCAGGGCAGACACTCGCGGATACACCGCGTTGGACAGCACACTGGAGACCCCCTGTGCGGCAGTGCGTACGCGGTCCGCGGCGGCGTAGTAGCCGACCTGGAGAGGCCCGCACAGGAAGCCCAGCAAAACCTGGTTGGATGTGGTGTAGACGCTGATGGCCGCCGTGGAGATGAAGATGTGCCAGCCTTCTGCAAGGGCGCGTCGGGTATCGGCCCAGCAGGGCGGCTGCCATTCCACCAGCCGATGCCGATACAGCCAGGTCAGTGATGCCAAGCCGGCCACGGCAGGGGCGCAAGCGCGGATCAGCGCAGCCAGCCAGGTGTCCCCGGCGTCTCGCACCAGCCAGAAGGTGAGCGGCACCACCAAGGCCTGCGAGCCAATCGTGAAGGCAGATGTCACTGACATGCGCTCCAATCCTTGGAAGAGCCAGCCGGGAAAGAGCAATGAGCCGAGGATCATCGGCGTGGCAGCCAGCAGGACCATCCGCATCTCCGCAAGCTGTGGCACGGCCAGGCTTGCGACGATCATCGCGGCGAAGGCCAGCAGGCCGAGCAATGCCTTGGCCGACGAGACGGACCAAAAGATCTGCGCAACTTTGGCGCGGTCATCCCGGACCTCGGCGACCCGCTTGCTGGCCGACAGGTTGAAACCGTAGTCCACCAATAGGACGCCATAGGCCACGATGGCGAAGGCAAACGCGAGTAAGCCGAAGTTCGCCGGCCCAAGCACGCGTACCAGGTAGGGAAAGGTGACCAGAGGCAGCAGAAAGTTCGCCGCCTGGATCAGCAGCAGGGACGCCGCGTTCTTGAAGATCACCCGATCCACAGGTAAGCCTCGCTGATATGCGGGCGGGTATGTTGAGCGGAACGCTCGGTCAATACCTGGATGCCAATCGCGGCCGGCTGTGCGTGATGCTGGTAGACCGCGTCCACCGTCATGCCGGCCGCTTGATGAGGTCCTCGGCCGCCTTCAGCGCCGCGGCCACGACCTGGTCCATGTTGTAGTACCGGTACTGAGCCAGCCGGCCGACGAAGGTGACGCCCGGCGTGGCCTCTGCCATCTCGGCATAGCGCTTGTAGAGCGCTTCGTTCTCAGGCCGGGGTACCGGGTAATACGGATCGCCTTCGGCCTGCGGGTACTCGCGCACGATGGACGTGCCGGCATGCTGCTGGCCGCTCAAGTGCTTGAACTCGGTGATGCGGGTGTAGTCGTGGTCGTTGGGGTAGTTGACCGTGCCGACCGGCTGGTACTGCGACACGTCGGCCAGGTGCTCGTGATCGAAGCGCAGGCTGCGGTAGGGCAGCTTGCCGTGCTGGTAGCCGAAGAAGGCGTCGATGGGGCCGCTGTAGATCGTGTGGCCCCCCTTGAGCCGATCGCGCACGGCGAAGTAGTCCACGCCCAGCTCTACCTTGATATTTGGATGGTCCAGCATGCGGCGGAACATCTCGGTGTAGCCCTGCGCGGGCATGAACTGGAAGGTGTCGCCGAAGTAGCGGTCGTCGTCGTTGGTGCGCGTGGGGATGCGCGCGGCCACGCCGGCCGACAGCTCCGACAGGTCCAAGCCCCATTGCTTGCGGGTGTAGCCGCGGAAGAATTTGTCGCACAAGTCCGGGCCGACGCTGTTGAGAACGACGTCTTCACTCGTCTTGATCGGGTCGCGCGGCTGGCGGGCCTTCTCCAACCACGGGGCGACCTCTTCTTCGCTCAGGTTCAGGCCATAAAGGCTGTTGATGGTCGTGCGGTTGATGGGGATGGGGTAGTGCTTGCCCTCCACCACTGCCAGCACGCGGTGCTCGTAGAAGCGCCAGTCCGTGAAGCGCGACAGCCACTCGAACACCTTCTTGCTGTTGGTGTGAAAGATGTGCGGGCCGTAAGTGTGGATGAGCACGCCGTGCGCATCGAGCTCGTCATAGGCGTTGCCCGCGATGTGGGGGCGCTTGTCGATGACGTGGACGGTCTTGCCGGCATCGGCGAGCTCACGTGCGCAGACGGCGCCGGAGAAGCCGGCGCCGACGATGAGGTAGTCGGGTTGCATGTGGGTGGGGGATCTGGATTTGCCGCGGCGCCGTGTTGCCAGCAGCCATGTCGGGACTGTAGCCGTATGAAGTTGGCCGTCTGCCGAGGGCAAGCGCGAGGCCGCCAAGGCGTTCGCGGGGGAGCTGACAGCCGGCTCAATCCGCCCGTGCCACCACCCAGGCCTGCACGCTGGCCGCGCCGGCTTGCAACAGGGTGCGGGCTGCCCCTTCGATGGTGGCCCCGGTCGTCATCACGTCGTCGACCACGGCGACATGGCGTCCGGCCACGCGTGTCCGCCGCAGCGGGTCAACGGCAAAGGCCTGGGCGACGTTGGCCAGGCGCTGCTGGCGCGGCAGGCCGACTTGATGCGGTGTGTTCTGCAGGCGCAGCAGTGTCTGTGCGTCTGCGGGAAGGTGCAATCGCCGTGCGAGCCGGCGGGCGACCTCCCAGGCCTGGTTGTAGCTGCGCTCGCACAGGCGTGCTTCGGCGAGCGGGACGGGCAGGATGATGCAGTCCCCGGGTGGCCGTTCCGCTATCACTGCGGCATGCAGCCGTTCGGCCAAGAGCGCAGCCAGCCCGGGGCGCCGGTGGAACTTGAAGCCGGCGATCAGCCCGTCCCAGGGTGCCCGGTAGTGCAGGGCAACGATGGTGCGTTCGACGCTGGGCGGCTGCCGCAGGCAGGCGCCGCAGATCGGCGTCTCAGCTGCCAGCGGCATGGCGCAGCGCAGGCAGCGGTGGACGGGGCGGGCAAAGCATGCCAGGCAGTCGGCGCACACGCGGTCCGCCTGCCAGCGCCGACACACCGCGCATGGCTGGGGCCAGCCGGTCAGCCAGCGCATCGGGCCGCCCTCCATGCCGCGGTGCTGCAAGCCGGCAAGGCGATCCTGGGTCGATGAGCCGCGGGCGCTGTCCATGAGGCGGTCAATATACTGACCGTCATGGCCGACGACCGCTTGCCCGCCCCCACTGCATCGGTGTCGGCCGCCGGCCTCGTGCCGCCCGATCCGGCGGCCGTGCGACGCGGCCTGCAGCGCATGGCAGCCCAGCCCGAAGCGCCCTGGCTGCATGCCGAAGCCGCCCGCCGCATGGGCAGCAAGCTGGAGCTCATCCGCGCGCAGCCTGCGCGCATCGTGGATTGGTGGGCGTGGAGCGGCGCGGGGGAGCAGGTGCTGCAGCAGGCCTATCCGCAGTCGAACATCACGGCGGCCGAGCCGACGCCCGGGCTGCTGGCCCGCCATGCGTCGGGCAAGAGCCGTCCGGCTTGGTGGCCCGCCCGCCTGGGGTGGGGTCTGACGAGCCGGCCCGCCCTGGCCGTATTGGATGCCGATGTGCCCGCCGCCTCGGCTGATCTGCTGTGGGCCAGCATGGTCCTGCACGCCGTTGACGATCCTGCGGCGTTGATGGCGCGCTGGCGCAACGCACTGGCGATCGACGGCATGCTGATGTTCTGCTGTCTGGGGCCGGACACCGCGCGCGAACTGCAGACCCTCTACCACCGCCTGGGTTGGCCGCCGCCTCGCCATGATCTGCAGGACATGCACGACATCGGCGACCAACTGGTGCACGCCGGCTTTGCTGACCCGGTGATGGACATGGAGCGGCTGACGCTCACCTGGCGCGATGCAGCCACCATGCTGCGTGAAGTGCACGGTTGGGGCGGCAATGCCCATCCCGCGCGCTTCGCGGGCCTGCGCACACCGCGCTGGCGAGACGGGCTGCTGCGCGAGCTTGAGAGCCTGCGCCGGCCTGACGGGACGCTGGCGCTGACCGTGGAGCTGATCTACGGCCACGCCGTGCGGCCGGTGCCGCGGGCGCGCATGCAGGCCCGGACCACCGTGTCGCTGGACGACATGCGGGCCATGACACGGTCTGGTCGTAGTCAAGCACATCGGTCGTAAACGCGCATTGAGGTGGCTCAAGCCGCTGCGCTAACATGATTCGGTTACCTGCGGCGTGGATCACATCCGTGGCCACTCGACAGCCTGAATCGACTGCAAAGCGCGTTCGCATACATGACCACGATGAAGACTCTCGATGCCCGGGGGCGGCCGGCACGCCCCACCATCAGCCGGCTGGCGCTGGCCCTGGGTGGCACCCTGCTGTCGGCTTCTGCCTGGGCCGATCGCGTGGTCAACGACCTGCCGGGTGGCCCCGGTGTCAACCAGACCACCATGCAGCCCGCCGTCACCCGCATCGCCGCGGAGCAGCAGTGGCTGCACCAGATGATGCTGGTGATCTGCACGCTGATCTTCGTGGCGGTCTTCGGGGTGATGTTCTATTCCATCCTCAAGCACCGCAAGGCCAAGGGCGCCAAGGCGGCCAACTTCCACGAAAGCGTCAAGGTGGAGGTCGCCTGGACGGTGGTGCCCTTCCTGATCGTCATCGGCATGGCCCTGCCGGCCACCAAGGCCGTGGTTGCCATGAAGGACACGACCAACGCCGACCTGACCATCAAGGCCACCGGCTACCAGTGGAAGTGGGGCTACGACTACCTCAAGGGCGAAGGCGAGGGCATCTCCTTCCTGTCCACGCTGGACGCATCGCAGCGCGCGCTGTCCGATGCCGGCACGCCGCAGGGTGACGACTATCTGCTGCGCGTGGACAACCCGCTGGTGGTGCCGGTCAACAAGAAGGTCCGCATCATCACCACGGCCAACGACGTCATCCACTCCTGGATGGTCCCAGCCTTCGGCGTCAAGCAGGACGCCATCCCGGGCTTCGTGCGCGACACCTGGTTCCGCGCCGAGAAGCCGGGCGACTACTACGGCCAGTGCGCCGAGCTCTGCGGCAAGGAGCACGCCTACATGCCCATCCACGTGCGCGTGCTGAGCGCGGGCGACTACGCCGCCTGGGTGCAGGCCAAGCAGAAGGAGATGCAGGCGGCCGCCGACGACCCCAGCAAGGTCTGGGCGCTGCCCGATCTGGTGGCCCGGGGCGAGAAGGTCTATGCCGCCAACTGCGCCGCCTGCCACCAGGCCAACGGTAAGGGTGCCGGCGCCGTCAAGCCGCTGGACGGCTCGGCCCTCGTGCAGGATGCCGACAAGGGCAAGCAGATCGCCGTGGTGCTGCACGGCCGCAATGCCATGCCGTCCTGGAAGCAGTTGTCCGACACGGAGATCGCTGCCGTGATCACCTACACCAAGAACAACTGGTCCAACCAGACCGGGCAGATCGTCCAGCCCGCCGAGATCGTCGCCGCCCGCGCGCAGTGACCTGAAGCGAACGAGAGCGACCGAAAGGAATCCCCATGAGTGCAGTGATGGGCCAACCGGGCCTCCACGCCCCCCACGGTCACGGCCATGACCATGCCCACGACCACCCGCACGGCTGGCGGCGCTGGGTGTTCGCCACCAATCACAAGGACATCGGCACGCTGTACCTGCTGTTCAGCTTCACGATGCTGATGATCGGCGGCGTGCTTGCGCTGGGCATCCGCGCCGAGCTGTTCCAGCCTGGCCTGCAGTTCGTCAACCCGGAGCTGTTCAACCAGCTCACGACGATGCACGGGCTGATCATGGTGTTCGGCGCCATCATGCCGGCCTTCGTCGGCTTCGCGAACTGGATGCTGCCGCTGCAGATCGGCGCATCGGACATGGCGTTCGCGCGCATGAACAACTTCAGCTTCTGGCTGATGATCCCCGCGGCCATCTTGCTGGTGGCGAGCTTCTTCATGCCCGGCGGTGCGCCGGCGGCCGGCTGGACGCTCTATGCGCCGCTGACGCTGCAGATGGGCCCGTCGATGGATGCAGGCATCTTCGCGATGCACATCCTGGGCGCCAGCTCCATCATGGGCTCGATCAACATCATCGTCACCATCCTCAACATGCGCGCCCCCGGCATGACGCTGATGAAGATGCCGATGTTTGCCTGGACCTGGCTGATCACCGCCTACCTGCTGATCGCGGTGATCCCGGTGCTGGCCGGCGCCATCACCATGACGCTGACCGACCGTCACTTCGGCACCAGCTTCTTCAACCCGGCTGGTGGCGGTGACCCGATCATGTACCAGCACATCTTCTGGTTCTTCGGGCACCCCGAGGTCTACATCATGATCCTGCCGGCCTTCGGGATCATCAGCCAGATCGTGCCTGCCTTTGCCCGCAAGCGGCTGTTCGGCTATGCCTCGATGGTGTATGCCACGGCGGCCATCGCCATCCTGAGCTTCATCGTGTGGGCCCACCACATGTTCGCCACCGGCATGCCGGTGACCGGCCAGCTGTTCTTCATGTACGCCACCATGCTGATCTCCGTGCCCACGGGCGTGAAGATCTTCAACTGGGTGGCGACCATGTGGCGTGGGTCGATGACCTTCGAGACCCCCATGCTCTGGGCCGTGGGCTTCATCTTCGTCTTCACCATCGGCGGCTTCACCGGGCTGATCCTGTCGATGGCGCCCATCGACATCCAGCTGCAGGACACGTACTACGTGGTGGCGCACTTCCACTATGTGCTGGTGGCCGGCTCGCTCTTCGCCCTGTTCGCCGGTTTCTACTACTGGGGCCCCAAGTGGACGGGCGTGATGATCCCGGAGTGGAAGGGCAAGCTGCACTTCTGGTGGTCGTTGATCGCCTTCAACGTCACCTTCTTCCCCATGCACTTCCTGGGGCTGGCCGGCATGCCGCGTCGCTATGCCGACTATCCGATGCAGTTCGCCGACTTCAACGAGATCGCCTCCATCGGCGGCTTCGCCTTCGGCTTCGCGCAGGTGTGGTTCTTCCTGTTCGTGGCCCTGCCGGCCATGCGCGGCAAGGGTGAGCCGGCGCCGCAACGGCCGTGGAACGACGCGGATGGTGCTGGTGCAGAAGGCCTGGAGTGGGAGGTGCCGTCGCCGGCACCCTTCCACACCTTCGAGACGCCGCCCAAGCTGGACGCCACGGCCACCCGCGTGATCGGCTGATCGACCCCCGCATGGCCAAGGATCTGCGCTCTGCCGCGCCCGGCGCCGATGCAGTGGCCCGCCGGCGGGCCAATGTCCGCCTGGCGCTGATCCTGGCGTCCGTCGCGTTGATCTTCTTCCTGGGCTTCATCGTGAGAATTGCGCTCTACGGGGCGCATTGAGCCCGACAGAGCCGCACGATCCGCCGCGTTGTGCCCGCCCGCCGAGCGCCCACCGACCTGCCCACCCGCCCCGAGTGCAAGCCGCACGGCCCGCCAAGACCCATCGATGACCCCGCAGCAGCCGCCTGACGACGACAGCCGCGCCCTGCGCCGGGACAACCTGCGCATGGTCGGCAAGCTGGCCGTGGTGGCCGGGCTGATGTTCGGCTTCGGCTATGCGCTGGTGCCGATGTACCGGGCGATCTGCGATGCGCTGGGTGTCAATGTGCTGAGCACGATCGAGAAGCGCACGGGCGGCGTGGTCGGGCGCGAGGCGGCCTATGCCAACACCCAGGTGGATCGCAGCCGGCTGATCACCGTGGAGTTCGATGCCAACGCGCGCGGGCCCTGGCGGTTCAAGCCGGAGCGCCGCTCCATCCAGGTGCACCCGGGCGAGATGGCTACCGTGATGTACGAGTTCCAGAACGTGCAGGACCGGCGCATGTCCGCGCAGGCCATACCCAGCTACGCGCCGCGCCAGGCCAGCCCGCACTTCAACAAGCTGGAGTGCTTCTGCTTCAACGAGTACTCGCTGGCGCCCGGCGAGCGCAAGAGCTGGCCGGTGGTCTTCGTCATCGACCCCAAGCTGCCGCGCGACGTGAAGACGATCACCCTGTCCTATACCTTCTTCGAAGTCGGTGGCCGCGTACCTGCTGCGCCCGCCGGCCAGCGGGCCGCCGCGCCCACTGCCCAAACACCGCCCGCATCCGTGCGCACGGGGGCTCCGGCATGAGCCCCCACCGCGACCCCGACCGCGATGCCGCCGGCGCTGACCTGAGGGCTGCCGTGCGCCGCAAGGGCTCGTTCTGGCAGACCGTCAAGGCGGTGGCTTGGTCGTTCCTGGGCGTGCGCAAGGCATCGGGCTACGAGCAGGATGTTTCTCAGATCAACCCCGGCCACGTGATCGTGGCCGGCATCATCGGCGGCGTGCTCTTCGTCGTCGGCCTGGTGCTCATCGTCAAGTGGGTGGTCAGCAGCGGCGTGGCCGCCGGCTGAGGCCCTTGGGGCGCAATCGACAACAAGGCTTCCTGGAGAACGACATGTCCACAGCGACCTCCCACACCGCCGGCAAGGCGCCGTACTACTACGTGCCCGGGCCGTCGCGCCATCCCGTCATGGCGGCCTTCGGCCTGTTCTTCGTCATCCTGGGCGCGTCCCAGTGGACCAATGGCCATGCCTGGGGCGCGTACTCGCTGGCGTTCGGCCTGCTGTGGTGGCTTCTCGTGCTCAAGCAGTGGTTCGGCGATGCCATCCGCGAGAGCGAAGGCGGCCTCTACGGCGACCGCATCGACGCCTCCTATCGCTGGAGCATGGCCTGGTTCATCTTCTCGGAGGTGATGTTCTTCGGCGCTTTCTTCGGCGCGCTGTTCTGGTCGCGTTACGTCACGCTGCCGACGCTGGGCAGCCTGGAGAACGCGCTGCTGTGGCCCGACTTCAAGGCGGTGTGGCCCAGCGCGGGCGGCGGCGCCACGGCCTCGCCGGCGGGCACGGTGGAGCCCTTCGGCCTGATGAGCCCGCTGGGCATCCCGACGCTCAACACCGCGCTGCTGCTGACCTCGGGCATCACGCTGACCATCGCCCACCACGCCCTGCGCGCCGGCCATCGCGGCAAGGCCATCGCCTTCATGTGGATGACGGTGATCCTGGGCGCGGTGTTCCTCGGCTTCCAGGGCTACGAGTACTTCCATGCCTATCACGAGCTCAACCTGAAGCTGAGCTCCGGCATCTACGGCTCCACCTTCTTCATGCTGACCGGCTTCCACGGCATGCACGTGTTCGTGGGCATGCTGATGCTGCTGGTGATCACGCTGCGGCTGATGCGCGGGCACTTCACGCCCGAGCGGCACTTCGGCTTCGAGGGCGCGGCCTGGTACTGGCACTTCGTCGACGTGGTGTGGCTGGGCCTGTACGTCGTCGTCTATTGGCTGTGACCGCGGCGCAGCGGCTGCCTGGGTGGCCGCTGCAGCCGGATGCCGATGCGAGAGCGCCTTGCCGGCGCTCTTGTTGTTTCAGGAGCGAGGGGCGGCCGTGGTCAGCGCGGCAGCCCGGTGGGCTGGATCCAGCCGAGCTTGTAGCTGAGCAGGATGAAGACGAAGAGCGCCACCGAGATGCCGACCCGCCAGGCCAGCGCGCGGACCATGCGGTTGGTCTTGGGCTCGCCGCGGCGGCCGTCGCGCAGCATGGCCCGGCCGGCCAGCCCCAATGCGAGCAGGATGGCGGCAAACGCGGCAGCGACGATGAGCTTCATGACGGCGGATTATCCGGGTGGCCGGGCTTCTTGCCGGTGGCCGGGCGGGCGACATGGCTGAGCGGCCGGGCGAGCCGGCCGTGCAGGCTGGCGGTGAGCAGGGCGGCAGGTGGGGCGACCGGCCCGCCAGCGGCGGGCAGGGGGTGTCGCCGGCCCAGCCCAGGCCCGGCCGCGGCCGGCGCCTCGTCATCCTGCTGGCCGCCCTTGCCGGGGTGGCGGTGACCGTGTCGATGGGCCGCTGGCAGCTCAGCCGCGCGGAGCACAAGCAGGCGCTGCAGCGCGTGATGGACGAGCGGGCCGGCCTGCCGCCGCTGCCGCAGGCCCAGCTGGCCCGAACGGGCGATGCCGCTCAGGCGCAGCTGCAGCGCCGCGTGGTGCTCACCGGCCGCTGGGTGGCGCGGCACACCGTCTTCCTGGACAACCGGCAAATGGACGGCCGGCCGGGCTTCTTCGTCGTCACGCCGCTGGAGCTGGCGCCGGGCGAGGCGGTGCTGGTGCAGCGCGGCTGGGTGCCGCGGGATGCACGCGAGCGCACGCGGCTGCCGGCGGTGCCCACGCCCGCCGGGGTGGTGAGCGTCGCCGGCCGCATCAGCGGCCCGCCGTCGCGGCTGTTCGACTTCGGCGGAGTGGAGGCGGGGGCCATCCGGCAGAATCTCGACCCGGCCGCGTTCGCGCGCGAGACCGGCCTCAAGCTGCGGCCGCTGTCGGTGCAGCAGCTGGTGGCGCCGGCGCCCGACGACGGCCTGCAGCGCCGCTGGCCGGCGCCGGCGCTCGATGTGGGCAAGCATCACGGCTATGCCCTGCAATGGTTTGCAATGGCCGCCGTGATGGCGGGTCTGTATGTCTGGTTCCAACTCGTCCGCCCCGCCGTCCGCGCTCGCTGAGCCGGTGAGCTTTGCGGTGCACAGCCTGCCGGACCCGGCAACCCAGGCCCAGCGCACCCGCGCCGGCCGCATCCGCATGCTGCTGGTGTGGCTGGTGTGCGCGCTGCCTGTGGTGGCGTCCTATTTCACCTATTACGTGCTGCGGCCGCAGGGCCGGGCCAACTACGGCGAGCTGATCGACCCGCAGCGGCCGCTGCCGGCCGCATCGGCGCTGCCGCTCACGGCGCTGGACGGCCGCGCGGTGGACCCGGCCAGCCTGCGCGGCCAGTGGCTGCTGGTGGTCGTGGCCGATGGCGCCTGCGACGCGCTGTGCGAGCGCCAGCTCTATACGCAGCGCCAGTTGCGCACCATGCTGGGCAAGGACCAGGACCGCCTGGACCGCGTGTGGCTGGTCACCGGCGCGCCGCCGCGGGCCGCGCTGCTGCCGGCGCTGCACGATGCCCAGGTGCTGCGCACCTCGCAGGACGCGCTGGGCCGCTGGCTGCAGCCTCAGGCGGGCCAGGCCCTCGGCGCCCATCTGTATCTGGTGGACCCGATGGGCAACTGGATGATGCGCTTTCCGCCGCAGGCCGACCCCAAGAAGGTGCGCCGCGACCTGGACCGGCTGATGCGCGCATCGGCCTCGTGGGACCACGAGGGGCGCTGAACAATGGACGCCACGCCGCTGTGGAACCTGGACCCGATCGCGCAGGTGGCGCTGGCCGGCGCGCTGGTGGCCGCGTTGCCGCTGGCCTGGGTCATGTTGCGCCGCCGCCCGGGCGGGCTGCCGCAGCGCTGGCGGGCGCTGGCGGCGCTGACGCTCTTCCTCACGTTCGATCTGGTGGTCTTCGGTGCCTTCACCCGGCTGACCGACTCGGGCCTGGGCTGCCCCGACTGGCCCGGCTGCTACGGCAGCGCCAGCCCGCTGGGCGCGCGCGATGAGATCCACGCCGCGCAGACGGCGATGCCCACCGGCCCGGTGACGCACAAGAAGGCGTGGATCGAGATGGTCCACCGCTATCTCGCCTCGGGCGTGGGCGTGCTGATCATCGGCCTGGTCGTCGTGGCCTGGCGTGCGGCCCGGCGGGATGCGACGCTGCGGCCTATGGTGGCCTGGAGTGCTGCGGCGCTGGCCTGGGTGATCGTGCAGGGGCTCTTCGGGGCGCTGACCGTGACGATGAAGCTCTACCCGGCCATCGTCACTCTGCATCTGCTGGGGGGGCTGCTGCTGCTGGCGATGCTCGCGGTGCAGGTGCACCTGAGCGCTTTGCGGCCGCTGCGGCTGACGCGTGGCCTGCGTGCCGGTGCCATCGCGGCGCTTGCCGTGCTGGCAGTGCAGATCGCCCTGGGCGGCTGGGTCAGCACCAACTATGCGGTGCTGGCCTGCAGCGACTTCCCCACCTGCCGCGGCAGCTGGTGGCCGGCGATGGACTGGGCGCAGGGCTTTCGCCTGCTGCGGCCGCTGGGGGCGGACGGGCAGGGCGGCTGGCTGACGCACGAGGCGCTGGTGGCCATCCACATGGCGCACCGGCTGGGCGCGGCGATCACGCTGGCGGCCCTGCTGGCTCTGGGCGCCGGCCTGCTGCGCCGCTCGCGTGCCGATGCCGCGCTGCGGCCGTGGGCCATCGGCCTGGGGCTGGGCGCGGCCTGGCAGCTGGCATCCGGCCTGAGCAACGTGGTGCTGGGCTGGCCGCTGGCCGCCGCCCTGGCGCACACCGCCGGCGCCGCCGCGCTCGTGATGCTGCTGACCGCGCTGGTGACGCGCAGCAGCCCGGTGGCGCATCGCCTGGCACTGAGCCATGTGGAGGGCCATGCGGATGGCCACCCGGATGGCCACACGGACGGCCCTGCGGACGGCAATGTGAGCGGCGCCGCCGATGGCGGTCTGGGTGGCGGTGCGGCCGGCGCGCGTGCCGCCCGCGGACACGCGCCGGGGCCGGCCGCGACGCCTGCGCATGCCGCAGCCCTGAACCGACCCTGACGCCCCCTGATTGCCCCTGATCGCCCCTGATCCGCCTCCTGCCGCCTCCTGATCTCCCTTCGCTCCGCTTCGACCCTGACCCGCTCCTCATCCGTGCCGACCATGTCCGACACCACCGCCCCGGCACCGGCCAGCGCACCGGTTGCGCCTGCTGCATCGGCTGCTGCCCGGCCTCCGTCCACCTGGCGTCAGTTCAGCGCGCTGACCAAGCCGCGCGTGGTGCAGCTCATCGTGTTCTGCGCCTTCATCGGCATGCTGCTGGCCGTGCCGGGCTGGCCGGACGGCGGGCAGTGGCTGACCATCCTGCTGGCCTGCGCCGGCATCTGGCTGGTGGCCAGTGCGGCAGCGGCCTTCAACTGCCTGATCGAGCGCCAGATCGATGCGCGCATGAAGCGCACCGCCTGGCGGCCGACGGCCCGCGGCGAGCTGGGGCAGGGCCAGGCGCTGGCCTTCTCCGCCGTGCTGTGCGCAGCCGGCAGCGCGCTGCTGTGGTGGGCGGTCAACCCGCTGACGATGGGGCTGACGCTGGCCACCTTCGTCGGCTATGCGGTGGTCTACACCGTGATCCTCAAGCCGATGACGCCGCAGAACATCGTCATCGGCGGCGCATCCGGCGCCATGCCGCCGGTGCTGGGCTGGGCGGCCTTGCGCGGCGAGGTGGGCCCCGAGGCGCTGATGCTGTGCCTGATCATCTTCCTGTGGACGCCGCCGCACTTCTGGGCGCTGGCGCTCTACCGCGCCGAGGACTACGCCCGCGCCGGCCTGCCCATGCTGCCGGTGACGCACGGCAACGAGTTCACGCGGCTGCACGTGCTGCTCTACACCATCGTGCTGCTGCCGGCCACGCTGCTGCCCTTCGTCTACGGCATGAGCGGCTGGCTCTATCTGGCCAGCGCGGTGGTGCTCGGCCTGTGGTTCATCGCCTATGGCTTCAAACTGTGGCGCAGCTACAGCGAGCCGCTGGCGCGCAAGACCTTCCGCTTTTCCATCCTCCACCTGTCGCTGCTCTTTGCCGCGCTGATGGTGGACCACTACTTGCCCTGGGGCCAGCCATGAAGCGCCGCCATCTCCTTGTCCTGACCACGTTGCTGGGCGCCACCACGCTCACCGGCTGCGACCGCGTGCGCGGCTGGCTGGGGCAGGACGCGGCCGGCGGCGCGGCGGGCGGCTTCAATGCCGTGGACATCACCGGCGTGGACTACGCCCAGGGCCTGGCCCTACCCGACGTGGACGGCAAACCGCGCAGCCTGGCCGAGTTCAAGGGCAAGGTGGTGGTGGTGTTCTTCGGCTACGTGCACTGCCCCGACGTGTGCCCGACCACGCTGGCCGAGCTGGCCGAGATCAAGCGCCAGCTGGGCACCGACGGCCAGCGGCTGCAGGCGGTGTTCGTCACGCTGGACCCCGAGCGCGATACCGCGCCCATGCTCAAGGCCTATGTGCAGGGCTTCGATCCGGCCTTCGTCGCGCTGCGCGGCACGCCGCAGCAGGTGGCCGACGCAGCCAAGTCCTTCAAGGTCTTCTACCAGAAGGTCAAGGGCAGCACGCCCGACGGCTACCTGGTGGACCACACCGCCGGTTCCTACGTCTTCGACCCGCAGGGCAGGGTGCGGCTCTTCGCGCGCTACGGCATGCCGGTGGCGGATCTGACGGCCGACATCCGCAAGCTGCTGGCCGGCGGTTGAGCCGGCGCGAGAGCAAGCCGAGGGTCAGACCAGCCCGTTGCGGATGGCGTAGACCGTGAGCTCGGAGTTGTTGGTCAGCGCGAGCTTCTCCAGCACGCGGGCGCGGTAGACGCTGACCGTCTTCGGGCTGAGGTTGAGCTGCTCGGCGATGTCCGACAGCCGCTTGCCCGAGGCGATCATCACCAGCGTCTGCAGCTCGCGGTCCGACAGCTTTTGATGCGCCTGCTCGGGCGCCGGCGCGGTGAGGCTGTCGACCAGCATCTGCGCCATCTCGGGCGTGACGTACTTGCGGCCCTGGGCGACGGTGCGCACGGCCGCCAGGATCTGCGCCGGGTCGTCGCCCTTGTTGACATAGCCCTGGGCGCCGGCGCGCATGGCGCGGATGGCGTATTGGTCCTCCGGGTACATCGAGACGATCAGCACGCGCAGGGACGAGCCTTCTTCCTTGAGCGCATGCAGCACGTCCAGGCCGCTGCGGCCGGGCAGGTTGATGTCGAGCACCAGCACGTCGCAGCTGCGCTGGCGCAGCAGGGCGCGCAGCTCGCCGTAGTCGCCTGCCTCGCCGACGACCTCCACGTCCGGCGCCTCGGACAGGGTGTCGCGGATGCCGCGCCGGATAAGGGCGTGGTCGTCGCAGAGCATGACCTTGATCACGGTTGCGTCTCCTGGGCGGGGCCGGGGCAGCGGTGGTTGCGGGCCACCACCGGCCGGCTGGGGGCCGGCGGGCGCATCATAGGTTGCCCCAGGTGGTCGGGTCGTTGCGCGGGTCCACGCCCGGGCGCGGCGCCGCGTGGCCTGGCGCGGCGTCGTGCGCCTCGGCCTGGTGGTGCGGCGAGGCCTCGCCATCCAGCGGCACCGACAGGATCAGCGTGGTGCCACGCGGGCCGCTGCTGAGGTCGACCCAGCCGCCCACGGTGCCGGCGCGCTCGTGCAGGCCGCGGATGCCGAAGGAGCGCGCCTTGGCCAGGTCGGCCTGGCTCAGGCCGCGGCCGTTGTCGCTGACCTCCAATGACAGCACGCCGGCAGCCAGCGTCAGGTCCACCTGCACCTGCGTGGCCTGCGCATGCTTGGAGATGTTGGTCAGCGCCTCCTGCGCGGTGCGGTAGGCGACCAGGGGCACGCCGGCAGGCAACTGCAGGCTGTCGTGGCTGGTGCGGAACACCGTGGCGATGCCGGTGCGCTTCTCGAAGCGCTGCGTCATCCATTGCAGCGCGGCCACCAGGCCCTGCTCCAGGATGGCCGGACGCAGGTTGTGCATGATGCGCTGGCTGGCCTCGATGGCATGGCTGACCGTCTCCAGCGCCTGCTGGGCGCGCTCCTGGATGGCCGGCGTGGGCGCGTGGCGGCACATCCAGGCCAGGTCGAACTTGAGCGCGGTCAGCGAGCCGCCGACGTCGTCGTGGATCTCGCGGGCAATGGCCGCGCGCTCCTGCTCGACACTGGTCTGCAGGTGCTGGGCCAGCTCGCGCAGCCGCTCCTTGGATTGCGCCAGGTCCAGGTCGGCCTGCTGGCGGGCGCGCACTGCCTCGGTGGCCTCGATGGCATGCAGCAGCGCGGGCACCAGCCGGGCCAGGTTGTTCTTGAGCAGGTAGTCACTGGCGCCGTTGCGCATGGCGCGCACGGCGGTGTCCTCGCCGATCTCGCCGGACACGAGGATGAAGGGCACGGCCACGCCGCGCGCCTTGACCAGGTCCAGCGCAGCCAGGCCCGAGAAGCCGGGCAGGCCGAAGTCCGACAGGATGGCATCCCAGGGCTGGTCCAGCGCGGCGATGAACTCGCGCTCGGTCTCCACCCGCGTGGCCTCCACCTGCAGCCCGCCACGCAGCAGGTGGGCGATGGTCAGCAGGTGGTCGGGCTCGCTGTCTTCCAGATGCAGGATGCGCAGCGGGCGTTCCGCGGGCGGGCGGGGCGCGGGGGCAGGGCGAGGGGGCTCCGCAGAGCTGGGCTCGGTCAAGGACGGCCTTTCGGCGGCAGGGCGGTGAATCGGGCACGCGGCCCGGGCCGCGCCGGGTTGGCAACTGGCGCGCAATCCCCGGATTTGCGCCAACTTTTCCCGCGTCATCGGCTGTAGATCCACGGCCAATGAGCCGAAAAATTCTAGCAACGGACGCTCCTGCCAAGCCGCCGTGGTCGCCCCTGTGCGACCCGGTGCGAAAAGGCCGGCGCCTCCTCATCTACCGCGATCCGGAGCCACGATGCTGACCACCGAAGGTCCCGACGAGTCCCCGCAGGGCATCCCCCTGCTGCTGGCCACCGAGCTGCAGGACCACCTGATGACCGCCTCCAACGACCTGGAGCGGCTGCAGCGCCTGCTGTCGGACACCTGTGACTCGCTCATGCAGGGCTTCCACGGCGTGGCCGGGCTGCTGGGCCAGTCGCTGGACGACGGCGAGCGCGAGGCCGACCTGGGCACCCAGCACCTGCCCCGGCTGCGCGAGGCGATGCGGCTGCTCTACACCGCGGTGACCGCGCTGCAGTTCCAGGACATGGCCTCGCAGCTGATCACCCACACCAACACCCGGCTGCGCAGCTGCGCCGACCAGCTTGCCCGCGACGCGCTGTACGACGACGCCGACGGCGAGGCCGTGGTCGAGACCGCGCCGCTGCGGCCCAACCCGGTCACGCAGGACGAGATGGACGCCGGCTCGGTGGAGCTTTTCTAAAGCCCCGCCCCGTTGCGCCGATAACCCGACCCGATACCGATTGATTGCGCCACGCCCACAAAGCGCGCCGCAAACCCCTTCCGGAGAACGACATGCATTCCATCCTCGCCGTCGACGACTCGGCCTCCATGCGCCAGATGGTGTCCTTCACGCTCAAGAGCGCGGGCTACAACGTGGTGGAGGCGGTCGATGGTCAGGATGCCTGGGAGAAGGCTGCGCAGCGCAGCTTCGACCTGGTGCTGACCGACCAGAACATGCCGCGCATGGACGGCATCAGCCTGACCAAGAAGCTGCGCGAGAACGCGCAGTTCAAGGCCACGCCCATCCTCATCCTGACCACCGAGTCCAGCGACCAGATGAAGCAGGCCGGCCGTGCCGCCGGCGCCACCGGCTGGCTGGTCAAGCCCTTCGACCCGAACAAGCTGATCGAGGTCATCAAGAAGGTCATCCGCTGAAGACGCGGGCAGACTGAACCCGACAGGCATCCAGGAGCATCCAAGCATGGGCGAGACCCACACCGATCCGTCGTCCTCTGCGGCGGGCATCGACCTCAGCCAGTTCTACCAGGTCTTCTTCGAAGAAGCCGGTGAGAACCTGGAGCGCATGGAGCAGCTCCTGCTGGAGCTGGACGTAGCCGCAGCCGACGACGAGGCGCTCAACGCCATCTTCCGCTGCGCGCACTCGATCAAGGGCGGCGCCGCCACCTTCGGCTTTGCCGACGTGGCCGAGCTGACGCACCAGATGGAGACGCTGCTGGACAAGCTGCGCCGCCACGAGCTGCAGCCCACCGCCGCGATGGTGGACGTGCTGCTGGCCTCGGGCGATGCGCTCAAGGCGCAGCTCGGCCGCCATCAGGGCTCCGGCGCCGATCCGGTGGACACCGTCGAGCTGCTGGCCAACATCCGCGCGATGGTCGCCGGCGAGACGCCGGCTGCCGCGCCCGCTGCTGCCGCCACTCCCGTAGCCGCACCTGCTCCCGTGGCCGCGCCCGCGCAGGTTGCCGCCGCACCGGCTCCCGCGGCCGAGCCGGCTGCCGCAGCGGGTGGCAAGCGCACGCTCAAGCTCACCGTCGGCCCGCTGGCCGACCCGTCGCAGGCTGACAACCTGGCCGAGCTGTTCAAGGAGATCCCCGAGCTCGGCAGCATCGAGCCGCTGGACGGCGGCAAGGCCGAGGGCGGCCTGCGCACCTTCAAGGTGGAGACCGCCAGCAGCGAATCGGACATGCTGGATCTCTTCACCTTCCACGTCTCGCGCGAGCAGGTGAAGTTCGAGCCCTTCGGCGTGCCTGCCGCCGCTGCATCGTCTGATGCGCCCGCGGCCGATGCCGGCTATGGCTTCTTCGACAACGCCCCGGGTGCACCGGCCGCTGCTGCGCCGGCCGCCGACCCCGGCTACGGCTTCTTCGACAACGCACCCGGCGCGCCCGGTGCCCAGCCGGCCGCTGCGGCGCCGGCTGCGGCCAAGCCCGCGGCTGCGGCCGCGCGTCCGGCGGCCAAGGCGGCCGACAAGCCCGGCGCCACGCTGGAGTCGTCCACCATCCGCGTCTCGGTGGAGAAGGTCGACCAGCTCATCAACCTGGTCGGCGAGCTCGTCATCACCCAGGCCATGCTGGCGCAGAACAGCCGCAACCTGGACCCGGTCGTCTACCAGCAGCTCGTCTCCGGCCTGACGGATCTGGACCGCAACACCCGCGACCTGCAGGAAGCGGTGATGTCGATCCGCATGATTCCGATGTCCACGGTGTTCAGCCGCTTCCCGCGCATGCTGCGCGACCTGGCCGGCAAGCTGGGCAAGAAGGTGGAGCTGGTCACGCAGGGCGAGGCTACCGAGCTGGACAAGGGCCTGATCGAGAAGATCACCGACCCGCTGACCCACCTGGTGCGCAACTCGGTGGACCACGGCATCGAGATGCCTGCCGACCGCCTGGCCAAGGGCAAGCCCGAGGCCGGCACCATCACGCTGAGCGCGTCCCACCAGGGCGGCTCCATCGTCATCGAGGTGCGCGACGACGGCCGCGGCCTGTCGCGCGAGAAGCTGCTCAAGAAGGCCCGCGAGCGCGGCATCGACGCGCCCGACACCATGAGCGACGCCGACGTCTGGGGCCTGATCTTCGCCCCCGGCTTCTCCACGGCCGAGGTGGTCACCGACGTGTCCGGCCGCGGCGTGGGCATGGACGTGGTCAAGAAGAACATCACCGCCCTGGGCGGCTCGGTGGAGATCGACTCCGCCGAGGGCTACGGCATGAGCGTCAAGGTGCGCCTGCCGCTGACCCTGGCCATCATGGACGGCATGAGCGTGGGCGTGGGCGAGGAGGTCTACATCCTGCCGCTGTCCTCGGTCGTGGAGAGCTTCCAGGTCAGCGACGACATGATCAAGACGGTCGGCTCCACCGGCCGTGTGGTCGAGGTGCGCGACACCTACATGCCGGTCATCGAGCTGGAGAAGGTGTTCGATGTGCCGCGCTTCGACTGGGACCGCACGGCCTCGATCATGGTCGTGGTGGAGGCCGAGAGCGGCCGCGTCGCCCTGCTGGTGGACGAGCTGCTCGGCCAGCAGCAGGTGGTGGTCAAGAACCTGGAGGCCAATTACCGCAAGGTGCCGGACGTGTCGGGCGCGACCATCATGGGTGACGGCCGCGTGGCGCTGATCCTGGACGTGGGCAGCCTGGTGCGGCGCTCGCGCCACTGAGCTGTCGCCAAACATGAATAGCCGGCCTGGCGCCGCCTTGATCCGGCCGCTGCACGGCGGGCCGCGGGGCTAGGCTGTGAACATGGGATGAGCCGGGCCGCGGCCGGGCGCCATCCGGATCAGGAGACTCAAATGGGCATGATGGAAAACATCCAGGCGCCGGTGGCCACCGATGCGCTGGCGCGTGAATACCTCACCTTCCGCCTGGGTGGCGAGGAATACGGCATCGACATCCTCAAGGTGCAGGAGATCCGCGGCTACGAGAACCCCACGCGCATCGCCAATGCGCCGGCGTTTCTGAAGGGCGTGGTCAACCTGCGCGGCACCATCGTGCCGATCGTGGACCTGCGTGTGCGCTTCGGCTGCTTCAATGCCGACGGCGAGGCCGAGTACAACGCCTTTACCGTGACCATCGTGCTGCACATCGGCCAGCGCACCATCGGCACGGTGGTGGACTCGGTCAGCGACGTGGTGGAGATCCCGGCCGAGGCCATCCGCCCGGCGCCGGAGATGAAGTCGGCGATCGAGGCCGCCTACATCAAGGGCCTGGCCCACGTGGGTGAGCGCATGGTGATCCTGCTGGACATCGAGAGCCTGCTGATGTCGGGCGACATGGGGCTGGTGAACTGACCGGCCTGGTGGAGCCGATCGACTTGATCGACAGCGCCCTGCGCAAATGAAAAGAGCCGGCTGATGCCGGCTCTTTGCTTTTGGGAGGGCGTGGGCGGAGTCAGAACTCGAAGCCGCCGCCGATCGTGAACAGATGGATCCACTTGCGGCTGTCGACCTGCTTGATGCGGGTGGTGTCCCAGCCGAACTCCAGCGAGAAGCCGCGCAGGATGCCGGCGCTGTCGGGCAGCGAGCGGCCCACGTTCCATTGCAGTGCAGCGCCCAGCAGCGGCTCGCCGCGCCAGTCGCCCTTGCTTTCGGTCGGCGAGTCGTATTCGGTCTTGACGCTGGCCACGCCGATGCGCGCCACCACGGTGGAGACCTGGTTGATCGCGAAGGTGGGGGCGAAGGTCAGGCCGATGGACTGGGCACGGGTGGTCGTCTCGGTCAGCGGCGCGTTGTTGGGCGCGATCGTCTGGTTGCGCAGCGTGCCGAAGTGGATATAGGAGATCTCGGTGCCCAGCGTTTCGCTCACGCGCCAGCCGCCCCAGAACTTCCAGGGCAGGGTGCGCAGGTCCTCGCAGTTGGTGGTGCCGCGGGGGCAGCCCTCGGTGGTGCGGGACTCCACGCCGATGGCCGCACCGCCGTACGAGCCTTCGATGAAGCGGTGGAAATCCTCCCCGATGTCGGCCTGCGCGGTGGCGGCCAGGGCGGCCAGGGCAAGGCCGGTCAGCAGCTCTTTCATTTGTCTCGATCCTTCTCGTCTCGGTGGGCCGGGCGTTTCACCAGGCGGGCAAAGCGGCGGCGATTCTGGCATGTGACTTTCTGCCGCCCAGCCCCCGCAAACACCTAGAAAAGCCTCAGTCAAGGGGAGGGGATACCCGGGCCGGCGCCAGCCCGGCGCGCGGCACGTCGGCTGCCTGATCGGGGCAACGCCAACCCTTGAAACGCGCCCGGGGCCCGGCAAGACGCCCCCCTGACCACCCGCTGGAGGCGATTTAGCACTCTTCAAGGCCGAGTGCTAATATTTGCGGAACCGACGCGTCAGAGGAGACTCCATGACCACCATGAACCTGACTGCTTCTGCCGCTCCCGCCGCTGCCCTCGCCCTGCGCGACCCCTGGGCCGTGGTGCCCTCGCTGGGCAACCTCGACGCCTACATCCGCGCGGTCAACGAGATCCCCCTGCTCACCGCCGAGGAGGAGGGCAAGCTGGCCCGCCGCCTGCGCGAGCACAACGACCTGGAAGCCGCCGGCCGGCTGGTGCTGTCGCACCTGCGCCTGGTGGTGTCGGTGTCGCGCCAGTACATGGGCTACGGCCTGCCGCAGGGCGACCTGATCCAGGAAGGCAACGTCGGCCTGATGAAGGCCGTCAAGCGCTTCGACCCGGAGCAGGGCGTGCGCCTGGTGAGCTATGCGCTGCACTGGATCAAGGCCGAGATCCACGACTACATCCTGCGCAACTGGCGCCTGGTGAAGGTGGCCACGACCAAGGCGCAGCGCAAGCTGTTCTTCAACCTGCGCTCGATCAAGCACGGCATGAAGGCCGAGGCGGGCGACGACGCCGGCCGCATGGCGCTCAGCCCGGCGCAGGTGGACGCGGTGGCCCGCCAGCTCGACGTGCGCCCGCAGGACGTGGTGGAGATGGAGATGCGCCTGGCCGGCGGCGACGTGGCGCTGGAAGGCGGCAACGACGACGACGAAGCCGCGGTGGCGCCGATCGCCTGGCTGGCCGACGACTCCATGGAGCCCACGCGCATGCTGGACGCGGAGCGGCGCGACCGCTTGGCCAGCGACGGCATCACCCGCGCGCTGGACGCGCTGGACGCGCGCAGCCGCCGCATCGTCGAGGAGCGCTGGCTGAAGGTGCGCGACGACGGCTCCGGCGGCATGACGCTGCACGAGCTGGCCGCCGACTACGGCGTCAGCGCCGAGCGCATCCGCCAGATCGAATCTGCGGCGATGAAGAAGATGCGCAACGCGCTGGCGGATTACGCCTGACGGCCTTGCGCGCCCCAATGACGACGGCCCGCATCAGCGGGCCGTTTGTCTTGCAGGGGCCGTGATCTGCATCACGACGCAGGCCGCTCAGACCTGCATGTTCATGATGTCGGTGTAGGCCTGCACCAGCCGGTTGCGCACCTGCACGGCCGACTGGAAGCTGATCTGCGCCTTCTGCATGGCGATCATGGTCTGCTCAAGACTGACGTTGGGATTGCCGAATTGCACTTCACGCTGCAGCTGTGTGGCCTGGTTCTGCGTGTTGCTCACCTGGGTCAGCGCCTGGCTGAAGGCCTGCTGGAAGCCGGCGGGCACCTTGGCGCTGCCGCCATTGACGCGCTCGGCCACGTCGGCCATGCCGGCGCGCGCGGCGGCTTGGGCGAAGTCGAAGGGTTTGAGCTTGAGGTCCATAGCGGCGGGGTCGCCGGCGTGATGCGCTTCACGCACGGCCTGGCGACATTTGAGTGGTCGGGATCGTATCGCTGATGTCGGCAGCACTGGCCGGGAACTGAAGGGGTTTCGGCGCGCTGTTCGGGGCATTTTTGGCGGGCCCGCCTCCGAATAATCGCCTCCACACGTCAGGCTGCGCCGCGGTGCATCCGCCGCCCGCAAAGCCTGGCCCCGCCCCCGACACCCGCCCGCATGGACCTCACCGTCGCTCCCACCGCCGCCACGGCCGCACCGGCCACGCTGGTTGCCGCCCAGCCGGACACCTTCGGCAAGCGCCTGATGGCCTTGCCCATGCCGCGCAAGCTGGCCCTGGGCGGCGGCATCCTGGCCGTGCTGGCCATTGCGCTGAGCATGGCGATGATGACCAGCAAGGGCGACTACAAGGTGCTCTATGCCAACCTGTCGGACAAGGACGGCGGGGCGATCATCGCGCAGCTGTCGCAGATGAACGTGCCCTACAAGCACGCCGAGGGCGGCAACGCCATCCTGGTGCCGGCCGACAAGGTGCACGACGTGCGGCTGAAGCTGGCGTCTGCCGGGCTGCCCAAGGGCTCGGTCGTCGGCTACGAGCTGATGGAGAACCAGCGCTTCGGCGTGACGCAGTTCCAGGAGCGGCTGAACTTCCAGCGCGGGCTGGAGGGCGAGCTGACCCGCTCCATCGAATCGCTGGCCGCGGTCAGCAGCGCGCGCGTGCACCTGGCGCTGCCCAACCAGAACGGCTTCTTCCGCGAGCAGCAGAAGCCCTCCGCCTCCGTGCTGGTGACGCTGGCTGCCGGCCGCACGCTGGACCGGGCCCAGGTGGCCGGCATCATTCACCTGGTGTCCTCCAGCGTGCCGGAGATGTCGCCCAAGGCGGTCAGCGTGGTGGACCAGAACGGCAGCCTGCTGTCCGAGAGCGCCGACGGCACGCACCCCGACGGCCTGAATGCGCAGCAGCTGCAATACGTGGCGCAGATCGAGGCCAACTACACCAAGCGGGTGATGGACCTGCTGGAGCCGGTGGTCGGCCGCGACAACCTGCGCGCGCAGGTGACGGCGGACGTGGATTTTTCGCAGAGCGAAGCCACCAGCGAGGAGTTCAAGCCCAACCAGGGCCCGCAGGCCCAGGCCACGGTGCGCAGCCAGCAGACGGTGGAAAGCCAGGGCAGCACGCCGGCGCAGCCCACCGGCGTGCCGGGTGCGGCCAGCAACCAGCCGCCAGTCCCGGCCACGGCGCCGATCAACGGTGCGTCCGCCCCGCTGCAGACCGCGGGCGGCGCGGGCGCCAACGCCACCAACAGCCACCGCGAGGCGGTGACCAACTTCGAGGTCGACAAGACCGTGCGCGTGGTGCGCGGCGCCACCGGCACCGTCAAGCGCCTGAATGCCGCGGTGGTGGTCAATCACCGCACCAGCACCGATGCCAAGGGCAAGTCCAGCACCCAGCCGCTGAGCCAGGAGGAGCTGGACAAGCTCACCGCCCTGGTGCAGGAGACCATCGGCTTCAACGAGCAGCGCGGCGACTCGGTGCGCGTGATCAACGCGCCCTTCCGCACCGACAAGGTGGAGCCCGACGAGACGCCGCTGTGGCAGCGCCCCGAGGTGGTGGACCTGCTGCGCGTGGGCGCCGTGCCGGCGGCGCTGACGCTGCTGGCGCTGATCGTGGTGTTCGGTGCCATCCGCCCGGCGCTGAAGGCCGCGCAGGCACCCAAGCCGCGCCAGCTGGATGCGGTGGTGGCCGACGACGTGGCGCTGCCCGCGCTGGATGCGCCGCAGGCCGCCGGCAACCTGCCCGCGCTGGAAGCGCCGGTGGACAACCGTCTGGAAGGCGCGCGCAAGCTGGCCGCCGAGAACCCCGCGGCCGTAGCCAACATCGTGCGTGGCTGGGTCGCCAAGGAAGCCTGAGATCATGGACGAGCAAGGGCTGGAAGACGCAGCCATCCTGCTGATGTCGCTGGGCGAGGAGCAGGCCGCCGAGGTGTTCAAGCACCTGGCGCCCAAGGAGGTGCAGCGACTGGGCGAGACCATCGCCAAGCTGCGCACCGTCTCGCGCGAGCGGGTGGACAGCGTGCTGACGCGCTTCGACAACGACTCGGGCGAGCACAGCATGCTGGTCAGCGACACCAACGAGTACGTCAAGTCGGTGCTGCGTAAGGCCCTGGGCGACGACAAGGCCAACCTGCTGATCGACCGCATCCTGCAGGGCAGCGATGTGAGCGGCATCGAGAGCCTGAAGTGGATGGACGCCGGCTCGGTGGCCGAGCTGCTGCGCAACGAGCATCCGCAGATCGTGGCCGCCATCCTGGTGCACCTGGACTTCGACCAGGCCTCCAGCGTGCTCAAGCAGTTCACCGAGCGCCAGCGCAACGAGGTGCTGATCCGCATCGCCACGCTCGACGGCATCCAGCCCACCGCGCTTAAGGACCTCAACGAAGTGATGAGCCGCGTGCTGGCCGGCGGCGACCGGCTGAAGAAGGCGTCGATGGGCGGCGCCAAGACGGCCGCCGAGATCATCAACATGATGGGCTCCAGCGTGGAGACCTCGGTGCTCGACTACATCCGCGAGGCCGACGGCGACCTGGCGCAGAAGATCATGGACAACATGTTCACCTTCGACGACCTGATGAAGGTGGACGACAAGGGCATTCAGGCGCTGCTGCGCGAGGTGCAGTCCGAGTCGCTGATCATTGCCCTGAAGGGCGCCACGCCCGAGCTGCGCGAGAAGATCTTCAAGAACATGTCCAGCCGCGCGGCCGAGACGCTGCGCGAGGATCTGGAATCCCGCGGGCCGGTGCGCCTGTCGGAAGTGGAGTCCGAGCAGAAGGAGCTGCTGAAGACGGTGCGCCGCCTGGCCGACGAAGGCCAGATCGTGCTGGGCGGCGGAGGCGACGATGAGTTCGTCTAAGCCGCGCATCCACCCCGGGCTGGTGCCCGAGTCGCCCACGCCGGCGGCCGGCAACCCCTACGCCCGCTTCATCCCGCGCGAGGAGCTGCGCGACTTCGCCGCCTGGGCGCCGGACTCCTTCGGCAGCGACAACCGCAACGCCCCGCCGGTGCAGGCGGCCCAGCCGCAGCGCGATCCGCAGGCCGTGGCCGCCGAGCGCGCCCAGGAGCTGCAGGCCGCCCGCCAGGCCGGCTACCAGGACGGCTACCGCGACGGCCTGGCCGCGCTGGAGAACTTCAAGCAGACCTTCACCGCGCAGCTCACCGCGCAGATGTCGGCCCAGGTGACCACGCTGGCCGAGTCCTTCGGCCAGCGGCTGGAGTCGGTGGAGCAGCAGCTGGCCGGCCGCCTGGCCGGCGTGGCGCTGGAGCTGGCCCGCCAGGTGGTGCGCACCGAGATCGCCCAGCGGCCGGAGCTGGTGGTCAGCGTGGCCGAGGAGGCCCTGGCCGCGCTGCTCAACACCGCCAAGCATGTCTGCGTGCGGCTGCACCCTGATGACCATGCGCTGGTCGGCATGAGCCTGAAGGAGGCGCTGGCCTCGCGCGGCGCGCGGCTGATCGTCGACCCGGCCATCACCCGCGGCGGCTGCCTGGTGGAGTCCGACATCGCCGTGGTGGACGCCACCATCGAGGCGCGCTGGAAGAAGGTGGCGGCCCTGCTGGGCCATGACCACGACTGGGGCGACACCCGGCCCGGCCCCGTGCTGGCCGATGCCTGAAGGAGTGCGCGCATGAACTCCACCCTTGCCCGCACGCCCGGCCTGGAGCGCTGGAACAAGTTCCTGAACGACCTGGACGCCTGCGCCGCCGCGCCGGTGGTGCTGGAGTCCGAAGGCAAGCTCATCCGCGTGGCCGGCCTGGTGCTGGAGGCCGCCGGCCTGCGCCTGCCGGTGGGCGCGGTGTGCGAGATCCACTCCACCAACCCGGCCGACCCGCAGCCGCCGGTGCTGGCCGAGGTGGTGGGCTTTGCCGGCGACCGCGCCTTCCTGATGCCCACCGGCGACGTGCACGGCCTGGCCAGCGGCGCGCGCGTGGTGCCGCGCAACCTGCCGATCAACCCGCCGCAGCTCGGCCGCACCAACCACCCCTGGCGGCGCAGCGAGGACCGCACCCGCCACCTGCCCATCGGCGACGGCCTGCTGGGCCGGGTGATCAGCGCCGAAGGCGAGCCGCTGGACCGCCACGGCCGGCTGCAGCTGGTGCGCAGCGAGCCGCTGATCCGCCGCCCGATCAACGCGATGGACCGCGACCCGGTGCGCCTGCCGCTGGACACCGGCGTGCGCGCCATCAACAGCATGCTGACCGTGGGCCGCGGCCAGCGCATCGGCCAGTTCGCCGGCTCCGGCGTGGGCAAGTCGGTGCTGCTGGGCATGATGGCCCGCTACACGCAGGCCGATGTGATCGTCGTCGGCCTGATCGGCGAGCGCGGCCGTGAAGTCAAGGAATTCATCGAGGACATCCTGGGCGAAGAAGGCCTGGCGCGCTCGGTGGTGGTGGCCGCGCCGGCCGATGCGCCGCCGCTGGTGCGCATGCAGGGCGCGGCTTATGCCACGTCGATCGCCGAGCACTTCCGTGACCAGGGCCAGCACGTGCTGCTGCTGATGGACTCGCTCACCCGCTATGCGATGGCGCAGCGCGAGATCGCCCTGGCCATCGGCGAGCCGCCGGCCACCAAGGGCTATCCGCCCAGCTGCTTTGCCAAGCTGCCGCAGCTGGTGGAGCGCAGCGGCAATGGCCTCAACGGCCACGGCTCGATCACCGCCTTCTACACCGTGCTGTCGGAGGGCGACGACCAGCAGGACCCGATTGCCGATGCGGCGCGCGCCATCCTGGACGGCCATATCGTGCTGTCGCGCGAGCTGGCCGAGTCCGGCCACTTCCCGGCCATCGACATCGAGCGCTCGGCCTCGCGGGTGATGCACAACGTCGCCGCGCCGGAGCACATCGAGGCGTCGCGCCGGCTGCGCCAGCTGTGGTCGCGCTACCAGAAGAGCCGCGACCTGATCGCCCTGGGCGCCTACGCGCCGGGCAACGACCCGGAGCTGGACCTGGCGGTGCGCCTGCATCCGCAGATGGTCAAGCTGCTGCAGCAGGACATGCATGACCAGGCCGTGCTGCCCGACAGCGTGCGCCAGTTGCGCCAGATGGTCGGGGTCTGAACCCCGCTGAACACGACTCAAGGAGAGCCGCGATGCAAGCCCTCAAGCCCCTGATGACCCTGCACGAGTGCGCCGAGCGCGAGCGCGACGAGGCGCGCAGCCGCTTCGAGCGGGCCAAGGCCGCGGCCGATGCCGCGCAAGGGCAGCTGGAGGCGCTGATCGGCTGGCGCGCCGACTACCAGGCGCGCTGGAAGGCGCAGTTCGCCGGCGGCTCGTCGGTGGAGATCATCCGCTGCTACCAGGACTTCATGCAGCGCCTGGGCCAGGCCATTGCCGAGCAGGAGCTGACGGTGGAGCGCACGCGCAACTCGGCCGAGAGCGCACGCCACCTGCTGGTGGCCCGCGAGCAGCGCATGGCGGCCGTGGCCCAGCTCATCGAGCGCCGCCAGCACGAGGCCGCCACCATGCTGGGCCGCCGCGAGCAGAAGGCCACCGACGAGATGGCCGCGCGCACGGTGCAGGGGGCGGGCAGCCCGGGCGGGCGGGGCATCAACCTGGCCGCGCTGGGCGCGCTGGCTGCGGGCTCCGGCATGGACCTGGGCCTGAGCACCGACTTCGCGGCCATTGGATCGGCGTGAAAGCAGCCTGAAGCCCCGATCAACCCCGGCGTCACCCCTGCATCGCCCCTGCGTCAGGTCACACCGCACTGCCTGCAGACCGGATTCGCACACACCATGATCAACGCCCGCACGGCCGCCAGCGCCATCTCGAGCCCGCTCACCAGCGCGCTCAACAACCCGCCTTCTGCCGCCACCGGGCTGGACCGCATCGACCGCACCTTGAGCGCCGGCTCGGCCCGGGCCAGCTTTGCCGTGATGCTGGAGCGCCAGGCCGCAGGCGCCACGCCGGCACAGGCCACGCCGACGCCGCAGCCGCCCAGCGCAGCCGACGCCGCGCGCAGCGCGCTGGCCAACCCGGCCGCACGCCAGCAGGCCGCGCACACCGCCCAGCCGGGCGCGGATGCCGGCCAGGCCACGCGCGCCGCCGGCGAGCGCCCGCGCACGCCCGCGCCCCAGCCCGCGGCCGCGTCGGCCCAGGCCCGCCCGGGCCAGTCCGCGCAACAAGCCCAACAAGCCCAACAAGCCCAACAGGCTCAGCAGGCACGACAGACACAGCAGGCCCGCCAGGCCCGGGGCTCGTCCGACGAAGCCGCCCGCGCGGCCCAGCGTGCGGACGAAGACGCCCGAACCGAGGCCGCCCAGGCCCGGAGCAAGGATGAGGATCAGCCGGCCGAGGCCGCAGCCGGCCCCGCGGACCACACCGCCGCAGCCGACGCCGCGGCCACGCCTGCGCTGGCCGAATGGCTGGCGGCCTGGATGCCCGCCTCAGGGCCGGCCGGCGATGCGGCCACGGCCGCCTCGGCGGATGCCGCCACCCATGCCGCCGCACTGCTGGCCACCGATCGCCAGCCCGGCGGCCCGGGTGCGGGCCAACAGCCGGGGGCGGCGCCCACGCTGACGCTGGGCGGCCTGTCCGATCTGGCCGCGCAGGTCGGCGGGCAGCTTGGTGGACAGCCGGGTGGCCAGGCAGGCACCGGTGATCCCGGCAGCCAGGACGCAGGCGAGGGTGCGGAGCAGGGCGGCCTGGCCGCGCTGGCCGGCATGGGCGACGGCCCGGCCGGTGCATCGGCCAGCGGCTCGGCCGGTTTCGCCCATGCCTTGTCGTCGGCCTTCGGCGCGTCGCATGCGTCGCTGCAGGGCGCAACCGTGGCCGCAACCGTGGCCGAACCCGTGGGCTCGCCCGCCTTCCCCGCAGCCCTGGGCGAAGAGGTGCGGGTGCTGGTGCAGCGCGCGGCGCAGGACGCCTCCGGTGCGCAGCCGGTGCAGGAGGCGCGGCTGGATCTCAACCCGGCCGACATGGGCCCCATCACCGTGCGCATCGCCGTGGACGGTGAGCAGGCGCAGGTGCACTTCGAGGCGGCCTCCGCCGCCACCCGCCGCGCACTGGAAGCCAGCCTGCCGGCCCTGGCCGATGCGCTGGCCTCATCCGGCCTGCATCTAGCCGGCGGCGGCGTGTCCGAGCAGCGCAGCCCCAGCGGCGGCGACGCCGGCCAGCCCGGCAGCGGCACGCAGACCGCCGGCCGCAGTGGCCCCGGTGGCGGCGTAGGTGGCAGCGAGGGCGAGGCCCCGGGCGATGCCGGCGCAGCCACGCCCACGCGCTGGGTGCGCGCCGGTGGCGGCCTGAGCCTTTACGCCTGAAGCGGCCGCGGGCAGCGCGCCCGCCGACCGATCGGCGTGACGGGGATCACGCGCGGCAGCCTTGCGTCGCCGGCCCCACGTCGCCCGTGCCGGCGCGTGGATCGCGCATCGGCAAGGGCCGTCGCCCGATCGATGACGGGCGGCCGTCGTCGGCGGCTTGATCGCCCGGCGCGCAGGCAGCGGCCGGCGGCGGTGCATCCGCGCCCGCCCTGTCGGATAACGCACGGCTTCGCCAGTCTTATCGAGGGTTCGCCGCGGCGGCCGGCTCGAATAATCCTTTCTCAAGCGGCCCGATGGCCTGCGCCCCCGGCGGGGCGGCAGCCAGCCGCATCTGGAGAAAGCCGACATGTCCTCTGCCGCCGCCGCAACCGACGCCGCCCCTGCCAAGGGCGGCTCCAAGAAGAAGCTGTTCATCATCATCGGCGCCGTCGTGCTGCTGCTGGTGCTGGCCGGTGGCGGAGCCCTGTTCATGATGAGCAAGCAAGCCGCGTCGGCAGACGAGGAGGGCGGCGAAGCCCATGCCGAGGTCGACAAGCCCAAGGCCAAGGAGAAGGAGCACGGCGCGCCGCCGACCTTCGTGCCGCTGGACCTGTTCACCGTCAACCTGGCCGACACCCAGCAGGACCGCTACCTGCAGATCGGCATGCAGCTGGAGCTGGCCGACGCCCATGCCGGCGACCAGATCAAGGCCTACATGCCGGCCATCCGCAATGCCGTGCTGCTGATCTTGTCGCGCAAGACCTCCGAGGAGCTGCTGACCGCCGAAGGCAAGGCCCAGCTGGCCGCCGAGATCCGCACCGGCGCCGCCCGCGCGATGGGCCTGGACGTGGAAGACGAATCCGCCGACGCCGCCGCGGCCGAGGAAGACGCCGCGCCCAAGAAGAAGAAAAAGAAGAAGTCCCACGACGAGAACCCCATCGTCGCCGTGCACTACGCCAACTTCATCATCCAGTGACCGCGCCGGTCGCTGCTTCGAACCTGCCTGTGACCTTCGCGAGCCGGACGACACCCGGTCAAGCATGAATCAGCAGATCCTCTCCCAGGATGAAGTCGACGCCCTGCTGCAGGGCATCACCGGCGAGAGCCAGAAGCTCGAAGCCGAGGAAGCGCCCGTCGGCGGCATCCGCGACTACGACCTCTCCAGCCAGGAGCGGATCGTGCGCGGGCGCATGCCCACGCTGGAGATCGTCAACGAACGCTTCGCGCGCAACATCCGCATCGGCCTGTTCAACCTGATGCGCAAGTCGCCCGAGGTGTCGGTGGGCGGCACCAAGGTGCAGAAGTACAGCGCCTTCCTGCGCGAGATCGTGGTGCCCACCAACTTCAACATCGTGCACGTGCGGCCGCTGCGCGGCTCGGGGCTGATCGTCTGCGACCCCAACCTCGTGTTCTCGGTGATCGACGCGCTGTTCGGCGGCGCCGGCAAGTTCCACACGCGCATCGAGGGCCGCGACTTCTCGCCCACCGAGCTGCGCATCATCAACCGGCTGGTGGACGTCATCACCGCCGAGTACAAGAAGGCCTGGAACGGCATCTACCCGCTGGAGCTGGAGTACCAGCGCTCGGAGATGCAGCCCCAGTTCGCCAACATCGCCACGCCCAGCGAGATCGTGGTGGCCACCTCCTTCACGATGGAGATCGGCGACACCAGCGGCACGGTGCACATCTGCGTGCCCTACGCCACGCTGGAGCCCATCCGCGACGTGCTGTATTCAACGATCCAGGGCGACTCGGTGGGCAGCGACCACCGCTGGGTCAAGCTGATGTCGCAGCAGATCCAGGCCGCCGAGGTGGACCTGGTGGCCGAGCTGGCCCATGCCCCGGCCACGGTGGAGCAGCTGCTGGCGCTCAAGCCCGGCGACTTCATCGAGCTGGACCTGGGCAAGTACATCGAAGCCAAGGTCGACGGCGTGCCCGTCTTCCAGTGCAGCTACGGCACCTCCAACGGCAAGTACGCCTTGAAGGTCGAGCAAGTGATCAACCACCAGAACCTGAGCTGGATAGGAGAGACCCATGGCCGATGAGGCAACGAGCAACGCCGCGTCCGAGCAGGACGCCATGGCCGCCGAATGGGAAGCGGCGCTGGCGCAGCAGAGCGGCGGCTCCAGCGGCGGCGTCAACGAGGTGCTGGCCGAGGCGGCGCCCACCGTGGCGCCGGCCACCTTCACCAACTTCTCCGCGTCGTCTGCCGCCGGTGCGCCGGGCAACGACATCAACATGATCCTGGACATCCCCGTGCAGCTCACGGTGGAGCTGGGCCGCACGCGCATCCCCATCAAGCACATCCTGCAGCTGGCGCAGGGCTCGGTGGTGGAGCTCGACGCGCTGGCCGGCGAGCCCATGGACGTGCTGGTCAACGGCTTCCTGATCGCGCAAGGCGAGGTGGTGGTGGTCAACGACAAGTTCGGCATCCGCCTGACCGACATCGTCACGCCCAGCGAGCGCATGCGCCGCTTGTCGAAGGGCTGAGCCCATGCCCTCTCTCGGCCTGTCCATCTTCTGGTTCGTCGTCATCCTGGCGGCGATCCCGCTGTCGCTGTGGTGGCTCAAGCGCTCGCCGCTGGGCGCGTCCATGGGCGCATCGGCCCGCCAGGCCGTGCGGCCGGTGGGCAGCTTCTCGCTCGGCCCCGGCCAGCGCCTGGTGACGGTGGAAGTGGGCGAGGGCGATGCCCGCACCTGGCTGGTCCTGGGCGTCACGGCCCAGCGCATCAGCAAGCTGCACGTGCTGCCCGCCCAGGCCCTGCCCGCTGCCACCGCCAAGCCCGACGTGCCGCCGGGATTCGAGAACGCACAGAAGTTCGCTGCCGTGCTGCAGCGCCTGCGTCAGCCCACGTCGCGTGGTGCGGGCGCCCCCGACGACCGCGATCCGCAATGACCCCTCGCTCCCTTGCCCGCGCCGCGCTGCTTGCAGCCGGCCTGGGGCTGCTGGCGGCTGCCGGCGCCTGGGCGCAGCAGGCTGCCGCCCCCGCTGCTGCCGCCGCCCCCGCCACCGGCGCCGCGCTGCCGCTCGTCATGGCCCAGGGCCCGCAGGGCACCAGCTACTCGGTGCCGGTGCAGACGCTGCTGTTCTTCGGCGCGCTGAGCTTCCTGCCCGCGGTGCTGCTGATGATGACGGGCTTCACCCGCATCGTCATCGTGCTGTCGCTGATGCGCCAGGCGCTGGGCACGCAGGCCGCGCCGCCCAACCAGGTGATCGTCGGCCTGTCGCTGTTCCTGACCTTCTTCGTCATGGGCCCGACGCTCGACAAGGTCTACGACGAGGCCTACAAGCCCTTTGCCGCCAACCAGATCAGCTTCGAGCAGGCCATGCAGCGCGGCCAGGCGCCGATGCGCCAGTTCATGCTCAAGCAGACCCGCCAGTCCGACCTGGCGCTCTTCGCCCGCCTGGCCCGCGTGGACGGCGATCAGGCCCGGCCGGAGACGGTGCCCTTTCGGGTGCTGGTGCCGGCCTTCGTCACCAGCGAGCTGAAAAGCGCCTTCCAGATCGGCTTTCTCATCTTCATCCCCTTCCTGGTCATCGACATGATCGTGGCCAGCGTGCTGATGAGCCTGGGGATGATGATGCTGTCGCCGGTGCTCGTGGCCTTGCCCTTCAAGCTGATGCTGTTCGTGCTGGCCGACGGCTGGAACCTGCTGCTGGGCTCGCTGGCCGCCAGCTTCGCGCAGTGAACTGCTGACCCGAGAAGACCGCCCATGGACCCGTCCCAAGTCCTCACCATCGGCCGCGAAGGCCTGCTGACCCTGCTGACCGTGGTGGCGCCGCTGCTGGTCGTCGTCATGGCCGTGGGCCTGGTGGTCAGCATCCTGCAGGCCGCCACGCAGATCCACGAGGCCACGCTGTCCTTCGTGCCCAAGCTGCTGGCCGCGTTCGCCACGCTGGCCCTGGTCGGCTCCTGGATGATCACCTCGCTGGTCGAGTACCTGCAGCGGGTGATCACCTCCATCCCCACGGTGCTGGGCTGAAGCCCGGTGGGCGGCCCGGCCGCCTGAGCGTGCACCGATCCGCCGGCCTGCCTGGCCACCCGCCCCGATGCTGACCTTCACCGAAGCCCAGCTCATGGCCTGGCTGTCGCCGATGGTCTGGCCCTTCGTGCGCGTGCTGGGGCTGTTCACCGCCGCGCCGGTGCTGTCCATGCGCGCGGTGCCGCGCCGCGTCCGGCTGGGCCTGGCGGCCTTCATCGCCTATGCGGCGCAGGCCTCGCTGCAGGGCGTGGACATGCCCGCGCTCAACTCGCCGCTGGCCCTGGGCGTGCTGGTGCACGAGGTCTTCCTGGGCCTGACGATGGGCTTTGCCGCGCGCGTGGTGTTTGCCGCGCTGGAGTTCGCCGGCGAGCTGGTCGGGCTGCAGATGGGCATGAACTTCGCCGCCTTCTTCGACCCGCTGTCCGGCGGGCAGGCCACCGCGGTCAGCCGCTTCTACGGCACGATGGCCGCGTGGCTGTTCATCGTGCTCGACGGCCACCTGATGCTGATCGGCGCGGTGGCGCACAGCTTCCAGGCCTTCCCGGTCAGCGAGCGGCCGCTGGCCTTCCTGTCCGTGGTGCAGCCCCAGGTCTGGGGCGCGGAGATCTTCCGCCTGGGCCTGTGGATCGCGCTGCCGGTGCTGGCCATGCTGATGCTGGTCAACATCGTCATGGGCTTGATGAGCCGCGTGGCCTCGCAGCTCAACATCTTCTCGGTGGGCTTCCCGATCACGATGGGCGTCGGGATGATCGGCCTGTGGCTGACGCTGCCGCTGATGCAGGTGCCGTTCACGGCGGCGCTGGAGCGGATGCTGGGGTACTTCCAGTAAGTCCGGCGCCGCGGCTGGCGCCGGGTCAGTCAGGGCCTGGCCGGCGGCGGACCGGGCCCCCGCAGGCTTCGGCCCGCGCCAGCAGCAGTGCGCGCTCCCGCTCATTGCCGGCCAGGTCGGCAGCGGCGACGAAGGCGTCATGCGCTTCAGGCAGGCGCCCGAGCTTTTCCAGCAGATCGCCGCGCACGCCGGGCAGCCAGGGGTAGCGCTGCAGCGCCGGGTGGCCCTGCAGCGCGTCCACGAAGGCCAGCCCGGCGGCCGGGCCCTGCGCCATGGCCACGGCCACTGCGCGGTTGAGCTCCACCACCGGGGACGGTGCCACCGCCGCCAGCTCGCCATAGAGCGTGGCGATGCGCGGCCAGTCGGTCCCTGCAGCCGTGGTTGCTTGCGCATGGCAGGCGGCGATGGCGGCTTGCAGGGCGTAGACGCCGCGCGCCCCGCCCAGTGCCCGGGCCCGCTCCAGGGCGGCCAGCCCCCGGTGGATGAGCAGCGGGTCCCAGCGGGTGCGGTCCTGTTCCGCCAGCAGGATGGGCCGGCCCTGGGCATCGGTGCGTGCGGCCATGCGCGAGGCCTGCAGCTCCATCAGCGCGAGCAGGCCCTGCACCTCCGGCTCCCGCGGGGCGATGCCGGCCAGCATGCGGCCCAGGCGCAGCGCCTCCTGGGCCAGCTCCGGGCGCATCCAGTCGCTGCCGGCGGTGGCCGTGTAGCCCTCGTTGAAGATCAGATAGACCACCTCCAGCACCGAAGCCAGCCGGGGCGCCAGCTCCGCGCCGCGCGGCACCTCGAAGGGCACCTTCGCCTGCCCGAGCGTGCGCTTGGCGCGCACGAGGCGCTGGGCGATGGTGGGCTCGGGCACCAGGCAGGCGCGGGCGATCTCATGGGTGGTGAGGCCGCCCAGCAGCTTGAGCGTGAGCGCCACGTGCGCATCGGTGGGCAGCAGCGGATGGCAGGCGGTGAAGATCAGGCGCAGCAGGTCGTCGCCGATGTCGTCCTGCCGAGCTGCATCCAGCGCGTCGACGAAGTCGGGCGCCACCAGGGCCTGCTGCGCGGCCAGGTCCTGGCCCAGCTCTTCCAGCCGCACGCCCTGCAGCTTGTCGCGCCGCAGGTGGTCCAGCGCCCGGCGCTTGGCGGTGGTCATCAGCCAGGCGCCGGGATTGGCCGGGATGCCCTCGCGCGGCCAGTGCTCCAGCGCGGCCACCAGCGCATCCTGCGCCAGCTCCTCGGCCACGCCGATGTCGCGCACCAGCCGGGCGGTGCCGGCGACGATGCGCGCGGCCTCGATGCGCCAGACGGCAGCAATGGCCTGGTGGATGGCCGAGTGCATGCCCGCCTAGCCCGGGCAACTGGCGGCCGGGTCCATCCACATCAGCTCCCAGCCGTGGCCGTCCAGATCGTCGAAGGTGCGGTAGTACATGAAGCCGTGGTCCTTGCGCTCGCCCGGCTCGGTGGCGCCGGCCTGCAGCGCCTTGGCCATCAGCGCGTCCACCTCGTCGCGGCTGCTGCACGACAGGCAGATCAGCACCTGCGCGCTCTGGCGGGCGTCGGCCACCTGCTTCCTGGTGAAGGTCTGGAAGAAGGGCTCCACCAGCAGCATGGCGTAGATGGCGTCCTCGCGGATGACCATGCAGGCGCCCTGCTCGTTAGTGAACTGCGGGTTGAAGCTGAAGCCCAGGCTGCGGAAGAAGGCCTGCGAGCGCGCCATGTCGCGGATGGGCAGGTTGACGAAGATCATGCGGTCCATGTCGGGCTCCTCATTCCATGCCGATGTTGCGAAAGCGCTGGGCCGTGTCCTGCTGCAGCAGGCCCTCGAAGTCTTCCATCTCGTAGAGCTGGCGCACCTCGATGTGGCAGGGCACGCCTTCGCTGATGGGGTTGGGGAAGCGCCGCGACCACTCCAGCGCCTCCTCGCGCGTGCGCGTCTGGATGAGGGTGTAGCCGGCAATCAGCTCCTTGCTCTCGGCAAACGGGCCGTCGACGACGCGCCGCTGGCTGCCGTCGTACTCCACCCGCCAGCCTTTGCTGCTGGGCTGCAGGCCCGATGCATCCAGCAGCGCGCCGGCTCGGGACAGCTCCTCGTGATAGGCCGCCATGGCTGCGAAGAGCGGCTCGGGGTTGTCGGGGAAGCGGCCGGCCTCGGAGTCGGGCGTGGCTTTGACGACGATCATGAAACGCATGGGGGCTCCTGGTCAGGGTGGGCGGATGCAGCGCGTGTTCGCTGCTCCTGACCGGACGACGAAGCAGCCCCTGCGGAATCGACACCGTCGCCCCTGGGACAAACCCTTGGCTACAGGAAGCAGGGCCCCGTCTCGCGTACTTCCACCGTGGCCCACTCGGCAGCGGGGCAGGCCTGGGCGATGGCCAGGGCCTGCTCGCGCGTGGCGACATCGAGCAGGAAGAAGCCGCCGATCATCTCCTTGGCCTCGGTGAACGGGCCGTCGAGCACCTGCGCCCGGCCGCCGCGCAGCTGCACGCGCTGCGCGTCGCGCTGCGAGGCCAGCGACTCGACGGCCAGCAGCTTGCCCTCGTCCTTGAGCGCCTGGGCGAAGTCCACCATGCGCTGGTAGACGGCCTGGCCCTCGGCCAGCGTGCGCGTGGCGCGCTGGGCGGGGTCTTCGACGATGAGCAGCAGGTAGGCCATGCGGCGCATCATAGGCAGCGCTGCCGCCGCGCCCACCCCGGCCGGGCGCTGGGCTGGCCGCCTGCGGCTCAGCCCAGCGCCTGCGTGGCCAGTGCGCTGGCCGCGGCGCGGTTCTCCACGCCCAGCTTGATGAAGACGTGCTCCAGGTGCTTGTTCACCGTGCGCGGGCTCAAGGAGAGGATCTGCGCGATGTCGCGGTTGGCCTTGCCGCGGGCCAGCCACAGCAGCACCTCGGCCTCGCGCGGGGTCAGGGCAAAGCGCTGGGCCAGGCGCTGGCAGCTCAGCGCGTCGTTGTCCGGGCTGGGCCCGGCGGGCTCGATGGCCACCAGGATCTCCTGGCCCGAGAGCTGCCCCAGCCGCTTGAGCCGCCAGGCGCCTTCGGCCGTGCTGCACACCAGCGGCTGCGTGGCTGCCTGCGGGTCCGCCAGCCAGGCGGCCAGGCGCTGCTGCAGCGGCGGGCCGGCGCTGTCCTGGTCCATCGCGGTCAGCAGCCGCTGGGCCAGCGGCGTGTGCCACAGCGGCGCGCCGTCCGGGCGCAGGGCCAGCAGCGTGCGGCCGGTGGCGTCCAGCGCCACGCGGGCGCTTTGCGCGCGGCGGGCGTTGGCCAGGTGCACGCGGATGCGCGCCAGCAGCGTGTCGAGCATCAGCGGCTTGGTCACGTAGTCCACGCCACCGGACTCCAGCCCGCGCACCACGTCGTCGGCCTCGCTCAGGCCGGTCATGAAGATCACCGGCACATGGGCGGCCGGGCCGGTCTTGAGCGCCCGGCAGGTGTCGAAGCCGTCCAGCCCGGGCATCAGCGCGTCCAGCAGGATCAGGTCCGGCACCACGCGCTCCACCAGCGCCAGCGCGGCGCGACCGTCGGTGGCCACCAGCGCGGTCAGCCCGGCGTCCTCCAGCGCGCGGCTGACGAAGCCCAGGGCCTCGGGCGAGTCGTCCACCACCAGCACCACGTCGCGCTGCTGCGCGGTGGGCAGCGGGCTGCGCGACGGTTGCGCGGCCTTGCCCCCGCTGGTTTCAGCGCGACTCGGTCCCGGTGGGCTGGCGGGCGCTGCCGCCTGCGGCAGCACGCAGGCGAGCCAGCTCGCGCTGGACGTCGGCCAGGCGGAACTCGCGGGCAGCGCGTCGCAGGCCGGCGACGGGCTCGCCGCATCCGGGCTGGTCGGCGGCCAGGGCATCGAGCCGGTCGAGCAGGCCGCGGGCGTGGCCAATGGCAACGAGGTGGTCGAGCTCATCGAGGGTCTCCGTGGACAGGGCGGACGGCGGGTGGGGCAGGGCGGGCGCGGCCGCGCCGGCGGGATGGACCAGGGCCAGTGGCGGGCTGCCGCGTGCGGCCTCGTCACCGTCCACGCGCCAGGTGAGGCGCAGGTGGCGGCGCAGCGCATCGAGCAGTTGCTGCAGGTTGATCGGCTTGACCAGGAAGTCGTCGTGGAAGGTCTCGCTCACCGGCGCGCGGCGGTTCTCGAACGCGTCGGCCGACACCATCACGATCGGCAGCTCCTGCAGGCCCAGGGCGCGCACGCGGCGGGCCACCTCCCAGCCGGTCAGGCCGGGCATGGAGATGTCCAGCAGCAGCGCATCGGGCGCGGCGGCCTGCACGGCATCCAGGCAGGTGTCGCCGCGGCTGGCCTCGCGCACGGCAAAGCCCAGCGGCTCCAGCAGCCGGCGCAGCAGCGCGCGCGACGCGTCATCGTCATCAGCCACCAGCACCGTGCGGCGCGGGCCTTCGTAGCCGGTGATGCGCGCGGCCGGCGGCGGCAGCCCGGCGGCTGGCGGCGCCACCTCGCCCAGCACCATGCGCACGCTGAAGGTGCTGCCCACGCCAGGCTCGCTGGCCACGCTGAGCTGGCCGCCCATGATCTCGGTGAGCACGCGGGCGATGGTCAGGCCCAGGCCCATGCCGGGCGTGCCCGCGGCTTCGCTGCCGCGGCCGCGCTCAAAGGGCGCAAAGATGCGCTCGCGGTCTTCCGCCGCGATGCCCGGGCCGGTGTCGATGACCTGGAACTCCGCCGTCTGCCGCTGGTAGCGCAGGCGCAGCGTCACGCTGCCGTGCTCGGTGAACTTGATGGCGTTGGTCAGCAGGTTGATCAGCACCTGGCGCAGCCGCTTGCCGTCGGTCTGCACATGCACCGGCAGGCGCGGCGGGCGCTCCACCTGAAAGGCGATGCCCTTGGCCCGGGCCTGCGGGCCGAACATCATCTCCAGCTCGTCGATCAGGCTGGGGAAGTGCAGCAGGTCGCGGTGCAGGTGCACCTTGCCGGCCTCGATCTTGGCGATGTCCAGCAGGCCGTCGATGAGCTGCGACAGGTGCTCGCCCGATCGCCGGATGACGCGCGCGGCGTCCTGCGCCGACTCCGGCAGCGCGCGGTCGGCGTCCAGCAGCTGCGCATAGCCCAGTATGGCGTTGAGCGGCGTGCGCAGCTCGTGGCTCAGGCCGGTGACGAAGCGGCTCTTGGCCAGGTTGGCCGCCTCGGCCGCCTCCTTGGCCTCCTTGAGCTGGGCATCGGTGCGCTTGTGGGCCTGGATCTCGCGCGTGAGCAGCTGCATCTGCCGGGTCGATTCCTGCTGGGCCACGCTGCGGCTTTCCTGCGCCAGCACGAACAGCCAGCTGACCACGCCGGCAATCAGCGCCAGCACCGCAAAGGCCTTCCACAGCAGTGCCGCGGCGCCGGGCATGGGGCCCTCCAGCGACTGCTGCAGGCCCAGCAGCAGCAGCGTGCCGCCGATCAGCGCCAGCACCAGTGAATACACGCCGATGTAGTGGCCCAGGCGCGAGTCCAGCGCCTGCAGGCCGCGCTCGGGGATGAGCAGGCGCAGCGCGTCGAGGAGCTGGTCGCGCAGCCGCGCGCGCGGCTTGCAGCTGTCCAGGCAGCGCGCGTCCAGCGAGCAGCACAGCGAGCAGATCCAGCCGCCATAGGCCGGGCAGCGGGCCATGTCCTCCACCTCGAAGCGGTGCTCGCAGACCACGCAGCGCAGCCGCGAGCGCTGGGTGCGCACCGGCTCGGCCGGCCGCGCGATGTAGTAGCGCCCGCCGGTGGCCCAGGCGATCAGCGGCGCGGCCAGCAGCGCGGTGCCGAAGGCCACGAAGGTGGACAGCGCCTGCGCCATCGGCCCGAACAGGCCCGTGTAGGCCAACAGCGCGATGACCGTGGCGATGCCCATCGCGCCCACGCCGACCGGGTTGATGTCATAGAGATGCGCGCGCTTGAACTCGATGTGGCGCGGGCTCAGGCCCAGCGGCTTGTTGATGACCAGGTCGGCCACCAGCGCGCCGATCCAGGCGATGGCCACGTTGGCATACAGGCCCAGGATGCGCTCCAGCGCCCTGAACACGCCCAGCTCCATCAGCACCAGGGCGATCAGCACGTTGAAGCCCAGCCACACCACGCGGCCCGGGTGGCTGTGCGTCAGCCGGGCGAAGAAGTTCGACCAGGCGATCGAGCCGGCATAGGCATTGGTGACGTTGATCTTGAGCTGGGCCACGATGACGAAGAGCGTGGTCGCGGCCAGCGCCCACGCGGGCGAGGCGAACACCTCGCGAAACGCCACCAGGTACATCTGCACCGGCTCGCCGACGATGTCCAGCGGCACCATCGCCTGCACCGCCAGGAAGAGCAGGAAGGAGCCGGCCAGCATCTTGAGCACGCCCACCACGATCCAGCCCGGCCCGGCGGCCACCAGCGCTGCCCACCAGCCCAGCCGCTCGCCCAGCGTCTGCCGCGGCCGCGGCAGGAAGCGCAGGAAGTCCACCTGCTCGCCGATCTGCGGCGCCAGCGCGAACACCACGCTGGCCGCCGAGCCGAAGAGCAGCACGTCGAAGTGCCCCGTCGACTCGCCCAGCCGGCCGGTGAAGGTGGTCCAGTCGGCAAAGGACTGCGGCGCCTTCCAGGCGATGAAGGCGAACGGCAGCAGGTTGAGCAGCAGCCACAGCGGCTGCGTCCAGGCCTGGAAGCGGCTGATCAGCGTGATGCCGTGCGTCACCAGCGGGATGACCGCCAGCGCGCACACCACATAGCCCGCGGCCAGCGGCAGGCCGAAGCACAGCTCCAGCGCCATCGCCATGATGGCCGCCTCCAGCGCGAAGAAGATGAAGGTGAAGCTGGCGTAGATCAGCGAGGTGATCGTCGAGCCCAGGTAGCCGAAGCCCGCCCCGCGCGTGAGCAGGTCCATGTCCACGCCGTACTTGGCGGCGTAGTAGGCAATGGGCAGGCCGCTGGCGATGATCAGCGCGCCGGCCACGAGGATGGCCCACAGCGCGTTGGTGAAGCCGTAGTTCAGCGTGATGGCGCCGCCGATGGCCTCCAGCGCCAGGAAGGACATGGCGCCCAGCGCCGTGTTGGCCACCCGCCAGGGCGACCAGCGCCGCGAGCCCTTGGCGGTGAAGCGCAGCGCATAGTCCTCCAGGGTCTGGTTGGCGACCCACTGGTTGTACTCACGGCGGATGCGGACGATGCGTTGAGGCGCGGCTGGGGACATGGCTGGCACCGCTGCTGCAAGAAGCAGGCCGCCCCCGGCCCCGCCGGCGGCGTGCAGCGACGATGCCGCGTTGCGGCGCGGCTGGCGCTACGTCATTTGACGCAGGCGGCGGTGCATCGGCCCGCCGCCGGTACGCTGCGGTGCGCCGCTCACCCCTGGTCGTCGGCCGCGCACATCGCCTGCAGCACCAGCCATTCCTGCTGCTGCACGCCGATGAACTGCACGCCGGTGTGCTGGCCGTCGCCGCCGGGCTGCACGTGGCGGATGCGGGCGTGCAGCAGCACGTCCAGGCGGCGGTCGCGCACCACGGCGTGCAGCGTCAGCGTGATCAGGTCGTCCGCGCGGCCCAGGGCCTGGGCGGTGTGCAGCAGCGCGCCGTGGGGGCTGAGGTCCACCACGGTGGCGGCCACCGGGTCGGTGCCGAAGGCCTGCACCTGCGCCGGCAGGGCGGTGCGCAGGCGCAGGGCCTGGCGCACCTGGCGGGCCTGCACCTGGGCCGGGTAGGCGAGCAGGGCGTAGACGAAGGGGTCCACGAAGGTCTGCAGCACCCGCGCGGCGAACGAGAAGTCATGCTGCCCGGTGAAGCCGCGCACCAGCACCTCCTGCCCGGGCTTGAGCGTCAGCGCCGGCGGGGCGGCGCCGGCTGCGGCGGCCTCGGCCGCGGGGCCCACCATCACGCCCTTGCCGGAGATGGCGGCCAGGAACTGCAGGTCCGGCTGGGCCGGGTCGGCGGCGCCGGCGCCGGCCGGCGTCACCTGCAGGGCCAGCCCGGCGCGCAGGCGCAGGCTGCGCAGGTCCGTCGCCTGGGCGGCGGTGGCGGCCTGCGAGGGCGCAGACGCCAAAGCCGCGCCGGGGTCGGGCCCGGCCGGGCCGGCAGAGCCACCGGCCGGCCGCTCGTCCAGGGGCGAGGGGATGGTGTCCAGCTCCTGCGGCTGGGTGGTGACGGAGTCGCGCGGGTCTGCGGTCATGGCGGGTCGGTCTCGTGGCTCTTGTTGCTCTGTGGATGGCGGCGCGGGCGGCGCCAGGGCGGGCGCCGCATCACGGGTCGGTCAGGGGGCGCTCATCAGACGCTCATCAGACGCTCATCGAACGCCCGGCGCACGCTCATCGGTCCCTTATCGGCCGCCCCGCGCGCCGGCCTGAGCGCCGCCGGCCGGGCTGCAACCCACCGTTACACCTTGGCCGCATGGCGGGGCGCCCAAGCCGCCGGCCTTGGGGCGCGCCAGCCCGGCGGGGCAATCCGCCGGCCCGGCGCTACGTCATTCGGCGTATTGGGCGCACCCTGGGGTGACTCCTAACCTGCGGGCCATCGATGAAGCGGCCTGGCAGCCGCGGTGCATCGAGCGCATCCATCCTCGTCCCGTCACTCGCCCCACACACAGGAGTGCCCATGTCCTCTCAAGATCGTCCCGACACCCCCCGGCCCGAAGAGGTGCTCGAGCAGTTGCCCGACGGCCTGCGCCGCCGCCTGCTGCAGGGCATGAGCGCGCTGCCCCTGGCCGGGCTGTCGGGTGTGGCCCTGGCCCAGCAGTACCCCACGGCCAAGGTCAACACCACCAAGCTGGCCGTGACCGACAGCGAGGTCGTCGTCGGTCAGCTCCATTCGGCCACCGGCACGATGGCCATCTCCGAGACCGGCTCCATCCAGGCCGAGCAGCTGGCCATCGACCAGATCAACGCCATGGGCGGCATCCTGGGCCGCAAGATCCGCGTCATCAAAGAAGACGGCGCCTCCGACTGGCCCACCTTTGCCGAGAAGTCCAAGAAGCTGCTGGTCAACGACAAGGTGGCCTGCGTCTTCGGCTGCTGGACGTCGGCCTCGCGCAAGGCCGTGCTGCCGATCTTCGAGAAGGAGAACGGCCTGCTGTACTACCCCACGTTCTACGAGGGCCTGGAGCAGTCCAAGAACGTCATCTACACCGGCCAGGAGGCCACGCAGCAGATCATCTGGGGCCTGGACTGGGCCTCCAAGGAGAAGAAGGCCAAGACCTTCTTCCTGGTCGGCTCCGACTACATCTGGCCGCGCACGTCGATGAAGATCGCGCGCAAGCACATCGAGACCATCGGCAAGCTCGGCACGGTCAAGGGCGAGGAGTACTACCCGCTGGGCCACACCAACTTCAACAGCCTGATCAACAAGATCAAGGTGGCCAAGCCCGACTGCATCTTCGCCGCCGTGGTGGGCGGCTCCAACGTGGCCTTCTACAAGCAGCTCAAGGCCGCGGGCATCACGGGCGCCAAGCAGTTCCTGCTGACGCTGTCCGTCACCGAGGACGAGATGCTGGGCGTGGGCGGCGAGAACTTCGCCGGCTTCTACTCGTCGATGAAGTACTTCCAGACGCTCGACAACGAGAACAACAAGAAGTTCGTCGCCGCCTTCAAGGCCAAGTACGGCCCCAAGGCCGTCATCGGCGACGTGACGCAGGCCGCCTACCTGGGCCCCTGGCTGTGGAAGATGGCCGTGGAGAAGGCCGGCAGCTTCGACGTGGACAAGGTTGTGGCCGCCTCGCCGGGCATCGAGCTCAAGACCGCGCCCGAAGGCTATGTGAAGGTCCATGCCAACCACCACCTGTGGAGCAAGGCCCGCATCGCCCAGGGCCAGCCCGACGGCACGTTCAAGGTGGTGGCCGAGTCCAAGGACCTGATCGAGCCCAATCCCTTCCCCAAGGGCTATCAGTGAACGGCTAACAGAGCAGCCGCCGCACGGCGGCGTGACAGGTCAGGCAGGGACGCCGCCCCAGTGGGGGCGGGGGCCTGAAGCGGTGGGCGGCGTCCTTGTCCTGACCCTTGTGGGTGGATCCTTCTTCGCAAGCGGCTGCCTGGCCGCTTGCAGCCAATTGCGGAGCGCTGGCGATGACACTGTCTGAGATGCTCAACATCGGCCTGATGCAGGGCTTTGCCGGCCTGAGCCTGTTCTCGGTGCTGCTGCTCATGGGCCTGGGCCTGGCCATCATCTTCGGCCAGATGGGCGTGATCAACCTCGCGCACGGCGAGTTCATGACCATCGGCGCCTACACCATCTACATGGCCTCCAGCTTCGTGGAGCAGCGCTACCCGGGGCTGATGGCCTACTACTTCCCCGTCGCCATCGGCCTGGCCTTCATCATGGCCTTCATCGTCGGCTGGCTGGCCGAATGGGCGCTGATCCGCCATCTGTACAAGCGCCCGCTGGACACGCTGCTGGCCACCTGGGGCCTGAGCCTGGGGCTGCAGCAGTGCTTCCGCACCTTCATCGGCCCCAAGGAGGTCAGCCCCACGCTGCCTGAATGGCTGATGGGCTCCTGGGCGCCGTCCGAGGGGCTGGACATCCCCATCAACGGCCTCTTCGTCATGGGCCTGACGCTGCTCGTGACCGCCTGCGTGCTGATCGCGCTCTACAAGTCGCGCTGGGGGCTGCGGGTGCGAGCCTCGGTGTCCAACCGCACGATGGCCAATGCCATCGGCATCAACACCGCGCGCACCGACCGGCTCACCTTTGCCATCGGCTGCGGCATCGCCGGCATCGCCGGTGCGGCCTTCACCACCATCGGCTCCACCGGCCCGACCAGCGGCTCGCTCTACATCGTCGACGCCTTCCTCGTGGTCACCTTCGGCGGCGCCGCCAGCCTGCTGGGCACGGTGGTGTCGGCCTTCGGTATCGCCCAGACGCAGTCGATCAGCGAGTTCTTCATCACCGGCTCGATGGCCAAGGTGCTGACGCTGAGCCTGATCGTCATCATCTTGATGATGCGTCCGCAGGGGTTGTTCGCGTCGAAGGTGCGGCGCTGAGCGGAGCCATTGCGGCATGCCCGTGAAGGCGGGCACCCGGCCGCCCGCTTGGGAGCAGCCCGCCTTGTGCGGGCTGTTTCGTTCAGGGCTCCTGCTGGTCCGCCTGGCCCGCGTTGTATATACAATTGCGGCTGGGAGGAAGGGCAATGGAGAACTTAAGAATCTCCGACGCGATTGCGGTCAAGCTGCGTGACAAGCACGGTGTCGAGAGACGAGAAGTTGAAAACTGCTTCGCGAATCGCGAAGGACGACTGCTTCTGGACACGCGCGCCAGGCACCGAACGCATCCACCGACGCTGTGGTTCATCGCCAAGACCAATAGCGGCCGGTTGCTGAAGATTGTGTATATACAAGAAGGGCGTATGGTGACAGTCAAGTCGGCATTCGAGCCCAACGAGGTTGAGCTGCGGCTCTACGCCCGCTTTGGCGGGGTCTCGTACTGAGCGCTTTCGCTCTGGATGTGAAGGAAGGGTGGTTTCCATGGCCACAGCAAAGAAGATCATCAACACGCCCAAGGCGTGGGAAGAAGGGCTTCTCGGGCGAGACGAGGAGTACGTTGCCATTGCCGGCCCCGAACATGAATCCGCGCTGGACGAGGCGCTGGGCATGCAGGCCATCTCCATCCGGTTGCCGCGGCAATTGGTGGATCACTACAAGCTCATCGCGCACTTCCACGGCGTGGGCTATCAGCCGCTGATGCGTGATGTGCTGGCGCGCTTCGTGCCCGCAGCGCTCAAAGAGGTTCTGGAAGCTGAGCAGGCGAAAGCCGTCAAGGCCAGCGAGCAGGCGACCCTGCCGCGCAGCCGCAAGAAGCGGGCGGCCTAACGCCTCGGAGCACGGGGATGCCCGAATCCAGGATGACCACCCGCGGGCGCACCACCGTGCCGCCCACGATCCGTGAGCACCTGGCCGTGCAGCCGGGTGCCCGCTTGGTGTGGCAGCTGATGCCCACCGGCACGGTGAGCGTGCGGGTCAAGGGCGAACCGGCGGAGCAGTCGGCCGGTGGCCGGGGCGTGCAGGCCGCCGCCCCGGCGCCGCCGCGCTCATGACCGCATCTACCAGGGCCTGAACCGCCGCTCCTGCTGCGCATGCCGGGCGCCCTGCCAGGTTTCCAGCGTGACCTGCAGCAGCAGATCGGTGGGTGAGCCCGGTGCGCGGCGCAGATGGGCCTGGGCGATGTGCCAGCCGTGGTCGCGGTGGATGTGGGGTTCCTGCAGCCAGTCGGCCAGGCGCTGCACCCAGGGCATGGAGCGGTGCGGGGCCGGGTCCGGCGTGACGGTGCGCTGCAGCAGGTCGATGTGCACCTCGGTCAGCTGTCCGGTCAGCAGCACCTCGTGCAGGGCGTCGCCGCGCCACTGGATGTGGTCGGCGATGACGTTGACGATGACCATCAGGCTGCGGTTGCCCCGCACCCTGGGGCGAGCGGGCTCGGGCGGCAGGCCGGCGACTGCTTCCACGCACTCGGCCAGCTCCAGCAGGCGGGGGGCGCAGTCGGGCGTCAGGCGCTGGGCGCCGTCGGGTTGGCGGGATACGCCCAACGCCAGTTCGTATCCCGGCCCCCAGCGCTCCTGACGGGCCTTGAGCAGCTTCTGGCAGGTGTAGAGATCGCGGTCGCGCTCGTGGTGCGCCAGCACCCAGCCGCCCGAGTGGACGCTGCGGCGGCGATGAAGGGCGGGCACCTCCTCGTGCAGCCGGTGCTGCAGGCGGGGCGTCAAGCGGGCGAGCAGGGCGTCGGCCACGGCCAGGATCTGCGCGGGGCCCAGCATGCCGAGCACCGCACTCAGCTCGCCGTGGTCCAGCGGCGCGGCATCGGTGCCACGAACGATCAGGGCCTGGGCCAGCCAGCGCAGGTGGCCGGCCACCAAGCGGGCGGTGACCGTGGGGATGCGGCGGTGGAGCAGCGCCGCGTCGGGCTTGGGCGGGCCGAAGGGCTCCGGCGGCGCCCACGGCACGGCGGGCCTGGAGTAGCCCTGCGGCCGGGGCCAGCCCATCTCGCGCAGCAGGCGGCCCAGGCGGGGCACGTCGGGCAGCAGGGACGGCAGCGACGCGCGCACGGCCGGCTCCATGAGCGGCAGCTTGCCTCGGTCGAAGTACAGCGGAGACGCCAATTCCCGCGCCACCGGCCAGCCCATCTCCTTCAGGCAGCGGTACACCCGGTACGGCTGTGGCAGCAGGGTGGGGACGCCAAACGAGCCGATGTCGGGATGCTCCAGGTCGTCCGGCCACCACATGTGCCGCACAGAGGGCGCGGGGGAGGCCGCGGGCGGTGGCACAGCGGGCCGGGCGGCGGCCGGCGGGCGCACCGGGTCGTCGGGCCACCAGATGGGCGGGGTGGGTGGCGGGGCTGCCGCAGACGTTGTCGATCCGGCGGCGGGCGGGTCCGGCGGAGCCGGCTCGGGCACGTGCTCGCGCCAGGTGAGCAGGTCGTCTTCCCAGCGCGGCTTGCGGGTCATGAGGCGGCTCGCTGCAGGTTCAGCGCCAGCAGGCGGCGCAGGATCTCGTCATCGGGGAGGGCGGGGCGTGTAGTCGGCCCAGCCGACGTAGTCATCGGCCGCGTGCGGGCTGCTGGCCGCGCCGGTGGGGGCATCGACCTGCAGCACCGCGCACAGCTCGATGAAGTGCTGCTGCGCCCCCTGCCGCTCGTTCAGCGCGTGGCACGCGCCGCCCGGCCCCCATTTGTCGATGAATGCTTGGAGGCTCATGGCGCGGGGATTTCACCATGTGGGCTGCCGCCGGCAGCCCGCCCGCGCAGGCGGGTGGGGCGGGGTCAGGCCGCCATCGCGTCGGCCTCGGCCGCCACCACGCGGTCGCGGCCTTCGCGCTTGGCGCGGTAGACGGCGCGGTCGGCGGCGTCCATCAGCGTGCGCAGGCTGTCGGCGTCCCGCGGGCAGGCGGCCACGCCGAAGGAGGCGGTCACGGGGATGCGTTGCCCGTCCTCGACGACGTGCAGTGTGCGCAGGGCGTCGCGCAGGTGCTGGGCCTTGGCCAGGGCGGCGGGCTTGTCGCAGTCGGGCAGGATGAGGACGAACTCCTCGCCGCCGTAGCGGCAGGCCACGTCGCTGGCGCGCAGGTGGCGCTGCAACTCCTGGCCGGCGGCGGCCAGCACGGCGTCGCCGGCGGGGTGGCCGTGGGTGTCGTTGATCTGCTTGAAGTGGTCCAGGTCGGCCACGATCAGCGACAGCGGCGTGCCGTTGCGCTGGGCGCGCGCCAGCTCGCGGGCCAGCGTGTCCTCCATGTAGCGGCGGTTGTGCAGGCCGGTGAGGGCGTCGCGGATGGACTGCTCGCGCAGCACGTGGCGCAGGCGCACGTTGGACAGGGTCAGGGCGACCTGCTCGGCGATGGCCTCGGCCATGCTGCGCAGGTCGTCGCACCAGTCGTCGCGCCAGTCGCCCGCGGCAGCCGCATCGGCAGCGGCGCAGGCGTCGGCCGGGGTGACGGCGTCCGCGGGCGCGCTGGCACGCAGGTGCAGCAGGCCCAGGCGCTCGCCGTAGGCGGTCAGGGGCAGGCAGATGTGCGTCTCGCCGGCGGGCCGGGCCTGGGCTGCGGCGTCGATGTGGCGGCAGCGCAGGTCGTGGCTCTGCCCGCAGCGGTGCACGACGCCGCGGCGCAGGCCCCAGCAGTCGGCCGGCTCCAGCGGCGCGCCGGGCGCGGGCGGCGGGCCCCAGGCGGCGGCGCAGTGCAGGGCGGCATCGCGGCCATCGGCCAGGTACAGCGCGCCGGCCGTGCCGGGCAGCAGCCGCGCGGCATACAGGCGCGTGACCTCCAGCACCTCGTCCAGCGTCATCTCGGTGTGCAGCGTGCGCGACATCTCGCCCAGCAGCGAAATCTGCTCGTTGCGGTGGCGCAGTGCGGCCACGCCGGCCTGCAGCTGCCGGCTGGTGCGCTGGGCCACCTGCGCGGCCTGCTCGCGGTCGCGGATGGTGCGCAGGATGGTGCGTGCCAGGTAGACGAGCAGCACCAGAGTGAGCACGGTGCTGGCCAGCGAGAAGGCCATCGCGCGCCAGATCTTGCTGCGCAGGCTGTCTTCCAGCCGGTCCAGCGCGCCGCGCTCGCCGCTGTCCAGCGTGTTGACGAGGGCGCTCACGGCTTCCATCTGGCGGCGGCCTTCGCCGCTGGCGAGCATGGCCTGCGCGGCGGCAAAGTCGCCCTGCTGGCGCAGCGCCAGGGCGGCGGCCAGCATCTCCTGCTTGCGCGCGGCGCGGGCCAGCAGCTCGCGCACCTGCGCGCGCTCGGCCGCGGATGCGTCGGCATAGGCCTGCAGCAGGCGCTGCTCCTGGGCCGGCAGCTCGGCCAGGGCGGCGTGATAGGGCAGCAGGAAGGGCTCCTGGCCCGTGATGATGTAGCCGCGCTGGCCGCTCTCGGCCTCGGTCAGCAGCTCGTGCACGCGGTGCACGGCCGTGAGGCGGGCGACGGATTGCTCACGCTCCTGGCGTGCCTGGTCCACCCAGCGCAGGGCCAGGGGCGGCACCGCGGCGGTGAGCGCCATGACGGCGGCGGCGATCAGGCCACCGTAGCGCAGGCGGGCGGCGGCGATCTTCATGGGGCGGGCAGGCAGGGGGCCACGGAGCAGTCGCCCAGCTTACGCAGCCGGCGCCGCGGCCAAGGCCGGATGAAGGGGGCGGGGGGCGGCCTGTTCCGCGGCATGTTGCGCGGCCTTTTGCGCAGCCCGCCCGCGCCGCGCGGCCGACCGCGGCGGCGCTACGTCATTCAACGTATCAGGGGAAACGGCAGCGGCTCCTAAGCTGCCAGGCATCGCATCCCACTTGTGCAGCCTTGGTGATGGAGAGGCCCCCGATGCCCCTGAGACTCTTCAACTGGATCCGCGCCTCCGGCGTGGGCAGCCTGGTCATCCTGGCCATCGTGCTGCTGGTGGTCTTCCCGCTCGTGCTGGAGCCCTTCCGCCTCAACATGGTGGGCAAGTACCTGACCTACGGCTTCGTCGCCATCGGCCTGGTGATGCTGTGGGGCTGGGGCGGCACGCTGAGCCTGGGGCAGGGCGTGTTCTTCGGCCTGGGCGGCTATGCGATGGCCATGTTCCTGAAGCTGGAGGCCTCCAGCCCCGAGAACACCGCCATCCAGTCCACGCCGGGCATCCCGGACTTCATGGACTGGAACCAAGTGACGCAGCTGCCGCTGTGGTGGGAGCCGTTCCGCCACCTGCCGCTGGCGCTCATCGCCGTGGTGGCGGTGCCCACGCTGCTGGCCTTCATCGTCAGCTATGCGATGTTCAAGCGGCGCGTGGGCGGGGTGTACTTCGCCATCATCACGCAGGCCGTGGCGCTGATCCTGACCGTGCTGATCATCGGCCAGCAGGGCTACACCGGTGGTGTCAACGGCATCACCGACCTGCGCACGCTGCTGGGCTGGGACATCCGCAGCGATGCGGCCAAGACCACGCTGTACTTCGTGTGCTGCGCCGTGCTGCTGGCCAGCATGCTGCTGTGCCTGGGGATCCAGCGCAGCAAGCTGGGCACGCTGCTGCTGGCCATGCGCGACAAGGAAGACCGCGTGCGCTTCTCCGGCTACGACGTGTCGATGTTCAAGGTCTTCAGCTTCTGCCTGGCCGCGGCGCTCTCAGGCATCGGCGGGGCGCTGTTCACGCTGCAGGTGGGCTTCATGTCGCCCAGCTTCGTCGGCATCGTGCCGTCCATCGAGATGGTGATCTTCGCCGCGGTGGGCGGGCGCATGAGCCTGGTCGGTGCGGTCTACGGCGCGCTGCTGGTCAACTGGGGCAAGACGTACTTCTCTGAAGCCGCGCCGGACCTGTGGCTCTTCCTGATGGCGGCTCTGTTCATCGGCGTGGTGATGGCCTTCCCCAACGGGCTGGCCGGCCTGTACGAGGAAAAGCTCAAGCCCTGGTGGGCCCGGCGCCGGGCGGACATGGCGCAGCAGAAGACCCGCCGCGCGGCGCGTGAGGCCGACGAGGCCGCCGCCCCGCCCGCATCCCCGGGATCGACCGCAGCGCCGCTGGCCGAGCCCCGCGCCACGCCCCTGCCCGGCAGCATCAGCGGTCAGCGCGCCTGAGCCACCCACCACGAAAGACAACCGGCATGAGCAATACCGACTTCGTCCTGGCGGTGGAAGACCTCACCGTCGCCTTCGACGGCTTCAAGGCCATCGACAACCTCACGCTCTACATCGACCGCGGCGAGCTGCGCGTGATCATCGGCCCCAACGGCGCGGGCAAGACCACGCTGCTGGACCTGATCTGCGGCAAGACCAAGGCCTCGGCCGGCAGCATCAAGTTCAAGAACCACGAGATGACCAAGTTGCCCGAGCACAAGATCGTGCGCGCCGGCATCGGCCGCAAGTTCCAGACGCCGTCCATCTACGAGAACCTGAGCGTCTTCAAGAACCTGGAGGTCTCCTTCCCCAGCGGGCGCAGCGTGTTCGGCGCGCTGGGCTTTCGCTGCACCGATGAGGTCAAGGCGCGCGTGCAGGCCGTGGCCCAGGAGATCGGGCTGGCGGATCAGCTGCACACCGAGTCCGGCCTGCTGTCGCACGGGCAGAAGCAGTGGCTGGAGATCGGCATGCTGCTGATGCAGGACCCGGAGCTGCTGATGCTGGACGAGCCGATTGCCGGCATGAGCCCGCGCGAGCGCGAGCTGACGGCCGAGCTGCTCAAGCGCATCGCCCAGAACCGGTCCGTGATCGTGATCGAGCACGACATGGACTTCGTCAAGCAGATCGCCCACAAGGTGACGGTGATGCACCAGGGAAAGATCCTGGCCGAAGGGCCGATGGAGAAGGTGCAGGCCGACCCCAAGGTCATCGACGTCTACCTTGGCCATTGATGGACCACCCCCTACGGCCTGACGGCCGCCCCCTCAAGGGGGCGCCACCGATGGACCGGCGAAGCCGGATCCCTGGTGGCCTGCTTGGTGGGCAATGGTGAAGCGCTGCTCTTAGCGAATGAGGAACCGACACATGCTCAACGTCAACGACCTGCACGTGGCCTATGGCCAGAGCGAGGCCCTGCACGGCATCACCTTCACCGCCAATCCGAAGGAGACCGTGGCCATCATGGGCCGCAACGGCATGGGCAAGACCACGCTGTTCAAGAGCCTGATGGGCGTGCTGCCCACCAAGAGCGGCACGGTGGAGGTGGCCGGCCAGGACGTCACGCGCGACGAGAGCTACCGCCGCGTGAAGAAGGGCATCGCCTATGTGCCCCAGGGCCGGATGATCTTCCCGACGCTGACCGTGCAGGAAAACATCGAGACCGGCCTGGAGAACGCCAGGCACAAGCGCATCCCGGAGGAGATCTATGCGCTCTTTCCGGTGCTGTTCGACATGCGCAAGCGCAAGGGCGGCAACCTGTCCGGCGGCCAGCAGCAGCAGCTGGCCATCGCCCGCGCGCTGGTCACCGACCCCAAGGTGCTGCTGCTGGACGAGCCCACCGAGGGCATCCAGCCGTCCATCATCAAGGACATCGCCAAGGCGCTCAACGAGATCCGCAAGCTGCGCGACATCACCATCGTGGTGTCCGAGCAGGTGCTGAGCTTTGCGCTGGACGTGGCCGATCGCCTCTTCGTGATCGAGGGCGGGCGCCTGGTGCACGAGACGACACGCGAGAACACCGACGCGGCTCACATCAAGCAGTACCTGTCCGTCTGAACGTGCCCCCAGGCTTGTCGCTGCGCGCCTTCGCCACCCCCCGTGGGGGCTGACCGGGCTTGGGGCGGCCCGGCGCCCGGTCGGCAGCCCCTACCGAAACCGAATTCCCCCGCCCTCTTCATCTGAGCAGGAGCCACACACCATGCCCGACACCCTCATCAAGGTCGATCTGCAGCAGTCCCCCTACGAGAACGAGAAGGTCCACAACCGCTGGCATCCGGACATCCCGATGGCCTGCTGGGTCAACCCCGGCGATGACTTCGTGCTGGAGACCTACGACTGGACCGGCGGCTACATCAAGAACAACGACAGCGCCGACGACGTGCGTGATGTGGACCTGACCACGGTGCACTTCCTGTCGGGCCCGGTGGGCGTCAAGGGCGCCGAGCCCGGCGACCTGCTGGTGGTGGACCTGCTGGACATCGGCGCCAAGCCGGACAGCCTGTGGGGCTTCAACGGCTTCTTCAGCAAGACCAATGGCGGCGGCTTCCTCACCGAGCACTTCCCGCATGCGCAGAAGTCCATCTGGGACTTCCACGGCATGTTCACCAGCAGCCGACACATCCCCGGCGTCAACTTTGCAGGCCTGATCCACCCGGGCCTGATCGGCTGCCTGCCCGACAAGAAGATGCTGGACATGTGGAACGAGCGCGAGGTGGATTTCATCGCCACCCAGCCCGACCGCGTGCCCCCGCTGGCCAACCCGCCGTTCGCCAAGACCGCGCACATGGGCCAGCTCACCGGCGAGGCCGCCGCCAAGGCCGCGGCCGAGGGCGCCCGCACCGTGCCGCCGCGCGAGCACGGCGGCAACTGCGACATCAAGGACCTGTCGCGCGGCTCGAAGATCTACTTCCCGGTCTACGTGGACGGCGCCGGCCTGTCGGTGGGCGACCTGCACTTCAGCCAGGGCGACGGCGAGATCACCTTCTGCGGCGCCATCGAAATGGCCGGCTGGGTGCACATGAAGGTGGAGCTGATCAAGGGCGGCATGGCCAAGTACGGCATCAAGAACCCGATCTTCAAGCCCAGCCCAATCACGCCCACCTACAACGACTATCTGATCTTCGAAGGCATCAGCGTCGATGAGCAGGGCAAGCAGCACTACCTTGACGTGCACGTGGCCTACCGCCAGGCCTGCCTGAACGCCATCGAGTACCTGAAGAAGTTCGGCTACTCCGGAGCGCAGGCCTACTCGCTGCTGGGCACGGCGCCGGTGCAGGGCCACATCAGCGGCGTGGTCGACATCCCCAACGCCTGCGCCACGCTGTGGCTGCCGACGCAGATCTTCGACTTCGACATCCGCCCGACGGCCGCCGGCCCGGTGGTGCAGGACTTCGGCGGGGTGGATCTGCCGTTGTCGCCGGATCTTTGAGGCGGGATCCCGCGGGCCGCTGGGCGCGGTTGGCGCGGGGATCGGGCGACCAGGGGGCTTCTCTCCGCTTATGTCCCCCGCCCGTCGCCTGCGGCGCCGCGCTCCTCCTTTACTTCGCTGCGAGAAGCCCCCTGGCCGCCCGATCCGTCACCGTTTGTGGACGGCAACGGCCTGGGAAATCAGGCATCGCAGTGGGCTCGCACCGTCTGCTCAGGCATGGTTCGTGCGGCCCCGCACTGCCTGACTGCGCAACAAGGAGCACAGACATGCCCACCTACGACTACGCCTGCCCCGCCTGCGGCGGCTTCGATGCCTTCCGCACCGTCTCGGCCCGCAACGACCCGGCTGCCTGCCCGGGGTGCGGCACCGACTCGCCCCGCGTCTTCGCCACCGCCCCGCGGCTGGCCTGCATGGAGTCGGACACGCGCCGCGCGCTGGACATCAACGAGCGGGCCCGCCATGAGCCGCGCTCGTCCAAGGACTATGTGCGGCTGCGCCACCCGTCGGGCTGCGGCTGCTGCTCCCCGTCCACCCGGCGCACGGCCACCGTCACGTCACCGTCCGGCGCCAAGGCCTTCCCCAGCAAGCGGCCGTGGATGATCAGCCACTGAGGGTCCGGCCGGGCTGCTCGACAGCGAGCGGCTGAGCCGTTTATTGCCGGCCCCGGCCGACGGCCGCGTGATAAGGTAATACCTTCGAATACCGGAGTGCCCACCATGTCCACCGCCACTCCCACCCGCCCGGTCGCCATCAAGATCGACGACGACATGCGCGAGCGCGTCAAGCGCCTGGCGCAGGCCCGTCATCGCACGGCGCATTGGCTGATGCGCGAGGCGATCACTCAGTACGTGGAGCGCGAGGAAAAGCGTGAGGCCTTTCGCCAGGACACCCTCAAGGCCTGGGAGGAATACCGCACCACCGGCCTGCATGCCAGCGCTGAAGAGGTGGAGGCCTGGCTGGCGAGCTGGGGCTCGGATGAGGAACAGCCCGCTCCGGCATGCCCCAAGTAAGGTATGCGCCGGCGGCGCTGCGCGACCTGGAGCAGCTGCGCGATTTCCTGCGCGACAAGAACCCGGCCGCCGCCCGGCGCGCGGCGGAGACGATCCTCAAGGCCGTGCAGGTGCTTGGCCGCCATCCCCAGATCGGCCGCCCGGTGGAGGATCTGCCCGAGGAGTACCGCGAGTGGGTGATCGACTTTGGTGACAGCGGGTATGTGGCGCGTTACCGCATCGATGGGGACGCCGTCACGGTGCTCGCCGTGCGCCATCAGAAGGAAGTGGGGTACTGAGGGGGTACTGAGCCGGGGCACTGATGCGTCCAGTGCCACCTCTCAGTATTCGGCTGCTCAGCCGTCCCGCCGCTTCAGCCGCACGGGCATTGCGCTGGGCGTCATGGCAAAGGCCATCACCTCGCGGATCTGGCTGCGGTCCACGGCCAGCTCCAGCGTGAAGTTGCGCAGCAGCATGGACAGCACCTGGCGGATCTCCACGCCGGCCAGGTAGCGGCCCGGGCATACGCGCGGGCCGGCGCCGAACTGGACGTAGGCGCGGGTCTCGTGCGGCTCGACGGGCGTGCCGCGGTTGCGCAGCCAGCGGTCGGGCAGGTAGGTCTGCGGCTGGGCAAAGCGGGCTGCGTCCAGCATGCTGGGCCGGTTGAGGAACATGATGCGCGTGTAGGCCGGCACGGCCACGTCGCCCAGCACCACGTCCTGCAGCGGCTGCACGCTGTTGATGGGCACGATGGGCTTCAGCCGCGTGGCCTCGGTGGCCAGGGCCTCGAAGAAGTCGAGGTGCTTCACGTCCTCGTGCTGCGGGCAGACGCGGGCCTCGCCGAAGACCTGCTGCGCCTCGGCAAAGCCGCGGTCCTGCAGCGCGCGGTCTGCGGCCAGGAAGTAGAGCGTCCAGTTCAGCGTGTGGGCGGTGGTGTCCTCGCCGGCCAGCAGCAGCGTGAGCACGTTGGCCGCCACGTCGTCGTCGCTCAGGCCGGAGTCGGGCTTCTCGCGCTCGGCCAGCATGCCTTCCAGCAGGTTCTGCGGCTCCTGCTCGGGGTGGGCGGCGCGGCGCTCGCGGGCGCGGGCGATCAGGTCGTGCACATAGCGATGGACCACGGCCAGCGCCTTGTCCAGCGCGCGGTCGCGCGGCAGCTTGACGTAGCGCCAGTAGGGCCACGGCATGGACACGCGCCGCATGATGCTGGGGAAGATGAGCGCCAGGTGGTTCTGGATCACGTCCTCGCCCTGCTCCAGGGTGTTGGGGTCTTCGCCGAAGACCAGGGCGCAGGTCACGTCCACCGTGTAGCGCACCAGGTCGTGCGTCATCTCCACCACCTCGCCGGCATCGGCGGCGCGCTGCCAGCGGCGCAGCAGCCGCTCGGTGATGGCCTGCAGCGTCGGGTGGAAGCTGCGGAAGTTGGTCGCCGCCAGGGCCTGCATCACCAGCCGGCGCTGCGGCTTCCAGGCCGCGCCCTCGGCCGAGAACACGCCGTTGGCGCCCATCTCGGCCAGCACGCCCTCCACGTTGACCGGGCGGCGGTAGCGGTCGGGGCGTTCGCGCAGGATGGTCTGGCTGAGCTCCGGGTCGGTGAAGACGGCGATGTCCAGGTGGGCCACCTTGACCAGGAAAGGCGTGGGCAGCTCGGCCGCCCAGGCCTCCAGCACCTGGTGCAGGCGCGGCGGGTCGATGGACAGCAGGTTGCCGATCAGCGGCAGGCCGCGCGGGCGGGGCAGGTCGGCCAGGGTGCGCAGCGGGACGGTGGCGGTGGCGGCGTTCATGGCGGGCAGCGTGGGAAGGGGGCTGCCATCGTGCCCCAAGCCCGCGGTCGGTCCATGCGGGATGCCCCTTCTGCCCGCCGGGAACGCGGCCGTGCGGCGCCTGGCGACGGCTGCGCGGCGCCGCGCGATGCCGCGCGTGGCCTCAGAAGCCTTCGCCGCCGTGGTCGCGGGCGAAGATGTCCCAGGCCGCAATGAACATGGCCGCGATCACCGGGCCGATGACGAAGCCGTTGAGCCCGAAGATCGCCAGCCCGCCCAGCGTGGAGATGAGCACCACGTAGTCGGGCATCTTGGTGTCCTTGCCCACCAGGATGGGCCGCATGACGTTGTCCACCAGCCCGATGACCAGCACGCCGTAGGCGATCAGGCCGATGCCCTTGGCGACCGCGCCGGTGGCCAGGAAGTAGATGGCCACCGGCCCCCACACCAGCCCGGCGCCCACGGCCGGCAGCAGCGACAGGAAGGCCATCAGCACCGCCCACAGCAGCGCCGCATGCACGCCCAGCGCCCAGAAGGCCAGCCCGCCCAGCAGGCCCTGGGTGGCGGCCACCAGCACGTTGCCCTTGACGGTGGCGCGGATCACGGTGGTGAACTTCTCGAGCAGCCGGCGCTTGTAGCGCGCCTGCAGCGGCACGGCTGCACCGATGCGCTGCGCCAGCTCCGGCCCGTCGCGCAGCAGGAAGAAGGCCAGGTAGAGCGCGATGCCGAAGTTGACGACGAAGTCGAAGGTGTTCTGCGTGAAGCCCACCGCCTGCGTGGCGATGACCTTGCTTCCGGCAGCCAGGCGCTCCTGCAGCTCGCTGACGCTGCCCAGCCCGAAGCGGTGGAGCAGGTCGCTCACCCATTGCGGCAGGGCCGCGAGGATGCGCTCGAAGTAGACGCCGATGTCCCACTGGCCGCTCTGCACGAGCTGGAAGACGGCCAGCGCCTCGCGCACGAGCGAGGCGGTGATCAGCGACAGCGGCAGGATGACCAGCAGCAGCAGGATGGCCAGCGTCAGCAGCGCGGTGCGGTTGCGCTTGCCGGGCATGCGCGCCAGCAGCCGGCGGTTGAGCGGGGCGAACAGGATGGCCATGACCACGCCCCAGAACACCGCGCTGTAGAAGGGCGCCAGCACCCAGCCGAAGGCCACTGAGACGATCAGCAGCAGGCCGAGGAAGACCTTGTCCTCGAACGGCGTGCCGCCGTGGACGTGAGGCGGGAGGTCGTCTTGGGGGCGGTCGGGGCGGAGGTCTGCGCTCATGGATGGGGCGGCCGTTGGCGTGGGGCGATGGTAGCCACCGGCGCCCCGGTGCTCTTGTGCGGGACCGGGTGCCCGGCGTGTCGGCGCAGGCCTGCGCGCGGCTCAGGCCGCGAGCGCCAGCTCCGCCTCCTCGATCCAGTACTGCACCGCGCCGTAGTAGCCCTCCCACACACAGCCGTTGCAGCCGCGGCCGCAGCAGCTGGTGGGCTCGGGCGGCGGCTCGCGCAGCTCCACGCCGGCACGGGCGGCGCGCTGCTGCAGCCACTGGATCAGGGACAGGGCGGTTTCGCGGTCGGTGATCTCCATGGTGGCGGGCAGTGAGCAGCGGGCAGGTCGGCGAGGGCGCACAGGATAGCGAGCGCCGCGGCGGCGTGTGCAGCTGGGGCGGGCATTGCAGCTTGGCGGCGAGCATGCGGTGGAGTTGCAGGGCCGCCAACTGGCACCGTCGCAGGCTGGCGGGCGCTGCATTTGCCAGCGGATGGTGACCCTCCGGCGCAGCCCGCTACCGTCATCTCTCTACCGTAGCGGCTCCAACGTGGCGCCCTGGCCAGCCACAGCCCACTGAGTGATCCGTATCCCATGCTCCTGGCCGACATCGACTTCCTGGCCCCGGCCGACGAGGTGGCCCGCCGGCTCATCGGCGCCACATTGCTCATCGACGGCGTGGGCGGCGTCATCGTCGAGACCGAGGCCTATGACCAGGCCGACCCGGCGTCCCACGCCTGGAGCGGGCCGACTGCGCGCAATGCCAGCCTGTTCGGCCCGCCGGGGCATGCCTATGTCTACCGGTCCTACGGCCTGCACTGGTGCCTGAACCTGGTCTGCCGCCCGGCCGGGCATGGCGCCGGGGTGCTGATCCGCGCGCTGCAGCCCACTCAGGGGCTGGAGGCGATGGCGCAGCGGCGGGGCCTGGCCGACCCACGCCTGCTGTGCAGCGGCCCGGGCCGCGTGGGCCAGGCCCTGGGCGTGGACAAGTCGCTCGACGGCCGGCCGCTGGGCTGCCCGCCGTTCGAGCTCCTGGCTGCCGAGTCGCCGCTGGACGAATCGGCCATCGCGGTTGGCCCGCGCATCGGCATCACCAGGGCCGTCGATCAGCCTTGGCGCTTCGGCCTGACGGGATCGCGCTACCTGAGCCGGGCGTTCAGGGCGGTGGCTTGAGCGTCAGATGTCGGCTTGCTGGGCGGCTGAGGCGGCTGAGCAACCGTCTTGAAGGTCAAGCGTCGTGAAGCATCGGAATCCACCTGGAGCGATGTTTAGCGATGGCGTTGAGCACGCCGACGAGCTTGCGCATGGTGGCGACTAGGGCGACCTTCTTGCGCTTGCCGTTGGCC
>JACRNC010000005.1 GCA_016219375.1 Burkholderiales bacterium
AGCCCCACCCAGCAGCCGCTGCATCCCAAGCCCGAGGCGCCGCCCGTCACCACCGCCCTCGTCGTCGGCCCGCAGGGCGAGTCCGTTCCCCAGCCCGGGCAGGAGATCCACACCGACCGCCTGGGCCGCATCCGCGTGCGCTTCCACTGGCAGGCCGGCGAGCGCCCTGACGACACGCACACGCCCTGGCTGCGCGTGGCCCAGCGCCTGGCCGGCCCCGGCATGGGCTGGCACTTCACGCCCCGCATCGGCCAGGAGGTGCTGGTGGGCTTCCTGTGCGATGACATCGACCAGCCCATCGTGCTGGGCGCGCTCTACAACGGCCAGGGCGAGGCGGGCGTGATGCCTACACCTGGTGGCAAGGCCGCCGGCGCCGACGCGGCAAGCCGCCGCGCATCGGTCGACGCCCACGCCCCCGATGCCAGCACCGACCACCGCGCCGCCGGGCAGGGCAACCGCATCGGCACCGGAGCCGGCGGCCACGCCCCCGCCTGGCACGGCGCGGCGGCCCGCAGCCAGGCCAACGCCGCGGCCTTCACCGGCATCAAGACCCGTGAGTTCGGCGCCGGATCAGGCCATGCGGGCGCAGGCGGCGCAGACCATGTAGCCGGCCACAACCAGCTCGTCTTCGACGACACCCCCGGCCAGTTGCGCACGCAGCTGGCCACCACCCAGCACGCCACCCAGCTCAACCTGGGCCACCTCATCCACCAGGCCGACAACCACCGCGGCAGCCTCAGAGGCCAGGGCTGGGAGCTGCGCACCGACGCCTGGGGCGCCGTGCGCGCCGCCAGCGGCGTGCTGCTGACCACCTACGGCCTGCGCCCGGGCGGCAACACACCCAGCAGCCCCGACCCCGCCGGCGACAACACCGCCGGCCTGGCCCTGTCCCGCCAGATGATCGAGCAGGCCCAGGCCCTGAGCCAGGCCGCCGCCGCCCATCAGACCGTGCCCCTGGCCAGCCACCAGGGCAGCACCTCGGCGGCCGCCAGCTCGCTCAGCACCCAGGCCGCCCCGCTGCAGGCCCTGCACACCGCCCTGGCCGGCGAGGTGCAGGGCGCCGACCTCGCCACGGCGCTGGCCGATGCGCCCGGCTGGATGGGACAGGCGGCGCGCGCCGGTCAGCCGGGTGTGGCTGCAGGGACTGCATCTGGTGCAGGTGCGGGTTCAGGCACAGGCACAGGCACAGGCTCAGGTGCCAAGCCCCACCTTGCCGCACCGGTCATCGCAGCGACCGCCCGCGGCGGCCTGGCGCACACTGCCGCGCAGGACATCGTGGCGGCCGCACAGGACACGCTGCACCTGGCCACCGGTGGCCACAGCAGCCAGGCCATCGGCGGCCAGGGCCGCACCCACACCGGCCAGGCCATCGGCGTGCTGGCCGGTGCCATCCAGCCCGGGCCGCAGGCAGCCGGCATCGGCCTGTCCTTCATCGCCGCGCAGGGCGACATCACCGCCCAGGCGCAGAGCGGCCCGCTGCAGCTCGCCGCCCGCGACACCCTGCGCCTGCAAAGCGCCAGCCGCCACATCGACTGGTCGGCGGCCCAGCGCATCGTGCTGAGCGTCTCCGGCGGCGCCAGCATCACCATCGATGGCAGCGGCATCACCGTGCAGTGCCCGGGCAAGCTGACCATCCAGGCGGCGCAGAAGCGGTTCGTGGGGCCGGAGCGGGTGCGCGTGCCGGTTGATCCGTTCACCCAGCATGATTTCTGCCTCACTTGCTTCTTGGCAGCAGCTGCATCGGGTGGCGCCGTGATTCCGACCTGACGAGCAGTTCACATGGCTATGACTACCCGAGCTTGGCTCCTGGACGCCGCCATGGTGAGCAGCACACCCGCTGCTGCCTGGTTGACACAGCCACACGCCATCAACCTCTACGCGGATCTGCCTTCGGCGGCGGCAGCGGTGGCGCCCTGGCTGGTCCCCGCGACATCGGACGAACTCGCCACCACCTTGCCCTTGCCCGTGCGCTTCGGAGTGAGCCTGCTGATGACAGAGCTCGACCTCGCCGCTTTGGCTGATCACCTTCGGGGGCTGCGCTACCTGCGGACCACTGACGGGCAAGTGTTTTATCTGCGCTTTGCCGATATGCGGGTGCTGCAGGCCTGTGAACGGGCTTGGCCTGCCAGTCGGTTGGCTCGCGTCAAAGGCTTGGTACAGAGCTGGACCTACGTCAATCGGTCGGGCGCCTGGCAGTCGTTCGCACCGGCGGTGCGCGGCGTGGCCCAGCCTCTCGGCCCGGTGTCGCTGCAGGCATTTGAAGCGTTGATCGAAGCCGGTGCGGCGGACCGCATGGCGCTGGCTTTGGACAAGCTGCGCGAGCCGGACCTGATGCCCACGCAGCATGCTGATCAGTTCAGCAGGGTGGAGCAGGCTCTCTCCTTCATGAAGTCCAGGGCTGCTGAGGGCAATGGTTCAGCAACCTGGGAGATTCAGCGTGCTGTCGCTCGCCAATGCGTCTTGTCCGACGGGCGGGTGCTGCAAGACGCTGATTTCGTTGCATTGCTCGCACACGAGCCTCATGTTGAGCAGATCGATGCATGGCCCCACGCCCAGCAGCCTGCAAGCGACCCCGCATTACGTTCTTGAGACATAAGACATGCTGAAAACAACGTCTTCCCGCGCCTGGCTGATCTGGCTTGGCTTTGCCCTGGTACTGACGCCGTGGCTGAGCGGCTGCCATGCCTCGCCCCCTGCCGAAAAGACGGTCGGCGTGATGCTGACCGGGCTCGACCATCTGGAGGCGCACTTGAGCATTCAGGAGTTTTCGGTAAACGGTGTGTCAGGTCACCAAGCCGGACGAGGCGGGCGCAGCGTTTGTTGCGTCAGCCTGCCAGAGGTCTGGCGGCCTGACTTAAAAGTCGACGTGCGATGGGCTGTTACCGATTGGAAGCGCAAGGTTTACTCCGAGCACGAGCGCATCGTGCCCGTGGAACGGTATGACCAGGTTGGGATGCTCTATGTGCACTTTTTGCGCGATGGCACCGTCAAAGTAATTTCCTTCAACGGCTATCCGGAGAAAGAGGGCTATCCAGGGCCGTCCTTCTCAAGAAACGCCCGTGGGACATCGATCTGCGCCCTGGTGAGACGTTTCCCAAAGTCGAGAACGCCATGAAGAACGACGCGCTCTAACAGCACGCTCGAGGGTGAGGCAAGGAGGCTCTATGGAACTTACGACATGCATCCGGTCCTGCTCAACGGCCGGTGTTAGGCCCCCCCTGACGAATACGACCACCGTGCTGCGCCGCCTTGTGGGTGCATGGCTCAGGGCCAAACCCTCGCTTTATAAAAAACCCCCCACCATGTCCGACTCATTTTTTTTCCCGGTGCGCTTGCTTTGCCTGGGCGTGGCCTTGGTCCTGGCGTCATGGCTTTCAGCCTGCCATGCCTCGCCCCCTGCCGAAAAGACGGTCGGCGTGATGCTGACCGGGCTCGACCATCTGGAGGCGCACTTGAGCATTCAGGAGTTTTCGGTAAACGGCGTGTCAGGTCACCAAGCCGGACGAGGCGGGAGCAGTGTTTGTTGCGTCAGGCTGCCGGCGGTCTGGCGGCCCGATCTGACGGTCAAGGTGCAGTGGGCGGTCACTGATTGGAAGCGCAAGGTGTACTCCGAGCACGAGCGCATCGTGCCCGTGGAACGGTATGACCAGGTTGGGATGCTCTATGTGCACTTTTTGCGCGATGGCACCGTCAAAGTAATTTCCTTCAACGGCTATCCGGAGAAAGAGGGCTATCCAGGGCCGTCCATCGATCTGCGCCCTGGTGAGACGTTTCCCAAAGTCGAGAACGCCATGAAGAACGACGCGCCCTGATCACTGCTTGACGGCAAGAACACGGAGGCTTTATGGAAACCACGGCCTGCACTCATCCCGGCTCCACGGTCGGCGTCAGAGCCACCCCCGGCATACGCGACTGCCGAGCAGAGCGGTGCGAGGTAGCCGCCCACATCGGCATCTTCTTCGACGGCACGGGCAACAACCAGGACTGGGTGGAGAACCCTAGCGCCAACTGGCGGCAGGGTCTGGTGGACTGGTGGAACAACAAGCCGCGCAACACGCAGACCCAACTGCAAAGGCGGTGCGACAGCAACATAGCGCGCTTGTTCCGTGCTTACCCAGAAGATGCGCTCGAAGGCTATTTCCGCACCTACATCCCCGGTGTAGGAACGCCTTTCCCAGACATTGGCGAGAAAGAGCCGAACGGCCTGGGCGCGGCATTCGGGGCGGGGGGCGATGGACGCATCAACTTCGCCATGCTGCATGTGCTGAACTCGATGTACCGGGCGATTGCTGTGAGCAACCAGCCCATGGTCGACCCTGCCGTGATTCAGGCGCTGTGCAGCACCGGCCCCGCTGCTCGCAACCCCCGCACCGGCCGGCCCATGCTCGCACCTGACGTGCAAGACCGACTGGACCGCGTCGGCATGGGCCAGCGTGGCGGCCTGCTCATGGATCCCCTCAGCGGCAGCAGCCACCGCAAGACGTTCTTCACCGAGCAGTTCGCGCAGTTGGGCATGCGTATCGCCTCTTGCCCCAAGCCGCAACTGGTTGAGGTCTTCATCGACGTCTTCGGCTTCTCACGGGGGGCGGCCCAGGCGCGCGCGTTCTGCAACTGGATGGGCGAGTTGTTCGTCGGGGACCGGCTGGCCGGTGTCACGACGCACCTGCGTTTCCTGGGCCTCTTCGACACCGTGGCCGCCGTAGGGCCGGGCGCGTCGGTGTCTTCGTTCACGCATGGGCACAGCAGTTGGGGCGACGCAGCGCAGCTGCGCATCCCGTCACGCGTGCGCCACTGCGAGCATTACGTGGCGATGCATGAGAACCGCGGCGCCTTCCCGCTTGAAGACGTGCTGCGCAACGGCGTGCTGCCGCCCAACTGCCGGCAGTACCGCTTCCCGGGGATGCACTCGGACGTGGGCGGCGGATATGCACCCGGTGAGCAAGGGCGCGAGCCGCGGAAGCAAGATGGCGAAAAGCTGTCGCAGATTCCTTTGAACGCGATGTTCGACGCAGCCGTGGCGGCCAAGGTACCGTTGGACAAAAAACTGGCGCGTGTCAAGGGCGGCTGGGACTGCTTCGAAGTCGCCCCGTCGCTGCGCTCGGCCTACGAGGCCTTTTTGTCCGCCAACGGAACGCAGGCGCGGCTCCTGCGCGATTGCCTGATGGACTACCTGGCATGGCGTATTGCCGTGGCAGACCGGTATGGCGATCTGCCTGCACTTCGGCGAGCCAGCGCGAGCGACCGTGACGATCTGCTGGGCGCCAATGCCCTGCTGCGCCAGCATTTGCAAGCGATCAGGCAGTACATGGATGCTCGCACTGGCGTGCAAGTGCCGTTGCTGCACGATGGCCTGCAACAGCAGTTGCGTGGACAGATCCAGGCTCTGTCGTCTTATGCCGTTGAGATCGTGCGCCGTGCCAGGACATGGCGGGCCATCACGCCCGCTGAGGCAACGTTGTTTGCGGATTACTGCCACGACTCCTATGCCGGCTTCAAGCCGCTGGACGCGCCTGCGATCGGACCGCTTGACCTGCCGGGCAGTTGGGAGCCCGAGGGGTATCTGCGCTACCGCACCCGCTTCGAAGGCAACAACGTGCGCCTGACGCAGTTGGCCCCCGCCATGCCAGACGCAGCTTGATCGCAAGCAGCGTGACTGCCCCATCACGGTGGTTTGCCACAGCCAAGGCAACATGGTGACGCTGGCTGCGGCGTTGATGGGCGAGCGGGAGGGTGCACTGGCCGACACCTACATCCTGTGCAATCCGCCTTACAGCCTGGAAGCACTGGCGATGGACAGCCTGGCCAACCACAACATGGGCTCGGGCCTGGGGCCACGCGGCGCCGTCACGCAGGCCGCGCGTGTGCAGACCTTCGCCCACTTTCTCAAAGCGGTGCGCGAGTGCGCCCAAAAGCAGCAGCAGCCGCTGGAGCACATCAACCGCCACATCGGCTTCCAGGATCCCGAAACCGGCGAGCCGGTCTACCGGCTGGAGGCCTTCCCGGACGATGTGAAGGCTGCGCCCCAGCCCGGATGCGACCGCGACAACCGCGGCCGCGTGTTCCTCTACTGCAACCCGCACGACCAGGTGATCGGCGTGTCACCTGTGCAGGGCATCGGCTGGCGCGGCCTGTCCCAGGCACAGCTCGACGCCGTGCAGGCCCTGGGTGGCCGGCTGCACCAGCGGGTGTGGGCGGCCAGCGCACGGCAACAGCCCGCGCCCTTCAAGGTCGGCTGCCCCCACTGGACCGGGCGGGACTACCGCTACCGTCAGGACAACCACGACCCGCACACGTTCTGGCACCCCCGGCCACCGTCCATGCGGTATGTGGGCAGCTTCAACGAGCAGCAGGGCTGGGTCGCCAAGATCGCCACGGTGGCGACCGCCCCCTTCTTGCTCATCGCCACCCGGCTGATGAACCTGTCGGTCAACGCCATGCCGGACAAGGGCTGGGCCGTGCCGATCAACGCCCCCGTGTTGCCCGAGCCCATCGCGCCCCGTGCCCGGCGCTACGGCGCTGACCAGGACTTCGACGAAGGCAAGGACCCGGCGCGCGATGCGCTGGCCCGATCCGGTGATCCCAACAAGCTGCGTGACGACCCGTATGGCGAGGTGCTGCAGCAGCCCGGTCGGGGTGATGCGGACACCGAGGCGGCCTATCGCTATGAGCTGCGCGCCCGGCTGCGCCTGGCCGAGAACCGCGGCGCCCTCCCCAAGGACGACCCCGAAGCCCAGCGGCGCACGCTACAGCGCCTGCTGGCCGAGAACCCCAATGCCACCGATCACTCCACCATCCTGACCCAGCCCATGCATGCGCAAAAGGCGCTGGCCTATGACGTGGCCGTGGGGCGCATCAACCCGGGCGCGATCACCGCGGCTGATCTGCAGCTGTTCCGCCAGTTTGCGCATTGGGTGATGGTGAAGGACATATCAGAAACGTGGTCGCAGGCCGATCCATTCAGGAGTTACTGGCGGGAGGGCTTCATGCACGACAAGCAACTGCAGCGCACCTACACCCCACAGCACATGCTGCAAGAGGCCCCGGGCATTGCCGACGAACGTGAGCAGAGCGTCTTGGGCCACCTGGCCAAGGGGAGGGCGAGCACAAGAGACCGGACACTCACGCCGTGAAGCGACGCACATTGATTCAAGGAGGCATGAGCATGGGCTTGCTGGACCTGCTGGGGTTGCGCGCGGCGCAAGGGAAGGACACCAACACAGGCGCGAGCGCCGCGCCGGCTTGCCCGGCGGCGGCCGTGGCGCAGCTGGTCGGGGCCAACTGGGTGTCGTGCATGTTCGACCCCGGGTATGCGATGGAGAAGTACATCACTCCGCTCTATGACCTGGGGCCTGAAGGTCAGCCCCCGAAGGCATTCAAGTCGCTGACTGGTAGTGCTGGAGATCAGACAAGCAGGGTCTCGCACATCGGGTTTGAGCGCAAATACCTTGTCGAGCTGACTCAGGCCCTCTCGTTCCTCGTCACCTATTACAACCGCGAAGCCGAGGGCTTCCACATGTTCATGTGGAACGGCGTCAAGATGAACGGCTTGCCGGTGATCGCCAACTTCATCCCCGACCGCACCGAGGAAGAGGCGCGCAAGATCTGGCGCAGTGCCTATCTTGCTTATGGGGACACCTCGTTGCCCGCCTTGACCGTGGTGAGCGGCAACTCGGGCTGGACCGCGCTGGAAACCGCGCTCAAGGCCCTGCCCACGCCGGACAGCAAGGTGCTGTGGCTCACATCCGTGGACCTGCCCAGCTTCCCCAAGGCCCAGCAGCCCAACGAAGCCTCCACCGTGCTGATGCTGGGCCATCCCGGCACCGACACCGGCCGCCGGCCGCTGGTCTACTACACGGCGCCGGTGGTGGTGCCGGTCAAGGACGTCAAGCGCCGTCGCGAAGAAAAGCCCCGCGTGGCTGCGCTGCGCCAGGCAGTCGAGCAGGCGTGTGCAGCCGCCGGGCTCAAGCCGCAGGACATCGGCAAGGTGGTCACCGACGCCGGCCGCCACACGCCACCGGCCAGCGCGCGGCTGGGTGAGCTGGGCGGGGCGCTGGCCGATCTCATGCCCGACTTCGATGTGCTCAAGGACCGCATCGACTTCGCCGCCCTGCTGGGCGACCTGGGGGCCAACACGGTGAACCTGTCGCTGCTGGTGGGCGCCTATGCCGCCTACCGGCACAACGTGCCGGTGCTCTACGTCTCCACCGTCGACCCCGACGCCGGCCGCGCCATGCTGATCCTGCCGCCCGCAGGTCATGTGCCGCCCGACCCGTACCGCAAGTTCAAGGAGCACCTCAACATCGGCCAGTGGTATGCGCCGTGGTGGGGGCCGCGGCTGGATGGGCGCAAGGACTATTCAGCTGCGACTCAGTGAGCCAACGGGGCACCCTGACAGCTCACCGCCGAGCGCTGATTCCTGCTCGCGCATCACGCGCAACACGCCAGCATGACGCGGGCACGGTAACCGCACAAGCAATCGACGCGTCAGAAGCTGGTCCAGTCGTCGTCAGCCACGGCCGGCTGGGCGGCGCTGGGTGCAGCCGGTGCCGGGCGGGCTGCACGGGGCGCCGGGGCCATAGGCTCGGTCTTCAGGGACGGTTTGACGGCCGGGTGACTGGCGGGCTGGGACGACGGCTTGGGCAGGGCGGCCAGCGGGCGGGTGCTGGCGGGTGCCGCTGACGGCCGTGCGGCAGCGTCGTGGCCCAGGCGGAAGACGCCCACCGCATGCACCATCGCATCGGCCTGGGCCTTCAGGCTCTCGGCGGCCGCGGCGCTTTCTTCCACCAGCGCGGCGTTCTGCTGCGTGACGGTGTCCATCTGCACCAGGGCGGTGTTGACCTGGCCGATGCCGGCGCTCTGCTCGCGGCTGGCCGAGGCGATCTGGCCGACGATGTCGTCCACGGCCTGGATGGCGGTGACGATCTGCTGCATCTGCTCGCCCGCGGCATCCACCAGCCGGCTGCCGGCGTCCACGCGCTCGGTGCTGGCGGTGATCAGGCTCTTGATCTCCTTGGCGGCTTCGGCGCTGCGCTGGGCCAGCGCCCGCACCTCGCCGGCCACCACGGCAAAGCCGCGGCCCTGCTCGCCGGCGCGGGCGGCTTCAACGGCCGCGTTCAAGGCCAGGATGTTGGTCTGGAAGGCGATGCCGTCGATCACGCTGATGATCTCGACGATGCGGCGGCTGCTGTCCTGGATCTCGCGCATGGTCTCGACCACCTGGCTGACCGTGCGCCCGCCCTCCACCGCGCTGGTGGTGGCCTGCTGGGTCAGGCCGTTGGCCTCGCGGGCATGCTGGGCGTTCTGCTCCACCGTGCCGGTGAGCTGCTCCATGCTGGCTGCGGTCTGCTGCAGGCTGCTGGCCTGCTCCTCGGTGCGCTGGCTCAAGTCGGCGTTGCCCGTGGCGATCTGCTGTGAGGCCGTGGCCACGCTCTCCGCGCCGGCGCGCACATGGGAGACGATGTCCACCAGCCCGCCCTGCATGGTGCGCAGTGCAGCGAGCAGCTCGGCCAGCTCGTCGCGGCCACGTGGCTCGATGCGCACGTTGAGGTTGCCTTCGGCGACGGCGCGGGCCACTTCCACGGCCTTGTGCACCGGGGCCACGATGGAGCGGGTGATGAGCCAGGCGGTGGCGGCCGCCAGCAGCGTGCCGATGATCAGCGCCGCAACGACCACCACATCGACCCGGCGCACGGCGGCCTGCGTCTCGTCGGCTGCGGCCCGCATGCGGCGGGTCTGCATCTCAACCAGGCTGGTGAGCGTGTCCAGATAGACCATCTGCATCGGCCGCAACTGGGACTCCAGCGAGGCGACTGCGGCCTCGTATTCGCCCCTGTCCAGCAGTGCGATGTAGCTGTCGCGCGCGGCGAGGAAGGCCTCACGCTTTTGCTTCATGTCCTGCAGGCCCTGGCGCATCTCCGGCGCGCGCACGGTGCGTTCCAGCTCGACCAGCACGGCCTGCGCCTTGGTCTGCAGCTGGCGCATGGTGGCGCGGTCGCGCTGCTGGGCTTCGGCGCTCTTGAACAGCGCCAGGTTGCGGATCAGCCGGGCTTGCTGGTTGGCAATGTCCTTGAGCTCTGTGAAGTGAGCCACCTTGGGCACCTGGTCGTCGATGACCAGATTGAAGGCGGCGTGGATGCCATTGACCTGGTTGATCACCAGGGCACCGAGGATGAACAGCAGCGAGAGCACAGCGGCAAAGCCGGCCATCAACCGCACGGAGATCTTGAAGTTGGCGAGTTGCATGTTGGTCCTCATCGGCGGCGCCGGGGACCGACAGCCGCGGGGCCCGCGGGTCGCGGGGCCACTTGGGGTGGGTTATCGGAGGGGTTAACCCGCCGCTTGAGAAAGGTAAGCGGCCACTTTCTGCGGTAGATCAAGCGATCGCGTTGCGCGCCGCCGGGCTCAGCCGGCCGTGCTCATCAGCCGCTTCATCCACTCCAGCAGCAGCACCGGCAGCCGCTCCGGCTGAGGCAGCAGGCCGTACTGCCCGGGGCCGAAGATGTGCGGCAGGTAGTCGCGCGCCTGGCGGTCGATGGTCAGGCAAAAGGGCGAGCAGCCCTGCAGCCGGGCCTCGACGATGGCCTGGCGCAGGTCTTCCACGCCGTGGCGGCCTTCGTACTCGTCGCGGTCGTTGGGCTTGCCGTCTGAGAGCAGCAGCAGCAGCCGGTGCGCGGCCGGCTGGCGCATGAGCTGCTGGGTGACATGCCGCACAGCCGCGCCGGCGCGGGTGTAGTGCTCGGGCTCCAGGCCGGCGATGCGCCTCGCCACGGCCGGGCCGGGCGGCTCGTCGAAGCGCTTGAGGGCGCGCACCACCACGCGCTGCGCGCCCTCGCCGCTGAAGGCGTGGATGGCGTGCGGCTCGCCCAGGGCGTCCAGTGCCTCGGCCACCAGCAGCAGGGCCTCGCGCTCCACGTCGATGATGCGGCGCTGGCCGGCCACCCAGCTGTCGGTGGAGCCGCTGGCGTCCACCAGCAGGGCGATGGCGGTGTCGCGGCGCTGCGGCGAGCGGGCGCGGTAGAGCCGGTCGCTGGGCGGCAGGCCGGCGGCGCGGTCGGCCGCGGCGGCCACGCAGGCGTCCAGGTCCAGCTCCTCGCCATCGGTGCGCTGGCGCAGCCAGACGCGGTGGCTGCGCAGCATCTCGAACTGGCGCCGCACCTGCGTGAGCAGCGCGCGGTGCTCGTCGCGGGCGCGGGTGATCCACTCATCCGGGCCGTCGGCCGCGGGCAGCAGCCACACCCGGGCGCCGGGGTGGCGATAGCGGCCGGCGGCATGGTCCCACTCCGGGTAGCAGAGGGCCGTGGGCTCGGGCGCCGACGATGCCGCCGCCTCGCCGCGGGCGCGGGCCTCGGGCGCGTCGTCGCTGAGCAGCACCTCGCGAGCGCGGTCTGGCGTGGCCACCAGACGGGCTTCTTCCAGCTCGGAGACGGCGTCGGCCATCTCCTGCGAGGCGCTGCCGGCTTCGCGGTCGGTGGGGCGCTGCAGGCCCAGCGGGTCCTCGGCCTTCTCCATGCCTTCACCGGTCTGGATCATCCAGGCGCCGGGGTCGCTGTCGTCCTCGTCCTCGGGCGACTCGCGCACCTTGGGGCGGCGGGCCATGCGGGCGGAGGGGGCGCTCGCGCCGGGCAGATCGTCGGGCAGCGCGCCGTCCAGTTGCTCGGCGCGGGGCGGCGGCTCGCGCCAGTCGCCCAGCCAGGCGTCGGGCTGCAGCGCCGGGCCGCGCAGCTTGAGCAGATCCGGCCACTGGGCGAGCAGGGTGTCGGCCTCGGCACGGGCACGTGCCCAGTGCTCGGTGGGGGCGGCGTGCTGCTGCGCCACAGGCGCGGCCAGCACGCGGCGCAGGCGCTGCTCCACGGCGCCCAGGCCGCCACGGGGCAGGGCGCGGGCGGCGCGCGCGGCGGCGGCCTCGTCGCGCCAGGCAGCCAGCGCCGTGGCCTGGCCGGGCAGGCGGCGCAGCAGATCGGCGTCGGCGGCGTCGGCCTCCAGCAGGCGATAGAGGTCGGCGGCCAGCCAGTCGCGGGCGGTGTCCCGGCCGCTGGTGCGCGGGTCCGCAGGGCCGTGGATGCCGGGCTGGTCCAGGCTGCCGCGCATGGCGCGTGCCGTCTGCTGCAGGGCCATCAGCCGCCAGCGGGCCAGGGCCTGGTCGGCATCCAGCCCCGGCAGCTGCGCCGGCAGCCAGATGGCCTGGCCATCGGTGGCGGGCACCGGCTCGCGCATGCGCGTGGCCTCGAAGGCCAGCAGCCGGCGCAGCAGCGTGGGCGGGGCCGGGGGAAGGGCGGCCCGGATGGGCCAGGCGCGGCCCCACACGGCCTGCAGCAGCAGGCCGATGCGCTCGGCATGGTCGGCCAGCGCGGGCGGCGGCGGGCCGGCCTGGGCCTCGCGGCGGCGCAGCCACAGCGCCTGGGCATAGGCGGTGACATGCCGCGCCGCGTCGTGCAGGACGTCTTCGGCTTCGGCCATCGCGGGCGTTGCGGCTCAGTAGGGGTGAATGAGCCCGGCGTGTCCGAGCCCGCGGGTCGTGTCGGTCAACGCAGGCATGGCCGGTACGCCGACGCCTTCTCAGGCGAAGGTCAGGTCCACCAGGTCGCGCATGGCGCCTACCAGCGTGGGCTCGTCCGACAGCGGGGACACGATGGCCACGCGGCAGGCCTGCTTCACGTCCACGCCGGCGGCGATCAGCCGGGCGGCAGCCACCAGCAGCCGGGTGCTGGGCACCTCGGCCAGGCCGCGGTCCTGCAGGCCGCGCAGCTGCCGCGCCAGGGCCACCAGGCCGGCGGCGGTGGCCTCGTCCACGCCGCTTTCGGCCGCGACGATGCGCGCCTCGCGCGGCGCGTCGGGGAAGTCGAACTCCAGTGCCACGAAGCGCTGCCGCGTGCTGGGCTTGAGGTCCTTGAGCATGCGCTGGTAGCCCGGGTTGTAGGAGACGACCAGCATGAAGCCGGGCGCGGCCTGCAGCGTCTCGCCGGTCTTGTCGATGGGCAGCAGCCGCCGGTGGTCGGTCAGCGGGTGCAGCACGACGATGGTGTCGGCGCGGGCCTCCACCACCTCGTCCAGGTAGCAGATGGCGCCTTCGCGCACGGCGCGGGTGAGCGGGCCGTCCTGCCACGCGGTGCCGTCATGGCGGATGAGGAAGCGCCCGACCAGGTCGCTGGCGGCCAGGTCGTCGTGGCAGGAGATGGTGATGAGCGGCCGCTTGAGCCGCCAGGCCATGTGCTCGACGAACCGCGTCTTGCCGCAGCCCGTCGGGCCCTTGAGCATCACCGCCAGGCGCTGGGCATGGGCCTGCTCGAAGACCTGGACCTCGTTGCCCTGGGCCAGGTACCAGGGCTCGTCGGCCGGCCCCGCGGGGCCGGCGGCGGCGGGCGGCGTGGCGGGCGGCCTGGGGGTGAGGTCCGCCCTCACGGCATGACCATGCGCGGGCCGCTGGCGATGCTGCCGGCGCGCGGCTCGCCCACGGCCTCATCGGTGACGGCAAAGCGCGGCGCGTAGCGGAAGAAGTCCCAGATGAAGAGCGCCACGCCCAGGGCGAACAGGCTGGCCGTGGCCACCAGCATCACGAAGTGCACCTGGATCTTGAGCTGGGTGTCCAGGTAGCCCAGGCCCAGGATGCGCTCCAGGTAGACCTGGCCGATGCCCGCGGTGGCAAAGGACAGCGTCATGCCGAACATGCCGGCAATCTGCAGCCAGAAGGCCCAGTAGCCCAGCGTGCGGTTGGTGTCGCGGCGGTCGGGCGTGAAGCTGGGCAATGCGTAGCTGATCATGACCATCACGATCATGGCGTAGGCGCCATAGAAGGCCGCGTGACCGTGCATGGCGGTGACCATGGTGCCGTGGGTCCACTTGTTGACCGACGGCCAGGTGTGGGCCAGGCCCAGCAGCCCGGCGCCGAAGAGCGTGAACACCGCGCTGCCGATGGTCCAGTGCAGGGCCAGCGTGTTGGGGTGGCTCAGGCCCGAGCGGCGCATGGCGGTGTAGGCATACATGGCCATGCCGACCAGGGCCACCGGCTCCAGTGCGCTGAAGAACCCGCCGATGGGCAGCCAATACTGCGGCACGCCCACCCAGTAGTAGTGGTGCGCCGTGCCCAGGATGCCGGCGATGAACACCAGGCCCACGATCACGTAGAGCCACTTCTCCATCACCTCGCGGTCGGCGCCCGACAGCCGGATCAGCAGATAGGCCAGGAAGCCGCCCTGGATCATCTCCCACACGCCCTCCACCCACAGGTGGATCGTCCACCAGCGGTAGAAGATGGAGATGGTGTAGTTCTCGTACTCCAGCAGCGCGGGCAGGTAGAGCACCGCAGCCAGCGCCAGGCCCAGCAGCAGCACGCCCTCGGTGGTGGTGAAGCGGCCGGATTTGCGGATGGTCATCAGGATGTTGTAGAGGAACATCAGCATGACGATGACGATCACGATCTTGCTGGGCAGCGGCTGCTCCAGCAGCTTGTTGCCGGTGCCGTAGCGGAACAGGTAGCCGATCACCGTGGCCAGGCCCATCAGCACCCACAGCCCGAGCTGGACGTAGGCCAGCTTGACGCTGTGCAGCTCGGTGCGGGATTCGTCCGGCACCATCCAGTAGGTGGCGCCCATGAAGCCGGTCAGCACCCACACCACCAGCAGGTTGGTGTGGATCATCTTGGTCACGTCGAACGGCAGGATGTAGAGCAGCGGGTCCGGCCCCAGGTACTTGGCGGCCGACAGCAGCCCGAAGACGATCTGCAGGCCGAACAGCACCATGGCCACGGCGAAGTACCAGTAGGCCACCTGTTGTGAGCGGTATCTCATGTGCGGGCTCCGTGGGGTTCGTTCTGCGTCACTTCAGTGTGGCCAGGTAGGCCACCAGCTGGTCGATCTGCTCGGGCTTGAGCGACTGCGCATAAGTGGCCGGCATGAACGACGTGCCGCCTGCCGAGTACATCGCCCCCGGCACCAGGTAGGCGCTGGGGTGGGTGATGGACTCGCGGATGTAGCCGGCTGCATCCTTGGCCTGGCCCTTGTAGTCGGGCGCGCCCACGTGCTGCGCAGCGCGCGTTGCCAGCCCGGCCAGCGACGGCCCGGCCAGATTGACCCCTGGCGCCACCGAGTGGCAAGCGGTGCAGTTGGGCGTGACCGAGCGGAACAGTGCCTGGCCCAGGGCGATCGGGTCCTGGCTGCCGGCCATCGGGCGCGCGCCCGGCGGCTGCTGGCCCGGCGCGGCGCCCGGCTGGCCGTTGCCCCCGGTGGCCTCGACGGCTCCCTGAGCCTGGGCGGCGGTCTGGTCGGTACCGGGCAGCGTGGCCCCCGAGACCAGGATGGGCCGCGGCGGCCAGCCTTGGTTGTCGATCTTGCTGACCCAGTCCAGGAAGGCGATCAGATCGGTGATCTCCTGGTCGGCAAGGTTCTGCTTGGGCATCAGCCGGCGGTGGCGCTGCTCGTCATAGAAGCGCGAAGGGTCGCGCATGTAGGCCTGCAGATAAGCCTCGCCGCGGTGCTGGGTGATCTTGGTCAGGTCGGGCGCGTAGTAGGCGCCTTCGCCCATCAGCGTGTGGCAGTTGACGCAGTTGTATTTGTGCCAAACATCTTTGCCGCGCGACACAGCGGGCGTGATGCTCTCGGCATTGGTGAGCTTGCCCACCTGGCGGTGGGTGTCGATGGTCAGCCCCAGGAAGACCAGGGCCGCCACCGCGGTGGAGCCGATGGCGAAGAGGCGGGATTGGCGCTTGTTCATGGCGTCTTGCTCCTGAAGGCGTCAGACGCCGATGCCCGACCAGTAGGTCAGGGCGATGCCGCCGGCGTAGACCACCGCCACCAGCATCAGGAGCAGGATCAGCGCGCTGACGATCTTCAGCACGCCATGCACGGCATGGGCTTGCATCGTGGGTCCTCTCGGGCTTGTTGTCCCCAAAACGGGGCAATCCGGGTGCCCGTGGCCGACAAGCCTCTTGGGAGCCGTCCGTCTTGTTCAGCCGCATGTGCCTGATGCCGCTCGGCGCACGCGCAGGCGATGGTGAGCCACTACAGCAGCCGGCCTGCGGCTATCGGGCCGATAGGAATCGCCAGCGGCCGGCAGGGCGTGCGCACCCCACTCGGGATCGCCCCTTGCCGACCCGGCCACCGGCGGCGCCTGGCGCCTGCTGTGTCCCACCCCACCCGCTACACAAAGGAGTGCCCATGTTCAGTCACAACAAGCGACTGCAGTACACGGTGCGTGTGAGCGAGTCCAACCCTGCGCTGGCCAACCTGCTCCTGGAGCAGTTCGGCGGCCCGCAGGGCGAGCTCGCCGCGGCCATGCGTTACTTCACCCAAGGCCTGGCGGAGGAAGACCCGGGCCGCAAGGACATGCTGCTGGACATCGCCACCGAGGAGCTGTCCCACCTGGAGGTCATCGGCACGCTGGTGGCCATGCTCAACCGCGGCAGCAAGGCCAAATATGCCGAGGCCGTGGACGCCGAGGCCGAGCAGTTCCGCAAGCTGCAGGGCACGGGTTGTGATTCGCACGTCACCCAGGTGCTCTATGGCGGCGGCCCGGCGCTGATCAACTCCGGCGGCCAGCTCTGGAACGCCGGCTACATCGACAGCATCGGCGACCCGACTTGCGACCTGCGCTCCAACATCGCCGCCGAGGCGCGCGCCAAGATCGTCTACGAGCGTCTCATCAACGCCACCGACGATCCCGGCGTGAAGGAGGCGCTGGGCTTCCTGATGACGCGCGAGATCGCCCACCAGCAGTCGTTCGAGAAGGCGCTGTACTCCATCCAGCCCAACTTCCCGCCGGGCAAGCTGCCGGGCATGCCGAGCTTCACCAACGTGTACTTCAACATGAGCCAGGGTGAAGGCGACATGCGCGGGCCGTGGAACAGCGACGAGAACTTCACCGTCATCAGCGACCGCGAGCAGCAGTGCGCCGTGGACGGCGGCTCCGGCCTGCCCGAGGTGACGCTCAAGGCCGACGAGATGAAGGCGCTGGAGCAGATGACCCTGCGCCTGCGCTCCGACCCGCTGTCCGACCCGCTCACCGGGGCGGAACTGGGCTGGGGCGCGCCGGGCGAGGTCGTGCCCTCGTCCACCGTGCCGCAGGCCAAGGCCAACAAGGCCCGCGCCGGCAGCAAGAAGTAAGCCGCACGGCCGGCCCGCCGCGCGGCCCGATGCGGGGCGCGTGGCGGGCTGGTGCACGGCCTGCTGCACCGGCCTGCCGTGGCGGGCCGATGCAGCGTCCTTGAGCAGCAAGCCGCATGCGTGAGGTGGCGGTCCACAGCGCATGCGGGGCAATGCCCCTGATCGAGACAAGCAATCACCCGCACGGCGCGATCGCCGCAAGATCATCAGCGTCGGAACGACGCCCTCCACGGGCGCATCACCAGGACATCAGCGGGACATCACCGGAACCCTGAGCACACCACCAGCACATCATCATGGCGCCCATCGACCCCACCCGGCCTGCACAGGCGGCGCGCGAGCCGCTGGCCGTGCCGTCCTTGTCCACCGTGCGCCGCGCGGTGGGCAGCCTCATCGTCTTCGGCGGCCTGGCCGCCGGCCTGTGGATGCTGGTGCAGCAGCTGGCCGCGGGCGGCGCGCCGCATCTGGAGCGCGCCTTTGCCGGCGGCATGGTGGCCGCGCTGGCCACGGCGCTGGGCACCGTGCCCATCCTGCTGGCGCAGATGCCGTCGGACCGCACCCGCGACACCATGCTCGGCTTCGGTGCCGGCGTGATGCTGGCCGCCTGCGCGTTCTCGCTGGTCGTGCCGGGCCTGGATGCCGCGCGCGACCTGGGCATGAGCCGCTGGGGCGCGGCCGGCACGGTGAGCGTGTCCATCCTGCTGGGCGCGGCGCTGCTGATGGCGCTGGACCGCTGGCTGCCGCACGAGCACTTCATCAAGGGCGAGGAGGGCGGCCGGCGCCGCTTCGTCTCGCCCGACGAGACCGCCCGTGCCCGCGCGCTGCGCCGCACCTGGCTGTTCGTCTTTGCCATCACGCTGCACAACCTGCCCGAGGGCCTGGCCATCGGCGTGGCTGCGGCCGGCACCGACCCGGTGGGCGCAGGCGCGCTGGCCACCGGCATCGCCATCCAGGACGTGCCCGAGGGCCTGGTCATCGCGCTGGCCCTGCGCGGCGCAGGCTACGGCCGCGGCCTGTCGGTCGGCCTGGGCGCGGTGTCGGGCTTCGTCGAGCCCATCGGCGCGGTCTTCGGCGCCGCGGTGATGGGCCTGTCGGCCGGCCTGCTGCCCTGGGGCCTCGGCTTTGCGGCCGGGGCGATGCTCTTCGTCATCAGCCACGAGATCATCCCGGAGTCGCACCGCCAGGGGCACGAGCGCTTCGCCACCGCCGGGCTGATGCTGGGCTTCGTGCTGATGATGCTGCTGGACACGGCGCTGGGCTGAGCCTGCGCCGGGCCCCGCGCGGGGCGGATCAGCGCTGGTCCGAGGCTGATCCAACGCTGATGCCAACGCGGATGCATATGCGCCCAGCGTTGGCGGGCACAAGCTCAGGCGCAAAGCTTCGTTCGCATGAAGACGGCCGCCGGCAAGACTGCGGTGCATGACGCATGCTGCCGCCCACGTCGCCGCTGTTACAGCCGCCCCCGCCCTTGAGCCGCCCACCGGCGCGGCGCTGCACACCCGCGTGGAGGCGCTGGCCCAGGCCCTGGCCGCAACGGCCGTGGAGCGCGACCGCGCCGGCGGCCATGCCGCGGCCGAGCGCGAGCTGATCAAGGCCAGCGGCCTGCTGGCCCTGTCCATCGAGCGCGAATGGGGCGGCTGGGGGGCGGATGCGCCCACCTGGCTGCGCGTGGTGCGCCGCCTGGCGGAGGTCGATTCGGCCCTGGCCCATGTCTTCGCCTTCCACCATCTGCAGCTGGCCACCGTGCGCCTCTATGGCACGGCCGAGCAGCAGCGGCGCCTGATTGCCGGCACGCTGGACAGCGGTGCCTTCTGGGGCAATGCGCTCAACCCGCTGGACCGGCGCACGCGGGCCACCCGCACGGCGGACGGCTGGCGGCTGGACGGCGTCAAGAGCTACTGCTCCGGCTCGGTCGGCTCCGATTGGCTCAGCGTCTCGGCCTGGCATGAGGACAGCGGCAGCCTGCTCATCGGCGTGCTGCCCACGCGCACCGCGGGCCTCACCGTGCAGGCCGACTGGGAGGCCTTCGGCCAGCGCCAGACCGACAGCGGCACGGTGCGCTTCGACGGCGTGCGGCTGCCCGATGCCGACGTGCTGGTCGCCCCCGGCAGCACACCCAGCGTGCGCGGCACCCTGCGCCCGCTGCTGGCCCAGTCGGTGCTGACCCAGCTCTACCTGGGCCTGGCCCGCGGCGCCTTCGATGCCGGCCGGCGCTTCGTGGTCGAGCAGGCCCAGCCCTGGTTCAGCGCCGGCGTGGCCCGCGCGGCCGACGACCCGCTGGTGCAGCACCGCTGGGGCGCCTGGTCCGTGGGCCTGCGGGCCGCCGAGCTGCTGGCCGAGGATGCCGCGGCGCAGCTGCAGCAGGCGCTGGACGCCGGCCCAGCCGTCACTGCCGCGCAGCGCGGCCAGGCGGCCGTCGCCACCGCGCAGGCCAAGGCCGCCGCCCACCGCATCGGCTTGGAGATCGCCAGCAACCTCTTCGAGACCACCGGCGCGCGCGCCACCAGCGAGCGCCTGGGCCTGGACCGCTACTGGCGCAACCTGCGCGTGCACACGCTGCACGACCCGCTGGACCAGAAGCTGCGCGACCTGGGCCGCCATGCGCTCGACGGCCGGCTGCCCGAGCCGTCGCCGTATTCCTGAGGACGGGCCGCATGTCCCAGCGCATCCGCTTCAACGCGTTCCAGATGAACGCGGGCTCGCATCAGTCGCCCGGCCTGTGGCGCCATCCGCGTGACCGCTCGCACCGCTACACCGACCCGGCCCACTGGGTGGAGCTGGCCCGGCTGCTGGAGCGCGGCCGCTTCGACGGCGTCTTCATCGCCGACGTGCTGGGTGTCTACGACGTCTACGGCAGCTCGGTGGCCGCAGCGCTGCGCGGCGGCGTGCAGGTGCCGATCAACGACCCACTGGCTTTGGTGCCGCTGATGGCCCATGCCACCGAGCATTTGGGGTTCGGCGTCACCTGCGCAGTCACCGGCGAGCACCCGTATCCCTTCGCCCGGCGCCTGTCCACGCTGGACCACCTCAGCGGCGGGCGCGTGGGCTGGAACATCGTCACAGGCTACCTGGACAGTGCGGCGCGCAACTTCGGCCGCACGCAGCAGCTGGGGCATGACGAGCGCTACGACCTGGCCGACGAATACCTGGAGGTCGTCTACAAGCTCTGGGAGCACAGCTGGCAGGACGACGCCGTGCGCCGAGACCGCGAGGCTGGTGTCTATGTGGACCCGGACCGCGTGCGGCCCATCGCCCACCGCGGCTGCCACTACGACGTGCCGGGCATCCACTTGTGTGAGCCCTCGTCCCAGCGCACGCCGGTGCTCTACCAGGCCGGCACCTCGCCCCGCGGACTGCGATTTGCCGGTCAGCATGCCGAGTGCGTATTCGTCAGCGGCCCGGCCATTGCGGTGATCCGCCGCTATGTGGATGAGGTGCGCAGCGCCGTCGTGGCCGCGGGGCGCGCGGCCGAGGACGTGCTCATCTATGCCCAGGCCCTGGTCATCGTCGGCGAGACCGAGGCCGAGGCCCGCGCGCTGCATCAGGAGTTGCTGGACCACATCGACCCGCAGGCCGCGCTGGCCCTGCTGTCGGGATGGACGGGCGTGGACTTCAGCCGCACGCCGGCAGATGCGCCCATCGAGTACGTGGACACCCCCGCCGGCCGCACCGCGCTGGGCTCGTTCAGCGCGGCCGATCCGTCGCGGCGCTGGACGGTGGGCGAGGCCGCGCGCTTCATCGGTCTGGGCGGGCGCGGGCCGGTGCTGGTGGGCTCGCCGCAGCAGGTGGCCGACCAGATCGAGGAGTGGGCGGACGCCACCGGCATCGACGGCTTCAACCTGACCTACGCGCTGTCGCACGAGACGATGGAGCGCGTGGTCGAGCTGCTGGTGCCGGAACTGCAGCGCCGCGGCCGCTATGCCACCGACTACACGCCGGGCACGCTGCGCCACAAGCTGTTCCGGCGCGGGCCCCGCCTGCCTGCGAGCCACACCGCACGCACGCTGGCGCCCGGCGGGCCGGCGGCCGCCTGACCTCACTGTCGCGGCCCGCGACGGCCGCATCGATCAACGCATGCCTGACACAAGAGAAACGTAGACATGACCTTGCCAAGACGACAAGTGCTGGCCTTTGGTACAGCAATGGCTGCCTCGCTAGGCGCGGGCCTGACGCTGCCCGCGGACGCGGCCGAGCGCACGCTGCGCATCGGCTACCAGAAGTTCAACACGCTCAACATCCTCAAGGGTGCCGGCCACCTGGAGGCCGCGCTCAAGCCGCTGGGCTGGTCGGTGCAGTGGTACGAGTTCGCCACCGGGCCGGTGCTGCTGGAGGCACTCAACGCCGGCTCCATCGACTTCGGCCATGCGGCCGACACGCCGGCGGTGTTCGCCCAGGCCGCGGGCGTGAAGGCCGTCTACCTGGCCGCTGAGCAGCCCTATCCCAAGGGCATCGCCATCCTCGTGGCGGCCGACTCGCCGATCAAGCGCGTGGCCGACCTCAAGGGCAAGCGCGTCGCCGTGGGCCGCGGTTGGAACGTGCAGTACCTGCTGGCCCGCGCGTTGGAGGAGGCGGGCCTGGACTTCGACGACATCCAACCCGCCTGGGTCAACAACGCCGCCGATGCACGCAGCGCCTTCCAGTCCGGCCGCGTCGATGCCGTGGGCCTGTGGGATCCCTTCCTGGCCGGCGAGCAGATCGCCTCCAATCCGCGCGTGTTGCGCGCCGGAGACGGGCTGTCCAACAACCGCACCTTCTACCTGGCCGCACCGGCATTTGTGGCGGCCAATGGCAACGTGCTGCGCACCGTCTTCGCTGAGTTGAAGAAGACCAACGACTGGGCCGATCGCAACCCGCAGGCGGTGGCCGATCTGCTGGCGCCGCAGCTGGGCGTGCCGCCGGCCGTGCTGAAGCTGGCCACCGAGCGGCGCCGCTACACCGCGGTACCGGTGGACGCCGGCATCGTGGCCGAGCAGCAGCGCATCGCCGACACCTTCTTTCGCCTCAAGCTCATCCCGCGCAGCCCGCGCGTGGTCGATGCCGTCTACCCGGAGACCCTGCTGTGATCCGCCGCCGTACCTTGCTGCAAGCCGCCGCCGCCACCACCACGCCCCTGGCTGCCCCGGCCATCGCACGCGCCCAGGAGCCGCTGCGCGAGCTGCGGCTGGACTACGCCTACTACTCGCCCACCAGCCTGGCGCTGCGCCGCTTCGGCTGGCTGGAGGAGGCCTTCAAGGCCGATGGCGTGCGCATCAAGTGGGTGCTCAGCGCCGGCAGCAACCGCGCGCTGGAGTACCTGGCGGGCAACAGCATCGACATCGGCTCCACCGCCGGCCTGGCCGCGCTGCTGGCCCGGGCCAACGGCAATCCCATCCGCACGCCCTACATCTATTCGCGCCCGGAGTGGACGGCGCTGGTGGTGCGCAAGGACTCGCCCATCCGCACGCTGGCCGACCTCAAGGGCCGCAAGGTGGCGGCCACCAAGGGCACCGACCCGTATCTCTTCCTGCTGCGCGCGCTGCACACCGTGGGCTTGAAGCGCGAGGACATCGAGCACGTGGCCCTGCAGCATGCCGACGGCCGCGCCGCGCTGGAGCAGGGCCGGGTGGACGCCTGGGCCGGGCTGGATCCGCACATGGCCGCCAGCGAGCTGGATGCCGGCTCGCGGCTGCTCTACCGCAACGTGGCCTTCAACACCTACGGCTTCCTCAACGTGCGCGAGGACTTCCTCAAGCAGCAGCCCCAGGCCGTGGGCCGCGTCATCCAGCAGTACGAGCGCGCGCGGCTGTGGGTGCGGGCCAACGTGACCGAGGCGGCACGCATCCTGAGCGATGAGGCCAAGGTGTCGCTGCAGGTGGCCCTGCTGCAGCTCAAGCTGCGCACCGACCTGAGCAACCCGGCGCCGGGCGCGCAGCACATCGATGCCCTGCGCGCCGCCGCGCCCATCCTGAAGGACGAGCGCCTGGTGCGCCCGGACGTGGACCTGCCGCGCACCATCGACGCGCTGGTGGACACGCGCTTTGCCCAGCGCTGGCTGGCACGCGGGTGAGGGCGGCATGAGCGCTGACCGCCTGCATCCGTCACGCCCTGCATGGCGACCGGCATGAGCGCGCTGCCCCGCATCGCGGATGCGGCGAGCCTGCGGGCGGGCGCCGCGCCGTCGTCTGCCCAGCCGTCGTCCGGGCCGGCTGCCGCCCGCCTGCGCGCCGCATGGCCCGCGCTGGCCAGCCGCGCCACCGGGCTGTGGCTGCCGCTGGCGCTGCTGGCCCTGGCCGAGTTCGCCGCCCGCGCCGGCTGGGTGGTGCCGCATCTCTTTCCGCCGCCCAGCAGCCTGTGGGCGACGGCGGCCGAGCTGCTGGACCACGGCCTGGCCGGCCATGTGGGCGCCAGCACCGCGCGCGTGGCCGCGGGCTTTGCAACGGGCGCCGTGCTGGCGCTGGCGCTCGGTGCCGCCGTGGGCCTGAGCCCGCGCATCGAGCGCCTGCTGGATCCGACGCTGCAGGCCCTGCGCGCCATCCCGTCTCTGGCCTGGGTGCCGCTGCTGCTGCTGTGGCTGGGCATCGACGAGGCGCCCAAGCTCACGCTGATCGCCATCGGCGCGTTCTTCCCGGTCTACATGGGTGTGGTCAGCGGATTCCGCGACGTGGACCGCAAGCTGGTCGAGGTGGCGCGCATGGCCGGCCTGGGCCCGCTGGCCCTGGTGCGGCGCGTGCTGCTGCCGGCGGCGCTGCCGTCGGTCTGGACGGGGCTGCGCAACGGCCTGGGCCTGGCCTGGATGTTCATGGTGGCCGCCGAGCTGATCGCCGCCAGCCGCGGCGTGGGCTACCTGCTGACCGACGGCCGCGAGACCGGCCGCGCCGACATCGTGCTGACCGCCATCGTGCTGCTGGCCCTGCTGGGCCAGGCCAGCGACGGCGCCATGCGCTGGGCCGGGCAGCGCCTGCTGCGCTGGCGCGACACCTACACGGGCGCCGCATGAGCGCCGCGCCCGCCCAGGCCAGCCCGGTGCTGGACGTGACCGTGCAGCGCAAGCGCTTCGCCGGGGCGGCCGGTGGAGGGTCGCCCGGCGCGGCGCGCACCGTGCTGGAGGACCTGCGCTTCAACGTGCAGCCCGGCGAGGTGGTCAGCCTGGTGGGCGCCAGCGGCTGTGGCAAGAGCACGCTGCTGCGCCTGGTGGCCGGGCTGGATGCCGACTACGACGGCCGGGTGCGGCTGCTCGGCCGACCGGTGCGCGGGCCTGCCGCCGAGGCCGGCTTCGTCTTCCAGGAACCGCGGCTCTTCCCGTGGCTGAGCGTGGCCGGCAACGTGGCCTTCGGCGCCTCGGGTGCGGCGGCCCGGCCCGATGTGCGCGCCCGCGGCCCGGCGGGGGTCGAGCCGTCACGGGCCCGCGCGCTGGAGCTGCTGGATCAGGTGGGCCTGGCGCACCTGGCCGATGCCTGGCCCAAGCAGCTCTCCGGCGGCCAGGCCCAGCGCGTGGCCCTGGCACGGGCCTGCTTCGGCCACCCGCGCCTGCTGCTGCTGGACGAGCCCTTCAGCGCGCTGGACGCCTTCACCCGCATCAAGCTGCAGGACCTGCTGCTGCAGCTGTGCCGCCGCAACGGCGCCAGCGCGCTGCTGGTGACGCACGACCTGGACGAGGCCGTGCGCCTGAGCGACCGCATCCTCGTGCTGCGTGCCGATCCCGGCCGCCTGGTGGCCGAGATCGTCGTCGGCCTGCCGCATCCGCGGGACGAGGACGACGCCGCCGTGGTGCAGATCCGCCGCCGCGTGCGCCAGGCGCTGCGCCGGGCGCAGGAGGACACGGCCGGCGCGCCGGCCGCTTCAGTGAGGGTGGTGAGGGCGCCGTGAGCGCCGCCTACTCGCGGTAGTAGACGACCTGCGTGGTCGTGGCCAGCAGCTCGCCACTGGCGCTCCACAGCTCCGCGCTCTGGTCGAAGTAGCCGTTGCGGTAGGACAGGCCGCGCACGTCGGCCAGCACGTGGCCGCTGCCCTGCTGCGCCAGCAGTGCCGCGTCGGCATGGAAGTACGCCGTCAGGCTCACCGTGCCGATGGGCACCAGCGCGCGGCGGCGCAGGTAGATGCGCGGGAAGAACGCATCGCACAGCGCGGTCAGCGCCGGGAAGTCCAGCGGCCGCGGCGGCTCGTCGCGCAGCCACAGCCGGCTGCGCGCATGCGGCTGCTCCGCACCGTCCAGCGCGAGAGGCACGCCGCCCTCGACGAAGCGCATGTCATAGCGCTGCACCCAGGCCATGCGCGCGGCCGTGGGCGCGGGTGGGATCGCGTCGGCGGCCGGCACGCCGGCGGGCGGCTGCAGGTCGCAGGCCGACCAGGTGGCGCGGCGAACGGCCAGCACCGCGGTGGCCGTCAGCACCACGCCGCCCGGCTGCTCGATCTGCACCAGCCAGTGCTGGGTGGAGCGGTTGGTGCGCACCGGCCGCGCCTGCACGGTGAACGGCCCGTCGGCCAGCGCGGCGGCGTAGTTCACCGTCAGCGCCACCGGCTCGCCCTGGCGGGCCGGGTGCTGCAGCACCGCCTGCAGCGCCACCGCGGCAGTCGTGCCGCCGAAGGGGCCGATCATGTTGGCGTAGGCCGCGCTGGTGGCGCCGTCGAAGCGGTCGTCGCCGGCAGGCTGCAGGTGGAGGGCGGTGTCGAGCGGATGGGTCATGGCGGGGGGGCGGTCGCGGCTTGCCGTTTGGGATAACGAACGTTATCCTAAAAACCAGCCCGCCGCTGATCCCGGCAGCGGCCCCTGCTGCGAGCCCTCTGCCATGCGCTACCCCAAGGACCACAAGGACGCCCGCCGCCGCGAGCTGCTGGCCGCCAGTGCCGGCCATGCCAAGGCGCACGGCTTCGCCGCCTCGGGCATGGACGCGCTGGCCGCGGCGGCCGGTGTGACGGTGGGCTCGCTCTACAAGCACTTCAGCGGCAAGGACGCGCTCTTTGCCGAGCTGGTGCGCAGCGAGCTGCAGCGCTCGGCCGAGCTGTTCGACGGCCTGCCCGCCGGCGACACGCAGGCGCTGCTCAAGCTGCTGTCGGGCTACATGAGCCTGCGGCATGTGGCGTCGCCCCAGGCCGGCTGCCCGCTGCCGGGGCTGTCGGCCGAAGTGGCGCGTGCGCCGCAGGAGGTGCGCGCGGCCTTCCAGGCCGGGCTGCAGCGCCTGCATGAGGCCATCGCGCAGCGCGTGGGCGGCGACGCCGGCTTGGCCTGGGCGCTGATCGCGCAGAGCGTGGGCGCCGTGCTGCTGGCCCGCGCGCTGCCCGACGAGGCCGCGCAGCGCGCCCTGCTGGCCGGCGTGCGGGCGACCACGGCCGGGCTGCTGCCGGCCCCGGCCCCGGCCACGGTTGAGGCGCCCGCTGCCGATCCCACCCGCCCCACCCGACCCACCCGCCGCGGCGGCTGAGCGCACGGCGCCGGCCGTTGCCCTTTGCTTGTCTTTTCGCTTGTCTTTTCGCTTGTCCCTTTGACCTTTCCAGGAGCCCCGCATGCGCGTGCAAGGACAGATCGACTTCAGCCTGATCGACAGCCGCCCTGGCGAGGTGGTGGGCGAGATGCCCGTCACCGACGGCATCAGGAACCCCTTCGGCACGGTGCATGCCGGCGCCATCCTGTGGTTCGCCGACGTGATGGCCACGCGGCTGGTGCTGGGCGAGGGCCCGGCCACCGAGGGCATGAAGGGCTTCCCGCTGGCCATCTCGCTGAACGCCAACCTGCTGGGCAACCAGAAGGACGGCGTGCTGCGTGCCACCTCCATCTTCGTCAAGCAGGGCCGCACGGTCAGCGTGGTGCGCACCGCGGTGACCGGCGCGGAGGGCAAGCCGATCGCCGACGTGACGACCAGCCACGTGCTGTCGCGCTGAATCCGGCGGCCGCGGGGCTGCCCATCGCGGAGGCCCTTTTCCGCCATGTCCCGCCGTGTCCCGTCGGTTTGGGAATTCCCGCAAAAACGGGACAATCCGGGAATGGAGCTGGACGACCCCTGGCGCTATGCGCGTCCTGACCTCGCTGGCCACTATGTCGCACGGCTGCTCGACGCCCCGGCGCGTCCGCTGGCCGTGTTCGGGCCGCGGCAGATCGGCAAGACCTATTTCCTGACCCACGACCTGCGCGAGCACGCCGAGCAGGCCGGCCTGCGGCCGATCTACGTGGACCTGTGGAGCCAGGCCGACCCGCTGGGCGCGATCAACACCGCGCTGACCACCGTGCTGCGCGCGCTGGCGCTGCGCCTGGGCGAGACGGCGGTCACGCGGGTGGGCGCCCTCGGCATCAGCGTGGGCATGGCGCCACCGGCCGCGCTGGCACCGGTGGCCGACCCTGCCGCGTGGATGGCCGCGCAGTTTGCCGAGCTGCGCCGGCTGGAACCCGACCGCCCGGTGCTGATGATGCTGGACGAGGCGCAGACGCTGGCCCGCTCCGGCCGGGGCGACGCGGCCATGAAGGCGGTGCGGGCGCTGTTCAACGCCCACCCGGGCGGCCTGCTGCTGCTGCTCACCGGCTCGTCCAAGTCGCAGCTCCTGGCGCTGGTCGGCGACCACTCGCGCACGGCCTTCAAGCTGGCGGCGCAGGTGGACTTCCCGCTGCTCGGCATGGGCTTCCTGGGCTTCGTCGCCCAGCGCTACCGCCTGGCCACCGGGCGCGACGTGGCCCTGGCCGATCTGGACTGGACCTTCACCCAGCTGCTGCACCGGCCGGGCGAGCTGATCGACTTCATCCGCTACTGGATCGCCGATGTGCCGGGCACCGAGCTGCGCGCGGCGCTGGCGGGCTTTCAGGCCCGCACGCAGCCGCAGGCCGCCTTCGAGCAGCGCTGGGCCGCGCTGGTGCCGCTGCAGCAGGCGCTGCTGCAGGCCCTGGCCCAGGGCGCCAAGCCGTTTGCCCAGTCCACGCGGCTGGCGCTGGCCGCGCGCCTGGGGCTGGAGGGCCCGCTGCCCGGCGGCACGCTGTCGCGGGCGCTGCAGGCGCTGGAAGACGAGCACCTGCTCGTGCGCGAGGACCGCGGCCGCTATGCCTTGGCCGATGCGCAGCTCCAGGCGTGGCTGCTGCAGCAGATGCCCCCCAGCGCCGGCGCACCCGGGCGCGAGGCGCCATCGGCGGGCTGAATCTCCGGCCCTCTCCGGGCCTCTGCGGCCCTCTGCGGCGCCTTGCGCCGCTCGCGTGCGGGCGCCCTTCACGCAGCCGGGGCGACTGCGGCTGTCTCAGCGATGTGCGCGGCCGGCGTGGCATGCGCCGTGGCCTCGGCCTGACGGCCCAGCACCCGCTGCAGCAGCGCATCCTCCAGCCGGGCGAAGTCCGCATGGCCGCGGGGCCTGGGGCGGGGCAGGGGCACGGGCTCATCCAGCGCGATGCGGCGGTCCTCGATCAGCAGCACGCGGTCGGCCAGGGCCACGGCCTCGGAGATGTCGTGCGTCACCAGCACGGTGGTGCAGCCGTGCTGCTGCCACAGGCGCTCGATGAGGCGCTGCATCTCGATGCGGGTAAGCGCATCCAGCGCGCCCAGCGGCTCATCGAGCAGCAGCAGGCGCGGGCGGTGCACCAGGGCGCGGGCCAGGGCCACGCGCTGGCGCTGGCCGCCCGACAGCGCCGCCGGCCAGTCGCGGCCGCGGTCGGCCAGGCCCACGGCGGCCAGCGCTTCGGCTACGGCGGCCTGGGCAGCAGCCCCCAGGCCCAGGCCGACGTTGTCGGCCACGCGCTTCCAGGGCAGCAGCCGCGCGTCCTGGAAGACCAGGCGCACGCCGAGTGCGGCGCCGTCTTCGCGGCGCAGCGCCTGGCCGTCGATCTCGATGCGGCCGGCCTCGGCCGTCTCCAGCCCGGCCAGCAGGCGCAGCAGCGTGCTCTTGCCGCAGCCGCTGCGGCCGACCAGGGCGACGAACTCGCCGGCGCGCACGTCGAAGTCCAGCTGCTGCAGCACCGCGCGCGTGCCGTAGGCCTTGCTCAGGCCGCGCACGCGGATGGCGGCGCCGCGGGTCGAAGTAGTCGGGTGCGGATCAGGGGGCATGGTGCGCAGCGTCCTGGCGTGGGTGGGGGAAGGGCCGCGGCATCAAGGCCGCGACGCGGGTACGGCGTGAAGCGGTGGCGTGGTGAGGCGGCGGCGTGGTGAATCGACGGCGTGGCGAGGCGGGCTCGACAACACGGTGCGCGTCATTGCTGGTAGCCCGCATGCCAGCGCAGCAGCGCGCGCTCCAGGCCGCGGGCCAGCACGTCGGCCAGCTTGCCCAGGGTGGCATACAGCAGGATGCCCACCAGCACCACGTCGGTCTGCAGGAACTCGCGGGCATTCATCGTCATGTAGCCGATGCCCGATTGCGCCGACAGCGTCTCGGCCACGATCAGCAGCACCCACATCAGCCCCAGCGAGAAGCGCAGGCCGACCAGGATGGACGGCATGGCGCCGGGCAGGATCACGTGGCGCCACAGCGCCCAGCCCGACAGGCCATAGCTGCGCGCCATCTCCACCAGGCCGGCGTCCACCGAGCGGATGCCGTGGAAGGTGTTGAGGTAGACCGGGAAGAACACGCCGATGGCCACCAGGAACAGCTTGGCTGTCTCGTCGATGCCGAACCACAGGATGACCAGCGGGATCAGCGCCAGCGGCGGGATGTTGCGCACCATCTGCAGCGTGGTGTCCAGCAGCGTCTCGGCCCAGCGCAGGCTGCCGGTGAGCAGCCCCAGCACCAGGCCCAGCCCACCGCCGATGGCCAGCCCGCTGAGCGCGCGGCCGGTGCTCACGCCCAGGTGCTGCCAGAGCTCGCCGCTGCGCGCCAGCGTGACGAAGGCCTGCAGCACCGCGGCCGGCTCGGGCAGCACGCGGGTGGACAGCCAGCCCAGGCGCGAGGCCGCCTCCCACAGCACCAGCAGCGCGATGGGCAGGGCCCAGGGCAGCAGCCGGCGCAGGGCGGGACGGAAGGCGGCGAACGCCGGCGCGGCACGCGTGGTGCGCGCGGCGGAGCCTGCCGCGGCGGAGCTCGCCACCGGCGCAGGCGGTACCGCAGACGGTCGTGCGGCCGCGCGGTTGGGGGCCAGGATGGCTGCCATGTCGTCGGTCTCCTGTGGCGGGCTGGGGCGCGTGTCGCGCTTGCTGTCGAGGCTGTACGTGAGTTGCCTGGCGAGGTGGCGTCAATGCGCCGACACCTGCCGCTCGTCCGCCGCGCGGCGCTCAGCCGGCGGCACGTAGTTGTTGGCCACGATCTCGCCGAAGGGGCCGGTGAGCTGGGCGCCGGGCAGGCCCTCGCGCAGCGCCACCGGCAGCAGCGGGAAGACCAGCTCGGCAAAGCGGTAGGCCTCTTCCAGATGCGGGTAGCCCGACAGGATGAAGTGGCTCAGGCCCAGCGCGGCGTACTCCTGGATGCGGTCGGCCACCTGCTGCGGGTTGCCCACCAGCGCGGTGCCCGCGCCGCCGCGCACCAGGCCCACGCCGGCCCACAGGTTGGGCGACACCTCCAGCCCGTCGCGCGGGTCGTGGCGGTTGAAGCGCCCGCCGTGCAGCTCGGCCATGCGGCGCTGGCCCACCGAGTCCATCTGCGCGAACTTGCGCTGGGCCGCGGCCACCGTGTCGTCGTCCAGATGCGAGATGAGCTTGCCGGCGGCACGCCAGGCCTCGTCCTCCGTCTCGCGCACGATCACGTGCAGGCGGATGCCGAAGTCCAGCTTGCGGCCGTACCGCGCGGCGCGGCGGCTGATGTCGGCCACCTTCTCGGCCACCGCGGCCGGCGGCTCGCCCCAGGTGAGGTAGGTGTCGAGCTGGCGCGCGGCCAGGTCGTGCGCGGCCTCTGACGAGCCGCCGAAGAACAGCGGCGGGTGCGGGCGCTGCAGCGGCGGGTAGAGCAGCTTGGCGCCCTTGACCTTGAGGTGCTTGCCGACGAAGTCGAAGCTCTGGCCCTCATGGCTGCGCGCCAGCGTCTCGCGCCAGATGGTCAGGAACTCGTCGGACAGCTCGTAGCGCTCCGCGTGGTCCAGGAACAGGCCGTCGCCCTCCAGCTCGGCCGCATCGCCGCCGGTGACCAGGTTGACCAGCACGCGGCCGCCGGAGATGCGGTCGAGCGTGGCCGTCATGCGCGCGGTCTGCGCCGGCTCCATCAGGCCGGGGCGCAGCGCAACGAGGAATTTGAGCCGCTTGGTGGCATCCACCAGCGACGAGGCCAGGATCCAAGAGTCCTCGCAGGATCGGCCGGTGGGCAGCAGCACGCCCTCGTAGCCCAGCGTGTCGGCGGCGATGGCCACCTGCTTGAAGTAGTCGAAGGCGGCGGTGCGGGCGCCATGGCTGGTGCCCAGGTAGCGGGAGTCGCCGTGGGTGGGGATGAACCAGAAGATCTTCATGATGACGGGTGGTGAACGGTTGGACGGGCAGGGGCTTCTCAGCTCAGCGCTCGGCAGCCTGCGCCACCTTGGGCGCGGCGGCCGACGTGGCCACGGCATCGGCGATGCGGATGGGCTTGGGGATGAGCTTCAGTCCGTGGAACACGTCGGCGATCTTTTGCTGCTCGGCCGCCACGGCAGCCGAGACCGGCTGGATGCCATAGGCCACGCGGCTGGCGGCCCGCTCGGTGGTGGCCGCATCCAGGCCGATCTGCGGGCCCAGTACCTGCACCACGCCGGCCGGGTTGGCCTGGGCCCAGGTCTCCACCTTGGCCAGCGCATCGATCACCGCCTGCACGATTTGCGGGTTGCGCTGCGCATAGCCGCGCGAGGCCAGATAGAACTGGTGGTTGGCCACCAGCCCGCGGCCATCGACCAGCGTGCGCACGCCCAGCTGCTTCTCGGCCGCGGCCAGGAACGGGTCCCAGATGGCCCAGGCGTCCACGCTGCCGCGCTCGAATGCCGCCCGCGCATCGGCCGGCGGCAGGAAGACCGGCTGGATGTCGCTGTACTTCAGGCCCGCCTTCTCCAGCGCCTTGACCAGCAGGTAGTGCACGTTGGAGCCCTTGTTCAGGGCCACCTTCTTGCCCTTGAGATCAGCCACCGACTGGATGGCCGAGTCCTTGGCCACCACGATGGCCTCGCCGGTGGGTGCGGGCGGCTGGTTGGCCACGTAGACCAGGTCCGCGCCGGCGGCCTGGGCAAAGATGGGTGGCGCCTCGCCGGTGTTGCCGAAGTCGACGGAGCCCACGTTCAGCCCCTCCAGCAGCTGCGGGCCGGCCGGGAACTCGATCCAGCGCACGCTGATGCCGCGCGCGGCCAGTGCCCTGTCCAGATCACCCCGGGCCTTGAGTAAGGTCAGCGTGCCGTACTTCTGGAAGCCGATGCGCAGCTCCCCTTTCGTGGCCGCCGCCGATTGCGCATGAGCCGCCTTCGGCACCGCACCCAGGCCCAGCACGGCCAGCGAAGCCAGGCCGCCCACCAAGCCCATCACCGCGGCCATCGCGCGGCGGCGCAGGGCTTGGGCGGCGGTCACGCCGGTAGGCGAGGTGGGGGTGCGATGGCGTGCGGTCATGGCGGCGTCCTTCCGGGGCTGGTGAAGAGAAGCTGACTCCGCCTGCGGTGTGCGACAGCGGCAGGCGGCAAGGTCAGGCCATCACCTTAAGAAGCGGCCTTCATCCCTCCAACAAAGCTTTCGGTGCGCCCTTGCTCCTTATGCGCGGCAGGCGCAGCCCATGCGCGATCCGCGCATGAGGCGCATGGGCCGCGTCATCTGCGCGTGAGCCGGCTGCGGCGACGCTGCAGCGCCCAAGGCGGGGTAGGTGTGCGCACAGCTTCGTTGGCCGATGTGCGGGCCGCTTGAACACTGCGAGCCCATGCCCCGCAGCGCTGACCGCCTGCGGCACGCGTTTCGGCAACTGCTACTGCCGGCCGCTTGCGGCCCCTACTTCAGAAAGCGCCCCACCATGAGCCTCAATCCGCATCTCCTGCGCGTCGTCGTCGTCGTCGGCAACCCGGCCCGCCCGTCGCGCACCAAGGTCCTGGCCGAGACGGCCTTGAACGCCGTGGCCCGCCGCCGCGCCGTGCACAGCCAGGTCATCGAGCTGGTCGACATCGGCCCGCAGATCGGCGCCGTGCTCTCGCGCAAGGACCTCAGCGATGCGGTGGAGGCCCGGCTGCAGGCCATCGAGTCGGCCGACCTGCTGATCGTGGCCAGCCCGGTCTACAAGGGTTCGTACACCGGCCTGTTCAAGCACCTCTTCGACTTCGTCGGCTACGAGGCCCTGGTCGGCAAGCCGGTGCTGCTGCTGGCCACCGGCGGCAGCGACCGCCATGCCCTGGTGGTGGAGCACCAGCTGCGCCCGCTGTTCGGCTTCTTCCGCGCGGCCAGCCTGCCCACGGCGGTGTTCGCCAGCGAGGCCGACTTCGACGGCTACCAGCTCAAAAGCGAAGCCGTCATCCAGCGCCTGGAGGCCGCTGCCGACGAGGCCGCCACGCAGCTGGACGTGGCCCGCCTGCAGGCCATGCGCGCCGAGCCTGCGCTGGCGGCGGCCTGAGCCGGCAGCAGCCCCTCATCCTCAGCACACACGTCTTCCATCCCGAACGAGGAGCCCGACATGAGCACATCGACTTCCGCCCCCGGCCGCGACGCCATCCGGTTCGCCTACTGGGTGCCCAACGTCAGCGGCGGCCTGGTGGTCAGCACCATCGAGCAGCGCACCCACTGGGGCCTGGACTACAACGTGCGCCTGGCCCGCGTGGCCGAGGCCGCCGGCTTCGACTACGCGCTCAGCCAGATCCGCTTCACCGCCGGCTACGGCGCGGAGTTCCAGCACGAGTCGGTGTCCTTCAGCCAGGCGCTGCTGCAGGCGACGAGCAAGCTGAAGGTGATCGCCGCCATCCTGCCCGGCCCCTGGCATCCGGCGGTGGTGGCCAAGCAGATCGCCACCATCGACCACATCTCAGGAGGCCGCATCGCAATCAACGTGGTCAGCGGCTGGTTCAAGGGCGAGTTCACCGCCATCGGCGAGCCCTGGCTGGAGCATGACGAGCGCTACCGCCGCTCCGAGGAGTTCATCCGCGCGGTCAAGGGCATCTGGACGCAGGACGGCTTTACGTTCAAGGGCGACTTCTACCGCTTCAACGACTACACGCTCAGCCCCAAGCCCGTGCAGCAGCCGCATCCCGAGGTCTTCCAGGGCGGCAGCTCGCGCGCGGCCCGCGACATGGCCGCGCGGGTGTCCGACTGGTACTTCACCAACGGCAACACGCCCGAGAAGCTCAAGGAGCAGATCGACGACATCCGCGCCAAGGCCCAGGCCAACGGCCGCGCGGTGAAGATCGGCGTCAACGCCTTCGTCATCGCCCGCGACACCGAGGAAGAAGCCCGCGCGGTGCTCGACGACATCATCAAGCATGCCCACGTGGAGGCGGTGCAGGCCTTCGGCGACGCGGTCAAGCAGGCGGGAGCCGCGTCGCCGGAGAAGCAGGGCAACTGGGCCAACTCCACCTTCGAGGACCTGGTCCAGTACAACGACGGCTTTCGCACCAACCTCATCGGCACGCCGCAGCAGATCGCCGAGCGCATCGTGGCGCTCAAGGCCATCGGCGTGGACCTGGTGCTCACCGGCTTCCTGCACTTCATCGAAGAGGTGGAGTACTTCGGCCGCGAGGTGCTGCCGCGGGTACGCGAGCTGGAGGCGCGCGCCGCTGCCGGCAGCGCGGGCGTTGCGGCAGCCGAGAAGCGGGTGGCCTGATGAGTGCGACCGACGCCACGCCGCTGCTGCAGGTCGACGGCCTCACGCTGGCCTTCGGCGGCGTGACCGCCATCGAGGGCGTGAGCTTTGCCGTGCAGCGCGGCGAGGTGCTGTCCATCATCGGGCCCAATGGCGCGGGCAAGAGCTCGCTGCTCAACCTGATCAGCGGCGTGTATGCGCCGCAGGCCGGCACGCTGGCCTGGCAAGGGCGGGTGCACCGGCGCTTCACGCCGCGGCGCGTGGCCGGGCTGGGCCTGGCTCGCACCTTCCAGAACCTCGCCTTGTTCAAGGGCATGAGCGTGCTGGACAACGTGCTGGCCGGCCGCAGCCTGCACACCCGCAGCCGCTGGTGGGCGCATGCGCTGCGAGCGCCGGCGGCGGTGCGCGAGGAGCGCGCGCAGCGCCAGCGTGCCGAAGCGCTGCTCGCCTTCGTCGGCCTGGCCGCCTGGCGTGACGTGCCCGTGGGCCAGCTGGCCTACGGCCTGCAGAAGCGCGTGGAGCTGGCCCGTGCGCTGGCCGCCGAGCCCGAGCTGCTGCTGCTGGACGAGCCGATGGCCGGCATGGGCGTGGACGACAAGCTGGCGCTCTCAGCCTGCATCGTGGAGGCCAACCGCGTGCACGGCACGACGGTGGTGCTGATCGAGCACGACATGGGCGTGGTGATGGACTTGTCGGACCGCATCGTCGTGCTGGACCACGGCCGCAAGATCGCCGACGGCCCGCCGCATGCGGTGCGCCGCGACCCGGCGGTGCTGGCGGCCTATCTGGGCACCGCGGGGACGGCCGCTACAGCGGGCGAAGCCGTGCACTGAGCTCATCACCACAAGCAGAAGAACACTCAGGGAGGGCGCATGGACTTCTTCATCGAGGTGCTGGTCGGAGGCATGCTGGCCGGGGTCATGTATTCGATGGTCGCGGTGGGCTTCGTGCTCATCCACAAGGCCTCGCGCGTCTTCAACTTCGCGCAGGGCGCGATGGTGCTGTTCGCCGCGCTGACCTTCGTGTGCCTGGTGGAGCGCGGCCTGCCGTTCGCGGCCAGCCTGGCCGTCACGCTGGGCGTGCTGGTCGGGCTGGCCCTGCTGGTCGAGCGCGTGGTGCTGCGCCCGCTGGTCAACCGCCCGCCCATCGTGCTGTTCATGGCCACGCTGGGGCTGGCCACGGTGATCGAGGGGCTGGCCCAGGCGGTGTGGGGCTCGCAGGTGCATGCGCTGGAGCTGGGCATCGAGGACAAGCCCTTCGACCTGGGCGGGGTCTTCATCAGCTCCTTCGACCTGTTTGCCGCGGCCACGGCCGGCACGCTGGTGGCGGTGTTCGGCTGGGTGTTCAACCGCACCCGGCTGGGCCTGAAGCTGCGCGCCGTGGCCGACGACCCGCTGGCCGCGCTGGCCGTAGGCGTGGACCTGCGCCGCGTGATGGCCGCGGTGTGGGCGGCGGCCGGCTTCGTCGCCCTGGTGGCCGGGCTGCTGTGGGGCGCGCGGCTGGGGGTGCAGTTCTCGCTGTCGCTGGTGGTGCTCAAGGCGCTGCCGGTGCTGATCATCGGCGGCTTCTCGTCCATGACCGGCGCGCTGGTCGGCGGGCTGCTGGTGGGCGCCGGCGAGAAGCTGGCCGAGGTCTACATCGGCCCGCTGGTGGGCGGCGGCATCGAGAACTGGTTCCCCTACGTGCTGGCGCTGGCCTTCCTCTTCGTGCGGCCCGAGGGGCTGTTCGGCGAGCGCAGCGTGGCCCGCATCTGATGACCAGTGTGAAGAACGACGAGAGCGCGGAGGAGCCGACATGAGCGCAGAACTGCAGGCCTGGCGCAGCGCCGGGGCGGGACGCGAGACGGCGCCGTCGCCGACGGGTGCGGCGCGCGTGCCGGATGCCGAAGGGGCAGCCGCATGGCTCCTGGAACAGGCGGCCGTATCCGTTGCATCGGTCGCGCCGGCGACCGCCACAAGCCGGCCCGACCGCCAAACCGGCCGCCAAACCGGCCGTCAAAAAGCGCTGCGCTGGGCCGCCGGCACCGTCGCCGCCGTCCTTGCCTTCGTCGCCGTGCCGCAGTGGGCGTCCGACTACTGGCTGTCGGCCATCCTCATCCCCTTCCTCGTGCTGTCGCTGGCCGGGCTGGGTCTGAACCTGCTGACCGGCTATGCGGGGCAGCTCTCGGTGGGCTCGGCGGCCTTCATGGCGGTGGGCGCGTTCGCCACCTACAACTTCGCGCTGCGCGTGCCCGGCCTGCCGCTGCTGGGGGCCATCGCGCTGGGCGGCGGCGTGGCCGCGCTGCTGGGGGCGCTCTTCGGCCTGCCGGCGCTGCGCATCCGCGGCTTCTATCTCATCGTCTCCACGCTGGCCGCGCAGTTCCTCATCCAGTGGGTGCTGGTCAAGTTCAGCTGGCTGTCCAACGACAGTGCCTCGGGCGTGATCACCGCGCCGCCGCTGGTCGTGGCCGGCGTGCACCTGGACCACCCGGCCGGCCGCTACCTGCTGACGCTGTCCATCGTCGCGGTGCTGACGCTGCTGGCGCGCAACCTGGTGCACAGCGCCACCGGCCGGCGCTGGCAGGCGGTGCGCGACCACGAGACGGCGGCCGCGCTGATGGGCGTGCCGGTGGGCGCGACCAAGGTGCTGGCATTCGCCATCAGCAGCTTCTACCTGGGCGTGGCCGGGGCGCTGTGGGCCTTCGCCTACCTGGGCACGGTGGAGCCGCACGGCTTCGACCTGACGCGCTCCTTCGAGGTGCTGTTCATCGCCATCCTGGGTGGGCTGGGCAGCCTGTCCGGCGCCTTCCTGGGCGCGGCGGTGATCGGGCTGCTGCCCATCGGGCTGAGCCTGGCCTGCGATGCGGGGCTGGGCGGCGCCATCGACCCGGGCCAGCTGCAGAACCTGCAGAAGATCCTCTTCGGCGCGCTGATCATCGCCTTCCTCATCAAGGAGCCGCGCGGCCTGGCGCATGCCCTGGCCGCCTTGTTGCAGCGGCTGCGCGGGCCGGGGCCGGGCGCCGGCACACGCCCCGCCGCCTGGCCCGGCACGCCCCTCGGCGCACGGCCCCATGAGCCGTCCGATGTGGCGCCCGACGCCTCGCGCCCAGCGGCCGGCCCCGCCTGTCCGGGCTAGCGCCTCTCTTCTCTTCCTTCTCCATCACGACCGCCACCGTGCCGCCGCCCGCCGGCTGCACGCCGGGCCGGCTCGTCCCTGTCGTTCCTCATCCGCATTGCCAACCACCACGGAGCCATCGCTTCATGAACCTGTCCTCGATCCTGTCCACCCTGGCACGCCGCGCTGTGGCGACGGCCGTCCTCGCCGCCGGCCTGCTGCAGACGGCCCATGCCGCCGCCGAGCAGTACTTCCCGCTGCAGAGCTACCGCGTGGGGCCCTATGCGGCCGGCGGCACCGGCTTCTTCGGCGGCTTCATCGACTACCTGCGGCTCGTCAACGAGCGTGACGGCGGCGTGGGCGGCGTCAAGCTCACCTGGAGCGAGTGCGAGACGGAATACGTCGTCGAGAAGGGCGTGGAGTGCTACGAGCGCCTGAAGAAGGGCCTGAACGGCGCCCCCGCTGCCGCCACCAACCCGTTGAGCGTGGGCATCGCCTACGCCACGCTGGAGCGCTCGGCCGCCGACAAGCTGCCGCTGATCACCATCAACCACGGCCGCACCGATTCCACCGACGGCCGCGTCTTCCCCTACGTCTTCCCGCTGCAGCTCAACCCGTACAGCGAGGTCTCGGCCATCGTCAACTGGATCGGCCAGCGCTCCGGCGGGCTGGACAAGCTCAAGGGCCGGCGCATCGTCGTGCTCTACCACGGCTCGCCCTATGGCAAGGAGACGATTCCGGTCATCGACATCCTGGCCAAGAAGTACGGCTTCCAGGCCACGCACATCGAGGTGCCGCACCCGGGCAACGAGCAGCAGTCGCAGTGGCTGACCATCCGCCGCACCCAGCCCGACTGGGTCATCCTGCGCGGCTGGGGCGTGATGAACCCGGTGGCGCTGAAGACGGCGCAGAAGGTCGGCTACCCGGCCGACCACATCATCGGCAACATCTGGAGCAACTCCGAGGAAGACGCCGCGCCCGCCGGCGATGCGGCCAAGGGCTACGTCTCCATCACCACCCACCCGTCGGGCACGTCCTTCCCGGTGCTGCAGGACATCAAGCGCGTGGTGGTCGACAAGGGCCAGGGCAACCTGGCTGACCCCAAGCGCTTCGGCACCGTCTACTACAACCTCGGCGTGGTCAACGGCATCCTCAACGTCGAGGCGCTGCGCACCGCGCAGGCCCGCTTCGGCAAGCGGCCGCTGACCGGCGAGGAGGTGCGCTGGGGCTTCGAGAACCTCAAGCTCGACGATGCCCGCCTGAAGGAGCTGGGCGCCTTGGGCCTGGTGCAGCCGCTCAAGCTGTCCTGCGCCGACCACGAGGGCGGCGGCGCCGTGCGCTTCCAGCAATGGACGGGCAGCGGCTGGAAGGTCATCAGCGACTGGGTGCAGGCCGACCGCGCGCTGCTGCGGCCGATCATCGAGGAGTCGGCTGCGCGGTATGCCAAGGAGAAGGGCATCAAGCCCCGGACGTGCCCGCAGTGACCGCCAGCGCGCACCCGCTCGGCGTTGCGAATGCTCGCCATAGCGCTGCTATGGCTGTGCTTCGCGCCTTGACCGGGCACGCCCTGGCGGCCCCCTCGGCCACGTCGATCCGCTTGCACCCCTTGAAGGTGGCCGGCATACAGGTGCCGGCTCACCGTGAGGTCTGAACCATGAGCCCATCCCCCACCGCCCGCACGCCGCTGCTGCAGGTGCAGGACATCGCCGTCTGCTACGACGGTGCCATCCAGGCCGTGCACGGCCTGAGCTTCGAGGTGGCGGCCGGCACGGTGGTGGCCCTGCTGGGTGCCAACGGTGCCGGCAAGACGAGCACGCTCAAGGCCATCTCCGGCCTGCTGCCGGCCGAGCGCGGCGCGCTCACGCGGGGGCGCATCGCCTTCGATGGGGCCGACCTGGCCGGGCTGTCGGCCCACCAGGTGGTCGAGCGCGGCATCTCGCAGGTGCTGGAGGGCCGGCGCTGCTTCGCCCACCTCAGCGTGGACGACAACCTGCGCCTGGGCGGCCTGGTGCGGCGGCCGTCGCGCCAGGATCTGGCCCAGGCGGTGGAGCGCATCTATGCGCGCTTCCCCCGGCTGAAGCTCAAGCACCGCTTGCAGGCCGGCTACCTGTCCGGCGGCGAGCAGCAGATGCTGGCCCTGGGCCGCGCCCTGATGGCCCGGCCGCGGCTGGTGCTGCTGGACGAGGCGTCGATGGGCCTGGCGCCGCAGATGGTCGAGGAGATCTTCGCCACCGTGCGCGAGCTCAATGGGCAGGAGGGCACCAGCTTCGTGCTGTCCGACCAGAACGCCGTCATGGCCCTGGCCCATGCCGACTGGGGCTACCTGGTCGAAGGCGGCCGCGTGGTGGCCAGCGGCTCGGCGCAGGCGCTGCGCGAGCGCGACGACGTGCAGGAGTTCTACCTGGGCTCCACCCGCGAGGGCCGCGTGCGCTACCTGCCCGAGCGCTGGCGCCGTGCGGCCTGAGCACGCGGCGCGGCCCACTCATCCCCACACCCGATTCATCACACCCCAACCCCTGAGGAGGATCCATGTCTGCCGTCCTGAAGGAACCCGTCTCCTACCCCGCCCCGCAGCCGCCCAAGGGCGCGCATGTCATCCGCAGCGATGAAGAGGCCCTTGCCGTCGCCCGCGAGCTGGCGGCCGACTTCGCCACCGGTGCCGCCGAGCGTGACCGCGAGCGCCGCCTGCCGGTGGCCGAGCTCGACCGCTTCTCGCAAAGCGGCCTGTGGGGCATCACCGTGCCGCGCGAGTACGGCGGCGCCTTCGTCTCCAACGTCACGCTGGCCGAGGTGATCAAGACCATCTCAGAGGCCGACCCCAGCCTGGGCCAGGTGCCGCAGAACCACCTCTACATGGTCGAGGCGCTGCGCCTGGACGGCAGCGAGTGGCAGAAGCAGACCTTCTTCCAGCTGGTGCTGCAGGGATACCGCTTCGGCAACGCCTTCTCCGAGATCGGCACCAAGGACGTCAACGACGTGCGCACGCGCATCGTGCCGGCGCCGGGCGGCGGCTGGCTCCTGAGCGGTCGCAAGTTCTACTCGTCCGGCGCGCTGCTGGCCCACTGGGTGCCGGTCATTGCCAAGGACCCGCAGGACCGCACGGTCATCGTCTTCGTCGAGCGCCATGCCCCGGGGCTGACGGTGGTCAACGACTGGTCCAGCTTCGGCCAGCGCACCACGGCCAGCGGCACCACCATCCTGGACCAGGTGCACGTGCCCGACGAGCATGTGCTGGTGCACCAGCTGGCCTTCGAGCGGCCCACGCCCATGGGCCCGGTGGCACAGATCATCCAGGCCGCCGTGGACGTGGGCATCGCCAGCGCCGCGCTCAAGGACCTGCTGGCCTTCGTGCGCCAGCAGGCCCGGCCGTGGATCGACGCCAACGTGGCGCATGGCTTCGAGGACCCGCTGACGCTGCATGCGGTGGGCGACCTGGTGATCCGCCAGCATGCCAACGAGGCGCTGCTGCAGCGTGCCGGCACCTTCCTCGACCGGGCCACGGCCGAGCCCACCGAGCAGACCGTCGCCGAGGCGTCCATCGCCGTGGCCGAGTCCAAGGCCCTGTCGGCCGAGACGGTGATCGCCATCACCAACAAGCTCTTCGAGCTGGGCGGCACGCGCTCCACGCTGGAGTCCTTCAACTTCGACCGCCACTGGCGCAACGGCCGCACCCACACCCTGCACGACCCGGCGCGCTGGAAGTACTTCCACGTGGGCAACTTCTTCTTGAACGGCGTCAATCCGCCTCGCCACCCCTGGCTCTAGGAAGGTGGGAGTGAACCCGCCACGCCCGCTCTGACCGCCCAAAACCGCCTGCTCGGCGTTGCGAATGCTCGCCATAGCACGAGCTATGGCTGTGCTTCGCGCCTTGATCAGACGGCTTTCGGCGGCCCGCTCGGGCGCGCCGGGTCCGTTCCCACCTGCCAAAGGTGCAAGTGAACCCGGTGCACCCGCTGTAACCGCAAAGCTGCCCGCCCGCCGCTGCCCATCCGGCACCGCGGCCTGGCCGGCTCGTCCTCACACATCGCACACACACTCCGACATGAAACCGTCTTCACCGTCTTCGCGGCATCGTCTTTTGCGTTTCGCCGCCCTGCTGCTCACCCTGGCCGCCGCGCCGCTGGCCGCATCGGCCCAGTCCAGCGTCACCGTCTACGGCATCGCCGATGTCTTCGTCGAATGGGCCGATGGCGGCAACGGCGGCATCACGCGCGTGGAAAGCGGCGGCATCGCGCAATCGCGCCTGGGCTTCCTCGGCAGCGAGGACCTGGGCGGCGGGCTCAAGGCGCAGTTCAACCTGGAGTCCGGATTTGCCTTCGACACCGGCCAGACGGGGGCCAGCTTCTGGAGCCGCCAGGCCTGGGTGGGACTGGCCAGCCCCGACTGGGGCGCGATCAAGCTGGGCCACCAGTACACGCCGCTGTTCCTCACCACCTTCGCCTTCGACACCTTCGGGCTGGGCAATGCCGGCAACTTCTGGAACCTGAGCGGCTACGGCAACTTCTGGCAGAGCAACAGCGTGGTGTGGGAGTCGCCGCGCTGGGGCGGCCTGGCGCTGCGCGCGCTGTGGGCGCCGGGCGAGCAGACCGGCTCGCGCCTGGGCCGCTATGCCGCGCTGAGCGCCGACTACACGGCCGGTGCGCTCAACCTGGTGGGCAGCTACGACCAGCGCGGCGTGAGCGCGCAAGGCAGCCTGGCGCGCTACGTGGCCGTGGGCGGCAGCTACGACTTCGGCGCGGCCAGGCTCTTTGCCGGCTGGCAGAGCGTGCGCCATGCCGACCCGGCGGAGCCGGCCAATGCCGATGCGCGCATCGCCTCCATCGGCGTGCACGTGCCGGTCTCTGCCGCGGGCCGGGTGGCGGCCTCGCTCACCGTGCGCCAGGACCGCGCGGTGGACGAGCGCGACGCGCGTCAGGTCGCCATCGGCTACTTCCACGCGCTGTCCAGGCGCACCACGCTCTACACCGTGGTCGGCCAGATCGCCAACGACGACCAGGCGGCCTTCGGCATCGGCTACACGCCGGTCGCCGTGCGCACCGGCCACGATGTACGCGCGGTGCAGGCGGGCATCCAGCACCTGTTCTGACCGGGCGCGCGGGGCCCGTGGTGTGACCGGGCGCGCGGGCCCGTGGTGCCGGCCCCGCGCGGCCGTCCTGCGCTCAGGTCAGCAGCGCCTGGATCGCCTGCACCACCACCTTGGGGTCGGCCTGGCCGTTGTAGACCGCAGGCGGCTGCTTGTTCAGCCCCAGCAGGGTGTAGACCGCGGTCTGCGCGGCGCGCACCGAGTACTCCACGGTGAAGACCACGTCCTGGGGCAGCTCGCAGAACTGGCTGATGAAGGCGAAGTTGGTCGAGCCCTCAGGCACCACGGCCGGCCGGTCGCCGCTCTCGCGCACCAGGAACTGGCTGGTGATGTAGGGCAGCTGGCAGGGGATGCAGCGGCTGGTGCGCAGCACCTCGGCCTCGATGTCCTGCATGCCGAGGTGGCCCAGCATCTCCTGCAGGATCTCCGCGCCGGTGCAGTCACGCATCGGCTTGCGCACGAAGCGGCCCTCGCGGCCGGGGAAGAGGCCGTAGCCCCAGAACACCTGCACGCCGGCCGGCTGGTTGCGGAAGTGCGGCTGGTGGGCGATGACGAACGACATCAGCCAGGGCGAGTCGGTCAGCGTGACCAGCGCCCCGGTGCCCGGCGCGTTGCCGCTGAAGGCCTCGATGCGCTCCAGCAGCAGCGGGTCGGTGCAGGTGACGGTGAAGGATTGCCACCACGACTCGTCCACATGGTCGGCAAAGGCATCGGGGCGGCCGAAGTCGCGCCGGTTGCGCGCGATGCGCTCCCACAGCAGCCAGTCGGCCGTCTTGTCGGTGCGCAAGGGCGCGGGCCGGTCGTGGTCGCCCAGCGTGGAGGCGGCGGTCATGGAGCCGTTGGTGAAGAACACCAGGTCGCCGTCCTGCAGCTCCAGGGTCTCGGGCCCGTCTGCGGTCTGCAGCGACAGCCGGCGCGCGGTGATGCGGCCGGGCGTGTCGTCGAAGCCGATGTCGGTCACCGTGGTGCCGTGGCGGATCTCCACGCCCTGGCTGCGCAGCCAGGTCTCGATGGGCAGGATGACCGAGTCGTACTGGTTGAGCGGTGAGCGGTCCACGCCGGCCAGCGAGGCGATGCGCGGGAACTCGTGCACGAAGCGGTGCACGTAGCGCTTGAACTCCACCGCGCTGTGCCAGGGCTGGAAGGCGAACATCGTCGCCCACATCAGCCAGAAGTTGGTCTGGAAGAAGTGCGGCTGGAACCACTCGTCGATGCGCTTGCGGCCGAGCTTGTCCTCAGCGATCAGCACCAGCTCCACCAGGTCCAGGCGGTCGCGCAGGTCGAAGCCCATGCGCGTGGCATCGAGCTTGTGGCCATCCTGCACCAGCCGCGCATGCGCATCGGTGTGGATGCGGGCGTTGAAGTCGGTGAAGTCGTCGCGCACGGTGCGGCCGGGCTGGTCCAGCGAGGGGATGAAGGACAGCAGCTCGTAGGTGCACAGGTAGCTGAAGTTGAACATCCGCCCGCCGCGGATGACATAGCCGTCCTGCGGGTTGCCGGCGCCGTCCATGCTGCCGCCGGTGACGGGCGAGGCCTCCAGGATGTGGATGGCCTGCGGCGTCCAGCCGCCGTCGCGGATGAGATGGGCGGCAGCGGCCAGAGAGGCGATGCCGCCGCCGATGAGATAGGCGTGCTTCATGGTGATCAGGGGGATGAGCGCCGGCCACCCGCCGGCAGGGTGAGGGTTCAGCGGGGCGAGCGGGTGCGGGTGGTGCGCGTTGGGCCCGGTGTGGCCCGCCGCCCCTTGGGCGAGGCTGGCGCCGGCATGGCCGCCTGCAGCTGCGCGCGCAGGCCGGCATCCAGGTGCTGCAGCAGGGCATCGACCTGGCGTGGCGTGACCTCGCGCCCGCCCAGGTGGCGCCGCAGCGCGGCATCCGATACGCGGGCGTACAGCGTCTGGTGGAAGGCCATGAAGGTCAGCATGCGGGTGGTCGGATCGGCGGCCGGGCGCTGCACGATGCGGCCGATGGCCTCAGCCACCGCGCGGCGCGCCGGCTCCAGCACCGCGTTGAACAGCGACTCGAAGGCCGGCCCGCCCTCGGCCTGTGCACGCAGGAAGAACTGCAGCCACTGCGGCGGCACGTCCCCCGCCAGCAGCGTGCGCGCCTGGCTCATCAGGAAGCGGGCCACGGCGTCGATCAGCACGGCGGCCTCGCCCTGCCTCTCGTCCTTGCGCTCCTGCGTCTGCGCGATCACCGCCTGAAGCTCCTGCAGCGGCTGGGCCACGCGCTGGGCGATGTTGTCGGCCAGGTAGGCCGCGGCGGCCTCGTGCAGCTCCTGCTTGGAGCTGAAGTAGTACGGGATGGCGCCCAGGTTGACACCGGCACGCTGCGCCAGGTCGCGCGTGGTGGCCGCATCGAAGCCGCATTCCCCGAAGACCTCCAGCGCGGCCAGCAGCAGCCGCGTCCGGGCAAGGTCGCCCTTGCGCATCTCGGCTGGCGGGGCGTCGGCCGCAGGGGCTGTGGCGCGCGCGGGCCGGGCGGGGGTGAGCGTGCGGCGGGGCCGGGGCAGGTTGGCTTTGGCGTTCATGCGGGTGGGGCCGGCAGCGGCTGGCGGTGGCTGGGGTGGGGGCAGGCCGCTGGCGCGGCGGTGACGGGTTTGCGAGCGCCGTGGCCGTCATCATTTTCTGTACGCCTGTATCAGTCAAGCGTATGAGATTGCGCTGCATCAAGCCTGCCGCATGGGCGCACGTCCGCTGCTGCGCCCCACGACGTCCGACCGCATCCGACCTCGCTGCCCGACATCGCGCTCGATTAACCGACCCGCGCAGCCCGGCTTGCATGCGTCTGCCGGACGTTCGGCCCGCTGCGCGGGCAAGATCGCCGCGACGCCGCCCACGTCCTGCCGGGCGGCCACGATCGATCTACTCCGAAAGCCTCTCCATGACCCCCAGCCAAGCCGCGCGATCGCGCTACACCGTCAAGGCCTACGACCCGCAGCGCAGCCTGCAGCCCGACCAGGTCGAGCAGCTGCTGGACGTGCTGCGCCTGAGCGCCTCATCCGTCAACAGCCAGCCCTGGCACCACGTGGTGGCCCTGGGCGCCGAGGGCCGCGAGCGCATCGCCCGCGCCACGCACGGGCCCTATGCCTACAACGCGCCCAAGGTGCGCCAGGCCGCGGCCGTGATCGTGCTGTGCATGCGCCGGGAACTGGATGACGCCCACCTGGCGGCCGTGCTGGCGCAGGAGGCCGCAGACGGCCGCTTCGCCAGCGACGAGGCCCGGGCCAACCAGGACCGCAGCCGCCGCGGCTATGTCGAGCAGCACCGCCAGGCCGGCGACACGCGCGAGTGGATGGCGCGGCAGGTCTACCTGGCGCTGGGCGGCCTGCTGCAGGCGGCCGCCACGCTGGGCATCGGCGCCACGCCGATGGAGGGCTTCGATGTCGAGGCGCTGGATGCCGAGCTGGGCCTGACGCAGCAGGGCTACACCAGCCTGGTGCTGTGCGCGCTGGGCTGGTCGGCGGCCGAGGACTTCAACGCCCGCCTGCCCAAATCGCGCCTGCCGCGCGAGCAGGTGTTCAGCTTCATCTGAGCCGGGGGCGCGCCATCGGCGGGCAGCCCCAGCCAGCGGCGCATCAGGCGATGAGGCGCCGCAGCTCCTCCGTGTCCACCGGCTTGGTCAGGTGCAGCTGGAAGCCGGCGGCCACGGCGGCCTGGCGGTCGGTGTCGCGGCCGTAGCCGGTCACCGCGATGAGCAGCACGTCGGCCAGGCCGGGCAGCTCGCGCAGGCGCCGGGCCAGCTCGTAGCCGTCCATGCCGGGCAGGCCGATGTCCAGTACCACCGCGTCCGGGCGCAGCGCGGCGGCGCGCTCCAGGGCCTGCGGGCTGTCATAGGCGGTCTCCACGTGCAGCCCGGGCGGCGGGCCGCCGAGGCTCAGCAGCAGCGACAGGCTGTCGGCCGCATCGCGGTTGTCGTCCACCACCAGCACCTTGCGCGCGCCCGGTGCAACGGCATGCGGCGCCGACTCGGCATGCCCCGCCGCGTCCTGCGCCCGTGCATCCCGGACGGCCAGCGGGCCGGCATCGGCCGGTGCGGCGTCCTGCGGCTGGGCGTCTTGCGGGGCGGGTGCGCGGGCCGATCCGGCCGGGTGCAGCGGCAGCGTCACGGTGAAGGTGCTGCCCTGGCCCGGCCCGGCGCTGGCTGCGGTCACCGTGCCCCCGTGCAGCACGACGATGCTGCGCACCAGGGCCAGGCCGATGCCCAGGCCGCCTTCGGAGCGGTCCAGCCCGCGGGCGCCCTGCACGAAGGGGTCGAACACCCGCTGCAGCAGGGCCTGGCTCATGCCGATGCCGTTGTCGGTGACCTGCAGCACGGCGAAGCCCTCGCGGGCCTGCAGCTGCACTTCGATGCGACCGCCGGCCGGCGTGTACTTGGCCGCGTTGTTCACCAGGTTGACCACCACCTGGTTCAGCCGCGTGGGGTCGGCGCTGACGCGCAGCGGGGCGGAGGGCAGGTGCAGATCCAGCGCATGGCCGTGGCTGCGCAGCGTGGGCAGGGTGCTCTCGACGGCCTGGCGCACCGTCTCGCCCAGGTCCACCGGCTGGGCGTTCAGGCGGATCTTGCCGCGGGTCAGCCGGGTGACGTCCAGCAGGTCGTCCACCAGCCGCGTGAGGTGGGTGAGCTGCCGGTCGATCACCTCCACGCTGCGCGCGGCCAGCGCCGCATCCGGCGCGTGCTGCAGCACCGCGGTCGCATGGCGGATGGGTGCCAGCGGGTTGCGCAGCTCGTGCGAGAGCATGGCGATGAACTCCGACAGCCGCCGGCCCTCGTCCTCCAGCGCCTCGACGCGGCGCCGCTCGGTCAGGTCGCGCACGATCTGCACGAAGCCGCGGGTGCGGCCGTCGTCATGGGTCAGGTGCGTCGTGGCCGTCTCGGCCCAGAAGCGCTCGCCCTGCGCACGCCGCCGCCAGCCTTCGGTGCGCAGCACGCCGCTGCGCTGGGCCGAGGCCAGCTCGGCGCTGAGCTGGCCGGCCTGCCGGTCGTCTTCGGTGTAGAGCAGGCTGGCGTCATGCCCCAGCACCTGATCCGCGTCGAAGCCGAACACCGACCGCGCGCCGCTGTTCCAGGTGCGCACGCGGCCGTCCTCGTCGAGCAGGAACATGGCGTGGTCCTTCACGCCCTCGACTAGCAGGCGCAGGTTCTCCTCGCGCTGGCACAGCTCCTCCTCATGCTGGCGGCGCTCGGTCAGGTCGCGCGTGACCTTGGAGTAGCCCAGCAGCGTGCCGTCCTCGTCGCGGATGGCGGTGATGGTGATGCTGGCCCACAGCCGCGAGCCGTCCTTGCGCACGCGCCAGCCCTCGGTGGCATGGCGGCCGTGGCGCTCGGCGCGCCGCAGGCCCTGCTGCGGCACCCCGTCGGCCACGTCCTGCGGCAGGTAGAACATCGAGAAGTGCCGGCCGATGGCCTCCTGCGCGCTGTAGCCCTTGATGCGCTCGGCACCGCGGTTCCAGCTGGTGATCACGCCCTGCGGGTCCATGCGGTAGATGGCGTAGTCCACCACCGAGCTCACCAGCAGCCGCAGGTTGCGCTCGCTCTCGGCCAGGCGCTGCTCCTGCGCGCGCCGCTCGGTGAGGTCGCGCGTCACCTTGGAGTAGCCCAGCAGCGTGCCGTCCGCGCCGCGCACGGCGGTGATCACCACGTTGGCCCAGAAGCGGCTGCCGTCCTTGCGCAGCCGCCAGCCTTCGTCCTCCAGCCGGCCGGACGCGGCCGCGCGGCGCAGCTCCTCCGCCGGCCAGCCGCGGGCCAGCGCGTCGTCGGTGTAGAAGACCGAGAAGTGCCGCCCGATGATCTCGTGCGGCGCATAGCCCTTGATGGCCTGCGCGCCGGCATTCCAGGACGCGATGTGCCCCTGCGGCGTCAGGAAGAACACCGCGTAGTCGCGGATGCCGTCCACCAGCCGCCGGTACGCCTCGTCGTTGCCCGCGGCCAGCAGGTCGCTGATGGTCTGCCCGCCGGGCTGGGGCGGCGCGTCGTCGGCCGGCAAGGGAGGGGCGGAAGCGGGCGCGGTGGGGCGGGAGGGCGGTTGAGGGTCTGACATCGTCCCTTCGGGGTTCGGCCGGTGCGATGCGGGCGGCGCGCCTGGAGGCGTCTGGGGCGCCGCACCGGCGCAGCATGGAGAAGGCGCGCGGGCGTCACGGTGGAGCGGCTCGGCATGTCGCCGCGCGGCAGCCTCCTTCGGCGGGATGCGGCGGGATGCGGCATGACACGCACGGCGGGCGTGCGTGCGCTGTGCGTCCCGGCCAGACGCCAGCAGGACGCCTGCCCGGCAAGGCCGCGGCGGCTGCAGCCGGCCATTGTGTTCCCCAGGCGCAGCATCCGCCCCGGCAGCCCACGCGATTGGGAGACCCGCGCCGCCGGGGGCGCGGCGCTTTGACCGACGGGCTGTGAAATTCTCCCGGGCGGCGCGGCAGTTCCGCGTCGCCACGCGGGCCGTCCCGTCAGATGTGCAGACAGATCTGCCGGCGCGCGCGCCGCCGCCTGTTGCACCTGGGCCAGGGCGGACGCGCGAGCGGGCCGTCAGCGCGGCACGTGGAAGACCCCGCGCACCGCCACCGTGGAGCGGCTGCCGGGCTCGGCGCTGGTGATGCGGAACGTGAGCGGCGCGCTGCGGCCGGCCAGGGCCAGCGCCTGCTCGGCCGGCAGCCGCACGGCCACCGCCACGGCGCGCGACTCCAGCGGCTGCAGGCGCAGCGGGGCCGGCAGCACCGGCTTGGCGCCCGGCAGGCCCTCCAGCGTCAGCGCCAGGCGCTGCTCGGCCTCGGACTGGTTGGTCAGCTGCAGGCGGTAGACGTTCTCCACCGCGCCGTCGTCCACCATGCGGGCCAGCACGCCGCGGTCATGGGCCACGTCCAGATGCACCGTGGGCCGGGCCAGCAGCGAGGCGGCCATGAAGCCGGCCACGAGCAGCAGCAGCCCGCCATAGACCTGCACCCGACCGCGGCGCCACAGCGCCATGCGGGCCGGCGCGGCGGCCGAGGCCGTCGGCGACCCGGCCGCAGCAGCCGCCGCCGCAATGTCCGATGCACCCGAGTCCGCCGATGCAGCCGACGCGACCGCAGGCGCCGCGCCCAGCTCGCGCTGCGTGGCCAGGCGGATCAGCCCGCGCGGGCGGTGCAGCTTGTCCATCACCGTGTCGCAGGCGTCGATGCACAGCCCGCAGCCGATGCAGCCGGCCTGCAGGCCGTTGCGGATGTCGATGCCCACCGGGCAGACCTGCACGCACACCGTGCAGTCCACGCAATCCCCGGCCTGGGCGGCTGCAGCAGGGGCGGATGCAGGCGCCGATGCGCAAACCGATGCAGAAGTCGACGCCGATGCCGCCTTGCCCGCCCCGCGACGCGGCTCGCCGCGCTGAGCGTCGTAGGCCACGATCAGCGTGTCGGCGTCCATCAGCGCGCCCTGGAAGCGGCCGTAGGGGCACATGTGGTGGCAGACCTTCTCGCGCAGGAAGCCGGCATTGCCCAGGCAGGCCGCGCCGTAGAACAGCGCCCAGAAGCCCTCCGACGGGCCGATGGACAGGCTCAGCAGGCCGTGGGCCAGATCGCGCATCGGCGAGAACCAGCCGACGAACGTCAGCCCCGTCCACAGGCTGATCAGCGTCCACACCGCCAGCTTGCCGCCGCGGCGCAGCAGCTTGTCGGCATGCCACGGTGCGGCGTCCAGGCGCAGGCGCTGGTGGCGCTCGCCCTCGAAGAAGCGCTCGATGCGCATGAACAGGCTGGTGTAGACCGTCTGCGGGCAGGCGAAGCCGCACCACACGCGCCCGGCCACCGAGGTGACGAAGAACAGCAGCAGCGCGCTGAGCAGCAGCAGCCCGGTCAGGAAGATCAGGTCCTGCGGCAGCAGCACCAGGCCGCCCAGATAGAAGCGCTCGGCCTCCAGGTCGAAGCGCACCATCTGCCGCCCGTTCCACTGCAGCCAGGGCAGGCCGAAGAAGAACAGCTGCGTGGCCCACAGCATGGCCGTGCGCCAGCGCGTGAAGCGGCCCTGCGTGCTGCGCGCCTGGACCTTGGTCGCTCGCTCCACGGCGCTGACCACGCCGGCGGGCACGATGGGGATGACGGTGTGGGTGCGGGCCATGCGCGGGCAGCTCCTTGAGGGCTCCTTTTAGGACCCCGGCATGGTGGGCTGCGCGCCGCTGCTGCGGTAGATGCAGATCCGGCCGGATCAGACCGTATCAGTTGGCCTGCCCGCGCCGGGCGTGAAGCGGCTCACGCGCGCGGCCGGGATGCCGGCGCTGCGCCCTGGTGCAGCCGGCAGGCCAGCTCGCCCAGCCGGCGGATGGACTCATCCGGCGTCTCGGCCGGGTGGCCGTAGTTCAGCCGCAGGCAGTGCGTGTGGCGCCCGTCGGCCGAGAAGAGCTGCCCCGGCGCGATGCCGATGCCCTGCTCCAGCGCCAGCCGGTGCAGGGCCAGCGCATCCACCGCCGCCGGCATCTCCACCCACAGGAAGTAGCCGCCCGTCGGCCGCGTGATGCGCGTGCCGCGCGGGAAGTGCCGGCACACCAGGCGCAGCGCGCGGGTCTGCGCCTGGCACAGCGTCTCGCGCAGCCGGCGCAGGTGGCGCTCATAGCCGCCGCCGGCCAGATAGTCGGCCAGCCCTTCCTCGGCAGGCAGCGAGGTGCCCAGCGACAGGCTCAGCTTGCGCCGCGTGATCGCCTGCGCAAAGCGCCCGCCGGCCACCCAGCCCACGCGCCAGCCCGGCGCCAGGCATTTGGAGAACGAGCTGCAGTGCATCACCAGCCCGTCGCCGTCCCAGGCCTTGGCCGGCCGCGGGCGCTGGCGGCCGAAGTAGAGCTCGGCATAGACGTCGTCCTCGATCAGCGGGATGCCGCGCGCAGCCAGCAGCGCCACCAGCGCCTGCTTGTGCTCATCGGGCATCAGGCAGCCCAGCGGGTTCTGGAAGTTGGGCATGAACCAGCAGGCCTTGACCGGATGCGCATCCAGCACGCGGGCCAGCGCGGCCACGTCCACGCCGGTGCGCGGGTGGGTCGTCACCTCGATGGCACGCAGGCCGCGGCGCTCCAGCGCCTGCAGCGCGCCGTAGAAGGCGGGCGACTCGATGGCCACCAGATCGCCCGGCTCGGTCACCGCCTCCAGGCAGAGGTTGAGCGCCTCCATCGCGCCGTTGCACACCACGATCTCGTCGGCCGTCACGCTGCTGCCGCCGGCCAGGTAGCGCAGCGCGATCTGCCGCCGCAGCTCCGCGCTGCCCGGCGCCAGGTGCTCCACCGTGCGCTGCGGCTGCAGCCGGCGCAGCACGCGGGTCGTGGAGGCAGCCAGCTTGTCCAGCGGGAACAGCGCCGGGCTGGGGAAGGCCGAGCCCAGCGGCACGATCTCCGGCTGCCGCGCCTGGCTCAGCACCTGCTGCACCAGCCGGCTCACGTCCACCTCCAGCTGCTCGGCCTTGGGCGCGGCAGGCCGGGGCTCCGGCCGTGCCGGGCGCCGCGGCCGGGCCACGTAATAGCCCGAGCGCGGGCGCGACTCGATCAGCCCTTCGGACTCCAGCAGGTAATAGGCGCCAAAGACCGTGGCCGGGCTGATGCCGCGCGCCGCACACGCCTGGCGCACCGAAGGCAGCCGGTCGCCCGTGCGCAGCAGGCCGGCGGCGATCTGCTGGCGGATGTCGTCGGCGTAGGCTTCGTAGCGGGTGGTCAAGGTCGGCGCTCGGCTGGCAACAGGAGTCACTCGCCCAGCAAATGCAGCGCCACCTGCCGCACATGGCCGCGCCGCCGGTGCTCGAACACGTAGATTCCCTGCCAGGTGCCCAGCGCCAGCCGCCCCTGCACCAGCGGCACCGCCAGGTGCGTCTGCGTCAGCGCGCCCCGCACATGCGCCGGCATGTCGTCCGGCCCTTCGCTCACATGGCGGAACAGCGCATCGCCATCGGGCACCAGCCGGTCGAAGAAGGCCTGCAGATCCCGCAGCACGTCCGGATCGGCGTTCTCCTGGATGAGCAGGCTGGCCGAGGTGTGGCGGATGAAGAGCGTCAGCAGCCCTTGCTTCGCACCCGTACCCCGTACCCAGCCCGCCACCTCATCGGTGATCTCCACCAGGCCGCGGCCGGGGGTGGGGATGTCGAGGGTGGTCTGCCATTGGCGCATGAACTCGTCTCAGCATGTGCGGAGCCCAAGCATGGCGCCGGCCGCCCGCTGCGGACAAGAGGGCGCAAAAAAGCCCGCACGCGGCGGGCTTGATCGGGTCGGGCTGACCTGGCGGAGAGGGAGGGATTCGAACCCTCGATACGGGAGACCCGTATACCGGATTTCGAGTCCGGCGCATTCGACCACTCTGCCACCTCTCCAGGTGTTCGGGCTGTTGCCGCAGCCGGGGTGGTCCACCCGGCGCGAAGCCCGCGATTGTAGCGGGTGTTCGGCGGGGTCAAGCCGACAGCAGATCCAGGCCACCGAGGTACGGCTGCAGCGCCTTCGGTATGCGGATGCTGCCGTCTGCCTGCTGGTGGTTTTCCAGCACCGCGACCAGGGCGCGGCCGACGGCCAGGCCGGAGCCGTTCAAGGTGTGCACGAACTCGTTCTTGCCTTGCGCGGTCTTGTAGCGGGCCTGCATGCGGCGGGCCTGGAAGGCCTCGCAGTTGGAGCAGGAGCTGATCTCGCGGTAGGTGTCCTGCGCGGGCAGCCAGACCTCCAGGTCATAGGTGCGCGCCGCACCGAAGCCCATGTCGCCGGTGCACAGCTGCATGACGCGGTAGGGCAGCTCCAGCTGCTGCAGGATGGCCTCGGCATGGCCGACCATCTCATCGAGTGCGGCGTTGCTCTGCTCGGGCGTGGTGATCTGCACCATCTCGACCTTGTCGAACTGGTGCTGGCGGATCATGCCCCGCGTGTCGCGGCCGGCGCTGCCGGCTTCGGAGCGGAAGCAGGGCGTGTGGCCGGTGAGCTTGAGCGGCAACTGCTCCAGCGGCACGATGGTGTCGGCCACCGTGTTGGTCAGCGTGACCTCGCTGGTGGGGATGAGGTACCACTTGCTGCCGGACGCTTCACCGTCGCCCGAGGTGACGTGGAAGAGGTCCTGCTCGAACTTGGGCAGCTGGCCGGTGCCCAGCAGCGCCTTGCCCTGCACCAGGTAGGGCGTGTAGCACTCGGTGTAGCCGTGCTGCTGCGTCTGCACATCCAGCATGAACTGCGCGAGCGCCCGGTGCAGCCGCGCCACCGGCCCTCGCAGGAAGGAAAAGCGCGAGCCCGACAGCCTGGCGCCGGTCTCGAAGTCCAGGCCGAGCTTCTCACCCAGGTCCACATGGTCCTTGACGGGGAAGTCGAAAGCCCGCGGGCCTTTACCGTCCGGGCTCCAGCGGCGCACCTCCACATTGCCCGTCTCGTCGGTGCCCACCGGCACCTCGTCCTGCGGCAGGTTGGGCACGGCCAGCAGCATCTGCGACAGCTCGGCCTGGATGGCTTCCAGCCGCTCGGCGCTGGCCTTCAGTTCGTCGCCGATGCCGCCCACCTCGGCCATCAGCGCGGTGGTGTCCTCGCCCTTGCCCTTGAGCTGGCCGATCTGCTTGGACAGCGCGTTGCGCCGGGCCTGCAGCGTCTCGGTCTGCGTCTGGATCTGCTTGCGCTCGGCCTCCAGGGCGCGGAAGCGCGCTTCATCCAGGAAGGGCTGGGGCGACTTGCGGCGGTTCAGGCGTGCAAGCACGCCGTCCAGGTCCTTGCGCAGCAGGGCGATGTCGAGCATGGGAGTCGCGCCGCATCAGGTGTGCGGCGGCCGGTGTTGGGTGAGCCGGCGATTGTAGGAAAGCGCCCTGGCGCAGCGGCCCGCGCGCGAAGCCCACAGCTACCGGCCGTGATGCGGGCGGATGCAACGCGGCCGCGGGCCAGCAGGTGCGCCGCTTCGACGCTGAACAGGACCGCCCGTCAGGCCTCGTCGTACTTCAGCCCCGTGCCGCCTAGGCCCTTGGGCAGCGGAAAGCGCACGCTCTCCTCCACGCCGGGCATGCGGCGCACGGCGGTGGCGCCCAGCGAGCGCAGCCGCTCGATGACCTGGCTGACCAGCACCTCGGGCGCGGAGGCACCGGCCGTCAGCCCCACGCGCGCGCCGGGGGCGAACCACCCGGGCTGAAGGTCGTCGGGGCAGTCGACCATGTAGCCGGGCGTGCCCAGCCGCTCGGCCAGCTCGCGCAGGCGGTTGCTGTTGGAGCTGGTCGGGCTGCCGACCACGATCACCACATCGACCTGCGGCGCCAGCACCTTGACGGCGTCCTGGCGGTTCTGCGTGGCATAGCAGATGTCCTGCTGCTTGGGCTCGCGGACGGCCGGGAAGCGCTGCTTGATGGCCGCCAGGATCGCGGCGGCATCGTCCACCGACAGCGTGGTCTGCGTCACCACGGCCAGCTTGCTCGGATCCTTGACCTGCACCCGGGCGACATCGGCCTCGTCTTCGACCAGGTAGATGCCGTCGCTGAGCTGCCCCATCGTGCCTTCGACCTCGGGGTGGCCCTTGTGGCCGATCATGATGAACTCATAGCCCTCGCGGCGCAGCTTGGCCACCTCGATGTGGACCTTGGTCACCAGCGGGCAGGTGGCATCGAAGACGCGAAAGCCGCGTGCGTCGGCCTCCTTGCGCACCGCCTGGCTCACGCCGTGCGCGCTGAAGACCAGGGTGGCGCCGGCGGGCACCTCGCTGAGCTCCTCGATGAAGATCGCGCCCTTGGCCTTGAGGTCGTTGACCACATAGGTGTTGTGCACGATCTCGTGGCGCACGTAGATCGGTGCGCCAAAGAGCGACAGCGCGCGCTCGACGATCTCGATGGCGCGGTCCACGCCGGCGCAGAAGCCGCGCGGCTCGGCCAGCAGCACCTCGCTGACGCCGCCGTCCAGGGCGACCGTCTGCACCGCGCTCATCACAGCACCCCGATCAGGCGGACCTCGAAGATCACCTTCTGCCCGGCCAGCGGATGGTTGAAGTCGAACACCGCCCAGTCCTCGCCGGCCGGAGCCAGCTCGCGCACGATGCCGGTGAAGCTGCGCCCGCCCTTGGGCGCGGGGAACTGCACCACGTCGCCCACGGTGTAGACCTGGTCCGGGTCGCCATGCTCGCGCAGCAGGGCCAGCGACACGCGCTGCACCAGCTCCGGGTTGCGCGGGCCGAAGGCTTCGCCCGGGTCGAGCTCGACGGTGAAGTGCTCGCCCTCGCGGCGGCCGATCAGGCGCGCCTCGATGCCGGGCGACAGCTCGCCGCCGCCCAGCGACAGCGTGGCCGGCTTGCCGGGGAAGGTGTTGACGATGTCGCCGCCGTCCGGGCCGGCCAGGCGGTAGTGCAGCGTCAGGAAGGAGCCGGGTTGCACGGTCGGCGTGTCGCCGGAAGAAGGGAGGGCGGACGAGGCGGACAAGATGGAGCCGTTTCGGTTGGCGGGCCGCGGTCGGGGCGGAATGCGGCTCGCGGATTCGGGGGAAGGGCGGGGCCGGGGGAGGCGGCCGGAGGCGGCGCAGGGGCTGCGGGCACCACGGTGGGCACGGGCCCCCGCAAGAGGGACGCGGCGGCGCGCATCGCCTCACTAGACTGCCGCGATTTTAGGCAGCCGCCCCCCGCCGTCCTTGATCCAGACCGTGAAAGACCTCCCCGCCGACCTGCGCCCGCGCGAAAAGCTGCTCGCTCAAGGCGCCGCCGCGCTGGCCGATGCCGAGCTGCTGGCCCTGCTGCTGCGCACCGGGCTGCCCGGCCGCGGCGTGCTGCAGCTGGCCGACGACCTGCTGCAGCGCTTCGACGGCGTGGCCGGCCTGCTGCGCGCGGACGCCGGCGATCTCAAGGCCGTCAAGGGCCTGGGCCCGGCCAAGCGGGCCGAGCTGGCCGCGGTGATGGAGCTGGCGCGCCGCGCCTTGGCGGCCCAGCTCAAGGCGCGGCCGGTGTTCCAGTCGCCGCAGGACGTCAAGCACTATGCCCAGGCCCGCCTGGGCGGCCTGGCGCACGAGGTGTTCGCCGTGCTCTTCCTGGATGCCCAGCATCGGCTGATCGCCTGCGAGGAGCTGTTTCGCGGCACGCTCACGCAGACCAGCGTCTACCCGCGCGAGGTGGTCAAGCGTGCGCTGGCCCACAACGCCGGCGCGCTGATCCTGGCGCACAACCACCCGTCCGGCGTGGCCGAGCCCTCGCGCGCCGACGAGCACCTGACGCAGCAGCTGCGCAGCGCGCTGGCGATGATCGACGTGCGCGTGATCGACCACCTGGTGGTGGGCCACGGCGAGGTGATCTCGCTGGCCGAGCGCGGGCTGATGTAGCGCCCCGCTGCCGGGATGGCGACGCCCGCCCCGGGCGGGCATGGGTGATGCGCCGCGCAGGCGAGCATGGGTGGATGTGCCGCGCAGGCGGGCATGGGTGATGCGCCCGCCCAGGCGGGCATGGCCGGCGCCGCAGCGCGGCTCACGGCCCCGTCGGGCGGGGGGCCTGCGGATCGGCTAGCCTGCGGGTCTCACCGCCCCGGCCACGCCGCCTTCGCCATGCCGCCCCGCGACAAGCCCACTGCCACGCTGCACGACCTGACCGAGCTGCGCCAGGCATGGCGGCGCCGGCAGCGCGAGGCCGAGGCCCGCCGCCAGGAGGCGCTGCGCCGCGAGGCCGAGGCCCGCCGCAAGCTGGAGGAGCAGGACGTGTTCCGCCGCGCCGTCGGCCCGGTGCAGCCGCTGAAGTCCGACGTGGCCCGGCTGCAGGCTCACCAGGCGCGGCCCAAGCCGCTACCGCTGCCGGTCAGCCGCCAGCGCGATGAGCAGGCCGCGCTGCGCGAGGCGCTGTCCGACGAGTTCGACGTCGAGTCCCTGCTGCAGACCGATGCCGAGCTGGCCTACGCCCGGCCCGGCGTGTCCGACGAGGTGCTGCGCAAGCTGCGCCGCGGCGTCTGGGTGATCCAGGCCGAGCTGGACCTGCACGGCCTGCGCCGGGATGCCGCGCGCGAGAGCCTGGGTGCCTTCCTGCGCGAGGCCGGCCGCAACGGTCTGCGCTGCGTGCGCGTGATCCACGGCAAGGGCCACGGCTCGCCCGGGCGCACGCCGGTGCTCAAGTCCAAGGTGCGCGCCTGGCTGGTGCAGAAGCAGGAGGTGATGGCCTTCGTCCAGGCCCGGCCCTGCGACGGCGGAGCGGGTGCGCTGCTGGTGCTGCTGGATGCGGCGCCGGGTGCGGGCAGCCGGCCGGAGCGGGGCTGAGGCCGGGCTGCCGCTTCAGGCCGCATCGGCGGCGCACCGCGATGCCGACGACGCGCCGCGATGCACGGCGCGCGGCCGGGGCGCGATGCGGGGCTTCAGCCGCCCTTGTTGCGCATCCAGTCGGCCGTGCCGATGAAGCCGGCGGACAGCCGGTCGGCCAGGGCTTCGGGGATCTGCAGCTGCGCCATCGCGGTGTGCATGCAGCTCAGCCACTGGTCGCGCTCGCGGATGCCGATGGGGTAGGGCAGGTGGCGGGCGCGCAGCCGCGGGTGGCCGAAGCGCTCGATGTAGTGGTTGGGGCCGCCCAGCCAGCCGCACAGGAACCAGAACAGCTTGTCGCGCGAGCCGGACAGGTCGGGCGGGTGCATCGCGCGCAGCTCGGCCCACTCGGGCTCCAGCTCCATCAGGTCGTAGAAGCGGTCCACCAGCGTGCGCACGCCGGACTCGCCGCCCAGCAGGTCGAAGGGCGTGGGGCCGGGCGGCGGGGTGTCGTCGTCGGCGGGGCTCATGCCGCCGTCAGACCGGCGCCGGCACGGCCCGCACCGGCTCGCGCAGGCGGCTGTCGTGCAGCTTGGCCGCGGCAGCCAGGATGGAGCGCGCCGGCGGGCTGCCGGGCTGCAGCTCCAGCAGCAGCTGGCGGCGGTGCACGGCCTCGCGCACGCTGGCGTCCAGCGGCACGTCGCCCAGCAGGTGCAGCTTGACGGGCTCGCCGCTGCTGCTGGCCACGAACCGGTCCACCACCTGCTGCAGCATGTGGTGCACCAGGCGGCCTTCGCCGATGCGCGAGGCCTGGTTGACCAGCAGGTGCAGCCGGTCGCGGCCCTGCTGCGCGGCCAGCACCTTGATGGTGGCGTAGGCGTCAGTCAGCGAGGTGGGCTCGGGCGTGGCCACGACGACCACCTCGTCGGCCAGCGAGACGGCATAGAGCACCACGTCGGAGATGCCCGCGCCGGTGTCCAGCAGGATGACGTCGAAGCGCGGCTTGAGCTGCTCGACCACGGCCAGCAGGTCGTCGCGCACCTCGGGCGTCAGGCGCGAATACTCCACCAGGCCGGAGCCGGCCAGCAGCACCGAGAAGTTGCCCGGCGCGCTCAGGATGGCCTCGTCCAGCGTGGCCTTGCCGGTGAAGACGTCGTGCAACGTGATCTTGGGATGCAGGTTGAGCACCACATCCAGGTTGGCCAGGCCCAGGTCGGCGTCCAGCACGAGCACGCGCAGGCCGCGGCGCGCCAGGGCGGCGGCCATGTTGGCGGTGACGAAGGTCTTGCCCACGCCACCCTTGCCGCTGGTGACGGCAACGATGCGGGCTCGCCGCGGCGGGCTCTTGGAGGCGGTGGTCATGACTCGAGTGGCGGAAGGTCCAGGGGATCGAGCGGCGTGAGGTCGGACGATCCGTAGGCGAAGAGCAGGCCTTTTTCCTCGGCGCTCACCATGGGCAGCGGCGGCAGCTCCAGGCAGGCGCGATTGCGGCCCCCGCTCTTGGCGCGATAGAGCTGTTGATCGGCACGTTCGGCCCACAACTTGACCGAGGAACGCACCCATTGCGGGGCATATGCCCCACCGATGCTGACCGTGATGGGCAGGGACAGGCGGTCGCTGACGGCGAGCGGCTGGGCCTCGATGCAGCGGCGGATGCGCTCGGCCACGGCCTGGCCGAAGGCGGGCTGGCAGTTGGGCAGGATGACGGCGAATTCCTCGCCGCCCACGCGCGCCACCGTGTCCATCGGCCGCACGCAGTCCTGCAGCAGCCGGGCCACGGCCTGGATCACGTGGTCGCCGGCCAGGTGGCCGTGGGTGTCGTTGACGCGCTTGAAGTGGTCGATGTCGAGCACCAGCATCAGCGTGGGCTCGCCGATGCGGGCGACGCGGTCGATCTCGCGGCCGGCGGCCAGCTCGAACTGGCGGCGGTTGGCCAGGCCGGTGAGCGCATCGCGGCTGGAGAGGTCGCACAGCGCGTCGATCACGCCCTGCAGCCAGTCGCCGTCGGGCAGGCTGCCGCGATCGGGCGCCGGGCAGCCGGACTGGGCCAGCAGGTGCAGTGCCACGTCCAGCCGCAGGCCGTCGACCAGCCCGGCGTCCACGCGCAACGCAGCCGGCCGGGCGTCGGCGGGCTCGTGGGCGTCGAAGGACAGCGAGGACTTCACAAGACGAAGCGGCAGTGGCGTGGTGCGAGGGCGATGCGTGTGCGATCAGGGGAAAAGCTGCTTGCGCGGGCGGCACTTCCCCTGTTGACGGGCCAGTGTAGTCAGCAGCCCCGGCCGTGGTGGGGAAATCTGCGTGGCACTTGCCCGCCATCTTCGGCGCTTGAGACCCCCGGGCCGGCCCCAAGCTCAAGGGCTGCCGGCTGCGGCCGATAAACCTCGGGCCGGTCGATCGCGTCCGGGATCTGCGGTCGCCCTTGCCTGGTCCCTTCGCGCGTCCTTGCCGCCTGATCGCCGCCCCGGCCGCCTTCGTCGTTCCAGCCCCTCCGCTGCCCGCCTCCATGCCGCCTGCCACCGTCTCGTCGCCGACCGCGCTTGCGCCCATGCCGCAGGCCGACCGCGAATTCAGCTTCAGCACGGCCGACTTCGAGCGCGTGCGCGCGCTGATCTACCAGCGCGCCGGCATCAGCCTGCACGCGGGCAAGCAGGCGATGGTCTACAGCCGGCTGTCGCGCCGGCTGCGCGACACGGGCATGTCCAGCTTCTCGGCCTATCTGCAGTGGCTGGAGTCGGCTCACGGCCCGCAGGCCGAGCAGGAGTGGCAGGAGTTCGTGAACTGCCTCACGACCAACTTGACGGCCTTCTTCCGCGAGGAACACCACTTCGAGCTGCTGGCCCAGGCGCTCAAGGCCCGGCAGCACGGCGGCCATGCGCCGCGCATCTGGTGCAACGCCGCTTCCACCGGCGAGGAGCCGTACTCCCTGGCCATCACTTTGGTCGAGTCACTGGGCCCGAACAGCGGCCGCATCCTGGCCTCGGACATCGACACCAACGTGCTGGCCACCGCACAGCGCGGCGTCTACGAGGCCGGCGCGCGGGGGCTGAGCCAGCAGCGGCTGCATGCGCACTTCCTGCGCGGCACCGGGGCCAATGCCGGCCGCATCCGCGTCAAGCCCGAGCTGGTCAAGTTGATCGAGTTCCGCGCCTTCAACCTGATGCAGGCCAGCTGGTCGCTGGGCGAGCCCTTCGACTATGTCTTCTGCCGCAACGTGATGATCTATTTCGATGCGCCCACGCAGCGCCGCGTGCTGGAGCGCATGCACGGCGTGATGCGGCCCGGCGGCCTGCTCTTCGTCGGCCATTCCGAGAACTTCACCGACTCGCGCGATCTCTTCCGCCTGCGCGGCAAGACGGTCTACGAGCGGCTCTGAGACCTGTGCCGGCCATGTCGCTGTCCGCATCGTCCTCCGCCCTGCCCAAGACCTCCGGCCTGGCTTCCTCGGGCCTGGCGCCGGCCGCCTCGCGCCCGCGCCTGGACCAGCTCAAGGCCCGCGTGCCCAAGCCGGGGGAGGCCTCGTTCTTCTACTACGACGCCCACTTCAAGACCGAGGCGGTCAAGGTGCTGCCCGGCGAGTACTTCGTCTTCGACGAGGACATCCTCATCATGACCACGCTGGGCTCGTGCATCGCCGCCTGCCTGTGGGACCGCAATGCGCGCATCGGCGGCATGAACCACTTCATGCTGCCCGACGGCGCGGGCAACGGCGTGGACTCCGGCCGCTACGGCTCCTATGCGATGGAGCTGCTGATCAACGAGATGCTCAAGAAGGGCGCCTCGCGCATGACGCTGGAGGCCAAGGTCTTCGGCGGCGGCGCGGTGATCAGCGGCATGAACACCATCAACGTCGGCGAGCGCAACACCGCCTTCGTGATGGACTACCTCAAGACCGAACGCATCCCGGTGGTGTCCAAGGATGTGATGGACATCTACCCGCGCAAGGTGTGCTTCCTGCCGGCCAGCGGCAAGGCGATGGTCAAGCGCCTGGCGCCCACGCATCCGGAGGCCATCGTCGCGCAAGACCGCATCGCCGCGCAGCGCGTGGTGCCGCCGCAGAGCGCCGCCGGCTCGGTGGAGCTGTTCTGACGCACACGACGCAACAACAACAAGGCTCATCCCATGTCCAAGACACGTGTGGTGGTGGTCGACGACTCGGCACTGGTGCGCAGCCTGCTGACCGAGATCATCAACCGCCAGCCCGACATGACCTGCATCGGCTCGGCGGCCGACCCCTATGCCGCGCGCGAGATGATCCGCAACCTCAACCCGGACGTGATCACGCTGGACGTGGAGATGCCGCGCATGGACGGCATCGACTTCCTGTCCAAGCTGATGCGGCTGCGGCCCATGCCGGTGGTGATGGTGTCCACGCTGACCGAGCGCGGCGCGGAGGTCACCCTCAAGGCGCTGGAGCTGGGCGCGGTGGACTTCGTGGCCAAGCCCAAGATCGGCGTGGCCGATGGGCTGCGCCTGCTGGCCGACGAGATCACCGACAAGGTGCGCATCGCGGCCAAGGCGCGCGTGAGCAAGCTGGTCGCGCCGCCGCCCGCGGCGGCCGCCGCCACGGATGCCGCGCGGCCCGTGCTGCCTGCGTCCATCGGCCGGCTGTCCACCGAGAAGCTCATCTTCATCGGCGCGTCCACCGGCGGCACCGAGGCCACCAAGGAAGTGCTGATGGCGCTGCCGCCGGACTCGCCCGCGGTGGTCATCACCCAGCACATGCCGCCGGGCTTCACCAAGAGCTATGCCGCGCGGCTGGACGGCCTGTGCCGCATCCGCGTGGCCGAGGCTCGCGACGGCGAGCGCATCCTGCCCGGCCATGCCTACATCGCACCGGGTGGCCTGCACCTGAGCGTGGAGCGCTCGGGCGCCAACTACATCGCCCGCGTGCAGGACGGCGAGCCGGTCAACCGCCACAAGCCCAGCGTGGAGGTGCTGTTCAAGTCCGCCGCGCGCGTGGCCGGGCCCAATGCGGTGGCCATCATGCTGACCGGCATGGGCGCCGATGGCGCCAAGGCCATGCGCGAGATGCGCGACGCCGGCGCCTATTGCGTGGCGCAGGACGAGGCCAGCTGCGTGGTCTTCGGCATGCCGCGCGAGGCGATCGCCGCCGGCGCGGTGCACGAGGTGCTGCCCCTCAAGGAGATCGCGCCGCACCTGATCGAGCACCTCAAGCGCACGGTGGGCACGGCGCTGAGCCGGGTCTGAGGCGGGGCGCGCGCCCCGCGGCGTTCAGCCCGCGGCTTCGGGCAGGAAGAGCGCCTGCAGGTCGCTGAGGAAGTCGAAGCCACGGGTCGTGGGCCACACGCGCTGGAAGTCGCGCCCGATCAGGCCCAGCTTCTCGGCGCGCTGCAGTGCCGGCTCGATGCTGGATAACGCCAGCCCGGTGCGCGCGCGGTAGTCGTCCAGCGCAAAGCCGTCCGCCAGGCGCAGGGCGTTGAGCATGAACTCGAAGGGCAGGGCGTCGCGGCCGACCTCGTCGCTGTTGGACACCGCCTGGCCGGCCCGCGCGCGCTGCATGTAGGTGGCCGGATCCCGCCAGCGCACCTGGCGCACCACGCGGTGCGGGAAGCTGAGCTTGCTGTGCGCGCCCGCGCCCAGCCCCAGGTAGTCGCCGAACTGCCAGTAGTTCAGGTTGTGCTGGCAGCGGTGGCCTGCCCGCGCATAGGCGCTGACCTCGTAGCGCGTCATGCCGGCCGCGGCCGTGGCCTCGGTGATCGCATCCAGCATCGCGTAGGCCGTGTCGTCATCCGGCAGGGCCTGCTCGCCGCTGGGCGGCTGCGTGGCAAAGAGCGTGTTGGGCTCAAGAGTCAGGTGGTAGACCGACAGGTGCGGCGGCGCCAGCGCCAGCGCCTGGCGCAGGTCGGCCTGCAGCTCGTCCGGCGTCTGCCCGGGCAGGGCGTACATCAAGTCCAGATTGAAGGTGTCGAAGGTGCGCGCGGCTTCTTCTGCCGCGGCCAGCGCCTGCGCGCGGTCATGCACCCGGCCCAGCGCGTGCAGCTTGGCATCGTCGAAGCTCTGCACGCCGATGGACAGCCGTGTGACGCCGGCTGAGCGGAAGGCGGCGAAGCGCTCGCGCTCGAAGGTGCCGGGGTTGGCCTCCAGCGTCACCTCGCAGCCGGCCTCCAGCGGCAGCCGTGCGCGCACGTCGGCCAGCAGCCGGTCGATGGCCTGCGGCGAGAACAGGCTGGGCGTGCCGCCGCCGATGAACACGCTGACCACCTTGCGGCCCCAGACGAGCGGCAGCGCGGCCTCCAGGTCGGCGATCAGCGCGTCCACATAAGCCGTCTGTGGCACCTCGGCCGGCGCGGTGTGCGAGTTGAAGTCGCAATACGGGCACTTCTTCAGGCACCACGGCAGGTGGATGTAGAGCGCCAGCGGCGGCGGCGTGATCTGCAGCGAGCCGGGGCGCAGGTACAGCGCGGCCAGCTCGGCGGCGGTGGCCGTGGCCGGCGCCTCCGAGGGCGAGGCCTGGGGATGGATGGGGATGGGCGGGGTCACGGAAGAGAAGGCGCCCGGTGCGGCAAGGGGCGGGTCAGGAAATCAGAGGGAGGGGGGCCACCCCGAGGCGGGCCGGCGGTGGATCGGCGGCAGGCGAGCCGGTCGGGCTGGCCGGGAAGGTGGAGCCGCCCGCGATCATCGCGCATGGGCTGCCGCCGGCTGCAAGCCGCCACCCTGCGCGGCGTGCGGATGCGGCGGCACGCGCGCCCGGCCCGCTGTCCGGCGCCCCCCTGGTCCGCCCCCTCATCTGTCAGCGCGGGCTGATCCGCCCCGGCGCGGGCCGCTGACAGTCAGCCGCCAGGGCGCTGCCTAGCATGGTCCTCATCCTGGGCGGTGGGCGCGCGCCAGCCGTACGGGGCCGCAGGCACCACACGGAGCCGCCGCACCGCCGCCCGCCCAACCAAGGGTGTAGTCATGCTGTTGCGTTCCCCCGATGAACCCTGGCCGGCCTTCTGCCGCCGCGCCCTGATGCTGCTGTTCCCGCTGATCGCCGGCTGGCTGCTGCTGCAGCTGTGGAGCCTGGCCCACGATGCCCGCGCCCACCAGCGCGCCCGCGCCAGCATCCACGACGGCTATGTGCGTGCGCTGCAGCGCTGCGCCGCCGATCGCCCGCTGCAATGGGACCGCTGCCAGGCCGCGGCCGAGGCCTCGCGCCGGGCCGCGTTGCAGCTGGCCGAGCTGCGCTACAAGGGCGCCCCGTCCATGCCGCCCTCGACGGTGCTCACCCTGGCCGATCAGCCGCCCGCGCAGGATGCGGCCGACGTGCAGCCGGCGGCCTGGCATCCGGACGAGCGCGCCGCGCGCCAGGCGGGCGGGGCCGCCGTGGCCGCTCGGACCTTGGCCGACTTCGGCTCGCATTGATGGCCTCCAGACGCCAACCGGCTTCCGCGTCGCGCTCCACCGTGCGCGGCACGCGGCCCGCTTCGCTGGGTGGCGTGCCGCCCACGCCGATGCCCACGCGGGGCGCGCAGTCGCTGCATCCGGCGGCAAGCCTGTTGGTGTGGATCATCGGCGTGCAGCTCACCGGCCTGTCCGGAGCCGCGTTTGCGCCAGGGGCCTGGTATGCGCAGCTGGCCAAGCCGCCGTGGACGCCGCCCAGCGCGGTCTTCGCGCCGGCCTGGATCACGCTCTACCTGCTGATCGCCGTCAGCGCCTGGCTCGTCTGGCGCCAGAGGCCGCGCGGTGTGGGCCAGCGCCGCCAGCGCAACACCGCGCTGACCTGGACGGCCATCCATCTGGTGCTCAACGCACTGTGGACGCCGCTCTTCTTCGGCGCCCACCTGCTCGGCCCGGCCCTGGCCGATCTCACGCTGCTGGTGGCCGCCGTGGCGCTGGCCACCGTCTTCGTCGGCCGCGTGCATCGCCTGGCCGGCTGGCTGCTCGCGCCCTACCTGCTGTGGGTGCTCTACGCCTGGAGCCTGAACGCGGGCATCTGGTGGCTCAACCGCTGAGGCGGCGGCCACCGGCAGGCCATGCAGTTGCGCGGCCGCGGTGGCCGGGTGCGTCACCGTAGGCCATGCAGCCTTGCGATGTGCGCCCCGGCCTGCGCAGGGTCATGGCAGCGCCCCGTGCGCGCACCGTTTCAGGCCACCCGCCAGCCCCACACCTCGTCCAGCAGGCCCAGCAGTTGCTGCGCCGCGCGGGCGCGGTGGCTGACCCGGTTCTTCTGCTCGGCCGGCATCTCGGCCACCGTGCAGCCGGCATCCGGGATGTAGAGCAGCGGGTCGTAGCCGAAGCCGCCATCCCCGCGCAGCCCGGCCAGCAGCACGCCGTCCCAGCGGCCGAAGGCGATCAGCGGCTCCGGGTCGTCGGCCGATCTCACCGCCACCAGCGCGCACACGAAGCGCGCGCGGCGCTGCGCTGCATCCGCCTGCGCGGCCATCTGCTGCAGCAGCACGCGGTTGTTGTCGGCATCGCTCTTGGGCTGGCCGAAGAGCGTCGCATAGCGCGCCGACAGCACCCCCGGCGCGCCGCCCAGCGCATCCACGCACAGGCCCGAGTCATCGGCCAGCGCCGGCAGCCCGCTGGCCGCAGCCGCATGCCGCGCCTTGGCCAGCGCGTTCTCGATGAAGGTGGCGTGCGGCTCCTCGGCCTCCGGGATGCCCAGGTCGCCCTGGCGGACGAGCGTCACGCCCAGCGGGGTGAACAGCGCCTGCAGCTCGACGAGCTTCTTGGCGTTGTTGGAGGCCAGCACCAAGCGCCGATCCCCCGGCGCCCCTGGCTGCGCGCCAGCGGCCACGCCCTGGCTGCCGTCGTGGGGCAAGGCGCCGTTCATTGCGCCGCCCTCACTCGGCCAGCGCCCGGCGCTGGGCTTCGATCAGCTCGCGGATGCCCTTGTCGGCCAGGGCCAGCAGCCGGTCCATCTCGGTGCGGGTGAAGGCCACGCCCTCTGCCGTGCCCTGCACCTCGACGAAGTGCCCGGCGCCGGTCATCACCACGTTCATGTCGGTGTCGCAGGCCACGTCTTCCACGTATTCCAGATCCAGCCGCGGCTCGCCGTCGACGATGCCCACGCTGATGGCCGCCACGTGCTCGCGGATCGGCGAGGCGCTGAGCTTGCCCGAGGCGATCAGCGACGTGACCGCATCGCGCGCCGCCACGAATGCCCCGGTGATGGCCGCCGTGCGCGTGCCGCCATCGGCCTGGATCACGTCGCAGTCCAGCACGATGCTGCGCTCGCCCAGGGCATCCAGGTCGAACACCGCGCGCAGCGAGCGCCCGATCAGGCGCTGTATCTCCTGCGTGCGCCCGCTCTGCTTGCCGCGCGCGGCCTCGCGGTCGCTGCGCGTGTGCGTGGAGCGCGGCAGCATTCCGTATTCCGCCGTCACCCAGCCCGAGCCCGAGCCGCGCTTGTGCGGCGGCACCTTCTCCTCGACCGACGCGGTGCACAGCACCTTGGTGTCGCCAAAGGCGATCAGCACCGAGCCCTCGGCATGCTTGGTGTAGCCGCGGGTGATGGTGACAGGGCGCAGCGCATCGGCCGCGCGGCCGTGGGGGCGAGAGGAGGAGGTCATGGAGCGGATCCGGTTCGATACAAGCCCCGGATTCTCGCGCGCCGCCCTTGTGACCCAAGGCCGTGTCGTCTTCCTTGCCGGCGGACGGAGCGCCGCGGCTGCGTGCCGACTCGCGCGTTGGCTGGACGGCGTGAAGATCCGAGCCCTGCGAGGCCGGGGAGCGCAACGGACCGCTGGAGGCGATCCGCCGTGATGTGAGGAGAAGGGCTCAGCCCTTCTTCTGCGACGAGCGCCGGATCGCTTCGTTGATCTCGCGGATCGACCGCTCGATCTCCGCCTCGTCCAGGTCGTCCGGCTCCAGGCCCGGGTCGCTGCCCACGCTGGCCTGGATGGTGGACGCGAAGACCTCCTCGCCCAGCGTCTGCGTGGAGATGCCGCGCGCGCTCTCGTCTTCGGCGCCTTCCCACTCCACGGCCAGCACGGTGACGTTGTCGCTCTTGGCGCCGGCCGTGCGCAGCGCCTGCTCGACCAGCTCGGGCACCGAGTCGGAGATCGACCGCGTGGCCACGTGGTGTGTGATCACGTCGTCGTCCACGCTGCTCCACAGCCCGTCGGAGCACAGCAGCACGCGGTCGCCCGACTGCAGCACCAGCGGCCCGGAGGTGTCCACCACCGGCTTGCCCGGGCTGCCCAGGCAGGTGAAGAGCACGTTGCGGTTGTAGCGCTCGCCGATCGGCACCACCGCGGCCAGCGTCTCCTGCAGCTCCGAGTAGGAGTGGTCGCGGGTGCGGGCGATCAGCTTGTCGCCGCGCACGAAGTACAGGCGCGAATCGCCACAGTGCGCCCAGTAGGCGGTGTTGCCTTGCAGCACGCAGGCCACGATGGTGGTGCGCGGCGTGTCGATCAGCCCGCGCTCGCTGGCATAGCGCAGCAGCTGGTGGTGGCCGGCCATGATGGCTTCGGTCAGGAAGCGCACCGGGTCCTTGAGCTGCGGCTTGGCATCGCGCTGGTACAGCGCCGCCAGCGTCTGCAGCGCGATCTGCGAGGCCATCTCGCCCTCGGGGTGGCCGCCCATGCCGTCGGCCAGGGCAAACAGGCCCGAATCCCGCGTGTAGCAGTAGCCCATGCGGTCTTCGTTCTTCTCGCGGCCGCCCTTGCGGCTGACCTGGTAGACCGAGAATCTCATCAGACCTTGGTGCCCGTCTTGAGGTTTTCGAGTTGCAGCTTCAGGCGTTCGCTGAAGCTGAGCTTGGTGTAGCGCCGCTCGGTCTCGCGCGCCAGCTCCTTCTGCAGCGCAAAGACACTTTGCGGCCGCGCCAGCGGGTCCAGCGACATGCACCACTCGGTCACTTCGAGCAGGTTGTCGGAGTAGACATTGCGCAGGCGCGACAGCGACAGGCTCAGCCTATCCTTTTCGATGCGCTGCGGCGCATCGTTGGGGGGATACCCCTGCATGCAGGCATAGATGCACGCGCCGATGGCGTAGATGTCGGTCCACGGGCCCAGCGAGCCGTCGCGGCGATACATCTCCGGCGCGGCAAAGCCCGGCGTGTACATCGGGCGGATGAAGTTGCCCTCCTTGGACAGCACCTCGCGCGCCGCGCCGACATCCAGCAGCACCGCCTTGTTCTCGTTGGTGATGAAGATGTTGGCCGGCTTGATGTCCAGATGCAGCATCTTGTACTGGTGGACGATGCGCAGGCCGCGCAGGATCTCGTCGAACAGGCTGCGGATGGTGGACTCGCGGAACACCTTGTCGCGCTTGAGGTCGCGCGCGGTGACGATGAAATCCTGCAGCGTGTCGCCCTGCAGGTAATTCATCACCATGTAGACGGTTTCGTTCTCGCGGAAGAAATTCAGCACCGACACCACGCTGGGGTGCGAAATCTGCGCGAGCGAGCGGCCTTCCTCGAAGAAGCTCTTGAGGCCCAGGCGGTAGAGCGGCTGCTTCTCGGGCTTGACGCGCGGGATCAGCTCGCCGGCGGAGCGCTCGGCCAGCGAAGCCGGCAGGTATTCCTTGACGGCGACCAGCCGCTGCTCCGGGTCCTCGGCCAGATAGACCACGCCAAAACCCCCGGCCGCCAGCTTGCGGACCACCTGGTATCCGCCGACCACGGTTCCCGCCGGAAGCGGGGCGGGCTTGGGCTTTGACATAATTGAAGTTTTGCGGGGCGACAAGCTTCATGCCAGTCTACAGCATGACCGGTTTCGCCAGCGCCCTTGCCGGTGCTGCGAAAAACCCTGAAGAAGCGGCCCAAAAGCCGGAAGATGGCGGCCATAGCGGCCCGCTCGGGCGCAAGGCCGCGGCCCATGTCGGCGTCGAGCTGCGCTCGGTCAACAGCCGCTTCCTGGACCTGGCGTTTCGCCTGCCCGACGAGCTGCGCGGCCTGGAGCCGGCCCTGCGCGAGCTGCTCACCCAGTCCTTCCGCCGCGGCAAGATCGAGCTGCGCCTGAGCACCCAGCGCGCCGACGCCGGCGAGCTGCCCCAGCCGCAGGCCGAGCAGCTCAATGCCCTGGCCCGCCTGGAGGCCACGGTACAGACCTGGCTGCCGCAATCCCGGCCGCTCACGGTCAACGAGGCGCTGCAGTGGTGCCGCGGCGCGGCGCCTGCCGAGCGGCTGGACGAGGCCGCGATGGACGCCGCGCGCCGCTGCATCAGCGGGCTGCGCGAGGCGCGCCAGCGCGAGGGCGAGCGCCTGGTGGGCATCCTGATGGAGCGCATCGACGGCCTGCGCCGGCTGGCCGCCCAGGCGGCGCCGCTGGTGCCGCAGGTGGTGGCGCGCCAGCGCGAGCGCTTCCTGCAGCGCTGGGACGAGGCCCTGCAGGCCACCGGTGCCGCTGCCAGCGTGCCGGCCGAGGCCCTGCAAGAGCGTGCCCTGGCCGAGGCCGCGGCCCACGCGCTGCGGCTGGATGTCGATGAGGAGCTGTCGCGCTTGAACGCCCACCTGGACGAGATCACCCGGCTGCTCAAGGCCGGCGGCGAGATCGGCAAGCGGCTGGACTTCCTCATCCAGGAGCTGCACCGCGAGGCCAACACGCTGGGATCGAAGTCCGGCGCCCTTGAGTTGACCCAGGTTTCGGTCGAAATGAAAGTCCTGATCGAGCAGATGCGCGAGCAGGTGCAGAACGTCGAGTGAGCGCCTGCCGGCGGGCCCTATGGAATATCCCGGAAACCTTTTCGTCGTTGCCGCGCCCAGCGGGGCGGGCAAGTCCAGCCTGGTCAAGGCGCTGCTGGAACTCGACTCGCACCTGACCGTCTCCATCTCGCACAGCACGCGCGCGCCGCGCGGGCAGGAGCAGAACGGGCGCGAGTACTGGTTCGTCAGCGAGGCGGAGTTCCGCGCCATGATCGAGCGCGGCGACTTCTTCGAGTGGGCCGAGGTGCACGGCAACCTCTACGGCACCTCGCGCGCGGCCATCGAGGCGCGCATGGCCGCCGGGCAGGACGTGGTGCTGGAGATCGACTGGCAGGGCGCGCGGCAGATCAAGGCGCTGTTCCCCAACGCGATCACCATCTTCATCCTGCCGCCCAGCTACGAGGAACTGCTGCAGCGCCTGCACCGACGAGGCGAGGACAGCGCCGACGTGATCGAGACCCGCATGGCCAATGCGCGGCGCGAGGTGGCCCAGGCCCGGCACTTCGACTATGTGATAATCAACGCCCTTTTCGAGACCGCGCTCTTCGATCTGAAGACCGTGGTGCACTCGCAGCGGCTGAAGTACGCCGCCCTGCGGCGCAGCAAGCCCGCGGTGTTCGGCGCGCTGGGGCTGGACTGAGCCGCCAGCCTGCCTGCAGCGGCCGCCTGTCTGCCGCCCGTGCCGCCCGTGATCGGCCGCTCAGATCCGCCCCGATCGCCGCCCTGATTTCAGCCCTTTTCCATTTCGTGGAGTCCTTCACATGGCCCGCATCACCGTCGAAGACTGCCTGAACAAGATCCCCAACCGCTTCCAGCTGGTGCTGGCTGCGACCTATCGCGCGCGCATGCTCAACCAGGGCCACGCGCCGAAGATCGAGACCAAGAACAAGGCCGGCGTGACCGCGCTGCGCGAGATCGCCGACGGCCACGTGGGCCTGGAGATGCTGCGCAAGGTGCCGCTCTGAGGCGCTGCCTGCACCTTCCATCCGCAAACCCCGCCGCCGGCGGGGTTTGTGCTTTGTGGGATGCGCATTCGTGCCACCCGGGCCGGGCGCCGTGTCCTGGGCAAGCACCCGCGCCTGGGTCGGCTGAGGGCTTCGCGCTACAGTGACGACCATGCCTGCGCCCGTCGCGACTACCGCGAGCCCCGAGACCCATCCGGCCGCCGCGCCGGCTCCCGCCCCGGCCGGTGACGCCGCGGCGGCGTCCTTTGCCGCGCTGACGGACAAGCTCGACTACCTCGACGCGGCCGACATCAAGCGCGTGCGCGAGGCCTACCGCTTCGCCGACGAGGCGCACCTGGGCCAGTTCCGCGCCAGCGGCGAGCCCTACATCACCCACCCCATCGCCGTGGCCGGCCTGTGCGCCGGCTGGAAGCTCGACGCGCAGGCCATCATGGCCGCGCTGATGCACGACGCGATGGAGGACTGCGGCGTCACCAAGGTCGAGCTGATCGAGCGCTTCGGCGCGCCGACGGCCGAGCTGGTGGACGGGCTGACCAAGCTCGACAAGCTGCAGTTCTCGACCAAGGAGGAGTCGCAGGCCGAGTCCTTCCGCAAGATGCTGCTGGCGATGTCGCGCGACGTGCGCGTCATCCTGGTCAAGCTGGCCGACCGGCTGCACAACATGCGCACGATGGATGCGATGGCCGCGCACAAGCGGGCCCGCATCGCGCGCGAGACGCTGGACATCTATGCGCCCATCGCCCACCGGCTGGGCCTCAACCAGATCTACCGCGAGCTGCAGGAGCTGAGCTTCAAGTACCTGCAGCCCTGGCGCTACGGTGCGCTGTCCAAGGCGGTGCGCAAGGCGCGCGGCTACCGGCGCGACATCGTCGAGCGCGTGCGGCTGGAGGTGGAGAAGGCGCTGCAGGACTCGCAGCTGCCGGCCCAGGTCTACGGGCGCGAGAAGACCATCTTCAGCATCTACCAGAAGATGCGCGAGAAGCACCTGAGCTTCGCGCAGGTGAGCGATCTGTTCGGCTTTCGCGTGGTGGTGAAGTCGCTGCCCGAGTGCTATTTAGCCCTGGGCGTGCTGCACCAGCTCTACAAGCCGCTGCCCGGGCGCTTCAAGGACTACATCGCGATACCGAAGGCCAACGGCTACCAGTCGCTGCACACCACGCTGGTCAACCCGCTGGGCACGGCGGTGGAGTTCCAGATCCGCACCGAGACCATGCACGCGGTGGCCGAAGAAGGCATTGCCGCGCACTGGATGTACAAGACCGTGGACGGCGTGCTGCCGCCGGACGGCACGCGCCAGGGCGCGGTGTGGCTGCAGTCGCTGATCGACATCCAGCAGGAGACGCGCGACTCGGCGGAGTTCCTGGAGCACCTGAAGATCGACCTCTTCCCGGATGCTATCTACGTCTTCACGCCCAAGTCCAAGATCCTGGCTCTGCCCAAGGGCGCGACGCCGGTGGACTTCGCCTATGCCATCCACAGCGACGTGGGCGACCGCTGCGTGTCGGCCAAGGTCAACGGCGAGCCGGTGGCGCTGCGCACCGAGCTGCGCAGCGGCGACGTGGTGGAGATCGTCAGTGCGCCCAGCGCGCGGCCGAATCCGGCGTGGCTGAACTTCGTGCGCACCGGCCGGGCGCGATCCAAGATCCGTCACTACCTGAAGAACCTGGAGGCGGAGGAGTCTCTGGAGCTGGGCGAGAAGCTGCTGGGCAAGGCGCTGCGCGCCGAAGGGCTGACGCTGCCCGGCGGAGACGAGCAGGCCGGTGGGCCGGAGGGCCAGCTCTGGCAGGCGCTGCTGCGCTGGAGCGGCAACCGCACGCGGCGCGAGCTGCTGGTGGACGTGGGCCAGGGCCGCAAGATCGCCAGCATCGTGGCCAAACGCATGGCTGCGCTGCTGACCGAGACCGGCGCCCGTCCGGATGCGCTGACGCTGACGGCCGGCCGCTTCGTGGCCGACGACAACATGCCGGCGCAGGGCACGGTGGTGATCGACGGCAACCAGGGCGCGACCATCCAGCTGGCCGCCTGCTGCCGGCCCATCCCGGGCGATGCCATCGTCGGCTACCTGGGCCGTGGCGAGGGGCTGGTGGTGCACACGGCCGAATGCAGCGTCGGGCGGCGGCTGTTCGAGCGCGACACCGAGCGCTGGATCGACGTGGAGTGGGCCGACGAGCCGGCGCGCAGCTTCGAGACCGCGGTCTCGGTGCTGGTCGACAACGGCAAGGGCGTGCTGGCCCAGGTGGCGCAGGCGGTGAGCGCGGCCGAGGCCGACATCACCCACATCGACATGGGCCATGAGCGCGCCGGCGCTACGGCCGAGCTGCGGCTGCTGCTGTCGGTGAAGGACCGCCAGCACCTGGCCGACGTGCTGCGCGCGCTCAAGCGCGCGCCGGCGGTGCTGAAGGTCGCCCGCGTCAAACCCTGAACGGCTGACTGCCCCTCGCCCGGCGGGTACGTCGGGCGGTCCCCCGAGGGGACTGCAGGCCAGCTTGGGACGGCCCGGCGCTGGCCGGGACGTGAGCCCCTCGCCGCCGGGTACGTCGGGCGGTCCCCCGAGGGGACTGCAGGCCAGCTTGGGACGGCCCGGCGCTGGCCTGCCGCCGCGCCTTGCGACGTCGCCGAGCCGGCTCAGCCCTGGGCTGGCGGCGGGTAGCGCACCTCCAGCACCTCCAGGGTCTGCAGGCCGCCGGGGGTCATCAGCTGCACCTCGTCGCCTTCGCGGGCCTTGAGCAGGGCGCGGGCGATGGGGGCGACCCAGCTGACTTCGCCCTTGAGGTTGTCCACCTCGTCGATGCCCTTGATGGTGATGGTGCGCTCCTCGCCCTGCGCGGTGGCGTAGGTGACGGTGGCGCCGAAGAAGACCTGGTCGCTGCCGTGATGCGCAGACGGGTCGGCCACCTCGGCGATGTCCAGGCGCTTGGTCAGGAAGCGGATGCGGCGGTCGATCTCGCGCAGGCGCTTCTTGCCGTAGAGGTAGTCGCCGTTCTCGGAGCGGTCGCCGTTGGAGGCGGCCCAGGAGACGATCTCGACCACCTTGGGCCGCTCTTCGTCGATCAGCTGCAGCAGCTCGGCCCGCAGGCGGCGGTAGCCCTCGGGGGTGATGTAGTTCTTGCCGCCGGCGGGCAGCGCGGGCAGGGCGAGGTCATCGTCGTCCGCGTCGCCGTCGGTCTCCTTGGTGAAAGCCTTGCTCATGAGCACCTCTTGGGATGCGATTGTGGAGCGGGGCCGCATGGGCACGCAGGACGGCGGGCATGGCCGGTTCGGCGGTTCGGAGATCCGGCGATGCGGCGATGCGGCGATGCGCTCATCTGCGGTCCGCCGCAGCTGACCGCTGACTGGCGCAGGTTTAAGTGGATCTTCAGCTTGCGCCTCCAGACTGCCGCCGCACCCTGCCCATGCCGGAGCTGCGCCCTTCGCAAGCCCGATCCACCCCACCCAAGCTGCGCCCCGCCATGCTCACATCGCCCCGCGCCGACACCCGGCCGACCGGCCTGGCCGCCGTCACCCGGCCCGCCGCCGCATCGGCCTGGGCCGCAGCCGGTGGGGTGCCGGATGCACCCCTGCGCCAGGGCCGCGTGCCGACCGTGTCGTGCGTGGTCCCGGGGCGTAACGAGGCACGCAACCTCGGCCTGCTGCTGCCGCTGCTGGCCCAGACGCTGTCGCGGCTGGTGGAGCGCTGGGAGATCATCGTGGTGGACGACGGCAGCACCGACGACACGGCCGAGCGCATGGCGCAATGGTCGCGCATGCAGCCGGCGCTGCGGCTGGTGCAGTTGTCGCGCAACTTCGGCAAGGAGGCGGCGCTCAGTGCCGGCCTGCAGGCCGCGCGCGGCGACGTGGTGGTGCAGCTGGATGCGGACGTGCAGCACCCGCCGAAGCTCATCGAGACCATGCTCGCGCGCTGGCGGGCCGGCGCCGACGTGGTCTATGCGGTGCGCCGCCACCGCGACGACGAGGGCCGCATCAAGCGCCTGGGCACGCGCTGGTTCTACCGGCTGCTCAACGGCGGCCACCGCTTCGAGGTGCCGGCCGGGGCGGGCGACTTCCGGCTGATGGACCGCGCGGTGGTCGATGCGCTGCTGGCGCTGCCCGAGCGCAACCGCTTCATGAAGGGCCTGTATGCCTGGGTGGGCTTCCAGGCCGAGGCCTTGCCCTACCAGCCCGATGAGCGGGCCTTCGGCGAGAGCCACTACAGCCTGTGGCAGCTGATGCGGCTGTCGCTCGACGGGCTGACTGCCTTCACCAAGTGGCCGCTGCGCGCGGTCAGCGTGGCCGGCATGGCGCTGGCGCTGCCGGCCTTCTTCTACGGCGGCTACCTGACCCTGATGCACTGGATCTACGGCAACCCGGTCAGTGGCTGGACGACCATCGTCGTCGGCGTGATGCTGTTCAGTGGGGCGCAGATGCTGGCCATCGGCGTGGTGGGCGAGTACATCGGCCGTATCTACGACGAGGTCAAGGGCCGGCCGCTGTACGTGGTCAAGCGCGAGGTCGGGCGCGGCCTGCCGGCCGAGGGCCGATGAGCGCGGGCGCCGCCGCCGCGGCAGGCGTGAGCGCGGCGGCACCGGCTGCGCGCAGCCGCCGGCTCATGCGGCTCACGCCCGTGCTGGCGCTGGCCGTGCTGGCCTGGCTGGCCGCCGCCGCGGGCCTGCGGCCGCTGTCGCTGCCCGACGAGGGCCGCTATGTCGGCGCCGCATGGGAGATGGCGCGCAGCGGCGACTGGGCCACGCCCACGCTGGACGGCCTGCCGTTCTTCCACAAGCCGCCGCTCTTCTATTGGGTGACGGCCGCCTCGCTGCGGCTCTTCGGCGCGCAGGCGTGGGCCGGCCGCGCGGCGCCGCTGCTGGGCGCGTGGCTGGCGGCCTGGAGCGTCTTCCTGCTGCTGCGCCGCTGGCAGCCGGCGCATCGCCCGGGCTGGGCGCGGGCCGCGCTGCTGGTGCTGCTGACGCAGCCCTTCTTCTACTTCGGCGCGCAGTACGCCAACACCGACATGCTGGTGGCCGGCTGCATCTGCGCCTGCATCGCGCTGGCCGCGCACGCGGCGCTGTCCGATGCGACGGGCCGGCCCGACCGTCGTGCGCTGTGGGCCGCGTATGCGATGGCCGGGCTCGGCGTGCTGGCCAAGGGGCTGATCGGCGTGGTGCTGCCCGGCGCCGTCATCGTCGCTTGGCTGGCCTGGGAGCGGCGCTGGATGAGCCTGCTGCGGCTGGTGTCGGTGCCGGGGCTGGTCGTGCTGGCCGCGGTGGCCGCGCCGTGGTTCGTGGTGATGGCGCAGCGGCACCCCGGCTTCCTGCACGAGTTCTTCGTCGTGCAGCATGTGGAGCGCTTCAGCCAGGGCGGCTTCAACAACGCCATGCCGGTTTGGTTCTACCCGGCGGCGATCGCGCTGCTCGCTTTGCCGTGGACGCTGTGGGCACTGGCGCTGCTGCGCCGGCCGGTGCGGCAGGCGCTGGCCCCTGGGGACGATGGCGAGCGATCGCTGCGGCGGCTGCTGCTGGTGTGGGCCGCGGTGATCGTGGTGTTCTTCAGCCTGCCGCAGTCCAAGCTGGTGGGCTATGTGCTGCCGGCGCTGCCGCCGCTGGCCGCTCTGTTGGCGTTGCTGATGCTGGCCGGGCGCAGGGCCGGAGAGGGCGACGAGGGTGACGATGGCGATGCCGGCCTGCCCGCTGCCGGGCGCCTGACGCTGGCGGTGGCCGCGCTGCTGTGCGCGGCGGCGGCGGTGGCGCTGGGCCTGCGCCCGCCCGGGCCGTCCAGCCGCGAGGCCGCGGCCGTGGTGCGCGAGCAGGGCGGCCCGCAGGACGGCGTGCTGTTCGTCGACAACTATCTCTACGACTTTGGCTCCTACAGCGGGCGGCAGCCGCCGCTGGCGGTGCTGGGCGACTGGCGGCCCGACGTGGCGCTGGCGCGCGACGACTGGCGCAAGGAGCTGGCCGAGGCCGCGCGCTTTGCGCCCGGGCAGGCGGCGGCCGTGCTGCTGGACGAGGCCGGCGCGCAGCGCCTGCTGTGCAGCCATGCGCAGAGCTGGGTGCTGTCGCGCCGCGACGATGCCGCGCGCCACCTGCCGCTGCTGGCCGGCCTGAGCCCGGCCGAGCATGGCGGCGTCAGGCTCTGGCGCGTGGCGCGGCCGGCAGGCTGCGTGCCGTCTTCGGGGTCGTCGTCTGCTCCCACCGGCACGCCCGCCCGCGCCCCCGCCGTCAAGGCGACGGCGCGGCCGCCTGCCCCTTGAAGGCCCAGAAGCGGCCGAGGATGAAGGTCAGCACGGCCACGCCGATGAGCACCCAGGCCAGCGCCCAGTCATAGCGCAGGTCACTCGTGTGCAGCAGCAGCGCATAGGCGGCCTGGTTGACCGCGAAGCCGGCCGCCGAGAGGATGAAGAACCGTCCGGCCGAGCGCAGCAGCGGCGCGCGCTGCGCGCGGAAGGTGAGACTGCGATGCCCCGAGAACGACACGACGAAAGCCAGCAGCCAGCCCAACACGTTGGCGCGCAGCGGGGCGAGCCCGCCATGCTCCACCAGCAGCCGGACCGCGCCCAGGTGCACGCCTGCGGCGGCGCAGCCCACCGCGATGAAGGCGGCCAGCTGCAGGCCGTGGCGCAGCGCGGGGTGGCGGGCGGGGGAGTGAGTCATGGCAAGAAGGACCAGCCCGCGTCAGGCGCCGGCCGCCCGCGGCGGCTGGTGGTCTGCGTGGACGACTGGGGCGCCGATACCGCGGTGAACGAGGCCGTCTGCCGCCTGGCTGCGGCCGGGCGCATCAGCGCCACCAGCGCGCAGGTGGGCGGGCCGGCCTGGCGCAGCGGGCTGGCGGACCTGCGCGGCCTGGATGCCGCGCGCATGGACGTGGGCCTGCACCTGGACTTCACCGAGCACCCGCTGGACGCCGCGCAGCGCCGGCCGCTGGCGCGGCTGATCGCCCTGGCGTTGGCCCGGCGGCTGGACGTGCGCGCCCTGCGCCGCGAGATCGCCGCGCAGCTCGATGCCTTCGAGGACGGCCTGGGCCGGCCGCCCGCGCATGTGGACGGCCACCAGCATGTGCACCAGCTGCCGCAGCTGCGCGACGCGCTGTGGGCCGAGCTGCAGGCGCGCTACGGCCCCGCTGCGCAGCGGCCGTGGCTGCGCGTGTCGCTGCCGCCGCGCTCGCGCTGGCGGGATGCGGGCGGCAAAGCCGCGGTGATCGGCGCACTGGGCGGTGCAGCCCTGGCGCGCGAGGCCCGGGCCCGCGGCTGGCCGCACAGCCGCCGGCTGCTGGGTATCGCCCGCTTCGACGGGGACGAGGCCCGCTATGCGGCGCAGTTGCAGGGGTGGCTGAGCGATGCGCAAGACGGTGACGTGCTGATGTGCCACCCGGCGGTACCGCGGGACGCGGCGACCGGGGGCGACGCCATTGTGCGAGACGCGGCCCCCACGCTGGACGCGCTGGCCCATGCCCGGGCCGCGGAGTGGCGGGTGTGGTCCGGGCCGGGCCTGCCGGATCGGCTGCGGCAGGCCGGCGTCGCGGTCTGCCCGCTGCAGACCTGAGCGCCTGAGGGCAAGCCGCTGTCCCTGGCGCTTGGCGGCTCGCGCGCTGGGCCGGTGGCGCGGGTGCGACGTGCGGACACCCGCTCACCCCCCTGGATGCACGGCAATGCTGCAGTGCCCCGCTCGGGTTTCATCTGGCCGGCGGGCCGAGGCGGGAGCATGAAGGTTCCCCTCAACAAATCAGGAGAGACTTGCATGTCGTTGTTGTCTTCTCGTCGCCTGTCCTGGGCCAGTGGCGCTGCCGCCTGGGCCGCGCTGACCGCCTTCACCGCAGCCGCCCAGGCGGCGGATGTGCCGTTCGCTTCGACCTCTGGCGTGGCGGCCTGGCAGGTCGCGGTGGCCCGCCCTGGCGTGGATGGTCAGCTCTCGTCCTTCCCGAGCAGCGGCTTTGCGCCGGCGGTGGCCATCAGCGGCCGGCAGACCGACGGCATCGGCTGGATCGCCAACAACGCCAGCGGCACCAACGGCTGGGGCATCGGCGACTGGACCTTCTTCGTCTTTCGCCAGACGCTGGACCTCAGCGGCCATGACCCGGCCACGGCGGTGCTGCGCTTTCAGTGGGCGGCCGACGACTCGGGACAGGGCTTTGCCGACCGTGGCACCTGGACGCCGAAGTACCGGCTCAACGGCGGGCCGCTGGTGGACGGCGTCTGGCCCGGTGGCGACACCTACGGCTTCGGGCCGGAGACGGTGATCAGCAGCGGCTTCGTCGCCGGCCTCAACACGCTGGAGTTCTATGTGGAGGGCAACGGCGTGACCGACGGCTTTGCGCTCAAGGCGCTGTCCTTCACCGCCGCGCCGGTGCCCGAGCCGGCGGCGATGGCGCTGATGCTGGGCGGCCTGGCGGTGGTGGGCGGGGCGGCACGCCGGCGCGGGTGACGCCATGAAAAAAGGGGCGCAGCCTGCGCTGCGCCCCAAGATGGCAACCGAAGCTGCCTACTGAGGAGTCAAACAAGGAAGGGGGTCGATAGCGTCTCCTTCACGTGTGAAGCGTTGCAGCCTCAGCGTGCGGTGGCACCCACGGCGCCGACCGGTGCGGCCAGCTCGCGGCGCGAACCGCCGAAGACGCCCAGCACCACCTGCAGGCTCAGCGACAGCGCGCCGGCGATGAACACCAGGTCGCCGAAGGTGCGCACCCAGCGCAGGTTCTGCAGCAGCGGCTGTTGCATGAACTCCTCGCTGCGCGCCCACCACAGGCCCTCGGTGGCCGCGGCATGGAACTGGATGATCCCGATGGGCAGCAGGCTGGTGGCGATCATCAGCACCAGGCCGATGTTCAGGCCCCAGAAGCCGATGGTCATCAGCCGCTCGCTGAACTCCAGCTGCGGGCGGATGTAGCGCAGCACCAGCAGCGTGAAGCCCAGGGCCAGGAAGCCGTACACCCCGAACAGCGCGGCATGCGCATGCACCGGCGTGGTGTTGAGGCCCTGCACGTAGTACAGCGAGATCGGCGGGTTGATCATGAAGCCGAAGACGCCCGCGCCCAGCATGTTCCAGAAGGCCACGGCGACGAAGCACATCAGCGGCCACTTGAGCTGCGCCATCCAGGCCGCGCGGTGCTGCAGGCGCCAGTGTTCCCAGGCCTCATGGCCGAGCACGACCAGGGGCACGACTTCCAGCGCGCTGAAGGTGGCGCCCACGGCCATCACCGGGGTGGTGGTGCCGGCGAAGTAGAGGTGGTGGAAGGTGCCCGGCACGCCGCCCAGCATGAAGAGCGAGGCCGAGGCCAGGCTGGCCGTGGTGGCCATGCGTTGCGACACCAGACCCATCGTGCAGAAGATGAAGGCCAGGGCCGTGGTGGCGAAGACCTCGAAGAAGCCCTCCACCCAGAGGTGGACCACCCACCAGCGCCAGTACTCCATCACCGACAGGCTGGTGCGCTCGCCGTAGCCAAAGCCGGCGGCGTAGAACAGGCCGATGGCGATCACCGAGGCGCTGAACAGCGCCAGCAGGTTCTTGTCGCCCGCGGGCTGGCGCAGCGCCGGCAGCACGCCGCGCAGCATCAGCACCAGCCAGAAGGCCACGCCGGCGAATTTGCCGATCTGCCACAGGCGGCCCAGGTCCACGTATTCATAGCCCTGGTGGCCCAGCCAGAAGTTCAGGTGCGGCGGCAGGATCTGCGCGATGGCCAGGAACTGGCCGGCGAACGAGCCGACCACCACCACGATCAGCGCCCAGAAGAGCACGTCCACGCCGAGCTTCTGGTAGGCCGGGTCCTTGCCGCCGTTGAGCAGCGGCGCGAGGAACAGGCCGGCGGCCAGGAAGCCGGTGGCGATCCAGAACAGCGCGGCCTGGATGTGCCAGGTGCGGGCCAGCGAATACGGCAGCCACTTGGAGAGGTCCATGCCGTAGAAGGTCTGGCCCTCGACCGTGTAGTGCGCCGTAAAGCCGCCCAGCAGCACCTGCACGCTGAACAGCGCGACGATGATGAACAGGTACTTGCCCAGCGCGCGCTGCGACGGGGTGAGCGCGAAGCGGGTCAGCGGGTCCTGTGCCGGCGCGGCGGGCTCGGCCTCGTCGTGCCTGGACAGGAAGGACCAGCCCCACACCAGGAAGCCGACGCCGGCGATCAGCAGCACCACGCTGGCGATCGACCAGACGATGTTCTCGGCCGTCGGGTGGTTGTCGATCAGCGGCTCGTGCGGCCAGTTGTTGGTGTAGGTGGCCACCTTGCCCGGCCGCTCGGTGGACGCGGCCCACGAGGTCCAGAAGAAGAAGCCGGCCAGCTTGGCCCGGCGCTCGGCGCTGGGCAGCGTGTTCTCCTTCATGGCGAAGTGCTCGCGGCTAGTGTGCAGCGAGGCGTCGTCGGAGAACAGCTTGTCGTAGTAGGCCGCGGTGCGGCGGATGGCTTCGGCACGCAGCGGCGAGACCGTGGCGGTGTTGGTCTCCTTGTCGTAGCCGACGCCCCGGCCGGTGTTGGTGCCGGTGTTGGTGCGGTATTCGGCCTTCATGCGCGCCTGCAGGGCGGCCTTTTCCTCGACGCCGAGCTGCGCATAGGGCTTGCCGTGGGCCTTCTCGGCAGCCAGGTCGAGCCAGGTGGTCAGCTCGCGGTGCAGCCAGTCGGCCGTCCAGTCCGGCGCCTGGTAGGCACCGTGGCCCCAGATGGAGCCGAGCTGCATGCCACCCACCGATTGCCAGGCGGTCTGGCCGTCGAGGATGTCGTCTTGCGTGTAGAGCGTCTGCCCGTCGGTGGTGACGACGGTGGGGATGGGCGGTGCGCTGCGATAGACCTCGACGCCGAAGTAGCCCAGCAGGGCGAACGTGGCGGCGAGCACGCCGATCAGCAGGAACCAGAGCTTGCGGTACTCACCCATGAAGGGCCTCCAGTTGTTGTGGGAAATCTTGTTGCGTGAGCCCGTCGAACAGGATGTTGTTCTCCAGGTGGATGTGCTGCATCAGGTCGTCGCGCAGCGTGGCCAGGCCCAGGTAGAGCGCGCGCCAGGTGTTGCAGGCGCCGCGCGGCAGGGTGATGTCGTTGGTCAGCGCCTCCAGGTGCTGCAGGGACTCGCCGTGGCCGTCGTGCTCGGCACGCATCACCGCGATCGGGCCCAGGGCCGGCGCGGTGCCGGACTCGCGCAGGATGGGGAAGAGGATCTCCTCCTCGCGCACCATGTGCGACTCCAGCTCGTCGGCCATCTGCACCAGCAGCGCGGCCAGGCCGCGCGGGCATTCGGGGCGGTCGCCGTGGACCTGCTCCACGCGGGCGGCCAGGCGGATCAGCTCGGGCAGCTGCTCGCGGTGGACGGCGTGGTAGCGCTGCAGGATGTGCTCGATCAGCTCGTCGGTGGACGCCGATCGCCAGTCCTGCTCGTCGGGCTGGGCCATCGCCTGCAGCGTGGCCAGGCGCTCGGCGATGACGTGGGGGTTGACGCCGCGCTTGGCGGCGGCATCGCGCAGCGAGTGCTTGCCGCCGCAGCAGAAGTCGAGCCGGTATTCGTGGAAGACCTGCGTCGCTCCCGGGATGCTGCGGGCCAGCTCACCCAGTGGGGTTTCGAGTGTGTTCATGGTGTTGTCGTGCGTCATGGGTAGACGCGCGGTGCAGCGCAAACCCTGGGCCACGCCGCAGGCCGTGAAAAATCAAGCACTTGCATTGCGCTGGGTCAGAATCACCCTGAGGTGGCCGGGTCAAACTCACCCCATGCATGGTGAACAACACCCGATGAGCCGGGCCGCTGCGGCGGTCACGGAGGAGCCCCGCGTGCCGCTGCCGGCCGCCGTGGCAGCCCGGATGGCGGTGGGGGCGGGCGGGGCGGCGGCCGCCGACGTGCCGTCCGGCCTGGACGCGCTGCTGGCCGACCTGGCCGCCGAGCTGCCCCAGGCCGTGCGCCTGCAGCGCCTGGTGGGGCTGCTGCGCCAGCGCCTGCACGGCGCGGCCGTGGCCCTGCTGCGCCTGGACGGCGAGATGCTGCGCCCGGTGGCCGTGGACGGCCTGGTGCGCGAGGCGCTGGGCCGGCGCTTCCTGGTCAGCCACCATCCGCGGCTGGCGGCCATCCTCTCGCGCCGCGAGCTGACCTGCTTCGACCGCGACAGCCACCTGCCCGACCCCTACGACGGCCTGGTCGACACCCTGGTGGGCGAGCCGCTGCCGGTGCACGACTGCATGGGCGTGAGCCTGTACGTGGAAGGCCGGCTGTGGGGCGCGTTGACGTTTGACGCCCTGCGCACCGGCACCTTCGACGCCCGCGCCCAGGCCGAGCTGCAGCGCCTGCTGCCCTGGGTGGAGGCCGTGGTGCGCGTGGCCCGGCTGGAGCACGAGGTGCAGGCCCTGCGCATCGCCCGCGTGGCCGAGCCCCAGCCCCCCGTGGCCGCAGCGGCCGGGGCGGACGGCGAGATCGTCGGCCACAGCCCGGTCATCGAGCACCTGCTGCACGAGCTCGACGTGGTGGCCGACTCCGAGCTGCCCGTGCTGCTGCTGGGCGAGACGGGCGTGGGCAAGGAGCTGTTCGCCCGCCGGCTGCACCGCCAGTCGCGCCGCAGCGCCCGCCCGCTCATCCACGTCAACTGCGCCGCGCTGCCCGAGTCGCTGGCCGAGAGCGAGCTCTTCGGCCACGTGCGCGGCGCCTTCTCCGGTGCCACCACCGACCGCGCCGGGCGCTTCGAGGCGGCCGACGGCGGCACGCTGTTCCTCGACGAAGTGGGTGAGCTGCCGCTGCCGGTGCAGGCCAAGCTGCTGCGCGCGCTGCAGAACGGCGAGATCCAGCGCCTGGGCGCCGACCGCCCGCGCCGCGTGGACGTGCGCCTGATCGCCGCGACCAACCGCGACCTGCGCGAGCGCGTGCGCGAAGGCGCCTTCCGCGCCGACCTGTACCACCGGCTGTCGGTCTACCCCGTGCCCATCCCGCCGCTGCGCGAGCGCGGCAGCGACGTGCTGCTGCTGGCCGGCCGCTTCCTGGAGCTCAACCGCGCCCGCCTGGGCCTGCGCAGCCTGCGCCTGTCGCCCGACGCCCAGCGCGCGCTGACCCGCTATCCCTGGCCGGGCAACGTGCGCGAGCTGGAGCACGTGATCAGCCGCGCCGCGCTCAAGGCCGTCAGCCGCGGCGCGCAGCGCACCGACATCGTCACCCTGGGCGCGGAGCTGCTGGACCTGGAGGGGCTGGATGCGGCAGGCGCGCCGCCGGCCTGGTCGGGGGAGGGCGGGGCGGCTTCGGGCTTGGTCGGCGGCTCTGCGGGCGGCGCCCCGGCTGCATGGGCCAGCGGTGCCGCGGCCGGCTCCGAGCACGCCCAGGCCGCGGACACCGACGGGCCGTCGGCGCTGCGCGACCAGGTGGACGCCTGCCAGCGCCGGGCCATCGAGCAGGCGCTGGCCGCCTGCCACGGCAACTGGACCCAGGCCGCCCGCCGCCTGGACGTGGACCCGAGCAACCTGCACAAGCTGGCGCGGCGGCTGGGCCTGAAGTAGGGGCCGGGCTGCGGCTTGCCTTGCCGTCACGGCGGGCAGGCGTTTGCGGCGTGCCCGTGGTCCGCAGCGGGGCTCTCGCGTCTGACGCAGATCAAGCGCGGCGCGCTCAGGCGGCCGGCCGCACGCTTCTTCACCGGATGTTCACCGGCCGTTAAGCGGCGCGGCGCGATGCGGGGCTAAGGTGCCCGTGTTCCCCGCATTCCCTGCACTGTTGCCCGTCATGTCCTGGTCTGCTCTCAAGCCGCAGCTCGCGCGGCTGCACCGCTGGACGGCGCTGGTCCTCGCGCCCGTCTTCATCCTCATCCTGCTGTCGGCCGCGGTGCTGGCGCTGGAGCCGGTGGCCGATGGCCTGGCGCCGGCGCGCGGCGTCACCGGCCCGACCGATGCCGCGGCCCTGGTGCGGCTGCTGGACCGCGTCGATCCGTCGGGCCGTGCGGACGTGAGCGTCTCGGCCGATGGCCGCACGGCGGTGGTCGGCAAGCGCGGCCAGCCGGCCGCGGCCTGGGACATCGCCAGTGGCCGGCGCGCGGCCCTGCCGCCCACCGGCACGGACGTGTTCGCCGTCGCCCGGCAGCTGCACCGCACGCTTTTCATCGGCGCCGGCATCGTGGTCGAGGCCGCGGCCTATGCGATGGCCGCACTGGTGCTGGTCGGCCTGCTGCTGGCCTGGCCGCGGCTGAACCGCACGGCGCTGGGCTGGCACCTGGGCCTGGGCTGGGGCGCGCTGCCGCTGGTCGCCGGCCTGCCGCTGACCGCCGTGCTGATGACGCTGCACGTGGGCGCGGCGCGCCCGCCGCAGGGGCAGCCGCCGGCGGTGGCCCGGGCCATCGAGCAGGTGGCGCAGCGCACCGATGCATCCGGCCTGCGCTCGGCGCGCGTGTGGCGCGGCGCGGCGGTGCGCGTGGAGCTGCGCTCGGCCGCCGGTGTGGTCACCTGGCAGGTCGGCGCGCAGGGTGCGCAGCCCATGCGGCCCACGGATTACCTGGTGCGCTCGCTGCACGTGGGCAACTGGGGCGGCGCGGCCTCGGGTGCGCTCAACTTCATCGGCGCGCTGGCGCTGATCGGCGTGACCGGCACCGGGCTGTGGTCCTGGGGCGCACGGCGGCTGCGCGCCCGCGGTCCGGCGCCGGATGCCTCGGCCGGATGGATCGTCGCCCATGCCTCGCAGACCGGCACCGCCGCGGCGCTGGCCCAGGCCACGGCGGCGCGGCTGCGCGCGGGCGGCTCGCCGGCGCAGGCGGCCTCGGTGGCGGTGCTCGACCCGGCGCGGCTGGACCGCACGCCCCAGGCGCGTCCGCTGCTGTTCATCGTGTCCACCGCCGGCGAGGGCCAGCTGCCCGATCCGGCGCAGGGCTTCGTGCGCAAGCTGGCGCCCGGTGCGCTGGGCGGGCTGCGCTTCGCGATGCTGGGCCTGGGCGACTCGCGCCATGCGCGCTTCTGCGCCGGGGCCGAGCTGCTGCGCCAGGCGCTCATCGATGCCGGCGCCGCCGAGGTGCTGCCGCTGGCCCGTGCCGATGGCCCGCCCCAGGCCACGTGGCAGCAGTGGCTGGCCGACCTGCAGGCGCTGCTGGCCACGGCCGGCCTGCGCCTGGGCGATGCGCCCGCCCCGGCGGGCGACGAGGCGGTGGAGCTGACGCTGGCCGAGCGCCGGCAGCTCAACGACCCGGCCGACGCCGACACGGCCGAGGCCTGCCAGCTGGTGTGGCGCAGCAGCCGGCCGCTGGACTTCCGCGCCGGTGACCTGCTGCTGCTCAGCCCCGGCCCCGGGCAGGCGCAGCGGGCGTATTCCATCGGCTCCAGCGCGCAGGTGGACCCCCGGCGCATCGAGCTGACCGTGGGCCTGGCCAGCTGGCGCGACGAGCAGGGCCATGAGCATCTGGGAGCCATGTCCGGCCCGCTGTGCCGCACGCTGCCGGTGGGGGCGGCCGTGCAGGGCGCGCTGCGCCGCCATCCGGGCTTCAACCTGCCCGACGACCCCGCGCGGCCGGTGATCATGCTGGCCACCGGCTGCGGCATCGCGCCCTTCACCGGCTTCCTGGCCGAGGTGCAGGCACGCGGCGCGGCGACGCCGACCTGGCTGCGCTTTGGCAACCGTCGCCAGGGTGGCGACTTCTTCCACCGCGAGCGCCTGCAGGCCTGGCTGGCCAGCGGCGTGCTCGGCCGGCTGGATGCGGTCTTCTCGCGCGACGGCGGCGCGCAGCGCTACGTGCAGGACCTGCTGCGCGAGCACGGCGCCGAGCTGGCCCGCTGGCTGATCGAGCGCGACGCCGTGCTCTCCGTCTGCGGCCGCGCCTCCACCCTGGGCCGCACGCTGGACCCGGCCCTGCAGGAGCTGCTGCAGCGCCACGCCGGCCTCAGCGCCCAGGCCGCCCAGGCGCGCCTGCAGGACTGGGCCGCCAGCGGCAAGCTCAGGCGGGATCTGTTCGGCTAGGGCAGGGCCCGGCGCCGGGCCTGATCCCGGGCCGGGTTGCGATCGTCATCGCGCTGGTGATCACGATGGTGATCACGATGGTGGGGCGCACGCCCCTTCAGGCCGGCCGGCCGGTGTCGGCCGCGAACAGCGCACCCATCGGCGCGGCCCACAGGCGGTCGCCGAAGGGCAGTGCCTTGTCGCCGTCGTACAGCACCACGCCCAGCGCCAGGGCATCGCCCGCGGCCTGGGCCAGCATCTGCAGGCCCTTGAAGTCGGCTGCGGTCACGGTGGCCGCGGCCTTGACCTCGACGGCGACCATGCTGCCGTCGTCGCGCTCCAGCACCACGTCCACCTCATCGCCGTCGCGGGTGCGGAAGAAGGACGGGCGGGGCGGGTCGGTCTCCCAGCCGGCCTGCTTGAGCAGCTCCGCAAAGACGAAGGTTTCCAGCAGGGCTCCGAAGCGCGTGCGGTCCTGCGCGAGCCGCTCGTGCGTGACGCCCTGCAGCGCAGCCAGCAGGCCGGAGTCGACGAAGTGCAGCTTGGGCGTCTTGACCAGGCGCTTCAGGTCGCTGCGGTGCCAGGGCTCCAGCCGGCGCACCAGGAAGACCTGCTCCAGCAGGCCCGCGTAGCGCCGGCAGGTCTTGTCGTCCAGGCCCAGCTGTCCGCCGAGCTGCGAGAAATTGGTCAGCTGCCCGGCATGGGCGGCCAGGGCGCGCAGCAGCCGGGGCACCTGGTCCAGCCGGCCGACGTCGGCCAGATCGCGGATGTCGCGCTGCACGATGCCGTTGACGTAGTCGCGGGCCCAGGCGCGCCGCCGCTCGGGCTGCGTGCGCGAGCGCATCTCCGGGTAGCCGCCGGTGAGCACCGCATCGACCAGGGCCTGCGCCTGCCAGCCGCTGGCGGCTGCGGGCAGGCGGCCGTCGAAGGCCAGGCGCAGGAAGGCGGGCCGCTGGCCCATGACCTCGGCTCCGGACAGCGGCAGCAGCGGCACCACCTCCATGCGCCCGGCCAGGCTGTCGGCCACCTGGGGCAGGGTCAGCAGGTTGGCGCTGCCGGTGAGCAGGAAGCGGCCGGGGCGGCGGTCCTGGTCCACCGTGAGCTTGAGCGTGCGCAGCAGCGCGGGCGAGCGCTGCACCTCGTCGATCACCGCCCCGTCCAGGCCGCGCAGGAAGGCCACGGGGTCGGACTGGGCGGCGGCCAGCACGGTCTCGTCATCCAGCGTGAAGTAGGGCCGGCTGCCGGACGCGAAGCTGCGCACCAGCGTGGTCTTGCCACACTGGCGGGGGCCGTTGACCAGCACCACCGGCGTGTCGGTCAGGGCCAGGCGGATGCGTTCGCAGGCGTAGCGGGGGAGCAGGTCGGGCATGGCGGGGCCGTGGGCTGGGACTCGGCTGGGCTGGTCGGGGTCTGGTGGTGCGACGCGGCTCTTGGCTGATTCGGATTGAGCGCTTGGCTATTTCGGATTTTATGTCTGGCTGAATCGGATCAAGGGATTGGCTGATCCGGATTCTAGGCCTGGCTGATCCGGATCGCGCATGAGTCTCATGCAGGCGAGACGCCGGGCCAGACACGCTCCGGACAGGAGGGGAACATGTCCCGCCGCTCCAGCGCCAGCGCCCGGCAAACCCCCGGCGCAGCGGCGGCAGCGGGGCATCGGAATAATCGCGGCCTTCGCCCGCCCGCCGGCCCGCTCCTGTCCGCTGGCCGCGGGCGGCTTCGTTTCCATGACCATGCTCCACGTCCTGCGCCGCCTCGTCCCCCCGCCGCCCACCGTCCGCCCGCGCGAGCGGCTGCGCGGGGCGGCCGGGGCCTTTGTCGGGCTGCTGGTGACCGGGCTGGTCAGCCGCAGCGCCTTCGGCTCGGCCGCGCACTGGCCGCTGCTCATCGCGCCGATGGGGGCGTCGGCGGTGCTGCTGTTCGCGGTGCCGTCCAGCCCGCTGGCGCAGCCGTGGCCGGTGGTCGGCGGCAATGTGCTGGCGGCGCTGGTGGGCGTGAGCTGCGCGCGCTGGATCGGCGACCCGGTCTGGGCTGCGGCCCTGGCCGTGGGCGGGGCGATCGCGGCCATGCATGCGGCGCGCTGCCTGCATCCGCCGGGCGGCGCGGTGGCGCTGCTGTCGGTGATCGGCGCGCCGATGATCAAGACGCAGGGCTATGCGTTCGCCTGGACCTCGGTGGGCCTGAACACGCTGCTGCTGGTGCTGGCCGCGGTGCTGTGGCACCGCTTCACCGGCCATCGCTATCCGCACCCGGCGCAGGGCCCGGCCCCGCTGCCGCCGGCGCAGCGCCATGCCACGCGCGATCCCTCGCCCAGCGGGCGCGTGGGCGTGTCCGAGCAGGACGTGCGCCAGGCGCTGCAGGCCCAGGGCGAGGTGGTGGACATCGCCCAGGACGACCTGCAGGCGCTGATCCGCCGTGCCGAGCTGCAGGCCCTGGCCCGCCGCGGCGACCTGCCGCGCTGCGCGCAGCTGATGTCGCGCGACGTGGTCACCATCGGCCCGCAGGCCAGCGCCGAGCAGGCCTGGCAGCAGCTCATGCGCCACCGGCTGAGCACGCTGCCGGTGGTCGATGCGGCCGGCCGCGTGCTGGGCGTGGTGTCGCAGCGCGACCTGCTGCTGCGCGCCGGCTGGGCCGAGCGGGCGGTGCACGGCCCGCGCGCCGGCCAGCGCCCGGCCACGGTGGGCGAGATCATGACCTCGCCGGCCGTCACGGTGGCCGCCGACGCCGCGCTGGCCGAGCTGGTGCCGCATCTGTCAGACGCCGGCCTGCACCTGCTGCCGGTGGTCGATGGCGACGGCCGGCTGCAGGGCGTGGTGGCCCAGCCCGACCTGATCGCCGCGCTGGCCGACCAGCTCGCCGCCTGCCCGCCCGCGCGCTGAGCCTGGGGTCGGAGCCTGGGCCGGGTTTGGAGCCGGAGCCGGGCGGGCCGCCGCGCCCCGGCTGCGGCCGCTGCAGCAGTCTTGCCGCCTGCGCCGTGGAACATGCCACGCCGGGCGCCGGGCGCCGGGCGCCGGAGCGTCCGGGCGGATGCCGTCCTGCCGTGGTCATGGTGCGACAAATGCGGCAGCCCATCCGTTGGCCGGGACCGCAGCGCCGGCGGCAGGGTGGCACACTCGCTGGCCGCTGTCGGCCTGCCCTGGCCGTGCATCCGATGTCCGAGCTGCACTGAAGAACAGCGCGCTGCGTTGCGGCCATCGCAGCCCCTTGCCCATGACCGCTCCCATGCCCCGGTACGCCCCTTCGGCGGCTGCGCTCCTTGCCGGCGCGGCCGCCCGGCACGTGCACCGGCGCCTGCTCCTGCGGCTGGGCGCGCTGCCGGCGGCGCTGCTGGAGCTGGCGGCGCTGGGCCTGGTGCTGGTGCTGCCCATCGGGCTGCTCAAGGACTGGCTGGATGCCCCGGTCGAGCCGCTGTGGACCTTGCAGCTGCACACCCTGGCAGAGGTGGCCGCCACGGCGATGACGCTGATGGTCTTCTTCCTGACCTGGAACACGCGCCGCTGGGGGCAGCCGACCAACCTGGTGGTGGCCGGCGCCGGCTTCCTGGGGGTGTCGGTCCTCAACGTGCTGCACCTGATGGTCTTCCCCGGCATGCCGGGGCGCGAGCTCATCACCACCGGCGGCTCGTCGCTGGCGGCGGTCTGGGGCGGGCAGGCGCTGACCGCGCTGGCACTGTGCGCCGCGGGGCTGCTGCCGGCGGGCTTCCACCATCGCCACCGCTGGTTCCTCGTGGCGATGGTCGCGGCGGCGCTGTGGGTGGCCGCGGTGGCGCTGCAGGTGGTCGGCCCGCGCCAGTGGCAGCTGGGCCTGTGGTCCTCGGGCCGCATCGACGCCGTGCGCGAGCGGGGCACGAGCTGCTGGCTGCCGCATTCGTGCTGGCCGCGCTGCTGCTGGCGCGCCGCGCACGCGGCCGCAGCCTGCACTCCTACGGCATGCTGGCCACCGGCGCGATGGTGATGTTCGCCGCGCAGATCGCCTTCGCGCGCGACCAGGCGCCCTTCGACCGCATGGTGCTGGTGGGCCACCTCTACAAGGTGGCCTCGCTGTGGCTCGTCTATCACGCGCTGTTCCGCGAGGGCGTGCACCAGCCCTATCGCCGCGTGGCCGAGTCCCGCCGCGATGCCGCGCAAAGCCATGCGCACTACCAGCAGCTCTTCGACAGCTCGCCCGACGGCCTGCTGGTGGTGGACGCGGGCGGCGTCATCCGCCATGCCAATGCGCAGGCCAGCGCCATGTTCGGCTGGCCGCTGCCCGAGCTGCTGGGCCAGGCCGTGGAGGCACTGCTGCCCGAGGCCGTCCGCGGCCGCCATGTCGGCCTGCGCCAGGGCTTTGCCGCCGCACCGCACCGCCGCGACATGGCCGAAGGCCAGTGGCTCAGGGCGCGCCGCCGCGACGGCAGCACCTTCCCGATCGAGGTGGCCCTGGTGCCGCAGAGGGCGCCGCACATCGACACCACGCTGTGCATCGTGCGCGACGTGAGCCGCCGCCGCGCGCTGGAGGAGAGCCTGCTGCAGCAGGCGGCGCACGACGCGCTGACCGGCCTGGCCAACCGCCGCCACTTCACCGAGCGCATGGGGCAGATGCTGGCCCACGCGCGCCGCCAGCAGCAGCAGTTGGCGGTCATGTTCATCGACCTGGACCACTTCAAGAAGACCAACGACACGCTGGGCCACGAGATGGGCGACCGGCTGCTGTGCGAGATCGCCGCCCGGCTGCGCGGCGCGCTGCGCGAGTCGGACCTGCTGGCGCGCATGGGCGGCGACGAGTTCGCCGTGGTGCTGGCCGACATGGCGCACAGCGGCGACGCCAACATCGTGGCCCGCAAGCTGCTGGACCTGCTGCTCAAACCGGTGTGCATCGACGGCCACGAGATGCTGGTGGGCGCCAGCATCGGCATCACGCTGTTCCCGCACGACGGCCAGGCTGCCGAGGAGCTGCTGCGCCATGCCGACCTGGCCATGTACCGGGCCAAGGCCAGCGGGCGCAACGCCTGGTGCTTCTATCAGCCCGAGATGAACGAGCGCATGCGCGAGCGGGTGGACCTGGAGCGCGACCTGCACCATGCGCTGGAGCGCGGCGAGCTGTCGCTGCACTACCAGCCGCGCGTGCGCCTGGCTGACGGCGCCCTCACCGGCTTCGAAGCCCTGCTGCGCTGGCGCCACCCCACGCGCGGGCCCATCGGCCCGGACGTGTTCATCCCCATCGCCGAGGAGACCGGCCTGATCGTGCCCATCGGCGAATGGGTGCTGCGCCAGGCCTGCTGCCAGGCCCGCGCCTGGGCCGCGGCCGGCCTGCCGCGGCTGCAGGTGGCCGTCAACGTGTCGGCCCGGCAGCTCAGCGACGCCGCCTTCCCGCGCCGCGTGCGCCAGGCGCTGGCCGACACCGGCTGGCCGGCCGAGCTGCTGGAGCTGGAGATCACCGAGACCGCGCTGATGCAGGACACCGCGCAGTCCGCCGGCCTGCTGCGCGAACTGAAGAGCCTGGGCGCGCGCACCGCGGTGGACGACTTCGGCACGGGCTACTCGTCGCTTGCCTACCTCAAGGCCTTCCCGCTGCACCGCCTGAAGGTGGACCGCAGCTTCGTCGCCGGCGTGCAGGACGAAGGCGACGACCGCGTCATCGCCTCCACCATCATCGTGCTGGCCCAGTCGCTGGGCCTGCAGGTCACGGCCGAAGGCGTGGAGACGGCCGAGCAGGCGGCCTGCCTGCTGCAGCACGGCTGCGACGAGGCCCAGGGCTACCACTTCGGCCGCCCGGTGCCGGCCGAGGAGTTCGAGGCGATGCTGCGGGGGCGGGGCGCGTAGATCGACACCTTGCTTTCACAGGCAATGTCCGGTGGACTGACGGGTGGGCCGGGTGACCGCCGCAGTGAAGTAAAGGAGGAGCGGGCTGCCCGCCAGGGCAGCGCGCGGGGGAGAGAGCCCGGACACAGGCAGTCCCAGTGGACTGCCTGGGCCTGGCGAGCGCCAGGGCCTCTGTGCCCTGGCATGAACGGAGGCGGTCGCCCGGCCCGCCCGTCGCGCTCCAGCCTTCGCATCTGCCCAGCACCTAGCTACCCAGCCGCTCGCCTTCGGTGCATACCGCGCCCACTGTCGCTGGCACCGCTCTTGCGTAGCCTGCTGCCAAACCTGACCATCCGGTCAGGATCCGCAGCGGTTTGCCAGGAGGCGCCATGCCCAGCCACATCGTCCTCACGTCCCATCCGGCGCCGCGGCCCGGTGACGAGGCGGCCGCGCCGGCCATCCGCTGGGGTGCGGCCACGGCGGCCGAGCGCGGGCCGGTCATCGCCAGCCTGACGGATGCGGCTCAGCGCAATGCCATCGGCACCCATGCCGGTGCCTATGCCGTCTACCGCGCGCTGGCGGTGGCTGCGGGCTCGCTCAAGCGCGAGCACCGGCCGGATCTCACCGACACCGCGCCCGCGGCCGACATCGGCCCGCATGCGCAGTGGGCCGAGCCGGGCCGCATCGTCTCGCTCGACCCCTGGGGCCATCTGGTGGCCGATGTGTTTGCGGGCCGCATCGCCGCCGGCGCCGACATCCGCCCCACCATCGCGGTGACGCGGGCCCACATCAACATGCCCGAGCTGCGCCAGGCCATCGAGGCCGGGCGGCTCACGCCCGACGGCGACATCCTGGACGCCAGCGGCGACGTCAAGGTGACCAAGGCCGCGGTGGACCCGGTGTGGTGGCTGCCCGGCATCGCCGAGCGCTTCGGCATCAAGGAAAGCGCCCTGCGCCGGGGCCTCTTCGAGCAGACCGGCGGCATGTTCCCGGAGCTGGTCACGCGGCCGGACCTCAAGGTCTTCCTGCCGCCCATCGGCGGCATGACGCTCTACTTCTTCGGCGACGTGGCCAGGCTGGGCCGGCCCGACACCCGCGTGGCCTGCCGGCTGCATGACGAATGCAACGGCTCGGACGTCTTCGGCTCGGACATCTGCACCTGCCGCCCCTACCTGGCGCACGGCATCGAGGTGTGCATCGAGATGGCGCAGCAAGGCGGCGTAGGCCTGGTGGTCTACAACCGCAAGGAGGGCCGCGCCCTGGGCGAGGTGACCAAGTTCCTGGTCTACAACGCGCGCAAGCGCCAGCCCGGCGGCGACCGCGCGGCCACCTACTTCCAGCGCACCGAATGCGTGGCCGGCGTGCAGGACATGCGCTTCCAGGAGCTGATGCCCGATGTCTTCCACTGGCTGGGCATCCGCCGCATCGACCGCTGGGCGTCGATGAGCGACATGAAGCACGGCGCGCTCACCGCGCAGGGCATCGAGGTGGTGGAGCGCGTGCCCATCCCCGATGAGCTCATCCCTGCCGATGCGCGCGTGGAGATGGATGCCAAAAAGGCCGCCGGCTACTTCAGCACCTGGGTGCCCGATGCCGCGGAGCTGGCCGTGGCCAAGGGCCGCGCGCTGGAGGCCTGAGGACATTTCAGGAGCAACGATGGCCGCCGTGCTCGATCAACCGTCGCCTGACGCCGGCTGGCACACGCCGGTGCCGCCCGGCCATGCGGCCGAGGCGCTGCTCTCGGCCCAGGCCGTGCGCCGGCTCTCACACGCCGTGCTGGCCGCGGTGCAGGCCGGCGGGTCGGCGCACTGGCAATGGCGGCCACAGCGCCTGGAGGCCGCGGCCGACTACGTGGCCGGCGTGATCCGCGAGCGCCATCCCGATCTGCGCGTGCGCTTCCATGCGCGCTGGCGGCACTTCGAGGCGGGCGGCGTGGACCGCATGGCCGCGCTCATCGAGCAGGCCGGGCTGAGCAGCGAGGCCGCGTGCGAGGAGCGCGCGCGCATGCGCATCGACCTGGTCATCCCCAGCGTGCTGCTGGACGCGGGCGCGGGGCCGGACTGGCGCTATCACGACGCCGCCACCGGCCAGGTGCTGGCCCGCTCCGAAGGGCTGGGCGTGGCCAGCCTGGCGCTGTTCACCTCCGGCGCCTTGTCCGCCGACCCGGCTCGGCCGCTGCGCAGCGATGCGGCGGCGCTGATGCGGCTGGATGCGGCCACGCTGGCCCGCGCGTTCCAGGTGCAGGCCGGCAATCCGCTGGTCGGGCTGGAGGGCCGCGCGCAGCTGATCGCGCGGCTGGGCCAGGTGGCGGCAGCCACGCCGGCGGTCTTCGGCACACAGGCGCGGCTGGGGCACCTGTTCGATGCGCTCAAGGCCCGTGCCGACCACGGCCGCCTGCCCGTGGCCACGGTGCTGGACGTGGTGCTGCGCGCACTCGGCCCGGCTTGGCCCAGCCGGCATGCGCTGGACGGCGTGCCGCTGGGCGACTGCTGGCCCTGCGCGCTGGCGCCCGGCGGCTGGCTGCCGCTGCACAAGCTGTCGCAGTGGCTCACCTACTCGCTGCTGGAGCCGCTGGCCGATGGCGGCCTGACCCTCACCGGGCTGGATGCGCTGACCGGCCTGCCGGAGTACCGCAACGGCGGCCTGCTGATCGACCTGGGCCTGCTCATGCCGCGCGACGAGGCCTGGCTGCAGGCCGTGCACACGGTGGACGAGCCGGCCGTGGTGGAGTGGCGCGGCGTGACGGTGGCCGCACTCGATGCGCTGGCCGATGCGGTGCGCGCCCGGCTGGGCGTGTCGGCGGACGGCTTCCCGCTGGCCTGCGTGCTGGAGGGCGGCACCTGGGCGGCCGGCCGGCGCATCGCGGCCGAGCGCCGCGCGGGCGGTGGGCCGCCGTTTGCCCTCGCCAGCGACGGCACCGTGTTCTGAAGGCCGTGACCCGAAGGAAAAGGAGCGACGCCATGACCGCCGACTTCCCGCAGCTCACCGTGGTGCGCCACCCGCTGGTGCAGCACAAGCTCACCTACCTGCGCAGTGCCGAGACCACCACCGAGAACTTCCGCCGCCTGCTGCGCGAGACCACGCAGATGCTGGCCTACGAGGCCACGCGCGACCTGCCCACCGAGCTGATCGACATCACCACGCCGGTCACTGCCATGCGCTCGCCGGTGATCAGCGGCAAGAAGCTGTGCGTGGTCTCCATCCTGCGCGCGGGCAACGGCATGCTCGACGGCATGCTCGAGCTGCTGCCCTCGGCCCGCGTGGGCCACATCGGCCTGTACCGCGACCCGGAGACGCTGGAGCCGGTGGAGTACTACTTCAAGGTTCCCGACGACATCGCCGAGCGCGATGTCATCGTGGTGGACCCGATGCTGGCCACCGGCAACTCGGCTGCCGCGGCGCTGGGGCGGCTCAAGGAGCGCCGCGTGCAGACGCTCAAGCTCGTGTGCCTGCTGGCCGCACCCGAAGGCGTGGCCAACATAGCCCGCCATCACCCGGACGTGCCCATCCTCACCGCCGCGCTGGACGAGCGGCTCAACGACCACGGCTACATCGTGCCGGGCCTGGGTGATGCGGGCGACCGGATGTTTGGCACGAAATGACGACCCCCCCTACGGCCTTCGGCCGCCCCCCGAGGGGGCCGCACCAGCGGACCGGCGAAGCCGGATCCGCGGTACGCGCTTGGGAGATGGCGGCATCTGATGAGAGGGCGCTCAAGCACGACGGGGTCGCCTGCGGCGGCTTGGTGCGTCCCGACATGGGAGAAGCCGAGGATCGACTCGCATCTCCCAATGACTCCCCACCCCGCCGCATCGGCAAGGTCCGCGCCGCGGCTGAGGCGCGGATCCTGCGCGCGGCGGAGGCGGTGTTCGCGCGGGCCGGCTATGCCGCGGCCACGATGGCCGCCATCGCGCAGGAGGCGGGCTGCCCCAAGGCCAATGTGCACTACTACTTCCGCACCAAGCAGGACGTCTACCGCGCGGTGCTGGACCACATCCTGGCGCTGTGGCTGGCCGAGACGGACGTGATCACGCCGCAGGCCGACCCAGCCCAGGCGCTGGCGGCCTATGTGCGGGCCAAGATGCGGCTGAGCGCGCAGCGGCCCGAGGCCTCGCGCGTGTTCGCCAACGAGGTGCTGCACGGCGCGCCGCAGATCGGCGCGGTGCTGCGCGGGCCGCTGAAGGCGCTGGTCGACGACAAGGCCGCGGTGATGCAGGGCTGGATCGATGCCGGCCGCATGGCGCCAGTGGACCCGCGGCATCTGCTGTTCACGCTGTGGGCGGCCACCCAGACCTATGCCGACTTCGGCGTGCAGGTGTGCGCGGTGCTGGGTGTCAAGGCGCTCACGCGCGCCCACCTGGAGCAGGCCAGCGAGGAGCTGGTGCGCTTCGTGCTCGCGGGCTGCGGGCTCGTGCCGGCCGGCTCGCCGGGCGGCCCGGCAGCCCTCCACCTTCCTTCCCGTCCCACCTCATCAACGGAGTCACGATGAAGCCCCACACCCGTCGCACCGTCCTCACCACGCTGGCTGCCTCAGCCCTCGTCATGGCATCCGGCCTGGCGCCCGGCCTGGCCTGGGCACAGGCCCGGCTCAAGGTGGCCGGCATCTACACCGTGCCGGTGGAGCAGCAATGGGTCTCGCGCATCCACAAGGCGCTCAATGCGGCCAAGGCGCGCGGCGAGATCGACTACGTGTTCTCCGAGAACGTCGCCAACGCCGACTACGAGCGCGTGATGCGCCAGTACGCCGAAGGCGGCCAGCAGCTGGTCATCGGCGAGTCCTTCGCCGTGGAGGCCGCGGCGCGCAAGGTGGCCAAGGACTATCCCAAGACGGCCTTCCTGATGGGCTCGTCGGGCAAGCCGCAGGCGCCCAACTTCTCGGTCTTCGACAACTACATCCAGGAGCCGGCCTACCTCACCGGCATGATCGCCGGCGGCATCACCAAGAGCGGCCACATCGGCATGGTGGGCGGCTACCCCATCCCCGAGGTCAACCGGCTGATGCAGGCCTTCATGGCCGGTGCGCGCGAGGTCAACCCCAAGGTGAAGTTCAGCGTGAGCTTCATCGGCTCGTGGTTCGACCCGCCCAAGGCCAAGGAGGCGGCCTTTGCCATGATCGACCGCGGGGCCGACGTGATGTATGCCGAGCGCTTCGGCGTCAGCGACGCGGCCAAGGAGCGCAAGGTGCTGGCCATCGGCAACGTCATCGACACCCAGGCCCAGTACCCGGACACCGTCGTGGCGTCGGCGCTGTGGCACATGGAGCCCACGGTCAACGCCGCGCTCAAGAAGGTGCGCGAGGGCAAGTTCACGGCCGAGGACTACGGCGCCTTCTCGGGCATGAAGGTGGGCGGCTCGTCGCTGGCCCCGCTGGGCAGCTTCGAGAAGAAGCTGCCTGCGGATCTGCTGGCCAAGGTGCGGGCCAAGGAAAAGGCCATCCTGGCCGGCAGCTTCACGGTGAAGGTGAACGACGCCGAGCCGAAGTCGACGCCATGAGCGACCCCATGAGCGACCCCTTGAGCTGCGCCACCAGCCACGCCACCGGCCACCGCCTCATCTGACGCCCCGCACCGCTTGACCACCCCCGCTGCCACCCCCGCCGCGCAGCCCGTGCTGCGCCTGTCGGGCATCACCAAGCGCTTCGGCCCGCTGGTGGCCAACGACGGCATCTCGCTGGAGCTGGCCGCCGGCGAGGTGCTGGCCCTGCTGGGCGAGAACGGCGCGGGCAAGAGCACGCTGGTGTCCATCCTCTTCGGCCATTACGTGGCGGACGAGGGGCAGGTGGAGGCCTTCGGCCGGCCGCTGCCCCCGGGCCGGCCGCGCGCCGCGCTGGAGGCCGGCATCGCGCTGGTGCACCAGCACTTCACGCTGGCGGAGAACCTGTCGGTGCTCGACAACGTGATGCTGGGCACCGAGCCGCTGTGGCGGCCGTGGTCGCGCCGGGCCGCGGCGCGCCAGCGCCTGCAGCAGACGGCGCAGCGCTTCGGCCTGGGCGTGGATGCGGATGCCCGCGTGGCCGACCTGTCGGTGGGCGAGCGCCAGCGGGTGGAGATCTTGAAGACCCTGGTGCGCGGCGCGCGCGTGCTGATCCTGGACGAGCCCACGGCGGTGCTCACGCCGCAGGAGAGCGAGTCGCTCTTCGCCACGCTGCGCCAGCTGGTGGCCCAGGGCTTGTCCATCGTCTTCATCAGCCACAAGCTGGACGAGGTGCTGCGCGTGTCGCACCGCGTGGCGGTGCTGCGCGGCGGGCGCCTGGTGGCCACGCGGCCGGCGGCCGGCACCACCGCAGCCGAGCTGGCCGAGCTGATGGTGGGCCGCAGCGTGCAGCGCCCGGTGCGCCGCGAGGTGCAGGGAACAGGGCAGGGAACAGGGCGGGGCGCCGGCGTGGGCGCCGGCATGGGCGAATGCGTCTGCGCGCTGCAGGCGATGGGCGTGCGCGGCGCGGACCGCCGCTGGCGGCTGCAGGACGTGACGCTGGCCCTGCACGCCGGCCGCATCGTCGGCATCGCCGGCGTGTCGGGCAACGGCCAGCAGGCCCTGGCCGATGTGCTGTGCGGCCTGCAGCCGGCCGATGCCGGGAGCGTGCTGCTGCTGCAGGATGGCCAGGCGCGGCAGCCGGCGGCGCGGGCGCGCGACTGGGTGGCCGCCGGCGTGGCCCGCATCCCCGAGGACCGCCAGGGCACCGGCGCCGTCGGCGATCTGGCGCTGTGGGAGAACGCCATCAGCGAGCACCTGGCCAGCCCGGCCGTGGCCCGCGCCGGCTGGCTGCGGCGCCGCGCGGCCCAGGCCCATGCCCAGCGCATCGTGCGCGAGTTCGACGTGCGCGGCACCGAGGCGCGTGGCCTGGCCACCGTCACCCGCGCGCTGTCGGGCGGCAACCTGCAAAAGCTCATCCTCGGCCGCGCCCTGCTGGGTGATCCCGCCCGCCCCGCGCGGCCGCGGCTCATCGTCGCCGCCCAGCCCACCTGGGGCCTGGACGTGGGCGCCGTGGCCGAGGTGCACCGCCGCCTGCTGGACGCCGCGGCCGCCGGCGCAGCGGTGCTGCTCATCTCCGACGACCTGGACGAGCTCTTCGCCCTGGCCGATGAGATCGCCGTGCTGCACCAGGGCCGGCTCACGCCGCCGCGGCCGGCTGCGCAGTGGACGCAGACGGACATCGGCCTGGCGATGGCCGGCAGCCTGCCGGCTCAGGCTCCTGAGCAAGCACCTCGACCCACCACCCGACAAGGACCGCCCCATGCCCCGCCTGCGGCTTGAGCGCCGGCTGCAGCCGTCCCGCGTGGCCCAGGCCGCCGCGCCGCTGGCCGCCATCGCCGCCACGCTGGCGCTGGCCGCGCTGCTGGTGGCCTGGGCCGGTGCGCCGGTGGGCCGCTCGTATGCGCTGCTGCTGCAGGGCGGCTTCGGCTCGCGCTTTGCGTGGGGTGAGACGCTCACCCGCGCCACGCCGCTGATCCTGACCGGCCTGGCCGCGGCCGTGGCCTTCCGTGCGCGGCTCTACAACATCGGTGCCGAGGGCCAGCTCTACCTGGGCGCGCTGGCTGCCGTGGCCGTTGCCGGCTGGGCAGGTCAGGCGCTGCCGGCCACGCTTGCCTTTGCCGCGATGGTGGCGGCGGCGCTGGCGGCCGGGGCGGCCTGGCTGCTCGGCCCCGCGCTGATGAAGCGGCTGCTGGGCGTGGACGAGGTGGTGACCACGCTGCTGCTCAACTTCGTCGCGCTGCTGTTCGTCTCGATGATGCTGGACGGGCCGATGAAGGACCCGCTGGCCCTGGGCTGGCCGCAGAGCCCGGCGCTGCCCGATGCGCTGCAGCTGGGCAAGCTGATCGAGCGCAGCCGCGTGCACACCGGGCTGCTGTGGGCCCTGGGTGCGGCCGCTGTGCTGGCCCTGGTGCTGCAGCGCCATGCCTGGGGGCTGGCGGTGCGCGCGGTGGGTGCCGATGCGCGGGCTGCGCAGTTCGCCGGCTTGCCGGTCACGGCCACGGTGGTCGGCGTGGCGCTGGTCTCCGGCGGGCTGGCCGGCCTGGCCGGGGCGCTGGAGGTGGCCGGGCGCACCAGCTACCTCACGCTCGACATGGCGCCCGGCGTGGGCTATGGCGGCATCGTCATCGCCATGCTGGCCGGGCTCAACCCGCTGGCGGTGGTGCCGGCGGCGGTGTTCGTCTCCGGCGTGCTGGTGGGGGCCGACAGCATGAGCCGCGCGGTGGGCGTGCCCACCTACATCGCCGATGTCATCGTCGCCGTGGCCCTGCTGACCACGCTGGTGGCGGGGCTGGCGGCGCACTACCGGCTGCGCTGGTCGCGGGGGGCTGCGGCATGACGGAGCTGCTCGGTCTGTTCGCCGATGCCAGCCTGTGGGTGGCCGTGCTGCGCATCGCCACGCCGCTGATGTTCGGCACGCTGGGCGTGCTGCTGTGCGAGCGTGCCGGCGTGCTCAACCTGGGCATCGAAGGGATCATGGTGGCCGGCGCCTTTGCCGGCTGGCTGGCCGTCTACCTGGGTGCCGGGCTGTGGACGGGCGTGGCCGTGGCCGCGGCAGTCGGCGTGGCCCTCGGCCTGCTGCACGGGCTGCTGACCGTGGTGTTGGGCCTGTCGCAGCATGTCTCGGGCCTGGGGCTGACGCTGCTGGCCACCAGCCTGGCCAGCTATGCCTACCGCGTGTCCTTCCCCACGGTGGACCGGCCGCCCACCATCACGCCGTTTGCGCCGATGAGCGGCCTGCCCGTGCCCATCCTGGCCGAGCAGACGCCGCTGACGCTGCTGGCCCTGCTGCTGGTGCCGGCCACCGCGTGGCTGCTGCTGCGTACGCCCCTGGGCCTGGCGCTGCGCGCGGTGGGCGAGAACCCGTCCGCCGTCGATGGCCAGGGCCTGAGCGTGACGGGCCTGCGCCTGGGCGCGGTGGCCGCGGGCTCAGCGCTGATGGCCGTGGGCGGGGCGTTCCTGACGCTGTCGGCCTTCAACGCCTTCTACTTCAACATGGTCAACGGCCGCGGCTGGGTCTGCGTGGCGCTGGTGGTGTTCGCCTCCTGGCGGCCGGGCAAGGCGCTGCTGGGCGCGCTGCTGTTTGCGGCCTTCGATGCGCTGCAGCTGCGGCTGCAGCAGGCGCCGGTGGCCGGGGTCACGCTGCCCTATCAGCTCTACCTGATGCTGCCCTACCTGCTGTCCATCCTGGCGCTGGTGCTCATGTCGCGGCGCGCCGCCGTGCCGCAGGCGCTGATGAAGCCCTGGCGGCGCGGCGAGCGCTGAAAGCCCCCGCCAGCGCGCTACTTGCGCAGCAGCACGTTCATGCCCCGCGGCACGTCGGCCTCGTCCAGATAGCCGATGGCGCCGGGCGTGCGGCTGACGTAATCGGCCACCTCGGCCGGGCTGCGCAGCTCGGTGGGCGGGGTGCCCTTGCCCACATAGCGGCGCACCGTCCAGTAGGCGACGTACTCGTCCTCGCTGGTCTCCAGGTAGTCGGCCAGGAAGCGCTGGCGCAGGCCGGTGCCCGGCGCGGCGTTGACCGGGGCCACGCGCACGCCGTCCACCTCCACCGTCTTGCCGGTGTAGATGCGCCTGAGGGTGGGCAGATCCAGCTTGCGCACGGCAGCATGGCCGACGATCACCACGGCGCGGTCGGCCGCCAGGGCGGGCAGGCCGCCGGTTAGCAGCGGCGCGGCCAGGGCCAGCGCGGAAAGGGCCTTGAGGAAGCTCAGTCGTCTCACGGCTGCCTCCTCAGAACGCAAAGCTGTAGCTGAGCGACAGCACGTTGATGCTCTTGTTCGCGATGGACGGGCCGCCCGCGGGCGAATCGACCATCACGCTGCCGTCGCCGATGCGGGTGTGCATCCACTCGGCCTTGATCTTGCTGTGCGGTGTCAGCGCATACGAGGCCCCGATGCCGATGGAGTCCTGGTCGTAATAGGGCATGCCGTCGGCGGCCATGCGGATGCCCTGGGCTAGGCCGGGGATGAAGGCCGGTGGATCGGCGCTGAGCAGCTCGTTGCGCAGCTTGCGCTGCGCGCTGGTGGACTTGAGCGTGGCCGCCACCACATAGGGCGTCCAGCGCTCGATGGTCTTGAGCAGCGCCACATGGCCGCCATAGGTGTTGGCGCCCAGCTCGGTCTTGTGCTGGATGTTGCGCTCGTACTCGGCCAGCACGCGCCAGCCGCCGCCGATGCGCCAGTCCGCACCCAGCGTGAGGATGTCGTTGACGATGCGGTCGGTAAAGCCGGTAGGCACATAGACGCCCGGCATGGGCGCCGGCACCCAGTCCACCGTGTAGCCCGGCTCGAAGCCCAGCTTGGAGCGCGCCTGCAGCGCCGCTGCGCGCAGGGTCAGCGTGTCGCTGCGCCAGGTGAGCACCGCGCCGGTCAGCTGGGTGTTGACGTACTTGAAGTCCTCGCCCACATCGCGCATGTAGAAGCGGTGATGGACCCGCGCCTTGCCGCTGAAGACGTCCAGGTTCAGCTCGGAGTCGGGCAGCATCCAGGTGCGCGTCACGTACAGCCCGGTGGTGTCGGTGGCCGGCGCGATCGCATAGGTCTCCATCGGCATGCGCGCCAGCTCATAGCTCTGGCCCACGTCCAGGTTCTCGCTGAACAGGTAGAAGGGCATGCGCAGCTTGCCCACCCGCACCAGCCATTCATTGGACGGCCGCCACGACACGAAGGCCCAGCTGGCCGACAGGTCCCAGCGGTCGGCCTTGCGCAGCGACGGCGCCAGCTTGGCCTGCAGCGTGGCCGACCACTCCGGCGCAAGGTGGGCATCGACCTGCGCGCCGAACACCGTGTCGCGCTCGAAGCTGGGCCGGTCCGTGATGAAACGCTGGTAGGTGAAGGGCCGGTCAGAGACCGCCGCGCCGATCGTGCCGAAGGCCGACCAGGACAGGTCCACCGCCTGTGCGGCTTGGGCAGCCAGCGCCAGCAGGCCAGTGGCCAGCAGCCGGGGAAGAAGCCGCGGCAATTGCGGTGCGTTGGGGTGTTTGAGCATGTCGTATCGAGAAGATGGCAGAAGGAGCCAGGCTCCCCTAGTCCTGCCAGGTGGTGGCGATTTCGATCAGCTGCGGCTGCGTGATCTGCAGCGCGCGCACGATGTCCGGGTCGAAGTGGGCGCCGCTGCCCTGCTCGATGAAGGCGCGCGCGGCCTCGTGGCTCATCGGCTCCTTGTAGGGCCGGCGGCTGATCAGCGCGTCGTACACGTCGGCCACCGCCATCAGCCGGGCTGACAGCGGGATGGCCGGCCCGGCCAGGCGGTCGGGATAGCCCGAGCCGTCCCACTTCTCGTGGTGGTGGCGGGCGATCTCCATCGCATAGGGCAGGAAGTCGGTCTCATCGCCCATGCGCTGCGCGGCGCGCTGCAGCATCACCCAGCCCTGCATGGCATGCGTCTTCATCACCTCGAACTCTTCGGCCGTGAGCTTGCCGGGCTTGAGCAGGATGTGATCGGGGATGGCCACCTTGCCGATGTCGTGCAGCGGCGCCGACTTGGCCATCAGCTCGATGCTCTGCGGGTTGAGCTGCTCCGGGTACAGGCCGTCGCGCCACAGCTGCGTGCCCAGCACGCGCACGTACTCCTGCGTGCGCTTGACGTGGTTGCCAGTCTCCTGGTCGCGGAACTCGGCAAACGAGATCATCACGAAGAGCGTCGAGTCGCGCAGCCGGTCGAGCTGCGCCAGGCGCTTGTCGAGCTGCGTCTGCAGCGTGGCGTTGCTGTGGCGCAGGAAATCCTGGAAGGCCTTGTTCTGCAGATGCGTGCGCACGCGGGCCTGGACCACCGCCGGGCGGATGGGCTTGTGGATGAAGTCGGCGCCGCCCACCTCGAAGCCGCGCGCCTCGTCCGCCGCCTCCTGCATGGCCGTCAGGAAGATCACCGGCACATGGGCCGTGCGCTCGTCGGCCTTGAGCTGGCGGCAGACCTCGTAGCCGTCCAGCTCCGGCATCATCACGTCGAGCAGGATCAGGTCCGGCGGGCTGCGCCGCGCCAGGGTCAGCGCCTTCTGGCCCGACGAGGCCAGGCGCACGCGGTACTGCCGGTTGAGCAGGCCGGCGACGAGGTTGAGGTTGGTGGGCGCGTCGTCCACCACCAGGATGGTCGGCGGCTCGCCGGCAGGGTCAATGGGCAGCATGGTCGGTACGGGTCGGCGCCGTTGAGGGGGCTGGCAGCAGGCGCAGGGCCGCGTCGAAGTCACAGGCCTCGATGGCGGCATCCAGGCGGTGGAAGCCCTCCGCGCTCAGGCCGCGGCGGAAGGTATCGCGCCGCTCGCGCCACAGCTCCAGCGCCTGGCTGTCGGCATCCTCCAGCAGGGCGGCCAGGGTGTGCAGGGGCAGCGCATCGGCGGCCGGGCCGGGGGCCGCGGCAGCCGATGGCGCGGCGGCGGCTGTCGCGCCCGGGTGGGCGGGCGGCGGATCGTCCAGCGCCGACAGGGCGGCCAGCAGCGGCGCCGCCTCGGCCAGCAGGCCGTCGCGGGCCACGCGCAGCGCATCGGCATCCTGGGCCTTGGCGGCGTCCTCCAGCAGCACGGCGCAGCCGGCCAGGGTGCGCGCACCCACCGTGGCGCACAGGCCGCGCAGGGTGTGGCCCTCGCGGGCCAGGGCGCCCCAGTCCTGCCGGGCCAGCTCGCGCTCCAGGGCGGCGGGCAGGGCGCGCAGGTGGTCGGCAAAGCCGCGCAGCACGCGCCGGCCGAGCACGGTGTTGCCGTCCACATGGGCCAGCGCGGCACCCAGGTCCAGGCCGGGGATGGCGGGCAGGGCGTCGACAGCGGCCGATGCGGCCGGCGCGGGCGGATGCGGGCCGGCGCCGTTCGCTGCGTCCCGGGCCGCATCCGGCGCGGCAGCCGTGGCCGCATCAGGGGCTGCATGACCGGCTGCATGCCCGACTGCATGACGGGCTGCAGCAGGGGCCGCATCCCGGTCCGCAGCCGGGACCGCATCCAGGCCGCCCTCGGCCGGCGGGCGGATGGCCGCCGCGCCGTGCCGCTGCAGCGTGGCATACAGCCTGGCGGGCTCCAGCGGCTTGCTGATGTGGTCCTGCATGCCCAGGGCCAGGCAGCGCTCGCGCTCCTCGGCCATGGCATGCGCGGTCATGGCGATCACCGGCAGGCCGTCGAAGCGGTGGTCGGCGCGGATCTGCTGCGTGGCCTCGTAGCCGTCCATCTGCGGCATCTGCAGGTCCATCAGCACCAGGTCGTAGGCGCCGGGGCCGCCCATGCGCAGCAGCTCCAGCGCCTCGCAGCCGTTGTGGGCCAGCTTGACGCTGGCGCCGCGGCGGCTGAGCAGCTCGATGGCCAGCTGCTGGTTGAGCGCGTTGTCCTCGGCCAGCAGCACGCGCAGGCCGTCCAGGCGCACGGCCTGCGACGGGGCCGGCTCGGCCGCCGCGGGGGCCAGCCCGGTCAGCCGCGCGAACAGCCCGCGCAGCGCGGCCGGCAGGATGGGCTTGGGCAGGAAGCTGTCGGCCCCGGCCTGCGTGGCGCTGGCCTGCAGGCTGTCCCAGCCGTAGGCCGAGATGACGACCACGCCCAGGCCGGGGTGGGCCTGGCGCAGGCGGTCGGTCACCTCCGCGCCGTTCATGTCGGGCAGCACCCAGTCCAGCAGCACCAGGTCGAAGGGCTCGCCCGCGCTCTCGGCCGCGCGCGCCATCGCCAGGGCCGCCGCACCGCTGGCGGCGATGTCCACGCGGCCCTTGCGGCGGACGGTGCCGCCGCTCTCACGAGCCCCGCGGGCGGTCCCGCCGTTCTCATGAGCCCCGCGGATGGCGCCGCCGCCGGCGCTGCCCGCCTGCGCATAGCCGCCCACCCCCATGACGCGCAACAGCCCGGCCAGGGTGCTGCGGGTCTCGGCCTGGTCATCGACCACCAGCACGCGCAGGGTCTCCAGCGGCTGCCGCGCGGGGCGCGCATCGGCGGCCAGGGCCTGGGGCACGATCTCCACCGGCAGCCGCACGGTGAAGACCGTGCCCGCCCCGGGGCGGCTGTCCACGATGATGCGCCCGCCCATCAGCTCGGCCAGGCGCTGGCTGATGCTCAGGCCCAGGCCGGTGCCGCCGTAGCGGCGCGTGGTGCTCTCATCGGCCTGGGTGAACTCCTGGAACAGCCGGCCCAGCTGCTCGGCCGTCATGCCGATGCCGGTGTCGCGCACCTGCAGGCGCAGGATGGCCTCGTCGCCGCGCCGCTCCTCCAGCCCCACGCGCAGCTTGACGACGCCGTGGTGCGTGAACTTGACCGCGTTGGACAGCAGGTTGGTCAGGATCTGGCCCACGCGCAGCATGTCGCCGCGCACCACGGCGGCATCGGCCAGCAGGGCCGGGTCTTCGAACTCGCACAGCAGCTCCAGCTCCTTCTCCTGGGCCTTGTGGCGCACCAGGGTCAGGGCGTTGCCCACCACGTCTTCCACGCGGTAGGGCGCGCGCTCCAGCGTCAGCCGTCCGGCCTCGATCTTGGAGAAATCGAGGATGTCGTTGATCACGCCCAGCAGGATCTGCGAGGCCGCGTCCACCTTGCCCAGGTAGTCGCGCTGCTGCGGGCTCAGCTCGGTCTGCAGCGCCAGGTGGGTCATGCCGATGATGGCGTTCATCGGCGTGCGGATCTCGTGGCTCATGTTGGCCAGGAAGAGCGACTTGGCGCGCGTGGCGGCCTCGGCCTGGTCGCGCGCGCTGCGCAGCTGGGCCTGCACCAGGGCGCGGGCGCGCAGGTCGTCCTCGATGGACTGGGCCATCGCGTCCATCGTGTGGCTGAGCGTGCGCACCTCCTCCACCGCGGCGGCGCGCGCATCGCCGCGCGGGCTGTAGTCGCCGTGGGCGAAGGCGCGCGCGCGGCTGCTCAGGTCGTCGATGGGCTGCAGCACGCGGCGGCGCACCAGCAGCAGCGCCAGGCCCATCACCGGCACCACGGCCACGTCCACCGCCACGGCCATGCCGATGAAGCGGCTCACGCGCTCGGTGGCCTGCTGCAGCGCGGCGTCGGTGCGCGCATCGCTGCGCTGGGCCAGCTCGGCGATGGCGCGGGCCAGCTCGGCGCCGTCCTCCTCATAGGCGCGGCCGTGGACCAGCCGCGTGGCATAGGCCAGGTCGGGCTCGCCGTCCGAGACGAAGGCCTGGGTGCGCGCGTCGTACAGACCCTGGGTGGCGGCAAAGGCCACCTGCTCGGTCTTCTTCAGCCGCTCGGAGGCGGCCATCACGCGCTGCAGCGCCGCCAGCTCGCCGGCGCCCACGTCCAGCGCCTTCATGCGCTCGACCAGCGTCTGGCGCGGCCCGGCGCCGTCCAGCACCGGCGGCCGGCCGCTGGCGATGGCTTCTTCCCAGAAGGTGTCGGCCGCGGCTGCGGGCGGCGCGGGCTTGTCGCCCTCGCGCACGGCGTAGATGGCGTAATAGATGAGCAGGTGGCGGCTGTCGCCGGTGGCGGTGTAGGCGCGCACCAGGCGGCGCAGCAGCTCGGTCTCGCGGCGCAGCTGCTCCACCGCGCGCAGCGTCTGCTCGCGCTGGCGCGCGGCAGCCGACGCGCCCTCGAACGCCGAGCCGATCAGCGCGACGAAGGCGAAGTTGGCCATCAGCGCCAGCAGCACGGCGCCGAACAGACCGTTGGAGACGGTCTTCAGCCGCAGGCTCATGCCGCGGCCCGCGGCAGTGGAGCCCGCAGGCGGCGGTGCGCGGCCCTGGCGAGCGGTCGGATGTGATCGGCCATGCGGCCGCTATCGGATCACCGCGCCGCGGGTTGAGGCCGGCGGCGCACGCGGCGGCCGCGGCAGTGAACTAATGCGGGGCATCCGCCGGGGCGTTCCGCCGTGCGGGCGCCGCCAGCGGCTTGGAAGCGGTGCGGATCAGTGCACATTGCGCGCCGCTTTTCTTGTGATCCCGCAAAGACCCGCCGCTTTAACCTAGGGGGAACCCCGATGCCGTGGGCACAATGCGCCCCGCCTTGTCGTCCCCGTCGCGGCATCCGTCCACACATGCCCAGCCCTTCAACCTCGGCCGCGCCCGAGCCTGCCTGCGCGATGAGCACCGGCGTCACCCCCCTGCGCGGCCCGCTGCCGCCCGACGAATGCCGGCGCGTGGCCGCCAGCATCTTCGACAACACCAGCGAAGGCGTGGTCATCACCGACCTGCAGGGCCGCATCATCGAGGTCAACCCCGCCTTCTGCGCCATCACCGGCTACCCGCGCGAGCACGTGCTGGGCCGCACGCCGGCCATGCTCGCCTCCGGCCGCCAGGACCAGGCCTTCTACCGCGCGATGTGGCAGTCGCTGGCCGAGACCGGCCAGTGGAGCGGCGAGATCTGGAACCGCCGCCGCGACGGCGCGGTCTATGCCGAGCTGCTGCGCATCTGCGGCGTGCGCGATCCGCAGGGCCGGCTCACGCACTACGTCGGCATCTTCAGCGACGTGACCGTGCACAAGCGCAACCAGGAGACGCTGGAGCGCCTGGCCCACTACGACATCCTCACCGGCCTGCCCAACCGCGCGCTGATGCTCGACAGGCTGACCATGATGATGGGCCACGTGGACCGCCACGCCGGCTTCCTGGCCGTGTGCTACCTGGACCTGGACGGCTTCAAGGAGGTCAACGACCGCTGGGGCCATGCCACCGGCGACGAGCTGCTGCTGCACGCGGCCGAGCGCATGCGCGGCCTGCTGCGCGGCGGCGACACCGTGGCCCGGCTGGGCGGCGACGAGTTCGTGCTGCTGCTGGGCGATGTCGCCTCCGATGCCGAAGTGCGCGTCGTGGCAGACCGCGTGCTGGCCGCGCTGTCCCAGCCCTATGCGCTGAGCTGCGGCAGCGTCAGCGTCAGCGCCAGCATCGGCGTGGCCCTCTACCCCGAGCACGGCCGCACCGCCGAGCACCTGCTGCGCAATGCCGACCAGGCCATGTACCGCGCCAAGCGCCAGGGCCGCAACTGCGCGTGCATGGTGGCCGACACCGACCGCGCCGCGCAGCAGCGCGAGGCCCTGCGCACCGAGCTGCGCGCCGGCATCGCCGCCGGCGAGCTCTGCCTGCACTACCAGCCCAAGGTCGATGCCCGCAGCCGCGCGCTGCGCGGCGCCGAGGCCCTGGTGCGCTGGCGCCATTCGCAGCGAGGGCTGCTGGCGCCGGGCGAGTTCCTGCCCGCCATCGCCGGCACGCCGCTGGAGACCGAGCTGGACCTGTGCGTGATGGACCAGGCCCTGGCCCAGCTCGCGCGCTGGCAGCAGGCGGGGCTGGACATCGTCATGTGCGTCAACCTCTCGGCCGCCACCCTCGCGCGCCCGGACCTTGCCGCGCAGATCGCCGAGCGCATCGAGCGCAGCGGCGTGCAGGCCGCCGGCCGGCTGGAGCTGGAGGTGGTCGAGACCGCCGCGCTGGCCGACGTGAACGGCGCCGTGCAGGCCATGCGCGCCTGCGCCGAGCTGGGCGTGCAGTTCGCGCTGGACGACTTCGGCACCGGCTATTCGTCGCTGGCCTACCTGGGCCAGCTGCCGGTGCAGACGCTCAAGATCGACCAGAGCTTCGTGCGCGACATGCTCGACGACCCCAGCGACATGCACATCGTGCGCGCGGTGATCGGCCTGGCCCGCGCCTTCAACGTGCACACCGTCGCCGAAGGCGTGGAGACCGAAGCCCACGCCCTGCGCCTGGCCGACCTGGGCTGCGACCTGCTGCAGGGCTTTCACGTCGCCCGCGGCCTGCCCGCGGCCGAATTCGACGCCTGGGCCGCCGCGCATGCCGCGGGAGCCCGGCAAGGCGAGCCCGGCATGCCGGGCGGCGACGGCTGGGGCATCTGACGGCCGCAGGGCTTGCAGGGGCTGGACGGCTGGGCGTGTCCGGGCTTGCCTGAGCCTGTCTCGGCGCGACTGAGCCCATCCGCACGCCGGCCACGCCGGCCACGCCGGCTCCGGGCGCCATGACGCCCCGCTGACGCCCCCGCGCCGCGGGCGGTATGTCGGTTGCCGGGCACGGGTCCCCTGGATGCCCCCATACCCTGCATGCCGCCCGCCGCCCCGGTCGCCGATCCCGTCGCCCTTGTCGTCTCGCCCCACCTGGACGACGCCGTCTTCGGCTGCGGCGACTGGCTGGCCGACCATCCCGGCGCGGTGGTGGCCACCGTCTTCGCCGGCGTGCCGCCGGCGGCCGGAACCTGTACTGAATGGGACGCCCGCTGCGGCTTCACCAGCGCCGCCGAGGCCCTGGCCGAGCGCCGCGACGAGGATGCCCGCGCGCTGCACATCGTCGGCGCCCGGCCGGTGTGGCTGGACTTCCTCGACAGCCAGTACGGCCGCTCGCCGCCGGTGGGCGACGTGGCCCGCGCGCTGGGCGCGCTGATCGATGAGCTGCGCATCGGCCGGCTGGTCTTTCCCCTGGGGCTCTTCCACTCCGACCACCTGCTGACCCACCAGGCCTGCCTGCAGGCGTGGCAGGCGCGTCAGGACACGCTGCAGGCCCTGGCCTATGAGGACGGCCTCTACCGCAATGCCCCCGGCGCGCTGCAGCGCCGGCTGGCCGGGCTGCTGGCCGAGGGCATCGCGGCCACCCCGGTCAAGCGCGCGCCGCCCCGCGATCCCGCGCGCAAGGCCCAGGCCGTGCAGGCCTACCGCAGCCAGCTGCGCGCCTTCGGCCCCGGCGGCTATGACGACACCGCGCGGCCCGAACGCCTGTGGCGGCTGCAGCCGCTGGCCACGCTCGATCAGGAGACCGCATGAGCGCCTCGTCGCCCCCGCGCATCAGCGTGGTCGTGCTCACCCACAACCGCGTGCACGAGCTCGGCCGTTGCCTGCAGCGCCTGCTGGCCCTGCCCGAGCGGCCACCGGTCATCGTGGTGGACAACGCCTCCAGCGACGGCACCGCCGAGCAGGTGCAGCGCCAGTGGCCGCAGGTGCGCCTGGTGCACAGCCCGCGCAACCTGGGTGCGGCCGCGCGCAACCTGGGCGTGGCGCAGGTGGCCACGCCCTATGTAGCCTTCTGCGACGACGACACCTGGTGGGCGCCCGGCGCGCTGCAGCGCGCGGTGGCCCTGCTGGACGCGCACCCGCAGGTCGGCGTGCTCAATGCCCGCGTGCTGGTCGGCCCGCAGCAGCGCGTGGACCCCACTTGCGAGCACATGGCGCGCAGCCCCGTGCCGTCCGCCGGGCTGCCCGGTCCGGCACTGATCGGCTTCATGGCCGGCGCGGCCGTCATGCGCACCGGTGCCTTCCAGCAGGCCGGCGGCTACGAGCCGCGCTTCTTCCTGGGCGCCGAGGAAGCCCTGCTGGCGCTGGACCTGCAGGCCCGCGGCTGGGCCATCGTCTATGCCGAGGACGTGGTCACCCACCACCATCCCTCACCCACGCGCGACCGCCGCGAGCGCCACATCCATCTGGCGCGCAACGGCGCCTGGCTGGCCTGGATGCGCCTGCCCTGGCCCACCGCCTGGCATCAGACCGTGGCCCCGCTGCACCGCGCCCGCCAGGCCGGCGTCCTGTGGCCCGCGCTGCTCGCCGCCCTGCGCGGCCTGCCCTGGGCCCTGGCCCGCCGCGAGCCGGTGCCGCCCCATGTGCATGCCCACTACCTGCTCGTCCACCCCGACCCCGAGCCCGGCCTGCGCCGCCTGCGCAGCCGCCGCCGCGCCAACCTGCTGCTGCCCCCGGAGCGATCCTCATGAGCGCCGTGCTGCCCACCGGATCGGCGCTCGTGCCGCCGCGCGCCGCCACAGGCGATGCTGCCGCCATCCCCGCGCTGGATCCCATCCCCGCCCCCGCCGCTCAACCGGTCGCCCCGGCTGCTTCCACACCCGTGCGGCCCGCCGCAGCAGCGGGTGACGCAGGCGTCACCGACACGCTCACCCCGCCGCTGCCGCGCTTCGCGCAGATCGAGCCCATCGGACGCTGCAACCTGGCCTGCCGCATGTGCACGGTCAACGATCGCGGCGACGAGGTGGCCGAGCTGCCCTTCGAGCGCTTCGTCGAGCTGATCGACCAGATGCCGACGCTGCAGGAGCTGCACCTGCAGGGCCTGGGCGAGCCCATGCTGCATCCGCGCTTCTTCGACATGGTGGAGCTGGCCGCGGCCCGCGGCATTCGCGTCTCGGCCAACACCAACCTCACCCTGCTCACCGAATCGCGCGCCCGTCGCTGCGTCACCAGCGGCCTGGCCGCGCTGTCCGTGTCGCTGGACGGCGCCAGCGCCGGGGTCTACGAGTCCATCCGCCTGAAGGCTTCCTTCGCCAAGGTCCTGCGCAACCTCGACCGCCTGGTGGCCGCCCGCCGCCAGGCCGGCAGCGCCCTGCACATCCGCGGCGTCATGGTCCTCATGCGCCACAACCTGGCCGAGCTGCTCGCCCTGATCGAGCTGCTGCACCGCCACGGCGTGCCCGAGCTGCTGGTGCAGCGCCTGTCCAGCGACCTCACCCAGCCCGACCTGCCGCGCCGCTACATCCCCATCCGCGACTACGTGGCCCACGCCGAGCTCAGCGACGCCGATCTGCCGCAGGCCGCGCAGGTGTTCGAGCAGTCCCGCGCCCTGGCCCGCCGCCTGGGCCTGAAGCTCTGCCTGCCCAAGCTGCAGCCCGCCGCAGCGGCCAGCGAGCGCGGTGCGTCGATTGGGTCGATTGGGGCGATGGCGTCGCCCGCAGCCGCTCCACTGGCTGCCACTGCTTCGGCTGCCGCTCCGCCGGCTGCCCCGGCTTCAGCTGCCGCGCCGGCGGTCGCGGCATCAGGCTCATCGCCGGCTTCATCGCCCACACGGCCCGCCGGCCCGCGCTGCACCTGGCCCTGGGACCAGCTCTACCTCACGGCCGCCGGCGAGCTGCTTCCCTGCTGCATGGTCGCCACCGCGGACCGCGCCAGCTTCGGCAAGGTCTTCGCACAAGCGGCGGGGCAGGGCGCCTCGCCGCCAGCCGCAGCACAAGCCGCCTCTCCCCTGGCCGCCCCGGGGGCCGCCAGCAGCCCGGCCGCCGCGCAGGCCTCCACCGGCCTGCTCGACCGTTGGCACGGCTCCACCGCCCAAGCCTTCCGCCAGGCCCTCGGCACCGACCAGCCCCCGGCCGTGTGCCGCTCCTGCGCGCTCTACCACGGCACGTTCTGACCGGCTGAGCGGCCGGCCGCCTGCCCGCGAAGTGGCCTGACAAGAGGAGAGGCAGCCGGCCTCCTGAGCCCAGGCCGACGGCCCAGCCGCGCCCGCCTCGCGCCGCCATCCCGGCCCGCTCCAACCGCGGCAAGCGGTACCCCAGCGACCACAGCTGCCTGCGTCAGCCTCCAGCAAGGCTGCGCTACGCCCGCTAAGCTCGCGCCTCCAGCGCCCACGCGGCCTCCCACCCGCCGCCCGGCGCCCTCCGCACACCGCCCGACGACCCCGCACTACCGATCCGCACCGTGGCCAACATCCCCGATCCGCGCAACACCCGCCTGCGCCCCCTGCCCAACCTCATCTTCGCCAGCCGCTGGCTGCAGCTGCCCCTCTACCTCGGCCTCATCCTGGCCCAGGGCGTCTACGTCTTCCACTTCTGGGTCGAGCTCGTCCACCTCATCGAGGCCGCGCTGGGCAGCAGCGACGCCCTGGCCAAGCTCACCACCAGCATCGGCTACAAGGCCGACATCGCGCCCGTCGCCCTCAACGAGACCATCATCATGCTGGTCGTCCTGGCGCTGATCGACGTGGTGATGATCAGCAACCTGCTCATCATGGTCATCGTCGGCGGCTACGAGACCTTCGTCTCCCGCCTGCAGCTGGAGGGTCACCCCGACCAGCCCGAATGGCTCAGCCACGTCAATGCGTCCGTGCTCAAGGTCAAGCTGGCCACGGCCATCATCGGCATCAGCTCCATCCACCTGCTCAAGACCTTCATCAACGCCGCCAACTACGACACCAAGGTCCTGATGTGGCAGACGCTCATCCACATCGCCTTCCTGTTCTCGGCCCTGGCCATCGCGCTGACCGACCGCCTGCTGCACAGCCCGTCGGCAGATCATTGAGCAGGCGCCCGGCGCCCGGCGCCCGGCGCCCGGCGCGCGGGGCCGCGCAGCGCGGCCGGCGGGGCCCGGCCCCGGCCC
>JACRNC010000006.1 GCA_016219375.1 Burkholderiales bacterium
CGTGCTTGACTGCGAGACTGACAAGTCGAGCAGGTACGAAAGTAGGACTAAGTGATCCGGTGGTTCTGTATGGAAGGGCCATCGCTCAACGGATAAAAGGTACTCTGGGGATAACAGGCTGATACCGCCCAAGAGTTCATATCGACGGCGGTGTTTGGCACCTCGATGTCGGCTCATCTCATCCTGGGGCTGTAGCCGGTCCCAAGGGTATGGCTGTTCGCCATTTAAAGAGGTACGTGAGCTGGGTTTAAAACGTCGTGAGACAGTTTGGTCCCTATCTTCCGTGGGCGCTGCAGATTTGAGGGAGCCTGCTCCTAGTACGAGAGGACCGGAGTGGACGCACCTCTGGTGTACCGGTTGTCACGCCAGTGGCATTGCCGGGTAGCTAAGTGCGGAAGAGATAACCGCTGAAAGCATCTAAGCGGGAAACTCGTCTCAAGATTAGATCTGCCGGGGCCTTGAGCCCCCTGAAGAGTCGTTCAAGACCAGAACGTTGATAGGCTGGGTGTGGAAGCGCAGTAATGCGTTAAGCTAACCAGTACTAATTGCTCGTGCGGCTTGACCCTATAACTTTGACGTGACCGTCAAAGACAAAGTTATGGGCTGATATAATTCAGCCTGACGCAATCAAACACTGATTCAAGACTCTACGAATTGGCTGACCGAGCCCAAAGGCTCGGCAGCAACAAGTTAAGCCTGATGACCATAGCGAGGTGGTCCCACCCCTTCCCATCCCGAACAGGACCGTGAAACACCTCAGCGCCGATGATAGTGCGGATTCCCGTGTGAAAGTAGGACATCGTCAGGCTATTATTCAAAACCCCCGATCGGTGATCGGGGGTTTTTGGCGTGCTGGAGTCCACGATCAAGCTGCGCAAGGGCGGTGCCGGACCTGCGCCCGCTAGAGGCCTCGTTGCGGACTTTGGTTGTGGCATCTGGACGCAGCGGGCCGCTGCTGTATAGTGGGCTTCATGTTCGACGTACTCGTTTATCTCTACGAGAACTATTGGCGGCCTGACGCTTGTCCGGAGCAGTCTCAGTTGACGCGTAAGCTGACCGCGGTTGGCTTCGAAGATGACGAGATCGAAGAGGCCTTGAGCTGGCTCGACGGCCTGGCCGTGGCGGCGCAAAGCTATGACGGCGAGCAGGCGGTGCAAAGCGTGCGCGTGTATGCGCCGAGCGAGCAAGATCATCTAGGAGCTGAGTCCATCGGCTTCCTGAGTTTTCTTGAGTCGGCTGGTGTGTTGCCGCCCGTCATGCGCGAGATCGTGGTCGAGCGCGCCATGGCGATCGCCGGTGGGCCGCTGGAGCTCGATGACCTGAAGATCATCGTGCTGATGGCCTTCTGGAGCCTGGGCGAGGAGCCTGACGCTTTGATCCTGGATGAGCTTCTGGTCGATCCTGCGGATCGCGTCATCCACTGATAGCGTACGGGCCGGCCGGGAGGTCGGCCAATGTGCCCACTCTCGTTTTGCTGGCGCTCGGTGCGCCCACATGCAGCCAGTAAGCGGCGGCTGACGCCGGGAAGCGGACGGGCCCGAGCTGTCTCCCGCCGAAGGCAACGGCGGTTGTAGCTGCGGCTTCAGGGCAGGGGACCGCTCAGGACAGCAGGCGCTCGGGGTCAGCGTCGAGCTTGGCCAGAGCCTTGCGGGTGGCACGGGTGGTGAGCGACTCGTCCTCTGCAGGGACGAGCAGGCCGGCCTGGAGGAAGGCGGCCAAGCGGTGTGACTGGAACAGGATGCCGCGGCCGTTGGGTGTCGAAAACAGCATCAGGTGCTTGCGCACGCCCTGCCACACCAGCTGGACGGGCTCGACCCGATTGCGGTAGTCGAGCTGATACCAGCTGCCGACCTGCAGTTGCTGGGCCCACTTGACCATGCCGGGGGTGGGTGCCGTGCCGCCGCCGCTGACGACTTCGAGGTTCTCTGTCTCGTAGTCGGACAAATTCATGATGGTGGACTGATCGACCTCGATATCGCCGACCTCGGGCAGCAGTTCGTCCAGTGTCTCCAGGCGTGCCATGAGTTGGGCCAGGCGATCGTCGGAGATGCTGGCCGCCTTGGCGGTGAAGGCCGCGGCCAGGGAATTGTTGAGGCGCTGGATGTGCTCTTCTTGCTTGAGCGGCGGGATGCCGGAGCCGGCCATGCCTTCGCGCAGGGTCTTGAGCAGAGGCGGCAGGCGGCGGATCACCTCCGCTCGCTCCTCGCGTGAGACCTTGGCGCTGGCCGACCAGATCAGGTCCGCGGCGGCGCGCTTCATGGCGCGCGTCTCGTCGGCATTGGGGCCGTGCTTGACGGCGGTGGTGGCCAGCACGTCGGCCCAGACGTGGAAGAGAAAGTCACGCACGCCTTCCTGCACCGGCACGTCGTTGAGCATCTTGCGCAGCTCGATCGTGTACTGGATGGCCAGCGTCTCGCGCTGCTCGACCTGCTGGGCCAGCGAGACGCCCTTGCGCGTGGTCTCGTGCTCGGTGAAGTAATGCTTGAGGAAGCGCTCGAACTCGGTGAGCACGGTCTGGAAGACGCGGCGACCGGTGTCGGGATAGGCCTCGACGACCTGAACGATGCGCTTGATCTCGAGCTCCAGCGCGTCGCCGACGGTGCCGGTGTCGATGTAGAAGCCCATGACGCAGGAGCCCATGCGGTCGATGAGCTGGCGGGCCGGGTGGTCGACGTTGGCGAAGAAGTCGGGCTCGCCGACGGCCACGCGCAGCACGGGCATCTGCAGCCGGGCGAACCAGACGCGGACCGAAGCCGGGATGCGCTCGTCGGTCAGGATGCTCTGGAACATCAGCGCGACGACCTCGATGGTGGCGCGCTCCACCGGGGTGTCGGCGGCCTGCTTGAGCGCCTGCTTGCTGCGCTGCAGGTCTTCGAGCACCAGGGGCGGCGTGGCGGCCTCGGGCGCGCCGGGCGCTGGGGCGCGGAAGCGCTGCTGGATCTGGGCCTGCGTCTGGCGGATGGCTTCGCCCAGGCGGGCGGAGGCCGGCTGCGGGCGGCGGCCGGGCAGGCCGGCATAGTCGGTGAGATGCCGGCTCATCATCTCGTTGAGCCGGCTGAGTACCACCTCGGCGTGATGCTGGGTGGGCGAGGCGCTGGCAGCGTCGCCCTGTGCTCTGGTGCTGTCGCCGCGGTTGCCGCCGTCGGCGCCGACGCGGCCAATGGACGGGCTGCCCGCGAGCGTGGACGGGCCGCTGTTGCCCATGCCGCCCGTGCCGGTGGCGCCCGACGCGCCGCCCAGGCCACCTGAGCCTGATGAGCGGCCGAGGCCGGACGGGGCCGAGGCCCGGCTGCGGCGGATGAAGGGACGCAGATCGATCTCGGGGCGCACGCCCTGGCCGAGCAGCCAGCGGTTGGCCTCGTGGTAGCCGGCCTCGGCCAGCGCGGAGGCCTCGTCGTGGATGACGGTCTGCAGCGTGCGCCAGTGATCAAGCGGCAGGCCGGCGGCCAGCCAGGCGTCGAGCACGCTGTTGGCCAGCGTCTGCGGCTGCAGCAGGTCCTGGCTGGAGAGATCCTCGAAGCGCTCCAGCGTGGACAGTCGCGCGCGCAGGTCGGTGAACTGCCAGGTGGCGCGGTCGCTGATGGCCAGAGCCAGGCGAGAGGCGAGGATGTCGTGCTCGATGGTGTCGTCGTCCACCAGCGAGAACTCGCGCCGCGGTGCGGCAGGCGCCTTGGCGCCCGGGCTGAGGGTGGCCAGGTCGGCGGCGACGAGACGGTCGTGCCACTGCTGCTGCCACACGGGCGCGCGGGGAGGCAGGTCCAGGGCGGCGTCGCGGCGCCGCGCATGGATGGCCGGGTCGGCGGCGGCCTGGGCCAGCAGCCGCGCGCCCTCCACGATGGCCGTCGCCGTGGCCGGCAGTTCGCGCACCAGCAGATCGAGGTAGGTGCGGCGGGCTTGTCGGGCGAGGGACGTTGCGTTGGGAGGCGCCATGTCGGACGGTGAGGGGCGACGGACCCGCTTCGACCGACTCTACACCACGGCCCCGGCGTTGGGATCGTTGGGATCGCGCTCGCGGCGCGTGTTTTTGACGAGGTCTTCGCGCTTGACGCCCAGCCACATCGCGATGGCGGCGGCCACGAAAACGGAGGAGTAGATGCCGAAGAGGATGCCGATGGTCAGCGCCAGCGCGAAGTAGTGCAGCGTGGGGCCGCCGAAGATCAGCATGGCCAGCACCATCATCAGCGTGCTGCCGTGAGTAATGATGGTGCGGCTGGTGGTGCTGGTGATGGCGTGGTCGATGACCTGGGGCGTCTCGAGCTTGCGGAACTTGCGGAAGGCTTCACGCACGCGGTCGAAGATGACGACCGACTCGTTGACCGAGTAGCCCAGCACGGCGAGCACGGCGGCCAGCACGGCCAGCGAGAACTCCCATTGGAAGAAGGCGAAGAAGCCGATGATGATGACCACGTCGTGCAGGTTGGCGATGATGCCGGCCACCGCGAATTTCCACTCGAAGCGGATGGCGAGGTAGACCATGATGCCCAGCACGGTCAGCGCCAGCGCGATGGCGCCGTCGCGGGCCAGCTCGGCGCCGACCGAGGGGCCGACGAACTCGCTGCGCTGCAGGCGCACCGGCTGCGCGTCGACCGGGCCGCAGGCGGGCTTGTCGACGTGCTCGCCGCGGTCGGATACATAGCGCTGGGTGGTCACGGCCTGGCCCTCGGCCTTGCACAGGGCGCCGAAGACCTGGGCGACGACGGCGTCCTGCTTGACGCCGCTGCGCGCGGGCAGGCGGATCAGCACGTCGCGCGAGCTGCCGAAGTTCTGCACCTGCACCTCGCCATAGCCCAGCGACTCGACGACGCCGCGCGTCTTGTCGATGTCGGCGGCGTGTGCGTACTGCACCTCCAGCACGGTGCCGCCGGTGAACTCCACCGAGAAGTGCAGCCCGCGCGTGGCGATGAAGAAGACCGCGGCGATGAAGGTGAGGGCCGAGATGACGTTGAGCAGCAGCGCATGCCGCATGAACGGGATGTCGCGCTTGATGCGGAAGAATTCCATGGTGGATTTCCGTTGACGGTGGGGGCCTGTGCTCAGGCCTGCGCGGCGGGATTGGCGTCGGTCTCGGGGCGCCAGACCTGGCCGATGGCGACGGTCTTGAGCTTCTTCTGGCGGCCGTACCAGAGGTTGACCAGGGCGCGCGAGAACATCACCGACGAGAACATCGACGTCAGGATGCCCAGGCAGTGCACCACGGCAAAGCCGCGCACCGGCCCGGAGCCGAAGATCAGCAGGGCCAGGCCGGCAATCAGCGTGGTGACGTTGGAGTCGAGGATGGTGGCGAACGCCCGCTCGTAGCCGTGGTGGATGGCCGTCTGCGGCGCCGCGCCGTTGCGCAGCTCCTCGCGGATGCGCTCGTTGATCAGCACGTTGGAGTCGATGGCCATGCCCAGCACCAGGGCGATGGCGGCGATGCCCGGCAGCGTCAGCGTGGCCTGCAGCATGGACAGCACGGCCACCAGCAGCAGCAGGTTGAAGGCCAGCGCCAGCGTGGAGAACACGCCAAAGAGCGCGTAGTACACGCACATGAAGATGGCGATGGCGATGAAGCCGTAGAGCACCGACGAGAAGCCCTTGGCGATGTTGTCGGCGCCCAGGCTGGGGCCGATGGTGCGCTCCTCGATGATCTCCATCGGCGCGGCCAGCGAGCCGGCGCGCAGCAGCAGCGCGGTGTCGGCGGCCTCTTCGCTCGTCATGCGGCCGGAGATCTGCACGCGGCCGCCGCTGATCTCGTCGCGGATGACCGGGGCGGTGACGACCTCGCCCTTGCCCTTCTCGAAGAGCAGGATGGCCATGCGCTTGCCGACGTTCTCGCGGGTGACGTCGCGGAAGATGCGCGCGCCGCGGTCGTTGAGCGTCAGGTGCACGGCCGGCTCGTGGTTCTGGTCGAAGCCGGGCTGGGCGTCGGTGAGGTTGTCGCCGGTGAGGATGACCTGGCGCTTGACGATCAGCGGCTGGCCGCCGCGCTCGACATAGCGTTCGGTGCCGAAGGGCACGGGGCCGCTGCCGGTGAGCGCGGCGATGGCCTCGGCGCTGTCGTCGACCAGGCGCACCTCGAGCGTGGCGGTGCGGCCCAGGATGTCCTTGGCCTTGGCCGTGTCCTGCACGCCGGGCAGCTGCACCACGACGCGGTCGGCGCCCTGCTGCTGGATCACCGGCTCGGCCACGCCCAGCTCGTTGATGCGGTTGTGCAGCGTGGTGATGTTCTGTTTGAGTGCCTGCTCCTGCACGCGCTTGGCGGCGTCGGGGCGGATCTGCGCGACCAGGCGCGGCTCGCCGGCCGGGGTGGACAGCAGCAGGTCGGGCTGCTGGTCGGCCAGCAGCGCGCGGGCGGATTCCAGCGTGGCCGCGTCGCGGAAGGCGATCTCGATGCGCTGGCCGTCGCGGTTGATGCCGGCGTGGCGGATGTTCTTCTCGCGCAGCAGGGCACGGATGTCGCCGGCAGCGGTCTCGGCGCGCTTGGTCAGCGCGCCCTGCATGTCCACCTGCAGCAGGAAGTGCACGCCACCGCGCAGATCCAGCCCCAGGTACATGGGCAGCGCGTGCAGCCTGGTCAGCCAGGCCGGCGAGCGCGAGACGAGGTTGAGCGCGACGATGTAGGACGGGTCGGCCGGATCGGGGTTGAGGGCGCGGGAGATGGCGTCGCGCGCCTTGAGCTGGGTGTCCGGGTCGGCGAAGCGGGCGCGCACGCTGTTGCCCTCGCGCTGGACGAAGTCGGCCGTGATGCCGGCGGATTGCAGCGCGGACTCGACCTGCGGCACGACGGCGTCGGTGAGCTTGAGCGTGCTCTTGCCGCTGGAGACCTGCACGGCTGGCGCCTCACCGAAGAAGTTGGGCAGGGTGTAGATCAGCCCGACCACCAGCGCGATGGCGAGGATGGCGTATTTCCACCAGGGGTAGCGGTTCATGTGCGGTCCTTGCGGCGCGGCGCGCGGGATGCGGGGGATCAAGACGAGACGGCCGCCCGCAGGCGGCCGTCAGGGGCGGCTCAGCAGGCGCTCACTTGGCCTGCACGGTGCCCTTGGGCAGCACCTGGATGACGGCGGCGCGCTGTACCTGCACCTCGGTGTCGGGCGCGATCTGCAGCGTCAGCAGGGTGTCGTCGAGTTTGGTGATGCGGCCCAGCAGGCCGCCGGTGGTGACCACCTCGTCGCCCTTGGCCAAGGCCTCGATCATGGCCTTGGTCTCCTTCTGTTTCTTCATCTGCGGGCGGATCATGATGAAGTAGAGGACGACGAACATCAGCACGATGGGCAGCAGGCCCATCAGGCCGCCGCCGGCGGGCGCAGGGGCGCCGCCGGTCTGGGCAAAGGCAGAGGAAATCAGCACGGGGAACCTTCTGTGGCAGGAATGCGGGAGACAAACCGCGAGATTCTACGCAGCGGCACCCCGCAGGCCGCCGCCGCCCGGCTCCGCGCCCGCCTTCTCAGAACACCACCTTGACCATCGGGTGGCCGGTCAGCGCGCGGTAGAGGTTGTCGAGCTGCTCGCGGCTGGTGGCGGTGATGGTGAGCGTCAGGCCGATGTAGTTGCCCTTGGCGCTGGCGCGCATCTCGATGGTGGCGGCGTCGAAGGCCGGGTCATGCGCCAGGGCCAGCTCGGCCATCGCCTGGGCGAAGCCATCGACGTTGGCGCCCATCACCTTGATCGGGAAGGCGCTGGGGTACTCGATCAGCGAGCGTTCGGGGGGGATGGGCGGGATCTGCTGCATGCGGGCCTCCGTTGCCAGGCAGCTCACTGGATGGCCAGGCGCAGGGCGTCCCAGGCGCGGCCGAACCAGCCGGCGGTGCCCACGGCATCCAGCGCGACCAGAGGCCGCTCGGCGATGAGCTGGCCGCCGGCGCTGATGCGGATGGTGCCCACGCGCTGGCCGCGGCTCAAGGGGGCGATGAGCGGGTCGGTGCGTTGCACGTCGGTCTTGAGGCTGCTGCCGGTGCCGCGCGGCACGGAGACGATCAGCGGCTCGGTGCTGCCCAGCTTGACGGCGTCCGCCTCGCCCTTCCAGACGCGCGCTGTGGCCAGCGCCTGGCGGGCGTCGTAGAGCTTGACCGCATCAAACGCGGTGTAGCCCCAGTTGAGCAGCTTCTGGCTCTCGTTGGCGCGGGCCTCCATGCTGGCGGCGCCGATGACCACGCTGAGCAGCCGGCGCGCGCCGGCGGGCGTGTCGCGCCGGGCGGTGGCGATCAGGCAGTAGCCGGCGTTGTCGGTGTAGCCGGTCTTCAGGCCGTCGACCGTCGGGTCGCGGTAGAGCAGCAGGTTGCGGTTGGGCTGCTTGATGCCGTTGTAGGTGAACTCGCGCATCTTGTAGTACCCGAGGTACTGCGGGAAGTCGCGGATCAGGCGCGAGGCGATCACCGACAGCTCGCGCGCGGTGCTGGTGTGGCCGGCGGCGGGCAGGCCCTCAGGGTTCTTGAAGTGCGTCTGCTTCAGGCCGAAGGCCTGGGCCTGGCGGTTCATGAGGTCGACAAAGGTCTCGACACTGCCGCCCACCGCTTCGGCCAGGGCCACGGTGGCATCGTTGCCGCTCTGGATGATCATGCCCTTGATCAGGTCCTCAGCAGACACCTGGCTGCCGACCTTGATGAAGGTGCGCGACGCACCCGTCATGCCGGTGCGCCAGGCGCGCTCGGACACGGGCAGCGTCTGCTGCAGGCTGAGCTTGCCGTCGCGCAGCGCGGCGAAGACCAGGTAGGTGGTCATCAGCTTGGTCAGCGAGGCGGGCTCGACCGGGGCGTCGGCGTCCTTGGCGGTCAGCACCTGGTTGCTGGCCATGTCCAGCAGGATGTAGGAGCGCGCGGCCACCTCGGGCGGCGTGGGCGCCTGGGCGGCGGCGGGCAGGGCGACGGCCGCGGCGGCCAGGGTGGTCAGCGTGGCTGCAAGCACGCGGCGCAAGGGAGCAAGGGCAAAGGCGGATGCGGTGGTCATGAACGGGGCGGATGCGGGGATGGCGGCTGCCGCTGCATCGTGCAGCGGGCAGCCGGGGTGGGTCAGCCCAGCGCGGCGCGCAGGTGGCGCTGCACCAGGTCCTTGAGCAGCGTGAGCTGCCCGTGGAAGAAATGGCCGACGCCGGGCACCACGGTGACCGGCAGGGTCTGCGGGCGTGCCCAGTCGAGCACGGCCGCAAGCGGCACAACGTCGTCGGCCTCGCCGTGGATGACCAGCGTGCCGGCGGGCACCTCGGCCACCTGGAAGCGGCCGGCCGCGGGGCCGACGAGGACGAGCTGGTCCGGCGCAGCCGCACCCAGCCGGGCCGTGGCCTGCGTGGCGACGAAGCCGCCGAAGGAAAAGCCCGCCAGCACGAGGGGCCGGCCGGACTCGCGGAAGTGGTCGACGACGGCCATCAGGTCATCGACCTCGCCGCGGCCCTCGTCCCAGGCGCCAGCTGAGCCGCCGACGCCGCGGAAGTTGAAGCGCACCGCCTGCAGCCCGCAGGCGCGCGCGGCGCGGGCCAGGGTGTGCACCACCTTGTTGTCCATCGTGCCGCCCTGGGTGGGCAGCGGATGGGCGATGACGGCCACGCCGCGCGCGGTGCCGGCGGGCGGCTCCACCGCGCATTCGATGGGGCCGGCCGGCCCGTCGATGTGCAGGACCTGGGGCGATGCGGACATGCGCGGCAGCGGCGGAGTGCTCAGCGCCCGACGTCCGGGGTGAGCAGCAGGCGCTCGACCACGCGGCCGTGGGTGAGGTGCTCGTCGACGATCTCGTCGATGTCGTGCGCATCGACGAAGGTGTACCAGGTGCCCTCGGGGTAGACCACGGCCACCGGGGCGCCGCTGCAGCGGTCCAGGCAGCCGGCCTTGTTGACGCGCACGCCGCCCGGGTGGGCCAGGCCGGCCTCCTTGACGCGCGATTTGCAGCGGTCGAAGCCGTCCTTGGCGCCGTGGTTGGCGCAGCAGTCCTCGCCGTTCTCCCGCTGGTTGAGGCAGAAGAAGATGTGGCGCTGGTAGTAGCTCATCGTCGGGATTCTAGGTTTGTGCCTGTGCCGCAGCCGGCGGTGTGGGCTGGGCCAGGCGGGCCAGCAGCCAGACGATGGCCGCATAGGGCCACAGCCAGCCCACCCACTGCGCCAGGCCGTGGAAGCGGATGAAGCGGCCCTGCTCCCAGCCCTGCAGGCTGAGCACGGCGTAAGGGTCCGGCGGCGCCTGGTTGACCAGGGCGCACAGGCTGGTCAGGCCGACCAGCCCCAGCCCGGCCAGCAGCCGCGCCGGCAGCCAGGCCAGCACCGCGCCGATGGCCAAGGCCAGCGCGAATCCCGGCGTGGTGGCCGGCGTCAGCCACGACAGTGCATGCGCCGGGCCGAAGTTCAGCGCCGTGGACAGCGTGGCCGCGCCCCAGCCCAGGGCGGCGCCGCCCAGCATCATGACTAGCCGCGGGCCGACGCGGCGCGTGATGATGAAGGCCACCACTGCCGGCGCCAGCAGCCCCAGCGCGATGGCGAGCGACTCGCCCAGCGGGGACAGCGGCTCGTTCCAGGCCAGCGGCGCGGGCGCCCACTCGGCCCAGGGCGTGCCGGCCAGCAGCTCGGCGGCAAAGGCGGTGAGGCGGTCCAGCACCTGGCCCAGCCCGAAGGGCACCGGCGGCGGAAAGAGCAGCCCAAGCGGCCACAGCAGCAGCAGGATCTGGCCGTTGCCGCTGTGCGGATGCCACCAGCGGTCGCGCCGGCGGCGCAGGGTGTCGAACCAGCCCAGGTCCTGGGCCAGCACCGCCAGCAGCGCGCCGCTGTAGCCGCCCAGGCTGTTGAGCAGCCAGTCCATGCGCGAGGGCACGCGGGTGGGCAGCAGGTGCTGCAGCGTCTCCAGCGCCCAGGACAGGCCGCAGGCGATGGCGCTGGCCGCCAGCAGCGCACGCGCCGGAGAGGCCCCGCCACGCAGCAGCGCCACCGCCCACAGCCCGCCTAGCGGCACGTAGCCGGCGTAGTTGGACAGCAGGTCGAAGGGCAGGTGGTAGTGCGTCCAGTGCAGGCGCAGCACCGCGGGCCAGCCGCCGGCCGGCGGCAGCCAGCCGGCAAAGGGATGCAGCGTGGCGTAGACGATCAGGCCGGTCAGCAGCCAGGCCAGCGGCCAGGCGGAGCTGCGCGGTGCGGCGGCCACGGTGCGGTCCGCCCGTCGTCAGAAGGGCTTGACGATCACCAGCACGACGATGGCGGCGAACAGCAGCACCGACACCTCGTTGTAGACGCGCAGCCAGCGCTCGCTGCGCCGGTTGGCCATCTGCTCGAAGTCGCGCAGCAGGCGGCGGTTGTAGTGGTGGTAGCCGATGGTGGCCACGACCAGCGTGAGCTTGGCGTGCATCCAGCCGTTGCCCGGGCCGCGCAGGCCGATGCCGAAGTACAGCCACAGCACGGCGCCGAAGGCGACCGCCACCAGCATCAGGATGGAGGCGAAGCGGTGCAGCCGGCGGCCCATCAGCAGCAGCCGCTCGCGCTCGGCATGGCTGTCGGCCGGCACGGACGCCAGGTTGACGAAGATCCGCGGCAGATAGAACAGGCCGGCGAACCAGGCCGCCACGAAGATGAGGTGCAGGCTTTTGATCCAGGGGTACATAGCCGCCGCATCATAGGCCGGCGGGTGGGCAAAGGCCCCGACGGGCGGGCCGGGCGGCGGGCGAGGGCGGCGCCCCCGCCGGGTGTTCAGCCAATCGACAGCCTGGGGCCGATAGCCTGGCGCGATCCGGCAAATCTGCGAGGGCAAAAAAAGAGCCCCGGCCAAGGCCGGGGCTGCGAAGCCTTAACGCTGTCATCACGGTAAGGCACCTGCTCAGGGAGGAAAAGCAGGGAATGCGGCCTTGCGGCACGACATTCGGGGCGCAGTATAGCCAGCAGCCCGGGGGCGTGCAGGAGGCCGGCTGCGCGATCCTCCCGGCGGCCGTGTCAAAACGCCGAAACTGCTAGCTTTGATGCTGCGCCCCGGCCAATGTTTGCATTTCTTTGCACAGCCGGGCGGCTGCCGAGCGGCGCATGCGGCCGCCTTGGGGCGGTGTTCAGCCGGCTTGGCCTTCGACAAGGTCGGGGCGGGGCGGCTGGCCTATGCTGTCCGCCCTGCGCCGCCGTCCCGGCACGGGCTGCGTCGCCCCATCGAGCTGCCATCCCATGCATTACGAACAACGCTTCCCGCTGCACCGCCCGCGCCGCCTGCGCCGCGATACCTTCACCCGCAACCTGGTGCGTGAGCACGTGCTCACGGTCAACGACCTGATCTACCCGGTCTTCGTGCTCGACGGCCGCGACCAGGTGCAGGACGTGCCCTCCATGCCCGGCGTGCAGCGCCTGGGCCTGGACCGGCTGCTGCCGGTGGCCGAGGACTGCGTGGCCCTGGGCATCCCGGTGATGGCGCTGTTCCCGGTGATCGACCCGTCGCTCAAGACGCCCGACGGCCGGGCCGCGCTGGATGCGGATGGCCTGGTGCCGCGCGTGGTGCGCGAGCTGAAGAGCCGCTTCCCGCAGCTGGGCGTGCTGACCGACGTGGCGCTGGACCCGTACACCAGCCACGGCCAGGACGGCGTGCTGGATGAGACCGGCTACATCGTCAACGACGAAACGGTGGCCCTGCTGACGCAGCAGGCGCTGGCCCAGGCGGCGGCCGGCGTGGACATCGTGGCGCCCAGCGACATGATGGATGGCCGCATCGGCGCCATCCGCCAGGCGCTGGAGGACGCCGGCCACATCCACACGCGGATCATGGCCTACAGCGCCAAGTACGCGAGCGCCTACTACGGCCCCTTCCGCGACGCGGTGGGCTCCAAGGGCAACCTGGGCAAGGCCGACAAGAAGGTCTACCAGATGGACCCGGGCAACAGCGACGAGGCGCTGCGCGAGGTGGCGCTGGACCTGTCCGAGGGCGCGGACATGGTGATGGTCAAGCCCGGGCTGCCGTACCTGGACATCGTGCGCCGGGTGAAGGACGAGTTCCGCGTGCCGACGTTCGCCTACCAGGTCAGCGGCGAGTACGCGCAGATCAAGGCCGCGGCGGCCAACGGCTGGCTCGACCATGACGCGGTGATGATGGAGACGCTGCTGGCCTTCAAACGCGCCGGGGCCGACGGCATCCTCACCTACTTCGCCCGCGAGGCGGCGCGGCTGCTGCGCGGCTGAGGCTCCCTGGGGCCGACGTGGCCGGCCAGGCTGCGACGCCGGATCACGGGCCGGGTGCGCCATTGCGGGGCAGAGTGCACGCGCGGCCGCACCGGCCCAGGGGCTGGCCGCTGCCTGCTGCAAGCCGCGCTCGCTAAGCTGCGGCCATGCGCATCTTCCACATCCGGCCCGACAGCTTCATCGAGCTGGAGGACTTCCCCGAGGAGCTGCCGCCCACCGGCTTCCTGTGGGCGGCCAGCGGGCGGCGGGAGTTCGAGGTGGCGCAGGCGGCGGTGCAGGCCGCGCTGCAGCGCCTGCACGGCGGGCAGCTGGTGGACCTGCACGTGGCCGACCTGCTGAACAACCAGCTGCCCTCGCAGTTCGACTACACCTCCTGGTACGACTTCCTGGTCTTTCGCCGGCTGGCTGCGGGCGTGGGCGCCGACGAGCTGTTCGTGGACGACAGCCACGGCACCGCCGCATCCGCTCGCCGCGCGCTGGAGGCCATCGACACCAGCCCGGTCGGCTTTGCGGTGTTCGACCGCATCCTGCTGACCGTCCACCCCACCGACTGCCAGGTGCGCGAGGCCTTCATTGCCCGGCTGTCGCAGCTGGCCGGCGCGCAGCCCGCTGCGGCGGCCCATGGCGGCGGCCTGGGCGCGCGGCTGGTGGCGGCCTCCGACGGCGGCGAGGCCGGCGACCTGCTGGCCGATGCGGCGGTGCAGTCGCGCATGGAGGCCCAGGCCGAGGCGCGCGAGCCGCGGCACGAGCAGCGCACCGAGCAGCGCATGGGGGCCAGCCGCATGCCGCCCAGCCCGGCCGACCTGATGCTGCGCATCGTCAACCACATGGTCGACGGCTACCTGGCGCTGCGCCGGTTGCTCACGCGCCAGCTGGGCTACCTGCAAAGCGAGCTGCTCAGCGCCAGCGGGCGCTTCGACAACTGGCAGGCGCTGCTGGAGTCGCGCAACGCGCTGCACATGCTGGAGGACATCTGCGAGGACCAGCGCTCGGCCGTGCAGGAGTGGATCGACGCGCTGGACGAGACGCCCATCCCGGCCAGCAAGTCCGCTGCCCGCGAGCGCGACCTGTTGCGCGTCAGGTCGCGCGACGTGCTGGAGCACATCGAGCGCGTGCTCGGCCACGTGCGGCGGCTGGAGTCCTCGGCCGAGGGCGCGGTGCAGATGCACTTCTCGGTGCAGAGCAACCGCACCAACGACATCATGCGCACGCTGACCGCGCTGACGGCCATCTTCCTGCCGCTGAACCTGATCACCGGCATCTTCGGCATGAACTTCGACGCCCTGCCGCTGATCCACGACGCGGCCGGCTTCTGGGTGGCCGCGCTGATGATGCTGGCGGTGTGCGCGGTGCTGATCTGGTTCTTCTGGCGCAAGCGCTACCTGGGCGCGCCGCGCTGACCGCCATGGCGAGCACCCCTCCCGATCCGCCTTCGCCCGCCCGGCAGCGGGCAGCCGAGGCAGATGCCGCCCCGCTGGCCGCTGGCCGCTGGCGAGGCGACGCTGGCCTTCCTGCTGCGGCGCATGCGCCACACCAGCGACTTCCCGGCGCTGTCGGAGTCGATTGCCAGCATCCAGAGCCTGTCCAACGCCGAGCACGATCGGCTGGACCGGCTGGCCGAGGCCATCCTCAAGGACGTGGCGCTCACGCACAAGCTGCTGCGCGTGGTCAACGCCGCCGGGCTGCGCCGCACCGGCGAGCCCATCAGCACCGTGTCGCGCGCCATCGCGCTGATCGGCTATGCGCGGGTGCGCGACCTGGCCACCTCGCTGCTGCTGGTGGAGCACCTGCAGGACAAGCAGCACGCGCAGCAGCTCAAGGAGGAGTTCGTGCGCGCCGTGCTGGCCGGCACGCTGGCCGACGAGCTCTGCCAGGTGGCCGGCCGCAGCGAGGAGGCCTACCTGGCTGCGCTGATGCGCAACCTCGGCCGGCTGCTGGCCGAGTTCTACCTGCCGCAGGAGGCGGCCCAGGTGCGCGAGCGCTGCCGGCCGGATGGCGCGCGGGCGGCAGCGGGCGAGGGTATCGACCCGGGCGCGGCCGCGGCGGGCACCGGCCAGGCGCCCGGGGTCGCATCCGGCGGTGCAACGGCCGCCGCGCCAGTCAGCGAAGCCCGCGCTTCGGAGGACGTGCTGGGCCTGAGCTACGACGCGCTGGGCGCCGGCGTCGGCCGTCATTGGGGGCTGGCCGACAGCCTGCTGCAGCTGATCGCCCCGCCCCTGGGCCCGCTGCCCGGCCGCAGCCTGGACGGCGATCCGCAGCGCCTGCGCTGGCTGGCCTCGGCGGCCAACGAGGCTGCCGATGCGCTGTTCTTCCATCCGCCCGATGTGGCGGCCGACAAGCTGCGCCTGATCGCCATGCGCTATGACCGCGCGCTGGGCGCCGGCCCGCAGGACTGGCTGGACGCCGCCGTGCGCGCCCGCCAGCGCCTGGCCGAGCTCTCGCGCGGGCTGGAGCTCAAGCTCACGCCGGGCTCGATGGCCGAGCGGCTGCTCGATGCCTATTACGTGGATGCGCCGCAGGCCGGCCGCGACCCCGGCCCCCCGGCCGTCTCCGAGCTGGGCGCCCTGGACGCCCCGCGCGCCGAGCCGCCCGCCGAGGACGCGGCGGCCATCCTGACCGCCGGCATCCAGGACATCACCGCCACGCTGGTGGAGCCCTTCGCCCTGGCCAGCGTGCTGCGCATGGTGCTGGAGACGCTGCTGCGGGCGCTGGGCGCGCGGCGGGTGGTCTTCTGCCTGCGCGATGCACGCGCGCCGCGGCTGGTCGGCCGCTTCGGGCTGGGCGAGCGGGCGCAGGAGCTGGCGCCGCGCTTCGACGTGGCGCTCCTGCCGCCCGGCCCGCCGGCGGGCGCCGCCGTGCCGGACCTGTTCAGCGCCATCGCGCTCAAGGGCGTGGACACGCTGATCGAGGACGCCAGTGCGCCGGGCATCGCCGCGCGGCTGCCGCCCTGGTTCCGCCAGGAGCTGGCCGCGCCCACCTTCCTGCTGCTGCCGCTGGCGCTCAAGCAGCCGGCGGGCGACAAGGTGATCGGCCTGATCTACGCCGACCAGGACCGCCCCGGCGGCCTGCAGCTCGACGAGCGCGAGCTGGCCCTGGTGCGCACGCTGCGCAACCAGGCGGTGATGGCGTTCCGGATGGCGGGCTAAGCCGCCGGCGCTCTCACGACGCCGCCGCGGCCTGCTCGGCCAGCGTGGCCCGCGCCAGGCACAGGTCGGACCAGGCCAGGGCCTTGTCCGCCGGGCTGCGCAGCAGGTAGGCCGGGTGGTAGGTCACGATCAGCGGCACGCCGTGGTAGGTGTGCACCTGGCCGCGCAGGCGGCCGATGGGCTGGTCGCTGCGCAGCAGGGACTGCGCGGCAAAGCGGCCCATGGCCAGGATGATGCGCGGCTGGATCAGCTCGATCTGGCGCAGCAGGTAGGGCTCGCACTGCGCCATCTCCGCCGGCTGTGGGTTGCGGTTGCCGGGCGGGCGGCACTTGAGCGTGTTGGCAATGAAGACCTGCTGCTCGGGCGGTGCGTCGGCGCGCGTGAGGCCGACGGCGGCCAGCATGCGGTCCAGCAACTGGCCCGAGCGGCCGACGAAGGGCTCGCCCCGCAGGTCCTCCTGCTCGCCCGGCGCTTCGCCGACGATCATCCAGTGCGCGCGCTCGTTGCCCACGCCGAAGACGGTTTGCGTGCGGCTGCGGCACAGGTCGCAGGCGGTGCAGCCGGCCACGGCCTGGCGCAGCGCCGGCCAGTCCATCTGCCCGATGCCGGCCGGGCGGGTGCCGGTGGGCGCGGAGGCGGAGATGGGGGCGGCGCCGCGCTGCGGGCTGAAGGCGGCCGGCGGCCCGGCGGCGGACATGGCCGGCGCGGTGGCGTGGTCGCCCGCTGAGGTGTCGGCGGCCGGGTGGGCCGCGGGGAGGGGCGATCCTGCTGGGCGAGTCGCGGCGCTGCCTGCCGGTCCACCTGCCGGGCCGGCAGCCGCAGGATCAGCCGCAGGATCAGCAGCGGCATCCGTCGGACGATCTGCTGGCCGACCGCCCGCGTCATCGCCTGCCGGGTGGGCGGCGGCATCGTCCCTCGGGCCGGCGGCCACGGCCTCGTCCCGCCGGGCAGCGCGGCGGCGGCCCTCGGCCCCGCGCGGTGCGGCGCCGGGCCACCACAGGGTCAGGCCCATCTCGCGCAGCAGGGCGAGCTGGCGGTCGGTCCAGCTCATGCGGCGGCCTCGCGCAGGTCCAGGCTCATGACGATGGCGTCCTCGCGGCCATCCCTGGCGGGGTAGTAGGCGCGGCGGCGGGCCACCTCGCGGTAGCCGGCAGCCTGGTAGAGCTGGCGCGCGCGCTCGTTGCTCAGGCGCACCTCCAGCCACAGCTGCTGCGCGCCGTCCTGCAGCGCGCGCACGCGCAGCGCCTGCAGCAGCGTGCGCGCGTGGCCGCGGCGCTGCTCGCTGGGCGCCACGGTCAGGTTCAGCAGGTGCATCTCGTCGACGCCCTTCATCGCCCAGTAGTAGCCGACGAGGTGGCCATCGCCCTCGTCGAACAGGCCTTCGGCCAGGTAGCCGCTGGCCAGCGAACTGAGGAAGTTCTCGCGCGTCCAGGGGAAGTCGTAGGCGGCGTTCTCGATGATCAGCACCTGCGGCAGATGGGGGATGCCCAGCGTGCGCAGCCGCGTGCCGGGCGCAGCCAGCGGGGCGGTGGGGCGATGGGGCAGGGCGCTCATGGGGCGGCGGACGGTGCTGGGGTGGCCGGGGCGGGGAATGCGGCAAGGCGGGGGCTGGAAGGCGGCGGCGCGTGGCGCGGTGCGGCGTGGCGGGTCGGATCAGCTGGACGCGGGCGTGTGCCGCGGGCTCAGGCCGCCGCCGGTGGTGCCGCGGATGAGGCCTGCGCGGCAGCAGCGGCGCCTGCGGTGCCGGGCGCATCCGAGGCAGCTGGTGCACCCGCCGCACCTGCTGCACCTGAGGAACGCAAGGCCCGCTCGGCGGTCGTCTCGGCCACCTTGTCGCGCACATAGAGCGGCAGGGCCAGGGCGGGATCCAGCGCGCGGCCGGCCGCCCAGTCGATCGCCGCCAGACGCAGCAGCGCGGCGCCGCGGGGCTGGGCGTCGGGCAGGCGGCGCACGCTGGCCGGCAGGGCGGCAAAGGCCTGCGCGTGGGCAGCCAGCGCATTGCCTGCAGCCACCAGGCAGGCGCCGGCGGCGGCCTGGGCGGCCAGCTCGGCGGCCAGCGCATCGGGCGGCCACAAGGCCGGCGCCTGCTCGGGCTGCCAGCCGCCGGCGGTGAGCCGCCAGCAGGCGGCATAGGCTTCGCCCATGCGGGCGTCGGTCATGGCCCAGAAGAGCGGGGCGGCGGGATCGGTTGCGGCCGGGGCGGTGGCGGTGGCGGTGGCGGTGGCGGTGGCGGCCTCGTGCGCCGCGCCTGCTTCGAGCGCCAGGCGCGCGTCCTCGGCCACGGCCAGCAGGGTGTCGATGGCGATCACCGGCCGGCCCGTGCCCAGTGCCAGGCCCTGGGCCACCGCGGCGGCGGTGCGCAGCCCGGTGAAGGCGCCGGGGCCGCGGCCGAAGGCGATGGCGTCGAGCTGCGCCCAGGCCAGGCCGGCATCGCGCATCAGGCCCTGCAGGGCAGGCAGCAGGCCGGCGGATGCCGCCGCGCCGGCCGGCAGCTCCAGCGTGCGGCAGCACTCCGGAGCCTGCAGCCCCACATGCACCGCCGAGGTGGCGGCATCCAGGGCGAGCAGGCGGAGCGCGGACATCCCGTCAAGTGTAGCCAGCGGCCCCGCCCGGCCAGCCCGCTGCGGCATCATGGCCGGCATGAGCAGACGGGCAGACGAGGGCGGGCGCAGGGGCCCCGGGTGGGCGCCGGCGGGGGCGGCGGGTGAGGCGCCGAGCGGGGGCGCTGTCGGCAAGACGGCCGCAGCGGCCGGGAGCCTGGGCGGTGTGCAGGCGTTCGGTGTTCGTATGGCCCGTGAGGCCCGTGAGGCCGGTGATGCGCGAGATCCCGGGGATGTACGCCATGCCGGCCCCGCCTCCGCCCGCCGGGCGCGTGGCCGCTGGCCGGCCATTGCTGCGGCCGCCGCCGCGCTTGCGCTGGCTGCACAGACCGGCGACGTGGCTGCGTCCGCCGGGGCGGTGAAGCCGGCCGCCGACGCGACGGCCCCGCGCGCAGGCCCGGCCGCTACCGCGCAACTCGCTCAACCCGCCGCCACCACGCAGTTCGCCCAACCGGCCGACCGGCGCGCGGCGGCCGAGCCCGCCCGTGCGCAGCCGATCGCCGCGCCGGCAGAGGCCGCGCCCGCGCCCGGCGCGCCGGGCCGTCTGCCGCCGGCGGTCGCCGCTGCCCTGGCCGCCGCCGGCCTGCCGCCCTCCGCCCTGGCGGCGGTGGTCGTGCGGCTGGACGACGCACCTGCGGGCGGGGGCCCCGCGGCGGATCGCGCGGAGTACGACACCGCGCTCAACCCCACGCTCAATCCCAGGCCCGAGCCCACGCCCCTCCCCGCGCTCGATCCCCCGCTCCCCCCGGGCCCGCGTCCCGCCCTGCGCCTGAGCCTGGCCGCGCACGAGCCGCGGGCCGTCGCCTCTCTGATGAAGCTGTTCACCACCTTCGCCGCGCTGGACCGGCTGGGGCCGGACTGGCGCTGGCGCACGCCGGTGTGGCTGGCCGGGCCGGTGGCGGGCGGCGTGCTGCAGGGCTCGCTGCACGTGGCGGCGGCCGGCGACCCCACGCTCAGCGCCGAGCGCCTGTGGCTGCTGGTGCAGGCCGTGCGCGCCCAGGGCGTGGCCGACATCCGCGGCGACATCGTGCTCGACGATGCCGCCTTTGCCGAGCTGCCTGCCGGCGACCCGGCCGCCTTCGACGGCGAGCCGCTGCGGCCCTACAACGTGCTGCCGCGCGGGCTGCTGCTGGCCCAGCAGTCGGTGCTGCTGCAGCTGCGCCCGGACGCGCAGGCCGGCGTGGCCCGCGTGTCGACCCTGCCGCAGCTGGCCGGCGTCGCCTGGCCGGACACTGTGCCGCTGGACGCGCAAGCCTCCTGCGGCGACTGGCGCGGCGCCCTGCGGCTGGACCTGGCCGACCCCACCCGGCCGCTGCTGCGCGGGCGCTATCCGCTGGCCTGCGGCGAGCGCGACTGGCCGCTGGCCTGGCCGGAGCCGAGCCCCGGCGAGCACGCCCGCCGTGCCGTTGAGGCCGCCTGGCGCCAGTCCGGCGGCCGCCTGCAGGGCCAGGTGCGCGCAGGGTCTGCGCCGGCCGGCCTGTCGCCGACGCTGCAGTTCGCCTCGCCGCCGCTGGCCGAGGTGGTGCGCAGCATCAACAAGTACAGCAACAACCCGATGGCCCGGCTGCTCTTCCTGACGCTGGGCTCCGACGCCGCCGAGCCGCCCCCACCGCTGCAGCCGGACGAGGCGGCCGTGCGCCGGCCGGATGCCGTGGCCCCCCATGGGCCCGATGCCGCGGCGCAGCCGGCCCGGGGATTCGCGGCCCGGGGATTCGTCAGTCCTCCAGATGCCAGGCCCGGTACCACGCCCGATGCCACGCCCGCCTACCGCGCCGCCGTGCGCCCCGTCCCGGCCGAGGGCAACGTCAACGCGACCGCCACTGCGACCGCCACCGCCACCGCCACCGATGACGGCCCGGCCTGGCGCCCGCCCGCTCGCCCCGCCACGCTGGACCGCGCCCGCCGCATGGTGGCCGACTGGGCGGTGCAGCGCGCCGGCTGCCGCCCGGGCGAGCTGGTGCTGGACAACGGCTCGGGCCTGTCGCGCGATGAGCGCAGCAGTGCCGCCTGCCTGGCCGCGCTGCTGCAGGCGGTCTGGGCCAGCCCGCTGATGCCCGAGCTGCTCGCCTCGCTGCCCGTGGCGGGGGTGGACGGCACCGCGCGCCGCCTGGGCGGCGAAGAGGCCGCCGGCCGCGCGCACCTGAAGACCGGCTCGCTGCGCGACGTGATGGCCGCAGCCGGCGTGGTGCACGGCCGCTCCGGCGCCCGCCATGCCGTGGTCGTCCTCGTCAACGACCCGCGCGCCGCCGCGGCGCGGCCGGTGCTCGATGCGGTGCTGCGCTGGGCCCAGGATGACCTGGCGCCATGAGCATGCTCAGGATCAGCGCGCGGCCCGCAGCCGGCATCGGGCCAGCCATCGCCGCGCCACCGCACCCGGCCGATCGGCCTTGCCCCGAGCTCCGGAGGCTTCAACGCAGATGAGCGACCTCAACGACTGGACGCACTGGATCGGCAGCGCCGCTGCCGTGCTGACGACATCGGCCTTCGTGCCGCAGGTCTGGCTGACCTGGCGCAGCCGCGACGTGGCCGGCATCTCGCTGGGCATGTACGGCATCTTCACGCTGGGCGTGGCGCTGTGGCTGGCCTACGGCCTGCTGCTGCGGCAATGGCCGCTGATCGTGGCCAACGGGCTGACGCTGGCCCTGGCCCTGATGGTGCTTGGGATGAAGCTCGCCTGGGGGCGCGGCCCCCGGCCGGGTGCGCCGTCCCGCCGCGGCGGGCGCCACGGGGGCTGAGCCCGTCTGGCGCATCGCCCGGCGCAGTGCGGCCCAGGCAGAGACGAGACAGCGGCGAGGCCGACGCCCGCCGCCGCGGCTCATTCCCAGTTGTTGTCGACCTGGTTGGCCGCGCGGCTGCCCAGCAGGCTGTGCGTGTTGGGCGACAGCCAGGCGCCCCAGGACCAGACGTAGCTGCTGGTCGAGCTGATGCCGGAGATGGCGTTGCTGTCGCAGGCGCCCGGCGTGCTGTCGGTGTTGGACGGACACAGCTCGCCCATGTTGTAGTTGGAGTCCTTCAGGTCCGTGATCAGGGCATCGGACTGCAGGAAGGCCACGCGGCGGCCATCGACGTTGCTGCCCAGGCCGTTGAGGCTGCGCAGGCCGTTGTTGTAGAGCGCACGGCGGGTGCCGTAGCTGCTGAAGTCGGGCGACTCCTCGATCTTGGGCACGTTGACCAGCAGCACGTGCACGCCGCTGTCGGCCAGGGCGCGCACGCGCCGGCCCAGCTCCTGGGCCTTGGCTTCGAGCTGCGCGTCGTTGAGCGCCGAGCCCGTGATGTCGTTGACGCCCACCAGCACCACCACCAGGTCGTCCGAGGCGAAGCTGGTGGCGTTGATCGCGCTGATGACGTTGTCGGTGGTCCAGTCGGGCTGCGCCTGCAGGAAGGCGTTGGGCGTGCTGGCCAGGCCGATCGGGCAGGCGTCGAGCTCCTTGCCGTAGTGCTCGTTGACCAGGTACTGCACCCACAGGGCGTTCTGCGCACAGTAGTAGGCCGCACCGCTGCCGCTGGTGTTGGGCACGTTGACCGAGTACTTGGCGCCGGTCGTCGTGTCGATGGCGCTGTACTCGTCACCGAAGATGAAGATGCGGTTGGGCTTGAACGGCTCCACCCGGTCGCCGCCGCCGCAGGCGGCCAGCGTGGCGGCGGCGGCAACGGGCAGGGCGGCGCGGCGCAGCCAGCGGGCCAGGGTGGGGATGAGGCGGGTGGAGGAAGCGGGCATCGGGACGGTCTTCAAGGAGAAATCGGGGCCGCGCCGGCATGCTGGGGAGGCAGCTTGGCGCGGGGGGAAGGGCGCCGGTCAGCCGGCGGCGGCGGCGCGCTGCAGCCGGTCGCGCACGCCGTCCCAGGCCGGCTCGTCGGGCGGGGCTTCCACCCAGATCAGCGGCGCGCCGGTGGTGTCCAGCTCGCGCAGGTCGGCAAACAGGCTGTGCGCGGCCAGGCGGGCGGTGGGCGGCATCAGCCGGTGCACGATGCGCGCCGCAGCGGGGCCGGCAGCCTGCGGCCAGTAGCTGCGCAGCGGGCCGCGGCAATATACCGCCAGCGCTGCGCCTGCGCCCGGCGCGGCGGCCAGCTCGGGGCCGATCATCGCCAGCGCGGCCTTCAGCGCCTCGGTGGCCATCAGCCGCACCCGGGCCCGCGGCGCGTAGTGCGCGGCCAGCGTGCCGGAGGCGCGCAGCGCCGGGTCGCCACGCTGCGCCAGCGGGCCGGCCACGGCTTCGATCTGCTCGCGGGTGAGCACGCCCGGGCGCAGCAGCACGGGCTGCGTGCCGCGGCAGTCCAGGATGGTGGACTCGATCCCCACCTCGCAGGCGCCGCCGTCGAGCACACAAAGCTCATCGGCCGCCAGCTCGGCGAACTCGCCCATCACATGCGCGGCCTGGGTCGGGCTGATGCGGCCGAAGCGGTTGGCGCTGGGCGCGGCCACGCCGGTCACGCCCAGCTCGGCCGTGCGCTGCAGCAGCGCGCGCGCCACCGGGTGCGCCGGGCAGCGCAGGCCGATGCTGTCCTGCCCGCCGGCGGCCGCCTGGCCGATGCCGGGCCGGCGCGGCACGATCACCGTCAGCGGCCCGGGCCAGAAGGCCTCCATCAGCCGGCGCGCCACCGCTGGCAGCTCGGCGGCATAGGCCAGGGCGGCCTCGGCATCGGGCACGTGGACGATCAGCGGGTGGTCGGCCGGCCGGCCCTTGGCGGCAAAGATGCGGGCCACGGCCGCGTCGTCGTCGGCGCGCGCGCCCAGGCCGTAGACCGTCTCGGTGGGCAGCGCAACCAGCGAGCCGGCGGCCAGCCGCTGCGCGGCCGCATCGATCGCCGCCGGGTCACGGCCGTCCAACAGCAGCGGGCCGGTCATGGTTGCGGGCGCCCGGCTCACCAGGGCGCAATGCCCAGGACGGAAGCCACGCGCAGGGCTGTCTGGCGGGCGGCATCCGGCGTGGCGGCGGTCACGGTCAGGTGGCCCATCTTGCGGCCGTGGCGGGCCTGGGTCTTGCCGTACAGGTGCAGGTGGACGCCCGGCTCGGCCAGCACCGCGGCCCAGTCCGGTTCGCGTGGCTCCCGTGGCCGGTCCTGCTCATCGAACCACAGGTCGCCCAGCAGGTTGAGCATGACGGCCGGCGAATGCAGGCGCGGCTGCGCCAGCGGCAGCCCGGCCATCGCGCGCACCTGCAGCTCGAACTGCGACACGTCGCAGGCGTCGATGGTGTGATGGCCCGAGTTGTGCGGCCGCGGCGCCATCTCGTTGGCCACCAGCGTGCCGTCGGCCAGCACGAAGAACTCCACGCAGAGCACGCCGACATAGTCCAGCGCGCTGGCGATGCGCCGCGCCGCGTCCACCGCCTGCTGCGCCAGCGCGGGGGGCACGTCGGGCGCGGGTGCCGTGGTCACGGCCAGGATGCCGTCGCGGTGCAGGTTCTGCTGCACCGGGAAGTGCACCACGTCGCCGGCCGCGCTGCGGGCGACGATCACGCTCAGCTCGCTGGCCAGCGCCAGGCGCTTTTCCAGCACGCAGGGGGCGCGTTTCAGGTGATCCCAGGCGGCGGCCAGCGCGGCGCGGCTGTCCACCCGCACCTGCCCCTTGCCGTCGTAGCCGAGCTGCGCGGTCTTCAGGATGCCGGGCAGCAGGTCGTCGGCCACCGCGGCCAGCTGCTCGTCCGACTCGATCACCGCATGCGGCGCGCAGGGCACGCCGCAGGCGACGAACTGCGCCTTCTCGCGGGCGCGTTCCTGGCACACGGCCACCGCCTGCGCGGCCGGCGCCACCGGCCGGTGCACGGCCAGCGTGGCCAGCGCGACGGCGGGGACGTTCTCGAACTCGGTGGTCACCGCATCGGCCAGCCGGGCCAGCTGCTGCAGGCCGTCGGCGTCCAGGTAGTCGCAGCGGATGTGCTCCTCGGCCACCAGGCCGGCGGGGCTTTCCGGGTCCGGGTCGAGCACCGCGCAGCGGAAGCCCATGGCCTGCGCCGCGTGCACGAACATGCGGCCGAGCTGGCCGCCGCCCATGACGCCGAGCGTGGTGCCGGCGGTGGCGCCGGGCAGCAGGGGGGAGCGCTTAGGGTGGGTCATGGCGAGCGGCCCGCAGGCGCAAAGGGTGAAAGGTAGCCCAGACGGATCAGCCCAGCGTCATCGCCCGCGCGGCCTCGGTCTGCCGGGCGCGGAAGGCGTCGAGCTTCTGGGCCAGTGCCGCATCCTCGTTGGCCAGCAGGGCGATGGCAAACAGTGCCGCATTGGCCGCGCCCGCCGCGCCGATGGCGAACGTGGCCACCGGGATGCCCTTGGGCATCTGCACGATGGAGTGCAGCGAGTCCACGCCTTGCAGGTGCTTGCTGGGCACCGGCACGCCGAGCACCGGCACGGGCGTCTTGGCCGCCAGCATGCCCGGCAGGTGGGCCGCGCCGCCGGCGCCGGCGATGATGGCCTTCAGGCCCCGGCCGCGGGCGGCTTCGGCATAGGCAAACATGTCGTCGGGCATGCGGTGGGCCGAGACCACCCGCGCCTCGTGCGGCACGCCGAACTCGGCCAGCAGGTCCGCCGCCTGGCGCATCACCTCCCAGTCGCTGCTGGAGCCCATGACCACGCCGATCAGCGGGGTGGATGCGGGGGCGGTGGGGCTGGACATCGAGGGGCTCCTGAATGGCAATGCAGGGATGGGGCCGAGGCGGCGGCGCACCGGAAGGCCGCTTGAGGCAGCCGCAGGGCGCAGGCGGTGAACGGGCCGGGATGCCGGAAGGGGCGGGATTTTAGGCCGCGGGGCTTGCCGCTCAGCCCGCGCCCGAAGGCATCGCCCGGCCCCGGCCGAGCCGGCTGGGCCGCCCGCGTGCCTGGCGACCTGTGCCGTGGCCTTGTTCCTCGCGCATCCGCCGCCACCTGTGGTGTCCGCCGCCCCGCGTTAAGCTGCCGCCCCGGTCATCACGGGCCCGGCCCGCCTTCTCCCTACGCCATGATCAACGTCACCCTGCAGAACTTCGAACGCGACGTCATCGCCGCCTCCGTCACGACTCCCGTGCTGCTGGACATCTGGGCCGAGTGGTGCGGCCCGTGCAAGGCGCTGGGCCCGGTGCTGGAGAAGCTGGAGGCCGCCTACGCCGGCCGCTTCATCCTGGCCAAGGTCGATGCCGATGCCGAGCCCGAGATCGCCGGCCAGCTCTCGCAGATGTTCGGCGTGCGCAGCATCCCGTTCTGCGTCATGTTCGCCGGCGGCCAGCCGGTGGACGGCTTCGTCGGCGCCCTGCCTGAGAAGCAGATCCGCGAGTTCCTGGACAAGCACGTGCCCAGCGCCGAGGCGGTCGAATCCGAGGAAGACCTGGTCGAGGCCGAGGACCTGGCCGCCCACGGCGATGCCGACAGCGCCGTGGCCAAGCTGCAGGCCGCGCTGCAGCTGGATGCCGCCAACGACGAGGCGCGCTTCGAGCTGATCAAGCTGCTGCTGGCCGCCGGCCGTGCCGCCGAGGCGCGCGCGGCCTTCGACCCCGTGGCCGCCCGCGCCGCCGGCCCGCTGGCCGAGCCGCGCGTGGCCGCCTTCGGCCGCTATGTCGAGGCGGCGGAGCAGGCCGCGGGCGCGCGGCCGGTGAGCGAGCTGCAGGCCGCCATCGCCGCCAACAAGCGCGACTTCGACGCCCGCTTCGAGCTGGCGCAGGTGCACTTTGCCGCCGGCCGCTTCACCGACGCGATGGACGAGCTGCTGGAGATCCTCATGCGCGACAAGAAGTGGGCCGACGAGCGTGCACGCCTGGCCTATGTCGCCATCCTCGAGGTGATGACCAAGCCCCAGCCCAAGCAGCCTGCCAAGGCGGCGGGCGAGGCGGCCAAGCCCACGCTGGAGCTGGCCGGCAAGGCGGCCGTGGTCAGCGCCGACCCGGTGCTCGACCAGTACCGGCGCAAGCTGAGCATGGCGCTGTTCTGATCTGAGCGGGCCGACCGCTTCATCGCGTCTTCCGCTGCCCGCTCCGCTCTCATGACCACCCTACGCGAGCCACGCATCGTCGGCGACAAGCTGATCTGGCTGCCCCCGGGCGACCCCAACGACCGTGCCGCGCTGCGCGACAGCCCGCGCGGCGGAGAGCTGCTGCTCATCGGCCACGGCGACCGCGAGCGCCAGACGTTGGCCGGGCTGGATGCCGCCGCCATCGCCCAGCAGGTGCGCGCCCATCCCGGCTGGCGGCCGGGCCGGCCGCTGCGCGTGGACGCCTGCTGGCTGGGCTGCCGCGACGACGGCTTCGGCCAGCAGCTGGCCGACGCGCTGGGCACCTCCGTGCTGGCGCCGGTGGCGCGCACGCTGAGCTTCCTGCGCTGGTCCACCGGCCCCTGGCACAGCCTGCCCGTCAGTCGCAGCAAGGCGCTGCCGCTGTGGCCGGCCAGATGGCGGCGCTTCGAGCCGCGGCGGTGAGGTCGGCGCGGCTGTCGTGAGCCGCCGGGGTCTTCTGCCGCCAACGCGGGCCAGCGCCCGACGCCGTGGGCAAGTCGCGCGAGCCCGGTGGACGCGTGGCGCGGGTCGCAGGCGTTGCGCCGGCCCGGTGCTGAGCCCGGCCGGCTCGCCCGGGCCCGGCCTGCTCAGCCCTTCTCGCCCGTCAGCCGCTGCAGCGCCTCGCGGTACTTGGCGGCGGTCTGCTCGATGACATCCGCCGGCAGCGCGGGTGCGGGCGCCTGCTTGTTCCAGGGCTGGCCATTCACCTGCGCCTGCTCCAGCCAGTCGCGCAGGTGCTGCTTGTCGAAGCTGGGCGGGTTGCGGCCCTCGGCGTACTGGTCCACCGGCCAGAAGCGCGAGGAGTCGGGCGTGAGCACCTCGTCCATCAGCGTCAGCCGGCCGGCGGCATCCAGGCCGAACTCGAACTTGGTGTCCGCGATGATGATGCCGCGCGTCAGCGCATAGTCGGCCGCTTCCTTGTAGAGGCGGATGGAGACCTCGCGGACCTGCCCGGCCAGGTCGGCGCCGATGATCCCGACCATGCGCTCGAACGAGATGTTTTCGTCATGGTCGCCCATCTCGGCCTTGGTGGCCGGCGTGAAGATCGGCTCGGGCAGCTTGCTCGCGTTCTTCAGGCCGGCGGGCAGCTTGACGCCGCAGACCGCGCCACCCTCTTGGTATTCCTTCCAGCCGGAGCCGGCCAGGTAGCCGCGCACCACGGCCTCCACCGGCAGGGGCTTCAGGCGCTTGACCAGCATGGAGCGGCCACGCACCTGGGCCACCTCGTCGGGCGCGACCACGCTCTCGGGCGCATCGCCGGTCAGGTGGTTGGGCACCACATGGCCCAGCTTGTCGAACCAGAACAGGGCCATGCGCGTGAGCAACTCGCCCTTGCCCGGGATGGGCTCGCCCATGATCACGTCGAAGGCACTGATGCGGTCGGAGGCCACCATCAGGATGCGGTCCTCGCCGACGGCGTAGTTGTCACGCACCTTGCCGCGGGCCAGCAGGGGCAGGGAGTGCAGGGTGGAGGTGTGCAGGGCGGACGTCATGGCGGTGTTCGGCAGTGAATCGGGGCCGCAAGGCGGCTGGCGCAATCGGGCAGGGCGGCGGCAGGCCGCGGGCAGGGCGGCATTGTCGGCCAGCGCCGCGGCCGCCGGCAGCGTGGCCGCGCTCTGCGCACCGGCGGCGGGCCGTCAGACCAGGGTGAGCCGGGGCTCGACCTGCGCCAGCGCGGCGAAGTCCCGGTCGTGCGCCAGCAGCGGCTGCCCGGTGGCGGCAGCCGTGGCAGCGATCAGGCAGTCGTTGGGGCTGCGGATGGTCAGGCCCTGCCAGCGGCAGCGGGCATAGAGGGCCGCCGCGTCGCGGGCCAGCTCGCGGGCCGGCGGCAGCGCGGACGGCTCGCGGAACTGGGCCATCAGTCGCTGCAGCTGCATGAAGTGCGCCGGGCTGCGCGCGCCCTGCAGCAGCTCCTGCACGATGGCCGGCAGAACGTGCACCGGCTCGCGCTCGTGCAGCACGGCGCTCAGGTGCCGGTGCGTGCGGCTGCCGGTGGCGCGCAGGTATTCGATCCAGGCGGAGGTGTCGGCGATCACCGGGCGCGGCGCTTGGCAGGGCGGGCGGGCGGCTGGGCGGTGGGGGTCTTGCGCGTCGGCTGCTCGGGGCGCGCCCGGGGTGCGGTGTGCGCGGAGCGGCCTTTCTGGTCGGCGTGCAAGCTGGCCGGCGGGGCGGCCCGCGGGTCGTTCCGCGTGCGGTCAGCCTTGCTGCCGCCGGCCTTGTGCGCCTTGGGCAGGGCGGTGGCCGGCTGGGTACGAGCCGCTTGCGTGGCCGGGCCGCTCCACGTCGCGGCCGGCTCGGCCACGGCCCAGGCCAAGTCCGGGTCATGGGCAAAGGCGGCCTGCGGCGAGTAGTCATCCGCCACCGCGCCGCTGCCCTCCATCGCGGCGATGAAGTCCCAGTCCGGCTCGCGCACGAAGGCGCGCAGCGCGGCCTCGATGGCCGCTTTCTTGGTCGTCACGCCGGCCTTCTTCATGGCCTGCTCGACCAGGGCGTCGTCCAGAACGATGTTGGTGCGCGTCTCCATGCCGGCTGCCATGCTGGGCTCCATACACATTCGATGTGTATGGAAGCTATCACATTCGGCCGTCCGCCGGCGCGGCCTTCACCCGGCGGGCTTCAGCCGCCCGCTGCCTTGGCCTTGGCCGCGGCGATGCCGCGCTCCTGGTCGGCCTTGCGGTCGGCGGCCACCTTCTGCGCGGTGGGGCGCTGCTCGATGAACTTGACGTAGGTCTTCCAGTCGATGCCGGCGCCCTGCACCAGGTCCTCGCCGCAGACGATCTTGGTGGCCAGGCCGGCCAGCGGCAGGTGCACATAGGCCGAGCAGTCGGCCCAGGTGAAGGTGTCGCCCGCGGCATAGGGGCTGAGCTTGAGCAGGCGCTTGAGCGCGGCCAGGTTCTTCACCACGTCAGCCTTGACGCGCTCGATGAACTTCTCGGACAGCGTGCCGCCGAAGAAGGCCTGCGGATAGAGCTGGCGCACGCACAGCTCCACATGCAGGTCGAGGAAGGTGATGAGCTCGCGCACCTTGGCGGCCTGCCACGGGTCGGCCGGCATCAGCGCGGGCGTGGGGTGCACGGCCTCGATGTACTCGGCGATCACCTGGCTTTCGCACAGCGCGCCGTGCTCGGTCTCGATGTAGGGCACCTTGCCCAGCGGCGACTTGGCCAGGCGCGCCTCGTCGCTGCTCCAGCCCACCAGCACCTCCTCGAAGGGCACGCCCTTCTCCAGCAGGCCGAGCTTGATCTTGTTGTGGTAGTTGGACAGCGGGAAGCCGCAGAGCTTGAGCATGGATGTCTCCGGTTGGGGCGGGGCGGTGGAGCGGCGGACGACCGGGCCGGTCGCCTCGCACGGACAAAAAAAAGCCGGCCGAGGATACCCGCGGCCGGCTGGTTCTGCCGAGGCGGCTTGCCCTGGGCCAAGCCGCTGGTCGAGCGTCTTCAGACCACCTGTTGCGCCAGCTTGCCGGCGGCGTACAGGGCGGCCATTTCGGCCAGCGGAATCGGCTTGATCTTGCCGGCCTGGCCTTCGCAGCCGAACTCCATGTAGCGCTGCTTGCACACGGCCTTCGCAGCCTCGCGCGCGGGCTTCATCCACTCGCGCATGTCGAACTTGTCCGGGTTCTCGGCCATGAACTTGCGCACCGCGCCGGTCATGGCCAGGCGGATGTCGGTGTCGATGTTGATCTTGCGCACACCGTGCTTGATGGCCTCCTGGATCTCCTCGACCGGCACGCCGAAGGTCTCCTTCATCTTGCCGCCGTACTGGTTGATGACGGCCAGCAGCTCCTGCGGCACCGACGATGAGCCGTGCATCACCAGGTGGGTGTTGGGGATGCGCTTGTGGATCTCCTTGACGCGGGAGATGGCCAGGATGTCGCCCGTGGGCTTGCGGCTGAACTTGTAGGCGCCGTGGCTGGTGCCGATGGCAATCGCCAGCGCGTCGAGCTGCGTGGCCTTGACGAACGTGGCGGCCTCTTCCGGGTCGGTCAGCATCTGGCTGTGGTCCAGCTTGCCGGCCGCGCCGATGCCGTCTTCCTCGCCGGCGTCACCCGTCTCCAGGTTGCCCAGGCAGCCCAGCTCGCCTTCCACCGTGACGCCGACCTGGTGCGCCATCTCGACCACGCGGCGGGTCACGTCGACGTTGTAGTCGAAGGACGCCGGGGTCTTGCCGTCTTCCATCAGCGAGCCGTCCATCATCACCGAGCCGAAGCCCAGGTCGATGGCGCCCTGGCAGATGGCTGGCGACTGGCCGTGGTCCTGGTGCATCACCAGCGGGATCTGCGGATAAGCCTCGACTGCGGCCTGGATCAGGTGCTTGATGAAGGCCTCGCCGGCGTACTTGCGGGCGCCGGCGCTGGCCTGCAGGATGACCGGCGCGTTGACCTCGGCAGCGGCCGACATCACGGCCTGCACCTGCTCCAGGTTGTTGACGTTGAAGGCCGGGATGCCGTAGCCGTTTTCGGCGGCATGGTCCAGCAGCTGGCGCATCGAGACGAGAGGCATGGGAGTCTCCGCTAGGGAAGTTGATGAAGTGGAGCGGGGATGCGGCGCGGTGCGGCAGGCGCCGCCGACGGCTCAGGGGCCGGTTTTGGGGGCGGCGAAGGGGCCGGTGCGCGCCGGGCCGGATGCCGAAGATTCTAGGGCGCGCACCCCGGGCGGGCGGGCGCGCGCCACCCCGTGAGCAGGGCCGTGGCGAGCTGCGGCGGGCGGCCCCGGCGGCAGACGCGGGCGCGGCGTGCGGCACAAGCTGCCGCCGCGCGGCAGGGCTTGCCGGCCAGGCGACGCCAAGCTGCACGCCCCGTCAGTCGAGCTTGACGGACAGGCCGGTGACGAAGAGCGTGTCGGTCGGTTTGACGCGGGTGCCCGGGTCGGTGTCGTGGCGCACGGTGAAGGACGCGGTCAGGCTCAGCGCGCGGGTGATGGCCACCGAGATGCTGCTGTCGAACTCGGCCCGGTACTCGCCGCTGTTGCGCAGGCTGGGGCGCAGGGTGAGCGCCTGCTTGAGCGTGGTGCCGTCGGCCACCTCGTGGCGCGACTCCTCGCGCAGCAGCAGCTCGAAGCGGTCGTCGTGCGAGCGCCGGTCGCGCCGACCGGGATCGGGCCGGCGCAGGCGGTCGAAGCTGTAGCCCAGGCCGGCCAGGAGATCCCATTCATTGCGGTTGGCGCGCAGCAGGTGCACGCCGTTGCCGGTGGACACCGACACGCGCTGCGCCAGGTTGGCCGGCACGTCGCGCAGCCAGTCGCCCTGGGCGAAGAAGAAGCGCAGCGGCGAGAGCTCCAGGTCGTAGCGCGTGCCCACCGTCTGGCGGTCCGCGGTGGTGTTCTCGCCGTTGCGCGCCAGCAGCGCCGCGCCGCGCAGCACCCACTCCGAGCCCTCGGCCGTGCGGCGGGCCTCGCCGGCGAAGTTGAAGGTGGTGGCCTCGTTGTTGCCCGATGCCACGCTGGCCCCGGCGGTGAGCTCCACGCGCCACTTGGGCTGCAGCGTCATGGTCATCTGCTCGGCCTGGGCCAGGGCGGGCAGCGGGCAGGCGGCGGCCGCAACGGCGGCACCGGTCAGCGCAAGGCGTGGCAAGGGACGGCGGAGAGGGGCGATCACGGGGACGGCGGCAGGAACAAGGAGCGGCGTGGCCCGCCCGGGGTGCCGGCCATTATGGGCAGGCCCCTCGCCCCGATCAGCCGCGTGGTTGAGCGCCCGCCGGCCTCGGCAGAAGACGCATCGGCCGCACATCGGCATGGCTTGCCGCAGCAAGGGGCGCGGGCCGGCCGCATCAGCAGCCCGTGGCCTTGCCGCACCGCGACGGCCTTGAGCCGGACGGCGGCAGGGCCGTTCAAGGGCGTGTCATCAAGCCGGCCTACGGTGCCAAGCAACCCGGCGCGGCCCCTGTGCCCTTGCAGCAGCGCCGGTCCCCCTGCCGGAGCCTGCTCAATGACGTCCCCCACCTTCAGCCTCAAGCGCCCCCTGGCCGCCTGCGCCCTGCTGGCCGCCGCCGCCTTGGCGCATGCCGCGCCCACCCTGGTCGGCTTTGCCAAGATGCCGGCCGGCACCTTTGCCGATGGCCCCACGTCCGGCCAGTTCCAGGCCGCGGCCAACGGCGTGACGCCGCCCTACGTGGCGCGGCAGCCGGTGCAGGGCTTCTCGGCCGTGCTGTTCGGCCCGCGTGCCGGCACGTTCTATGTGATGCCGGACAACGGCTTCGGCACCAAGCCGAACTCGCCCGACTACCTGCTGCGCATGTACGCGGTGGAGCCGGACTTCCGCCGCGCCGTGGGCCGCCACGGCCGCATCGTGGGCAGCGGTGAGGTCAAGCCCGTTGCCTTGCGCACCGGCTGGCCGCTGCGCGGCTTCGAGGGCCGGCATGCCGCCCTGGGCCGCATCACCCTCAGCGACCCGGACCGCCTGATCGGCTTCCCGATCGTGGCCGATGCTGCGTTCTACCCCTATGCCGGCACCGGCCCCGGCCGCGCCGACATCCCGGTGGACGCCGCCATCCGCGAGCAGCGCCTGCTGACCGGCGGCGACCTGGACATCGAGGCCGTGCGCCAGGACCGCCACGGCAACCTGTGGTTCGGCGACGAGTTCGGCCCCTTCCTCATCAAGACCGACCGCCACGGCCGCGTGCTGCGCCCGGCCATCCCGCTGCCCAACTCGCGCGGCATCGGCGGCCTGCCGCTGGTGCAGTCGCCGCAGAACCCGCTGCTGGCGGATGCCGCGCAGGCCAACCTGCGCGGCTCCAACGGCTTCGAGGGCCTGGCCATCAACCCGGCCGGCACCATGCTCTACGCGCTGCTGGAGGGTGCGCTGATCCCGGACGCCGACCAGAAGCGGCTGCTGATCAACGAGTTCGACATCGAGCAGGAGCGCTACACCGGCCGCACCTGGGCCTACCGGCTGGAGGCCGGCGGCACCAACATCGGCGACATGACGGCGATCAACGACCACGAGTTCCTGGTCATCGAGCGCAACGGCATCCAGGGCACCCAGCCGAATGCGGCGGACATGTTCAAGAAGATCTACCGCATCGATCTGCGCCTGCTGGATGCCGACGGCTTCGTGCGCAAGACCGAGGTGGTGGACCTGCTGAAGATCGCCGACCCCAACGATCTGGACGGCGACGGCCGCACGACCTTCGACTTCCCTTTCGTGACCATCGAGGACGTGCTGCCGGTGGACGAGCGCACGCTGCTGGTGATCAACGACAACAACTTCCCCGGCAATGGCGGGCGCACCACCACCGCGCCGGACGCCACCGAGTTCATCCTGCTGCGACTGGACGAGCCGCTGAACCTCACGCCCCGCCCGCCGCTGTGCCGGCTGCTGGAGTCGCCGCCCTGGTGCCGCAGCAAGTAAAGGGGGCGCTCAAAGGGGACGCTCGCTGGCCGCATGAGCGAGATCGACAGGGCTGGGGGGCTTCGCTCCGCTCATGTCCTCCGTCCGACGCCGCACGGCGGCATCGGCCTCCCCCTTTACTTCGCTGCGCGAAGCCCCCCAGCCCTGCCGATCCGGCAAGGGTGAGGCGTTGCCCGGAACTCAATGGTCGCAGGCTGGTGGCTGGGGTGACCGGCGTAGTGAAGCAAAGGGGGAGCCGAGTGCCCGGCAGGGCAGTCGGCGGAGGAGAGAGCCCGGACACAAACAGTCCAGTGGACTGTTTGTGCCTGGCGAGCGCCAGGGCCTCTGTGCCCTGGCATGAACGAAGCCGGTCACCCTAGTCGCCAGCCCCGCTGCGACGCCAGCGGGTAGAAGGAATCGACCCCGGGGTTCAAGCCGCCCCGGCCGTGCTGGCCCTCACCTCGCACACCTTGAGCATGTTGGTGCCGCCGGGGTAGCCCATAGGCTCGCCACAGGTGATGGCATAGGTGTCGCCGGGCATCAGCACGCCGCGGTCCACCAGGATCTGCTCGGCCTGGCGCAGCGCCTCGTCGCGGTCGAGGAAGGAGGGGATGAGCAGCGGCGTGACGTTGCGATAAAGGCCCATGCGCCGCTGCGAGCCCTGCTGCGCGGTGAGCGCGAAGATCGGCACGTGGATCTTGTGCCGGCTCATCCACAGCGCGGTGGAGCCCGACTCCGTCAGCGCGATGATGGCCTTGGCGCCCAGGTGGAAGGCGGTGAAGAGCGCACCCATCGCGATGGACTGGTCGATGCGGCCGAAGCTCTTGTTGGTGAAGTCGGCGTCCAGCGTGATGTCCTCGGCGCGCTCGGCTTCCAGCGCGATGGCGGCCATCTGCTCCACCGTCTCCACCGGGTATCTGCCGGCGGCGGTCTCGGCGCTGAGCATCACGGCGTCGGTGCCGTCGAGCACCGCGTTGGCCACGTCGGAGACCTCGGCGCGCGTGGGCACCGGGTTGACGATCATGGACTCCATCATCTGCGTGGCCGTGATGACGACCTTGTCCATCTCGCGGGCCAGCCTGATCATGCGCTTTTGCAGCGCGGGCACGGCGGCGTTGCCCACCTCCACGGCCAGGTCGCCGCGGGCAACCATGATCCCGTCGCTGGCCTTGAGGATGGCCTCCAGGTGCGGAATGGCCTCGCTGCGCTCGATCTTGGCGATCAGTGCCGGCTTGTGGCGCCAGGGCTCGGCGGCCACGTTGCACAGCTGGCGGGCCATCTCCATGTCGGTGGCGTTCTTGGGGAAGGACACGGCCACGTAGTCCACCTGCACGCTCATGGCGGTCTTGATGTCCTCCATGTCCTTGGCCGTCAGGGCCGGGGCGGTCAGCCCCCCGCCCTGCTTGTTGATGCCCTTGTTGTTGGACAGCTCGCCGCCGATCTTCACGCGCGTGTGCACCGCCTCGCCGCGCACGTCCTCCACCGTCAGTACGATCAGGCCGTCGTTGAGCAGCAGGGTGTCGCCGGGCTTCACGTCGCGCGGCAGCTCCTTGTAGTCCAGGCCCACGCCGCCCAGGTCGCCGGGCTGGGTGCGGCCGGCGTCCAGCACGAAGGCCTGGCCGTTTTCAAGCATCACCTTGCCGTCGGCGAACTTGCCCACGCGGATCTTGGGGCCCTGCAGGTCGGCCATGATGGCCACCTCGCGACCGGCGCGGGCGGCCACCTCGCGCACCAGCAGGGCGCGGTCGATGTGGTCTTGCGCCTTGCCGTGCGAGAAGTTCAGCCGCACCACGTCCACCCCGGCGCGGATCATGCGTTCGAGCACCTCGGGCGAGGACGAGGCGGGGCCGAGGGTGGCGACGATCTTGGTGGCGCGGGGCATGGAGGACGGGCTGGGCAAGGCGGTTGTCGACAACGCCTGCGAGTGTCACACCAAACACCGCCCGGCCCCTAGCTGGAACAACCGCAGGCAAGCGGGGAACAGCCGGCCGGCGACCGCGCTTTTCGGCGCAGCGAGGGGCCGTGGCGAGGCCGCCCGGCTGACCACCGGGGCGACCACGTGAGCGACCACCTGAGCGACCATCCCGGCGACCACCCTGCCGCCACCCGGGTGGCCGCCCGGGCGGCGGGGCGGCTCATTACATACACTGCGCGCCGGCCGGCCAGGCTGGCTTGCCGCGTCGATTGAACGCTGGCATCCCACGCCGGATCCGAACGCTGGAAGGTGATCCCCGCACAGGTCCAAGATGTTGTCCGACCGCTACCCCGATCCCGCCGCCCGTGCGCACCCCTCAGTGGACGCAACCGGTGACGAGCCCCAGCACGCACCGTCCATGGCAGCCGCCCGCGGCGTGCGCACGCTGGTGTTCTCGCATGCCAACAGCTTTCCGGCCGGCACCTACCGCAGCCTCTTCGCGCAATGGGAGGCCGCCGGCCTGCGCGTGCGCGCGGTGGAGAAGTTCGGCCACGACCCGCGCTATCCCGTCACCCGCGGCTGGCCGCACCTGGGGCGGCAGCTGGCCGACTTCATCGAGCACGAGGTGGCCGAGCCCGCCTGGCTGGTGGGCCATTCGCTGGGCGGCTACCTGAGCCTGCTGGCGGCCATGCACAAGCCGCAATGGGTGCGCGGCATCGTGCTGCTGGACTCGCCGCTGGTGCATGGGCCGCGTGCGGCGCTGCTGACGGCCGCGCAGCGTGCGGGGCTGATGCACCGCATCATGCCGTCGGGCGTGTCGGCGCAGCGCCGCCACCTGTGGGACAGCCTGGAGCAGGTGCGCGAGCACTTCGGCGCCAAGGGCAAGTTCGCCCGCTGGGATCCGCACGTGCTGGCCGACTACGTGGAGCACGGCACCGAGCCGCATCCGGCCGGCCGCACGCTGGCCTTCCGCCGCGAGGTGGAGACCGACATCTACAACGCCATCCACACCGGCCTGCCGGCCGCGCTGCGCCGCCGGCCGCTGCACTGCCCGGTGGCTTTCATCGCCGGGCGCTCGTCGCGCGAGCTCAAGCGCGTGGGCCTGGCGGCCACGCTGAAGCTGGTGCGCGGGCGACTGTCGTGGATGGAGGGCAGCCATCTCTATCCCTTCGAGCGTCCGCGACAGACCGCCGCCGAGGTGCTGCGCTGGCTGGACCAGTTCGAGCGCGAGCAGGCCGGGGCCACGGCGCCGGCGCATCGGCAGCGATGAGCACCGAACCCGATCCGCGCGAAGGGCTCGCCACGCCGGCCGCGGCCACTGATCAGGCCGCGGCCGGCGCCGTGCTGCCCATCGACGAGCTGCCCTTCGTCACGCTGACCAACTGGGTCAAGGCCGCGGCGCGCTGCGGCTTCAACATCGAGCCGGTGTTCCGCCAGGTCGGCATCCAGACCGACCTGATCCACCTGGAGTCCGGCACCATCCGCGCGGCCAAGCTGGGCGAGCTGATGGCGGTGTGCGTGGCGCAGTCGCGCCAGCAGCACTTCCCGTTCATGCTGGGCGAGACCTTCGCCTTTGAGTACCAGCCCGACCTGGAGACCTTCCTCACCACCAGCCCCAGCCTGCGCGAGGCGCTGCGCATCTTCGAGTGGGTGCGGCGGCTGATCAATCCGCTGATCGACGTCACCGTGGAAGAAGAGGGCGACCACGCGCGGCTGCTGTCGCGGCTGGACGTGCCCGGCTCGGGCCCGGAGGTGACGGGCCACTTCACCGAGGGCACCTTCGCTGCGGTGCAGAAGTTCCTGCGCGTGCTGTTGGGCGAGCAGCACCGCTTCACGCGGGTGGACTTCCGCCATCCGCCGCTGGCCGATGAGAGCCGGTATGCGGAGTTCTTCGACGCGCCCGTGCACTTCAGGCAGCCGCAGGACCGGCTGGTGATGGAGCGCGCGCTGCTCGACAAGCCGCTGGAGGGCGCCTTCCCGACGCTGCATCGCCAGGCGGCCTTCCTGGTCGAGCAGCGGCTGCAGAAGCAGGCCGCGCCGCGCGGGCTGGTGGCGCAGATCGAGCAGACCTTCCTGGAGCAGCCGCGCATCCTGGGCCAGGGCATCGAGGCGGTGGCCGAGCGGCTGGCGCTGCATCCGCGCACGCTGCAGCGCCGGCTGCAGGCCGAAGGCGTGCGCTTCACCGTGCTGCAGGCGCAGGTGCGCTTCAAGCTGGCCGCGCGCTGGCTGGAAGAAGGCGCGATGTCGGTGGAGGACATCAGCGAGCAGCTCGGCTTTTGCGACCGGCGCAGCTTCACCCAGGCCTTCAAGCGCTGGTCGGGCCTGTCGCCCAGCCAGTTCCGCGGGAAAACCCGCCCCGAGCCGGGCTGAAAAACCGCCGGCGGCGGGCCGGCTGTCGCGTCTGCTTCCCTCGGGTCGCCCCCATGCCTAGGCGGGATACGAGCCGCTTCCTAAATTTGTCGTCACAACCTGACGACAACACCGAGGAGCACCGCCATGTCCGCCATCAGCGCATCCCACCCCAGCTCACTCGCGCCCGACATCGTGCCGCGCGAGAAGCTCGACTTCGGCCTGGACGGCGACATCCCGCGCTACTGGTTTGGCGGCCATCCTTACAAGACGCGCTTCTTCGACGCCATGTCCACGCTCTTCCCGGAGGGCGAGCGCTTCTTCATCACCTGCGTGCGCGACTTCCGCGACCGCTGCACCGACCCCAAGCTGCTGGCCGACATCAAGCACTTCATCCGCCAGGAAGGCCAGCACGGGATGATCCACAACCAGTTCAACGACCGGCTCAAGGAGCAGGGCATCGACGTGGACATGCTCGAGCGCATCCAGCGCCATGTCGGCTTCGACCTGCCGCGCAAGATGCACAGCCGGGAGTTCACGCTGGCGCTGACCGCCGCGGCCGAGCACATGACGGCCATCATGGCCCACAGCTTCTTCGAGCGGCGTGACGTGATGGAGCAGGCCGACCCGCGCATGCGCGCCATGTACGCCTGGCACGCGATGGAAGAGGTCGAGCACAAGGGCGTGGCGTTTGATGTGATGCAGCAGGTGGCCAAGGTGGGCTACTTCAAGCGCATCGGCGCGATGCTGATGGTCAGCGTGCTGTTCCCGGTGCACACCTTCCTCATCGTCAACTACATGCTCAAGGTGGACGGCTACAGCCGCTGGCAGCGCTTCAAGCTGTGGACGCAGGGGCTGTGGTGGCTCTACAAGCCCGGCGGCCTGTTCAGCTCGGTGCTGGGCCACTACGCCGCCTACTACAAGCCCGGCTACCACCCCTGGGAGGCCGGCCAGATGGCCAGCTACAAGCTCTGGGTGGACACCTTCAATCGCACCGGCGACCCCATCCTGGCCGGCGAGGCGGTGCACGCCGCCGCGCGCTGATCCGCCATCGCCTTGCACCGCACATCACCACGAGAGGACCGCAGCATGAAGGCCCCCGACATGACCCCGCCGCCCATCATCCCGCGCGAGAAGCTGCGCTTCGGCCTGGATGGCGACATCCCGCGCTTCTGGCTGGACGGCGACCCGTTCAAGACGCGCTACTTCGACGCGATGTCCACGCTCTTCCCCATCGGTGAGCGCTTCTTCATCACCTGCGTGCGCGACTACAAGGACCGCATCACCGACAAGAAGGTGCTGGCCGACATCCGCGACTTCACGCGCCAGGAGGGCCAGCACAGCATGGTCCACACCGCCTACAACGACCGGCTGCAGGCTCAGGGCATCCGCGTGGACCGCATCCTCTCGGGCCAGGAAAAGCGCCTTTTCGGCATCATCCGCAAGCACTTCTCGCGCGAGTTCACGCTGGGCATCACGGCCGCCGCCGAGCACATCACGGCCATCATGGCCGACTGCTTCGTCGAGCGGCGCGAGATCCTAGCCGGCGCCGATGAGCGCATCCGCGCCGTCTACATCTGGCACGCGATGGAAGAGATGGAGCACAAGGCCGTGGCCTATGACGTGATGCAGAACGTGGCCAGGGTGAGTTACTTCAAGCGCATCGGCGCCATGCTGATGGTCACGGCGCTCTTCCCGTACCACGTCTTCAAGATCATGAGCCACATGCTCAAGGTCGATGGCTTCACCCGCGGCCAGCGCGCGCGCATCTGGGCCAAGGGCCTGTGGTGGCTCTATGGCCCCAAGGGCATGCTCACGCCGCTGGCCGGTCAGTACTTCGCCTACCTCAAGCCGGGCTTCCATCCCTGGGAGCAGGCGGTGGTGCCCAGCTACGAGCACTGGAACACCGTGCTGCGCGACACGGGCGACCCGATCGCCGCGGGCAACGCGCTGGCCGCCGTGGCTTAAAGCGCGACAGCTGCTCAGGGACCAGGGGCGCCGCGTGCGCCCCTTCTTCATGGCGCGGCCAGGAGCGAGCTTGGCCGCCGCCACCTGTGGCGCCGGCGCTCAGGGGAGCCCGAGCAGGATGCGCACCTTCACCCGCTCGTCGTCGCGGAAGCGGCTGTCGATCCAGGCCTGCATGGCCTCGGCGCGCTGGGCGTCGGACCAGTAGCCCAGGCTGCGCAGCCGGGCCCATTCGGTGTGCGCCTCGGCCAGCCGGGCCTGGTAGTCGCGGGCCTCGGCCTCGAACTGCTCCAGCCGGCGGGTGACGTCCTCGCCGAAGCGCGCCAGGCGCTGGCGGCGCAGCTCCTGCAGCCCGGCCACGGCCGATGCACTGGCCTGCGGGAACATCAGCGCGATGTCTTCCTCGCGCGCCAGGGGCGGCGCGTCGGCCGGCATCAGCAGCATCTCCATCGCACGGTCCTCATCCTTGTAGAGGGCTGCAGCCCAGGCCGGGCCCAGCACCTGGGCCCGCAGTTGCTGCTGCTCGCGCAGCGCGGGCTCCCAGCTGCTGCGGTCGTGCAGCAAGAACGGGTGCCCCCACTTGTGGTCGCGCAGGCGCACATAGCCGTCGAACAAGTGCAGCACCTGCTCGGCGATCTGCGGGCCGTGAGCGGCGCTGACGTCGCGGGCCAGGGCCTCGCGCACCTCACCGGGCTTGAGTCCGCGCCGGTAGAGGTAGTCGTCGAAGCTGGCGCGCAGCTCGTCGCCGGGGCGCAGCCGGCCGTTCTCCACCGACCAGCGGTCGGCGCCGCGTGAAGCGGCGGCGTGGCGCTGGACCGCCAGCGGCGCCGGTGCCGCGGTGCCGCGGGCCGGCGGGGCGTCCAGGTCCACGTTGAGCCGCGGATCGGCCCAGAAGTCATGGCCCGGCAGCGGGTGTCGCGCGTCATGGGCCGGTGCGTCGGGATGGCCTGCGGTGGGCGCGGCTGACGGCTGGGCCCACCACGCGGCCGCCGCCACGGCGCCGGCCAGCGCCGCCACCGTCACCATCATCCAGCTCGTGCGCGTGTCGTGCATGCCTTGTGCCCTGCTGCAGCCTTGGTCGCGATGATGCCCACAAGGCAAACGGGCGGCGTGCTGGTTTGCCAGCAAGCCGCCCGTTCAGGCGCGGGGCCCCGGCCGCTCAGCCCGCTGCGCGCTTGCTCAGGATCTCGAAGGCGGGCAGGGTCTTGCCCTCCAGCACCTCCAGGAAGGCGCCGCCGCCGGTGGAGATGTAGCCCACGTCCTTTTCGATGCCGTACTTGGCGATGGCTGCCAGCGTGTCGCCGCCGCCGGCGATGCTGAAGGCGTCGGACTCGGCGATGGCGCGGGCGATGGTCTCGGTGCCCTTGGCGAAGGCGTCGAACTCGAACACGCCGACCGGGCCGTTCCACACGATGGTGCCGGCGGCCTTGAGCTTGTCGGCCAGCAGTGCGGCGGTTTTGGGGCCGATGTCGAGGATGAGGTCGTCGTCGGCTACTTCGCTGGCGGCCTTGACGGTGGCCGGCGCGTCGGCGGCAAAGGTCTTGGCGGTGACCACGTCCACGGGGATCGGCACCTCGGCGCCGCGGGCCTTCATGGCCTCGATCACCGCCTTGGCTTCACCGAGCAGATCCGGCTCGGCCAGCGATTTGCCGATCTTGAGACCGGCAGCCAGCATGAAGGTGTTGGCAATGCCGCCGCCGACGATCAGGCCGTCCACGTTTTTGGCCAGCGACTGCAGGATGGTGAGCTTGGTGGACACCTTGGAGCCGGCGACGATGGCCACCAGCGGGCGCTTGGGGTTGCTCAGCGCCTTGCTGATGGCGTCGATCTCGGCGGCCAGCAGCGGGCCGGCGCAGGCCACCTTGGCGAATTGCGCGATGCCGTAGGTGGTGGCCTCGGCGCGGTGCGCGGTGCCGAAGGCGTCGTGCACGAAGACATCGCACAGGGCGGCGAGCTTGCGTGCCAGCTCCTCGCTGTTCTTCTTCTCGCCCTTGTTGAGGCGGCAGTTCTCGAGCAGCACGACCTGGCCGGGCTGCACCTCCACGCCGTCGACCCAGTTGGCCACCAGCCTGACCTCGCGGCCCAGCAGCTCCGACAGGCGCTGGGCCACCGGGGCCAGCGAGTCCTCGGGCTTGAACTCGCCCTCGGTGGGGCGGCCCAGGTGGGACGTGACCATGACCGCGGCGCCGGCCTTGAGCGCCAGCTCGATGCAGGGCACCGAGGCGCGGATGCGGGTGTCCTCGGTGATGTTGCCGGCATCGTCCTGCGGCACGTTGAGGTCGGCGCGGATGAAGACGCGCTGGCCGGCGAGCTTGCCCTGGTCGGCCAGGTCCTGGAGGCGGAGGATGTTCATGGTGGTCAGGCGCAGCGGCTGCGCGGCAGATGGCAAATCGGGCGATTCTAGGAAAGCGACCCTACCGCCCCGCCGGGCGCCGGCCCCCCGGATGCGGCCGGTGGCGCGGTGCAGGCGGAGCCTGCACATCACGCGCAGACGCCGCTGCGGCAAGCCTTGCCGCGCCACCGGCGCCGGGCAGCGTCAGCCCATCAGCGGGCCCAGGCGCAGCGCCGTGTACACCGCCATGCCCACGGCGATGGTGCCCAGCATGCCGGGCCGCCACAGGCTCCAGGCCACGGCTGCGGCGGCGGCATACCAGCGCGGGTCGTGCCAGCTGGCCAACTGGCCGCCGGTGAGCACGATCTCTGGCGTGATGACGGCCACCAGCGCGGCCAGCGGCGCATAGCGCAGCCCGCGCTTGAAGGCCGCGGGCAGCGGGGCCTCGCGGTCGAGGATGAAGAAGAAGCTGCGGTTGACCAGGCTCACCAGCGCCAGGCCGATGGTGACCGCGATGACGTAGAGCGGATCGTTCATGCCGCGCCCCGCTGCGCATGGCCGCGCTGCAGCCGCTCGGCCAGCAGGCCCGTGGCGATGGCGGCCAGGATGGCCACGACGATGTTCAGATGCAGCGGCAGCGCATAGGCCGCCACGGCGGTCACGCCGGCCACTGCCGCGGCCACGGCGCAGGCGCGGTCCAGCACCAAGGTGCAGGCCAGCCCCAGCAGCGCGAGCACGCCGGCGAATCCCAGGCCCCAGTCGGTGGGGATGTGGTCGGCCAGCACGATGCCCGGCAGGATGCAGGCCTGCCAGGCCAGCCAGTTGACGGTGCAGCAGCCGGCCAGGTACTCGGCCTGGCCTGGCTGGCCGGGCGGGTGGTTGCCGTGGCGCTGCATGAAGACCACGTAGCTGAGGTCTGCGCAGGCATAGCCCAACAGCATGCGGCGCGCGCGCGGCAGGTGGATCACATAGGGCCGCAGCGCCGCGCTGAAGATGATGAAGCGCAGGTTCAGGCAGAAGGTGGCCGCCACGATCACCCACAGCGGGGCTGCCCCCGCCATCAGCGCCACGGCGCCGATCTGCGCGCCGGCGCTGAAGACGGTCAGCGACATGAAGACGGCCAGCGGCACGGACAGCCCGCCCTTGACCATGGCTACGCCGGTGACCACCGCCCACACCGCCATGCCGGGCAGCACGCGGCTCTCGTCGCGCCAGCCGCGGCGGAACTCGGGGTGCGCAGCCAACTGCCGCAGGGTGGTCAGGCGAGGCATCGGGCGAGACATCGGGCGGCGATTGTCGGCTACCCCTCGCTCGTGTGCCGGCCCACGAGAGCGTGTCTTCAAGCTGACATGCACGGTCCGTAACCTGCGCCGCGATCCGAACGCCTGATCTGAACGCCCCAGCCCAGCTGCGTCCCTGTACCGGCTGCCGGAGCGGCCCGGCCGGCGTTCATTACCCACACGCACGCCCACCCCACGTAGGAGTACCCATGACGCAGAACGCGCCCAAGCTGGATCTGACCGAAGTGCGCACCAGCGAACTCGAATACCTGCCGACCAACGATTCGGCCAATCCGCACTTCGACGAGGTGGTGCAGGCGGCCGTGGCCCGCCGCGGCTTCCTCAAGAGCGGCGCGGGCGCGGCCGCACTCGCCTTCCTGGGCGGCGGCGCGCTGCTGCGCGGCGAGGACGCACAGGCCGCCACCGCCGTGGCCGGCAACGGCCCGACGCTGGGCTTCACCTCGGTCAGTGCCTTCGGCAACGACACCGTCGTGGTGCCCGCCGGCTACACCGCCCAGGTCTTCTATGCCTGGGGTGACCCGATCGGCCGCGCCGGCCAGCCCGCCGGCAGCCCGGTGTGGAAGGGCGACGCCACCGAGACGGCCGCCGAGCAGGAGCTGCAGGCCGGCATGCACCACGACGGCATGCATTTCTTCCCCTTCCCGGCGCGCGGCGCCGGCACCACGGCCGGGCTGTCCAACACCCGCGGCCTGCTGGTGATGAACCATGAGTACGTTGACCAGGGCCTGCTCTTTGCCGACGGCATGACCACCTGGAACCTGGCCAAGGTGCGCAAGTCGCAGGCCGCGCACGGCGTGTCCGTGATCGAGGCCCGCCGCACGCTGACCGGCCAGTGGGAGGTGGTGCGCCCCAGCGCCTATGCCCGCCGCATCACCGCCAACACGCCCGTGCGCCTCAGCGGCCCGGCCACGGCCCGCCTGGGCACCCAGGCCTTCGGCACGCTCAACAACTGCGCCAATGGCTACACCCCCTGGGGCACCTACCTGACCTGCGAGGAAAACTGGAACGGCTACTTCGGCGCCAAGAAGCTGGACGCCAGCGGCAACCCGGTCAACGACACCGCCTTCGTGCCCGACGAGAACGAAAAGCGCTATGGCGTGACCGCCGCGTCGCCCTACCAGTGGCACCACTTCGACGAGCGCTTCGACCTCAACACCGCCGAGGGCCGCAAGGCGCAGTACACCTTCGGCTGGGTGGTGGAGATCGACCCCTTCAGCCCCAACGCCGCGCCGATCAAGCGCACCGCGCTGGGCCGCATCAAGCACGAGAGCGCCGAGTACACCCTGGCCGCCGACGGCCGCGTGGTGATCTACACCGGCGACGACCAGGCCGGCGAGTACATCTACAAGTTCGTCAGCAAGAACAAGTTCGACCCCAACAACCGCACGGCCAACTTGAACCTGCTGGACGAGGGCACGCTGTACGTCGCCCGCTTCAGCAACGGCGCGGCCAGCGGCGACAACATGGGCACCGGCGAATGGCTGCCCCTGACGCTGGACAACCCGGCGATCGCCGCCAGGTTCGCCACCCTGGCCGACATGCTGCTGGCCACGCGCATCGCCGCCGACCTGGCCGGCGCCACCAAGATGGACCGCCCGGAGTGGATCGCGGCCAACCCCAAGAAGGCCGGCGAGATCTACTGCACGCTGACCAACAACAGCAGCCGCACGGCCGCCACGGCCGACGACGCCAACCCGCGCGCCAACAACGTCTACGGCCAGATCATCCGCTGGCGCGAAGCCGGCGGCGACCCGGCGGCCACCAGCTTCGAGTGGGATCTCTTCGTGCTGGCCGGTGACCCGGCCCTGGCGGCCAACGCCGGCACGCCGCGCACGGGCAACATCAACGGCGACACCTTCGCCTGCCCGGACGGCCTGTGGTTCGACAGCGAAGGCCGGCTGTGGATCCAGACCGACATCTCCTCCGGCTCGCTGGGCAGCGGTGCGTATGCCAACCTGCCCAACAACATGATGCTGGCCGCCAACCCGGTCACCGGCGAGACGCGCCGCTTCCTGACCGGCCCCAAGGGCTGCGAGGTGACCGGCATCGCCATGACGCCGGACCGCCGCACGATGTTCGTCAACATCCAGCACCCCGGCGAGGGCGCGGGCGATGCCAGCAACCCGCAGGATGCGGCCTATCCGATCAAGGTCAGCTCCTGGCCCAGCAGCCAGGGCTACGGCTACCAGGGCGGCACCGCGCCGCAGGCCAAGCTGCGCCCGCGCTCGGCCACGGTGGTCATCACCCGCAACGACGGCGGCGAGATCGGCGCGTGAGCGCGTCGCATCGCAGCAAGGAGATCCCCATGCAGTTCTCTTCCTCCTTCCGCCCGCTGCTGGCCGTGGTGGCCCTGGCCGCCGCCGCAGCCTCCGCCCACGCCGAGCTCATCACCAGCCCGGCCGAGATGGGCAACGGCCTGCTGGTGCAGACCTTCGACGAGGTCTTCGACACCAGTACGCCGCGGGTGCAGATCGGTGCGTCTGTGGGCGCCGACGTGGGCGTGAGCGCAGCCAACGGCCCGCTGATCTTCGGTGCGCCCTTCGGCGCCTGGAGCCTGGGCGACAACGGCGAGTGGACCAGCGCGCAGAGCTTCGTCGGCGTGGATGGCGGCCTGGACGATGCCGGCCACATCGGCACGCTGGTCTTCGACTTCGGCGGCAAGACGGTGTCGCAGGTGGGCGCGCTGCTCAACTTCGACCCCGGCTACACCTACGGCTTCGGCCTGCCGCTGCCGCTCTACATCGCCGCCTACGGCGTGGACGGCACGCTGCTGGACAGCTATGAGCTGCCGGTGTCCACGCCCGGCGCGGTGGGCGAGGGCGCCTTCTTCGGCATCCGCCTGGCCAGCGCGCAGATCGCCCGCTTCGAGGTCAGCGGCCCCTACGCCGTGGTGGACGACCTGAGCTTCACCGCACCGGTGCCCGAGCCGTCGAGCTGGGCGCTGATGGCAGCCGGCCTGGCCGCCGTGGCCGTGATGCGGCGCCGACGCGCGTGAGGCCGCGCGCACGCTGACCGCGCAGCCGCGCCGGGATCACCGGCGGGGATGCAATGGAAGCCCGGAGCGACGGCAGCGTCGGCAGCGACGCAAGCGAGGGGAGGGCCGTGCGGTCCTCCCTTTCTTCATGGACGGCTCAGCCGGCGTGGCGGTGCTTGCCCGCGGCGGGCGCGTCCTCGGCCTGGCCGGCATCGGAGTGCGCGCTGGAGCCGGCCTTGGTTGCGGCCTTGGATGCGGCGTCGGATGCCGCGTCCTCGCCATCCTCGGCGTCCGCGTCCTTAGCCGCCGCAGGGGCGGACGCGCCCGGACGCGGCACGGTGGGCGGCACCACGTCGAGCTTGTTCTCGCGCATGTACTCGTCCATCTCGCGCCAGCCGGCGAAGACGGCCGCCTTGCCGGCCTTGGGGTTGAGGCTGTAGCAGTCCTCGATGGCCCGGCCGGCCTGGCGGCAGGCGCTGCCGATGGCGCGGGCGTCGGCCTCCTTGCCGGCGGCCACGTCGGCCGGGGTCTGGATGCCCAGCTTCTCACAGCCGGACAGCAGCGCGGCAAGGCTCAGGATGACGAGGGCGGGCAGGCGGGACATGGCAGGCGGCGGGATGGCACAAGCAGGCACAAGAGGGGCGCAGCGGCAGGGGCGGCGCATGGCGGGGATTTCGGCAGGACTGATGTCCGCCTTGAGCCCGCGTGTGACGCGCATCACACCGCCGGCGCGCGAAACAGCGCTGGCAAGCGCCCGCTTCTCGACCTAACCCAGCGCCGTGCGGTTGCGCCCTTCATCCTTGGCGCGGTAGAGCGCCTGGTCGGCGCGCTCGATGCTGCGCTCGATGGGGTCGCCCATGCGGTGCTCCACCAGCCCGGCAGAGAAGGTCACCGCCGGCTGCTGCGGGCGCTCGGCGGCCAGCGGCGCGGCGCGCGTGTAGGCCTCGCGCAGCCGCTCGATCACGGCCTGGGCGTCGGCCGGGGCGGTGTGCGGCAGCAGCACCAGGAACTCCTCGCCGCCCCAGCGGGCCAGCTCGTCGGTCGCGCGCAGGCTGCCGCCCACGGCGCGGGCGAAGTCCTGCAGCACGCGGTCACCCACCTGGTGGCCGAATTGGTCGTTGATGCGCTTGAAGTGGTCCAGGTCGAGCAGCGCCAGGCACAGCGGGCCCGGCTGGCGGCGCTGGCGGGCCAGGGCCTCGGCCAGGCGCTGGACCATGTGGTGGCGGTTGTGCAGCCCGGTGAGCTGGTCGCGTCCGGCCATCTCCTGCAGCCGGTCCATCGCGGCCTGCAGCGCGGCCTGCTGCTTGACCAGCCGCGCGCGCAGGCCGGTCACCTTCAGCGCGCCGGCCAGCATCACCGGCAGGATGCCCAGCGCCAGGCTCAGCGTTATCACCTCTTCCTTCAGCGGGAAGCGCTCGGGCTGCAGCAGCTGCATGGTCACGCTCACCGCGACGAAGCCCAGGATCGTCGCCCAGCCGATGCGCCGCATCCGCCGCGGCGAGACGGTCAGCATCATGAACATCAGCTGCATGCCGAAGACCAGCAGCAGCCCGCTGCGGGCGAAGCCGCCCATGGCATAGGCCAGCAGCGCGGCGCTGGCGGCGATGCCGATCTGCGAGACCATCAGCGTCTCGTCGCTGAGCCGGCGCGACCAGGCGCTGCGCTCCACCAGATAGGACAGCAGGTGGGCCACGATCAGGTAGCCGGCCACCAGGTTGCGCTGCCAGGGCGCCCAGGCGCCGGTCCACACCGCCAGTTGGCACGAGCCGATGCCGGCCACGTACATCACCGTGGACATGAAGAAGATGCCCAGCCGGCGCTGCTGCCATTCCTCGCGCCCGAGCAGGGCCGTGCGCAGCCGCGCACGCCAGCCGGCCGGCGCGGCAGCCGGCGGCTCGGGCGGGTCGCCCGCGGCGACATGGGGTGAGGAGGAGGCGGCCATCAGGAGCTCTATCGGCAGCGCAGGCCCGCACTGCAGCCGACCCTGCGCCCCCATCGTGGCGGACGACCGGACTTTGTCCAGAGCGTTTGCCTGGGCCGCCGCCCGCCCGCCCGGCCGGTGTGACGAAAGCCGCGGCCGGCCCCTCACGGCAGGCCGGCCGCCTTTGACGCCCTGTGCTCAGACGGCGCGGCTCCGGCTCAACCCCCGGCGCGCATGCCCCTGGCCAGGGCCATCAGCCGCTCGATGCGCTCCTCGGTGGACGGGTGCGTGGAGAACAGCCCGCGCAGGCCGCCGCCGGACAGCGGGTTCATGATCATCATCTGCGCCGTCTCCGGGTGGGCCTCGGCCGCCATCAGCGGGATGCCCTGGGCATAGCGGTGGATCTTGTCCAGGGCAGAGGCCAGGGCCTGCGGATCGCCGGAGATCTCGGCGCCGCCACGGTCGGCCTCGAACTCCCTGGCGCGGCTGATGGCCATCTGGATCAGGCTGGCCGCCAGCGGCGCCAGCAGGGCCACGGCGATGCCGGCGATCGGGTTGGCCGGCCGGCCCTCGCTGTCGCGCCCGCCGAAGAGCATCGCGAAGTTGGCCAGCATGGAGATGGCGCCGGCCATGGTCGCGCTGATGGTGCTGATCAGGATGTCGCGGTGCTTCACATGCGCCAGCTCGTGCGCCATCACGCCGCGCAGCTCGCGGTCGCTGAGCACGCGCAGGATGCCGGTGGTGGCGGCCACGGCGGCGTTGGCCGGGTTGCGGCCGGTGGCAAAGGCGTTGGGCGCGTCCTCGTCGATCAGGTAGACGCGCGGCATGGGCAACTGCGCGCGCTGCGCCAGCTCGGCCACCATGCGGTAGAACTGCGGCGCCGTGGTCTCGTCCACCTCGTGGGCGTTGTACATCTTCAGCACCAGCTTGTCGCTGAACCAGTAGCTGAAGAAGTTCATGCCCAGGGCGATGACCAGCGCGATCATCATCCCCTGCTGGCCGCCGATCACCGAGCCCAGCGCCATGAACAGCGCCGTGATCGCGGCCATCAGGATGGCGGTCTTCATCAGGTTGAACATCGTGTGTGCCTCTCGTTGCGGTGTGTCCGCAGGCGCGGACGTCTGCCATAGATCAGGCCGGGGCGCCTGAGTTCAAGTTGCTGTCAGCTTCAGCGCGGCAGCTGCCGCCCATGCGGGCCGCGCAATGTGCAGCGCATCACGCCGCGCCAAGGATGGGCGGGGCCCGGCCGGTGGGGCCGCTGCGGCGACCAGGCTCAGCCGAGCACGCAGCCGGCCACCAGCGGCCGTGCGTGCAGGAAGTCCGCCACCGATTGCCGCTTGCCGCCTGCTCGCTGCACCTGCTGCAGCGCCAGCGCCTGCTCGCCGCAGGCCACCACCACGTGGTCGCCGCCGGCATGCAGCACCGTGCCGGGCGCTCCGCTGCCGGCCACCACCTCGGCCCGCCAGAGCTTGACCGTCTCGGCGCCGGCCTCGCCCGGCACGCTGAAGCTCAGCCCGGGGAAGGGGTCGAAGGCGCGCGCGCGGCGCTCGATCACTGCGGCCGGCTCCCGCCAGTCGATCGCGCCCTCGGCCTTCTCGATCTTGTGGGCGTAGGTGACGCCCTCGGCCGGCTGAGGCGTGGGCTGCAGCCGGCCGGCCGCGGCGTCGTGCAGCGCGTGCAGGATCAGCGCGGCGCCCTGCGCGGCCAGGCGGTCGTGCAGCGCGGCGGTGGTGTCGTCTGCGCGGATGGCCTCGCGCTCCATCAGCAGCATGTCGCCGGTGTCCAGCCCGGCGTCCATCTGCATGATGGTGATGCCCGTCTCGGCATCGCCGGCCTCGATGGCGCGGTGGATGGGCGCCGCGCCGCGCCAGCGCGGCAGCAGGGATGCATGGATGTTGAGGCAACCCAGGCGCGGCAGGTCCAGCACCCACTGCGGCAGGATCAGGCCGTAGGCGGCCACCACCATCACGTCGGGCCGGGCTGCATCGAGTGCCTGCTGCGCCGCCGCGGCATCGGCCGGGTGCTTGCCGTCCAGCTTCAGGCTCACGGGCTGGGCCACCGGCAGGCCGTGCTCCAGCGCGTATTGCTTGACCGGCGAGGCCTGCAGCTTCATGCCGCGCCCGGCGGGGCGGTCGGGCTGGGTCAGCACCAGCGGCACCGTGTGGCCGGCCTGGTGGATGGCGGCGAGCGCGGCACGGGCGAACTCCGGCGTGCCGGCAAAGGCCACGCGCAGCGGCGGGGTGGCGCCAGCCTGCAGTTCAGCCGATGCGCCGGGCAGCGCGGTCGATCCGGTCATCCCGCGGCTCACGATTCGTGCGCTTCTTCGCGGGTCTTCTTCTGCATCTTGGCCTTGATGCGGTTGCGCTTGAGCGGCGAAAGGTACTCCACGAACACCTTGCCCATCAGGTGGTCCATCTCGTGCTGGATGCACACGGCCAGCAGGCCGTCGGCGTCGATCTTGTACTCGCGCCCGTCGCGGTCCAGCGCGCGCACCGTCACGCGCTCGTGGCGCGGCACCTTGTCGTAGATGGCCGGCACCGACAGGCAGCCCTCGTCGCCCACCACCATCTCGACGCTCGTCCAGGTCAGCTCGGGATTGATGAGCACGATGGGCTGGTCGCGCTCCTCGGACACGTCGATCACGATGACGCGCTCGTGCACGTCGACCTGCGTGGCCGCCAGGCCGATGCCGTTGGCCGCATACATGGTCTCGAACATGTCGGTCACCAGCCGGCGCACGCGCTCGTCCACCTGGGCCACCGGCTTGGCGATCTTGTGCAGACGGGGGTCGGGATAGCGCAGGATGTTCAGGACGGCCATGTCAGCAAACGGTGTGGATGGCCCGCAACGGCAGGCCGGATGGTCGGCGGGTAACTCCGGGCAAACTTCATTGCGGCGCCGCGACAAATGGCGGCAGAATGGCCCGAATCAAGTGAGCCATTCGTGCTGAATCAGCGCTTTTTGCGCCAATCCTCGTCGATCACCCGTGGAATCCAGCCGCTCCCTCGCGCATGCTCGACCCCTGTGTCGCCCAGCGCCCGGAAGCCGTGATTCTCGCCCAGGGCGGCCGGCCTTGCGCCGCCGGGGTCGGGCCCAAGAGCTCACATCGGCGGCCTCCCCGGCCTGCCGTATTCCTTCCGCTGTCACCACCGTCGTCGCCTTGGCCGGTGCCCCTGTCCCTGCGGCGTGCGGCCGGCGGGTGGGGCGGGCGGCCCAGGCGCGCCTCATCCGAAAGACCGCTCCATGATGCACAGCCTGCTGTCCCGTGTCCCCGGCCCCGTGGCTGAGCCCGCGCGCGCGCCGCGCCGCACCCTGGTGGCCCGCGCCCTGGGCTGCGTGGGCGCCGTGGCCCTGGGCGGGAGCCTGCTTGCCGCCACCGCCCGGGCGCAGGTGCCCAACTACCCGGTGACCGGCCAGCAGAAGGCCACCGCGCGCCAAGTGGCCGAAGCCGGCGTGCCGCTCTCGGAGCTCTCGCCCAATGCGCCGGACAGCTACACCGTCAAGCGCGGCGACACGCTGTGGGCCATCTCGGGCCTGTTCCTCAAGCGGCCCTGGCGCTGGCCTGAGCTCTGGGGTATGAACCTCGACCAGATCCGCAATCCGCACCTGATCTACCCCGGCCAGGTGCTCTACCTGGACAAGTCCAACGGCCGCGCCCGGCTGCGCGTGGGCCAGCCCATCGGGCCGCAGGGCGACGTCAAGCTCTCGCCGCGGGTGCGCGAAGCCGCCTTCAGCGACGCCATCGGCGCCGTGCCGCTCAACCTGATCGAGCCCTTCCTCAACGAGGCGGTGATCTTCGACGACGAGCGGCAGCTGGCCGCCGCGCCGCGCATCGTCGCCACGCAGGAAGGCCGCGTGATGCTCGGCCGCGGCGAGACGGCCTATGTGCTGGGCGACCTGGGCGGCCTGCGCGACTGGCGCATCTTCCGCCAGCCGCGACCGCTGCTGGATCCGACCACGCGCGAGGTGCTGGGCTACGAGGCGGTCTACGTCGGCACCGCCGACTACGTGCGCTCCGGCCACGCCGACGGCCGCGCGGCCGAGGCCGGCGAGGTGGTGCCCGACACCTTCACCGTCAGCAGCATCCGCCTGGAGGCCGGCGTGGGCGACCGCCTGGCGCCGGTGCCGCAGCGCGAGTTCGTCAACTACGTGCCGCACGCGCCGGCCCAGCCCATCGCCGGCCAGATCGTGTCGATCTACGGCGAGGCGCTGAGCGCCGGCCAGAACCAGATCGTGGCCCTCAATCGCGGCGCCCGCGACGGCCTGGAGCGCGGCCACGTGCTCATCCTGCTCAGCGACGGCCGCATGGTGCGCGACACCACGCAGGACGGCTCGCCGCAGATCAAGCTGCCCAACGAGAAGCAGGGCCTGCTGTTCGTCTTCCGCACCTTCGACAAGATGTCGTATGCGCTGATCATGTCGGCCAACGACCCGATCAAGGTCGGGGATCGCTTCTCGCAGCCCTGACGCCGGTCTGATCGGCTCCGGTTCCGCAGCGCCCCATCCGGGGCGCTTTTTCATTCCCCTCCTGACACGCCGCGCTTTGCGGCGCCCCCTCATGGACCGCGATGAACTGACCGGCTGGCTGCGGCTGGTGATGACGCCGCAGATCGGCCCGACGGCCGCGCGCAAGGTGCTGGCCGCCTTCGGCTCGCCGCAGGCGGTGTTCGATGCCTCCACCCGCGCGCTGCAGGCGGTGGTGGGCGAGGCCGCAGGCAAGGCGCTGGGTGCCGAGCCCGAGGGCCTGGACGCCCACGTGCAGGCCACGCTCGACTGGCTGGCCGCGTCACCGGCACATGCGGTCATCACCCTGGGCGATGCCGACTACCCCGCGCGGCTGCTGGAGATGGCCGACCCGCCGCTGCTGCTGTTCGCGCAAGGGCGGCTGGAGGCCCTGCGCGGCCCGCTGCTGGCGATCGTCGGCGCCCGCCATCCCACGCCGCAGGGCGTGGACAACGCGCGGGCGTTCGCTGCGCACTTCAGCCGTGAGGGCTGGACGGTGGTCTCCGGCCTGGCCGCCGGCGTGGACGGCGCGGCGCACGAGGGCGCGCTGGATGGGCCGTCGCCCACCATCGCCATCGTCGGCACCGGGCTGGACCGGGTCTATCCGGCCCGCCACCGCGCGCTGGCCCACCGCATCGTCGAGCGCGGACTCATCCTCAGCGAATACCTGCTGGGCACGCCGCCGCTGGCGCCCAACTTCCCCAAGCGCAACCGCCTGATCGCCGCACTCGGCCAGGGCACCCTGGTGGTGGAGGCGGCGGTGCAGTCGGGCTCGCTGATCACCGCCCGGCTGGCCGCCGAGATGGGCCGCGAGGTGCTGGCCATCCCCGGCTCCATCCACAACCCGCTCTCGCGCGGCTGCCATGCGCTGATCAAGCAGGGCGCCAAGCTGGTGGAGACGGCCGAGGACGTGCTCGAGGAGCTGCGCGGCGGCCTGCGACCGTCGCTGCTCGACCCGGCCCCTGCGGCCGATGCCCCGAGCGCGCCATCCGCCACCGCACGCAGCGGGGCCGGCGCTGCAGGCGGGCTGCCCGGGCACACCCCGCCGCGCCACGCTGCCGATGAAACGCCGGGCGGCGCCCCGGCCGCCGCCGACGCACAAGAGCGCGATGCTGCAGGCGCCGGCCAGGCGGCGGCCGGCCCGCATGCCGCGCTGCTTGAGGCCCTGGGCTGGGACCCGGTGCACCTGGACGCACTGGCTGCGCGCACCGGCATCGGCCCGGCGGCGCTGCAGGCGCAGTTGCTGGAGCTGGAGCTGCTGGGCGAGGTGGCGCGGCTGCCCGGGCAGCTGTTCCAGCGCGTGGCCAGCGCCTGAGCGGAGCGGCGCTACCGGGCGCAGCGTCTGCCGGGGCGACGCGCAGCCGCATCGCCCCACCCGCTGCATCAGCGCGTGCGGCTGGGCTGCGGCCCGCCGCCCGCCGCGGACAATGCGCCATGCCCTCTGCGCCGATCACTCCCGCCCTGCCCACCATCCGGCATCTGGGCCGCGTGGACTACGCCCCCACGGCCGCCGCGATGCAGGCCTTCACCGAGGCGCGCACGCCGGACACGCCCGACGAGATCTGGGTCTGCGAGCACCCGCCCACCTATACCCAGGGCATCGCCGGCCGGGCCGAGCACCTGCTGGCGCCGGGCGACATCCCGGTTATCGCGACCAACCGCGGCGGACAGGTCACGTATCACGGCCCGGGGCAGGTGGTGGCCTACCCGCTGATCGACCTGCGCCGGCTGGGCATCTACGTCAAGGAATACGTCTTCCGCCTGGAGCAGGCGCTGCTCAAGGTGCTGGAGGGCCAGGGCGTCACCGGCCACCGCGTGGCGGGCGCGCCGGGCATCTACGTGCGCCTGGCCGATCCCTTCGGCCATGCCGCGCTGCCCAAGCCGCAGCCGGGCGTCGATCCGTTCACCGGCCTGGGCAAGATCGCCGCGCTGGGCATCAAGGTCTCGCGCCACTGCACCTACCACGGCGTGTCGCTCAACGTGGCGATGGACCTCGAGCCCTTCTCGCGCATCAACCCCTGCGGCTATGCCGGGCTGGCCACGGTGGACCTGGCCAGCCTGGGCGTGCAGGCGCCGTGGCAGCAGGTGGCCGACGACCTGGCCCAGCGGCTGGCGCAGCGGCTGTCACCCTGAGCGACACGGGCCGGCGCGGCACGGCACGGCCGGCACATTGCGCCGCAGGTCGCCGCCCCGTCATCTGCGCCGGCCTGCCGCCGTGAATTTGCCGCGGCCGCCCGGCAGCCCCGCGCGGGCCGGACTTGACCGCGCGCAGGGCTCGGCTGGCCGTGCTTCCTACAATCCTTGAGCCGTTGCGGTGCACCGGCCCTGCGCCGCGGGGCGGCCCGTGTGGGACCACCCGTGAGGGACGCCCTTCGAGCGGCTGCTGCACACGCCTGCCATGACCGATTCCGTCGCTCCGCCCACCGCCGATCCGACCGCGGCCACGCCCCCTGCCTACGACGCCACTGCCAAGCAGAAGGCCCAGGCCAAGACGGCGCGCATCCCGATCAAGATCGTGCCGGCCGAGGTGCTCAAGAAGCCGGACTGGATCCGCGTCAAGGCCGGCTCGCCGTCCACCCGCTTCTACGAGATCAAGCAGATCCTGCGCGAGCACAAGCTGCACACGGTGTGCGAGGAGGCGTCCTGCCCCAACATCGGCGAGTGCTTCGGCCACGGCACGGCCACCTTCATGATCATGGGCGACAAGTGCACGCGCCGCTGCCCCTTCTGCGACGTCGGCCACGGCCGGCCCGACCCGCTGGATGCGGACGAGCCGCTGAACCTGGCCAAGACGATTGCCGCGCTCAAGCTCAAGTACGTGGTCATCACCAGCGTGGACCGCGACGACCTGCGCGACGGCGGCGCCGGCCACTTTGTCGACTGCATCCGCAAGACGCGCGAGCTGTCGCCGGCCACGCGCATCGAGATCCTCACGCCCGACTTCCGCGGCCGCATGGACCGCGCACTCGACATCCTCAAGGCCGCGCCGCCGGACGTGATGAACCACAACCTGGAGACGGTGCCGCGCCTGTACAAGGAAGCGCGCCCGGGCTCGGACTACCAGTTCAGCCTCAACCTGCTCAAGCGCTTCAAGGACTTTGCCCCCGGCGTGCCCACCAAGAGCGGCCTGATGGTCGGCCTGGGCGAGACGGACGAGGAGATCCTGCAGGTCATGCGCGACATGCGCGAGCACGGCATCGACATGCTGACCATCGGCCAGTACCTGGCCCCGAGCGGCCACCACCTGCCGGTGCGCCGCTACGTGCATCCGGACACCTTCAGGATGTTCGAGCGCGAGGCCCAGGCAATGGGCTTCACCCACGCCGCGGTCGGCGCGATGGTGCGGTCGAGCTACCACGCCGACCAGCAGGCGGCGCAGGCGGGGGTGGCGTGAGCGACTCGCGTGCGAGCCCGGCCACCGCGACACCCTTGTCAGCGATCCGGCTGGGCCAGCAAGGGCTGCGCCGCTGATCCGACCGCCAGCGCCCGGCGTCGCCCCACGCTCGGCGCAATGCCGAACCACCGCTTGTACGCCTGCGAGAAGCTGGAGAGGTCGCTGAAGCCCATGCGCTCGGCGATCTGGGTGAGGGACAGCGTTTCGTCGCCGAGCAGCTGGTTGGCCTTGTGGCCGCGCAGCTCGGCCAGCAGCGTCCGGTAGGACACGCCCTCGTCCTGCAGACGCCGCTTCAGCGTCCTGGCGCTGAGCCCCAGTGCGCGCGCGGCCTGCGGCAGATCCGGCGTCATGTGCAGGGGTGCCGCCGCCAGGTATTGGCGCAGCGAGTCGGCGGTGCCCAGGCGGGCGCGGCGCCGCTCCATCAGCTCCTCGCAGGCCCGCTCGCACATGGCCACCGTGACCGGGTTGGCCTGGGGCAGCCGCATGTCCAGGAGCCGGCGGTCGGCCGACAGGCTGTTGCGGCCGGCACCGAATTCAGGGCGGACCGCGCCGGTGCGCAGCAGGCCCTCGATCCAGCCCGGCCCGCGCTCGACCGTGTGCTGGAGGGTGAGCCGCGACAGGCTGAACGCCGGCCCCATCACCTCTTTCATCAAGCGGAAGGCGGCCGCCACATCGCGCTCGACCAGGAAGCGCTGCAAGGCAGGCTCGACGTCCGGGGCGTCGAAGGTCACCGTGTACAGCTCGCCGTCCAGGCCGCCCGTGATGCGGCAGAAGGCGAAGGTGAGCGGGATGAAGCGCAGCGCCAGCGCCAGGGCGTCGCCGGCGGTCGCGCTGCTGACCACGCCCAGGCCCCACAGCCCATAGGACGCGAAGTTGTAGCGCAGGCCCACCTCCAGCCCCAGCCCGGGCTGCCTGCATGCGCGGATGAGGTTGTCCACCACGCGCAGCTCCTGGCTGGCCTCGAATTCGAGGGCCGGATCGTCCAGATCGGCGGCATGCAGGCGCGAGCCGGCCAGCAGCGGCGCGGCATCCAGGCCGCGTTCTTTGGCGAACTCCAGCAGCAGGCGCACGCTCGCGGAGCTGCGCTTGAACGCCAGGGGGTTGGGTAAGGGCATCAAGGGCATTCGCCGACAGCGGTGGCCCAAAGGATAAAGCCTTTGTCCTGCACAAGCATTCGCGGCAGCGGACGTCCTGCGCATCATCCCGCCCGCAGCAACAGCGTCACCTCGTGCCCGTGGAACCCCAGAACATGCAGCGCACCGGCTCAGCGGCCAGCCCGTCTTTTCACACCCTCATCATCGGCGCCGGATTCGCGGGCGTGGGGATGGCGATCGCGCTGAAGAAGGCGGGCCTGGGCGACTTGCTGATCCTGGAGAAGCGCAGCGATGTCGGCGGCGTGTGGCGCGACAACACCTATCCGGGCGCGGCCTGCGATGTGCCGTCGCACCTGTACTCGTTCTCCTTCGAGCCCAACCCGGACTGGTCCCGGGTGTTCGCGCCGCAAGCCGAGATCCATCAATACCTGAAGCGCTGTGCCGAGAAGCACGGGCTGCTGCCCGCCATCCGCTTCGGCTGCGAAGTGGCGCAGGCCCGCTTCCTTGAAGAGCCGTCGCTCTGGGCCGTCACCCTGACCAGTGGCCAGGTGCTGCACGCGCGTTTCGTGGTCACGGCCACGGGGCAGCTCAGCCGGCCGGTCTGTCCCGAGATCGAAGGCATGGACCGCTTCAAGGGCCGCGTCTTCCACTCGGCCCACTGGGACCACGGCTATGACGTCAAGGGCAAGCGCGTCGCGGTGATCGGCACGGGGGCCTCGGCCATCCAGTTCGTGCCCGCCATCGCCAGCCGGGTGAGCCAGCTGACGGTGTTCCAGCGCTCGGCCGCCTACATCCTGCCGCGCCCGGACGGCCCGTATGCCGCATGGCGCAAGGCCTTGTTCAGAAGGCTGCCCTGGACCATGAAGCTGCACCGGGCGCGCATCTATGCCCAGTACGAAGGCCGGGCGATCGGCTTCACTCGCATCAAGGCCCTGATGGACGTGGCGGTGGGCCTGCCCTTCAAGGCCCTGCTGCGCCGGCAGGTGCAGGACCGTGCGCTGCGCGCGCAGCTGACGCCCGACTACCCGATCGGCTGCAAGCGCATCCTGCTGTCCAACGATTACCTGGCGACGATGGCCAGGCCCAACGTGAAGCTGGTCACCCAGGGCATACGCCGCATCACCGCCGATGGCATCGAGACGGTGGACGGGCAACACCATGCGGCCGACGCGATCGTCTACGGCACCGGCTTCGCAGCCACGGCATTCCTGGCGCCCATGACGATCACCGGGCGCGACGGCCTGGAGCTCAATGAAGCGTGGCGCCAAGGCGCACAGGCCTACCTGGGCATGACGGTGCCGGGCTTTCCCAACTTCTTCATGCTCTATGGCCCCAACACCAACCTGGGCCACAGCTCCATCATCTACATGCTGGAGAGCCAGATCGCGCATGTGCTGAGGTGCATGCAGGCCGCTCACCGGGCGGGCGCCAGCAGGGTGGAGGTGGACCACCAGCGCTACGCCCGCTTCAACGACACCGTGCAGGCGCGCCTGCGGGCCACCGTGTGGCAGGGCTGCAGGAGCTGGTACGTGGATGCCAACGGGCACAACAGCACCAACTGGCCGGGCTTCACCTTCGGCTACCGCTGGCTCACGCGGCATGGGTCGCTCAAGGCCTACCACTTCACCGGTCCCGGCCGCGGCGACGGGCCGCAGGCCAGGCCCGACCTCGCGGGCGACCCCCTGGCGCGGGCCATCGCGCGCTGACCCCACCTCACCTGCATCCCAAGACCTTCGGACCGCTGAACGTGAACCTCCGCCGCTACCCCGATACCTCGCATGTGCGCGTGCGCGCCATCAAGTCCACCTTCACCGCAGAGGGCGCACTGTGCGCGGCCACCCTCCACGTGCCGGCGGACACGCTGCCCGATCAGCAGTTGCCCGCCATCCTCATGCTGGGCGGCTGGGGCAGCATCCAGATGGCCCTGACCTCGTCGTTCACCCATCGCTTCGTCGAGGCGGGCTTCGCGGTGATGGAGTTCGACTACCCGGGCTGGGGCGACAGCGGCGGCTTTCCGCGGCAGGGCATCAACCCCTGGCGGCGCACGCGCGTGGCGGACACGGCACTGGCCCACCTGAAAGCGCAGGCGATGGTAGCCGCCCATCAGATCACGCTGTGGGGCACGTCCTTCGGCGGCGGGCACGTGGTGGATCTGGCGGCCCAGCATCCCGAGCTGCAGGGCGCCATCATCCAGGTGCCCATGCTCGACGGTCTGGCGGCTACCCTGGCCACCCCGCTGGGGCGGCTGGTCAGGCTGATCGGCCTGGGCCTGCTCGACTGCGTCAAGCCCGGTGCGCCGATCTGCGTGCCGACCCTGGCCCGCGAAGGCGGGTTCGCCACCATGGACCGCGACGGTGGCTGGGATGCGATGGCCTCCGCACTGGCCGCCTACCCGGACCACAAGTACGACAACCGCGTGGCCGCGCGGTCCGTGCTACCGCTGCCGCTGTATCGCCCGTGGCGGCGCCTGAAGGACGTGAAGATCCCCATGCTGATGATCGGCGCCACCGGTGACACCGTCGCCCCCTTCGTGTCCGACAAGGTGCGACGCGTCGGCAATCCGAACGTGCAGGTGATCGAGATCGACGCCAACCACTTCGATCCCTACTTCGACCCGCTGGTTCCGACGGTGCTGGCGCACCAGCTGGCGTTCCTGCGCCGGTGACCCGGTGATGGGCCAGGGCGAGCAGGGGCCCGCGGGTGCGCGGCATGCCCCTGCTGGCCCTGCGCAGCGCGGTGCTGCCGACAATGGCCGCCAGACCCTTCGATCCGCAGACCCGACGCCCTGCGGGGCCGCATCGCGGCTGCCGTCCGCTTCGCTGTCTGTGCCGCCGCCCATGTCTGCCACCGCCTTCACCTTCGACAACAGCTACGCCCGCGAGCTGCAGGGCTTCTACGTGCCCTGGAACCCGGCGCGCGTGCCGGCCCCGCAGCTGCTGTTCTTCAACCGCGAGCTGGCCGCCGAGCTGGGCCTGGACGCCGATGCGCTGGACGGCCCCGAGGGCGCGGCGGTCTTTGCCGGCAACACCGTGCCCGCGGGCGCTGCGCCGCTGGCCCAGGCCTATGCCGGCCACCAGTTCGGCCACTTCGCCGGCCGGCTGGGCGATGGCCGCGCCCTGCTGCTGGGCGAGGTGGTCGACCGCCACGGCCAGCGGCGCGACATCGCCTTCAAGGGCTCGGGGCCGACGCCGTTCTCGCGCGGCGGCGACGGCAAGGCCGCCGTGGGCCCGATGCTGCGCGAGGTGCTGATCGGCGAGGCCATGCACGCCCTGGGCATCCCCACCACCCGCGCGCTGGCCGTGGCCTCCACCGGCGAGCCGGTGTACCGCGAGGTGGAGCTGCCCGGCGCCGTGCTCACCCGCGTGGCGGCCAGCCATCTGCGCGTGGGCAGCTTCGAGTTCTTCGGCGCCCGGCGTGAGGCCGACGCGCTGCGCCGGCTGGCCGACTACGCCATCGCGCGGCATGACGCTGACCTGGCCGAGGCGCCCGATCGCCATCTCGGCCTGCTGCGTCGCGTGGCCCAGCGCCAGGCCCGGCTGATCGCGCAGTGGATGAACGCGGGCTTCATCCACGGCGTGATGAACACCGACAACATGACGATCTCCGGCGAGACGATCGACTACGGGCCCTGCGCGTTCATGGAGGCCCATGACCCGGCCGCGGTGTTCAGCGCCATCGACCGCGGCGGTCGCTATGCCTATGCCAACCAGCCGCTGATCGCGCGCTGGAACCTGGCCAGGCTGGCCGAGACGCTTATCCCGCTGATTGCGTCCGGCCTCGATGCGCCGGGCAGCGATGCAGCGATCCAGCAGGCCGTGGCCCAGGCCACTGCGGTGATCGATGCCTTCCCCGGCTGGTATCAGGCCGCGCTGCTGCAAGGCCAGCGGGCCAAGCTGGGCCTGCAGCAGGCGCTGGACGACGAGGCTGATGCCGCGCTGGCGCAGGCCTGGCTGGATCTGCTGCACGCCCAGGGGGTGGACTACACGCTGGGCTGGCGGCGGCTGGCGGACGCGGCGCAGGGCCAGGAGGCGCCCTTGCGCGCGCTGTTCGGAGACCCGTCTGCGCTGGACGGCTGGCTGGCGCGCTGGCGCGAGCGCTGCGCGCAGGAGGACGCCGGGGATTCAGACCGCCCGGGCCGCATGCGCCGCGCCAACCCGTTTGTCATCCCGCGCAACCACCGGGTGGAAGAGGCGCTGGCCGCCGCGCACGACGGCGATCTGCAGCCCTTCCGCAGCCTGCTGGCCGCCGTGCGCCAGCCCTGGGACGAGACGCCGGAGCTGGCCCGATACGGCGAGCCGGCGCCGGCCGAGGTCACGGCCTGCTACCAGACCTTCTGCGGCACCTGAGGCGCTCAAAACGCACCGGCCATGCCGGCTCGGGCCGCTGGGACACGCCGGTTGCGTTCGCGCGGCGTCCTGAGGGCGCCAGGCGCGCGAGGCCGGCTGCTCAGTGCGACAGCAGCGTGGGCAGCGCCGGGCTGTGCAGCACATGGCGCGTGGCACCACCCAGCACGAAGTCGCGCAGTCGCGAGTGGCCGAAGGCGCCCATGACCAGCAGGTTCGCGCCGTGCTCGCCCGCATGCGCCTCGATCACCTGGCCCACCGGGCGGCTGGCCGAGTCCACCTCGTCGACCACCACATTGAGGCCGTGGTGGCTCAAGTGGCGGGCGATGTCGCTGCCGCTGCGGTGCGCGGGCAGGGTCTTCTCGTTGCGCACGATGAGGACCCGCACCGTGCGCGCCTTTTCCAGCAGCGGCATGGCGTCACCCACGGCCCGCGCGGCAGCGGCGCTGAAGTCCCAGGCGATGACCACCGTGTCCAGCGCCAGCGGCCGCGTCACGTGCACAGGCAGCAGCAGAGCCGGGCGCCCGGTGCCAAAGATCACCCGCTCGGCCACGTACTGCTGGAAGGCATCGCCGTGGCCAAGCGGCACCAGCGTCATCGAGTGCAGCCGCGCGTGGTCGAGCAGCACGGTGTCGATCTGCGAGCTCATGCAGGCGTGGATGTGCGCGTCGAACGGCACGCCGGCACGCTCGGCTGCCGCGGTGAAGGCGGCGTTGAGCTCGCGCGCCGCGTCGGCGCTCTTGGCCCGCTCGGTGGCCGCCAGCGAGCCGAGGTCCAGCAGCGACGCCGCCAGCCCGCCGGCCACGTCTGGCACGTCAACCTGGAAGGTCAGCGCGGTCAGCCGCGCATCCAGCAGCCCGGCCAGCGCGATGGCCTGGTCCACGGCCACGACGGGCGTGCGTTCGGGGTAGCTGGTCAGGGCCAGCAGCAGGTCTCGATAGGCCACGAGCGGTCCTTGAAGGGGAGTGAGGGACGGTCAGGCGCCAAGCAGGCGCTCGACCAGTTGATTCAGCGCTGCGAAGTCCGGTTCCCCGACGTAGCGCTTGACGATCTGGCCGTCTTTGCCGATCAGGAAGGTGGTGGGCGTGAGCTTGATGTCGCCGAACTGTCGGGCCGCGTCGCCGCTGTGGTCCAGCGCCACCTTGAACGGCAGCTTGCGCGTCTGCACGAAGTTGGCGACGTAGGCCGGCGGGTCGTAGCTCATGGCCACGGCCACGGTCTCGTAGCCGCGCGGGGCGAAGCGCTGGTGGGTGGCGATGAGCCCCGGCATCTCCTTGACGCAGGTGGTGCAGCTCGTGGCCCAGAAGTTGACCAGCACCACTTTGCCGCGCAGCGAGGCCAGGTTGATGCGGCTGCCGTCGAGCAACGTCAGCTCGGCCGCAGGCGCGGGATCGCGTTGTTGCGTGGACAGGTACAGCCCGCCAGCGGCGGCGGCCAGCACGAGGGCGGCCAGTGCAATGCGCAGGGTCTTCATGGCAGCGGGGACAGCAGACGGCGCCAGGCGGAAAGGCGCCCGGGTGCCGGCCATTATCCCGACGCCGGCCTCGCCGTGCGCGGCTGGGGGCAGCGGCGGGCCGCTATGCCGTGGTGTGGCCTGGCCCGTGAGGGCGCCGCCGCCGGCCGTCACATCACTCGCGTCAGCTCATAGACCAGGGCCGAGGGCAGCGAGGCGGCCAGCGCATCCCGCCCCACGCGGGCACAGCCGCTGGGGCTGACGCTGGAGATCTGGAAGGCGCTGCCTTCTTCCTCGACCTCGATGAAGACGAACTCCGGCACCTCGGCGCGGATGTCGTGCATCAGCTGCTGCAGGCGCGGGCCCTTGAGCACCGACTCGACGACGATGGCATGCGGCAGCGATTCACGGCAGAAGTCGGCGCACTCGTCCACGGAGGTGACGAAGTCGACCACCAGGCCCATGTCGCGGATGGCCTCGCGGATCTGCACGCGCATGTCGCGGCGGGAGGCCACGACGAGCACGTGGCTGCCGGCCAGCGGCTTGGAGTTGAGCGAGCTGACAAAGCCGCCGGCCGCTTCCTCCGCAGCGTCGCTGCTGTCGGCCGCAGCCATCGCCGGCGGGGCGGCGCCGGGCCGTGCGGCCACGGCCGCGTCGACCGGTGCATCCAGCAGCGGGTCGATGGTGCGCGGGAAGATGAGCTCCAACACCGCGTGCGGCCCGTCCAGGCTGCGCTGCACCACCAGGCCCAGGGCGCGGCCGCTCTCGTCCACCAGCCGCCACAGCAGCGAATCGAGCGCCGGCGGCGGGCTGCCGCCCGCCCGGTCGGCCGGCATGCAGGCGAAGCGGCAGATCAGCCGCCCGTGCGCCGGCCAGGCCTGGCGGTCCACGCGCAGCTGTACCGCGCCCTGCGTGGCGGCGATGGCCCAGTCAAGCACGGCGTTGAGCAGCGCAAACAGCAGCGTCGGGTCGACCACCACCTCCACCGGGTCGAGCTGCTGGACGATCTGCACGCCGCGGGCATGCAGCTCCCGCGCGCGGTGGGCCAGCACGTTCTGCAGCGTGTGCGTCAGGTGCAGCCGCTCAGGCGCCTGGCCGACCCCGGCTGCCAGTCTGGCCAGCTGCTGGCTGATCATGCCCGCCTGGCGGGCCTGCTCCACCGCCTCCCGGATCGCGCGCAGCCCGGCGCGGTCCAGCTTGCCGGTCTGGCCAAAGTCCAGCAGGCGCTCCAGCGCGTCCGTCAGCGGGCCGGCGATGTCCTGACCGATCTGGGCCACCGTCTGGCGCAGACGCTCGGCCTGCTGTTCGGCACGGCGAGCTGCAACACGGGCGGCTTCCGCCTGCGAGGCGTCGTTGACGGGGTCGGCGGCGGACGGGGCCGGAAGGGGCGCGGCGGTAAGGAGCGGCGAGGCGGTGTGCGGCACGGTCAGCTTTCGGCAGAAGCGGGTCGTCGGGCGACGCGCGTGGTTTTTTTCGTAAGCAAAGGTTAGACGGTCTGCGTCACCCTGCCATCCAGAAAGCCGGGGGGAGCCCCCGGCTGCGTGGGCGGGCGATCCCGCCCCATGCTGCACAGCGGGCTGCCCCGGCTGGTCTCGGCCAGCAACGCGCGCTCGGCTCATCCTCCCGCGCCCCTGGCGTACGGCGGCGCCTTCGCCTGCCCGGCTGGAGCGCGGATCCGGCCTGCCCATAATCGGCCGATGCGACTTCGCCCGCGCTCCGCTGTCCTCGTCACGCTGCTGGCCTTGGCGGCCTGTACGCCAACCTACAACTGGCGGGAGGTGCGCCCCGGCGGGCCGATGGTGGCGCTGCTGCCGTGCAAGCCGGAGCTGCGCAGCCGCCCGGTGCCGCTGGGCCGGCCGGCGGCCCTCACGGTGACGCTCACCGTGGCCGCCTGCGAGGCCGGCGGCCTGCACTGGGGGCTGTCGGTGGCGGAGGTGCGTCAGCCGCAGCAGGTGGGCCCGGCGCTGGCCGCGCTCGAGTCGGCGCTGGCCAGCAACCTGGGCGCTGCCATCGTGCGTCCGGTGGGCCCCGTGCCGGTGGCGGGGCAGACCCCACATGGGGAGTCGAGGCAGGCCCTGATGGAGGGGCGGGACCCCTCCGGCGCACCGCTGGTGGCCCGCTCCTGGGTGTGGGCCCGTGGCAGCTGGGTCGCCCAGGCCAGTGTGCTGAGCCGGGGGCAGCCCACGTCGGCGCAGCAGGAGGCCATCGCGGCCTTTGCAGCCGGGCTGCGCACGGCGCCCTGAGGCGCCCGGTCCCGCGCTGCAGCGCGGCCGGCAGCGTCCACGTCCCGTGCAGCGTCAAGCCGCCCGCAATGATGGACGGCGGCAGGCGGCGGCCCATAATGCCCCGCCATGCCCGGCTTCCTGCTCATTGCCCACGCCCCGCTCGCCTCGGCCCTGCGCCAGACGGCGCAGCACGCCTTTGCCGAGGCCGCGCAGCGGGTGTATGCGCTGGACGTGCTGCCCGACCTGCCCGTGGAAGAAAGCCTGGCCCAGGCCCGCGTGCTGCTGGCCCATGCCGCTGCCGCTTCGCCGCACGGCGAGGTGCTGGTGCTCACGGATGTCTTTGGGGCCACGCCCAGCAACATCGCCCAGCGGCTGGCCGAGGGGCCGCAGGTGAAGGTGGTCACGGGCGTCAACGTGCCCATGCTCTGGCGCGTGCTCAACTATGCGCACGAGCCGCTCGATGCCCTGGTCGGCCGGGCGCTGAGCGGCGCCACTCAGGGTGTGATGCAGATCGCCGTCTCCCGTCCGCAAAACCAGGCCGCCCGACGCGTCCATGATCAAGACCACCATCAGCATCAGCAATAAGCTGGGCCTGCATGCCCGCCCCTCTGCCAAGCTGACCAAGCTGGCGAGTTCCTTTCCCTGCGAAGTCACCATGGCGCGCGGCGATCGCCGGGTCAACGCCAAGAGCATCATGGGCGTCATGATGCTGGCCGCCGGCTGCGGCGTGGAGGTCGAGATCGAGACCGACGGCCCCCAGGAGCGCGAGGCGATGGATGCACTCGTGGCGCTGATCAACGACAAGTTCGGCGAAGTCGAGTAAGGCCCTGTCGGGGCTGAGCGCGCGGCGCGGGAGCGCCGCTTTGACAACGCACGTTGTCGCAGGCCCGCCACAGCGCTGCGGGGCTAAGGGTCGAATTGAGCAGTTTTCACCTGCTTTTACGGCAGTTTTGGCGTTTCTCCCGGCACAGTCGCGGCCGTTTCGGCCGATAAACCGGCCTAGCCCACACACGCCAGAGGAGTGTTCATGACGCCGTCGAGCCCCCGTACCGCCGCTGTCCCCGCCGCCTTGCGCCGCCGTGCCACTGCACTGGCCGCCGGAGCCGCCCTCCTGCTGGGTGCCGCCCTGCTGGCCGGCCAGGCCAAGGCGACCGAGAACTACGCCCTGCGCTATTCGCCCGGCATCGGCGGCACGGACATGACGGCCCCGCTGGATCCGGGCTGGTACGGCAACGTCAACCTCTGGATCTACGAGGGCAAGCTCAAGGACGGCGATGGCAAGACGCCGCGCACGACGACTGTCATTGGCGGCCCGTACAGCGTCTCCACCGAGCGCGACTCCACCACCCGCGTGCGCGCCCTGCTGCCGCGCCTGACCTTCATCAGCTCGCAGCAGTTCCTGGGCGCGACGCTCGGTGCCACGGTGATGCTGCCGCTGGTGGAGCGCGAGAACGTGGTGGACATCACCAACACGTTCACACCCGGCCTGGAGAGCGCGACGCTGGGCGGGATTCCGGGCGCGGCCATCATCGCTGGCGCCAATGCCACGGCGGCGGCCACGTCCAACAACCTCACCGGCAAGAAGTTCGGCATCGGCGACCTGGAGCTGGCGCCGATCATGCGCTGGAACCACGCCACCGGCCAGGTCGTCTTCATCCCGGCGGTGATGCTGGCCACCGGCGACTACAAGCGCACGCGGCTCTACAACCCGGGCGCCGGCAACTTCACCACCTTCCGCCCGACGGTGCAGTTCAACCACATCGGCGACGGCTGGGACTTCGGCATGCGGCTGGTCTACTCGACCAACACGCGCAACTCCGACACCAAGTACAAGTCGGGCGACGTGGTCAACCTGGACTTCCAGCTCAGCAAGTTCATCACCGAGAGCGTGCGCGTGGGCCTGAACGGCTACGTGCTGCAGCAGGTGACGGACGACAAGTGCAACACCGAATGCCAGGGCCTGACGCTGCTGGGCGGCGTGCCCGGTGGCGAGGGCAACAAGGGCCGCGTCTTCGGCCTGGGCCCCGCGGTGGGCTGGATCAAGGACTCCGGCACGCTGATGGTCGAAGGCCGCGTGATCAAGGAGTTCGGTGCGCAGAACCGCCCCGAGGGCACGGCCGTGTGGCTGACCATCGGCGCGCCGCTGGGCTCGCTCTGAGGCGTCGGCGGCATCCCGGGCCGGCGCCGCTGCGCAGCCGGCCGCGGGGCACTCTCTCTTGTGGGCCTGCGGGCCCGTCGCACTGCGCGGCAGCCTCTCTAAGCGGAGTCAGCACCATGCGTTTCTCGTTGTGGTCCAGTCTGTGTGTGTCCTTCGTGATGGCCGCCGCCGCCCTGCCGGCGCAGGCGGTCATCGAGATCGAAGGCGTCCAGGTCGAGGAATCCATCGTCGCCAACGGCTACAAGCTCGTGCTCAACGGCGCGGGCGTGCGCAAGCGCGGTTACTTCAAGTCGGACGTGGTGGCGCTCTACATGCCCGAGCGCAAGACCTCGGCCGAGGCCGTCATGAAGCCCACCGGCGCGCGGCGCCTGACGCTGGTGCTGCTGCGCGACATCCCGTCGTCGACCATCACGCGCTACTTCATCGGTGACTTCAAGACCGTGGCCACCGATGCCGAGTTCAAGCAGGTGATCAACGAAGTCGGCCAGATGGGCCAGATCTACGGCAGCATGAACAAGGTCAGCAAGGGCGACGTCGTGATCATCGACTGGATCCCCGGCCAGGGCATGCTGGGCAGCATCAACGGCAAGCCGCTCACCGACAAGGCCTGGTCCAGCCCGCTGTTCTTCGAGCTCTACATGCGCATGTACGTCGGCCCGTCGGTGCCGGTGGACTTCCGCAACGCGCTGCTGGGTGTGAGCAAGCAGGGCGGCTGATCCCCGCTGCAGCGCCGCACAGCACCGCCCGGCATGCCGGCAGGTGCTAGCCAGCCCCTCGTCGACGCCTGCCGGCCCTTGGCCGCGCAGGCGTCGTGCTTTCAAGGGCGGGGTTTCCTGCGCGGGCTTGCGGCCTTGCACCGAACGTGCGTTCAACGCCCATTCAGCAGGCGTTCGACGCCGGCTGGCGAGGGTGGCGGCCGGCGCGGCGTGGTGGCGCGGCTAGTGGCGCAGCCTTCAGTCCAGCGGCGGCAGGTCGAGCAGGCGGGTTGCCGCGTCCACGACCTCGGTCCTCCAGCCTGTGGCCTGTGCCGGCTGCCCGCCGCACCAGGCCTTGAGCACGGCCGGGCGCTGCATCCACGGCAGGAGGCGCAGCTCGCGCAAGCCGCGTCGCAAGGCGTGGCGTGCGGCGGCGTCGAGCACGACCGGCCGGGCATCTCCCTTCCAGGCCGCGTGCACCAGCTGCGCCCACGCACTGCCGCCGGGCGCGACGCGAGCGAGCTCGGACACAGAAGGGGATCGTGGCGGCGCCGCCCGCCCGGGCGGCCGCGGGTGGGCGCAGGGATGGAGACTCGGGTGCAGCCGGCATGCGGCATAGCGCAGCACGTCGAGCGCCTGCGGGTGGCCGGGGCCGCCCAGCAGGCGGCGGGCGGCCACGATCAGCGCGCGACGCTCGCCCGCCGGGGCAGCGGCCATGCGCGTCAGCAGGGCGTCCCGCGCGCCCAGCCGGCCCGCAGGCGGCAGGGCGCCCATGTCGGCAAGGATGCGCCCGGCATGCGGCAGCGCGTCGGCCATCCGCATCCACCGCGCGCCCTGGGCCGCGTCGCCTGGGGTGAGCAGCGCGGCCAGCACGCCGCAGCGGCGCTCCAGCGGGCCGTGCAGCAGCGCCAGCCGGGCCCGGGCCTCGGCCGGGTCGATGGTCGGATGAGCTGCCGGCCCGCCGGCGTATGGGTCCAGGGCCTGGGCCAGCGGTGCAAGCTGGGCAGGCAGCTGTGGGGCGGTCTGTGAGGCAAGCCCTGAGGTCCGTGCGACCCCGGGCGGCGGGCCGGCCGGCGTGATCGCGCCGGCCGCGGCGGCCAGCACGCCTTCTGGCGTCGCGGCCAGCGGGCGAGCCGGCCAGGGCTCCTCGCCCAGGGCCTGGGCGTCTAGGGGCGGGGCGGGCAAGGGGGTGGCGCCGCGGCCGGTGACGCGCTCGATGCGCGCGGCCAGGGGCGGGTGGGTGGCCAGCCAGCGGCGGCGTGCGCCGTCGTCCAGCAGCATGGCGGCCAGGGCCTCGGCATGGGGCGAGCGCAGCCGGCCTTCGGGCCCGCGCTGCAGGAACCAGATCTTGCGCAGCGTGTTGCCCAGGCCGTCGCGGCTGCGGGTGAACTGCAGGGCGCAGGCGTCGGCCAGGTATTCGCGCTGGCGCGAGACGGCGGCCTGCAGCAGCCGCCCAGCCAGCCAGCCCAGCCAGCCGAGCGCGCGCAGCACCAGGCCGAAGGGGGCCAGCGGCGGGTGGCGGCCGTGCTCGTCGGGCTGGGTCAGCTCCACGCCCAGGCCGTGCACCAGCGACAGGCCCCACACCAGCGCCAGCAGGCGCATGTTGAGCGGCAGGTCGCCTTCGCGGATGTGGCCGAGCTCGTGCGCCACCAGGCCCTGCAGCTCGTCGCGCGTCAGCCGCTCCAGCGCGCCGCGGGTGACGGCCAGCGCGGCCGTCTCGGCCGTCCAGCCGGCAACGAACGCATTGATCCCCGGCTCGCGCTCCAGCAGGTAGACGGCCGGGCGCGGCTGGCCGCTGGCCAGGGCCATCTCGTCGACCACGTTCAGCAGCCGCCGCTCGGTCAGGTCACGCGGGTCGGTCAGCAAGCGGCCGCCGGCCCAGCGGGCCACGCGCTCGCCCCCGCCGGCGCGCAGGCGCTGCGTCTCCAGCCAGGCGCCGCCGACCACCAGCATCAGCACCACGCCGGTGTTGGTGGCCCAGAAGAAGGCGGGCAAGGGCAGCAGCGGCAGCAGCAGCCGGTAGATGCCGGCCAGCGCCAGATTGACCGCAACCACCAGCGCGGCCACCAGCAGGCCGAACCACAGCAGGAGCCGGCGCGACGCGGCCTGCGCGTCGCTCTGGTGCTGCCGGAAGCGCACGGAAGATCAGCCGCCGACGTGCGCCGCGCGCCTTCAGAACGCCACGCGCACCGGCTCGCGCTCCGCGGGTGACTGCGTGGCCTGCAGCATCGCTGCCTGATGGAAGCCGCCGATGGCCGCCACGATGTTGGTCGGCACCTGCTGCGCGGCGTTGTTGTAGTCGAGCACCGCGTCGTTGAAGAGCTGGCGCGCAAAGGCCACCTTGTTCTCGGTGCTGGTCAGCTCCTCGGACAGCTCGCGCATCTGTGCGTCGGCCTTCAGCTCCGGATAGGCCTCGACCACGGCCATCAGCTTGCTCATCGCGCTGTCGAGCACGCCCTCGGCCAGCGCCAGGCTGCCCAGGGCGCCGGCCGCCGTCGGCTGGCTGCGCGCGATGTCGGCCGCGGCGCGGGCCTGGCCGCGCGCGGCGGTCACGCGCTCCAGCGTCTCCTGCTCATGCTGCAGGTAGCGGCGCGCCACCTCGACGATGTTGGGGATCAGGTCGTGCCGGCGCTTGAGCTGCACGTCGATCTGCGCATAGGCGTTGCCGATCGCGTTGCGCAGCCGCACCAGGCGGTTGTAGGCGCCGATGGCCCAGAAGATGGCCAGTGCCGCCACAGCCAGGGCGACGATCTGCGGTGTGCTCATGCGGTGGGTCCCTCCTCGGCGGGACTCTAGCCGAGCCGCCCGGCCGCGCGGCAGCCCGCTCGGCCGGAGCGGGCGTTGTGCACACACAGGGCGCCGTGTGCCGGCGTCGATGCGGCCGCCCATGAAAAACGGCGCCCGTTGCGGGGGCGCCGTCGGTGCGGATGGAGCGGGGCCGTCAGCGCTCCAGCCAGTCGGCCAGCTCGTCGGCATGCTCTTCCTCGTCCTTGAGGATGGTCTCCAGGATGCCGCGGGTGGTGGGGTCGATGTCGCGCACGATCTCGATCATCTGGCGGTAGCTCTCGATGGCCACGCGCTCGGCGATCAGGTTGGCGCGGATCATCTGCTGCAGGTCGGTGGCCTCGTTGTACTCGGCATGGCTGCGCGCCAGCAGCGTGCTGGGGTTGAAGTCCGGCTCGCCGCCCAGCTGGGCGATGCGCTCGGCCAGCAGGTCGGCATGCTCGGTTTCCTCCTGCGCATGCACCATGAACTCCTCGGCCACCGCCGGCGAGGCGATGCCGCTGGCCGTGTAGTGGTGCCGCTTGTAGCGCAGGATGCACACCAGCTCCGTGGCCAGCGCATCGTTAAGCAGCGAGACGATCTGGTCGCGGTGCGGCCCGAAGCTGGGCGTGACTGCGCCGTCGTCCAAGTGCTCGGCGGCCTCGCGCAGGGCCTGGGTGTCCAGGCGCATGGACGCCGGCGCCTGGCCCGTGTGCTCGCGCGCGCCGTGGGTGAGGTCGCTCATCGCCTGCGCCCCTTACCGCTTGCGCAGCCAGTTGATGCCGGCCGCACCCGCCACCAGGGCGATCACGCACAGCACCAGGAAGACGATGAACAGGAACTTGGCGATGCCCGCCGCGCCGGCCGAGATGCCGGTGAAGCCGAACAGCCCCGCGACCAGCGCGATCACGGCAAAGATGAGAGCCCACTTGAGCATGGCGATCTCCGGTTGGTGAGGTTGAACCCACTGTAGGAAGCCGCCCGCCCGGCGCGCATCGGTCGCGCCCGCTTCGGGATGTAGGACGGGGCTGATCAGCGTGGGGGCCCCGGGGTGCCGTACCCCGGGCTGTCGGCCTGTCAGCGAGCAGCCTGCCAGGCTTCCCAGCCCTGCCGGCGCAGCGTGCAGGCCGGGCAGCTGCCGCAGCCGTGGCCCCAGGGGTACAGCTGCCCGCGCTGGCCCAGGTAGCAGGTGTGGGTGTGCTCCACGATCAGCGCATTGAGCCGCTCGCCGCCCAGCGCATCGGTCAGTGCCCAGGTCTGCGCCTTGGTCAGCCACATCAGCGGCGTCTCGATCGTCATGGGCGCATCCAGCCCCAGGCTGAGCGCCACCTGCAGAGCTTTGAGCGTGTTGTCGCGGCAGTCGGGGTAGCCGGAGAAGTCCGTCTCGCACATGCCGCCCACGAGCACGCTGGCGCCGCGGCGATAGGCCAGCGTGGCGGCAAAGCCCAGGAAGAGCAGGTTGCGGCCGGGGACGAAGGTGTTGGGCAGGCCGTTGCGCTGCAGTTCGATGGCGCGGGCTTCGGTCAGGGCGCAGGCGCTGATCTGGCCGAGCAGCGACAAATCCAGCACATGGTCCTCGCCCAGCCGCGCCGCCCAGTGCGGGAAAGCCGCGGCCAGCTCGCGACGCACCGTCTGGCGGCAGTCCAACTCGATGCGATGCCGCTGGCCGTAGTCGAAGCCGATGGTCTCCACACGCGCATAGCGATCCAGCGCCCAGGCCAGGCAGGCGGTGGAATCCTGGCCGCCGGAGAACAGGACAAGCGCGGTGCGGGGATCAGTCATGGCGATGGATCACTGAGGAGAAAGCGGGCCGAGCGCCGGGCCGCCCCAAGCCGGCCCGCATCCCCTCGGGGGATCGACCGGCGTACCCGCCGGGCGAGGGGCCGTCATCCACGTCCCTCGCCCTGCCCGAACACGATCCACTTCAGCGACGTCAGCCCCTCCAGCCCCACCGGGCCGCGGGCGTGGAACTTGTCGGTGGAGATGCCGATCTCCGCGCCCAGGCCGTACTCGAAGCCATCCGCAAAGCGCGTGCTGGCGTTGATCATCACGCTGGCCGAATCGACCTCGCGCAGGAAGCGCATGGCATTCGGATGGTTCGTGGTGAGGATCGCGTCGGTGTGGTGCGAGCCGTAGCGGTTGATGTGGGCGATGGCCTCGTCCAGGCTGTCTACCACCTTCACCGACACGATGGGCGCCAGGTACTCGGTGGACCAGTCTTCCTCGGTGGCGTCCACCACCTGGGCACCGGGCACGTCGGCCAGGATGGCCTTGGCGCGGGCATCGCAGCGCATCTCCACGCCCTTGGCCGCAAAGACGTCGCCGATGCGCGGCAAGAAGGCGGCCGCGCTGGCCGCGTGCACCAGCAGCGACTCGGTGGCGTTGCAGGGGCTGTACTTCTGCGTCTTGGCGTTGTCGGTCACGCGCACGGCCAGCTCGATGTCGACCTCGGCATCGACATAGGTGTGGCAGTTGCCGTCCAGGTGCTTGATCACCGGCACGCGGGCCTCGCGGCTGATGCGCTCGATCAGGCTCTTGCCGCCGCGCGGGATGATCACGTCCACGTAGTCCGGCATGGCGATCAGTCGGCCGACGGCTGCCCGGTCGGTGGTGGGCACCAGATGCACGGCGTTAGCCGGCAGGCCGGCCTCCACCAGCGCGGCCTGCACCAGCTTCCACAGCGCCAGGTTGGAATGCAGCGCCTCGGAGCCGCCGCGCAGGATGGCCGCATTGCCGCTCTTGATGGCCAGGGCCGCGGCCTCGATGGTCACGTTGGGCCGGCTCTCGTAGATCATGCCGAAGACGCCCAGCGGCACGCGCATCTGGCCCACGGTGATGCCGCTGGGGCGGCGGCGCAGGTTGGTCATCTCGCCCACCGGGTCGGGCAGGGCGGCGACCTCCTCACCGTTGAGCGCCATGGTCTCGACCACCTTGTCGGTCAGGCGCAGGCGGTCCACCAGCGGGGCGTCCAGGCCGGCGGCCTCGGCGGCCGACACGTCGCGCAGGTTGTCGGCCTGCAGCTGCGCGCGGGCCTCGCGGATGCGGCGGGCCAGGGCCAGCAGGGCCTGGTTCTTGGCCGCGGTGGAGGCCTTGGCCATCTCGGTGGCCGCGGCGCGGGCCTGCTGGCCGATGCGCTGCATCAGGGCATCGACGTCGTCGGTCTGGGCGGAGGAGGGCTGGGCATTCATGCGCGGAATTGTCGCGCAGGGCCCCGGCGGCGGGCAGGGGCGGTGGCCGATGCCCGGCTGCGCCGCGCTGGTTCAGCCGCTGCCCACTCCCTCGGCGCGTGCGGGCCGATCAGCCGATCAACGCCGCGCCTTGCCCAGCAGGCGCAGGATCTCCAGGTACAGCCACACCAGCGTCACCAGCAGGCCGAAGGCGCCGTACCACTCCATGTACTTGGGCGCGCCCTGCGCGGCCCCCTGCTCGATGAAGTCGAAGTCCAGCACCAGGTTGAGTGCGGCGATGGTCACGACGAACAGGCTGAAGACGATGCCCGCCCAGCCGCCCTCGTGGATCAGGCCGATGGAGTGGCCGAAGAAGCCCATCACCAGGTTGACGAGGTACAGCAGCGCGATGCCGCCGGTGGCGGCGACCACGCCGAGCTTGAAGTTCTCGGTGGCGCGCACCAGCCCGCTGCGATAGGCCAGCAGCAGCGCAGCCAGCGTGGCGAAGGTCAGCCCCACGGCAGGCAGCACGATGCCGGGAAAGCGCAGCTCGAAGATCGCCGAGAGGCCGCCCAGGGCCAGGCCCTCCAGCACCGCATAGAGGGGCGCCGTCCACGGGCTCCACTTCTTGGCAAAGATGGTGACCAGGGAGACGATGAAGCCGCCGATCAGGCCGACCCACAGCAGCGGCATCACGGCGGCCAGATCCGGCGCCGGCGCCATCTCCACATTGTTGGGCGGCGTCACGCCCACGCGGCTCCAGGTGTAGGCGGCCGCCACCAGCAGCAGGGCCAGCAGGATGGCCGTGCGGTTGACCGTGCCGGCCACGGTCATGCGGCTGTCTGCGCCGATGACGGTCAAGCCGGTGAAGGTCTTGTCGCTCAGGGCGGGGTTGCCGGATCGCATGGCGGGCTCCTGGTGAGGTGGGCGTGCAGCGTCAATCGGCGGCGGGCGCGGGCTCCACCGGCGCCGGCTCGCCCGGGGTACGGCGGCGGAACATGGCCCAGCTCTCGATGGTCATGACCACCTCGCCGCGCTGGTTGAGCGTCTCCCAGCGCGTCTGCACCAGGCCCACGTGCGGCTTGCTGTTCATGGGCCGGCTGTTGAGGACGGTCATGCGCGCGGTCAGCTCGTCGCCCACCAGCACCGGCTTGTGCCACTTCAGGCTGTCCAGCCCCGGCGAGCCCAGGCTCGAGGAGTCGAGCAGGAAGCCGTCGCACATCAGCCGCATGGTCATCGCCGCGGTGTGCCAGCCGCTGGCCGCCAGGCCGCCGAAGAGCGAGGCCCGGCCCGCCTCTTCGCTCAGGTGGAAGGGCTGCGGGTCGAACTGGCGGGCGAAGTCGATGATGGCCTCGCGCTCCACCTTGACCGGGCCGAAGGTCTTGACCAGGCCGGGGGTGAAGTCTTCCCAGAAATAGGTGGGCGTGCTCATGCGGTAGGGCTGGGTTGAAGGGACTCAGGCCGCGGCCTTGCGCGCGGTCTTCTTGGCAGCGGTCTTGCCTGCGGGCTTGGCTGCGCGCGGCTCAAACTCGAAGATCACCTTGCCTTCCTTGGCGTCGTAGGCCAGGCGGGCCTTGAACTTGCGCCGCGTCTTGTTGGAGACGAAGTTCTCCAGCAGATCGGTCTTGCCTTCGGCCAGCAGCTTGCCCATCTGCTCGCGGGCGATGGGCTGCTGCAGGATGATCTTGCCGCTCTTGAAGTCACAGCTGGCGGTGCCGGTGGTGTGCTCGCAGACATAGCTGGTACCCAGCTCGAACACGTTGCCCTGGCACTTGGGGCAGCGGCCCAGCGGCTGCTGGTCGCTGAAGTCCACCGCCTCGCCGCTGGCCTCGTCCTTCTTGGCGTCCTCGCCGAAGTCGAACTCCATCTTGTGGTGGCCGGCCGCCTCGTCGTCGCGCACCAGGCGCAGCTCGGCGGTGAAGGGCCAGCCGGCCTTGGAGCGAAAGCCCTCCAGCGGCCCGATGCGGCCCTCGCGCAGCAGCTGCTCCACCTCGGGCAGTTCGAAGCTGCGGCCCGCGGGGATCTTGCTGATCGAGAAGCCGCAGCCGTTGGCCTCGGATCCATCGCGGCCCACACAGGCAAAGCGCCGGTAGTTCTCCTTCATCACGCCGCCGCAGTTGGGGCAGGGCGTGGAGAGGGTCGCGTAGTCGCCCGGGATGGTGTCGCGGTCGTACTCCTTGGCCTTCTGCACGATGCGCTCGGTCATGCGGGCGATTTCCTGCATGAAGGCCTCGCGCGACAGCCGCCCGCGCTCCATCTGGCTGAGCTGGTATTCCCAGTTGCCAGTCAGCTCGGGCTTGGTCAGGTCTTCCACGCCCAGGCCGCGCAGCAGCGTCATCAGCTGGAAGGCCTTGGCCGTGGGGATGAGCTCACGGCCTTCGCGCAAGAGGTACTTCTCGGTGATCAGGCCTTCGATGATGGCCGCGCGCGTGGCTGGCGTGCCCAGGCCCTTCTCCTGCATGGCCTCGCGCAGCTCATCGTCGTCGATGAGCTTGCCCGCGCCTTCCATCGCGGAGAGCAGCGTGGCTTCGGTGTAGCGCGCCGGCGGCTTGGTCTTCAGGCCCTTGGCCTCGACGGCCTCAGTGCGCACCGTCTCGCCCGGCTGCACCGGCACCAGCGTGGCGTCCTCGTCCTGCGCTTCCTTGCCGTAGACGGCCAGCCAGCCCGGCTTGACCAGCACCTTGCCGTTGGTCTGGAAGCGGTGGCCGGCGACCTCGGTCAGCCGCGTGGTGACCATGTACTCCGCCGGCGGGTAGAAGACCGCCAGGAAGCGCTTGACCACCATGTCGTAGAGCTTGGCCTCCGCCTCGGTCAGCGCCTTGGGTGGCTGCGTGGTCGGGATGATGGCGAAGTGGTCCGACACCTTGGCGTTGTCGAAGACCCGCTTGTTGGGCTTCACATAGCCGTCGTTCAGCGCCTTGCGCGCGTGCGGCGCCAGCTCGCGCAGCGGGCCGGGCAGGTCTTCGTCGGCGATCACCTGCATGGTCTGCTTGACCACGGCGATGTAGTCCTCGGGCAGGGCGCGCGAGTCGGTCCGCGGGTAGGTCAGCACCTTGTGCTTCTCATACAGCGCCTGGGCCAGCGACAGCGTGGTCTTGGCCGAGAAGCCGAAGCGCGAGTTGGCCTCGCGCTGCAGCGTGGTCAGGTCGTAGAGCAGCGGGCTCGATTGGGTGCTGGGCTTGGCTTCCTCGGTGACGGTGCCGTTCTTGCCGCGCACCGCATCGACGATGGCCTGGGCCTCGGCCTCGGTCCACAGGCGGTCGGCGCGCTTCTCAGGATCGGATTCATCCTTCTTCCACTTCGGGTCCAGCCACTTGCCGTCGTACTCGCCCGCGGCGGCGCCGAAGGTGGCCCGCACCTCCCAATACGCGCGCGCCACGAACTTGCGGATCTTCTCCTCGCGCTCGACCACGATGGACAGCGTGGGCGTCTGCACGCGGCCCACGGTGGTCAGGAAGAACCCGCCGTCGCGCGAGTTGAAGGCCGTCATCGCCCGCGTGCCGTTGATGCCCACCAGCCAGTCGGCCTCGGAGCGGCAGCGCGCCGCATCGGCCAGCGGCAGCATCTGCGCATCGCTGCGCAGCTGCTCGAAGCCGTCGCGGATGGCCTGCGGCGTCATGCTCTGCAGCCACAGCCGCTGCACCGGCTTGTCGCCCGCCTTGCCGGCGTACTGCGTGATGAGGCGGAAGATCAGCTCGCCCTCGCGGCCCGCGTCACACGCGTTGATGAGCGAGGTCACGTCCTTGCGCTTCATCAGCTTGACGATGGCGTTCAGCCGCCCCTTGCTCTTGTCGATGGGGTTGAGGTCGAAGTGCGGCGGGATCACCGGCAGGTGGGTGAAGCTCCACTTGCCGCGCTTGACGTCGAACTCCTCCGGCGCCTTGATCTCCACCAGGTGGCCGACGGCCGAGGTGACGACGTAGTGCTCGTTCTCGAAGTACTCGTCGTGCTTGTCGAACTTGCCGGCGGTGGGCGTCAGCGCACGCACGATGTCCTGTGCGACGGACGGCTTCTCGGCAATGACCAGTGCTTTGCTCATGTGGGGCGGGATGGGCAGGGCGGCCTGCCGGTGAGAGGGCTTGCGGGCGGCCCTCGGGTCTGATGAATGCGGCTGGGGTGCGATGCCTACAATCCGGCCTCCTCGCGCGCGCCCGCACGCGCACCCATGAATTCACTGTAGCCAAAGCCGTTCATGACGCAAGCTCGCCCGGCCAAGCCCCCACGTTCCCGGCTCGCGGCCGAGCCCGCCGTCAAGAAGCGCGCGCAGGGCCGGCAGGCCGCAGGCAAGCCGGGCGCCCGCAGGGATGTGCCGGTCGATGCCCGGGCCGCGAGCGGGAAGAAGGCTGCAGCAAAGAAGGCCGAAGCCAAGACGGCCGCGCCCAAGCGCCCGGGCAACCGGGCCACCAGCCCGCAGCAGTCCGACGCGCAGAACGCTGGCACCAAGAGCGCCGGTGCAAAGAAGAGCGGCGCCCCCAAGAGCGCGGACAACCACGCCAACCGCGCGGCCGATGCGGCCCACCCCATCGCCGCGCGCACTGCGTCGCGCAAGGGCGAGGAGCCGGCCACCGGCCGCCGCGTGCAGGTCAAGAAGTCGGGCGTGCATGGCAAGGGCGTCTATGCCGCGCGGCCCATCGCCAAGGGCGAGACCATCATCGAGTACCGCGGCGAGATCATCAGCTGGGACGAGGCGCTGCGCCGCCATCCGCACGACCCGAGCGACCCCAACCACACCTTCTACTTCCACCTCGACGACGGCCACGTCATCGACGGCAAGCACGTCGGCAACGCAGCCAAGTGGATCAACCACTCCTGCGCGCCCAACTGCGAGGCCGAGCAGGACGGCATGCGCGTGTTCATCAAGGCGCTGCGCAAGATCGCGGCCGGTGAAGAGCTGTTCTACGACTACGGCCTGGTGATCGACGCGCGCATCACGCCCAAGCTCAAGCGCGAATACGCCTGCTGGTGCGGCGCCAAGACCTGCCGCGGCACCATGCTGGCTGGCCGGCGCTGAGCACGGCGCGCTGGCTGCTCAAGCCGGTCGCCTCGATGAGCCGCAGGCCGCGACAGACGTGACGCCCGATCCTGATCCGCGCGCCCTGCAGGCCGCCTTCGCCACCGCCGCCGAGGCCATGTGGCCCATGCTGCATGCGCGCCTGCCCGGCATCAGCCTGGAGGTGCTGCCCTCGGCCGACTCCACCAACACCCGGCTGCTGCAGCGCGCCCGTGCAGGTGATGCCTCGCCCACCGCGCTGGTGGCCATCGAGCAGACTGCCGGCCGCGGCCGCCAGGGCCGCAGCTGGCATGCACGGCCCGGCGATGCGCTGACCTTCTCGCTGGCCCTGCCCTGGTCGCCCGATGCGGGCGACGTGGCCGCGCTGGACGGGCTGTCGGTGGCCGTCGGCGTGGCCGTGGCCGAGTCGCTGCACCCGGACGTGCGCGTGAAGTGGCCCAACGATCTGTGGCGGCTTGATGCGCACGGCGTGCCCGGCAAGCTGGGCGGCGTGCTGATCGAGGTGGCGCCCGTGGCCGCACACGCTGCCGGGCAGCCGGCGCAGCGGCTGGTGGTGATCGGCGTGGGCCTGAACGTGCGCGGACAGGCGCCGCGGGCCGAGCTGGCCGCTGCGCCGCGGGCGGCCTGCGCCACGCCGGCCGTCCCGCCTGCCATGCCGTATGCGGCCCTGGCCGCGCTGCAGCCGGGCGAGCCAGCACTGGCGCAGCCCGCCGCCGTCTGGCAGCGCGTGCTGCCGGCACTGGTGGAGGCCTGGCTGCTGTTCCGCCGCGAGGGCTTTGCGCCCTTCGCCGGGCGCTTTGCCCGCCGGGATGCCCTGGCCGGACGCGATGTGACGCTCTGGCAGGCCGATGGGGGCCAGCAGGCCGGGCGCGCCTGCGGCGTCGACGGTCAGGGGCGCCTGCTCGTGCATACTGCCGCCGGCCCCGTGCCGTGGTCGGCGGGCGACGTCAGCGTGCGCCTGGCCTGACACCACCGGCCTGCCGCCGGCCTCCTTCGCCCACCATGCTGCGCCTGATCGTCCTGCTGCTCTTCATCGCCAACCTGGCCTTCTACGGCTGGACCCAGGGCTGGCTGGACGCCTGGCTGCCGCGCGGCCCGGCTCATGAAGGCCCGCAGCGACTGGCCCGCCAGGTCCATCCCGAGCGCGTGCGCATCGTGCCGCTGCCCGCGCAGGGGCCTGCGGGCGAGCAGGGCGGCCCCGCGGCGCAGGATGCCGCACCGGCCGAGGCCGCCGGCGCGCCGGCCGACGCCGCCTCGGCGGCCAGCAGCCCGGCGCAGGCGGGGGATGCCGCCTTGCCCGCCTCGCCCGTCGCTTCCCTGCCGGCAGCGGCTCCGGCGTCCGGCCCGCGCGTGGCCGCAGCCGCCGGCCCGGGTCTGTGCCTGGAGGCCGGCCCCTACAACACGGCCGAGCGCAGCCAGGTCGAGACCCGCCTGCGCGCGGCGCTGACTGCTGCGGTGTGGACGGTGGAGACCGTGGAGCGCCCGGGCTCCTGGCTGCTCTACATGGGCCCCTATCCGGATGCGGACCTGATGTCGCGCAAGAAGGACGAGCTGCGCAAGCTGGGCATCGGCTTCCAGGATCAGCGCACGCCGCCCACGCTGGCCCCGGGCCTGGCGCTGGGCCGCTTCGAAGAGCGCAAGGCGGCCGACGCCGCGCTGCTGCGCCTGACCGACCGCGGCGTGCGCAGCGCCCGCGTCATCACCCTGCGTGCGCCGCAGCCCGGCTATGTGCTGCGCTTCGGCCAAGCCGACGCTGCCCTGCGCGCCGGCCTGGCCGACCTGGGCCCCAGCGCCTTCCTGGGCCGCCCGCCCCAGCCCTGCAAGCCATCGGCTTGAGCCGCGCGTAGAGCGCTCCACACCCACAAGGTGCGCACATCGGTGCGGTGCGCACATCGGCGCGCAACCCGCCCCTGAGCGACGCCCCGGGCCGGCCCAGCCTGCCCGCACCGTGGGCCGCGGCGCAGGCGCCTGCCCGCCGGCGCGCCGCCTGTCCCTGCGGTCGCTTCAGCCGGCCCGCCGCCCGCGGCGCGCCAGGGCCAGCATGCCGACCAGGCCGAGGAGCCAGCCGGCATCCAGCGCGCCGCCGCCACCGCCGCCGGAGGACCGGCTGACCGTGGCGCTCTCGGACGTGACCGGCTGGGGCGTCAGATCGGGCGCGGGGCCGATGTCGATGCTGCGGGTGAAGATGCGCGTGGTCACGTTCGTCACCACCACCAGCCTGACCGTGAAGCGGCCCTCGCCCAGGGGCGACACCGTGAAGCCCGGGGCGGTGGCCACGGCGCCGCTGGCGTCGAGCAGCGATGCGCCTTCGGTGATGCTCCATTGATAGCTCTGCGCGAACTCGCCGGACGGCAGCGCGCCGGCGGCCAGCCCCAGGGTCAGCACGTCGCCCGGGGCGGGCTGGCCTGCCTGCGCCTCGCCGCTGAAGTCAATGCCCAGCGCGGCGGTCACGGCGGCCTGGGTGTTGAGCATCCCGGCGCCGCAGGTGCCGGCGCTGCAGCGGCAGATGCCGGTGTCGTCCACGAAGCTCGGGCAGGTGTTGGCATAGCTGCTGAAGGTGGCCGTCCACGGCGTGACGTTGCCGATCAGCAGCGACCTGATCGAGGCGTAGTCCAGCTCGGGCCGCACGCTGAGCATCAGCGCCACGGTGCCGCTGACCAGCGGCGCGGAAAAGCTGGTGCCGGCGGCGTAGTTCGACGCACTGGTGTAGGCATCCACCCCGACCACCGGGCTGGTGCTGCCGGCGTTGGTGGTGGTCACGATCGTGTACTGGCAGCCGCTGCCGCCTGCGCAATTGCCTGCCGGGGCGCTCAGCGTCACCTCGCTGCCATAGGCCGAGAAGCCGCTCTTGGTGCCGTCATGGCGCACGCCGCCCACGGTGATGACGTTGGCGCAGTTGCCCGGCGCATACACCGGGCCGTTGTTGTTGCCGGCGGAGACGACCACGATGGCGCCGGCGGCGGTCACTTCGTCGATGGCTGACTGGTACACGCTGCCGCAGCTGCCGGCGCTTTCGCTGCCCAGGCTCAGGTTGATCACGCGGGCGCGGTTGGCCACCGGGTTGTCCGGCACGCCGGGCACCGACAGGCCGGCCGCCCAGCGCATGGCCGCGGCGATGTCCGACTCATAGCCGCCGCAGCGGCCCAGGCCGCGCACCGGCAGGATGCGCACGTTCCAGCCGATGCCGGCCACGCCGCGGGCGTTGTCGGTCTGCGCGCCGATGATGCCGGCCACCTTGGTGCCATGCCAGGAGTTGGTGTCCTCGACCGAGCAGCCGTCGAAGACTCTGCGGTTGGCGTCGATCTCGGCCTGGGTGAGGCGGTCGCCGACATCGGTGGCATCGCTGTCGCGGCCGGTGTTGTCGTTGGCGATCCAGGGATCCTGGATCATGTCGTAGCCGGGCAGCAGCTTGTACTGCAGGTCCGGATGGTCGAAGCGCACGCCGGTGTCGATGACGGCGACGACCACGTTGCTCGCACCACGGGTCAGCGCCCAGGCGCCCACCGCATTGGTGGCCGACACCAGGGTGCCGGTGGGCGCGCGCAGGTACCACTGGTTGGCCACGCCGCCGCCGCTGTAGTAGAGCGGGTCGCTGGGCGGCAGCGAGGTGCGGCGCACCCGCCGATCCACCGCCGCCCATTCCACGTCCGCCTGCGCGCTGAGCTTGCGCGCCAGCGCCTCGGACGTGATGCCGCTGGCCTGCGCCACCTGCATGCGCTCGCTGATGCGGCGGCCGTCCTGCATGACCACGCCGATGCGCTCGCCCAGCCGGCGCATGCGGGCGGGCTCGCCGGTGGCCGGCACGGTGCCCAACGCCGCGGCGCGGCCGTTGAGCAGGTCGGAATGCGCACGCAGCTTGACGATCACCCGCGCCTGCTGGGCGGCGGCGTCAGCCGGGGCGGCGAGCAGGGGCAGCGCAGGCAGCAGCGCAGACAGCAGGGCCGAGCCGAGGGCGGGCAGCAGGGCGCGCAGCGGCGAACACGACAACGACATTCCGATTCACTCCAGGCGCCCGGGGCGCCGCAAGGCCAGGTACTCGACAACGCGCGGGTCAGGGCGCGGGACGCGCGGCGGGCTGCACGCGCCGGTCCACTTCGATGACGCCGAAAGCATCATCTTGACGCAGCCGCTGCACCGCCTGCCGGCAGGCCGGCTCGCCGGGGCAGCGCAGCTCGATGATCTGCCACTGCGGCGCGCTGGCCGACAGGTGGCGCACGGCCAGGCCGGTGGCGGCCTGCACGTAGCGGGTCAGCTCGCGCGGCGGCCAGCCGCTGCGACGGGTCTGCAGCGTCAGCCGCCAGGCGACCAGCGGCTCGGCCGGCCGCTCGGCTGCGCCGCGCGGCGCGCGCGACGCCGGCGGATGGGCTGCGGGGCCACCCGGCATGGCGCAGCCGCCCAGGATGAGCGCCGGCGCCAGCAGCGCCAGGGCCACCCGCATCCAGGGACGAAAGCGCAAGGCGGCAGCCGTGCCGGCGCGGTCAGGCCGGGGTGCGATGGGCAGATGGCGGGCCTGCTGCAGCCCGATGCCCGCAGCCGAGGGGGCGGGGCAGGCGGCCATCCGGGTGGTGACCGGGGCGGGGATGGGTGACGCGGCGGCCTGGGCCGCGGGCGCGGCAGGCGGCCGCCAGGGGCGGGACCACAACACCGCGGCAGTGTAGGGAGCCGGGCGCGGCCAGGTGTTTCAAACCGGTTACTGCGGCGCGTCGGCACGCGTGCCGGCGACGGATGCCACGAACGACAACGCCCTGCCGGACGGGCCGGGCAGGGCGTCGGGGTGATCGGGCCGGCGGCGGCGTCAGCCGCTCGTCAGACCGAGCCGGCTGGCGCGGCGGCGCAAGCCTGGGGCTTCAGCCCTGTGCATCGGCAGGGCGCCTGGGCCGGGTGCATCCAGCCCGGCGCATCCCGCCGCGCGCCTTCACTTCACTTGCCGGCGATGACGCGGGCCATCTCCAGGCACTTGTTGGAGTAGCCCCATTCGTTGTCGTACCAGGACACGACCTTGACGAAGGTCTTGTCCAGCGCGATGCCGGCTTCGGCGTCGAAGACCGAGGTGCAGGGCTCGCCGCGGAAGTCCGTGGCCACGACCTTGTCCTCGGTATAGCCGAGCACGCCCTTGAGCGCGCCTTGCGATTGCGCCTTCATCTCGGCGCAGATCTCTTCATAGGTGGCTTCCTTGCTCAGCTCCACCGTCAGGTCCACCACCGACACGTCGGAGGTCGGCACGCGGAAGGCCATGCCGGTGAGCTTCTTGTTGAGCTCGGGGATGACCACGCCCACCGCCTTGGCCGCGCCGGTGCTGCTGGGGATGATGTTCTCCAGGATGCCGCGGCCGCCGCGCCAGTCCTTGTTGGACGGGCCGTCCACCGTCTTCTGCGTGGCCGTGGCCGCATGCACGGTGGTCATCAGGCCGCGCTTGATGCCCCACTTGTCGTTGAGCACCTTGGCCACGGGTGCCAGGCAGTTGGTGGTGCAGCTGGCGTTGGAGACGATGGCCTGGCCGGCGTAGGTCTGGTGGTTGACGCCGTAGACGAACATCGGCGTGTCGTCCTTGGACGGGGCCGACATGATGACCTTCTTGGCGCCGGCCTTCAGGTGCTTCTCAGCGGTCTCCTTGGTCAGGAACAGGCCCGTGGACTCGATCACCACGTCGGCGCCGACTTCGTCCCACTTGAGCTCGGCCGGGTCCTTCACCGCGGTCAGGCGGATCTTCTGGCCGTTGACGATCAGGTTGTTGCCATCGACGGACACCTCGCCCTTGAAGCGGCCGTGCACGCTGTCGTACTTGAGCATGTAGGCCAGGTAGTCGGGCTCCAGCAGGTCGTTGATGCCGACGATCTGGATGTCGCTGAAGTTCTGCACGGCGGCGCGGAACACCATGCGCCCGATGCGGCCGAAGCCGTTGATGCCGATCTTGATGGTCATGGCTGGATCTCCTTAGGGAAGGTCTGCACAACTGCCGCTGAGGCGGCTGTTGTTGGTTGATTTTTCAGATGGCGACATCATTCGGCGTTCACGGGACAGTTTCGGGGTGTTTTCGGTCCCGCTCGCGGCCC
>JACRNC010000008.1 GCA_016219375.1 Burkholderiales bacterium
ACTCCGGCCAGATGCGCGGCCAGCGCGCCATCTGGGGCGGGCGCGCCGAGGTGCGCCGCACCTTGTACATGGCCACGCTCGTCGCGGTGCGTCACTGTGCGGCCTTCCGCGTCTTCTATGAACGCCTGCTGGCCAACGGCAGGCGCAAGAAGGTCGCCATGCGCAAGCTCGTCGGCGTGCTCAACGCCATCGCTAAACATCGCTCCAGGTGGATTCCGATGCTTCACGACGCTTGACCTTCAAGACGGTTGCTCAGCCCAGCACCCGATGCGTCAGCGCCGGTAGCTGCCGCCGCACCTGGTCGATGCGCTCGCGCTTGAGTTCGGCCAGGACCACGCCCTCGCCTTCGGCCTGCTCGGCCAGCACCTCGCCCCAGGGGTCGGCGATGAGGCTGTGGCCCCAGGTGCGGCGGCCGTTGTCGTGCTGGCCGCCTTGCGCGGGGGCCAGCATGTAGCACTGGTTCTCCACCGCGCGGGTGCGCAGCAGCAGGCTCCAGTGGGCCTGGCCGGTGGGGTAGGTGAAGGCGGCGGGGCAGGCCAGCAGGTCGCAGGGGCCGCCGTGGTCCGGGTGGCTGAGATGGCGGTAGAGCTCGGGGAAGCGCAGGTCGTAGCAGATGCTCAGGCCGATGCGCCAGGTGCCGCCTGCGCGATCCGTGGCGGTGAAGGCCGCGGGCCGGGTGCCGGCCTGCAGCGTGGCGGCCTCGTCATGGCGGTGGATGCCGTCGTCGAAGCGGAAGAGGTGGATCTTGTCGTAGCGGGCGGCCACACGGCCCTGCGGATCGAAGACCAGCGTGGTGTTGGTGACGCGGTCGGTGCGCGGCTGGCCATCGTCACCGATGACCCGCAGCGGCAGCGTGCCGCCGATGAGCCAGATGCCGTGCTCGGCCGCGGCGCGGGACAGGGCCTGCTGGATGGGGCCGGCGGCGGGCGCACCGCCCGCATCGGGCGCGTCTTCGGCCAGGGCCAGCTTGTCGGTGTCGCGCCGGCCCATGAGGCAAAAGTACTCGGGCAGGGCGACCAGCTCGGCGCCGGCTGCGGCGGCCTGGGCGATGAGCCGCCGCGCGGCGGCCAGGTTGGCGGCGGGCTCGGGCGTGGAGACCATCTGGAGGGCGGCGATCTTCATGGGGCGGCCTGTGTAGGGGTGGCGGCGTGGCGGTGGTGACAGGCTAGCGCGGCGCGGAGGCCGCTGCGGCGGCCTGCGCGGCGGCGGTATCGCGCTCGGCCTTGCCGTCCCCGGCCTCCGCAGCCGCCGGCTGCAACTGGCCGCGGGCCACGCGCTCGACCTGCGGCTCGGCCCAGCTGCCGGTGACGCGGAACTCGCGCGTGCCGGCCTCCATCAGCGGCTTGCGCAGCAGGTACTGCGCAACGAAGGTGCCCAGGCCGATGGCCGGGTTGACCGCGGCATAGGCCAGCGACGCGGCACCGGCGTTGATCTCGGGCACCACCCAGACGTTGAGCGCCTGCGTCTCGCGGTTGAGATCGGCGCTGCCTTCCATCAGCACCACGGCCTGCAGGCCCTTCATGCGCAGGTTGCGCGTGCGGGCCACGCCGTCGTCGAGCTTGACGTCGCCGTCGATGCGGTCGAAGGCGAAGCCCTGTTGGAACACGTCGCGGAAGTCCAGCAGCAGCCGCCGCGGCAGCGACTGCAGGCTGAGCACGCCCAGCAGCCGCGCCGCACCCGGCTCGGCCTTGAGGAACTGGCCGGATTGCAGGTCGATGCGCAGCTCGCCGTCCAGGCCCTGGGTGCCCGCGGCCAGCGGTGAGCCGGGCCAGCCGATGCGGCCGACGATGCGGCCCTTGCCGCCGCGCACGGTCTGCGGCCAGCCCAGGCGGGCCAGCAGCGCGCCGCTGTCGGCCAGATCGAGCGTGAAGTCGAGCTGGGTGTGGCGGCGCGCCGCACCTGCAGCAGCGGACCCGCCGGCCACGCCGGAGCCACCGGCCGCGCGCGCAGCAGCCGGCAGCCAGGAGCCGGTGGCCGACAGCCGGGCGTGCGGGTTGGTCAGCTCCAGCCGATTGAGCCGCCACAGGCGCGCGGCGGGCGCATCGCGCGCGGCCTCCCGCACGTTCTCGGCCTGCACCTCCAGCCGGCCGAGCCTGAGGCCGCGCCAGTCGAACTGCTCGGCCACGATGTCCAACGCCGGCACGCTGGCCGGATCGTCGGGCAGCAGGTCATCGTCGCCTGGCGCACCGCCCGCATGGAGCGAGCCGGCCTCGCCGGCGGGGATGGTCAGGCGCGACAGCCGGGCGCTGATGCGCGAGCCGTCGTCGGCTACGTCCACCGTGCCTTCGACCTGGTCGGACGTGATCTGTGCCCGCCAGCCGGCCTCTGCGGGCGCGCGGCCCAGCAGAAGGGTGACGTCCTGCAGCGAGCGCGTGCCCAGGTCCAGCACGGGCGTGCGCAGCTCGATGCGCTCCGGCAGAAACGCCGCCAGCGAGGCCCCCAGCGGCGCGGCGCTTGCCCCGGGCCGCTGACCACCGCCGCCCTGGGCCGCGGGCGGGCGCATGCCCTGCGCGGCTGCCTGGGTGGGTGCCGCGGCAGACGCCGCAGCGGGCAAGCCGGCCGCGGATGCCGGCTGCGGCGGGGGCAGCGAAGCCGGCAGATGCGCCGGCGGCAGCGCGGAGGCCGGGGCTGGGGGCGCGGCCGCAGGCAGGGTGCCGGACAGCGCGCCGGGCAGGGGCAGGCCTTCGCCTGCCTGGCGGCGCAAGCGCGAGTCGCCTGGCGCCGGGCCGATGAAGGCGCCGGGCGAGCCGCCCACCGAGCGGGCGACGGCCGCCACAGCAGGCGCACCACGAGCGCCGGCAGGCGCCTGCCACAGGGCGCGCCAGGCGGCGACGTCCAGCCGCGGCAGACTGGCGGCAGCCTCCACGCCGGAGGCTGGCAGCCGCGCAGGCTGCAGCAGGCCGATGGCACCGCGCACCACGCGCTGGGACGAGCCGGGCGCGCGCAGCTGGTAATGCGCCTGCAGCAGGGTGCCCAGCTCGATGCGCAGGCCGTCGCGCGCGGCCTGGGGGGCATCGCCGCTCGACGCCGCAGCGCTCGCCTGGCCTGCCAGGGGCGCGAGCTGCGCCTTCAGCGGCAGGGCCTGCTCCGGCTTCTTGCCCAGCGGGGCGGGCAGGTCGATGCCCAGGCCAACGAGGTTGCTGCTGAGCTGCCACTGGGCCTGCCCGCCGACGAAGCCCAGCTGCAGTCGCGCGCTGGTCTGGCCGCTGAGCCGGCCAGCCAGACGGGCGGCTGCTGGCGCCGCACCGGCGCTGCCGCCAGTCCCTGCGCCACCACTGCCGCCCAGGTCCACCAACGCGCGGCGCAGCCCGTCGGCGGTGAGGTCGCCCTGGGCGCTGAAGCGCAGGCTGCCGTCGACCTGGCTGCCGCCGTCGATGCGCAGCTCGCCGCCCAGCGCGCGGGCGCCGGCGCGCACCTGCACGCCGCGCTCGGTGAAGCCGATGTCGCCGCGCAGCCCGGTCAGCGCCGGCATGCCCGGCAGGATCTGCAGCTCGTTGCCGGCCAGGCGCACGCTGCCGCGCACGCTGGACTGGGCGATGTGCGCCAGCGGCAGCTTCAGCGACAGCGTCAGGTCGGCCGGGCCGCTGCCGCGCGCCTCGCCCAGCGCCTGGCCGGTCCAGTCGCCCAGCGGGGTGGTGCGCAGGTACTGCAGCAGGTCGTCCAGCGGCCCGCGCCCGCGGCCTTCGATGGCCAGCGTGCCGTGCGCCAGGTCGGCGATGCGGCCTTCCACGCCGGTCAGCTCGAAGCGGCCGGCGCCCACCGTGCCCAGCCGGGCGCGCGCGCCGCGGATGGACATGGACTGCTGCTCGAAGACCAGCTCGCCGTGCAGGTCGGTGAACACCGGCCAGCCGAGGGCGGACACCGCGGGCGGGGCGGCGCTGTGGGTGGCCGCATGGGCGACGCCCGCCGGATCGGCCGGAGTGCCCGAGCCCGTGGTGCCCGGCACATAGGCCAGCGTCGCGCCGCGCACCTGGCCGCGGATGAGGAACTGGCCGCCGCCATGCGGGAAGGGCACGTCCCACAGATCGCCGTGCACGGCAAAGCGCACGTCGGCCAGCTCGCCGGCCTGCACCGCGTCGCGCACGTAGTGGCGGGCGTCGGCGGCCAGGGTCTGCGGCAGGTAGCGGGCCACCGCGGTGGCGCGGGCCTGGGGCAGGCGGCCGTCCAGGTCCAGGTGGCCGGGCAGCCAGGCGCCGCGGCCGTGCTGGCGCCGCGCCGGATCGCCGGTGCGCCAGGTGGCCTGCAGCTCGCCCTGCAGGTCGTCGTTGGCCAGCCGCACCTGGCGCGCGCGCAGCTCCACCGCCGGCGGCTGGCCGGCGCGCTGCTGCACCGTCCAGCTCAGGCGGGCGGACAGCTCGCGCAGCGGGATGCGCGGCTCCTCGAACACGCCGGGGAAGGTGAGCGCGCCCTGCTGGATGGCCAGCTCGGCCTGGCCGCCCTTCTCGGTGGCCTCGAAGCGCACGCTGGCGCCTTCGACGCCAGGGCGGCCGGGGACGGGGTGGGCGGGCGCGGGGGCAGACGAAACAAGGGGTGCGGATGCCGAGGCACGGTTCGGCGTCGCCTGCGGGGACGCCCCCGGCGCGGGGGCCCCGCCCGCCGCCGCACCCCCCAGCGCGCCCCCATCCCCGCCCGGCGTCTGCCGCGCCTCGCGCGCCTGTACCGCCAGGGCGCTGACGCGGCCGCGGGCGGTGTAGCGGCGCGGCGCATCCAGCGGGCCGTCCCAGCTCAGGTCCAGGTCCTGCGCGATGCCGCGAGGCGCCAGGCTGCCCAGGTGGGCCTGCACGGCAGCCGGCAGCGGCAGGCGCTGGGCGAGCGCGGCCAGCAGGCCCAGGTCCAGCCGGTCGGCCTTGAGGCTGCCACCGCGCGCGGCGTCCCAGCGCAGCCCCGGCGCCCAGCTCGCCGCGCTGCCGGGCGCAGGCGGCTGGGCCGGCGCGCGCCAGCTCAGATCGAAGCGGCTGGCCGGCCAGATGCGAGCGGTGGGCGGCGCGGCACGCGGCGGCGCCGCCGGCATCGGCGAGGCGGCGGCCGTCGCATGAGTGACGGTAGAGGCAGCGGCCTGGGAGGCGGCCGCCGGCGCACCGGAGACACCGGCGGCACCGGGCGCGCGAGGCGCAGAGGTCGAGCTCGTGCCCGATACCGCCCCGGGGGCTGCGTCATCGAGCAGCGCGAACGTGAGCCCGCGCGCGCTCAGCCGGCCGCCGTCCTCGTCTGCCGCCAGCTCCAGCCGCCCGGCCAGGTGCGCCAGACGCAGCGGCGCCAGCGATTCGCCCAGCCGCAGGTCCACGTCGCGCAGGCCCAGGTCGGCGGCCACGCCGGCCAGCTCGCCGCGGCGCCAGCGCAGGTCGGCGGACAAGGCGCCGCGCGCGCCCCGCACTGCGCGCTCCAGCGCGGCGGGCAGCGGCAGATGGCGGCGCAGCAGGGCCACATCGGCCTGCGGCAGCGCCAGCGTGGCCTCGCCGCTCCAGGTGCGCAGGTCGCCCGCGCGGGTGCGGCCCACGCCGGCGCGCTGGCCCTGGGGGCCGGGGCGCAGCGGCGTCCACACGGCCACGCGCGGCTGGCTGAAGCGGCCGGCCAGGCTCACCGTGTCCCAGCCGGCCGGCGGCGTGGCGCGCAGGCTCATCTCATGCTCGCGGCCGATCACGCCGCCGCTGTTGCGCAGGCGGATCTCCACCGCCTGCAGCGCCAGCGGCGCCGCGCCGCGGGCCTCGTCCGTCCAGACCACGCGGCCGCCGGCCAGGGTGATGGCGCGCTGGCTGAACAGCCAGTCCAGCGCCGCCCCGGCATCGCCGCCGGCGCGCGGGCGCAGCGCCAGGCCGCCCACCCACCAGGTGCCGCTGCGGTCGCGCCGCACCTGGAGCTCGGGCGTCTGCAGGTCCAGCCGGGCCGCGGGCAGCTCCTGCCACAGCAGGGCCTGCAGCAGCGCCAGCGGCGACAGCCGGGCGTCGATACGGCCCAGCACCAGGGCCGCGCGGCCCTGCTCGTCGAGCAGCCGCACGTCGTGCAGGCTGAGCCGGGGCAGCACGCCGGAGCGCTCGGCCGACAGCCGGCCGATGCGCAGCTTCACCCCCAGCGCCCGCGTGGCATGGCGTTCGACCTCAGGCCGCCACTGGTCGATGCGGGGCACAATCGCCGCGTCCACGACCAGCCAGGTGAGGCCCAGCAGGCCCGCCAGCCCCAGCAGCAGCGCGCCCACCAGCGTCGCCGCGCGCCGCGGCCAGGCGAGTCGCTGCATCGGCCGCGGCACGGACGGCCGCGGTGCCGCGGTATCCGCGGCGCCGGCGGCGGTCGGGGGGCTTGGAGGTTCGGACGTGATCGAAGGCATGCAGACAGACCGGACGGCGCGGCGCAGCGGCCGCCGGCGCGCGCCAGCAGGCAAGCGGCTGGCCGCCCCGCTCAAGCGAGCGGCCGGCCAGTGGCTGCGGACCCCGGTCGAGACACCGATCAAGACAAAGATCGAGCCCCACCCTGAGATCCCGCCGCCAGGCTGGCGACTGCCGAGCGCCGTACCGCATCACCCACAGCTGCCACGGCGGCCGCAGCGGCCGGGCCACGCCGTCCGGGCGCGAGTATGCGCGGGCCGCAGCCTGCTGCCGGCAGCCGGCCCGCTTTCCGATTGCAAAGTTTTCTTGACGCCGGCGCCGCGCACCCCGGCCGACACGCGCCAGCGCTGACACGATGGACGACCTGCGCCCCACCTTGGCCGACCTGCCCGGCACCGCCGCACCCGCCGATGCCGATGCCGCCCCGCCCGCACCGGCCGATCATTCGCGCTTCGTGCAGCGCATCCGCCGCCGCTATGCCGCGGAGCTGCCGCTGCTGCCGCCGGGCGAGCCGGTGCGCGCGCACATCGAGCAGCTCGTCGCCGATCTGCTGGCCGGCGGCCGCGACCTGGCCAGCGCCCTGCGCGTGACGCGCCAGCTGGTCATGGAGCGCCTGGTGGTGCTGGACGTGGAGCAGCAGGCGCCGCTGTCCACCGTGACCACCGCGATGACCGAGCTGGCCGAGGTCGCGCTGGAGCATGCCCTGGCGGCCGCACAGGCCGAGCTCGACGAGCGCTACGGCGCCCCGCTAGACGAGGCCGGCCAGCGCATCCTGCTGTGGATCGTCGGCATGGGCAAGCTCGGCGGGCGCGAGCTCAACGTCTCCTCCGACATCGACCTAGTCTATGTCTATGAGGAAGACGGCCACACCAGCGGCCCGCAGGCGGTCACCGCACACGAGTACTTCGCGCAGCTGGTGCGCCGCATCTACGCGCTGATCGGCGACACGACCGAGGACGGCTTCGTCTTCCGCGTCGACCTGGCGCTGCGGCCCAACGGCAATCCGGGGCCGCCGGTGGTCAGCCTGGCCATGCTGGAGGAGTACTTCCTGGTGCAGGGCCGCGAATGGGAGCGCTTTGCCTGGCTCAAGAGCCGCATCGTCGCCCCGCGCATCGGCGTGCCGGTGGAGCGCATGCTGCCGCTGCGCGACGTGGTGCGGCCCTTCGTCTTCCGCCGCTACCTGGACTACGGCGTCTTCGAGGGCCTGCGCCAGCTGCACCGCAAGATCCGCGACGAGGCCAACCGCCGCGCCGCCGGCCGGCCGCAGCGGGCCAACGACGTGAAGCTCTCGCGCGGCGGCATCCGCGAGATCGAGTTCACCGTGCAGCTGCTGCAGGTGGTGCGCGGCGGCCAGTTCCCCGAGGTGCGCACCCGCTCCACGCTGCTGGCCCTGCAGCGGCTGAGCGCGCGCGGCCTGCTGTCGAGCGAGACGGCCGACAAGCTCGCGCGGGCCTATGTCTTCTTGCGCCGGGTGGAGCACCGCATCCAGTACCTGGACGACCAGCAGACCCATGTGCTGCCCACCGACGACGGTGATCTGCGCTGGATGGCGGCCTCGCTGGGGCTGTGTGCATCAGGCCTGTGCAGCGCATCGGACGCCGCCGCCTCCGTGCCGCAGGGCGCTGGCAACGGCTGCGGCAGCGGCAGCGAGCCGGCCTGCGCCATGCTCGATGAGCTGTGCACCCACCGCGAGTTCGTCGCCAACGAGTTCGACTCGCTGCTGCACGACGGCCGCGGCGGCGCGCCCGGCAGCGGCTGCAAGCCCTGCGGCGGCGCGCCGCTGCCGGTGGACAGCGAGGCCTTTGCCGCGCTCATGCCGCCGGTGCTGGCCGAGCGCATCCGCAGCTTTGCCGCCCAGCCGCGCGTGGCCGTGCTCAAGGACGAGGCGCGCATCCGCCTGGCCAAGCTCATCGGCCGCGCCGCGCTGATCGCCAACGAGCCCGGCACGCTGGACGGCACGCCGCCCCCAGCCGTCCTGCCGGATGGCGGCGCCGATCCTGCCGCCGGGCCGGATGGCCGTGCCGATGGCGCCCGGGCGGACGGCGGTACAGCCGCTGCCGCCCCGCCCGCGGCCCCCGCCTGCGGCGCCCCGCTGAGCGAGGCCGCGCAGACCGCCGTGCTGCGCTTCATCGACTGGCTGGAGCCGCTGCTGCGCCGCGACAGCTACCTGGCCCTGCTGGCCGAGCGGCCCACCGTGCTCAAGCGGCTGCTGCGCCTGCTGTGGCTGGCGCGCTGGCCCATGCGCTACCTGATGCAGCACCCGGGCGTGATCGACGAGCTGGCCGACGAGCGGCTGCTGCAGGGCCGCTTCGAGCGCGAGGCCTTCCTGGCCGAGCTGGAGCAGCGCCATGACGCCTGGGACCGCTCCGGCCAGGCCGATGAGGAATCGCTGCTCGACACCCTGCGCCGCGCCCACCATGCCGAGGTCTTCCGCACCCTGGTGCGCGACGTGGAAGGCCGCCTGACGGTGGAGCAGGTGGCCGACGACCTGTCCGCGCTGGCCGACGCCATCCTCGACTGCGCGCTGCGCTGGTGCTGGGCGCGCACCCGGCAGCGCCACCGCCCCGAGCCGCGCGTGGCCGTCATCGCCTACGGCAAGCTCGGCGGCAAGGAGCTGGGCTACGGCAGCGACCTGGACGTGGTCTTCGTCTTCGACGACGACGACGACGACGCCCAGGAGGCCTATGCCGCGCTGGCGCGCAAGCTCATCACCTGGCTGACCGTGCGCACCAGCGCCGGCGAGCTGTTCGACATCGACACCGCGCTGCGGCCCAACGGCAACTCCGGCCTGCTGGTGACCTCGCTGGCCGCCTTCGAGCGCTACCAGACCGGCCGCGGCAGCAACACGGCCTGGACCTGGGAGCACCAGGCCATCACCCGTGCGCGCTGGTGCGCGGGCGACCCGCAGCTTGCCCCGCGCATCGAGGCCGTACGCCGCGAGGTGCTGGCCGCGCCGCGCGACGCGGCCGCACTGCGCGAGGAGGTGGTCGCCATGCGCGAGCGGCTGCGCCAGGCCCATGCCGCGCCGGCCGAGCGCTTCGACCTCAAGCACAGCCCGGGCGGCATGATCGACATCGAGTTCGCCGTGCAGTACCTGGTGCTGGCCCACAGCGGCGCGCATGCCGAGCTGCTGGACGACGTCGGCAACATCGCCCTGCTGCAGCGCGCCGAGGCCGCCGGCCTGCTGCCCACGGGCGTCGGCGTGGCCGCTGCCCAGGCCTACCGCGCCCTGCGCCGCGCCCAGCACCGCGCGCGGCTGGATGAATCCTCGACGCGGCTGCCGCTGGATGGCCTGGGCGAGCTGGCCGAGCACCGCCAGGCCGCGCTGGCGCTGTGGCAGGCGGTGTTCGGCTGACGGCCGCCCGCCCGGCTGCGCATCCGGCCTGGCCCTGGGTGGCGGTGGCCGGGCTGCTGGCGCTGCCGGCTCTGGCCCTGGGCTGGGTGGACTGGCCCGATGCGCGGGCCGGCGCCTGGGGTGTCGATGCAGCCGCCGCGTGGGCCGCCGAGGGGCCTGTCCTTCCGCTGGCCGCACAGCTGCTGTGGCAGCGCAGCGCCACCGGCCTGCACGCCGCCTGGCAGCTCATCACCGCGGCCTGGGTGCATGGCTCGGCTCTGCACCTGGCGGCCAACCTGGCCGGCACCGTGGTGGTCGCCCTGCTGGGCATGACGCTGCTGCGCGAGCCGCCTGCCGCGCGGCAAGCCGCGCTGGCCTGGCTGCTGGCCTGGCCGCTGACCCATGCCGGCCTGTGGCTGGATGAGCGCCTGCTCTTCTATGCCGGCGCCTCCGGCGTGCTGCATGCAGGCGTGGCCGTACTGGGCTGGGCGGCGCTGGTGCAGGGAAGCACCGGCAGGGCGACGCCGGTGCAGGCGGGCGCCCACAGCGCGGCGCTGGTGCTGGGAAGCGCCGGCGTGGCGGCGTCGCTGAAGGCGGGCTCAGGCAGCACGACGCCGGTGCAGGCACGCTGCGCCGACGCATCGCCCGCCCCGGCGCGCCCGGCCCTGCGGCTGCGCCTGATCGGCGGGCTGCTGCTCGCCGGGCTGGCCGCCAAGGTGATCGCCGAGGCACCGTGGTCGCACGCCCTGCTCCACCACCCCGGCTGGGATCTGCCGATCGCACCGCTGGTCCATGCCACCGGCGCCGTGGCCGGGCTGGCCTGCGCCGTGCTCTGCCTGCGCGGCCGGCGCGGCAGCGCAAGGCAGGGCTGAGCGGGCGGGATCGAGCGGACCGGGCTGGGCATACCGCGGCTCAGCGGCCATGCAGAGCGCAGCCCCGGCCTGCTGGCCGGCGGGCGTGCGTAAAACTCAGCCTGCGGCGCGTGACAGCCGGCGCGCGCCCCAGGCCAACGGGGCGCCGGCCAGCCACAGCCACCAGGCGGCGGGCTCGGGCACCGGGGCAATGCCGGTCTGCAGCTCGAAGTCGTAGCGCACCGAGCTCAGCACCTCGCCGAAGGACTCGTCGTGGTAGCGGTAGCTGCCCCAGGCGCGCGTGACCTTGCTCAGGTCCAGCGGCGTGGTCAGGTCGCCGTAGAGCGAGGCGTCGGAGGCGACGTAGGTCAGCTTGAAGTCCTGGGAGCGCACGCCGCCGCCGCCGCGCATGAAGCTGGTCTCGATCACCAGGCTGCTGCTGCCGTCGGCATGCAGGGTGCGGCGCAGGGTGGACGAGGGGTTGCCGTAGACGTCCTTCTTGCGCGCCTCGGCGCTGGGCAGGTTCAGCGCCCAATCGACCAGCGTGGTCTCGGGCGTGGCGGGGTAGTCGATCTCCCAGTACAGCGTCTTGGCCGTGCCGGTGCCGTCCGGGCGGTCGGAGTAGCCGTAGTCGCCGCTGGTGGGCAGATCGAACCAGCCGCTGACGACATCGCCGGGCAGCGGCAAGGCCTGGGCGGCCACACCGGGGCCGGCCCCGGAGCTGTCTACGGGCGACGCCACCAGCGTGCCGTTGAAGCTGTAGCGGGTGTGGGCCTGGGCCGGGGCTGCGCCTAGAGCCAGGGCGGCGGCGGCAGCGACCAGGGTCGATGCGGCCAGCCAGCGCGCGGTGGAGGTAGAGGGGGCGGTGGCGGCTGCGATGGCGGCGGCAACCGGGCGGGTGGTAGGCAGGGACGGGCGGCGCACGGGGACTCTCCAAGAGGTCGGGTTGAGAAACAGACGGGGCGGTCTGCACAACTTCCGGACCGCTCGGCGATCTCGTGACCTTAGGCACGCGGTATGCCCTGCGGCACCACGCTTACCCTGTGGCGCTGGCCGCAGCGCGGGTGCATGCAGCGGGTAGCAGGTCTTGCGCTGCAGGAGCCCGTCAGAGGCACCGCGCCCCAGTCGGGCATGCTGAGCGGCGGCACGCCACCCCCCCAGCCGGGCTGAATGTCAGTCTTGCGTCAGGGACAATAGTGGCGGAAAGGCCTGCGGCGTCCCCCTTTTGGGGGCATGCCCTCAATGGCCCGAATGCCCTGAAAGACCCGCATTCCCGGGATGCCCGAGCAAGGCACTGGGTCGGGTGCTCGGGCTTGACGGCCGGCGGCCAGCGGGATGCGGGCGAGCCGGGCGGGCCGGCACCAAGCCGCCCGCCCCGGCCGCTCAGGTTCACTCCGCGGCGTTGCCGGCGTTGGCCGTGGGCTGCTGCGGGATCACGCTGGGGCTGCCCAGGCGGTAGTCGCGCGAGGGGTTGCCCTGCTGGTTGCGCAGGGCGTCACGCGCCTCCTGGCGCACCTGCTCGCGGCTGGCCATGGACGTTTCGCCGTGATAGGTGTTGACGTCGATGTGCGCCGGGGCCCAGGCGATGGCCGGGTTGGTGGTCAGCAGCTGGCCGGTCATGCGCGCGCGCAGCACCTCGTCGTGCACCTCCTTGCGCGTCTTGGGGCCGCTGGTGTCGGCGACTGCGGGGGCCGTCATGCCGGGGCGCACCGGGGCGCGGCCGTCGTGGAAGTTGGCCTCGCCGGTGGTGGTGTTGACCGGCGCGCTGGACTGGCTGGGATGCTCGGTGCCGTAGGTGCTGCTGCCGTAGCTGGTGCCCTGGGTGGCGTCGCGCGCCTGGGGCGAGTAGGTGGGGCTGCTGGTGGCGTTGGCGGTGTCGGAGTAGTTGGTGGTGGACGAGCCGCGGGTGCCGCTGGTGCCGTAGGAGGCGCCGCCCTGCATGCCGCCGCGGGCCGCGTCCTGCGACGCGCTGGTGCTGGGCGACGTGCCGGTGGGGCCGTAGTTGCTGCTGCGGGCCGCGTCGGACGAGCCGCGGTTGCCCGTGGCGCCGTAGCTGCCGCTGGTGCTGGCCGACGAGCCGGCGCGCTCGGGGTTGGCGGTGTTCATGGTGTCGGCCATCGCGACGGAGGCGCCGGCGGCCACCGCCACGGCGGCGAGCAGCGACGGAATGCGGCGGATGGAAGCGGAACGGTTGTGCATGTCTGACTCCTGTGGGGTTCTCGGGGGCCGCCGCCCCATGCGGCGACCCACGAGCCGCTGCGCGCGGCCCGCCCGCCCGTTGCGGCGGGCTGGCGGCGGCCAGGGGCTCTGTGCAGGGAGTCGGCAACTCACGTTCCCGAGTGGCGGCTCGGGCGTGCCGGCCAAGGGCGCGGCGGCTTGTCGGCGCAGGCTGAGAGACCTCGGGTCGGGTCCGGCCCGGTCCGGTCCGGCCAGGATCGGGCGGGATCAGCCGCGCGCCGTCGGCGCTGCGGCCGCCGCGGGCGGCGCCACCGGCACGGTCAGCACAAAGGCGCTGCCGCCGCCCGGGCGGGCCTCGCAGTGCACGCTGCCGCCGTGGCCCTGGGCGATCTGGCGCACCAGGGCCAGGCCCAGGCCGACGCCGCCGGCGCCTTCGCCGTGGCCGGCGCGGCGGTAGAAGGGCTCGAAGATGCGCTCGCGCTCGGCCTCGGGCACGCCGGGGCCGCGGTCGAGCACGCGAAAGACCACCTCGCCGCGGCCGTCCGGTGCGCTGCGCTGGGCCACCTCCAGGTGCACGGCGGTGTCGCCCTCATCCCCTTCCCCGACCTCGCCGTGCGGGTCGGCGGCGGTGCCCGTGCCGCTGCCCGCGGCCGCCGCCACCGGCTGGCCGTGCCGGCGCGCGTTCTCCAGCAGGTTGCGCAGTGCGCGGCGCAGCAGCCGCTCGTCGCCGGCCAGGCGCCAGCCGGGCGCCGGCTGCGCGATGCCGGTGGCGGGCTCGACGATGTCCAGCCGGGCGTCGGTGCGCATGGCTTCTTCGGCGGCCACGGCCAGGGCGTCCACCGGCTGGCGCTCGATGCCCACGCGGGCGTCCAGCCGGCTGGACAGCAGCACCTCTTCGACCAGCTGATCGAGCTCGCCGATGTCGTGCTCGATCTCGGCGCGCAGGGCGCGGCGGCGCTCGGGCGAGGCGTCTTCCATCAGCGCCAGGGCCATCTTCAGCCGTGCCAGCGGCGAGCGCAGCTCATGGCTGGCATTGGCCAGCAGCGAGCGGTGCGCGCGCACCAGGTCCTCGATGCGCTGCGCCGCCTCGTTGAAGCTGCGGGCCACGGTGGCCACCTCGTCGCGGCCGTCCACGGCCACGCGGTGGTCCAGCTCACCGGCGCCGAAGCGCTCCACGCCGCGCTTGAGCCGCTCCAGCCGCACGGTCAGGCGCCGCACCACCGGCCAGGCGCCGGCGGCCACGGCGGTGAACAGGCCGACCAGCATCAGCGCCATGCCGCTGCCCACGCCGCCGACCCCGCCGCCGGGCCAGGGCAGCAGCACGGCCCACCAGGGCGGCGCCGGCACGCCGCGGCCGTGCTCGCGTGCGTCGGGCAACCAGGCCGGCGGGGCGCCGGGCGGGCGGGCATCGCGCTGCGGGCGGCGGGCCACCCACAGCACGCGGCCGTCGCTGAGCTCGTGGCGCAGCAGCCCGGGCGGCGGCTCGCCGGGGTCGTGCTCGTCCAGCAGCTCCTGCAGCCGCGGGCTGGTGGCGATGCGCCGGCCCTGGGCGTCGTCCAGCGCCATCGGCTGGCGCAGGCGGCGCGACCAGGCGAGCACCGCATCGGCCTGCAGGTCCACCGGCGCGCCGGCCGGCGGCAGGTTGCGCTCCAGCAGCTCGGCCCAGGCCTGCGCGCGCTCGGCCCACATGGCCTGCACGCGCTGCTGGCCTTCGCGCTGCTCCTGCTGCAGCCGCCAGTGCGCGATGCCGCCGGCCACCAGGGCGAAGAGCAGCAGCACCGCGACGACGGTGAGGTAGATGCGCAGGTACAGGCTTTTCACGCTGCGGGCTTGAGGGAGAACGGGGTGCAGGCCGGGCCGGGCGCAGGCCGGGCTCAGGCCTCGGGCTCGCCGTCCTGCTTGCGGGCGAAGACGTAGCCCGCGCCGCGCACGGTGAGGATGCGGCGCGGCACCTTGGGGTCGTCCTCGATGGCCGCGCGGATGCGCGAGATGTGCACGTCGATGGAGCGGTCGAAGGCCTCCAGCGGGTGGCCCTTGAGCGCGTCCATGATCTGGTCGCGGCTGAGCACGCGGCCGGCGGCGGCGGCCAGCACGCGCAGCAGGTCGAACTGGTACGCGGTGAGGTCGCAGGGCTTGCCGTCCAGCCGGGCCTCGCGGCGGTCGAGGTCGATCTCCAGCCGGCCGAAGCGCTGGACGTTGTCGGGCGCGTCGTCGGCGGCGGCGCGGGCGCGGCGCAGCAGGGCCTTGATGCGCGCCAGCAGCTCGCGCGGCTCGAAGGGCTTGGCCAGGTAGTCGTCGGCGCCCAGCTCCAGGCCGACGACGCGGTCCATGGGCTCGCCGCGGGCGGTGAGCATGAGCAGCGGCAGGGCGCGGGTGCGCGGGGCGGCACGCAGCTCCCGGCACAGGTCCAGGCCGTCGCCGTCGGGCAGCATGAGGTCGAGCACCAGGGCGTCGAAGCTGTCGTGCTCCAGCCGCTGCCGGCCCGCGGCCAGCGTGGGCGAGCTGGTCACGTCCAGGCCGGCGGAGCCGAGGTACTCGGCCACCATGCCGGTCAGCCGCAGGTCGTCGTCGATGAGCAGGATGCGGGGCATGCTGTTTAGGTGCGGGCGGGCTGGGATGCGGGGGATTGTGGCGGGTCCGTTCACCACGATTTTCGAAGGCCTGCACGCGGGGAAGCGCAGCGTGCAGGGCGGGCAACCGGCTCCGTTCATGCCAGGGCCTCTGCGCCCTGGCATGAACGGAGTGAAGCCCCCTGGTCGCCCGATCTCGCTCCCACCGCAACAGGATCGAGGCATGAACCCCGGACGATTCAGTGAACCGACCGGGGGAGCTCCCCTCAGCGCGCAGCCGGCGCGCTCGGCGGCTGCGGCACGCCGGCGCGCGGGCCCGGGCCGTCGCGGCGGCCATCGCGTCGTTCGTCCCGGCGCTCATCGCGGGCCTGGCGGTCCTTGAGGTGCTGGGCGATCTGCGCGCGCTGCTCGGGCGTGAGCACCTTGCTCGCCTCCACCAGGGCGGTGGTCATGCGCTTGGAGGCCTGGTCGTGGTGGGCGGCGATCTGCTGGCGCAGCTTCTCCACGGCGCGGGCATCCACGTCCTTGGCGGTCAGCAGCGCGGCCATCTGCTCGTGCAGCTTGCGGCCGGCCTCGTGCTGGCCCTGCAGGTCCTTGGCCGCCTGGGCGGCGATGTCGCGGATGCGGGTGCGCTGGGCGTCGGTGGCCTTGACGCGGTCGAGCAGGCGGTCCAGGCCGCGCGGGTCGGCCCAGCCCATCGGGCCGGGGCCCATGCGGTGGTCGCCGCCGCGCTCCATGTGGCGGGCGAAGTGCGGGCCGCGCTCGCCCCGATCACCTCGCTCCCCACGGGCCTCGGGCGGCGGGGGCGGCGGCGCCACGGAGGCGGCAGCGGTGGGCGCGGGGGCGGCAGCCGGCTGGGCGTGGGCCTGGGTGGCGCTCCACAGCGCGGCCACGCCCAGCACGCCGGCACCCAGGGCCAGGCCCAGGCGGGCGGAGCGGGCGGCGTGGGCAGCGTTGGCGCGGGCAGCCGGCGCGGCGGCGGATTGACGGGTCTTCATGCGGTTCTCCATCTCTCGGTGTGGAGGCCGCAACCGTGCGTCCTCCATGCCTTGCATGTTGGGACGCCTGCGTGAAGCCGAATGGGCCGGGGGGTAAAGCTGTGTGAACGGGGCGTGAGCGGCGCCGAGGGCGGCAAGGGCGGCCAGGCGGGCTCCCATGCGGGAGGCCATATGGCCATATGAGCAGCCATGTACGCGGCCACGCCAGCAGCCATGCCGCAAGGCCCGATCAGCGCCGGATCAGCACTGCCGGGGACCGCCCAGGGCCCGGCCAGGCCAGGGGCGAGACGCCGCCACCCGCGCGCTCAATGCGCCGGCACGCCCGCCTCGATGTCGCGCAGCATCTGCTCCAGCACCTCGGGCTCGAAGGGCTTGGGCAGCACGCGCACGCCCAGGCCGAGCGACTTGGGGTTGATGGCGTTGCCGTAGCCGGTGGCCAGGATGCCGGCCATGTCGGGATAGGCGGGCAGCACCTGGCGCATGAGGTCCACGCCGGACAGGCCGGGCAGGCTGACGTCGGCGATCAGCACGCCGAAGCGTCGATCCGGCAGCAGCTGCAACGCGGCCTCGGCCGTGGGCACCGCCACCACCTCGTGGCCCGACATCTCCATGAGGGCGGTGACGACCTCGCGGACGTCATCGCTGTCTTCGACATAAAGCACGTTCACGACGCCTGCCGTCTCATGGACGGCCCTCCATGATGGGACCGGGATTGTCGCCGCCGGGCAATCGGCCTGCCTGCCCGTCGGCGGCGCGCGGCGCCGCACCGGCCGGGCGGGCGCCGTTATCGGCAACGGTGCCCGCACGGTCTTGCGCCGTGCCGCCCGCCGCGGCAGGCGCGCCCTGGGCATGCGGTGACGCCAGCATCGCACCCACCTTGGCGGTGAGCACGTCCAGGCTGAAAGGCTTGGCGATCAGGTCCATCCCGTCGCCCAGGAAGCCCGAGCGCAGCGCCGCCTGCTCCGCATAGCCGGACACGAACAGCACCGGCAGCTGCGGCCAGGCCTGGCGGGCCAGCTCGGCCAGCTGGCGGCCATTGAGCCCCGGCAGGCCGACGTCGCTGACCAGCAGGTCGAGCCGGCGCAAGCGCTGCAACAGCGGCAGCGCGGCCTGGCCGTCGGCCGCCTCGCTGACCTGGTGGCCCAGGCGGTGCAGCACCTCGACGATGAGCATGCGCACGGCCGGGTCGTCCTCGACCACCAGCACGGACTGCGCCGCCGGCATGGCCGCGACATCCTCGCCAGCGGCCTGCTCCTGCGGCTGCTCGACAGCGGCCTGGGCCCGGGGCAGGTACAGCCGCACGGTGGTGCCGCGCCCGGGCTCGCTGTCCAGGCGCAGGTGGCCGCGCGACTGCTTGACGAAGCCGTAGACCATGGACAGGCCCAGCCCGGTGCCCTGGCCCAGCGGCTTGGTGGTGAAGAAGGGATCGATGGCGCGCTCGCGCACCGCCGGGCTCATGCCCACACCGGTGTCGCCCACGGCCAGCATGACGTACTCGCCAGGCTCCGCGCCTTCGGCCGATGCCATGCCGCCGGGGACCGGCTCGACGACCACGTTCTCGGTGCGCACCGACAGCCGCCCGCCGGCGGGCATGGCGTCGCGGGCGTTGATGGCCAGGTTGAGCAGCGCGCTTTCGAGCTGGTTGGCATCGCTGTGCGCCGGCCACAGGCCGGGCTCCAGGTCGAGGTGCAGCCGCACGTTCTCCCCGAGCGTGCGGCGCAGCAGGTCTTCCAGCGAATGCACGAGCTCGTTGACGTCCAGCGCCCGCAGGTCCAACGACTGCCGGCGCGAGAAGGCCAGCAGCCGGTGCGTCAGCCCCGCGGCGCGCTTGGCCGACTGCACGGCCGAGCCGATGAAGCGCTCCAGCCGCTCGGTGCGGCCCGCCTCGATGGACTTGCGGATGATCTCCAGGCTGCCCAGGATGCCCTGCAGCAGGTTGTTGAAGTCATGCGCGATGCCGCCGGTGAGCTGGCCCACGGCCTCCATCTTCTGCGCCTGGCGCAGCGCGTCCTCGGTCTGGCGCAGCACGGCGGCAGCCTCGCGCTCGGCGGTGATGTCGCGGGCCACGCCGTAGATGCGCTCGCCGTCCATGGCGGCCGTCCACGACATCCAGTGGTAGCGCCCGCCCATGTCGCGCAGCCGGTTGACGAAGGTGGGCGTGCGCCCGCCCTCGCCCAGCCGCGCACGCTCGGCCTGGGTGGCGGCGCGGTCGTCGGGGTGCTCCAGCCAGGCGGTGGTGCGGCCGACGAGGTCGGTGGACGACCAGCCCAGCGTGGACGTCCACGCCGGGTTGACGGCGATGACCACGCCCTGCCGGTCGGTGATGGCCAGCAGGTCCTGCGAGACGGTCCAGACGCGATCGCGCTCGCGGGTGCGTTCTTCCACCAGCTGCTCCAGCCGCGCGTTCAGGCGCTCAAGAGCCAGCTGCGCCTCGCCGCGCTCGTAGGCCGAAAACGCGCGGTTGGCCACCTCGCGGGTGAAGTCGACCTCCGCCTCGGTCCAGTCGCGCGGGGCCACGGCGTGCACGCGCATCATCCCGGCCAGGCGGCCCTGCACCAGCAGCGGCACGGCGATGACCGCCCCGATGCGCAGCGCCTGCCAGCGCACGGCATGCGCGGCGGTGCGTGGGTCACTGGCCACATCGCGGATGACGACCACGCGGCCGGCTTGCAGATCGGCGGCATGGCTGCCGTAGTGCGCCAGCGCATGCGGGCCGGTGATGGGCTCGACGCCGTCGGTGGTCCAGTCGCCGGCGCTGCTGGCCCAGCCGCCGTCCACGCGCATGAAGCCCGCACGGTCGGCCTGCAGCGTGCGGCCCAGGCGCTCGCTGGCCTCGCGGGCGATGGCCTCGGGCTGCACCAGCTCGCGCAGGCGGTCGCTCAGGGCCAGCAGCGCGGCCTGCAGCCGCGCGGCCTCACGCCGGGTCTGGGCATCGATCAGCACGCCCGGGAAGCGCAGCGGCTGACCGTGCCCGTCCAACTCGCAGTGGCCGTTGGCCTCCACCCAGCGCCAGCCGCCGTCGGGCCGGCGCACGCGGTATTCGGTGGCGTAGGGTCCGCCGCGCTGCAGCGTCAGCCTGATGAGATCGGCCACGGCGGGTCGATCATCCGGATGGATGGCGGTCATGACTGCATCCAGCGGGGCGCCCTCGACCGCGCGCTGTCCGTCCAGCCCGAAAGCGCGGGCGAAGCGCTCGTCGGCGGTGAAGCAGTCCTGGGGGATGTCCCAGTTCCAGGTGCCCAGCACGGCGCCGGCGTCCAGGGCAAGCTGGATGCGCTCGTTGGCCGCACGCAGACGCTGCTCGGCCACGAAGCGTTCGGTCGTCTCCACGACGATCGCCAGCACCCCCTCGGGCCGGCCGGCATCGTCGCGCAGCGGGCTGTAGTCCAGGTTCATCCAGGCGGTCTCGGGCCGGCCGTAGCGGTGCAGCGTGAGCTGCTGGTCCCTGAACGACAGCGTGCGCCCCTTGCCGCGCACCTCCTCCATCACATGGCGGTTGAAGTCCGCCACCTCGGTCCAGCCTTCCAGCACCGGCGAGCCGAAGAGCTGCGGATGCCGCGCGCCAGCAAAGACGGAGTAGGCGTCGTTGTAGATCATCACCCCCTGCTCGCCCCACAGCAGCACCATGGCGACGGGCGACTCCAGCAGCATTTCCACCGCCCAGCGCAGCCGCTGCGGCCAGGCCGCCGGGGGCCCCAGCGGCGTGGCGGACCAGTCGCGCGCGCGCAGCAGCGCGGCGGTCTCGCCGCCGGCCGGCGGCCAGTCGACGGGTGCGCTGACGGGAAGTGGCTGCAAGGACATGGTGGAGCCTGATTGTGCAGGCCCGTGCGGTGCAGCCTGCGTGTCGTTCACAAGGCCTGGAAGACGCCGGCTGCGCCGAGGGCGAGCAGCCCCAGACAGGCGGGCAGCAGCAGCGCCGCCACGCGGGGCCCGGCCGCGGGCAGCGGCTCCCGCCATTCGGCCAGCGCGACGCCGGCCGCGCACACTGCCGCGCCGCCCAGGCCCGCGGCCAGCATTGCCGTGGGCCACTGGGCGCCCACCAGCACCCGCCCCGCCAGCAGCACCACGGCCGGCACCGCGGCCACCGCCAGCCAGGTCAGGCGCAGGCGCGGCGGCTGGCCCCGGCCGGCCAGCACGCCCATCACCAGCCATAGCGCCACCAGCGCGCAGCCGGGCAAGGCTGCCCCGGCGCCGGAGCCAGCACCAGCACCGGCGACCACGGGCATCAACGCCGCGCCGTGCAAGCCGCCCTCCACGGCCTGGGGGGCGGCCAAGGGGATGAGCAACTGATCGCGCAGCGGGGCCGGCACCTGAGGAGCGGACAACAGCGCGGCCAGCGGGCGGCCCGCGGGCGGGCGCTGCAGCAGGTCCGGCAGCCATGCGGCCAGCGCGGCATCGAGGGCCAGCGCAGCGCCCACCGTGCCGGCCGCCAGCGCGGCGGCTCGCGCCTGGCCCCAGCGCAGCAGGGTCAGTGCCATCACCGCGGCTACCGCCAACAGCGGCGTGGGCTCAAACAGCCGCTGCAGCGTGCGCAGCGCCCGCTCGCTCACCGGCGCGCGCAGGGTCTGCAGCAGCATCGACAGGCCGTCGTCCAGCGCATGCAGCCGCGGCCAGCCCCACACGAGCAGCGCCAGCAGCAGCGCACAAGCCAGCGCCACCCAGCTCCCCGCCCGCCGCTGGCCGCGCGCGGCCAGCTGCGAGGCCCCCAGCACCAGCGCGGCAAGGGCAAGCGCCACGCCGCCCACCTGCGGCCAGAAACCCGGCGGCAAGGTCAGCCGCAGCGCCGCGCCGGCCACCCAGCCCGGCGCCAGATACGCCACCGACCAGCCCACCGCGGCCACCATGCTGACCGCGGCAAAGCGCAGCAGCGGCATGTCCAGCATGCCGGCCACCAGCGGCAGGGTCGGCCGCAGCGGGCCGATGTAGCGGCCGACAAGCAAGCTCATCACGCCGTGGCGGTGGAAGAAGCCCTCGGCCGCGGCCAGCCACTGCGGGTTGTCGCGCAGCACCGGCAGGCGGCGGATGTTGTGGTGGAAGCGCCGCCCCAGACCGTAGGACAGCGCGTCGCCCAGCAGCCCGCCGATGTAGGCCAGCAGCAGCGTCTGGCCCAGCGACAGCGCGCCGCTGCCGGCCATCATGCCCAGTGCGAACAGCACCACTGTGCCCGGCACCAGCAGCCCGGCCACAGCCAGGCACTCGATGCAGGCGACGATCAGGATGCTGGCGCCCAGCCATTGCGGATGCGCGCCCAGCCAGGCCTGCGCGGCGGCCAGCCAGTCGGTCATGCGGTGTCCCCCGGATCAATGCAGCGGCCCGCGGCCGCCGATGCAATGACGCAAGGTTAGCGGGCATCCGCTGCCCGGCAGCCGTCGGGCCCGGGCCGCGCACTGCCGCACCTGCAGCCGTCCATGCGCCGCCCGCATGGCCGGCCAAGAAAAAGCCCGCGCGCTGCACCAGGCAGGGCGCGGGCAGCAGGCCACCGCGACAGGGCGGACGGCAGAGCCAGCGTTGCGCGGCGCTGCGGCCAGGGGCGGCCGCCAGCGCCACCTCCTCAGGCCGGGGCCGAGGTGCGGATCAGGTGGTCGAAAGCGCTCAGCGCGGCCTTGGCACCCTCGCCCGCGGCGATGACGATCTGCTTGTATGGCACCGTGGTCACATCGCCCGCGGCGAACACGCCGGGCACCGAGGTGTGGCACTTGGCATCGACCATGATCTCGCCGAAGCGCGACAGCTCCAGCGTGCCCTTGAGGAACTCGGTGTTGGGCACCAGGCCGATCTGCACGAACACGCCGGCCAGCTCAATGTGGTGGCTGGTGCCGGTGGCGCGGTCGGTGTAGGTCAGGCCGTTGACCTTCTGGCCGTCGCCGGTGATCTCGGTGGTCTGCGCGTGGGTCAGGATGACCACGTTGGGCAGGCTCCTGAGCTTGCTCACCAGCACCGCATCGGCGCGCAGCTGCTCGGCGAACTCGATCAGCGTGACGTGCTCGACCACGCCGGCCAGGTCGATCGCGGCCTCCACGCCCGAGTTGCCGCCGCCGATCACCGCCACCTTCTTGCCCTTGAACAGCGGGCCGTCGCAGTGCGGGCAATAGGCCACGCCGTGGTTGCGGTACTCCGCCTCGCCGGGCACGTTGACGTTGCGCCAGCGCGCGCCGGTGGCCAGGATCACCGTCTTGCCCTTGAGGCTGCCGCCATTGGCCAGCTGCACCTCGATCAGGCCGCCGGGCTGGGCCGCGGGGATGAGCTTTTCGGCGCGCTGCAGGTTCATGATGTCCACGTCATAGGCGCGGGCGTGCGCCTCCAACGCGGCGGCGAACTTCGGCCCGTCGGTCTCCAGCACGGAGATGTAGTTCTCGATGGCCAGCGTGTCATTGACCTGGCCGCCGAAGCGCTCGGCCGCCACGCCCACGCGGATGCCCTTGCGCGCGGCATACACGGCCGCGGCCGCACCGGCCGGGCCACCGCCGACGATCAGCACGTCATAGGGCTCCTTGGCGCTGAGCTTGGCCGCGTCGCGCGCAGCGGCGCCCTGGTCGAGCTTGCCGACGATCTCCTCGATGGTCATGCGGCCGGACGCCCACATCTGCCCGTTGAGGAACACGGCCGGCACGGCCATGATCTGGCGCTCTTCGACTTCCTTCTGGAACAGCGCGCCGTCGATGGTCGTGACCTTCACGCGCGGGTTGAGCACGGCCATCAGGTTGAGCGCCTGCACCACGTCCGGGCAGTTGTGGCAGCTCAGCGACATGTAGACCTCGAAGGTGTAGTCGCCGTCCAGGCCCTTGATCTGGTCGATCACGTCCGGCTCGACCTTCGGCGGGTGGCCGCCGACCTGCAGCAGCGCCAGCACCAGGGACGTGAACTCATGCCCCATCGGGATGGCGGCAAAGCGCAGGCTCATGTCGGAGCCGATGCGATTGAGCGCAAACGACGGCTTGCGCGCATCGCTGCCGTCGAGCTTGAGCGTGATCTTATCGGTCAGCGCGGCGATGTCCTTGAGCAGGCCTTCCATCTCGCGCGCGGACTCGCTGTCGTCCAAGGAGGCCACGATCTCGAAAGGCTGCTTGACCCTCTCCAGGTACGCCTTCAACTGGGCCTTGAGGGTGTCGTCCAACATGGTTGCTTCCTTCTTCTCGACAGCGGGAGGGGGTCAGGGGATGCTCCGGTGGAGCAGATGAGGAGGAGCCAGGCGGGTTGGGCGATGGCTCCCGGGCCCGCCGGCCTCGTGGGCCGGCGGCCGGCCGGTGCGGCAGGGATGCTGCCGCGCCCGGCACAGGGCGGGTTCAGGCGGCCGGGGCCATGATGGCGCGCAGCGGCCGGCCTTCAGTTGCCCAGGATCAGATCTTGCCGACCAGGTCCAGCGACGGGGCCAGGGTCTTGGCGCCTTCCTTCCACTTGGCCGGGCAGACCTGGCCGGGGTTGGCGGCGGTGTACTGGGCGGCCTTGAGCTTGCGCAGCGTCTCGGACACGTCGCGGGCGATCTCGTTGGAATGCACTTCCATCGTCTTGATCACGCCGTCCGGATTGATGATGAAGGTGCCGCGCAGGGCCAGGCCTTCTTCCGGGATGTGCACGCCAAACGCGTTGGTCAGCTGGTGCGTGGGGTCGCCCACCAGCGGGAACTTGGCCTTGCCCACGGCGGGAGACGTCTCGTGCCACACCTTGTGCGAGAAGTGCGTGTCGGTGGTGACGATGTAGACCTCGGCGCCGGCCTTCTGGAACTCGGCGTAGTTGTCGGCGGCGTCCTCGACTTCGGTCGGGCAGTTGAAGGTGAACGCAGCCGGCATGAAGATCAGCACGGACCACTTGCCCTTGAGCGACTGGTCGGTGACTTCGATGAACTTGCCGTTGTGGAAGGCTTGGGCCTTGAAGGGCTGGACTTGGGTGTTGATCAGGGACATGGCTCTTCCGTCGGTTGGTGTGGTTGATACGAGGAGGGGGGTCTCCCGGCGCGCCTATGGGCGACTGGGGAAACGTGATCCTATGCGCAGCCAGAAGCCCCGTTCATGCAATCGGTAAAGGGGCGCAATTGCCAAAGGCTATGAAGCCGCCGGGGCCAGCCGGCGCCCGCTAAGGTGCCGCCATGAGCACCCTCCCCGGCCGCACGCCGCCTGCCGCGCCGCCCATCCCGCTGTCCATCCTCGACCTTTGCCCGATCGTGCAAGGCGGCACCGCCGCGCAGGCGCTGCAGCAGAGCCTGCTGCTCGCGCAGCTGGGCGAGCGGCTGGGCTTTCGGCGCTTCTGGCTGGCCGAGCACCACGGCATGCCGGGCATCGCCAGCGCGGCCACGGCCGTGGTGATGGCCCATGTGGCAGCGGGCACGTCCACCATCCGCATCGGCGCTGGCGGCGTGATGCTGCCCAACCACTCGCCGCTGGTGATCGCCGAGCAGTTCGGCACGCTGGAGTCGCTGCACCCGGGCCGCATCGACCTGGGCCTTGGCCGCGCCCCGGGCTCCGACCCGCGCACCGCCCGCGCGCTGCGCCGCAATCTGGACACCGACCCGGACGCCTTCCCGCAGGACGTGATGGAGCTGATGGCTTACCTGGACGCGCCCGAGCGCCAGCCGGTGCGCGCGGTGCCCGGCGCGGGCCTGTCCATCCCGATCTGGATCCTGGGCTCCAGCCTCTTCGGCGCGCAGCTGGCCGCCGCACTCGGGCTGCCCTATGCCTTTGCCTCGCACTTCGCGCCGGCGCAGGTGCTGGATGCCATCGCGATCTACCGGGCGCACTTCAAGCCCTCCGCCCGGTTGGCGCGGCCGCAGGTGATGCTGGGAGTCAACGTGATCGCAGCCGACACCGACGAGCAGGCGCGGTGGCTCGCCACGTCCATCCAGCAGGCATTCGTCAACCTGCGCAGCGGCCGGCCCGCACCGCTGCCGCCGCCGGTCGCCGGCTATGCCGACGCGCTGGAGCCGCCGCAGCGCGCCCTGCTCGACAGCGTGCTGGCGGTCTCGGCCATCGGCTCGCCGGCCACGGTGCGCGAGCGGCTGGGGGAGATCGTGGCGCGCACGCAGCCGGACGAGCTGATGGTGACTGCGCAGGTGTATGACCCAGCCGCGCGCCGCCGGTCCTTCGAGCTGCTGGCCGGCGTCTGGCCGCCGGGCTGAGCAGCGGCTCAGCCCGAGCCGGCTGGCACCAGGCCGTCGCCCGGCATATGGCAGGTCGACCCGCAGACCCGGCTGTGCTGCCACCCCCTGCAGCGCAGCATCCTCGTCCGCCGCCGGGCGGCCATTGCCCACCCCCGCCCGGCTTGGCGCAAGCCCATCCCACAACGAAAAGGCCGTTGTGTGTGGCCTTTCTCGCGCTATTGCCGGTCAAGCCCGGCGGGCATCGTGTCGATATGTATCGCGGCTGAGTGGCGTATTGCTGCCCGGCGATCCATCCACGAGGACATCCATGCCCAAACAACACAGGACCCAGCTTGCGGCTGTGGCCGCCGCCTGCCTGCTGACGGCCGGCGCCGCCCAGGCCCAGGACGCCTTCCGCTTCTCCGGCTTCGGCACCGTCGGCGCCAGCATCACGGACACCGACAAGGCCGAATTCGTCACCCCGGGCCAGCCCGGCAACGGCGCCACCAAGGAGGCGAGCTTCGCGCCCGACACCAAGCTGGGCCTGCAGGCCAGCTACCGCTTCAACAGCGTGTTCTCGGCCACCGCGCAGGTGCTGACCAAGTACACCGGCGCAGGCGACTGGGATCCGGCGCTGGAATGGGCCTTTGTGAAGGCGCAGCCGGTCTCGGGCCTGAGCATCCGCGCCGGCCGCATGGGCGCCCCGATCTTCGCGATTTCCGATTTCCGCGAAGTCAACTACGCCAACCTCTGGGTGCGGCCGCCGCTTGAGGTCTATTCGCAAGTCACCTTCAGCAGCTTCGACGGCGCAGATGTGAGCTATCAGCACACCTTCGGCCCGGCCATCGTCACCGGCACGGTGTTCGGCGGCCGCATGAAGAACGACTTCAACAACGCCGAAGTCAAGCTCGACAAGGCGCTGGGGCTGAACCTGACGGCCGAGTTCGACAACGGTCTGACGCTGCGCGCCGGATATGCGCACGGCGACCTGACGCTGGCCGGCGGCCGTCTGCCCACCCTGGTGGGCGGCTTGCGCACCACTGCCACGCTGCTGGGCGCGCTGCCCGGCTATGCCAACTCGGCGAACGCGCTGGCCAACCAGCTCGAAGCCAAGGAGCAGGCCAGCTTCACCGGCATCGGCGCCACCTGGGACCTGGGCCAGTGGATCTTCAACGCCGAATACACCGTGCGCCGCAGCGACCACTGGGTCAGCGACAGCACCGGCTGGTATGCCAGCGCCGGCTACCGCCTGGGCAAGTTCACGCCCTACGTCTATCTGTCGCAGCTCAAGGTCGACGAGCAGAAGCTGAGCAACCCGGTGTCGTCCACGGCCGTCTCGCTGGGCGGTGCTCAGGTCGCCGCCCTGCGCGCCGGCATCAACAGCGTCATCGCGGGCCAGGAGACGGGCCAGAAGACCGTCGCCATCGGCGCCCGCTGGGACGCCTTCAAGAGCGTGGCCTTCAAGGCCCAGCTGGAGCACATCAAGCCCGATGGGGCCAACGGCCTGTTCTATGTCTCGCCGACCAGCACCAGCAACATCTCGGGCGAGAAGGTGAACGTGTTCACCCTCAGCGCCGACTTCGTGTTCTGAAGGAGGACGACACCATGACCAAACACATCCTCCGCACCCTGGTCGCAGCCGCCGCGCTGCTGGCCGGCGCCGCGCACGCGCAAGTGGCCGTGATCGTCAGCCCCAAGAGCCCGCTGGCATCCATGACGCAGGAGCAGGTCAGCAACCTGTTCCTGGGCAAGACCACCGCCCTGCCCTCCGGCGGCAACGCCCAGCTGGCCGACCTGCCGGAATCCTCCCCGGTGCGCGAAGCCTTCTACAGCAAGGCCGCCGGCAAGAGCGCATCGCAGGTCAAGGCCACCTGGGCCCGCCTGACCTTCTCCGGCAAGGCCGTCCCGCCCAAGGAGCTGCCCACCGCCGCCGAGGTCAAGGCCTTCGTCGCCAAGAACCCCGACGCCGTCGGCTACATCGAGAAGTCCGCGGTGGACGGCAGCGTCAAGGCCGTGCTGACGCTGGACTGATCCGGCTCGGCTGATCAGCAGCCACGCCGCAGACCGCAAGGCCCGCCCCGGGGTGACCCGGGCGGGCCTTCTGCTTTGCCGGGGCTGGTGTTCGCGATGCCGCGGTCACGCTGGCTGACGGGCCGTATCCCGCGCACGGGCGCTGGGCCGTCCCGCGTCACTCCCGCCCCGGAAGCCAGCCCGGCAACCGCCACGCCGGCGGGCCGAAGGCCGTATCAGGCTCGCGCAGGCGACACCCGACAGGCCACGCTCGCGGCGCAACGGTCAGGCGCCACCATCCGCTCAGCCCAGCCCAGCCCAGCGTCCAGGCCTTCAGCGGAAATCCCGCCAGTCCATCGGCCGCCCCTCATACGGCAGGCACTGGAAGGGGATCTCGTCCTCGTCTTCCAGCGGCTCGGCGCAGACGTCCAGGAAGGGCTCGTCGGCAAAGCGGCGGAACTCGCGCAGCCGGTCGGCGACGAAGCGGGCCTTGTCCGTCTGCCCGTGCGCGGCCAGGGCCTTGGCATAGGCGACCATCAGCCGCGCGTCGATCAGGTGGCGCAGCGGTCGCTCGAAGGCCGACAGCGGCGGGCTCGGCTCGGTGGTGGCCTTGGCATAGTCGGCCTGGAAGCCGAAGAGCAGGCTCTTCTGCCCGCGCTCGATGCGGGCCTCAAGCGGCCCGGCATGCGTGGCCGGGGTGAAGATCTGCACCACCACCAGGTAGTCGGCCAGCGCCAGCACCGCGGCCACGATCAAGCCCGCGCCGCCGGCCCGCAAGCCCCAGCGCCAGGCGCGGTCCGCCCGTGCGGCGGCCAGCGCAACACCGTGGCGGCCGCCGCCGTCGTCATCGGCCGGATAGGCCGCGCTCTGCGGCGCCGCAGCGTCGGCCGCGCGGCCCTCGCCGCCCGCGCCCTGGCCGGTGCGTGCAGCACCCGGCGCCCCACCATCCGCCGCCAGCCCCAGCCCCCAGAAGGCCAGCGTGGGCAGCAGGAAGTAGGCGTACCACAGCGGGTACTCCAGCAGGCTGTGCAGGCCCACCAACAGCACCATGTAGAGCAGCACCCGCGCGCCGGCGGCGCCGATCGCACCCGGCGCGGCAGCATCCACCGGCCGCAGCGCCTGCGCCGCCAGCCGCCACAGCGCCCAGCCCAGCGCGCCCATCACCACCAGCCCCAGCGGCAGCCCCAGCTCCACCAGCAACTGCAGCACGATGTTGTGCGTGTGGTCGAAGAAGGCCACCGGCCGCTCGGGCGACGGCGTCAGACTCCAGGCGAAGTTGAACTGCCCGAAGCCCACGCCCACCCAGGGCTCCAGGCGGATCAGCGCCACCGTGTCGCGCCAGATGGCAAAGCGCGAGCTGGAGATGTCGCTGCCGTCATGCAGCCGCGCCTCGCCGCCAAACGCCTGGCCCTGCAGGTGCGACAGCGCCGACATGGCGAGCCACCCCGCGGCATAGATCACCGGCGCCAGCACCAGCGCACGCCGCACCCCGCGCGGCAGGCTGCGGTCCAGCGCCCCCCACACCGCCAGCATCAGCACGCCCACCAGCCCCGTGCGCGAGGCCGTCAACATCACCCCCAGCACCAGCGCCGCGATCACCCAGGGCGCCAGGCGGCCCAGCAGCGCCGCTGCGCCAGCGGCCCAGCTACCGGCGCCCTGCCCCTGCCGCATGTCGCGCGCCCCATCGCGCCCGCCCACGGCATCCGCCGCAGCGCCTGCAGCACCGCTGCGCGAACCGGACGGCCCCGCCACCATGGCCAGCCATACCGCCGCCGCACAGCCCCACAGCATCAGCGTGCTCAGATGATTGGGCTGCCGCAGATTGCCCGTAGCCCGCCCCACCAGCGTCGGCGCCGCCAGCACCTTGCCATCCGCCCACTGTGGCGCGAACACTTGCGCGCAGCCGATCGCCAGGCCCAGCAGACCAGCCAGCACTAGCGCCAGGCACACCGCCGACATCCACTGCCGCGCCCCAGCGGAGCGCCCCGCCCGCCTTGAAGCCAGCAACACTACCGCCCCGGCCAGCAGCATCCCGCCAGAGGACAAGGCCGCATCCATCGGCAGCCCCCGGCTGGCGGAGCCGGCGATGCCCAGCAACACGGCCGCGACTGCCACCAGCACTGCCCACAGGCCGCCGTCTGCCCCGCGCGCAGTGTCGGCTCTGCCCGGCACAAGCGCCAGCGCCCACAAGGCCACCCCCCACCCCGCCAGCGCGATGACCTGGTTGAAGAAGGTGGCCGAGGGGGAGACGTTGAAGGCGAGGAGGGTGGGGGCGGCGAGGGCGAGGAGGGAGCTCAGGGTCAAAAAGCTTCCCAGGACAGCTTCGTAAGCCAATTTCCCGTGCATGGTGGCCCCAACGCCTAGCGCACAGAGACCGACCCAAACGACTGAATGCCTTTGCAATTACCTCGGGAGGGCATCAACCCTGCCACGACGCCGGCTAACTCTGCGTCGTCCCAAGAGCCTTTGAAGGCTAGCGCATGAAGACCGTAAATGAGATCTCGCGCTATGGCTACGCCTTCGAATCCCGCCGCGAGTAGAGCCCGTGACAGAGTCACATCAGTGAACGCCGTTTTATGAGCCATATATTGATTGCCTGCGGCAATGGCGGCCTGATGCCCATAAATAATATCAACAGCAGCAATCGGACCCGCCGGCGAAATGTATAGAGGCTTGTCCAGCGCCCCCTCCGCCACAGCCTCAGCGACCGACTGCATGTCAGGGCACAGTATGACTGCAAAACTCTTATTAGCCAACACTCTATAAAATTCGCTCAATACCCCCGGAACCTCAAACCCCCAGACATGCTCAATGTTGTGTGATGAATAAATGGCATCTATAACCCCATCCTCGATCAGAGACATGTCCTGCAATGTCCCAACGATATCGGGGCCGACACTGGCGTCGATATCATAACGGAGCTCATGCCATCCCGAATGAAGGAAAATGGGCAGATTCTGGAGTCTCGTTGGACCGCAGCCAACATGCAGCAATGTTTTCATACGCGAACTCCGTTAGCAAAATCATCCAGCGCGCAAAGAGCGTCCTCGGCATCGCGAAAAGGCACAGATGCCCCAAGAGGATGATTGGGTTGAATCATAAACGGATCGAATCCCTTTTTTGCGCACAAATGCATCAATCCAGGCGCACGCTCTCGAGGATCCCGAACGAAATCGGTGCTTAAGAAGATACCCAGGTTGCGATGTACTGCGGCGCGAGCCCCACCATCAACTACCCTCGCTATCCAGTCCTCTTCCAGCAAATAATCTGCCCCGATAAGTTCTTCATCAAAGCGCACAGCAGGGATCGCAGAGGACTGGAATGCGATGAGCGCTCCATCGAGCACGGCCATGTCCCCAACCAGCTCGTCACACCCCTCCCCCATCCACTGCGCCTCCACCCCACCTGGAATCTCCTGAGAGGCAGTAAGAAATCCACCAGCTTTAGCGGTGATGACTTCAGCTCGCCAGTCAATCCTTTTCCACTGGCGGGCTCCGGCAATCCCGATCACATCGTATCGCTGCAGAGCGTTTAGCACCCTATGGAAGAAGTCAGATCTAGAGACTTGCGCCGCCTTCTGGAGAATAATGATCGCCCCCCAATCCTCTTGAAGCACGGAGCGATACGCTCTATAGCGTGTCGCCATGTCGCAACGGCGATATGACACCGAGTAGCCTGTCGGCACCTGCAGCAATTTGCGCATGCGACCCACAGTCAAATCATAAACATCGACCTCATCGCACGGGATCAGCATACATATCTCTTTGTTTTCCGTCAAGGAGGGCGCAGAGAAAATAACGTTTTGCCCCGGGCCTTGTGGTAAGCAGCCAAGCCGCAGCAAGGCCATCTGCTGCCGATCAAAATCGTCCTGAACCTGTTGTTGAGACGCCAACTGCAGCAGATGCCGTGCGCGCTCATGCCGCCCGCCCACGATATGCCACCGCACCAAGGTAATTACTGCCTCCACCCAATCTCGACCACTGAAGTCAACCAGATCGCGCTCTAGCACCTCTGCCGCATCGTCACGATTTTCCGTTGCCTGGATGTGCGCGGCCAGTAGACGCATCCCCGCACTTTGCGGATAGTGTCGCGTGCCATACCGAGCAATTCGAGAAGCAGCTTCAGTGTCCCCATGCTGAAGCACGGTATAAGCTCGCCGCAAGATTTCAGCCTCTGGGATTGGGCCGACGTGCGGCGTGGGATAATGATCAAATCCGCCCTCTACCAAAACCTTGCACACCTCCTCGAACTGGCGCGCATAGCGGGCGCCGTCCCCGAGCCCCGTGGCCATAAAGCGCTTTCTAGCACCCAAGCGGTAGGCCCGCATCCTAAGGGGATCAGTCGCCAGATCCACAGCGATTCGTACATATTGCTCATAGTCGCTTGCGATTAGTTCCGGCGCACCCATATTGGAAAGGACAGAGGCCCCCATCCGACTCGTCAGCGCCCGGCCGGCTAGCGACACTATGGGAACACCCATGTATGCAGCAAAGCAACTGGTGGTCCCCCCGTTGAACGGGTAAGTGTCCAAAACGATGTCGATATCGCGATAAGACTGAAAGAACGCCAAGCCAGCCTCGGCATTAGCGAGTTCGACTTGATCGAAGTCAATGCCCCCTTGAATCAGCCGCTGCGACAGCTTCTCTCGCACCACAGGATCGCGAAAGTTTATGGACCTGAGCAACAGCCTACTCCCCGGGACCTGCTTGAGTATTGTCGCCCATGCTGAAATGGCGTCATCAGATATTTTCGCCACATTGCCCACGCAACCAAAAGTGACGAAACCCTTACTTTCTGCAGGCGGCTCAGCAACCTCCCCTGCGTCCTCCTTAGGGTCGAAGCACCAGAACGATTCGGCCAGCGGAACCGCGCGTTCTGTATACAGCGCGGGCGCCTCCTCATTTACGATAAATTTATCCAAGAGCTTTGCATCTACGGAGGCAAGCCCGGTTGTCGGCGGGTAGCCCAAAGCCGTGATTTGCACCTTAGCCAAACGTTGGCGCAACAGAATTATTCTGTTGTGCGAGGAGTGCCCCGCCAGCTCCACAAGAACATCCAAGCGATGCGATAAAAATATATCCATCAGCTCTAGATCGCTTCTGTTGAAAACTTCAAAAAAATTCTCTGACGCAGCGCGAATATGTTCCGTCTGCGCGTCGGCCATCGGCCCGTCGTGGTACACGAAAATTTCCACCCGACTGCGGTCATGCCCTTCGAGAAGCGGCCTGAAGAAATACCTTACTGAGTGATTGCGAAGATCTGGCGACCAATACCCAATCCGAAGTCTCTTTTTAACGCCCCCCTCTCCGTCACCACCAATGCGGGCAAGAGAGCTTTTCAACTCATCCGAAGTACACTCTGCGTCACGCGCAGTCTCGGCCCAGAACCGGTGTTCTGATGCCAGCAGATATTCATCTTCTTCACTATAGGCGCTGTAAAAAAGATAGCAGTTTGCGTAGCGCATCTTGTCAAATGATGCGAGCCAAGCGCGCTTTTCATAATGTCGCGCAGCTGCCACCTCCCCGACGCCCATGCAATAAGAGGCGTACACTGCGTCGATATGGCACATCTGGGGATCAATAAGCTTGGCCGCCTGCAGAATCGGCAGCGCCTCTGCCGATCGCCCTTTCTCGATAAGCATCTTGGCACGATTGACAAGTACTGGGACGAACGTATCGTCCAACGAGTAAGCCAAGTCGAATACTGCCTCTGCTTCCGCTTCGTCCCCGATGTCGGCCAAGCACGCACCCAAGTCATTCAAGGCCCCAACATTCCCTGGATCGACCTCCAGCACCTTGCGGAAATAAGCAATGGCCTCTCGCGGCCTACCCTGGGTCATGAGTACCGCGGCCTTCTGCAGATCAGTGCCCCCCCGGGGGGTGGGCGACTTCCTGAAGGGCGAGATCAGTGTCTTTAGTAGCTGGCGAAGCATATCGGCAGGAGGTCGGCGCAAGCACCGTCAGTCGTCTGAAGCTGGAGTAATGCGCAGCAGCCTTAACTGCGCTTGGAGGCGGCTTTTGCAAGCGCGATGGCTAAGCTTTCCGTCGCCAGGTTGACGAAGTCATCCCCGTAACCTCGATCCTTAGCTGCCCACCTGAAGTTGTTAGCCAGCATCACTCGGCGAAGGTATCCCATCTTTTGTTCATTCTGATATGCGACGGCAAGTTCGCACGCTCTCTCAACTACCTTGGTCACCTTATTGACCGACAATACTCGCTTCTGCTCTCCGAGCAACTTGGGAGCAAGTTCGCGCGCCATTTGATTAGCCAACTCAGCGGCGAACTGCTTATCTCCGGAAAATTTAAACACTTGCGCCTTTCGTGAACAAAATGAAAAAGCCCCTCGGTGAGGGGCTTTGCGAGGGAGCGCCGAATTTTAGCTGCGGCAAGAACCCGGAACATACTTGACCGGAGTGCCCGTGCAGGTCCAAGTCAGCGTTCCCGCAGTGGACTGGACGGTCGGAGTCAGCGTAACAGTGACGTTCTGACCAACCGAGGTCGTTGCCGTCGTACCAGTAACCGTGATGACCCCATTGGTGGCCACAGACGCGGTTGCGACCTTGCCGGTCGTTGCAATGGCGCAATCAGTAGATACGGCCGTGGGGACAGTTGCGCCGCCCACACTCTGGTAAGCCTCGGAAACGCAAGTGCGAGCAGAACTGGCTGCCAGCATGAGTTCGGAAACGCGGGCACGAACCGTGTAGTCCTGATACGCCGGCAGCGCCACGGCTGCCAAGATGCCGATGATCGCCACGACGATCATCAGTTCGATGAGGGTGAAACCTTGTTGAACGCGCTTCATTTGTGAGCTCCTAAGTTGATCGTCCAGCGTGTCAGGGCAGGAGTCCCTTGGGGACTGGGCGGAGGGCATTGTGCAGATGGCGTGCCAGCGGCCGATCCGCGGAAATCCGTGTGGTTGTGCACGCTGTTTTGAGGATGGCACTCACATGAGGGACGGTTCGCGTCGCCTGGCGGCCGGGCCGCAGGGGCGGCTGCCGCGTTTCGTCACATCAGCGTAACGCGATGTGAGCGAGGTGGCCCCGCGGCACCCTACACCCCGAACACCTGCCCCTCGCGCAGCGGCTCGATGCGGTGGCGGGAGTCCAGGGCGCGGATCTGGGACAGCACGGCGGGCAGCTCGCCCGGCTTGGTGTGGGTGATGTGGACGCTGACGCTGCCGTCGAGCTGCGTGAGCTCGGCGGCCAGGCTGTGCGGGGCCAGGTGGCCGCTGATGGCGGCCAGGTGGCGCTCGTCGTCGCCGAAGGCGGTCTCGATGATGAGGTGGGCGATGGGCCGGCCGGCGAGCGTCGCCCACAGGGCGGGGTTGGGGCCGGTGTCGCCGGTGTAGACCCACCAGCCGGGGTCGGTCTCGGGCAGGGCGTCTTCGGTGCGGCCAGGGTGGCCGTGGACGGCGAAGCCGCAGGCGGGCACGGTGTGCGCGGCGGGCAGCACCTCCAGCCGGCGGGTGGTCTGGCCGCGGCCGGGCAGGTCGATGACCTGGCCGATGGCGATCTCGTGGAAGACGATCAGCGGCTGCTCGGCGCTGGGCAGGCGGGTGAAGTCCGGCCAGATGATGCCGTTGAAGATGTGCTGGCGCAGGGCCTGCAGGGTCTCGGGCAGGGCGTGGACGTGGATGGGGCGCAGGCGCGGCGGGGCCGGCAGCGGGCCGTTGGGGGCGCAGGCGATGGCGCTGGGCAGGCCGTCTGCGGGCAGCTCGGCCGGGGCCTTGCGCAGGCTGATGACGCTGTCGGCCAGCAGCGGGATGCCCAGGACGTGGTCCAGATGGCTGTGGCTGATGAAGATGTGCTCGATGCGGGCCAGCTCGTCCAGCCGCAGCTCGCCCACGCCGGAGCCGGCATCCAGCAGGATGTCGTCGTCGACCAGGAAGGCGGTGGTGTGGCAGCGCGCGGCGATGGAGCCGGAGCAGCCGAGGACGCGGACTTGCATCGGGGCGTCGTGAGGGCGCGGGAGCCGGCCATTGTGCGCGGCCGTCTTGTTGGAAAAACAGGTGTTTGACGCGCCGTGAGGGTGGGCGTGAAGGGGATCACGTGCGGAGGGCACGCGGCCCCGTGATCGCGGTGCGTACGGGGTAACGGCGGGTAACGAGCGGTAAGGGGCGGGAAGACCGGCGGAGGTCTTTACCGGTGTCCGGGTACGCCGTGGGCTCACAGCCATACACGCCGCGGTTGCGCCTGGACGCGCCCTCGCCCTCGTCATGCCCCAGACCAATAGTCGATCCCGCAAGCGCGGCGTCGCCCATGCCGCAGGGCGACAGGGCGCACCAAGCCCCGGCCGCATCACGGGAGACCGGTGCACGGCGCACCGTGTCGCATGCGGATGAGGCAGAGGCCCGGGCGGGGTGGCCGCGCGCCTGAGCGCAGCCGAGAAGCGCAGCGCGGGCGGCGGCGCGCGCAGCGCGATTCAATGAACTGACTCGCCGGCGTATGTCCGAACGCAGCGAACGTCAGTGAGCGTAGTGAGTTCGACGGCGCGCCGCCCGCGCGAGCATCGCAGGGCACCCTCGCGCAGCGAGGGCAAGCGCTTGAAGCGCGGCCACCCCGCCCGGGTCTGTGCCGGTCGCGGCCGGAGCCCCCCACCAGCGCATGCGACTGGCTGGTTCAACACGACGACGTTCTGATTGGCCAGCGCCTCGGGCATCTGACCCGCTCGGCCTCCCGGCATCGAGGCAGACGACGCCAGCGCAACCGCGCACTCAAACCGGCTGGCTGCCCAGGAAGTGCCGCCGGTAGCGCAGCGGCAGGTCGTCGATGCGCATGAGCATGGGCAGGTCGGCGGTGTTGAAGTCCGGGTCCCAGGCCGGGGCGCCGATGATGCGGGCGCCGCAGCGCAGGTAGCCCTTGATGAGGGCCGGCGGCTCGGCATCCAGGTGGCGGTCCAGCTCCTCCACCGGCAAGGGCAGGCGGGGGCGGACCTGGTGTTCGATCGGCGCCAGGTGGGTGTGGCGCAGCTTCTCCCAGAGGCTTGCGGCCACGTGGCCGCCGTCGCGCATGCTGATGCTGGCGCAGCCGATCATGGTGTCGAGGTTGTAGCGCACCATGAAGGACGCCAGCGCGCCCCACAGGGCCAGGATGGCGCCGCCGCTGCGGTGCGCCGGGTCCACGCAGGAGCGGCCCAGCTCGACCATCTTGGGGCGCAGCGGGCGCAGCCGCGTGAGGTCGAACTCGGTCTCGCTGTAGAGGCCGCCGATGCGCTTGGCCGCGTCGGGCGTCATCAGGCGATAGGTGCCGATGACGGGGCCGCTGCCGCCGTCTGCCGGGCAGGCGCGCACCAGCAGGTGCTCGCAATAGGGGTCGAAGACGTCGATGTCGTGCCCCGGCGGGCTGCCGGCGGGCGGGCTCAGCCGCGCGCCCATCTCCTCGGCGAAGACGCGGTATCTCAGGCGCTGCGCCTCCAGAACCTCGCCTTCACTGCGCGCCCAAGAGACCTCCAGCCGGACGGCGTCGCCATCCACATCGGGCTGCGCAGCCGACGCGGCGCGGCGGTGAAGCGACCTCCGGGGTGCGCGGATCTCCGAGATGGGCAGCGTGGGCAGCGGCAGGTCCCGCATGGGTGTCTCCGGGTGGGGCCGTCGGGCGATGGCCTGGCGCGCAGTGTGGGCGCCGCGCATGACCCTGGCATGACCCTCGCATGACGGCGTCGTGACAAGGCTCGCCCCGGTGTGCAGGCGCCCGGCATGCGCCGCGTTACCCCTGTCCCTTGGGGGCAAACCCCGCTGGTAGCATCCCCGCGCATGAGCCTGCAGATCTTCGGTTTGGCCGTCTCGCGCGGCGTGGCCATCGGCCGCGCGGTGCTGGTCGCGTCCAGCCGGGTCGATGTGGATCACTACTTCGTCGAGGGCCCGGCGATCGACGCCGAGCTGGTGCGGCTGGACACGGCCCGCGTCACGGTGGAGGGCGAGTTCGAGGCGCTCAAGCGTGACCTGCCGGCCGATGCGCCGGCCGAGCTGGCCGCGCTGCTGGACGTGCACCTGATGCTCGTCAACGACGAGGCGCTGATCGGCGCCGCGCGCCAGTGGATCACCGAGCGGCACTACAACGCCGAGTGGGCGCTGTCAGCCCAGCTGGAGGTGCTGGCCCGGCAGTTCGACGAGATGAACGACCCCTACCTGCGCGAGCGCAAGGCCGACCTGGAGCAGGTGGTCGAGCGGCTGCTGCGCAGCCTGGGGCATGGCAGCCCGCTGTCGTCGCTCAATGGCGGGCCCGGCGGCTCGCCGGTGCGCCCGCGCGACTTCGGCGGCGAAGACCCGCTGGTGCTGGTGGCGTCCGACATCTCGCCGGCCGACATGCTGCAGTTCAAGCGCAGCGTGTTCACCGGCTTCGTCACCGACGTGGGCGGCAAGACGTCCCACACGGCGATCGTGGCGCGCAGCCTCGACATCCCGGCGGTGGTGGGCGCGCGCCAGGCCTCCAGCCTGATCCGTCAGGACGACTGGGTGATCATCGACGGCGACGCCGGCCTGGTGATCGTGGACCCTTCGCCCATCGTGCTGGAGGAGTACCGCTTCCGCCAGCGCCAGAGCGAGCTGGAGCGCGAGCGCCTGGCCCGGCTGCGCCACACGCCGGCCGTGACACTGGACGGCGAGCGCATCGAGCTGCTGGCCAACATCGAGCTGCCCGGCGATGCGCCCGCGGCGATGGAGTCCGGCGCGCAGGGCGTGGGCCTGTTCCGCAGCGAGTACCTGTTCATGAACCGGGGCGGCAAGCAGCCGTCGGAGGACGAGCAGTACGAGGCCTACAAGTCGGTCGTCACCGCGATGAACGGCCTGCCGGTGACCATCCGCACGGTGGACATCGGCGCCGACAAGCCGATGGACCGCATGACCAGCCACGAGCTGCGCCACGAGACGCAGCTCAACCCGGCGCTGGGCCTGCGCGCCATCCGCTGGAGCCTGTCGGAGCCCGGCATGTTCCGCCAGCAGCTGCGCGCCATCCTGCGCGCCTCGGCCCACGGCCGGGTGCGGCTGCTCATCCCCATGCTGGCCCACCTGACCGAGATCCGCCAGACCTTCGAGGTGATCGCCCAGGCCCGCCAGCAGCTGCTGGACGCCGGCCACCGGCTGGGCGCGGTGGAGGTGGGCGCGATGATCGAGGTGCCGGCCGCGGCGCTGATGCTGCCCACCTTTTTGCGGCACTTCGATTTCGTCTCGATCGGCACCAACGACCTGATCCAGTACACGCTGGCCATCGACCGGGCCGACGAGGCGGTGAGCCACCTCTACGACCCGTGGCATCCGGCCATCCTGCGCCTGGTGGCCGACACCATCCACTTCAGCCGCCTGGGCGGCAAGAGCGTGTGCGTGTGCGGCGAGATGGCCGGCGACGTGGCCTTCACCGAGATCCTGCTGGCCATGGGGCTGCGCAGCTTCTCGATGCACCCGACGCAGATCGCCGCGGTCAAGCAGCGCATCCTGCGCGCCGACACCCGCCGCCTGGCCAGCCGGCTGCACGACATCCTGGCCAGCGACGACCCGGAGCGCACGGCCAAGCAGGCCTTCGGCGCCACGGCCGGGGCATTGGCCGAGGCCTGAAGGCCGGGCCGCCGTCTGCAACTGGCCGGCAGACAGCCGGGGCAGGCATCCGGCGCGGCAGACCAGGCCCGGGCAGCGCGGCACGCCAAGCGGCGGCGCCGCGGGCGCCGTCACCGCGCGCCGATGTGCTTGAGGAAGGCCTCCACCGCGTCGGTATAGGCGCCGGGCTCGCCCAGCTTCTCGTTGATCTCGCCGTGGCGCAGGTCCCGCGGCAGCACGCTGGCGCGGCCACCCAGCGACTGGACCTTGCCGGCGTAGTGGCGGGCCTGGGCGCAGGCTTCCTTGCGGCGCGATGAGCACACGATCAGCACGGGCGGGGTCGGCCCGTCGAGCTGGTGCCAGGGCGACACGGCGGCCCAGGTGGCGGGGTCGGCGCCAAAGGCGTCGTCGTACAGCCTCATGTGGCGCGCGTGCATGGTCATCGGCACGTCCAGCGTGGCGCTGTCCAGCAGCACGGTGCCCAGCCAGGGCTGGATGGGCGCACCGGCCCGGGCGCGCACGGCCGCTGAGCTGGCCACCAGGGCCATCAGGTGGGCGCCGGCCGAGTGGCCCATCAGCACGACGCGGCGCGGATCGGCCCCCCAGCCGGGCGCGCGCTGCTGCACGGCGGCGATGGCGCGCGCCACGTCCTGCGCCTGCTGCAGCGGCGACGCATCGGGCAGCGTGCGGTAGTTGATGGAGACCAGCACGGCGCCGCCCTCCTTCCCGCCTTCCTTCCCGCCCCCGTCCCCGCGCGCCACCCAGCGCGCCACCTTGTCGTCCACCACGCCGCCCATCGCCTTGTCGCCACGCCGCCAGCCGCCGCCGTGGGCCATCACGATGACGGGGGCGGGCGCGGCACCGCTGCGCGTCGGCGGCAGGTAGACATCCATGCGCTGCAGGCGGTGCGGGCCATAGGGCTGGTCCGGCAGCAGGCGCACGCCGCCGGGCAGCGCGGCACGGCCGGGGCCGCGGGCCGGGCGGGCAGACGCTGCCCGTGCGCCGGCCGGGCCGGCGCCATCTGCATCGGGCGCTGCATCAGTCGCTGCATCTGGCGCTGCCCCGGGGGCCGGCTGCGGCGCGGACGCTCCCTGGCGGCGGGCCTGGATCCAGTCGCGCAGCGGGCCGGCGGGCGCGGGCAGGCTGGCCAGCACCAACACCGTGACCAGCACGGTGAGTAGCATGGCGCGCAGCAGCCGGCTTGCCCCGGCACCGGGGCGCCGCGGGTAAGCAAGCGCGATAGGGGCCACCCCGGCGCAAGGCCGGTCGGTGCGCGGCTCATCCGGGCGGGACGGGCGAGGCGGGCGAGGCGGGCGGGGCGGGCGAGGCGGGCGGGGCGGGCAGGCCGGGCGGGTGCGGCGCGCGCACAGCGGGACAGGGCAGGCGTGATGAGGCACGGGCATGTCGCGGCCGCCTGGGGCGCGATGTGTGGCGGATACAGGTGCAACGCGCCGGCCGCGGCCCGCGCTGACAGGGGCCGGAGCCTTCAGCCTTTGGCCGCAGCGTCGAGCCCTTGGCCTCCCCGGGCGACCCACCGGGCCGGGCTCAGCCCGACAGCGCCTCGTCCACCAGCTCGATCCAGTGCTTGACCGGCGTGCGCGTGCCGGACTGCAGGTGGGTGATGCAGCCGATGTTGGCGCTGGCGACGACGGCGCTGTGCTCGGCATCCAGCTGGCGCAGCTTCTCGTCGCGCAGGCCGCGGGCGATCTCCGGGTGCAGCACGTTGTAGGCGCCGCCGGCGCCGCAGCATTGCAGCGGGTCGTTGGCCGCCAGCTGCACGTCGAACCCCAGACTGCGCAGCAGGGCCTCGACCTCGCCCTTGCGCTGCTGGGCGTGGCTCAGGCTGCAGGGCGGGTGGTAGGTGATGCGGCCCAGGGGCGCCGCACTTTGGCTCGACGACGGCCGCAGCTTGCGGCTCAGCCGGCGCTGCAGCGTGGCGGCCTGCTGCGGCAGCCATTCGCCCAGGTCCTGGGCCCAGGCGCTGATGCGGCGGGCGCGCTCGGCGTACTCGGGGTCGTCGGCCAGCCAGTGGCCGTATTCCTTGACCATCGCGCCGCAGCCGGAGGCATTGAGCACCAGGGCCTCGGCCCGCACCCCCGCCTTGCCCCTGCTCTGCCTGGCGGCCTGGCCTTCCATCCACGGCCACCAGGCGTCGATGTTGCGGCGCATGCGCTCCAGCGCGCCCTGGCGGTCGCCCAGGTGGGCCTGGATGGCGCCGCAGCAGCCCGAGCCCGGCACGACCACGGCGCGCACGCCGCAGGCATCCAGCACGCGGGCGGTGGCCGCGTCGATGTGCGGGCGCAGCCCCGGCTGCACGCAGCCTTTGAGCAGCACCACCTGGCGCGTGTGCAGCGCCTGCTGCTCGGCCGTGGGCCAGGCCGGCGCGCCCAGGGCCGGCGCGGGCGGCACGGCTTGCTGCAGCGGGCCCGGCAGCCACGGGCGCAGGGCGCGGCCCAGGCGCAGCGCAGGCTTGAACAGCGGCGACGTGAGCCCGCGCCGCAGCAGCCAGCGCAGCGCACGGTCGCGCGGCGTGCGCGGCACCGCGGCATCGACGACGCGGGTGCCCACCTCGTAGAGCTCGCTGTAGCGCACGCCGGACGGGCAGGTGCTCTCGCAATGGCGGCAGCCGATGCAGCGGTCCAGGTGTTCCTGCGTGAGCCGGGTGACGGGCGCGCCCTCGAACACCTGCTTCATCAGGTAGATGCGGCCGCGCGGGCCGTCGAGCTCGTCGCCCAGCAGGCGGTGCGTGGGGCAGGTGGCGTTGCAGAAGCCGCAGTGCACGCACTGGCGCAGCACGGCCTCGGCGGTGCGGCCCTCGGGCGTGTCCTGGAAGGCGGGGGCGAGATGGGTCTGCATGGGGCGGGGGATCAGCCGGCTCGATCGCTGCCAAGGCTCACGGCGCGGCGTGCGGCTCGGTGGCCGGCATGCGGCCTTCGGCGGGTTGGGCGGGCACGTCGACGGCCACCGGCTCGCCGGCCTCATCGAACAGCCGGCCGCGGTTGAAGATGCCGGCGGGGTCGAAGGCCGCCTTGAGCTGGCGGTGCAGCCTCTCCAGCGGCGCGGCCAGCGGGCCGAAGACCTCACCGGCCTGCCGGCCGCTGTCGTGCCCGATGAAGCGCGTGGCATGGCCGCCGAGCTTGTGGGCGAGCTCGCGCACGCGGGCGGCCGGCATGGGCGTGCACACCCAGCGCTGCGCGCCACCCCACTCGATCAGCTGCTCGCCGCTCAGGCCGGCCACCGGCGGCGCGGTGGGCGGCAGCGACAGCCGCCACAGCGCCACGCCATGCGCCGCGCCGGCGGCCACGGCCTGGCGGGCGGCGATGAAGAACTCGTCGTCCTGGTCGCGCAGCCCGCGCCAGAAGGCGTCGGCCATCTCGGGCGGGATGGGCTCGCCGCCGATCGCGGCCTGCGCGGCCTGCACCGCCGCCTGCGCGCCGGCCAGGCGCAGCACCAGCATGCCGTCCCACCAGGCGCTGGCGTCGATGGGCAGCGGCTGGCTGCGCCACTGCGCCACGCGCTGCAGGGCCTCGGCCGCCGGGCACTCCAGGCGCAGCGTCGCCCGCGCGGCGGGCTGCGGCATGGCCTTGAGCGTCACATCCAGGATGACGCCCAGCACGCCCAGGGAGCCGGCCAGCAGGCGCGACACGTCGAAGCCCGCGACGTTCTTCATCACCTGGCCGCCGAAGCGCAGCACCTCGCCGCGGCCATTGAGCAGCGTGGCGCCCAGCACGTGGTCGCGCACGGCACCGCGGGCGGGGCGGGACGGGCCGCTCAGGCCCGCGGCGACCATGCCGCCGACCGTGCCCGGGCGCGTGCCATCGGCCCGCGCAAAGCGCGGCGGCTCGAACGCCAGCATCTGCCCGCGCTCGGCGAGTGCGGCCTCCACCTCGGCCAGCGGCGTGCCGGCGCGCACGGTGATGTAGAGCTCGGTTGGCTCATAGGCGGTGATGCCCACGAGGCCGCGCGTGGACAGCGCCTGGCCCACCGGCTGGCCGCCGTAGAACGCCTTGCTGCCCCCGCCCTGGATGTCCAGCGGCGTGGCCGTGCGGGATGCGTCGCGGACGCGCTCTACGAGATCGACGAGGGCAGACATGGGAGCGCATTGTGCGGCGGCGGTGCGCGGCGGCGCCTGGGCACAAGCGCGCACAAAGAGCCGCCCCCGGGAGGCGGCGACCGCCTCGTCCGCAAGCCTGCTGGCCGCCGTTGCGACGCCCGGACGCCCAGACTGCCCAGACTGCCCTGCAGCCGGCGCCGGGGTGATCGGCGGCTCGTGCGGCGGGGCGGATCAGTCCTTGTCCGGCCGGCGCACCAGCGTCAGCAGCAGCATGCCGCCCGCGAGGGAGCGCACGGCATGCGGCTCGCCGCCGGGCAGCATCACCAGCTCACCCGCGCGCAGGGCGCAGGTGCCGCCCGGGGTGACGACCTCGGCCTCGCCCTCCAGGCATTGCAGCGTCAGCGGGCCGGCCACGGTGTGCTCGGGCATCTCGTCGCCGGCCGCCAGGGCGATGTGGATGAGCTGGAAGTCGTCCGTGCGCAGCAGGCTGTGGCTGCGCTCGGACTGCTGGGTCAGCGCCTGTGGCTTGAGGCTGATGACATCCAGCGGGGCGGCGTGTTGCAAGGCCATGGCGTGTGCTCCGGCGGTGAGGTTTGAAGAGGTTCCGTGCGGGTGATGCAGCGCTTCCAGGGCCCGACGCGTCTGCACGGCGCCTGTCCTGGCGTTGTCCTGCCAGAGGCAAGCCGCGCGCCGCATGGCGCCTTGCCGGCGTCAGGGTCTTGCATTGGATCAAGCGCTGGCGTTGCGCCACAGTGACCGCAGCCGGCGTGATGCAGGTCAAGGCCGCCCGGCCGGCCACCGCCGGACACTGCCCGCCGGACATTGCCGCCGGACTGTCGCGGTCAACCGGCGCAAGCACCGCCCCTTGCGCATCGACGCCACACCGTGCGGGGATGCATCGCCGGCGGGCGGCACCCTCGGCCCGCCGCCCCGCTCCTGCCGTTCTCGCTCCGCCGCCCTCGCTCGGCCCATCCGCCCGCCCCTCTTTCCGTCTGTTGCGCCCCACCATGCAAGACGCCCGCACCCCCGTCCCGCCTGCAGCCCAGCCGCTCGATGCCGGCACGCCGCCCACCGTGGCCAACCTGCCGCCCCAGCCCATCACCGAAGAAGTGCTGCTGGAGAAATACGCCAAGGGCGACGAGCAGACCGCCCAGGCCCTGCACCAGCGCGTGGCCCGCGCCCTGGCCCAGGCCGAGCCGCCCGAGCAGCGCGCGCAATGGGAGACGCGCTTCCTGCAGACGCTGGAGCGCGGCTTCATCCCGGCCGGGCGCATCCAGTCGGCCGCCGGCACCGGGCTGTCGGCCACGCTGATCAACTGCTTCGTGCAGCCGGTGGGCGATGCCATCGCCGAGCTGGAGGAGGGCTTCGCCGGCATCTACACCGCGCTCACCGAAGCGGCGGAGACCATGCGCCGCGGCGGCGGCGTGGGCTATGACTTCTCGCGCATCCGCCCGCGCGGCGCCTGGGTGGGCAGCACGCGCAGCAGCGCCTCCGGCCCGGTGAGCTACATGCGCGTGTTCGACCGCTCGTGCGAGACGGTGGAGTCCGCCGGCAGTCGCCGCGGCGCGCAGATGGGCGTGCTGCGCTGCGACCACCCGGACATCGAGGAGTTCATCCACGCCAAGGACTCGGGCGACCTGCGCAACTTCAACATCTCGGTGGGCGTGACCGACGCCTTCATGGAGGCGGTGCAGGCCGATGCCGAGATCGACCTCGTCCACCGCGCCGAGCCCGGGCCCAAGCAGAAGGAGGCCGGCGCCCATCCGCTGCCTCAAGCGGACGGCAGCGTGCTGTGGTCCTACCGCAAGGTGCGCGCCCGCGACCTGTGGGACCAGATCATGCGGTCCACCTACGACCATGCCGAGCCCGGCGTGCTCTTCCTGGACACCATCAACCGCGACAACAACCTGGCCTACTGCGAGACCATCTCGGCGACCAACCCGTGCGTGACAGCCGACACACGGCTTGCTACGCAACATGGGCTGATGCGTATCGGGGATCTCTACGCGCAGCAATTGCCGCTGCAGGTCACCGTGGACGTCCGCGCCTTCGGCTGCAACGAGCGGCGCACGGAAATCCGCCCCGCCGTACCGGCTTTCATGACCGCTCGCGATGCTGAGGTCTTCCGCGTCACGACGGCCGAGGGCTACGAGATCGAAGCGACCGCCTGGCACGACTTCTACACCCGACGCGGCAAGGTCAAGCTGTCGGAGCTGCAGCTCGGCGACGAGCTGCTCGTGCAGTGCGGCAAGGGACAGTTCGGCCCGCGGGGCACCGAGGAGCTAGGCATCCTGATCGGTCTGATCGCGGGCGACGGCCACTTCACCCATCGCGGCAAGGGCCAAGAGGCCGCCGTCCTCAACCTGTGGAACGAGGACCGCGAGCTGGCCGGGCGCGTGGTGGACACGGTCAATACGCTGATTGCCGGCGTGTCATTGGCGCCTCGCGGCTACCGCGTGGGCAGCGTGGCCGTGCCCGAGCGCAATCTGGTCATCATCCGCTCGGTGATGCTAGCCCGCGCGCTGGCACAACTGGGCTTCACCCGAGAGACCAAGCTGCGCGTGCCCGAGATCGTCTGGCAGGGCTCCGAAGCCTGCGTGCGCGGGTATCTGCGCGGGCTGTTCCAGACCGATGGAACGGTCAACGTTTCGTCCTCGCGGCAGACCTGCTCCATCCGGCTGACTTCGGTTCACCGCCCGCTGCTGCAGGATGTGCAGATCCTGCTGGCCAACTTCGGAGTCTTCACCCGTATCCATGAGCGCCGCGAAGCCGGCGATCGGCTGCTGCCCGACGGCAAAGGCGGCCAGAAGCTCTACACCTGCCAGACGCTGCATGAGCTGATCATCGAAGGCGAATCCCGCGAAGTCTTCATGCGCAAGGTCGGCTTCCTGCTCGACAACAAGCTCAGCAAATACGCGAGTTGGGTGGCCGGCAAGCACCTGCTCAAGACCCAGCGCTTCACCGCGCGCGTGGAGCGCATCGAGCCCATCGGGCGACAACCCGTCTTCGACACCACTCAGCCCGACCACCACACGGTGATCTTCAATGGTTTGGTCACGGGGCAGTGCGCGGAGCAGCCGCTGCCGCCCTACGGCTGCTGCTGCCTGGGCTCGATCGACCTGACGCGCTTCGTGCTCGACCCCTTCGAGCCCACGGCGCGCTTCGACAGCGAGCGCTTTGCCGAGGTCGCGCGCACCGCCGTGCGCATGCTCGACAACGTGCTGGACGTGACCGTGTGGCCGCTGCCTCAGCAGGCGCAGGAGGCGGCCAACAAGCGCCGCGTCGGCCTGGGCTTCACCGGGCTGGGCGATGCGCTGGTCATGCTGGGCCTGCGCTACGACACCCCCGAGGCGCGCAACATGGCGTCGAAGATCGCCGAGGAGATGCGCGACGTGGCCTACGAGGCCTCGGTGGATCTGGCCCGCGAGCGCGGCGCCTTCCCGCTCTTCAATGCCGACCTGTACCTCAGCGGCCAGCACTTCGCCCAGCGCCTGCCGCAGCCGCTGAAGGACCGCATCCGCCGCCACGGCCTGCGCAACTCGCACCTGCTGTCCATCGCGCCCACCGGCACCATCAGCCTGGCCTTCGCCGACAACGCCAGCAACGGCATCGAGCCGGCCTTCAGCTGGCGCTACACCCGGCGCAAGCGCATGCCCGACGGCAGCTTCAAGGAAGTGGCCGTCGAGGACCACGCCTGGCGCCTGTACCGCCACCTCAAGGGCGAGGAGGCGCCGCTGACCCCGGCCTTCGTCACCGCGCTGGAGATGAGCGCCAAGGACCACGCGGCGATGGTCGCGGCCGTGGCGCCCTACATCGACACCGCCATCAGCAAGACGGTCAACGTGCCGGCCGACTACCCGTATGCCGACTTCCAGAACCTGTACCTGCAGGCCTGGGAATCCGGCCTGAAGGGCCTGGCCACCTACCGGCCCAACGCGGTGCTGGGCGCGGTGCTCTCCACCGGCGCGCCGGCCGCGCCGGCTGCTGCGCCGCTGCAGCTGCCCGATGCCAACCAGCGCCTGGCGCTGGACCGTCTGCCCGCGCCGGTGCTCGCCTCGCTGCGCTGGCCCAGCCGGCCCGACCTGCCCGGCGGCAACCCGGCCTGGGCCTACATGATCCGCCACCCCTTCGGCGAGTTCGCCCTCTTCGTCGGCGAACTGGCGGAGGAGGCGGCCAGCGGCGCCGCATCAGGCGACGGTGCGGCGCGCGCCCCGCGCACCCGGCCCTTCGAGGTCTGGGTCAACGGTACCGAGCAGCCGCGCGGCCTGGGTGCGCTGGCCAAGACGCTGTCGATGGACCTGCGCGCCAACGACGCGGCCTGGCTGCAGCTCAAGCTCGATGCGCTGTCCACCGTGGCCGAGGAGCGGGCCTTCGAGATGCCCTTCCCGCCGCACGGCGAGCGCCGGCTCTTCCCCGGCGTGGTGGCCGCCACCGCGGCCGTCATCCGCTGGCGCTGCGAGCAGCTCAAGGCCCTGCCCCGCCTGGGCCGCACCGGCCCCACGCCGGTGATCGACGCCATGTTCTCCGAGGACGAGCCCAAGACCGGCCCCAACGGCACGCTGGCCTGGGCCGTGGACATCGACAACCCGGCCACCGGCGAGGACTTCACCGTCACGCTCAAGGAGATCACCCTGCCCGGCCCCGACGGCAGCACCGTCACGCGCCCCTGCGCGGTGGGCTTCTCGGGCAACTACCCGCGCGCCTACGACGGCCTGGCCCGCCTGCTGTCGCTGGACATGCGCGTGGTCGACCCGGCCTGGATCGGCATGAAGCTGCGCAAGCTGCTCAACTACGCCGAGCCCCTGGGCCACTTCATGGCCTTCGTCCCCGGCCTGCCCCACGGCGAGCGCCGCCAGCAGACCTGGCCGTCCACCGTGGCCTACCTGGCGCGCCTCATCATCCACCGCTACGCCATGCTCGGCGTGCTGGACGAGAGCGGCTACCCGCTGCGCGACATGGGCGTGCTGGAGTCCCCGCGCGACAAGGCCAGCAGCTCACCACTCGCCGGCCGCCCCTGCCCCGAATGCGGCAATGCCACGGTCATCCACAAGGACGGCTGCGATTTCTGCACGGCCTGTGGGTATGTGGGGCAGTGTGGGTGAGGGCGGAGCGCGGCCGAGGCCTCGCTCACCTTGGGTGGTCCGCGATACGGAAGCTCACCTTCAAGTCATTGAGCCAGGACACCTCCAGCAAGCCATCGTGCTGCATGCGGCCCACGACGATGCCCGCATGCACACCAATGCGCTGAGCAAAAGCCGTCACTGCGGCTCGCGTCCTTGGGATCTGCGCCATGACGCCCGCCTGCTCAGGCGAGATGAGCCAATCCCGGGCCCAGAGGTCGGCCTCACGCTCCTCCGGTGATTCGCTCCCCGTCTTGTTCAGGTCGTCTAGGAAAACCGCCCTCTTCTGCTTGCCATGCAGAAGGATGTGGGCCGCCTCATGGAAGAAGCTGAACCAGAACTTGTCGTTGGTCTTGCCATACAGGGACAACTGAATGAGCGGCCGGTTAGGGCCCAACCACCGCGCCACGCCAGACACATGAGCCCGTGGCAACGCAGGCACCAGCGCAAACGCGACGCCGGCGTCTTGCAGGAGGCCCCTCAATCGGGGTTCGAACTCATCTGGCTGCAATCGGGTCAAGGCCCTGATTGATTCCAATGCCCGGCGAAACTTGGCCTCGTCATAGCGAGCCCCGTCCAAACGCTCGGCCGCCCGCTCGCCCAGACGCAGCCAGGCGGACACGGCGCCCACATCAGCCTGATCTGCGCGGGTCCGACGAAAAGCCAGCTCCATCTGGCCGTAGTGGCGCTCCCACTGCTCAGGGCTGGCGACGCCGAAGAACGCGAGCAACTCGCCCACGAGGGCCGGCTTCGCTTCAGCGTTCAGCCGGCAAGGGGACAGCACCCCCAGTCTCATCAGATCTCTCACCGGGAAGCGCTCCAGCCACGACACCATGGCCGCATTGCGGGATGCCGCATCCTGCAAGGCCGCACGCTCGCGGTATTGCGCCTCACGGCTCAGCCAAAAGCCCACCGAACCACCCAGCACGTTGTGCAGCCGGATGGCCGCCTCCTCGGACAGTGGCACCTTGCCCTTGATGAGTTGGTTGACGTGCTTGAGCGAAAAGCCCAGCCGCTCCGCCAGCTCCTGCTGCGCCCAGCCGCGCTCCGCCATCAAGTCAGCAATGGTGTCCCCAGGCGGCGAGACCCAATCCGGCGCGAACACCTCTGCTTGCGGCCTGTCAGTCATGGTAGTCCCCGATGAATTCAATGCACACGATGGTCACGGCAGACCAATCGACCGATGCGTCATCGCGCCGCGGGATCGGATCGTTGGCGGGAGCAAATACAAGGCGCCAGCCGCCAGCAAGATCAACGGCGAACTGTCCCCGCCGGTCGCCCTTGAGCGGATGCGGGTTGCCTGCAACCAAGTCGCTTACGCGAGCCGCGGCCATCATGTCCGCCAATCGGGCCTGGAGCTTCCGAGCACCCGCATCACCAAGCGTCCTTCTTGCAACGGCACCCTTCTCACACAGCTCGCGCAGCCGCTTGTCCTTGAAGCGAATCTCCAAACACGCCCCCTGACCACTGAACAAGGACAGCACTTTACCAGACAGGTAAAAGCGAGAGACTGCGTCGTGCGCGGCAAGACCACCTTGCCCTTTGATCAGGTACTGACCATGCCGGAATGGGGCGGTGCCACGGTCATCCACAAGGACGGCTGCGACTTCTGCACGGCTTGCGGGTATGTGGGGCAGTGCGGCTGAAGCCGGCTGGCGGCCGGCGGTGCCGCGGCGCTGCTGGACCAAGGTGACCCGTTCGCTGCAGGGCTGCAGCGCGGCATCGGCCGTCAGCAGGCGCAAGGGCTCCGTCAAGGCCTTGCGCAACCAGCAGGCGGTCGAACGCATCACCGTGATGGACCGGCAGCCGGGCGACCTCGGCGGCATGCAGGGCGCTCACGGGCGGGTGCCGCTAGCCGCTGGGCTCGATGGCTGCAGCCACTTCGTGCGGATCGGCTGCAATCTTGCCCAGCCTGGCCTTGATGGCGATCTCCCAGACCGAGGCCTCCGACACGTAGACCTCGTCGGCCGACGCGATCAGCCGCCGCGTCGGCGCGGTCAGGCGGCGTGACCTGCCACGCGCTATCCCTTTGGCCACGGGGAGGAACACGCGCCGCGGATAATGCCGGCCTGCTTTTCGCCTCTGCTCCGACCCCCATGCCCACCCTGCTCGAAGCCAACATCGCCGACCAGATCCGTCTTCTTGAGCAGGCGCGTGCGTTGTCGCCCGTCGTGGAGCAGGCCGGCGCCGTGCTGGCCGAGGCGCTGCGCGGGGGCCACAAGATCATGTTCTGCGGCAACGGCGGCTCGGCGGCGGACAGCCAGCATCTGGCGGCCGAGCTGACCGGGCGCTTCATCAAGGACCGGCGGCCGCTGGCGGCGATGGCGCTGAGCACCGACACCTCGGCCCTGACCTGCATCGGCAACGACTACAGCTTCGACGACGTGTTCGCACGCCAGGTCACCGGCCTGGGCCGTGCGGGCGACGTGCTGGTGGGCATCTCCACCTCGGGCAACTCGGGCAACGTGATCCGCGCGGTGGAGGCGGCCCAGGGCGCGGGCATGAAGGTGGTGGGCCTGCTCGGCCGCGACGGCGGCAAGCTCGCGCCGATGTGCGACGTGGCGGTGGTCGTGCCGCACAGCGTCACCGCGCGCATCCAGGAGTGCCACATCCTGATCGGCCACACGCTGTGCGGCCTGGTGGAGACGTCGCTGGGCCTGGCCTGAGCCAGGCACCTCGTCGGCCGCTGCCCCTTCAGCGTTCTTCCTTCTCTTCTTGAACGCAGCCCAGCCCCCCACCGTGGCACCGCAGCCGCGGCGCATCCTCATCGTGCGCCTGTCGGCGCTGGGCGATGTGGTGATGGCCTCCGGGCTGATCCCCGCGCTCCAGGCGCGCTATCCGCAAGCGGAGCTGCACTGGGTGTGCGAGGCGGCCTGCGTGCCGCTGCTGCGCCACAACCCGCGCCTGGCCAGCGTGATCGTCTGGCCACGGCAGGAGTGGCAGGCGCTGCTGCGCGCGCGCCGTTACCTGGCGCTGTGGCGTGCCATTGGCGCCTTCCGCGCGCGGCTGCGGGCCCTGCGCTTCGACCTGGTGCTGGACTGCCAGGGCCTGCTCAAGAGCGCCCTCATCGCCTGGCTGACCGGCGCGCCGCGCCGCGTGGGGATCATCGCCCGCGAAGGCGGCCGCTGGCTGGTGCACGAGGTGGTCACGCCCGTGGCCGGGGCCGATCCGGTGATGGGCTCGGAGTACCGCCACCTGGCGCGCTACCTGGGCGCGCCGCAGGGCAGCTTCCGGCCCGACCTGGCCGTGGGCGACGAGCCGCGCAGCCGTGCCCGCGAGGCGCTGGCGCAGGAGGCGGCTGGCACGCCGTCCGCGCCCCAGCCGCTCACGGCCGTGGCCGCGCTGGCGCCCTTCACCACCCGGCCGCAGAAGCACTGGGTGGACGAGCATTGGCGCGACCTCTGCCAGCGGCTCATCGCCCGCGGCCTGCGCCCGGTCATCCTCGGCGGGCCGTCGGACCAGGAGGCCGCGCTGCGCCTGGTGGCGGGCCTGCCCGGCGTGGTCAGCCTGGCCGGCAAGCTGCGGCTGGACGAGAGCGCCGCGCTGATCGCCGACGCCCAGCTGCTGATCGGCGTGGACACGGGGCTCACGCACATGGGCTCGGCCCTGGGCGTGCCCACGGTGGCGCTCTTCGGCTCCACCTGCCCCTACCGCCAGGGGCCCACGCCGCGCACGCGGGTGCTCTACGACGCCCTGCCGTGCTCGCCGTGCCGGCGCCGGCCGACCTGCGGCGGCGCCTACACCTGCATGCGCGGGCTGACGGTGGACCGCGTCATGCCCGTGGCCCTGGGCCTGCTGCAAGGCGCGCCATGAAGGTGCTGCACGTCGAGGCCGGCATGCACCTCTACGGCGGGGCGCTGCAGGTGGTCTTCCTCCTGCGCGGGCTGCAGGCGCGCGGCATCGACAACGTGCTGGCCTGCCCGGCGGGCAGCGCCATCGCGCAGGAGGCCGCGCCGCACGCCCGCATCGCCGCCCTGCCGATGAAGGGCGATGCCGACGTGATGCTGGTGGGCCGGCTGCGCCGGCTCATGCGCCAGCTGCGGCCCGACTTGGTCCACCTGCACAGCCGCCGCGGCAGCGACATCTGGGGCGCCGTCGCGGCGCGGCTGGAGGGCGTCCCGGTGGTGCTGAGCCGCCGCGTGGACAACCCCGAGCCGCCCTGGCTGGCGCGCCTGAAGTACCGCCTGCACGACGAGGTGGTGACCATCTCTGACGGCATCCGCCAGGTGCTGCGCGCAGAAGGCGTGCCCGAGGCCAAGCTGCACTGCGTACCCAGCGCCGTGGACACGGAGCGCTACCGGCCCGACCGCGGCGCGCTGGCCTGGTTCCGCCAGACCTTCGGCGTGCAGGACGATGAGCTGGCCATCGGCATGGTGGCCCAGCTCATCGCCCGCAAGGGCCATGCGACGCTGCTGGACGCGCTGCCGGCCGTCGTCGCCCAGCAGCCCCGGCTCAAGGTGCTGCTCTTCGGCCAGGGCCCGCTGCAGCAGGAGCTGGCGCAGCGCATCGCCGCCGACCCGCTGTTGGCCCGCCATGTGCGCCTGCCCGGCTTCCGCAAGGACCTGGACCGCGTGCTGCCCTGCCTGGACGTGGTGGCCCATCCGGCCTTCATGGAGGGGCTGGGCGTGTCGCTGCTGCAGGCGGCGGCCTGCGGCGTGCCGGTGGTGGCCGGCCGCGCGGGCGGCATCCCGGAGATCGTGCGCCCGGGGCTCAACGGGGAGCTGATCGAGCCGGGCGATGCGCCCGCCCTGGCGCGCGAGCTGGGCAAGCTGCTGGGCTCACCCGAGCTGCGCCGCGCGTATGGCCAGGCCGGGCGGCAATGGGTGATGGCCCACTTCTCCATCGACGCGATGGTCGAGGGCAACCTGGCCGTCTACAGCGGCCTGCTGGCCCGGCGGCGCCAGGGCTGAGGCCCAGGCCCAGGTCAGTCGCTGCGCGCTCAGCCCGCCGCGCCCAGCAAGGCCTGCACGCAATCGGCCAGGCTGTCGAAGGCCGCATCGGCCCCCTCACCGGCCGCCTCGCCGCCCGATTCCTCGTTGTCCGACCGCACGCTGTACGCCCGCCCCAGCCCGGCCGCGCGCGCGGCCTGGATGTCCGACGGCTTGTCGCCGACCATGAAGGACTCGGCCGCCGACAGGCCGTGCTCGCGCAGCGCGCGCAGGATCATCCCGGGCGCCGGCTTGCGGCAGTCGCAGTCGATGGCCAGCTCGGCCACCGTGCCCTTGGGATGGTGCGGGCAGTGGTAGACCGCCTGCACCTGCACGCCAGCCTCGGCCAGGGCCTGCAGCATCCGCTGGTTGAGCGCCTGGTACTGCGCCTCGGTGTAGAGGCCGCGCGCCAGCCCCGACTGGTTGGTGACGATCACCAGCGCATAGCCGGCCTCCTGCAGCCGCCGCATCGCCTGCACCGCGCCCGGCACGAAGGCGAAGTCCTCCCAGCGGTGCACATAGGCGCGGTCCAGGTTGATGACGCCGTCGCGGTCCAGGAAAGCGGCCTTGCGCGCCGCCGCGGGGGCCGGCTGCGCGGGCGATGCGCCGGCGCGGATGCGCTGCACCAGCGCCGTGGTGGAGTGCCCGTCCACGAACGGGATGGCCAGCGCCTGGCCGCCCCAGGAGCGCACGAGCTTGGACTCCTCCAGCGCATCCATGTCGTAGTCGCCGCCCTTGACGTAGATGTCCGGGCGCACGGCCTTGATCAGCTCCACCGGCGTGCGCTCGTCGAAGAAGGTGACCAGCGACACCGACGCCAGCCCGGCCAGCACGGCGGCACGGTCCTGCGCGCGGTTGAGCGGCCGGTCCGGCCCCTTGCCCAGCATGCGCGCGGAGGCGTCGGAGTTGACCGCCACGATGAGCGAGCCGCCCAGCTGCCGCGCCGCATGCAAATAGCTCACGTGGCCGCGGTGCAGCACGTCGAAGACGCCGTTGGTGAAGACGATGGGCCGCGCCAGCGCAGCCAGCCGCGCCGGCAGCTCCTCGCGCGGGCAGACCTTGTCCAGCAGATCGCCGCCTTGCCCGTCGCTCATGCGAACAGCTCCTCGAAGGTGAGCGTGGCGGTGCCGAACTTGGCCACCACCAGGCCGCCGGCCCGGTTGGCATGGCCCATGGCGTCTTGCAGCGGCAGGCCGCAGGCCAGCATCAGCGCCAGCGTGGCGATCACCGTGTCGCCCGCGCCGGTCACGTCGGCCACCTCGCGCACGTGGGCCGGCACGCTGCTCACGCCCTCACCCTCGAACAGCGTCATGCCCTCCTCCGAGCGGGTCAGCAGCAGCGCCTGCAGGCCCAGGTCGGCCTTGAGCCGGCGCGCGCGCCGGGCCAGGTCCTCCTCACTCTTCCACGCGCCCACCACCTGCTGCAGCTCGGCGCGGTTGGGCGTGATGACGGTGGCGCCGGCATAGCGGCTGTAGTCGCTGCCCTTGGGGTCCACCAGCACCGGCTTGCCGGCCTGGCGGGCGGCATCGATCATGGCCGACACATGGGTCAGGCCGCCCTTGCCGTAGTCGGAGAACAGCACCACGTCGTGCTCCTGCACCTCTCGCTTGAAGGCATCCAGCATCTGCGCCAGCACCTCGTGGTCCGGCTCGCGCTCGAAGTCGATGCGCAGCAGCTGCTGGTTGCGCCCGATCACCCGCAGCTTGACGATGGTCTGCATCGCCGGGTCACGGCCCAGCTGGGCGCGCACGCCACGGGATTCGAGCAGCGTCTGCAGCCGCCGGGCGGGCTCGTCGTCGCCCACGGCGCTCAACAGCGTCACCTGCCCGCCCAGCGTCTTCACGTTCAGCGCCACGTTGGCCGCGCCGCCCAGGCGCTCTTCTTCGCCCACCACGCGCACCACCGGCACCGGCGCCTCCGGCGAGATGCGCTCCACCGCGCCCATCCAGTAGCGGTCGAGCATGACGTCGCCGACGACGAGGACACGGGAGGCGACGAGACGCGCTTGCAGCGTCGATCGGGCGGTGGCTGGGGGCATGGCAGAGAAGCTGCGGAAAGCGGCAGGAAAGCCGGGGCAAAGCAGCCGGTAGAGGAGGCGGGTATTTTGCGCCCCGCCGCCGCCGCCCCGCGCCCCCGGCGAGCGGGCCGGCGGCCCCAGGGCAGAATCGCGGGTTGCCTTATTTATCCGTCGATGAGCCAGCCCCCATCCGATACGAGACCGCGCACGGTGGTCCTGCTGCAGCACACCGGCATCGGCGACCTCGTCTGGCACATCCAGTACCTGAAGCTCGTTGCCCAGCGCAGCCACGGCGGGCGCATCACCCTCGTGGCCCAGCCGTCCACGCTGGCGCGCCAGCTCATCGGCGGCGAGCCCTGGGTGCAGGCCATCATCGACCACGACCATCGCCCGCGCCGCGGTGAGAAGCGCCGCGGCCGGCACGCCGGCCTGCGCGGCATGCGGGCCATGGCGGCCGAGCTGCGGGCCGGCGGCTTCGACCGCATCATCCTGCTGTCCGGCCGCATCAGCCGCGGCCTGATCGCCTGGCTCAGCGGCATCCCGGTGCGCCAGGGCTATGGCTACCGGCCGCTGCAGCGCCTGTTCCTCAACCAGGGTCCCTACATCGCCGCGCACCGGGGCCCGACGCCGCCGGTGTACCGCGAGGCCACGGCCTTCATGATCGCCCACGGCTACTGCAGCCAGCCCATCGTGCCGCGCATCGACCTGCCCCCGCACGAGATCGCCGCCATGCGCCAGCGCCTGGCCCACCTGCCCCGGCCGCTGCATGCCTTTGCCATCGGCACCAGCGAAGCGCACAAGCAATGGGGCGCGGCCAACTTCGCCGCGCTGGCCCGCGCGCTGCTGGAGGACGGCTGCGGCGTGATGCTCTGCGGCGGCCCGGGCGAGGCCGGGCTGGCCGCCGAGATCGCCGCCGGCATCCCGCCGCAGCACCGGCACGCGCTGGAGGTGGTCACCGACGCCACCGTGCTGGGCAGCGCCGCGGCCCTGCACCTGGCCGACACCTGCATCGGCAACGACACCGGCATGGTCAATGTGGCGGCGGCCGTGGGCTGCCCTACCTTCGCGCTCATCGGCGCGCGTCCCCCGCTGGACCACGACCCGGCCCGCCTGCGCAGCGTCACCGCGGCCAGCCTGGCCGCCATCACGGTCGAGCGCGTGCTGAGCCTGCTGCGCGCCGAGCAGCCCCCCCAATCGAGCTGACATGGATCTCAAAGAAACCGCCCGGCGCGTCATCGCCTACGGCAAGCCGCACTGGAAGATGTTCGCGGCGTCGTTCCTCTTCTTCACGCTGGGCGCGGCGGTGGAGCCGGCGATCCCGGCGCTGTTCAAGAAGCTCATCGACTCGGGCTTCAAGGAGGGGCTGAACTACCCGCTGTGGATGGTGCCGGTGGTCATCATCGGCCTGTTCGCCATCCGCGGCGTCTTCAACTTCGCCGGCTCCTACACCATGACCTCCGGCACCTCCAGCGTCGTGCTGGACCTGCGCCGCGAGCTCATGCGCGGGCTGCTGCGCGCCGATGCCAAGCTCTTCAGCAGCATCAGCCCCGGCCTGGCCGTCACCAAGATCATCAACGACCCGCAGTTCGCCTCGCAGACGCTGGGCAACTCCATGATCTCGGTGATCAAGGACGCCATGTCCCTGCTCTTTCTCATCGGCTACCTGCTCTACCTGAACTGGCAGCTCACGCTGCTGTCCTTCGTCTGCATGCCGCTGCTGGGCATCACGATCAAGCTGGTGCAAAAGCGCCTGAACCGCGTGGGCCAGGCGCAATACGAATCCCAGCAGCGCCTGGTCAACACCGTGGACGACAACGCCCGCGCCTGGCGCGTGGTGCGCACCTTCGACGCCGCCGGCTTCGAGCTGGCCCGCTTCGACCGAGAGGCCCACACCCTGCGCCGCATGACGCTCAAGACCGTGGCCACCAGCTCCCTGGTCACGCCGTCCACGCAGGTGGTGGCCGCCATCGGCGTGTCCATCATCATCACGCTGGCCATCTACCAGGCCAGCCAGGGCTCCACCACCGTGGGCGAGTTCGTGTCCTTCATCACCGCGCTGCTGATGACCATCTCGCCCATGCGCCACCTGACGGACATCTACCAGCCCGTCACCGGCGCGCTCATCACCGCGCGCGGCGCCTTCGACCTGATCAACGCCCCGGTGGAGCCCGACCACGGCACCCGGGAGCTGCCGGCCTGCAGGGGCGACATCGTCTTCGACAAGGTCACGGTGCACTACGAGGACGCCGCGCAGCCCTCGCTGGACGCCTTCAGCCTGCACATCCCGGCCGGCCAGACCGTGGCCCTGGTCGGCGCATCCGGTGCCGGCAAGACCACGGTGGTCAACACGCTGCTGCGCTTTGCCCACCCCAGCAGCGGCCAGATCCGCCTGGACGGCATCCCCACCGAGGAGCTGCGCCTTGCCAGCCTGCGCCGCCACTTCGCCGTCGTCTCGCAGGACATCGTCCTCTTCGACGGCTCCGTGGCCGAGAACGTGGCCTACGCCAGCCCCGCCGGTATCGACCGCGACAAGGTCGAGCGCTGCCTGCGCGCCGCCAACCTGTGGGCCCACGTCAGCACCATGGCCGACGGCATGGACAGCCGCATCGGCACCAACGGCAGCATGCTCTCCGGCGGCCAGCGCCAGCGCCTGGCCATCGCACGGGCGCTGTACCGCGACGCCGCCATCTGGATCTTCGACGAGGCCACCTCCGCGCTCGACTCCGAATCCGAGGCCGTCGTGCAGCGCTCCATCGAAGACCTGCGCCATGCCAAGACCCTGATCCTCATCGCCCACCGGCTGAGCACCATCCGCAACGCCGACACCATCTGCGTGATGTCGGAGGGGCGGATCGTGGAGCAGGGGACTCACGAGGAGCTGATGCGGCTGGGCGGCACCTATGCGGGCATGGTGAGGATCCAGTCTGCCAACTGACGCCCAGCCTCTTCCTCGGCGGGCGCATGCCTACATCTCACATCCTTGCTGACATGCCTGCGCGGGTCCTCCAGCTTTGTCCATTCGATATCCCGGACGCGCCGACCAGCGGGGGGCAGATACGCATTGCCGAGATCGCACGCGCCTATCGCGCCCGCGGCTGCGACGTCGATCGCAGTTGCGTCGTGACGCGCTCGCGCGACATGCGCCGGCATCTGGACGTGCGGATGTCCTGGTGGGACCGGACGCGCCGCAAACATCTGGGCAAGCCGAGCAACCTCGGGCAGATCCGGCAACACTGGTCGGCGGTAAACGGCGGCTCGCTGGCGCGGCAGCTCTCGCAAAAGCTCCACGGCCACTATGACGTCCTGCAGGTGGAGCATCCCTGGGATTTCGCCCTGGCTCGGCAGCTGCGAAGCCACCCGGCGCTGTCGCGAGCGGTTGTCGTTTACAGCTCGCACAACATCGAGTCGGAGTTCTTCGAGTCCGTACTGAAAGAGCGCTCCCAATGGAATGTCGCGGCCGTGCGGCTTCGGCAGGAGATCGAGCAGCTCGAGCGGGAGGCTTCGTCGGGGGCCGACATCGTCTGGGCCGTCACGCAACATGACCTCGAGTTCTTCAGTCGGTCCGCGGCGGCCTGCGTGTTGGCGCCCAACGGCTGTCGCGAACTCCCGAGCCAACCGCCCCCCTCTGCATTCACCGCCTTGCAGGGGCGCTATGCCCTCTTTGTCGCAACCGGGGGTTCAGCCAACGTCAACGGTTTTGTGTCGATGCTGGGTGGCGACCTGTCATTCCTGCCGCCCGGCACCGCCATCCACACCGTCGGCAGCTGTGGCGAGCCTCTCGCACAACTGTTTCCGAGCAGCAAAGTGCGTGGCACCCTCGTTCATCACGGCGTGGTTGACCAGGCAACGCTGGACAGCGCGCTGCTCAATGCCGGCGTCATTCTTTTGCCGATCCGCTCCGGTGGCGGCTCCAATCTCAAGACCGCCGAGGCGCTGGCCAGCGGCAGGCCGGTCATCGGCACCCGCCACGCCTTCCGGGGCTATGAGGACTGGGCTCGGCTGCCGGGCGTCTATATTGCCGACGACCCTCAAACATTCCGCACGGCGATCGCCCGCTCGCTTGACGCGGCCCTGCCGCCTCACCTGCCCCCTCCAGGCCCCAGGCCATCGCTCGCTTGGTCGCAAACCCTGGCTGCGGCGGTGGAGCGCACGCTTGGCCTGATTCCCACTCGATCGTGATCTCCAGCAAAGACATCAGCGTCGTCATCCAGGGCGCCCTCGGCGGCCAGGACGCAATCGAATCCGTGGCAAGCGTGCGCGCCGCGCTGCCGGACGCGGAAGTCATCCTGTCGACCTGGGTCGGCAGCAGCGTTCCTGCCGATCTGCCCGTGCAGCACCTGGTGACCAGTGTCGATCCGGGCGCCCGCCCCATGAACCGTCGCGAGAAAATCCAAAACAACACCAATCGGCAGCTGGTGTCGACCTTGGCCGGGCTGAAAATGGCCACACGGCGATACAGCCTCAAGATGCGCACCGACTTCCGCCTGCGGCACGCAGGCTTCGCGCAAGATTTCGGACGGTTCTCTGTCCGGCAAAGCCGCTTTGTGCGCTATCGCCAGCGGATCGTCATCCCGCACTACGCAACCCGCTTCGTCGAGTCCGCCCGGCCCTATCCCTTTCATCCATCAGACATCGCTCTATTCGGCCTGACCGAGGATGTCCTGGCCCATTTCGACGCCCCGCTGCTGCAAGAGGCGGACTGGACTTGGTCGGTAGACCATGGCATTTGCGACGACATGGTTGACCGCGCAGCATTGGCTGCACGCTATGCCCCTGAACAGCACTTCTTCCTGAACAGCTTGAGGGCGGCCCATCACGATATCCCAATGCAACATTACTGCGATGCGTCGGGGCAGATCCCCTTCCTGAGCCGTAACTACATTGCTAACAACTTCGTGGTGGTCAGCATGCAGGATTTTGGCTTGAAGACGAGCAAAGCTGCCTTGCAGTCTGCCATTCAACGGGACGTCGCCAATTGTTACTCTCCCGCCCTGTATGCGGCGGAATATCGACTATGGTGCGATCCGCAAGCTGATCGAACGCTTGCAGAAATGGTTGCTTCGCGGCTGGCGCGCCGCCCGAGGTACCGCGAGAAGATGCGCAAGCACATGGCCCTTGCAGCGGACCACAAAGACAGGCTGCTGCAGCGGGACACAGGCAGCTTCGCCCACGGCCACCGAATGGCGGCAGACGCCCTCTCCGCCTTTTATTACTTCATCCGCGCAGCATTATGAAAACTTTGAACATCGTCGTGCCCATGGCCGGCGCCGGCAGTCGCTTTGCCCGCGAGGGATATGTCGACCCCAAGCCCCTGATCAAAGTCCACGACACGCCCATGATTCAGGTGGTCGTTGGCAACCTCCGCCCCAACCGCCCTCATCGCTTCATCTTCATCGTGCAGGCCGGCCATGCGGACGCCTATGGCCTGAGATCCTTCCTGCCCTCCATATCGGGAGGAGGATTGGTTGTCGAGGTTTCCAGTTTGACGGAGGGTGCAGCGTGCACCGTGCTCACGGCAGCGGACCTCATAAATTCCGACGAACCGCTGATGATTGCCAACAGCGATCAGTACATAGACTGCCGCATCGACGATTACCTGAACCAACTGGATGGCGAGGAGCTTGATGGCCTGATCATGACCATGACGGCCGACGATCCCAAATGGTCATTTGTCGCCCTGGACGACGCTGGTCACGTTTGCAGCGTCGTGGAAAAACAAGTGATCTCCAACGAGGCCACTGTAGGCATCTACAACTTCAGGCGCGGGCGGGACTTCGTGCGGGCTGCAACTGGAATGATCGAAGCAGACGAGCGCGTGAACGGTGAGTTCTACGTGGCGCCGGTGTACAACCGCCTCATTGCCGAAGGCCAGAAGGTCGGCATCTTCAATATAGGTGCGGAAGCGGCAGGGATGTATGGGCTGGGTATTCCTTCTGACCTGCAGGCATTTCTGCGCCTTCCATTGTCTGAACGCTTCAAACGGGAACGCTGATGAACGTCATCTCACATCGCGGCTGGTGGCTGCACGCCGATGAAAAGAATACGGTGGCGGCATTCGAGCGCTCCTTTGCTGCCGGCTACGGCACCGAAACCGACGTGCGGGATCTGGACGGCCAACTCGTGGTCTCCCACGATATGCCGCGCTCATCCGGGGCCCTTCCCCTTGCCGAGGTGCTCGGAATGGCTCAAGCGCACGGCGTCACGCTGGCGCTCAATATAAAGTCCGATGGCTTGGCCGAGGCGCTACGGGAAGAAACCGCCCGCTTCCCCTCGCTCCGCTGGTTTGCATTCGACATGTCGGTTCCCGACATGCGCAGCCATTTGCGTACCGGCAATCCCACGTATACCCGCCTGAGCGACATCGAATCCTCTCCTGCCTATCTGGAGCGATGCAGTGGCATCTGGCTGGATGCTCTGGAAACCGAATGGCTGGATGAAGAAAAGCTAAGGCGCATCGCCGCCATTGGCAAACCGATTTGCATGGTATCTCCGGAACTGCACGGGCGAGACCCCGGCCCAGCATGGTCCATGTTGAGGTCTTTTTCCGGAGAAAGCCTCTTGACGCTGTGCACCGATCTGCCACGCGAAGCCGAAACCACGATAAAGGGAGCCCCACGATGATCAAGGCGGTTATTTTCGACATGGATGGCGTGCTGATCGACGCAAAAGATTGGCATTACGAAGCGCTCAATAAGGCACTGCGTCTTTTCGGCTACGAGATATCACGCTATGCCCACCTGTCCACCTACGACGGACTGCCCACGTCAAAAAAGCTCGAGATGCTGAGCATTGAAAACGATCTGCCGCGGGCCCTGCACCCCTTCATCAATGAGATGAAGCAGCGATACACCATGGAGATCGTGCATACGCAATGCAAGCCGACGTTTGCGCATGAGTTTGCGCTTTCCACATTGAAATCGCGGGGATACAAGCTGGGGGTGGCTTCCAATTCCATCCGGTCCACAGTGGAAGTGATGATGGAGAAAGCCGATTTGGCCCGCTACCTGGACGTCATGCTCTCCAACGAAGACGTGAGCCGTGCCAAACCCGATCCCGAAATCTATGTCAAGGCCATGCAGAGAATCGGAGCCCAGCCCCATGAGACGCTCATCGTGGAAGACAATGAAAATGGCATTCGCGCTGCACTTGCGTCAGGCGCTCACCTGCTCCGCGTGGCTGACGTCCACGAAGTGAACCTTGCCAACATCGAGGCAAGAATTGCGGAGATCCAACAATGACCAGCATGAACGTTCTTATTCTTGGCGCCGGACCTTCGCTTCCTCCGCACGGTGAAGAGGTTTATCCCACCTTCATGGAAGAGGTGGGTGAGGCCCCCTTGATCCAACGGCTCGTCCAATCGTGCGCACCGCTGGATCCGCAGTGGATAGGTATAGCCTGCCAAGCGAGCGACATCGCAAGGTACCGCTTGGGAGACCTGCCTAGGATTCTTCACCCCGCTGCGATGTACGTCCTGGCAAAAGGCCCCACAGCCGGCGCGGCGTGCACCGCGATGCTGGCTGCCGAGCACATTGACAATCATTCGGAGTTGCTCATCCTGGGCTCAACCGAATATGTCGACGTCAGCTTTGCGGAGGTGCTTGCTGGTTTTCGCCAAAGAGGCCTCGACGCTGGCGTCCTGACGTTCAACTCCATTCACCCGCGTTACTCTTACGTAAGGGTAGACGAATTCGGCATGGTGACCGAAGCCAGCGAGAAAAAGCCAGTTAGCAATACAGCGGTAGCTTCGTTCTTTTGGTTCCGGCGAGGTTCGGATTTTGTAAGAGCGGCCCAGGATGTCATCAGGAAGGACGATCATGTCAATGGGTCGTTCTATATCACACCCACATTGAATCAACTACTGCTGCGCCAATTGAAAGTGGGAGCCAAGCAGATCCCGAATGCAACCTACCACCCGCTCAAGACGGCAAGGCAGATTGAAAGCTTTGAGACCGCACAGGAAGTGAGGAGATGACATGAAGACCCATCGATTGGATAGCATGAAAGGCGGTTGGTTTGCCGGCGACTTTGAGCCGAGTTTGATCCCGAGCAAGGATTTTGAGGTCGCCGTCAAGAGATATCCGGCCGGCGCCTCGGAGCCGCGTCATGTGCACAAGATCGCAACCGAATGGACCGTGATCCTCAACGGCAAGGTTCAAATGTGCGGCCAGACATTCACTGATGGGGACATCATCGAAATCGAGCCGGGGGAGCCCACTGATTTTCGTGTGCTGGAAGACACGATCACAGTGGTGGTCAAGACCCCTTCCTGCAAGGGCGACAAGTTCTTGGTCGGGCCCACGGATTAACGAAGCGGCTTTTTGAGCGCACGAGCTATCCAGTAGTTTCGGAACAGGCTTGAAACAGCTCGCAATACTATTTCAACAGAATAGCGCAAGATTGCCACCGGCCGAGAGATTAATCTTAGAATCATCCGAATGCCGCGCTCGACCATCCTGACGACCTGCCACATATCCGAGAAACCACCCCGCCATTTTCGACGAATCCTTATCATTCTTGAAGATCGGAAGGCTTTTTTCAGCAGATAAGAGGCGGGGATATCTATCGATTCGCTGAAGTAAGTTGCAGCCAGTTTAGCCCACCTCAGGTGATCCATTTGAGTATCGTAGTCAAAACGGTATGGGTCAAATTTGCGAAACCGTATACCGAAATCCTCGTAATCCACGATTACCAAGTTAGCCGCAAAAAGTTTCTCCGATAACACCAAGTCTCGCCCGTCAGATCGGTGATCAAAACGCAAATCCAGCCCTCTCTTTTTGAGAAATGACGCCCAGATATATTGCTCCGGAACATATCGACCATTCCATGTGGGGAAAGTATCAATCTCGGGCCTCTCTCTGTCAGAGTAGAACCTGTCGTATTCTTGCGGCTGAAGATCAATGTCCCACAGCGCCAGAACGTCTTCCGTCAGACCAAATTGCGTCCAGTCGCTGATGTGAAAACACAGCTGACGCACCCTCGGATCGGTGCAGTACAGGTTGTTGACGACCAAGCGACGCTTGAGCACAGCAGCCGGGTCGGCCGGCGGCTCTCCAAGACGCTCGAAATAATCCAAAAAGGCGCGCGAAACCAGCTCAATATCGCTGCGTATCTTCAGAGCATACTTCGTGCGGACCTCTCGCAGCCCAGCAAGCGTCGAAACGATCTGCCTGTTTACATTGTTGCGGACATTGTGAATCCAGTCGGCCACTCCTGCACCCGGATCTTCGCTTTGCACGAGCACATCGCAATCGAACTTGGGCAGCGCGGGATCCTTCCAGGTTGACAGAACCACCGTAGCGCCGGGCAAGACCTTGCGTATGCTGGCCAAGCATATTGGCGTCAGCCTTTTATCTATTGCGCCCTGAACCACTACCGTGATGTCTTCATTGCGGATCATTCACTCAGCTCACATTGGTTATTGATATATGACCAAAATTATGGGGCAATTGAGCAGCGGAAAACAGACATCGATCGGCGGTGATGTGCCGGCAGGCAAGGTCAAAGCTACCACTCCCCGATCAGCTCCTTAGCCGGGCGCTCGCCCAGGCGGTGGGAGTATGGGCAGGGCCTCGCGCGTCCCGGACTGCCTGGGTGCACATCCTGCGGCCGTTCAACGTATCGACCTCTATACGGCGGACATGGACGAGGCAACGCCTGGAGAAGACGATTCGCGGTGACCTTCCCGGCCTGGGCGCTCGAACCACCAAGTGGATACGCCTTGTTCCCACCGCTGGATCGTGACGGCGAAAGCAGCACCTGACCCGCGGCCGCTGAACGCCCCCCCGGCGCAGCTTCAGCGTGCCAGCCCAGCACCGCAGCGCTCGTAGACCTCCATCGTCCGCCGCACCATGCCGTCTACGGTGAGCCGCGCCTCGAACATCGCCCGGGCGGCCTGGGCGTACGCTTGCGCTTGAGCCGCATCGCTGGCCAGCCACGTGATGCCGGCGGCCAGGCTTTGCGGATCTTCCGGGCGGGCATGCAGGCCGGTCTGGCCGTCGATGACGATCTCCGGCACGCCGCCCACGGTGGTGGCCACGACGGGCAGGCGGGCGGCAAAGGCTTCGACCACAGCCAGACTTAGAGCCTCGCGCCGCGAAGACAGTGCAAAGGCGTCGAAGGCCGGCAGGATGCGCTGCACGTCGGGCCGGTAGCCCAGGAAGTGGATGCGCGCGGCATCGTGCTGTGCGGCCAGCGCGCGGACCTGCTCGCCGAAGGGCGTATCGGGCGCGCCGATCAGGTACAGGTGCACCTGCGGCGGGCATTGCGCCAGCGTGCGCACCAGCAGGTCCTGGCCCTTGTCGGGCACGAAGCGGCCGGCGTTGACCACGGCGAAGGCGCCGTCCGGTATGCCCAGCTCGCGCCGCAGGGCGGGGCGGTCTCCGGGCGGCACGTGGGGCACGCCGTTGTAGATGGTGGTGATGCGGGCGTCGTCGTAGCCGTGGCGCAGCAGGTTCTGACGCACGGCCTGCGAGACCGCAATGATGTGCGCGCAGCGGCCCATGTGCTTGCGCGCGGTGGTGGCATGTGCGGTGCACAGGGCCACGGGGCGCCGGGGACGGGAGGGGACGAAGCGGGGCGCGGCATGGCCGGCGTAGTAGGCGCCGCGGATGAGGTGGCCGTGCAGGATGTCGGGCCGCCATTGGCGCACCAGGCGCCGCAGCCGCAGGTGCGAGACGGGGTCGTAGAGCCCGTGCATGGCAACGTGGTGCACGGGGATGGCCTCGGCCTGGCAGGCACGGGCCAGCCAGGAGTCCCCGGGGCCGGCAAAGCGCACGTCATGGCCGGCCGCCCGCTGGCCGCGCATCAGCAGCAGGGCGTGGCTTTCGGCGCCGCCATAGCCGTGGCTGTGCAGGACGTGGATGATGCGCATGGGGCCCGGCTGGGGCACCGGCTGCTCAGCCTTTGCGCGCATGCTTGGCATGCAGCTTCCAGGCGTAGCCGATGAGGTTGTCGCCGTAGGAGATGGCCTTGCGCGGGATCTCGAACGGGTTGGTGGCCCAGTTGGCCGCGCCGCGGATGCAGGTCAGGCCGGTGCGGTAGCCGGCCTCCTGGACCAGGTCGCGTGCGCGCTCGTTGTAGTCGCCATAGGGATAGCAGAAGTCAGGCACGTCTTCGCCCAGCAGGTCTTCCAGCGCGGCCTTGCTGTCGAAGATCTCCGCGCGCATCTGCTCAGGCGCCAGCTGCGACAGCCGCGGGTGGCTCACGGCATGCGAGCCGAAGTGCGCCCCCTCGCGCCTCAGGCGGCGGATGGTGGCTGCGTCCATCAGCGGCGGCTGCTGGTCGAAGTCCTTGAGCCATGCGGACGGCTTGCCGATCAGCGAGCTGACCAGAAACACGGTGGCCGTGAAGCCGAACTCCTGCAGCGCCGGCCAGGCATGCTGCGCGAAGTTCTCGTAGCCGTCGTCCACGGTGAGCACCACGCCGCGCGCCGGCAGGGGCGCGCCCTGGAAGAGGCAGCGCCAGGCGTCCTCCAGGCTCATCACCGTGAAGCCGGCCCACTTCAGGTAGCGCAGCTGCGAGCGGAAGCGGCCGATGTCGCAGTACAGCGCGCGATGCGCCTTGGGGCGTGGGAAGCGGCCGATCTGGTGGTACATCAGGATCGACAGCGGCGGCGAGGCGGGCGGCCGTTGCAGCGCGGCGGTGGGACTCATCGCGGCGCTCTCACAGGTCTTCCAGCCGCCGCGGCGGATAGGTATCCCAGCCCTGGCAGCCCGGGCATTGCCAGAAGTAGCGCTGGGCCTCGAAGCCGCAGGCGGCGCAGCGGTAGCGCTGCAGCGGCTTGGCGGCGGTGCCGATGGCCTGTTGCAGGCTCTCCAGCTCGCGCAGCTCCAGCGGGCGGTCGGTGTTGAGCCGCTCCTGCAGCAGGCCCAGAGCGGCGGACAGCGACGGCTGCTGCTGCAGGTGAGCCAGCATGCGGGCTCGGCGCTGACCGGCGTCGGGCGTGAGGCGGTCCTGGGCCTGCAGCACGTCCACCGAGGGCGCGCGCTCGTAGAGCTGGGCCAGCTGGGCCAGGGCCTCGGCTTCCTCATGGGCGGCGACGGCGCTGCGCGCGTAGTCGTCGGCGATCAGCGAAAAGGCGGCCGGCTGCACGGCCTGCAGCTCGCGCCAGGTCTGCAGCGCCTGTTCGTGGCGGCCGGCGCGGGCCAGGCGCTGGCCGGCCAGGATCAGCGGGCGGGCGGCCTGGGGGGCGGCCTCGCGGGCGCGGGCGAGCTCGGCCTCGGCTTCTTCGGCCTGGCCGCGGGCGTCGGCCTCGACGGCCAGCTCGCAGCAGTAATGGGCGATGCGGCCGGCGAAGGAGCCGGCGCCCGCCTGCTCCAGGCGGCGGGCGCATTCGATGGCCGCGGGCCAGTCGCGCGTGCGCTCATAGAGGGTCAGCAGGGCCAGCCGGGCGTCGGTGGCGAAGGCCGTGCCCTCCAGCGCGGCAAAGGCCGCCTCGGCCCGGTCGAAGAGCCCGGCCTTGAGGAAGTCCTGCGCCAGGGCGTACTGCGCCCGCTCGCGCTCGGCGCGCGGCAGGTCGCCGCGGGCCAGCAGGTGCTGGTGCACGCGGATGGCGCGCTCGTACTCGCCGCGGCGGCGAAAGAGGTTGCCCAGCGCGAAGTGCAGGTCGGACGTGTCCGGGTCGGCCTGCACGGCCTCGATGAAGGCATCGATGGCCTTGTCGGGCTGCTCGTTGAGCAGCAGGTTCAGGCCCTTGAAATAGGCCTTGGGCGAGGCCTGCTCCTCGCGCTTCATCTGGCGCAGGTCCAGGCGGGATGCGAGCCAGCCCAGCGCGAAGGCCAGGGGCAGGCCGAGCAGGAGCCACTGGAACGAGAAATCCATCATCGACCGCCGGGACGGCGGAATCTAGAGCCCTTCGCGGGGCGGGTGGGCTGGCAGCGGCTCGCTGGCCGGGCCGGCGTCGGTGACGGGCGCCGGCGTGTCGGTGGCCTCGCGCAGCGCGGCACGGCGGCGGTGGCGCCACCAGCTCGGCACCATCGCCAGCGCGCCCAGGGCGCAGCCCAGGGCGAACACAACCAGCACGATGAAGACCATCGGCGCGCGCGACTCGGCGCCGAAGAACCACTTGAGCGTGACCTCGTGCTGGTTGTTCAGCGCAAAGGCGAACAGCACGAAGAAGACCAGGGCGCGGGCCAGCCAGGCGAGGATGCGCATCGGGCGGTCGGCGGCTTCAGCGGCCCTCGTCGGCCGCAACGGGGATGGGTGCCGCCGGTTGCGCGGACTCGGCGGCGGCCTGCTGCGCGGCAGCGGCGGCCTGGGCCTCGGCGCGGGCATCGACCGCCTCGCGCAGCGCCTTGCCAGGCTTGAAGTGCGGCACCAGCTTCTCGGGGATCAGCACCTGCTCGCCGGAGCGCGGGTTGCGGCCCATGCGCGGCGGGCGGCGGTTGATGGAGAAGCTGCCGAAGCCCCGGATCTCGATGCGGTGGCCGCGCGAGAGCGCGTCGCTCATCGCATCGAGCATGGTCTTGACCGCGAACTCAGCGTCGCGGTGGGTCAGCTGGCCAAAACGCTCGGCCAGCAGCGCCACGAGGTCGGAACGGGTCATGGCTGTCATGCAGTGATCTGTGAGGAATCCGCGGCTGGCGCCTGCCGGCAACGGACTCTTCGCAGACCCCGCCTCCCTTGCGGGTGGCGGAGCTGCTGGCGGCCGGCTGTCTGGTGGCCCCTGCCTGACTCAGGTCAGACCAGGGGCCGCCGACCGGCCGCCAGGCCAGTCCAGGGCTGAAGGGATCAGCCGTTGTTCTGGTCGCCCAGCTTGGCCTTGAGCAGTGCGCCCAGGCTGGTGGTGCCGGCATTGCCCGCGCTCTCACCGGCCAGACGCTGCAGGGCTTCCTGCTGCTCGGCATTGTCCTTGGCCTTGATGGACAGCTGGATGGAGCGGGTCTTGCGGTCGATGTTGATGATCAGCGCGGTGACCTCGTCGCCTTCCTTGAGCACGTTGCGGGCGTCTTCGACGCGGTCGCGGGCGATCTCGGAGGCGCGCAGGTAGCCGGTGACCTCATCGGCCAGCTGGATCTCCGCACCCTTGGCGTCCACGGTCTTGACCGTGCCGGTCACCGTCTGGCCACGGTCGTTGACGGCCGTGTAGTTGGTGAACGGATCAGCATCGAGCTGCTTGATGCCCAGCGAAATGCGCTCGCGCTCGACGTCGATGCCCAGCACGATGGCCTCGACTTCCTGGCCCTTCTTGAAGTTGCGCACGGCGGCTTCGCCGGTCTCGTTCCAGGACAGGTCCGACAGGTGCACCAGGCCGTCGATGCCGGCAGCCAGGCCGACGAACACGCCGAAGTCGGTGATCGACTTGACCGGGCCCTTGACGCGGTCGCCGCGCTTGAAGGTGGCGGCGAAGTCGTCCCAGGGGTTGGGCTTGCACTGCTTCATGCCCAGGGAGATGCGGCGCTTGTCCTCGTCGATCTCCAGGACCATGACCTCGACCTCTTCGCCCAGGGACACGACCTTGGACGGGGCGACGTTCTTGTTGGTCCAGTCCATCTCGGAGACGTGCACCAGGCCTTCGATGCCCGGCTCGATCTCGACGAAGGCACCGTAGTCGGCGATGTTGGTGACCTTGCCGAACAGGCGCGTGCCGTTGGGGTAGCGGCGCGAGACGCCGACCCACGGGTCGTCGCCCATCTGTTTGAGGCCCAGCGAGACGCGGTTCTTCTCGGCGTCGAACTTGAGGACCTTGGCATCCAGCTCCTGGCCGACAGTGACCACTTCGCTCGGATGACGGACACGGCGCCAGGCCATGTCGGTGATGTGCAGCAGGCCGTCGATGCCGCCCAGGTCGACGAAGGCACCGTATTCGGTGATGTTCTTGACCACGCCGTGGACGATGGCGCCTTCGCGCAGCGTCTCCAGCAGCTTGGCGCGCTCTTCGCCCATCGAGGCTTCGACCACGGCACGGCGCGACAGCACGACGTTGTTGCGCTTGCGGTCGAGCTTGATGACCTTGAACTCGAGCGTCTTGCCCTCGTAGGGGCTCATGTCCTTGACCGGGCGCGTGTCGATCAGCGAGCCGGGCAGGAAGGCGCGGATGCCGTTGACCAGCACGGTCAGGCCGCCCTTGACCTTGCCGGAGACGGTGCCGGTGACGAAGTCGCCGGACTCCAGCGCGGTTTCCAGCGACAGCCAGGAGGCCAGGCGCTTGGCCTTGTCACGCGACAGGATGGTGTCGCCGTAGCCGTTCTCGATGGCGTCGATGGCCACCGAGACGAAGTCGCCGACCTGGACTTCGAGCTCGCCCTGGTCGTTGCGGAATTCGTCGATGGGCACATAGGCCTCGGACTTCAGGCCGGCGTTGACGACCACGAAGTTGTGCTCGACGCGGACCACCTCGGCCGAGATGACTTCACCGGCGCGCATGTTGGCGCGCTGCAGGGATTCCTCGAAGAGGGCGGCGAAGGACTCGGAGCCTTGCGACGAGGCGGTTTGGACTTGGGACATGGAAGCTTCCTGATGGGCCGGATACACCCGGCGGAGTGGCCGCGACTCCCGTCAAGGGGCGCAGCGGTTGCGTTGAACAACCGGCCTTCGGGGCAGGCCCTGCGTGGGGCGCAAGAGACCTGCCGGACTGGCCGCCGGGCGGCGGCGCAGCAAAGGACGGAGCCTGGGAAAGGCCCCTCAGCCGGCTTCAGGCGCCGCAGCGCCGGATGCCGCAAAGGGCTTGCCCGCCTCCCACCACGCCAGGACGGCTTCGACCGATTGGTCGATGCTCATCTCCGAGTTGTCGAGCAGACGGGCGTCTTCGGCCGGCCTCAACGGGGCGACGCTGCGCGATTTGTCGCGTGCGTCCCGCGCCTCAAGGTCGGCCAAAAGGGTGTCGAGGTTAGCAGGAAACCCTTTGGAAATCAATTGGTTATAGCGCCGCTCGGCCCGCCTGGCGGTGCTGGCGGTGAGGAAGACCTTGAGCTGCGCGCCAGGGAACAGCACGGTGCCCATGTCGCGGCCGTCGGCCACCAGGCCGGGCAGGCGGCGAAAGCTCAGCTGCAGCTGGTGCAGCGCCTGGCGCACCAGCGGGAAGGCGGCGATGCGCGAGGCGCTCTGGCCGACCAGCTCGTCGCGCAGCGCGTGGGTGACCTCCTCGCCATCCAGCCAGGCATGCGGGCCGTCGAAGCGCAGCTTGAGCGCGCCGGCCAGGCGGGCCACGGCGGCCTCGTCGTCGATGGGCACGCCGCGGCGCAGCGCAGCCAGCGCCGTGGCGCGGTAGAGCGAGCCCGAGTCGAGCAGGTGGAAGCCCAGCCGGTCGGCCAGCTCGCCGGCCAGCGTGCCCTTGCCGGATGCGGTGGGGCCGTCCACCGTCAGCACCGGGATGTCCTCGGCCCGGGCCTGGGCGACCTGGAACAGGTGCTCGAAGTAGTCCGGATAGGTCTTGCCCACGCACTTGGGATCTTCAATGCGCACTGGCAGCGCCTGCGGGCCTTGGCCGGGTGAGAGCTGATAGACCTCGGCCCCGCGCACCGCCATCGCATGGGTGACCGGCGCCAGCGGGTTGAAGGCCGCCAGCGAGAAGCACATGGCGATGCGGTGGTCGTCGTAGGTGTGGATGCTGGCGGCACGCCAGCGCTCGGGCGGCGTGACGGCGATGAAGTCGTCGCCGGCCTGCACGGTGGCGCCCAGCTTGCGCAGCTCCGTGGCCATCGCGGCGATGCGGTCGGTCTCCTTGACGCGCCAGCTGGCGATGTTGGTCAGCCGCGTGGTGCCCTGGGCATAGAGGGCCATCACGGCCAGCGTCATCGCGGCGTCGGGGATGGCATTGCAGTCGAGCTCGATGGCCTTGAGCGGCCAGGCACCGCGCTTGACGTTCAGCGCATTGGCCTCGCTGGTGATGTCGGCCCCCATCGCGCGCGCAGCCTCCACGAAGCGGATGTCGCCCTGGATGGACGATTCGCCCACGCCCTCGATGCGCAGCGGCGCGCCGATGGCGGCGATGGCGCCGGCGGCGATGAAGTAGGACGCGGACGAGGCATCGCCCTCTACCGGGATCTCGCCCGGCGAGCGGTAGGCGCTGCCGCGCGGGATGGTGAAGCGCTGCCAGCCTTCGCGCTGCACGGCGATGCCGAAGCGCCGCAGCAGGTTGAGCGTGATCTCGATGTAGGGCTTGGAGATCAGCTCGCCGATGACCTCCACCACCAGGTCGCGCTCGCGCGCCACCAGCGGCAGGGCCAGCAGCAGCGCGGTGAGGAACTGGCTGGACACATCGCCGCGCACGCGGATGGGCGCGCCCAGCTGCAGCGTGCCGGGCGCCAGGCGCAGCGGCGGATAGCCCGGGTTGCCCAGGTAGTCGATGCGGCAGCCCAGCGGGCGCAGCGCCTCGACCAGATCGCCGATGGGCCGCTCGTGCATGCGTGCGATGCCGCTGAGCTCGAACACGCCGCCCTGGTCGGCGGCCAGCAGAGCCAGCGCAGCGGTCAGCGGGCGCATGGCCGTGCCGGCATTGCCCAGGAAGAGCCTGGCCTCGCGCGCGTGCAGCCGCCCGCCCAGGCCGGTGATCAGCAGTGCGTCGCCGTCGGGCACGATGGCGCAGCCCAAGGCGCGCAGGGCGTCGAGCATGACGCGGGTGTCGTCCGAGGCCAGCAGGTCCACCACGCGGGTGGTGCCCTCGCTCAGGCCGGCCAGCAGGAGCACCCGGTTGGAGATGCTCTTGGAGCCGGGCAGGCGCACGCTGCCGCTCACGCCAACCAGCGGGGGAAGATCGAGATGGGCGGTGGTGTACATCGGAGTGATCGGAGGGCGGCGCGGCGGCTGGGGATGCGTCGGGAGAGGCGTCGGCAGAGGCGTCGAAGCGGCGTCCGGGCGCTGGGGGTGCCGGCCGGCAGCGGGCGCGAAGCAGGAGCCGGCGCGCTAGCCCTCGCGGCGGCCGCGGCCGCCGAGATGCCAGTGGGCGCGCGCCTGCGAGGCGCGGCGGATGCGCTCTTCCAGCGCGTCGGGCTTGGCTTCGCGCATGCAGGACTCGAAGTCGTCGAGCACCGCGCGGAACAGCGCCGACTGCCGCAGCACCTCTTCGCGGTTGGCCATCAGGATGTCGCGCCAGACGGCCGGGTCGCTGGCCGCGATGCGGGTGAAATCACGAAAGCCCGTGCCGGCGAGCTGCAGATAGTCCTTGCCCGCCGGCTGCCCGGCGATCGCCTGGAAGAAGGCGAAGGCCAGCAGGTGCGGCAGGTGGCTGACCGCGGCATAGGCGGCGTCGTGGTTCTCCGGCCGCATCTTGAGCACCTGGCAGCCGATGGCGGCCCAGACGTCGGTGGCCTTTTGCACCAGGTCGGGGTCGGTCTGGGGAGCGGGCGTCAGGATGACCTGGCGGCCGGCGTAGAGCTGGCCGTCGGCATGCTCCACGCCCGCATGCTCCTTGCCGGCGATCGGGTGGGCGGGCACGAAGCAGGCAGAGCGCTCGCGCAGCACGCGCTTGGCCGCGGCGACCACGTCGGCCTTGGTGCTGCCCACGTCCATCACCAGCATGCCGGGCTCCACCAGGTGGCGGATGGCCTTGAAGGTGGCTTCGGTGGCGGCCACCGGCACGGCGATGAGCACGATGTCCGAGCCGGAAACAGCCAGCAGCGCGGACTCCGCCGCCACGTCGATCACGCCCAGGCGACGGGCCTTCTCCACGGTGGACGGCGACTTGCTGTAGCCGACCACGCGGCCGACCAGCCCGGCCTGCTTGAGCGCCAGCGCGAAGGAGCCGCCCATCAGCCCGCAGCCGATGAGGCCGAGCTGATTGAACATGGGGGCGGCGGCGCGGCGCTGGGTGGCCATGTCGGTCTGTCCGGTCCGGTGCGGGTCTAGTGCGTGTCCAGCGGGTAGGCGCCGAGCAGCTTGAAGAAGGAGCATTGGCCGCGCAGCTCGTCCAGCGCGGCGGCCACGGCCGGCTCGTCGGGGTGGCCGGCCAGGTCGATGTAGAAGACGTATTCCCACTGGCCCGAGCGCGCCGGGCGCGACTCCAGCCGCGTCATCGACACGCCGTGGCGCTTGAGCGGCACCAGCATGTCGTGCACCGCGCCGGGCCGGTTGGCCACCGAGACGACCAGGCTGGTGCAGTCATGGCCCGAAGGCTTGGGCTGCGGGTGGGTGCCGGGCAGCGCCACCACGGCAAAGCGGGTGCGGTTGTGCGGGTCGTCCTGGATCGCCGCATCGATGACGTGCAGGCCGTATTCGCTGGCTGCGCGGGTGCTGGCGATGGCGGCCAGGCCCTCGTCGGCGGCGGCCAGGCGGGCGCCTTCGGCATTGCTGTCCACCGGGCGGCGCTCGGCATCCGGCAGGTGGCGGCTGAGCCAGGCGTGGCACTGGGCCAGGGCCTGGGGATGGGCGCAGACGGCGCGGATGCCGTCGCGGCCGGGCTGGCGGCGCAGCAGGTTGTGGCGCACCGGCAGGCTGGTCTCGCCGACGATGGCAAGCGGGGTGCTCAGGAACAGGTCCAGGGAGCGGGCGACCATGCCCTCGGTGGAATTCTCCACCGGCACGATGCCGAAGTCCGCCGCACCCGCGGCCGTGGCGCGGAACACCTCGTCGATGTTGCCGCCGGGCACGCGCAGGATGGACGAGCCGAAGAAGCCGAGCGCGGCCTCCTCGCTGAAGGTGCCGGCCGGGCCCAGGTAGGCCACGCGCGTGGGCGACTCCAGCGCGCGGCAGGCCGACATGATCTCGCGCCAGATGGGCGCGACGCTCTCGTTCTTCAGCGGCCCGGGGTTGGCAGCCTTCAGGCCGTCGATGACCTGGGCCTCGCGCTCGGGGCGGAAGACGGGCGAGCCCTCGCGCTTCTTGATCTCGCCGACCTCCAGCGCCAGCGCGGCGCGCTGGTTGAGCAGGGCCAGCAGCTGGCGGTCGAGCGCGTCGATCTGCGTGCGCAGGCTGCCCAGGTCGTGCGGGGCCGGCGCGGCGGCGGAGGCGGGTTGATCAGCCATGACGACGCTGGAAGTCCTGCAGGTAGGCCACGAGCGCCTGCACCCCGGCCAGCGGCATGGCGTTGTAGAGGCTGGCGCGCAGCCCGCCGACCGACTTGTGGCCCTTGAGCTGCAGCAGGCCGGCCTCGCGGGCACCGGCCAGGAAGGCCTCTTCCAGCCGCGCATCGGGCAGGAAGAACGGCACGTTCATGCGCGAGCGCGCCTCGCTCGCCACGCGGGTCACGTACCAGCCGGAGTCATCGAGCGCGCCGTAGAGCAGCCGCGCCTTGGCGATGTTCTGTGCCTCGATCGCGGCCAGCCCGGTGCGGCCCTCGAAGGCGAAGCCCTTGATCCACTGGAACACCAGCCCGGCGATGTAGATCGCGTAGGTGGGCGGCGTGTTGTACATGGAGTCGTGCTCGGCCACCACCTGGTAGTCGAAGGCCGACGGGCAGATCGGCAGCGCGCGGCCCAGCAGGTCCTCGCGCACGATGACCAGCGTCAGCCCGGCGGGGCCGATGTTCTTCTGCGCGCCGCCGTAGGCCACGGCCACGCGAGACCAGTCCACCGGGCGCGACAGGATGTGCGAGGAGCAGTCGATCACCAGCGGCGCGCGCGAGCCCAGGGCCTGCAGGTCGGGCAACTCATGCCATTCCAGCCCGTGGATGGTCTCGTTGCTGCACAGGTGCACGTAGGCCGCGTCGTCGCTCAGCCGCCAGGTCTGCGGCGCGGGCAAGCGGGTGTGCTGGCCATCCTCTTCATTGGTGGCCGCCAGCTGCGGGCGGCAGTAGCGGGCCGCTTCCTTGTACGACTTCTTGGACCAGGAGCCGGAGACGACATAGTCCGCCACCCCACCCTGCGACAGGTTCAGCGGCACGATGGCGTTCTGCCCGATCGCGCCGCCCTGCATGAAGAGGATGCGGTGGCTGGCCGGCACGGCCAGCAGCTCGCGCAGGTCGGACTCGGCCGCCTGCGCGATGGACATGAACTCACGGCCGCGATGGCTCATCTCCATCACGCCCATGCCGCTGCCGTGCCAGTCGAGCATCTCGTCTGCGGCCTGCCGCAGCACGGCTTCGGGCAGGGCCGCCGGGCCGGCGGAGAAGTTGTAGGGTCGCGTCATCGTGTCGGCCCGGGCCGCGCCCACAGCGCGGGGCGCGGCTTGCGAGAGGTTCTTACTTCTTGGCGGGCGCCTTGCCGGCGTTGCCGTTGTTGGCGGGCGCGTTCTGCAGCGGGATGCCCAGGGTCTTGGCCACCTGCTGCTCCAGCTGCTTGAGCTTGGGATCGATCACCGGCGCGGCGTCAGGCAGCAGGGCCTTGATCAGCGCATTGGTCATGTCGGGCTGCAGCTCGCCGAACTTCTTGCTGACCGGCGACTCGAGCCAGGCGATGACCTGCTTGAGCTCGTCTTCGGTCATCTCCTGCTCCAGCACCGGGCCGATGGTGGTGGGCATGAGCTTGACGGCGCGGTCACGGATGATGGGCGTGGCCTCGTTGACGAACTTGGTGAGATCGGCCTGCACCTGCTTGGCCGCGGCCTCGCGCTTCTCGGCCGGCACCTTGGTCTGGATGGCCTGCAGCGCACCCTGCCACAGCTGCTGGGCCGGGCGCTCGGCGATGTTGCGCGCCAAGGCCTCGACGCCCGGCTGCTGCAGCGTCAGGAGCTTTTGCACCAGCTCCTTCTTGGCAGTGGAGGCCGGTGCGGCCTGGGCGCCGGCCACCGCGGTGGCGGCGATCAGGCCGGCGGCCAGGATGGACTTCAGAGCGGGACGGAAAAACGTCATTGCGGGGTCTCTTCCATTGCGGTGTCGTCGCCGGTGTCGCCGACGGCGTCACCTTGAGCGTCGTTTTCGACGATGCGCTGCAAGCCGCTGAGCTTGGAGCCTTCGTCCAGGGAGATGAGCGTCACGCCCTGCGTGGCCCGGCCCAGTTCACGGATCTCGGACACGCGGGTGCGCACCAGCACGCCGCGGTCGGTGATCAGCATGATCTCGTCTTCCGGACGCACCAGCGTGGCGGCCACGACGCGGCCGTTGCGCTCGGATTGTTGGATGGCGATCATGCCTTTGGTTCCGCGGCCGTGGCGGGTGTACTCGATGATGCTGGTGCGCTTGCCGTAGCCGTTCTCGGTGGCGGTGAGCACGCTGACCGGCGTGGGACTGCCGTCGTCCTGCTCGGCCACCAGCATGGCGATGACGCTCTGCGTCTCCTCCAGCATCATGCCGCGCACGCCGCGCGCCTGCCGGCCCATCGGCCGCACGTCGTTCTCGTCGAACCGCACGGCCTTGCCGCCGTCGGAAAACAGCATCACGTCGTGCTTGCCGTCGGTGAGCGCCGCGCCGATGAGGAAGTCGCCCTCGTCCAGGTCCACGGCGATGATGCCGGCCTTGCGCGGGTTGCTGAACTCATCGAGCGCCGTCTTCTTCACCGTGCCCTTGGCGGTGGACATGAAGACGTAGTGATCGGCCGGGAAGCTGCGGAACTCGCCCGTGAGCGGCAGCACGACGGTGATCTTCTCGTCGGGCTGCAGCGGGAACATGTTCACGATCGGCTTGCCACGGCTGTTGCGCGAGCCCTGCGGCACCTCCCAGACCTTGAGCCAGTAGACCCGGCCGCGGTTGGAGAAGCACAGGATGTAGTCGTGCGTGTTGGCGATGAAGAGCTGGTCGATCCAGTCGTCTTCCTTGGTCTGCGTGGCCTGCTTGCCGCGCCCGCCGCGGCGCTGCGCGCGGTACTCGCCCAGCGGCTGGCTCTTGATGTAGCCGGTGTGCGAGAGCGTGACCACCATGTCGGTGGGCGTGATCAGGTCCTCGGTGCCCAGCTCCTGCGCGTTGTGCTCGATGGTCGAGCGGCGCGCTCCCACCTTCGTCTGGCCGAACTCGGCCTTCAGCGCAGTCAGCTCTTCCGCGATGATGATCGTCACCCGCTCGGGCTTGGCGAGGATGTCCAGCAGATCGGCGATCTGCGCCATCACGTCCTTGTACTCGCCGATGATCTTGTCCTGCTCCAGGCCCGTGAGGCGCTGCAGGCGCATCTGCAGGATCTCGCCGGCCTGGTCGTCGGAGAGGCGGTAGAGCCCATCCGGCTGCATGCCGTAGTGCGCGGGCAGGCCCTCGGGGCGGAAGGCCTCGCGCCCGCCGGGCGTCTCGCCCTCGGCGCGGGCGAGCATCTCGCGCACCAGGGACGAATCCCAGCTCTTGTCCATCAGCGCGGCCTTGGCCACCGGCGGCGTGGGCGAGTTCTTGATGATCTCGATGAACTCGTCGATGTTGGCCAGCGCCACGGCCAGCCCTTCGAGCACATGGCCGCGCTCGCGCGCCTTGCGCAGCTCGTAGACCGTGCGCCGGGTCACCACCTCGCGGCGGTGCTCCAGGAAGATCTCGACCAGGTCCTTCAGGTTGCACAGCTTGGGCTGACCGTCGATCAGCGCCACCATGTTGATGCCGAAGGTGTCCTGCAGCTGGGTCTGCTTGTAGAGGTTGTTGAGGATGACCTCGGGCACCTCGCCGCGCTTGAGCTCGATCACCACCCGCATGCCGGACTTGTCGGACTCGTCCTGGATGTGGCTGATGCCCTCGATCTTCTTGTCGTTGACCAGCTCGGCGATGCGCTCCAGCAGGCTCTTCTTGTTTACCTGATACGGGATCTCATCGACGATGATGGCCTGGCGGTCGCCCTTGCCGATGTCCTCGAAGTGGCACTTGGCGCGCATGACCACGCGGCCGCGGCCGGTGCGGTAGCCGTCGCGCACGCCCGAGAGGCCGTAGATGATCCCGCCGGTGGGGAAGTCGGGCGCCGGGATGATCTCCATCAGCTCGTCGAGCGACGCCTCGGGGTTCTTCAGCAGATGCAGGCAGGCGTCCACCACCTCGTTGAGGTTGTGCGGCGGGATGTTGGTGGCCATGCCCACCGCGATGCCGCCGGAGCCGTTGACCAGCAGGTTGGGCAGCCGGCTGGGCAGCACGGACGGCTCCTGCAGCGAGCCGTCGTAGTTGGGCACGAAATCGACCGTCTCCTTGTCGATGTCGGCCAGCATCTCGTGGGCGATCTTGGTCAGGCGGATCTCGGTGTACCGCATGGCCGCGGCGTTGTCGCCGTCGACCGAGCCGAAATTGCCCTGGCCATCGACCAGCATGTGGCGCAGCGAGAAGGGCTGGGCCATGCGCACGATGGTGTCGTAGATCGCGCTGTCGCCGTGCGGGTGGTACTTACCCATCACGTCGCCGACGATGCGCGCGCTCTTGCGGAACGGCCGGTTCCAGTCGTTGTTCTGCTCGTGCATGGCGTAGAGCGCACGCCGGTGCACGGGCTTGAGCCCGTCGCGGGCATCGGGCAGGGCCCGGCCGACGATCACGCTCATCGCGTAATCGAGGTAGGAACGCCGCATCTCCTCTTCGAGGCTGATGGGCAGGGTTTCCTTGGCGAACTGGGTCATGGATGGTCCGGCGCGGCGCAGCCGCTGCGCTGGCCGCGCAAGTGGCGGCCGGAAACGGGCTCCCGGGCGGCTGGGCGCGCCGGGGCGAAACCCGACATTCTAGAAGACCGCAGGGGGCCGCCCCGGGGGTCACGGGCTCGCGGTTTGCCCGCAGCCCGGCAGCCGGAGCCCACGGGAATCGGCCGGGTGGGACGGGGGCTGTCAGCCGGGTCCGACAAGCATTGGCCGTCTTGTCGTTCGTCAGCAACAAACGGGGTGCTCTAGGCTCGTGCCGGAGCGCCATCCTTGAGTGAAACACCCGGTGTGGCACAATGATTTCGACCCTTTTCCCCGCTAATTCGGGTGGTTAAACCGGCGGTTTTCGGCGGCGAAATCACCGAATTTCGTTTCGTCTTTCTTGCAGTCCGCTGCACTTTCTTGTGAGGAGAACCATGAAGAAACTCAACAAGGTCGGCGCCCTCTTCGCCACCGTGACGCTGGCCGCCGCCGCTTCGAGCGCCATGGCGCAGACCGTCGACAACTGGAGGGGCTCCGACGGCACCGTGTGGAAGAACGGCACCAACGAACTGTGCTGGCGCGACAACTTCTGGACGCCGCAGACCGGCGTGCAGGGCTGCGACGGCGTGCCCGTGCCGGCCGCTCCGGCCCCGGCCCCGGCTGCTGCTCCAGCGCCCGCCCCGGCTCCGGCCCCCGCCCCCGCCCCGGCTGCGCCGACCACCGAGAAGGTGACCTACGCTGCTGACGCCTTCTTCGACTTCGACAAGGCTGTGCTCAAGCCCGAAGGCAAGGCCAAGCTGGACGACCTGGCCGGCAAGGTGCAGGGCATCAACCTGGAAGTGATCATCGCCGTCGGCCACACCGACAGCGTGGGCACCGATGCCTACAACCAGAAGCTGTCGGTGCGCCGCGCCGAGGCCGTGAAGTCCTACCTGGTGAGCAAGGGCATCGAAGCCAACCGCGTCTACACCGAAGGCAAGGGCGAAGCCCAGCCGGTGGCCGACAACAAGACCAAGTCCGGCCGCGCGCAGAACCGCCGCGTGGAAATCGAGGTCGTCGGCACCCGCGCCCGCAACTGATCGCGGCACCCGGCTGCACCACCGCGCTGCCGGCGCGGTGGCTGCACCCTGGCGGCCCGGGCCACACGGCCCGACGGCTGCCACCCCAAACCCCGCCACCCGGCGGGGTTTGTCTTTTCCGGGCCCGCCAGCCATCGGGCGGGCTCTGTCTTTTCCGGGCCGGCCGGCCAACCGACAGGGGCAGTCCTTCCCGGGCCCGGCAGGCTCCATCAGGTCTACGCCCCTCAGGGGTACTTGCGGCGCGCCTGGTGGGGGCAGAAACTGGCCGATCCCCGGGATGCGGCCGCTCAGGGCCGTACCGCACGTCGCCTGGCCGCCGCCATTGCGGCGCCCGTCCGCAGCGGTCTGCTCCGGCAGGCGGCTGCGCCTGACTGGCCTTGCTCCGTCGCGGCGCGTCGAAGCGCCGCTCACTTTTCGCCGATGGCCGCCCAACCGCAAGAATCGCTCTCGCCGTCGCTGTCGCCACCCTTGCCGCCGCCCTTGTCGCCACCGCTGGCCCGCCGGGCCACGGTGGCCCTGCTGGGCGCGATGGCGGCGGCCACGGTGATGGGCCTGCTGGCCTGGGGGCCGGTGGCACTGGGCGGGCATGCGCACGCACATGCGGACGTGCGGGCCTGGGCCGGCGTCCCGAACGCGGTCAACGTGCTGACCCATCTGCCGCTGCTGCCGCTGGGCGTGTGGGGCCTGTGGCGGCTGGCCGCGCTGCGCGGGCACGACGCGCTGCGGCCGGCCTGGGCGCTGTTCTTCGCCTGCCAGATGCTGGCCACGCTGGGCGGCATGGCCTATCACTGGGCGCCGGGCGACGCGATGTTCGTCTGGGATCAGATGCCGAAATCGGCCGCCTGCGCGCTGATGTCGTGCGCCTTCCTGGCCGAGCGCGTGGATGCGCGCTGGGGCCGGCCCTGGGTGCTGGCCGGCGCGCTGGTGCTGGCGGCGATGGGCGGCGTGTGGTGGCTGCTGACGCTGCGCCTGCACGGCGTGGGCGACCTGCGCCCGCTGCTGTGGCTGGAGTTCATGCCCACGCTGCTGGTGGCCGCCGGCGCGTGGACGCTCTCAGGCAGCCTGCTGACGCGCGGCGACTGGATGCGCTCGCTGCTGAGCTTCGTCGTGGCGCAGGCGGTGGACTTGGCCGATGCACCGATCTGGGCCGCCAGCGGCGAGCGGCTGAGCGGCCATTCGGTGCGCCACCTGGCGCTGGCCGCCTGCGTGGGCTGGATCGCCTACCGGCTGGCGCATGCGCGTGGCGACGAGGCCGGCGGGACGGCCGCGCCGCGCGAGCGGCTGGCGATGAGCGCTTGATCCTGGGCCGCCCCGGGCCTCAGTCGATCATCGCCTCCAGCCCCGCGGCCAGTTCGCTCAGCGGCGGCATCTTGTGCACCAGCAGGTCGGTGGTGATACCCAGGCGGGCGGAGACGGCCTCGGGGACGGTGGCCACCATCTCGGCCTCGGTCAGCTGCGAGGCCTCGGCACGGGCGCGCCAGGCGGCCAGGTGCAGCACCGCGGCCATAGGGTCGAACGGCGTGTGCTGCAGCGGCGCGACATGGCCGGCGATGGCCTCGACGAAGGCTGGCGGGAAGCGCCACTGGCGCGCCAGCTCGGCGCCGACGCGGGCGAAGTCGTAGCCGAAGGACTGGACCTCGATATCGCTGCGGCGCGGGTCCAGCGGCGAGGCCAGCTTGTCCACCTTGAGCATCTGCTCGGGCATGCCGGCATGCATGACGAGCTGGCCGATGCCGTGCATGAGGCCGACGGTGAAGGCGAGATCACCGTTGGCATGCGTGGCCTTGGCCAGCCAGCGGGACACCGCTGCGGTGTGCAGGCTGTAGCGCCAGAAGGCCTTGAGGTCCATGCCGGGCATGTTCTTGAAGCCGTTGGTCAGGCCGGAGCTGATGACCAGCGTGCGCACCGTCACGAAGCCCAGCATGGCGATGGCGTCGTCCACCGTGCCCACCGTGCGCGAGACGTGGTAGTAGGCCGAGTTGGCCAGGCGCAGCAGCCGGGCGGACAGCACCGGGTCGGCCGCCAGCTTGCGGGCGATGGCATCGATGGAGATGTCCTCGCTGTTGAAACTGTCGATGAGCTCATGCACGATCTTCGGCACGGCCGGCAGCGACTGAGGTTGTTTGAACAGGGCGTCGAGCTGCATGAGCAAGCCTCCTTGGGGCCTCGTCGGGGGCGCGGATGGGTTGTTGTGGTGGAGCCGGCGATGGCCGGGCCTGGGTCGCATATCGGCGCGCAGGGGCAAGGGCTTGAGCCTGCCGGCGGCGATGGCGGCTGCGGCGGGGGTTTGTCCGCGCCGGGCGTGAAGCCCGGCACACCAGGAGCGGCGGAATGCACGGAGCAGGTGGCGGGATGAGCGGCTGGCGGGCGGGGCTGGGAGCGCGCGCGGGCTGCGCGGTGCAGGGGCCGGTGCAGGGGCCGGGCCTCGCCGCAGCGGGCCGGGCGAAGCCGCGGGCGGCTGTGGCCCCAGCGGGGCGGGCCTGCGGCCTGTGCTTGGGCGTGGCGGCCGGCCTGCTGGGCGGCGTGGGCGGCGCGTGGGCCCAGGCGCCGGCGCTGCAGGCGCGCAATCTGCTGATCGAGCTGCGCCAAGTGGACGACCGGCAGTTGGACGCCGACCAACTGGGAGTGGACCGCGGCTCGGTGGTGGTGCACAGCGACGGCCGGGTGACGGGCGGGCTGCGCGGCGGCGTGCAGGTGCGCAGCACGCGCAGCAGCGCGTCGGCGGTGCAGCAGGTGCGGGTGATGAGCGGTGCGTCGGCCAGCATCCGCATGGGCCAGAGCATGCCGCTGCAGCTGTGGCAGGCCTGGGTGACGCCGCAGGGCGTGCAGGCGGCACCGACCACCGTGTTCGTCGAGGCCGGCCAGGGCTTTGCGGTGCGCCCGTCGTGGCCCGGCGGCTCGGCGCCAGTGACGCTGGAGGTGGTGAGCGAGTCGTCTCGCCTGACACAGCCGGGGATGGCCAGCCGCTGGGAGCGGGCAGTGGCCGAGACGCGGGCGGCGCGGGGAGAGGCGCTGCCGCCGGGCGCGGTGGGCGCGGTGGGCGCAGTGGAATCGGCCCGGGTCCTGACGACGCTGGCGGTGCCGCTGGGGCAGTGGGTGACGCTGGCGGAGTCGGGCGGCAGCAGCGTGCGCGAGGAGCGGGGGCTGTTGTCCACCAGGCAGGTGGAGACCGGCCGGGGGATGCGGGTGGAGGTGCGGGTGACGGCGCCTTGAGCGGTGCCTGCGGACTGCCTGGTTTGGCGGGCGGGGTGAGGCTTCTCGCTTCTCGGTGACGGGGCTGGTGGCGTACTTGCGCCCGTGGAGCGGGCGAAGCCCCGGGCCCCCTGGCCGCGCTTCAAGCGCTTGCCCTCGCTGACGCGAGGGTGCCCTGCGATGCTCGCGCGGGCGGCGCGCCGTGGAACTCGCTTCGCTCACGCCTGCGGCGTTCGCTGCGCTCGGACATCCACGGCGAGTCAGTTCAACGGTGTGCGCTGGCGCGCGCCGCCGCCCGCGCTGCGCTTCTCGGCTGCGCTCAGGCGCGCGGCCAGGGGGCCCGAGGCTTCGCTCGGCGGGTCGGCGGCAAGCGACTTGCGGTTAACGGCTGATCCGGCGACAGCTGGCCGGCAACTTGCATGGCCCGCACCATGCCCACCACCTGGCTTGCTGCCCCCTGCCGTGGCCGATGCGCCGGCTGCGGATCCGCATTGGCGGGCGCAGGAGCTGCTGCTGATGAGCGAGGTGATGTGGCTGATCGGCCGCAGCCTGGCTACCGAGGTGGTGATGCGCGAGATGCTGCACCTGATGTCGGAGCTGCTGGGGCTCAACCGCGGGCGCATCGTGTTGTGCGATCTGCTGGAAGAGCAAGTGGCCGAGCAGGCAGGAGAGCCGCCGGGCGAGCAGCTTGGCAAGCGACTTGGCGACCGGGTGGGCCCTCAACTTGACCATCAACTTGGCCATCAATCTGGCGATCCACCAGGCGATCAACCAGGCCCCCCGTCGGGCGCCGCGGGCGGCTGCGGGCTGTGCATGGCTGAGGGCAGCCGCGCACCGCGGCGGCGGGCCGCCTCGATCCGCCATGCCTATGACCTGACGCGTGAGGAGATGGCGCGCCGGAGCTATGCGCCGGGCGACGGCATCACCGGCCGGGTGCTGGCCAGCGGGCAGCCGCATGTGGTGCAGGACTTCGATGCCGAGCCGCTGTTCCTGCGCCGCGCGGTGCCGCGTGAGCGGCTGCCGGCGGAGACGGTGGCCTTCCTGGCCCTGCCCATCGAGGTCAACGGGCGCACGGTGGGCGTGCTGGCTTGCCGCCGCAGCCGCAGCCGCAGCCGCAGCCGTCAAGACGACGTCGATGGCGCTGACCCTGTAGCCCTGTAGCGCGCCGCCTGCTGCACAGCGGGATCGCCCCCCGGGGCAAGCCAGCACGGCAGGCTACGCGGGCGGTTTCGATAATCGGCGCTTGCCTCATCACCCCGCCGCGCCGTGGTCCCCACGCGCCGCCTTGCGCCATGTCCCATCACCCGCTCACCCCCGCCGCCCGCCACCTGCTGGAGAAGATCCGCCAGGCGGGCTTCCCGCCCATCCACACGCTGCCCATCGAGCAGGCGCGCATGGGCTACCTGGTCAGCGTGCAGACGATGGCCACGCCCGGCCCGGCGCTGGCGCGGGTGGAGGACTTCTCCATCCCCACGCCGCATGGCGCTGCGCTGCGCGCGCGGCTGTGGTCGGACCAGCCGCGCGATGCCGCCCGGCCGCAGCCGGTGCTGCTGTACCTGCATGGCGGCGGCTTCGTCATCGGCAGCATCGAGACCTGCGAGGCCATGTGCCGGCAGATCGCCCAGGCCAGCGGCGCGGCGGTGGTGGCCATCGACTACCGGCTGGCGCCGGAGCACAAGTTCCCGGCGCCCTTCCTGGACTGCTTCGCCGCGCTGGACTGGCTGGCCGCGCAGGCCGCCACGCTGGGGTTGGATGCGCAGCGCATCGCCGTGGGCGGCGACAGTGCCGGCGGCACGCTGGCCGCGGCCTGTGCGCTGCATGCGCGTGATGCGGGGCTCAAGCTCGCGCTGCAGGTACTGATCTACCCCTCGGTGCAGACCAGCCAGCTGACCGAGTCGCTGGCCACCTACAGCCGCGAGCTGCTGCTCAGCCGCGAGCTGATGGCCTGGTTCGACCAGCAGTACAAGGACCCGGCCACGCCCTATGACTGGCGCCGCCAGCCGCTGCTGGCGCCCAGCCACGCCGGCCTGGCCCCGGCCTGGATCGGCCTGGCCGAGTGCGACGCGCTGGCCGACGACGGGCGGATGTATGCCCAGGCGCTGCAGGCCGCGGGCGTGCCGGTGCAGCTGCGCATCTGGCCCGGCGTGATCCACGACTTCATCAACATGGGCCGCTTCCTGCCCGAGGCGGGCGAGCTGCATGCGGCCGTCGCGCAGGCGCTGAAGCAGGCGTTCGCGGCGGCCTGAAGCTCACACAGCGGCGCCTCGGCTCTGGCGCATGCTGCGGGGCCGGGCTCCCGCACGGCGCAGGGCACGTGCACCAAGCCGGCACAGCGCTTGCAATCGACTGCCCCATCCTGCATGCCTTCGGATCGTGCGCCAGGGCCTGCGCCAGACGCTGGCCGATGCGCCGGGCTTCGGCGTGGTGGCCGAGGCCGACAGCGGCCCGGCCTGCATCGGCCGGGTGCGCGAGCTGATGCACGCGCCATCGTCCACGCCATCCCCCACACAACATTGCTGGACGTGGTGCTGCTCGACATCGCCCTGCCCCAGCGCGACGGCCTGCACGTGCTGCGCCAGCTCAAGGCCGAGTACCCGCGCCTGCCGGTGCTGATGCTCAGCACCTATCCGGACAAACAGTACGCCGTGCGCTGCCTCAAGCTGGGTGCGGCCGGCTACCTCAACAAGCATGCCGATGCCGACGAGCTGCTGACCGCGCTGAAGAAGGCCGCGGCCGGCGGCGTGCACTGACACCCTCCGTGGCCGAGGCATTGGCCGCGTCGCTGACCGTGCAGCCCGAGCGGGCCCCGCGCGAGGCCCTGTCGCACCGCGAGTTCCAGGTCTTCAGCCTGCTGGCGCAAGGCCGCAGCGTGGGCCAGATCGCCGAGCAGCTGGCCCTGTCGCCCAACACCGTCAGCACCTACCGCGCCCGCATCCTGGAGAAGACCGGCACCCGCAACGATGTGGAGGTTGCGCTCTACGCGGTCAAGCAGAACCTGGTGGCGATGTAGCCGCCGGCGGGCGGAGGCCGGCCCGGCTCAGCGTGCGGGTGATACGGGCCGCGCGGGTGCAGGCGGTGCGGGTGCAGGCGGTGCGGATGCAGAACCTGCAGGCACAGCAGGAGGTGCAGCCTGCGCCGGCCCGGTGCGCTCATCACGCAGCCCGATGCGCACATCGCCGCGGCCGATGCGCAGGTCGGCCTGCTCCAGCAGCGCCTGCAGCGTGGGCGCGGGCGGCAGCACGCGAAAGCCGGTCTGGCCCACCACGCGCACCTCCAGCAGGGCGGCCACATCCGGCCGCACCTGCAGCGTGGCGCGCACCGGCACGCGCAGCGGCGCGTCCAGCCGCGCCTGCACCGGCGCGTCGATGTGGACCGGCAGCCGCGCCCTGACCGGCACCTGCACGTCCACCGGCACGCTCAGCTTCACCGGCACTTGCACGGGGAACGGCGCCAGCCACGACACCAGCTGCACCTGGGCATCCAGCAGCGTGTCCACGGCGATGGACTGCTGCACGCGAAAGCGCGTGTCCACGTCGACCACGGTGTCGATGCGCGCACGGGCCTGCAGCGCGATGGGCTCGCCGTTCAAGCCGGGCCTGCCATGCTGCGCCGGCTCGCCGCGCTCGGCCTGGGCCGGCGATGAGCCGCCCAGCCGCACGCTCAGCACCTGGTCGATGGGCACGGCCAGCTGCGGGCGCAGCTGCAGCCGGGCCGGCACCTGCTGCTGCAGCCGGGCCTCGGCCAGCAGGCCGTCGGGCAGGGTGAAGGTGATGGGCAGGCCGCGCAGCGCCACGGCCGCCTGCCAGGGGTCGCTGGCCGGATCCTGCAGGCGCTCGCGCAGCGCGATGAGCAGCGTCAGCGCCAGCACCAGCCAGATCAGCGCGGTGGCCATGAGCACCACGATCAGGTCACGCAGCCGCACCGGGCGGCGGTGCCAGGGCAGCCGGGCGGTGGCCGTCGCGGTGCTCGGCGGGCTGCTCATCTGGCCGGGGCCGATGCCGGCACCACGCCGCCTGCGGTGGGCCGATCGACCAGCCGTATCGCATCGAAGGGCAGGCTCAGGTCCAGCGCCTGCAGCCCCGCCTGCACCGTCTGCTGCGGGAAGCGCAGCGTGGCCTGCACCGGCGCGGTCACCGGCAGGCGCAGGGTCTGGCGCAGCGGCACCTGCGTGTCGATCACCGTGTCGATGCGCGCCTGCAGCGGCTCGGCCAGGCGCACGCTGGCCGGCGCGCTGATGGACAGCGGCAGCGTCTGCCGCACCGGGATGGTCATGACGATGGGCACGCGCGCCTTCACCGGCACCCGGCCCTTGATCGGCAGGCTGACCGGCAGGCCCATGAAGCGGGTGCTCACCTTGGTGTCCAGCTCGACGATCTGGTCCACCTCCAGCATCTGCTCCACCGGCACGTCGAAGGCCACCGGCACGCTGGTCTGCAGCGCCACCTGCAGCGCGATGGGCTCGGTCAGCGGGATGGACAGGTCCTGGCGGATGGGCACGCGCACCGGCAGCGTCTGGTCGATGCGCACGACCACTGCCTCATCGACGGCGGCCCGCACCGCCAGCTCCGGCGGCAGCCGCACCTGCACCGGCTGCTCCTTGAGCGACACATGGGCCACGCCATGCGTCCACACCCAATGCGCCGCGGCCACGGTGAGCGCGCCCAGCACCAGCAGCAGCGCCGCCGCACCGAGCAGCAGCGCACGCCAGGTGACGACGGCGGGGGCGGGCTGCAGGGCGGGCATGCGGTCCATGATGCCATGTGGCCTCGTGGCGGCCGGGGCGGCGCGCGGCCGACGGAGCGCGGACAACGGGCACGCAATGGGCGCACAACGGGCGCACAACGGGCGGAAAGCGGGCGGACAAGCAGGGAAGATCCCGAGGCCCCGCGCAGCGGCGCCGGCGGCCCGTGGGCAGGCCGCTTGCCGATGTGCGGTGCCACCGTGCGGAGCCGCCCGGCCCGCGCACCGTGTCGCCTTGCCGGCCTGCCCCGCAGTCGGGGCCAGACCCGGTGACCAGCCGGGCGACCGCGCGTAGCATGCCCCTCCGACCTTCGTCGCGGCCACCCGCAGCCCCGCTGCGGGCCACCGCGGCCCGACCGCTGCGCCGACATGATCGAGCCCCTGTTCGCCGGCTTCGTGCTGGCCCTGTGTGTGGTGGCCCTGGCCCGACTGGCGCTGGGCGCGCGACGACGGGCGCGGCTGGATGCCGCGCTGCAGCGCAGCTGGATGCGGCTGACGCGGCGACTCACGCGCCGCGGCGCCACCACAGCGCAGCCGGCAGCCCGCGGCCGGCACGCAGCCGGCGCAGGCCCCGGCCCGGCGGCCCAGCCCTTGCGCGGCACCCTCAAGGCCCAGCCCCCGGCAGCCGGCCGCACCACGGCCGGGACGGGTGGCGGCCTGGTCGGCTTGTGGCGCCGCATGCGCCAGCGCGCCGCGCAGCGCGAGGCCGAGAAGCGCGCCGCCCGCGAGGCCGAGGCCCTGATCCGCCGCGCCCGCGACGGCCACTGGGAGGGCAACGTCTACCGCCCCACCGCCTTCGATGCGCGCAACAAGCGCCGCTCCGAGGCCCCGGGCCGTGGGCCCAGCGACACGCTGCATTGATCGGCCGCCCGCCCCGCCCGCTCACATGCCCGCTCACATGCCCGCTCACATGCCCGCGCACAGGCCCGCGCACAGGCCCGCGCACAGGCCTGCATAGGGGCCAGGCCGCACGCTGACCACCGACCCCGGCCCCGGCCCCGGCCGGCCATCGCGCACAGCCGACGCACCGGCCTGCGCGCACAGGCCCGCGGCCCGCCGGCGTGTCGTTGCAGCCCTACATGCCGTCACCGCTCCCACCACAGCGCAATCACGGCCGCCGTGATGGGCAGCGCAGGGCCCGCTGCCTAGCATGGGTCCACCCTGGAGCTGGAGACCGACATGCCAGCGCGTGGGCATTGCGCGCGCCTTTGCCATCGAGCCCAAGTGCTGCTGCTGGACGAGCCCTCCGGCGCGCTGGATGCGCTCACGCGCGGCACCATCCAGGACGAGCTGCTGCGCATCTGCAAGGCCACGGGGCAGACCGTCTTCATGATCACGCACGACGTGGACGAGGCCATCCTGCTGGCCGACACCGTGCCGCTGATGGCCCACGGCCCGCAATCCCGCATCGCCGAGGCCGTGCGCAACCCGCTGCCGCGCAGCCGCATGCCACCTTCAAGGCGCTGATCCACGAGCAGTTCGGCGACGAGATCATGAGCGCCATCGGCTTCAGATGGGCCTGGCCCGCGAGGCCGACCCCAAGGGCGACCGCGTGAAGATCGTCATGTCGGGCAAGTTCCTGCCCTACAAGACCTATTGACCCATCCAGCCACGGAGCGTGCCGCCCGTCACGGCACGCCCGGTTTCATGCAGGCGGCGGCCCCTGCGCATGCGGGGGCCGGCTGAGGGAGAGTCACGAGCAGCCGCGGCGGCCTGCTTTTGTATCGTTTGCTCACACGACCGGCTGCGCCGCACACGCGCCGTCCGCCCGGCGGGACGCGACCCTGCGTGCCGCACCACAAGAGGCCGTGCCCAGGAGCACGCCCGCCGACCTTGGAGCAAACGATGAGCACGTCCCTTTGCCGCCCCACGCTGCGCACCCGCGCCGGCCTGGCCACCGCTGCCGCCCTGCTGCTGGCTGCTGCCGCCCCCACCCCGGCTCAGGCCCAGGCCCCGCAGCGCCTGTGCGTCTACGACATGGTGGGCACCAGCGGCGACCAGTACACGATGACGCGCGACTACGTCGTGGCCATGCAGCGCCACGGCGTGAGCTTCCAGCTCAAGGGCTACACCGACGAGCGCGTGGCGGTGGAGGACTTCCGCACCGGCCAGTGCGACGCGGTGATCGCCACCGGCCTGCGCACGCGGCAGTTCAACGGCATTGCCGCCACGCTGGACGCCCTGGGCGCCACCACCATCGTGCGCAACGGCAAGATCGACATGCCGGCCAGCTACGAGGTGGTGCGCCAGACGGTGGCGGCCTTCACCTCGCCCGCGGCCACCAAGTTCCTGGTGGAAGGCAACTACGAGGTCGGCGGCATCCTGCCGGTGGGCGCGGCCTATCCGATGGTGCGCGACCGCCGCATCAACTCGGTGGAGGCCCTGGCCGGCCGGCGCATCGCCGCCTTCGACCACGACCGCGCGCAGGCGCTGATGATCCAGCGCATCGGCGCGCAGCCGGTGAGCGCCGACATCACCAACTTCTCCACCAAGTTCAACAACGGCATGGTGGACATGATCGGCGCGCCCGCGCTGGCCTACCGGCCGCTGGAGCTCTACAAGGGCATCGGCAAGACGGGCGCGGTGGGGCGCTTCCCGCTGCTGATCCTCACCTACCAGGTGATCCTCAACCGCAGCAAGTTCCCGGCGGGCTTCGGCGAGAAGTCGCGCCAGTACTGGCTGGACCACTTCGACGGCGCGATGAGCCTGGTGGCCAATGCCGAGAACTCCATCCCCGCTTCGGCCTGGATGGAGTTCGCGCCGGAGGACGCGGTCAAGTACACGCTGATGCTGCGCCAGGCGCGCATCGACATCGCCGAGGCCGGCTTCTACAACAAGCGCGGCCTGCGCATCATCAAGAAGGTGCGCTGCTCGATCAACCCGAGCGACTCGGAATGCTCCACGCCGGCGGAGCTGGAGTGGAAGTGAGGCGGGCGGCGCCGTAATGGCGCCGTTCAGGCCCCGTCGGCCGGCATCAGCTGCACCTCGTAGCCGGCCTGGGCGTCGCCGGCCTCGGCCAGCTGCAGCAGCCGGTCGATATTGGGGTGCTTGCCCGGGTGCTGGCGCGCATCGGCCGTGTGCTCGGCATAGATCTCCAGGCCCTCGCGCGCCGCGGCCGGCGTGATGCGGCCGTGGCGCTGGGCCAGCGCGGCATAGACCGCCAGCGATCCGGCCTGGCCGGGCTTGTTCTCGATGGTGGCGGCCACGCTGCCGTCGGCGGCGATGAGGCTCAGGCCGCCCAGATGGGCCACGGGCGGCAGCTGCTTGAGGTTGTCGGCAAAGGCCATGTCGGTATCTCCAGATGTGCGCCGGCGGCGCCCGGCCGGCGGGGCTGCGGGCAGTCGGCAAGGGGCGCGGCCCGGATCAGACGCGTCGGCGGCGAGGCGTCGGCTGCTTCGGCTGCTGCCGTGGCGGCGCAGCGTGAGGCAGAGGGTCAGACGGGCAAGAGCGCCAAGAGCGATTGTCCCGCCGCGCGCGGGCCGACACCGCTTGCGGCCCATGCCCGCCACCCGGCGAGCACGCCGCCCGCCACTCGGGATCACCGTTTGCCGCCCGCTGCAGGCCCGCGCCGGCACCGCCTGAGCGCGCCGCGGCGCTGCTCCACACCACGATCCCACCCTGACCCGAGGCCTGCCATGAACTCACTGCTGACCCAGCTCTCGCCCAGCATCACCAGGATGATCCGCATGGACCACAGCCATGTGATGACCGTCTTCCACCGCTACAAGCCCGACCTGGCGCCGCAGACCAAGGAGGCGCTGGTGGGTACCGTCAGCCTGGCGCTGGAGATCCACGCCCAGCTGGAAGAAGAGATCTTCTACCCGGCCCTGCGCGCCGCGACGAACAACGACACCGTGCTGGCCAAGTCGGTGCCCGAGCACGACGAGATGCGCCGCCTGATCGCCGAGCTGCGCGACATGTCGCCCGAGGACGAGGCCTATGACGAGACCTTCATGTCGCTGATGCGCGAGGTCATCCACCACGTGGCCGACGAGGAGACCACCCTGCTGCCCGAGGCCGAGCGCGTGCTGGCCGACCAGCTCAGCGAGCTGGGCGCGCAGATGACCCGCCGCCGCATGGAGCTGGCCGCCCCGCGCGCCGGCGAGATCGCCACCAACACCGTGCGCGCCATGCCCACCACCACGCTGCTGATGGCCGCCGGCGGCATGCTGGCCGGCGGCTATCTGCTCAAGCGCGCCTTCGGCGAGAAGCGGATTTGAGCCCGCGCTGAGACTCCGGCCGGCGCAGCGGACGGCTCACAGCGGACCCCTCAGCCGGCCGCAGGCGCCCCGGCCTTGGCCTTGGCCGCGAACTCCTCGCGCAGCCGCTTGAGCTTCTCGCGCGGGTCTTCCTTGGGCCCGCCTTCGCCCAGCTTCATCTCGCCGATGAAGCGGCTGGGAATGCCCTGCACGGTGTCGCGGCCCTTCTTGCGCCGGCGCAGCACGCTCACGGCCAGCGTCAGCCGCGCGCGGGTGATGCCCACGTACATCAGCCGGCGCTCTTCCTCCAGCCGCTGCGCGGTCATCTCCTCGTCCTCCGACTTGAAGGGCAGCAGGCCCTCGTTGACACCGGCCAGGATGACGTGCGGCCACTCCAGGCCCTTGGCCGCGTGCAGCGTGGACAGCGTCAGCACGTCGGTGTCGCCGCCGCGCTCGGCCAGGCTCGTGATCAACGAGATGGTCTGCGCCACCTCCAGCACGCTCTTGCGCTGGGTCTCCACCGTCATGCCGCCGGTGGCGTCGATCTCGCCGCCGCAGCGCTTGGCGATCCAGTCGATGAAGTCCATCACGTTGGTCCAGCGGCTGGCGGCGAGCTTCTCGCTCTCCTCGCCCTCATACAGATGCTGCTCATAGCCGATGTCCTTGAGCCAGTCCAGCAGCAGCACCTTGGCATCCTCCGCGCCGGTGGTGTGGCGCGCGCGGTGCTCCAGATCGCTGACATAGCGGCCGAACTCCTGCAGCGAGCCGATGGCCTTGCCCTGCAGCTGCGCGGCCAGCGACTCGGCGAACAGCGCCTCGAAGAGGCTCACCTTCCACTTCGATGCGAACTCGCCCAGCTTGCCCAGTGTGGTGTGGCCGATGCCGCGCTTGGGCGTGGTGATGGCGCGCAGGAAGGCCGGGTCATCGTCCTGGTTGACCAGCAGGCGCATCCAGGCGCACAGGTCCTTGATCTCGGCCTTGTCGAAGAAGCTCTGCCCGCCCGAGACCTTGTAGGGGATGTTGGCCTTGCGCAGCGCCTTCTCGAAGATGCGCGCCTGGTGGTTGGCGCGGTAGAGGATGGCGAAGTCGCTCCACTTGGCGCCGGCTGCGCCCTCCACCCCGCTGGCCATGCCGCCACGCAGGGCCTGGATGCGGGCCACGGCGCGCTCGGCTTCGTGCTCTTCGCCGTCGCACTCCACCAGCTTGATCGGCTCGCCTTCGCCCAGGTCGCTCCAGAGCTTCTTCTCGAACAGCTTGGGGTTGCCGGCGATGACGTTGTTGGCCGCGCGCAGGATGGCGCTGGTGGAGCGGTAGTTCTGCTCCAGCGGGATGACCTTGAGCTGCGGGAAGTCCTGCGGCAGCCGCTTGAGGTTGTCCAGCGTGGCGCCGCGCCAGCCGTAGATGGACTGGTCGTCGTCGCCCACGGCGGTGAACATCGCCCGCTCGCCCACCAGCAGCTTGAGCAGGTCGTACTGCTGGGCGTTGGTGTCCTGGTATTCGTCCACCAGCACATGGCGGAAGGTGTCCTGCCACTTGGCGCGCACCGCGTCGTGCTCGGCCAGCAGCTTGACCGGCAGGCTGATGAGGTCGTCGAAGTCCACCGCCTGATAGGCGGCGAGGCGCTCCTCGTAGCGGGCCATGATGCGCGCGGCGATGCGCTCGTCGTCGTTCTGCGCCGCGGCTTCGGCCTGGGCGCTATTGAGGCCCTGGTTCTTCCACAGGCTGATCGTCCACTGCCAGCTGCGGGCGAGCTTGGCGTCCGTCGTGGCGCCGGCATCGCGCAGGATGGACAGCACGTCGTCGCTGTCGAGGATGGAGAACTGCTCCTTCAGGCCCAGCACCGAGCCGTCCTCGCGCAGCAGGCGCACGCCCAGGGCGTGGAAGGTGGCGATCACCAGCTTGTTGGCCGCGCGTGCGCCGATCAGCGCCTTGGCCCGCTCGCGCATTTCGGCCGCGGCCTTGTTGGTGAAGGTGATGGCCGCGATCTGCTCGGGGCGCAGGTCGGCGTCGTGCGTGCGCTCCAGCAGCCGGGCGATCTTGTGCGTGATCACCCGCGTCTTGCCCGAGCCGGCCCCGGCCAGCACCAGGCAGGGCCCGCTCAAGTGCTGCACGGCGGCCATCTGGGCGGGGTTGAGCGTGGCGGGGGCGTTCATGGCGGGAAGCGGGTACGGCAGACGGGGGCCGCAGGCGGCCGGGAGCGGGGGCGCAGGATAGCGAATGCCGACAGACAGGCGCGCACCCACATTTGTGCTAATGTAGGTTTGCGCACGCCCCGACACCTATCGCCATGAGCCGCCTCACCATCGACGTGACCGAACAGCAGCACCAGGCCCTCAAGGCCATGGCCGCGCTAGAGGGCAAGAGCATCAAGCAGTACGCGCTGGAGCGCCTCTTCCCGCCCGATGTGGAACGCGCGGTTGAAGAGCTGAAATCGCTGATCGCCGCCCGCGCGGCGGAGGCCCAGCGCAGCGAGGTGGTCGCGTCCAGCATCACGCAAGTGGCTGAAGCTGCGCTGCAGCAAGGCAAGGCGGCTTGACGGGCCGGCCCTATGTCCTGACGCGCAGCGCCGCGGCAGACGTGGCGGAAATCGCACGCTACACCGCAGCCCGCTGGGGCGCTGAGCAAGCCCGACGCTATGTTGCCCAGCTGGAAGAAGCGGCGTGCGATGTAGCCACCGGGCAGGGGCCTCTCAGAAGCCTCGACGACATTCACCCTGGCTTGCGCATGAAGGCCGTCGGCCGGCACTTCATTTTCTGCCTGCCGCAGCCACAGGGCCGGCCGCCATCCTGGCCGTGCTGCATGAGCGGATGGACCTGATGGTGCGGCTGCGCGCGAGGCTGCTGACCGGCGATTGAGCAGGGCGCAGCACAAAGCAGACGCAGTCCGCCGGCTCACCGCCTGAACGCCACCACGTGGTCCATCTCCAGCCGGATGCCGATGGCCTCGCCGATGGCGTGGTCGTGGTGGCTGGGCACCAGGGACAGCACCTGCGCGCCGCTGGCCAGGCGCAGGGTGTAGAGGAATTCGGCGCCGCGGAAGGCCTTGTGGCAGACCACGGCGCGGATAGGGCTGGCGTCGTCGTGCACCACGTCGTCCGGGCGCAGCAGCACGTCCATCTCATGGCCGGCGGCGCAGGGCTCGCCGTGCTCGGCGCAGCACAGCGAGGTCTCCGTGACCACCTCACCGATCTCCAGCCGCATGCGCCGGTGATCCAGCACCGTGCCGACCAGGAAGGCGCCCTGGCCGATGAAGTCGGCCACGCGGCGGTTGGCCGGGCGGTGGTAGAGGTTGTAGGCGGTATCCCATTGCTGGATGCGGCCGTCCTCCATCAGACCGATCTCGTCGGCGATGGCAAAGGCCTCGTGCTGGTCGTGCGTGACCAGGATGGCCGTGGTGCCGCTGGCCTTGAGCACCTGGCGCACTTCGGCAGCCAGGCGCTCGCGCAGCTCGACGTCGAGGTTGGAGAACGGCTCGTCCAGCAGCAGCAGCCGCGGCTGCGGCGCCAGCGCACGGGCCAGGGCCACGCGCTGCTGCTGGCCGCCGGAGAGCTCATGCGGATAGCGCTGCGCGGCATGGGCCAGGGCCACGGTGTCGAGCATGGCCTGCACGCGCTCACCCGCGGCTGCGCCGCGCGGCAAGCCGAAGCCCACGTTGCCGGCCACCGTCAGGTGCGGGAAGAGCGCGTAGTCCTGAAACACCATGCCGATGCGCCGGCGCTCGGGCGGCAGCTGCCGCCCCGGCACGCTGACCGGCTCGCCCCCGAGCAGGATGCGGCCGGCGGCCACCGGCTCGAAGCCGGCGATGGCGCGCAGCACGGTGGTCTTGCCGCAACCCGAGGGCCCCAGCAGGCAGCCGATGGCGCCGCGCGGCAGCGACAGGCTCAGGCCCTGCACGATGGCGCGCCCGCCGTAGCCGAGTGACACGCCATCGAGCTGCAGCCAGGGCGGCTCCCCGCCCGCCTGCAGCGTCGGCGACGCGGCGGCGGGCACGGCCAGGGCCGGCGGCAGGTCGGGGAGCAAGTCCAGGGGCTGGCGGGTGGCGGCGGACATGAGGAAGGCCGGCCAACCGCCGCCGGGCCCGCGGCCCCAGCGGCCGTCCGCACGGCGCGATTGCATACGATGTGCATTCTCGCTGCGAGGCGCGGCGCGCGGGCCACGCCGCGCCGGCCGATCCGGTGCACCATCGCCCACCCGGCCCACCCGGCCCACCCGGCCGCCCCAGGCGCACGGCGGGCGCAGTGGCGACGCCCACCGTGCCGCTTGGCCGGGCCCACACGGCCGCCGGCGCCCGGGCCATGCGCTCGCGCCGCCCGGCTTGCTCCCACCGCATTGCCTGATGACCGCCAACGCCCTGCCCGCCGCCCCGCCTCCCTTTGCGGCCCGCCCCCGCGGGTCTTCGGCCTTCCGCCGCCTGGGCCTGTTGGGCGGGGTCGCGCTGCTCGCCGCGCTGCTCCTGGGCGTGCCGGTGCTCGCGGTCGTGGCCCATGTCTTCATCGGCGGCACCGGCGGCACCTGGGCGCATCTGGCGGCCACCGTGCTGCCGGACTACATCCGCTCCACGCTCGTGCTGTGTGCCGGTGTCGGCATGGGCACCGCCGCGATCGGCGTGGGCGCGGCCTGGCTGGTCACGCGCCATGACTTCCCGCTGCGCCGCACCTTCGAGTGGGCGCTGGTGCTGCCGCTGGCCGTGCCGGCCTATGTGATGGCCTACACCTACACCGACCTGCTGCAGTTCGTCGGCCCGGTGCAGACGGCCCTGCGCGAGGCCTTCGGCTGGACGCGCGCCGACTACTGGTTCCCCGACGTGCGCTCGCTGGGCGGCGCGATCGTCATGTTCGTGCTCGTGCTCTACCCCTATGTCTACCTGCTCGCGCGCACGGCCTTCCTGGAGCGTGCCGGCGGCATGTTGGAGGTGGGCGCCTCGCTGGGCCTGTCGCCCTGGCGCAGCTTCTGGCGCGTGTCGCTGCCGCTGGCCCGCCCGGCCATCGCCGCGGGCGTGGCCCTGGCGCTGATGGAGACGCTGGCCGACTTCGGCACGGTGTCCTACTTCGCGGTGCAGACCTTCACCACCGGCATCTACCGCGCCTGGTTCTCCCTGGGCGACCGCGTGGCCGCGGCGCAGCTCGCCGCCGCTCTGCTGGGCTTCGTCGTGCTCATCCTGGCGCTGGAGCGCCTATCGCGCGGCCGCGCCCGCTTTGCCGACAAGGGCGCGCGCCGCCCCGCCGCCCGCCTGCCGCTGCGGGGGGCTGCGGCAGCCTTGGCCGTGCTGGCCTGCGCGCTGCCGCTGATCGGCGGCTTTGGCCTGCCCGCCGGCGTGCTGCTGCACATGGCGCTCACCGCAGGCGATGCGCAATGGGGCCCCCGCTTCATCGAGCTGGCGCGCAACAGCGTTGTGCTCGCCGGCCTGACCGCCGTACTGGCCGTTGCCCTGGCCCTGCTCATCGGCTACGGCCTGCGCCTGCACCCCGGCGCGCCGATGCGCTGGTCACACCGCGTGGCCGCGCTGGGCTATGCGCTGCCGGGCAGCGTGATCGCGGTCGGCGTGCTGATCCCGGTCACGCGGCTGGACGTGGCGCTGACCGGCTGGCTGGAGCAGGCCCTGGGCTGGAGCGGCGGGCTGGTGCTGAGCGGCGGCATCGCGGCCCTGGTCTATGCCTGCGTCGTGCGCTTCCTGACCGCCGCCATGCACAGCGTGGACGCCGGGCTGGCCCGCATCACGCCGCACATGGACGACGCCGCGCGCAGCCTGGGCCACGGCGCCGCTGCCACGCTGCGCCGCGTGCATCTGCCGCTGCTGCGCGGCAGCCTGCTCACCGCCGTGCTGCTGGTCTTCATCGACGTGATGAAGGAGCTGCCCGCCACGCTGGTGATGCGCCCCTTCAACTTCGACACCCTGGCCACCCAGGCCTACACGCTGGCCAGCGACGAGCGCCTGGCCGAGGCCTCCACCGCCGCCCTGGCCATCGTCGCCGTGGGCCTGCTGCCGCTGATCCTGATCTGCCGGCAGATCGCCCGGGGCGGATCGGCACCCGCGCACTGAGTGCGCCGGGCCCGAATGCCCGAATGCCGAACGCCCAATGCAACAGGGCGCCCCATCGGGCGCCCTGGCAGGGATGACCGCCGCGCAGCGGTCAGCCGCTTGAGCCGCATCAGCCGCTCAGCGCCATCCCGCCCGGTCGAACACCTTCTGCGCCTCGGCCGTGTGCTGGGCCAGCTTGCCGATGGGCAGGGTGTCGGCCTTGAAGCTGCCCAGCTGCTTGAGCGCCGGGTTGTCCACCTTCACGCCCTTGGCCGTGGGCCATTCGTTGTTGCCGTCGGCGAAGTAGATCTGCGCACGGTCGCTGGCCAGGTAGTCCAGGAAGCGGCGGGCGGCCTCGGCGTTGGGCGCGGTCTTGACGATGCCGGCGCCCGAGACGTTGACGTGCGTGCCCCAGGTGGCCTGGTTGGGCCAGACGATGCCGAGCGCGGCGACCACCTTCTGGTCCTCGGGCTTGGTCGATCGCATCAGGCGGGCGAGGTAGTAGGTGTTGGTAATGGTCACGCCGCATTCGCCAGCGGCCACGGCGCGCAGCTGGTCGGTGTCGCCGCCCTTGGGCGCGCGGGCGAAGTTGGCCACCAGGCCACGGGCCCAGGCCTCGGCCTGCGGCAGGCCCTCGTGGGCAATGATGGCCGCGCCCAGCGAGAGGTTGTACGGGTGCGCACCAGAGCGCATGCAGACCTGGTTCTTCAGCCGCGGATGGGCCAGATCCCCATAGGTCTGCACCTGCTCGGGCTTGATGGCGGCCTTGTTGTAGGCAATCACGCGGGCACGGGTGGAGAAGGCCGCCCAGGTCGGCGTGCGCAGGTGGGCAGGGATGCGCTGCTCCACGCCCTTGGCCTGCATGGGCTGGAAGACGCCGGCCTGATCGGCGATGGCCAGGCGGGCGGCGTCCACGGTGATGAACACATCGGCCGGCGAGCGGGCGCCTTCGTTCCTGATGCGCTCGAGCAGCTCGTCTTCCTTGCCCTCGATGCGATTGATCTTGATGCCGGTCTGTCGGGTGAAGTCGGTGTAGAGCGCCTCGTCGGTCTGGTAGTGGCGAGCCGAGTAGAGGTTGAGCACCTTGTCCTGCGCCTGGGCCAGGCCGGCCAGGGCGGACAACAGGGAAAGGGTGAGCAGGCGCAGAGTGGGTTTCATCGCGGTGGCGGGGTTGGGCCGGCGGGAGCCGGCTGACAAGGAGCTGTCACAGGGAGTGCCACGTTAACAGGAACCATTCGCATCGGCCACGGGGCCGGAGCCCCCTGAAGGCCCTGGCGGCGGATACTGCGCCGCCATGTCCGCCCTGCTCTCCGCCGTCCTGCCCTTCTTCGCGCTGATCGGCCTGGGGGCGCTGGCCGCGCGGCTGCGGCTGCTGCCGGCTTCGGCACTGCCGGGGCTCAATGCCTTCACGCTGTACTTCGCGCTGCCCGCGCTGCTTTTCCGGCTGGGCGCTGGCGGGGCCTTCCAGCATCTGGGCGCAGCCAGCCTGGGCGTGTATGCCGTGGCGGCGCTGGTGCTGCTGGCCGTGGTGCAGCCTGCGCTTCGCAGGCGCTGCGGGCACCGGGTGGCCGGTTTTGCGGCGCTGGCCACAGCTTTCCCGAACTCGGGCTTCCTGGGCCTGCCGCTGCTGCTGGGCGTGCTGGGCCCGCAGGCGGCCGGGCCGGTGGCGGCCACGCTGCTGGTGGACGTGTTCCTGACCAGCTCGCTGTGCCTGTGGCTGGCCCACCGCGGCCAGGCTCACCCGCTGGCCGCCCTGCGCCCGGTGTGGCTCAACCCACTGCCCTGGGCGATCGCCGCCGGCGCCACGGCCGATGCGGTGGCCACGCACTGGGGTTGGGTACCGGCGCAGCCCGTGGACCGGGTGCTGGCGATGGTGGGCGCCGCGGCCACGCCGGTGGCGCTGTTCGCGCTGGGCGCGATGCTGGTGGCAGCGTCGGCGCGCGGGCATGGGGCGGCAGCGGTGGGTTCGGCCCGGTCGGCCCGATCGACGCCCCCGCCGGCGCCGCCGATCTGGCCGCTGATCGCCGCCAAGCTGGTGCTGCATCCGGCGCTGGTGCTGGGCCTGGTGCACGGTGCTGCGGCCATCGGACGGCCCCTGCCGGCCGATGCCGCCCACGCCCTGCTGCTGACCGCCGCCCTGCCCTGCGCCAGCAACGTCGTGCTGCTGGCCGACCGCCACGGCGGCAATGCGCCGGCCATCGCGCGCCTGGTGGTGCTGAGCACCGTGGCCGCGCTGCCCGCCTTTCTGCTGTGGGCCCGGCTGGTGGTCGGCGGCTGAACCTGAATGAAAGAGCTGAACTGGCGGCTGCTGAGGCAATGCAGACAGCCGGCCGCAGGCGCAGCCAAGCGGCGCCTCAGGGCCTTCGGGCATCCCCGCACCCCCGGCGGCGGCCCGCCCGGCATAGTGGGGGCGCGCCGGCCGTGCCGTTTCGCGGCGGCGACACATCATGGCCCACATCCCCACGCCCCGCGGCCCGCGCGTCGAGCCCGCCCGCCACAGCCTCATGCCGGCCGCCCCGCTGCCCTACCCGGCACAGGGCTTTGCCAGCTTCGGCGAGTTCTATCCCTACTACCTGGGCGAGCACCGTGATGCCACCTGCCGCCGGCTGCATGTGGTCGGCACCGGGCTGGTCATCGCCACGGCGCTGGCCGCACTGCTGGTGGCCGGCTGGGTGGCCCTGCTCATCCCGCTCTTCGGCTACGGCTTTGCCTGGGTGGGCCACTTCCGCTTCGAGCACAACCGGCCGGCCACCTTCAAGCATCCCCTCTACAGCCTGATGGGCGACTTCGTGATGTTCAAGGACGTGCTCACCGGGCGCATCCGCTGGTGAGCCTGCACCCGGCCGGCACGCCGCGCGGCGGAGCCGGGCCGCGCCGTCGCGCACGCGGCCGGCTGCGCGCGGCAGGCGTGCTGGCGCTGCTGGCCACCGCGCTGCTGGCCGGCACACCGGCCCGGGCCCAGGCCGGCCCATCACCACCGCCGTCCGGCTTACCGGCCCCGACCCAGGCTGCGGCTGCGGCTGCGGCTCCGAACCCGCCTCCGGCCGGGGCTGCGGCAGCGGTCGAGCTGCTGTGCAACCTGCGCACCGGCGAGGAGACCCGCACGCTGCGCGTGTCGCCCAGCCCGGATGCCTTGGCCGCCGCCACGGCCACCGTGGCCGATCGCTTCGCGCTGCGTGCCACGCTGCAGAGCCCGGCCGATGCTCCGGGGCAGCCCGCGGTGGCCGTGGTCTCGGTCATCGACTTGGAATCCGCCGGGCCGCCGCAGCCGCTGGCCCAGGGCCGCTGGCTGCTGCAGGGCCAGGCCGTGCTGCCGGCCGATGCGCCGTGGGCGCCGCTGCTGACCGGCTGGCAGCGCAGCTACTCGCCGCACCTGGGCCGCGAGCTGGCCTGGGGCTGCGCCATCGTGCGGGCCGGCGCCACGCCCGCCGGCTGGGCCGACGCCGATGCCACGCTGCCGCTGATCGTCCCCCCAGCCGCACCCGGCGGCGCCACACCTCGGGCCGACGCACCTCGGGCCGACACCCCTCGCGCGGCCGCACCCGATGCACCCGCCACGCGGCCCGCCGCCGGCTCCACCGTGCGCCTGGCCTGGATGGGCGACGTGATGCTGGCCGACGGCCCGGGCCGCATCGTCGCCCGCGGCGGCGACCCGTTCGCCGGTGTTGCGGGGCTGCTGCGCCAGGCCGACCTGCGCATCGCCAACCTGGAATGCGTGATCGCCACAAGCGGCCGGGCGGTGGACAAGCCCTGGACCTTCCGCGCCCACCCGCGCACGCTGGCCGTGCTCAAGCGCCATGTGGATGCGGTGTCCCTGGCCAACAACCACTCGGGCGACTACGGCCTGCAGGCCTTTGCCGAGATGCTGGGCCGGCTGGAACGGGCCGGGCTGCCCGCCTTCGGCGGCGGGGGCGACCTGCGCGCCGCGCACCGGCCGCTCATCCTGCAGCGCAACGGCCTGCGCATCGCCCTGCTGGCCTACAACGAGATGTTCCCGCGCGCCTTCGAGGCCGGCGAGCAAACGCCCGGCATCGCCTGGGCCGAAGACGAGAAGATCGCAGCCGCCATCCGCGCCGCCCGCGCGCAGGCCGACGTGGTGATCCCCTTCCTGCACTGGGGCCAGGAGCACAGCCCCACCGCCCACGCCCGCCAGCGCGCCCTGGCCCGCCTGATGATCCGCGCCGGCGCCGACGCCGTGGTCGGCACCCATCCCCACGTGCGCCAGGACACCGAGCTCATCGACGGCCGCCCGGTCATCTACAGCCTGGGCAACTTCGTCTTCGACGGCTTTTCCGACGCCGACAACAACACCGGCTCCATCCTGTGGATGACGGTGGATCGGCAGGGCGTGGTGGACTGGGGGCTGCAGGCGGTGACGATCGACAAGCAGGGGCGGCCCACCCCTTCGGGCCGCTGAGCACTTCAGCAGCGCAACGCAGGCGCTACAGAAACCGAAAGCGCCAGCCGATGAGGGGGTAGGCCAGTGCCCACACCGCGAACGCAAGACGGCCGTTTCGATGGGCGCGATACCGCTCGGCCTGCTCGGACGCCGTCAGCACGACACGCTCGCTTGCCCGGGCCTGCAGCACCCACCATCCCACGCCGGGTCCGAGACTGACGGTCGCCTTGGGCCCTCATCCCCTCCACCGGCTGCCCGGACTCAAATCTCCAACGGATCCACATCCACCGCCCAGCGCAGCACGCGGTGCCCCTCGATCTTCTGCCGTGCCAGCACGTGCAGCTGCGGCAGCCAGGCGGCGAGGAAGCGCTGCAGCGGCGCGCGCTGCGGGGCCTCGACCAGCATCTGGGCGCGTTCCACATCGGCCACGCGGGCCACGGTGGTCGGCACGGCCGGATAGAGCGTCAGCGCGGCCTCGTCGCCCAGCAGCGCCCGCCCCGCATCGGCTGCGGCGCGCAGGAAGGCCTGGGCCGCCTCCTGCGTCCTGGCCTCGGCGCGCAGCAGGGCCAGGTGGGCATAGGGCGGCAGGCCGGCCATCTGGCGCTCGGCCAGCTGGCTGGCGGCGAAGGCCTCGTAGTCATGGGCGCGCAGCGCGGCATAGAGCGGGTGGACCGCGTTCCAGGTCTGGATCCACAGCTCGCTGCGGCCGGCCACCTGGGCGTCGCGGCCGGCGCGGCCACCGGCCTGCATCAGGAGCGAGAACAAGCGCTCCGGCGCGCGGAAGTCGGCGCTGTAGAGGGCCGAATCCGGGTTGACCGCGGCCACCAGCGTGATGCGGCGGAAGTCGTGCCCCTTGGCCACCATCTGCGTGCCGACCAGCACGTCGATGTCGCCGGCATGCACGCTGGCCAGGCGCGCCTCCAGCGCGCCCTTCAGCCGCGTCACGTCCGCGTCGATGCGGCCGATGCGCAGCCCCGGCAGGGCCTCGGCCAGCTGCTCCTCCAGCCGCTCGGTGCCCCGGCCGACGGGGCGGATGTCCAGGTTGCCGCAGTCGGGGCAGGCACGCGGCACGCGCTGGCTCAGGCCGCAGTGGTGGCAGCGCAGCGTGCGGTCCACCTTGTGGAAGACGCGCCAGGCGCTGCAGTGGGGGCAGCCGCTCTTCCAGCCGCAGTCGCCGCAGCTGAGCACGGGCGCATAGCCCCGGCGATTGAGCAGCACCAGGCTCTGCTCGCCGCGCTGGGCGCGCTCGGCCATCGCCGCCAGCAGCGGCGCGGCCAGCGGCGTGTCGTGGTCGGCGCCGGGGTGGGCCTTCTCGCGCGTCATGTCCAGCAGGCGCACGGCGGGCAGCGCGCCGCCGCCGATGCGCGCCGGCATGCGCAGCAGGCGGTAGCGGCCGGCGCCGCCGTCTGCGGCCGGCAGCGCGTTGTGCCAGCTCTCCAGCGACGGCGTGGCCGACCCCAGGATCACCGGCACGCCCTCGATGTGGCCGCGCATCACCGCCAGATCGCGGGCCGAGTAGCGCGCACCCTCCTGCTGCTTGTAGGACGGCTCGTGCTCCTCGTCGACCACGATCAGCCCCAGCCGCGGCAGCGGCGTGAAGACGGCCAGCCGCGTGCCCAGCACCACGTCGGCGGCGCCGGTGTGGGCCAGCAGCCAGTGCTGCAGCCGCTGCGCCGGCGTGAGCGCGCTGTGCAGCGCCACCACCCGGTCGGCGCCGAAGCGCTCGGCAAAGCGGCCGTGCAGCTGCGGCGTGAGGTTGATCTCCGGCACCATGACCAGCGCCTGGCAGCCGGCGGCCAGGGTGCGCTGCACCTCGCGCAGGTAGACCTCGGTCTTGCCGCTGCCGGTGGCGCCGAAGAGCAGGCTGGTGCCGCCGGCATGCCGGGCCAGCTCCTGCAGCACGGCCGCCTGCTCGGGGCTGGGCTCGGGCCAGGCGGCTGGGGGCGGCGGCATTCCACCCGCGCCCGCGTCGGGCCGGGCGGCCGCTGGGGCTGCGGCCGGCTGCGGCAGCCAGGCGGCGTCTGATCCAGGTGAAGATTCAGGGGGAGCTGCGCCGGGCGCCGGGGCCTGGGCCGCGGTGGAATGACCGCCGCCTTGGCGCTCCGCCACGCCGACGCCTCCCTGCCCCGCCCCGGCTGCCCGCCGCTTGGCCAGGCGCTTGAGCCGGCGCTGCAGCTGCACGCCGTCGAGCTGGCGCAGCTCGGGCGGCAAGGCGGCCAGCGCCACCTCGCCCAGGCCGCGCTGGTAGTACTGCGCCGCAAACGCGATCAGCCGCAGCCAGGGCAGCGGCAGCGGCGGCAGCGCCGTCCAGGCCTCGGCAACCGGCTTGAGACGGGCCGCATCCTGCCCCCCGCACGCCTGCGCCTCCCGCCCGGCCTCGGGCGGCCAGACCACGCCGCACACCTGCCGCGCGCCCAGCGGCACGCGCACCAGGGTGCCGGGCGGCAGAGCAGGGCCCAGGTAGTCCAGCGGCCCGGACAGCCCGCTGTGCTGTGGCGTGTCCACGATGACCGCCAGGCAGGCGTCGGCCGCGGGCGGGGCCTCCAGCGCCTGCGGGGGTGCCTCGCTGGGCCGGCTCGGCGTGGCGGGGGCGGCGGACGCCTTGCGCGGCCGGGGCGAGCGTGCGCTCACCATGCGCAACCTGCGCGCAATCGTGCGAGTGACGGGTGAAGGAAGACGCGCAAGTCCTTGATTTTCATGGCCTGTCCACACCATCCACGCGTTCTGTGGATAACTTTGTGGGAAAGCTGCGCAAACGCGCGCTAACTGCTTGTCAGACTGGGATGACAGTTAGGTTGCCTAGCAATTGGGCAGCCCCTCCACCCCATACAAATCAAACACTTAGGACGGCGCGGCGGTGGTCTGTCAAGTCCTTGTCACACAATCGGCGCGCTTTGCACCACGGGCCGGTTTTGGGGATAAGTCAAGGCTTGACCGGCCCGAATTCCGGGAAAACGCCCGTTGGCAGCGCAACGGCGTGCCCGCCGCGAGAGCCGCCACTCACCCACATGCGGGGCCCAGCCGCCAGCGTGCTGCAGCGCGGTCGCCCGGCATCGGGCAGCGCACGGAAAACCCGGCAATTGCGCGCGCTGCCCCGCCGCAAAGGCCGGCTCAGCGTCGCGAATGCGAGTGCACCGCCTCGACCAGTGCGCTCACATGCTCCGGCGGGGTGAACTGGTTGATGCCGTGGCCCAGGTTGAAGATGTGGCCCGAGCCGGCCGTCACCGGGCCGAAGTCGTCCAGCACCCGGCGCGCCTCGGCCGCCACCTGCTCGGGCTGGGCGAACAGCACCATCGGGTCCAGGTTGCCCTGCAGCGCGACGCGGTCGGCCACGCGGCGGCGGGCCTGGCCCAGGTTCACCGTCCAGTCCAGGCCGACGACCTCGCAATCGCGCTCGGCGATCTGCTCCAGCCACAGCCCGCCGCCCTTGGTGAAGACGATGCGCGGGATGTCCACGCCGTCGTGCTGGCGCTTCAGGCCCGCCAGCACCTGCCGGGTGTAGGCCAGGCTGAAGGCCTGGAAGGCGCCGTCGGCCAGCGCGCCGCCCCAGGAGTCGAACACCATCACCGCCTGCGCGCCGGCCTCGATCTGCGCGTTCAGGTAGGCCGTCACCGCCTCGGCATTGACCTGCAGGATGCGGTGCAGCAGGTCCGGACGCTGGTAGAGCATGGTCTTGACGGTGCGGAAGTCGTCCGAGCCGCCGCCCTCCACCATGTAGCAGGCCAGCGTCCAGGGGCTGCCCGAGAAGCCGATCAGCGGCACCCGCCCGCGCTCGACGCCGTCGGCGCCGGGCTTGCGCAGCGCCGTGCGGATGGTGGAGACGGCGTCGAACACATAGCGCAGCCGCTCCATGTCCGGCACCGCCAGGCGCTTGACGTCCGCCTCGGTGCGCACCGGGTAGGCGAACTGCGGGCCCTCGCCGGCGACGAAGTTCAGCTCCAGGCCCATCGCATCCGGCACGGTGAGGATGTCGGAGAACAGGATGGCCGCGTCCAGGTCGTAGCGGGCCAGCGGCTGCAGCGTGACCTCGCAGGCGTACTCAGGGTCGGTGGCCAGCCCCATGAAGCTGCCGGCGCGCGCGCGCGTGGCGTTGTACTCCGGCAGGTAGCGGCCGGCCTGGCGCATCAGCCACAGCGGCGTGCAGTCGGTAGGCAGCCGCCAGCAGGCGCGCAGGAATCGGTCGTTGTGCAGGGCGGGCAGCAGGGGGGTCGTCATCCCTGGATTGTAGGAAGCGGCTGCCGGCTCGCCCCCGCCGCGCCGCGCGGGGGCCAATCTGGCGCCTTGCGTCAAGGAATGCAGGCCCCGACCCCCGCGATCAGGGTTGTCCTGCGCAGGTTCCCTCTGTTTACATTTGCTTGCCCACAGGTTTCAGCGGGCCGCACGCCGCGTCCCGATCAAAAACACCCTTTCGGAGGTCCTCCATGTTTCGACCCATCACGGCTGCCGCGCTGAGCGCGATCGCGCTGTCCTTCACCCCGGCGGCGTTCGCCGCCACCTACGGCATCGGCACCGTCGACAGCGACGGCCCCGGCGGCAACCCCGCCGTCACCTATGAAGAGGTGAAGTTCTACAAGCCGTCCACCAGCAGCTTCCCGACCTACGTGGGCACCGCCACGCCGGCCGACCTGTGCACCAAGGGCGACATCAAGAACGACATCTGTGGCCAGAAGCTGAGCTTCGACACCCAGTTCGGCGGCGTGCTGGAAGCCACCGGCAGCTACACCGAGACGGTGACCAACAAGGTGTGGAGCGCGGCCAAGCACAAGTGGGTCTACGAGACCAGCACCGTCACCAAGCCCGGTCTGGTGATGCAGGACCTCTCGCCGGCCTACGGCGGCCTGGGCGTGATCAAGAGCGTCAAGAACAACGGCGCCACGGTGGTGGGCAGTGACGAGATCAACCGCGGCGAAGTGCTGACGCTGACCTTCTCCAACGCGGTCAACGTCGTCGGCTTCCACTTCATGGACGCCGACCACGGCTGGGCCAGCCGCCACGCCTACGGCATGCTGTCCATCGACGGCGGCGCCTGGGAGCGCATCTCGCTGGCCAGCTACGTGACCAACGACCCGAGCAAGTTCTTCACCGGCACGTCGTTCAGCTTCAAGATCTACGACGACTGCGGCAACACCGACTACTACCTTGGCGCCGTCAAGATCGCCGCCGTGCCCGAGCCCGGCACCTATGCGCTGATGCTGGCCGGCCTGGGCGCCGTGGGCTTCGTGGCCCGCCGCAACAAGCGCGCCTGAGCGCTCACCGTCCACCGGCTGCGGCCGGTGGATCGGCAGACGCAACAAAGCCGCCCTCGGGCGGCTTTGCTTTTGGTGGCCCGGGGCCGCTGGTGCCGTGCGGCCCGGCCTGCGGGCCGGCTCAGACCTGCACGAACTGCATCTGCGTGCCGGCCAGCTCGATCACGTCGCCGTTCTTCAGGTGGACCGGATCGCCCACCACCGGCGAGCCGTTGACGGTGGGCCGGGCCGAGCCCTCGACATGGGCGAAGACATAGCCGCCCGGACGCTTGGTGATCGACGCCACCTGCACGCCCGGCTTGCCCACCGTGGTGACGACCTTGGTCAGGCTCACCTCGCGGCCGGCGGCGGCGCCGTTGAGCACCTTGATGGAGGCCGGCGTGACACCCGTGCCCAGGCCGCCGAAGCCCGAGGCCAGCGCGCCGGTCAGGGTGCTGTTGAAGGACGGCGCCGGGGCGGCTGCTGCGGCCATCGCCGGCATCGCAGCCACCGGGGCCGGACGCACGGCGGGCGACGGCGCGGCGTTCATGCCCGGGCGCATCACCATGGTCTTCTCGAAGTCGTTGGCCTCATCCGCCGTGTACTTGATCTTGTACTTGCCGATCTCGATGGTGTCGTTGTGCTGCAGCAGCTGCTTCTTGACCGCGCGACCGTTGATGTAGGTGCCGTTGGTGCTGTTGAGGTCTTCGATGAAGACGTCATTGCCGATCATCTGCAGCACCGCATGCTCGCCGCTGACCGCCAGGTTGTCGATGACGATGTCGTTGTAGGGGCGGCGGCCCAGGGTGGTCTTGTCCTTGGTGAGCTGCAGCTCCTTGATGACGACCCCGTCAAGCGAGACGACCAGTTTTCCCATTACGGACCCTTGATTTGTCGGTGTGCGAGCTGAGTGGTGGGGCGCGCCATCGGCCGGGTAGAGGGCCCGGCGGGCGAAGCGGACTTGTCCGGTGTGTGAGCCTTCAGGACATGGGCGTCAGGCCGCTGCGCTTGAATGGCCACCAGGAGCGGGACGAGGCGGCCGGGCCCCCGCGCGAGCGCGCCAGGACCACGGCAATATTATCCTTTCCGCCTGCCTCGTTGGCAGCGGAAACCAGGGCCTGGCCGGCCGCTTCCAGGTCGTCGTGGTCGGCCAGGATGAGGGCGATCTGCGCATCGGCCAGCATGTCCGACAGGCCGTCGGAGCACAGCAGGTAGACGTCGCCCGGCTGCACGTCATGCAGGTGGGTCTCCAGCAGCACGCTGTCTTCCACGCCCACGGCGCGGGTGACGAGGTTCTTGTTGGCCGAGAAGGCCGCCTGCTCGGGCGTGATGATGCCGGCGTCGATCTGCTCCTGCAGCAGCGAGTGGTCGCGCGTGATCTGCGCCAGGCGGCCGTTGCGGAAGCGGTAGCCGCGCGAGTCGCCCACGTGCCCGAGCAGCAGCCGGCCCGGGCGGAAGACGGCCACCACCAGCGTGGTGCCCATGCCGGCGTACTGCGGGTTGGAGTTGGCGGCCTGGAAGATCGCGCGGTTGGCGTTGTCCACGCAGATGTCCATCGCCCGCTTGACGTCGCCGTCGGTGGCATGGGGCGCGGCCTCGGCCATCCAGCGGCCGAGCTCCTCGCGGATGAAGTCGCAGGCCATCTGGCTGGCGACCTCGCCGGCGTTATAGCCGCCCATGCCGTCGGCCAGCACGCACACGCCGGCACTGTCGTCCAGGGACACGGCGTCCTCGTTGTTGGTGCGCGAGCGGCCGGTGTCGGTGAGGCTGTAGAACTCGAAGTCCATGCGTCGGTGGGGCAGGCGGCCGCGGCGGGTGGCTGGTCGTCTCTCAGGCCGCCGGGCGGACAGCAGGATTGTCGCCTGCCGCCGGGTCGGACAGATGCAAGGCCAGTGCCCGCACGTCGGCGGCCATCTGCAGGCCGTCGGCGTAGCGCACCTCCGGGCGCTTCTCCAGGGCCAGGGCGACGGCATTGGCCAGGGCTTCGGGCAGCTCCGGGCGCAGGCTGCGCACGTCGGGCGCGGGCTCGTTGGCGATGGCACGCATCAGCGCGGCCATCGAGTCGTGCATGAAGGGCAGCCGGCCGGTGAGCAGCTGGAACAGCGCCACGCCCAGGCTGTAGAGATCGGAGCGGCCGTCCACGCGCAGGCCGGCGAGCTGCTCGGGCGACATGAAGGACGGCGTGCCCAGGACCATGCCGGTGCGGGTGCGCGCGGCATCGGCGATGCGGGCGATGCCGAAGTCCATCAGCTTCACGGTCTGAGTGTTGAAGTCGACCATGACGTTGGCCGGCTTGATGTCGCGATGGGTGACGCCGCGGCTGTGGGCATAGGCCAGGGCCTCGGCCACCTGGGCCACGATCTGCAGCACGGCGACCACCGGCAGCAGCCGGCCGGGCACGGCATGCGCGGCCAGGTCCACGCCGTGCACCAGCTCCATCGCCATGTAGGCCAGGCCGTCGGACTCGCCGGCGTCGAAGATGCGCACGATGCCGGGGTGGTCCAGGCGGCCGGCCAGATCGGCCTCGCGGAAGAAGCGGGCGCGTGCCTCGGCCAGGTCCGGGCCTTCGAACTCACGGCCCAGGGCCAGGGTCTTGAGCGCCACCGGCGCGGCGCGCTGCGGGTCGTGGGCCAGGTAGACCGCGCCCATCGCGCCGCGGCCGAGCTCGCGGTCGATGACGAAGCGGCCGATCTGCCGCGGCATGTCCGGCGGGGCGTCGCCCGGCTGCTGCAGCGGCGGGTGGGTGAGCATGCTCTGCGCCAGGCCGCGGGCGCGCAGCAGGCGGGGCTTGAGCTCGCGCCAGCCGGGGTCGATGTCGGCCATGCGCTCCAGCACGGCGCGCGCCAGGTCGAAGCGCTGGCCGCCCTCGAAGGCCGAGGCGATGCGGTCCAGCGCGGGCAGCAGGCTGCGGCTCTGCGGGTCGTCGGCGGGCACGCGCCTGAGGTGGCTCCAGGCGGCCTCGAAGTGGCCCTCGGCCAGCAGCGACAGGCCCTGCAGATGGGGCGAGACGGTGACCGAGGCCGGGTCGGGCGCCGGGCGGGGCGCGCCGCCGGCCGGCAGATCGACCAGGTCGCCGGCAGCGGTCTGCTCGTGCTCGTCGGCAGCGTCGTCGCGCCCGGCGGGGCGGCCCGTCGCCGCGGCAGGCGGGGCGGGGGCGGCCATCAGGGGCTCGGCATGGCTGGCGCGGATGCGGGGCACCATCAGCGTGTCGGCCCAGCTGTCGCCCTGGTGCGGGCTGCCGCCCGGGGCCTGAGCCTGAGCCTGGGCCTGCTGGCGGCGGCGCTCGGCGGCGGCGAGCTGCGCGGGCGCATCCGGCGGCGGCACGGCCCAGGAGGGCAGGCGCTCGCCGTCGGGCCCGACGGCCGCCTGGCGCCGGGCCTCGCGGCGCTCGCTCCAGCGGCTGAGCAGCACGATGCCCGTCCAGCCCACGGCCGCGCCCAGGCCGAGTACGGCCAACCAGATCCAGACGGAATGGGCTGCGGTGTCCATGCGTGGCGTCGAGGGGGATGCGGCACCCGGCACCGGCCGGCGGCACGCGCTGGACACGGACGGCGCGCCGCACGACGCGGGCGGGCCGGCCGGCAAGCCGGGGCGGCAGGCCGGCGGCGGACCCGGTGCGCTGCGCACGGGCGGCAAGGCCGGGTGAAGAATCGGGCGGCCAGTGTAGGCGGCAGCCGCGCGCGGCGGCACCGGGTTGCGCCCGACGGGGCGTGACGAAGAGCCCAGGCTCGCAGCCGGGCCGACAACCCCGGGCGCCCCCGGCGGGCGTCACGCGGGGTGCAGGCCCCGCTGCCGCGACCGCGGCGGATCCGCCCCTCAGCCGTGCAGCGCGCCCGACAGGTCGAAGACCAGGGCACTGGCCGCGCTGCGCGGCGCAGCGGCCTGCTGCGGGCCGCGGCCGCCCAGGGCCAGGCGCAGCATGTCGGCCGCGGGCATGGGCCGGGCGAAGAGGAAGCCCTGCAGCTCGTCGCAGCCCAGCTCCTGCAGGATCTCCTGCTGACCCGGCGTCTCCACGCCCTCGGCCACCACCTTCAGGTCCAGCGCATGCGACAGCCGCACGACCGCCTCGACGATGGCGCGCGCGTCGCGGCTCTTGTCCAGGTCCTGGATGAAGCTGCGGTCGATCTTCAGCTCGGTGGCGGGCAGCCGGCGCAGGTAACTCAGGCTGGAGTAGCCGGTGCCGAAGTCGTCGATGGACACGCCCACGCCGATGGCTGCCAGCTGCTCGAACACGCGCAGCGAGACGGTGGTGTTCTCCATCGCCACCGACTCGGTGATCTCGCACACCAGCATGCGCGGATCCACCCCGTGGCGGGCCAGCGCGGTGCGGATGCGCATCTCCAGATCGGACTGGCGCAACTGGTGCACCGACAGGTTGATGGCCACGCACAGCGGCAGGCCGTGGTCGGCCCATTCGCGGATCTGGCGGCAGGCCTCCTCGATGACCCAGTTGCCCAGCGTGCCGATCAGGCCGAAGCGCTCGGCCACGGGGATGAACTCCGCCGGGCTGACCATGCCGCGCAGCGGGTGCTTCCAGCGCAGCAGGGCCTCCACACCGCGCACGGCGCCGGTGCGCGCATGGCGCTTGGGCTGGTAGTGCAGCATGAGCTGGCCCTGGGCGATGGCCTGGCGCAGGTCGCGCTGCAGGTCGATGCTGTCGGTGTCGTCCTCGCCCATGCCGGGCTCGTAGAAACTGTGCGTGGCGCCGCCGGCGCGCTTGGCCGCCTGCATGGCGGCATTGGCTGCGGCGATCAGCGACAGGTCCGATCCATGCTCGGGCGACAGCGCCAGGCCGACGGAGCACGACAGCGTCACCTCATGGCCCTCGACGATGAACGGCCGGCTCAGCGCCTCGCCGGCGCGGCGAGCCACCAGCTCGGCGCTGTGCGCATCCAGCGGGCCGCTGCACAGCATCAGGAACTCGTCTCCGGCCGCGCGGGCGACCACGTCGTCATGGCGCACCAGCGCATGCAGCCGGGCGGCGCATTCGCGCAGCAGCGCGTCGCCGGCGGCTGCGCCCAGCGAGTCGTTCACGACCTTGAAGCCGTCGAGGTTGACCATCGCCACGGCCAGCGAAGGCGGCTCGCCGCCCTCGCGCTGCAGCCGCTCCTGCAGCCGGCGCTCGAAGCCCAGGCGGTTGGGCAGCCGGGTGAGCGCATCGCGAAAGCCGGTGGACTCCAGCTCGCTGTGCACCTGGCGCAGCGCCTGGGCCAGCCGGTCCTGCTGCGAGCGCAGCCGGTGCTCCAGCACGGTAGCCATCTGCGTGACCCCGCACAGCACCAGTGTGGTGGCGGCCACCAGCATGGCCAGCGCGTCGCCGGAGAGCTGGTCCAGCGTGAGGCTGACCGACAGCATGGGGAACTCGGCCGCGGCGATCAGCGCATGGTGGAAGCCGCGCAGCAGCAGCCCGCACAGCAGCGCCACGCCCAGGCGCGCCGGCCAGCCGGGCGTGCGCTCGCCGGCCAGCAGCCGGCGCAGCGCCCACGATGACAGCGCCAGCGCCGCCGCCCCGTAGCCCAGCGCCGCGGCCAGCGCGGCGGCATCCCACTGCACCGCCGGGTGCATGGACAGCGCCGAGATGCCCATGCCGTGCGTGGCGATGAAAGCGCCGGCGGCGAACACTCCGCCGACGATGCGCCAGCGCAGCGCGATGCGCCGCCCCAGCAACGCCAGCACCGGCACCATCGCCAGCACCAGCGGCACCCAGGTCAGCAAGATGAGCTGCGTCTCGAAGCCCAGCGGCACCGGCAGCTCCAGCGCCAGCAGGCCCAGGAAGTGCTCGGCCCAGAAGCCGGTGCCCACGCAGACGGCGCCGCCCAGCACCCAGCCCAGGGCGATCTCGTGGTCGGCCGCGCGCACGCGGCGCACCACCTCCACCATCAGGAAGCAGCTGTAGACGGCCACGGCCAAGGCCAGCAGCGCCGGAGCCGGCGACAGGCCTTTCTGCATGGTTTCGAGCATGGCGGTCCTTGTAGGGGGCCCTCCTCCAGGGCCCGCAGCCCGCTGGCGCCCGCCCGTCGCATGCTGCGGGCGACCCGGCGGGATCGACAGGGCCTCGCCGCAGCCGCCCATCGGCAGCCCACGAGACCGGGCAGGGCGGCAAGCCGGCCCCGCCGGTGGAATGCCCGGCAGGCACAGGCTCGCTCACGCCTTTCTGAAGGCCGCTATCGACCGCCGCCGGCCCGCACTTGAGCGCCGCCGGACGTGCGCGCCGCAACTGCCGGGATCGCCCCGGGCAAAAGGCCCCAAAAAGTCACGCTTGAGAAGGCCGCGCCGGTGGAAGCCGCGGCCATGCACGGCCCGGCCCGCAAAAGCTCACGGGCCCGCCAGCCGGTGAGGCTGCGGGCCCGTGTCAGGGGGAGGCAAGAGCGCTAGCGGTCAAGGACCGGGCCTGCGCGACGCGGCGCGCCGGCGCGCTCAGGGCGGGGTCAGTGCATCACCACCGGGTGGTGGGCGAGCTGGGTGTAGCCCTCGAGATAGGCGTCGATCTCCTCGACCGAGGGCGAGGTCTCGATCAGCGCCTCCACGCCTTCCTTGAAGCGCTGGGCCAGCGCGCCTTCGATGTAGATCTCCTTGCGCGCGAACTTGTCGACGATCTCGTAGCCGCCGCGCATGAGCTGCGGCGCAGCGTCCTCGCCGGCGGGGTCTTCCAGGGCCATGGCCAGCTGGATCTGCACCACGGCGTAGTGATCGGAGTTGTAGAGCATCTGCATGGCGGCTCCTGTGGATGCAGGCGACGTGGCGGCGCACGGCGCGGTTTTCAAGGGGATGTCCAGGAGGTCGGCAGCGCGCAGCACCGGCTTGAGGCCGCGGCCGCGGCGCGCCGGCTCAGGGCGTGGCGGATTGCGCGCGGCGCACCAGATCCAGCGCGTCGCCGCGGGCCTCGGTGTAGCGCAGGCGCAGCGGCCAGTGCGGCGGGCTGGTGTCCAGCCACAGCTCCACGCGGGTGTCGTAGGGCCCCTGCGGCTCGCGCACCAGGCGCCAGGCCGGCGGGTCGGCCGCGGCATCGGCCTGCACATCGAAGGTCCAGCGCGTCACGCCGCCGCGCAGGCCAGCCACGCCGACGACGATGGGCTCGTCGCGCGGCTGGTCGGCGGCCGTGCGCGCATTCATCACGCCCACGATCTGCACCAGCCAGCCCAGCCGGTCCTGCAGGCCGTCAGGCAGCGGCACGCGCTCGGTGCTGGCGGAAAAGCTCAGCTCGCGCTCGTCGCGCCGGAAGTTGGCCGCCCGCTGGCCGCGGCCGCCGCGCTCATCGACGAAGCGCTGCGGCTCCAGGCCGTGGCTGCTCAACGCGCCTGTGCTGCGCTGGCGAAAAGACGCACCCGCGCCGCTTTCGGGCGTGACCACCAGCTCCAGCTCGTAGCGGCCGTCCTGCGGCGTCCAGCGCAGCACCGCGCGGCCACGCATGGCGCCGCGGGTGGCGTCGAAGTAGAGCTCCGCCGGCTCGGGCAGGCTGGGCTCGTAGAGCGGCAGCGGCTCGGCGGGCGTGGGGTCGGCCGCCGGCAGATCCGCGTCCTGGGGCGCGGTTGCCGCCGCCGCACCGCCCCCGGCACGGCCGGAGGCCCGGCCCAGCGTGGGCAACGCGGGCGAGGGCGCAGGCTCGGCCTGCGGCAGCGCAGCGGCACGCTGCAGGCGCGGGGCGCTCGCGCCGACCCGGTCGGTGGGCGCGGGCTGCGGGGGCTGCGGGTTCGCAGCTCGGTTGGCAGCCGCCGAAGCCGGCGCCTGCCGCAGCTGCACATGCCAGGCAGGCGGTTGCGCCGTGGGCTCAGGCTGCGGCGGCAGCAGCGGGCGCCAGCCGCTGACCAGCCAGGCGTGCAGCAGCGCCACCGCAGCGGCCGTCAGCCCCAGGCGGCGCAGATGGGCAGGCCAGCCCCGTGTCGTCACACCCCTTGCGCAGCCGGGGCGGCCAGCGGCGACTCGATCTGCCGGCCCATCGCGCGGCCCACTTCCAGGCCCTCCAGCACCACCTGCACCACCTGGGCCAGGGCCTGCTCGATCTGCGCTTCGGCATGCGCCAGCGTGATGAAGAAGCGCAGCCGCGCCTGCCCCCAGGCGCAGGCCGGGTGCGACAGCGGATGCACGCCGATGCGCCGGCCATGCAGCGCGAAGGAGGCATACCAGGTCAGGTCGCGGTCCTTGAGGATCACCGGCAGGATGGGCGCGTGCGACGCGGTGCCGATGTCCAGCCCCATCGACAGCGCGATGCGCTGGGCCGCGGCCACGCGCTGCTGCAGCTGGCGCGCGCGCTGCGGCTCGTCCTGCAGCACGGCCAGCGCCGCATCGGCCGCCGCCGCGGCACTGGGCGGCAGCCCGGTGCTGAACAGGAAGCCCGGGCAGTTGAAGCGCAGGTAATTGATGAGATCGCGCGAGCCGGCGATGTAGCCGCCCACGCTCGCCAGCGCCTTGCTCAGCGTGCCCATCCAGATGTCCACCGCGTCGCGCGCCAGGCCCCAGTGCTCGGCGATGCCCCGGCCCGTGGCGCCCAGCGTGCCCAGCGAGTGCGCTTCGTCCACCATCAGGAAGAAGTCGTGGCGGCTTTTCAGCTCGACGATCTCGCGCAGCGGCGCGATGTCGCCATCCATGCTGTAGGCGCCCTCGATCAGCACCAGCACGCGCGGATGGCGGCCGCGGTGCTCGGTGAGCAGCGCCTCCAGCGCGGCCACGTCGTTGTGCGCAAACGCGATGCGCCTGGCGCCCGTGGTCCGTGCGCCCTCCACCGCGCTGGCGTGCATCAGCGCGTCATGCAGGATCAGGTCCTTGTCGTCGAACAGGCAGCCGATGGTGCTGGCATTGGTGGAAAAGCCGCTGTTGAAGGTCAGCGCCGCCTCCACGCCCAGGAAGTCCGCCAGCCGCTGCTCCAGGCGGCTGTGCAGATCGGTCTGCCCGCCGCAGACCAGGCTGGCCGCAGCCGTGGTGCCGTAGCGGCCGATGGCCTCGCGCGCGGCGTCCATCACCCGCGGGTGCTGGCCCAGGCCCAGATAGTCGAAGCCCGAGAAGCCGAGCAGCTCGCCATCGGCCATCTGCACCACCGGGCCGTTGACCGCCGCCTTGGGCAGCAGGAAGGTGCCGGTTTCCCCCGGCATGCGCATCAGCGCCGAGAACTGGTTGAGCAGCGCGTAGTCGTCCTGGAAACGCGCCATGCGGCTGGAACGATAGATCGGCATGAATCAGGTCCCCTCGCGGTTTGGTCGGCAAAAACAGCGGCCGTGCGTGCCGTGACTTTTGCCAGCACCGTTTCGGCTCGCCGGGCGATGTTGGAAGCAAATTGCAACACGACCTTGCAAGCAAACCAAACGGAAGTAACCGAATGATTCATTTGCACCGTCGCTTGCCCTATGGACGAGCGCGGCGCACCGTGTTGGCGTCCCTCTGCGAGGGGATATCGCTGAAGGTAGGTACACGCTTACAGTGCGCACCATCTGCTGTCACACGGAATCAATCCGATTCATCCATCCAGGGGGTGCGGCCGCATATAAGCGCCAGCCAAAGGTGGCGACAGATTTACAGCAGCCGCTCCCTGGACGCGCCCTGACGCGCATTCCATCCGCCATCCCGGCGGATTTTTTTTGTGCGCAAGGCCATCCCGGATGGAAAAAGCCTGAAAACGGCCCGCGGAAGGCGCGCGAAAGAAAAGGGCCCCAGAAGCACCCGGCAGTCAATTAGGGAGGGAGGGAGGGAGGAGGAGGACTCCCGGGGGTCGGTTCGGCACGCGCCGACCGGCTTCTGGGCCAAAACCGGAACGGGCCGAGGCCCGATCCGCACACACACGTTGCTACACCTTGCGACGCCCGCCGACCGCATCAAGAGGATGGGCTGCAGACGTCAACTCCGCCCGGGCAGGCCGCCCGGCGCAGCGTTCGCTGGCTGCCCTGCGGCAATCAGCGTGCCCGAAGCCGGCACTCACTGCGCCGCCGGGCCACCGGCTTCAGATGCCGGCGCGGCAGAGGAGTTTCAAGCCCCCGCTGACATGCGGCGGACACGGCCGCTCCCTAGAATGCGCCGCCCACAGCCGCTGGCCGCGCGCAACGATGCGCAAGGCCGCCGCGCCGGCTCGCCCGGCCCACCTGGAGAAGTCCCATGTCCGCGCCCGCCATGCTCTTTCCTGAACTGTTCAAGCAGCTGGAGGCCGTCCGCTGGAACATGGACCGCGACATCCCGTGGGACCGCTTCGACGCCTCGCTGCTCACCGACGAGCAGGCGCAGACCATCAAGATGAACGCCATCACCGAGTGGGCCGCGCTGCCGGCCACCGAGATGTTCCTGCGCGACAACAAGGACGACAGCGACTTCTCGGCCTTCATGTCGGTCTGGTTCTTCGAGGAGCAGAAGCACTCGCTCGTGCTGATGGAGTACCTGCGCCGCTTCCGCCCGGACCTGGTGCCCACGGAGGAGGAGCTGCACGAGGTGCGCTTCGACTTCGACCCGGCCCCGGCGCTGGAGACGCTGATGCTGCACTTCTGCGGCGAGATCCGGCTGAACCACTGGTACCGCTGCGCGGCCGAGTGGCACACCGAGCCGGTGATCAAGGCCATCTACGAGACGCTGGCCAAGGACGAGGCGCGCCACGGCGGCGCCTACCTGCGCTACATGAAGCGCGCGCTCAACAAGTTCGGCGACGAGGCCCGTGCGGCCTTCGCCAAGGTGGGCGTGCTGATGGCCAGCGCGCGGCGCACGGCGCAGGCGCTGCATCCGACCAACCTGCACGTCAACGAGAAGCTCTTCCCGCGCGACACCATCCAGTCGCGCCTGCCCGACCCAGCCTGGCTGGAGGCCTGGCTGGACAAGCAGATCCGCTTTGACGCCGGCTGGGAGAGCAAGGTGGTCGAGCGCATCCTGCACAACCTGTCGCTGCTGATGGAGCGCAGCTTTGCCAGCGTGCAGGAGCTCAACCGCTACCGCAAGGAAGTGACCGCGCGCCTGGCACCGCAGCCCGGCCCCGCGGCCGGCTCCGCCACCGCCTGAGCGCCGCGGGCGGCCCTTGCGGCTGCCTGCGGCCTGCCCTTGGCCAACGCCCGTTGACCCGGCGTTGCGCCCTGCACGCCAGGCGGCCCATCGAGCCCAGGCCCACAATCCGGCATCGACTCCCAGCAGCGCGGCGCCGCCCGCGCGAGGACCCCGACGGATGCCCGATCGCCTGACCGCCCCCTACTTCCAGACCGACCGCTTCGACGAGGCCGGCGCAGCCCTGGCCCGCGTGCGCGAGATCTATGCCGCCAACCAGGCCTTCCTGCGCCAGGCGCTGCAGCGCTTCGTCGCCGGCGAGGACATGGGCCGCGTGCGTGCCTGCTATCCCATCGTGCGCGTGCAGACCGAGACCGTGCGCCGGCCGGACTCGCGCCTGTCCTACGGCTTTGTCGCCGGGCCCGGCGCCTACGAGACGACGCTGACCCGGCCCGACCTCTTCGGCGACTACTACCTGGAGCAGTTCCGGCTGCTGCTGAAGAACCACAAGGTGCCGCTGGAGATCGGGGTCAGCGAGCAGCCCATCCCGGTGCACTTCTCGCTGGCCGAGCATGACCATGTGGAGGGCCATCTGACGCCCGAGCGGCGCCTGCTGCTGCGCGATGTGTTCGACCTGCCCGACCTGGCCGCGATGGACGACGGCATCGCCAACGGCACGCTGGAGTTCGCCTATGGCGAGCCGCATCCGCTGTCGCTCTTCACCGCGCCGCGGGTGGACTATTCGCTGCACCGGCTGCGCCACTACACCGGCACCTCCACCGACCACTTCCAGAACTTCGTCCTCTTCACGAACTACCAGTTCTACATCGACGAGTTCGTGCGCATGGGCCATGCGCTCATGGCCCGCCCGGTGGATGCGGCCCAGCCGCGCGACGACGACGACGTGATCGCCTTCGTCGAGCCGGGCAACGTGATCACCCGCCGCGTCGGCGCGCCCACCGAGCCTGGCGACGAGCTGGGCGCGCCGCCGCCGCGGCTGCCGCAGATGCCGGCCTATCACCTGATCCGCCGCGACCGCACCGGCATCACGATGGTCAACATCGGCGTGGGCCCGTCCAACGCCAAGACCATCACCGACCACATCGCCGTGCTGCGCCCCTATGCGTGGATCATGCTGGGCCACTGCGCCGGCCTGCGCAACGCCCAGCAGCTGGGCGATTACGTGCTGGCCCACGGCTATGTGCGCGAGGACCATGTGCTGGACGAAGAGCTGCCGCTGTGGGTGCCCATCCCGCCGCTGGCCGAGATCCAGCGCGCGCTGGAGACCGCCGTGGCCGACGTGACGCGGCTGGAGGGCTACGAGCTCAAGCGCATCATGCGCACCGGCACCGTGGCGTCCACCGACAACCGCAACTGGGAGCTGCTGCCCCACGGCGGCCCGGAGCGGCGCTTCAGCCAGAGCCGCGCCATCGCGCTGGATATGGAGAGCGCCACCATCGCGGCCAACGGCTTTCGCTTCCGCGTGCCCTACGGCACCCTGCTGTGCGTGAGCGACAAGCCGCTGCACGGCGAGATCAAGCTGCCGGGCATGGCCAACCAGTTCTACCGCGAGCGCGTGGACCAGCACCTGCGCATCGGCCTGCGCGCGGTGGAGCTGCTGCGCGCCCAGGGGCTGGACCGGCTGCACAGCCGCAAGCTGAGGAGCTTTGCGGAAGTGGCGTTCCAGTAAGCGCGCGCCAGTCGCCGGCGCGGCTGGCCGAGGTCAGCCCGCTGCCGGCAGCGACGCCATGTCGATGACGAAGCGGTAGCGCACGTCGGCGCGCTCCATGCGCTCCCAGGCTTCGTTGATGCGGTCGATGGGGATGATCTCCACATCCGGCAGCACGCCCTTGCGGGCGCAGAAGTCCAGCAGCTCCTGGGTCTGGGCGATGCCGCCGATCAGCGAGCCGGCCAGGCGGCGGCGGCCCATGACCAGCGGCACGCTGGACGGCTGGCCGATGGGCCCGATCTGGCCGACCAGCACCAGCGAGCCGTCCAGGTCCAGCAGCGGCAGGTAGTCGCCCACCGGGTGGTCCACCGGGACGGTGTCGATGATCAGGTCGAAGCGCGAGGCGGCTTTCGCCACCGCATCCGCGTCGGTGGAGATGAGCACCTCGTCGGCCCCCAGCGCCAGGGCGTCGGCCGTCTTGGTGGGCGAGCGGCTGATGACGGTGACGTGCGCGCCCAGGGCCGCGGCCAGCTTGACCGCCATGTGGCCCAGCCCGCCCAGGCCGATCACGCCCACGCGGCTGCCCGGGCCCACGCCCCAGGTGCGCAGCGGCGAGTAGGTGGTGATGCCGGCGCACAGCAGCGGCGCGGCGCGCGACAGGTCCAGGCCATCCGGCACGGAGAGGACGAACTCCTGGCGCACGACGAGGTGCTTGGAGTAGCCGCCCTGCGTAGGCTCATCGGTCACGCGGTCACGGCCGTTGTAGGTGGCCGTCATGCCCTCGGTGCAGTACTGCTCCTCGCCCAGGCGGCAGGGGCGGCAGTGCTGGCAGGAGTCGACCATGCAGCCCACGGCGACCGCATCGCCCACCTTGAAGCGGGTGACGCCCGGCGCCACGGCGGTGACGCGGCCGATGATCTCGTGGCCCGGCACCATCGGGAAGATGGAGCCGCCCCAGTCGTCGCGCACCTGGTGCAGGTCGGAGTGGCAGACGCCGCAATAGAGCACCTCCATCGCGACGTCGCCTGCGCGCAGCTCGCGGCGCTCGAAGCTCCAGGGGGTGAGCGGGGCGCCCTTGGTCTGGGCGGCGTAGCCGGTGGTCTTCATGGGTGGGCCTTTTAGATGGGGCGCTGCCGTGCGCTGCGCACGGGCGGGATGGCCGGCATCTTCGCCGGTCTGCCCGGCGCGTGCAGGGCGCGGCGTGATGTCCCGCCTGGCGGCTGGCGGCAGGCTTCAGCGCTCTTCGAGCCCGGTGAAGAAGCGCCCGCCGTGGAAGACCAGCGGGGCGGCACCCAGGCGACGCTCGCAGCGCTCGACCTGGCCAATGAAGATGACGTGGTCGCCGGCCTCGTGGTGGCTGTGGTGGCGGCACTCGAAGACCGCGGCGACGCCATCCAGTACCGGGGCGCCGCCCTCGCCGGCGCGCCAGGGCACGCCGTCAAAGCGGTCGGCCGCCTTGCTGGCGAAGCGCTCGGCCAGCGGGCGCTGCTCGGCGGTCAGCACGTTGACGGCGAAGTGGCCGCCGGCGATGAAGGCCGCCAGCGAGCTGGAGCGCCGCGCCAGGCTCCACAGGATGAGCGGCGGCTCCAGCGAGACCGAGTTGAACGAGTTGGCCGTCAACCCCACCGGCCGGCCGCCGGCCTCGCGCGTGGTGATCACGGTGACGCCGGTGGCGAACTGGCCCAGCGCGGCACGCAGATCCAGCGCGGTGAAGGGCGGGGGCGGATCGGCGCAGGCGTCGCGGGCTTCAGACACGGGTGCGGGGCATTCGGGCCACCCCGCCTGGGACGGCGGGCGGCGGCTTTCAAGGCGGGCGGGCCGCGATTGTCGCCGTGCAGGCCCGATCGCGCTGGGGAAGGGATGGAGCCGTGCAGCGGACGATGAACCCGGTGGCCGGGGGCTGACGTTGGTTGATGGCGATGGTGAAGGCGATGGCGCTCAAGGGCTTGCGGCGGCTGGAGGCCGGGGCGGCAAGCCCGATGCAGCGGCGCCTCACAGCGGCGCCTCACAATTGCCGCATGCCGAGTCTGCTGCCCCGTCCCATGCGCCCGCCCCGCCGCCCACGCCCCAGCCTCACGGACGGGCGGCTGGCAGCAACCGGGCTGGCGGCGGTTGCGCCTGAGCGGAGCTGGGCCGCATCGGCCGCATCGGTTGCGCGGGACGCTCGCGCCGCCCTGGCCGCTGGTGCGGCGCTGGCCGTTCTGGCCATCGCGTGGCCCGGCGGGGCCGCCGCAGCATCGGCCGCAGCAGGCAGCCAGGCGGCATCCGGCGCCCAGCCCGCGGCCAGGCCTGGCGCTGAAGCCCAGAAGACCCGTTCCAGGGCCCCCGCGCAGTCCGCCCCCCAGCCCACGCCCAAGCCGGCCGCGACACCCTCGCCCGCCCCGCGCACCGCAGCCGGGCCGCATCCGGCCCCCGCATCAGCGCCGCCACAGCCCGCATCGGCACAGACCGCCGCCGCCTTCTGCGCCCAGGCCGTCAAGCGCCTGCCCAACCTGGGCATGGCGCTGTGCGCGCCGGGCCGGCTGGTGGACTCCGGCGGGCGCTCGGTGCAGGGCCAGCCGCTGTGGCAGCGCGACATCGTGGCGCCCAAGGCCAAGCGGCGCGTGCTGGTCATCGGCGGCGTGCACGGCGATGAGCTGTCCTCCGGCTCGCTGGCCTTCCACTGGCTGAGCTGGGCCGAGCAGACGCCCAGCGACGTGCACTGGCGCTTCGTGCCCGTGCTCAACCCCGACGGCACGCTGCGCGACAGGCCCACGCGCACCAATGCCAACGGCGTGGACCTGAACCGCAACTTCCCGACGCCCGACTGGGACAAGGAGGCGCCGCTCTACTGGGCCAAGCGCACCCAGCGCGACCCGCGCCGCTACCCCGGCCCCAAGGCGCTGTCCGAGCCGGAGACGCGCTGGCTGATGGCCGAGATGGAGCGCTGGAAGCCCGACCTCATCGTGGCCATCCACGCGCCCTACGGCGTGCTCGACTTCGACGGCCCGGCCGTGCCGCCGCAGCGCCTGGGCCGGCTGTACCTGGATCAGGTCGGCATCTTCCCCGGCAGCCTGGGCAACTGGGGCGGCGTGCACAAGAAGGTGCCGGTGGTGACCATCGAGCTCAACCACGCGCTGCGCACGCCGCAGGACGCCGAGATGCGCCAGATGTGGCTGGACCTGCTGCGCTGGATCGGCGAGCGGCTGGGGGCGAGCTGAGGGCGCGGCGGCTCCACCGCCCGGCCCCGCTGGCGGCCGTAGCGACAATGCACCATGCCCCAAGCCGTGCCGCCCGATGCGCCTGCCTCCTCATCACCTGATGGACGTTTGATCGTGGCCTGGCGGCTGCTGGCCGTCACGCTGCTGGGCTTTGCGTCGGGCCTGCCGCTGGCGCTCACCGGGCAGGCCATGCAGGCCTGGCTGAGCCTGGAGGGCCTGGACGTGGCCACCATCGGCTTCCTCAGCCTGGTGGGCCTGCCCTACACCTTCAAGTTCCTGTGGGCGCCGCTGATGGACCGCTTCGAGCCACCGGGCCTGGGGCGGCGGCGCGGCTGGCTGGTGCTCACGCAATTGGGCCTGGCCGGTGCGCTGTGGGCGCTGGCGCAGACCTCGCCGACGCAGGCCACGCAGGCGTTTGCGCTGCTGGCCGTCGCCGTGGCGTTTCTCTCGGCCTCGCAGGACGTGGTCATCGACGCCTGGCGCACCGACGTGCTGGCCGCCCACGAGCGCGGCATTGGGGCGTCGCTCAACGTGCTGGGCTACCGGCTGGCGATGATCGTCTCCGGCGGCCTGGCGCTGATCTGGACGGACGCGCAGCAAGGCGGCGGCTGGACCTGGCCGCAGGTCTACGAGGGCATGGCCGGCCTGATGGCCGCAGTCGCCGTCGTCTCGGCCCTGGCCCTGCCGCGGGTGCGGGCGGCGGCGCGACCGTCCAGCGTGGCGCGGCATGACATGCTGGGCTTCCTCGCCGTGGTGGCGGCCGTGGCCGTGGGCGTGCTGCTGACCGAGCGCGGCCCGGTGGGCTGGGCCGCGCGCGCCGTGGTCGCCCCGCTGCTTGCCGCAACCGATCTCGCCGCGCCGCTGCAGGCCAAGTGGGTGGACCTGGCGGTGCTGCTGGCGGGCATCGCCGTCACCCTGCCGCTGGCCGCCTGGGCCGCGCGCCGGGCGCGCTTCGAGACGCTGATCGGCGGCCTGCGCAGCTACTTCAGCCAGCCGGGCGCGGCGGCCTTCCTGGGTTTCATCGTGCTCTACAAGCTGGGCGACGCCTTTGCCGGCTCGCTGATGACGCCCTTCCTGCTCAAGGCCATGGCCTTTCCGTCGGCCGAGGTGGGCGTGGTCAACAAGCTCATCGGCCTGTGGCTGACGATAGCCGGGGCGCTGGTGGGCGGGCTGCTGATGCTGCGTCTGGGGCTGTGGCGGGCCCTCTTTCTCTTCGGCCTGCTGCAGATGGCGAGCAACCTGGGCTTCTGGTGGCTGGCCGTCAACGGCGCCGGCGCGCTGCCCGGGCTGGTGCTGCCGGCCTTCGACTGGGGCCTGGTGAAGCTGGCGCAGGCCACGCCGGTGGACGGCGGGCTGCTGATGGTGATCGCCTTCGAGAACCTGGCCGGCGGCATGGGCACCGCTGCCTTCGTCGCCTTCCTGATGGGGCTGTGCAACCAGCGCTTCACGGCCACGCAGTACGCGCTGCTGTCGGCCTTCGCCTCGGTGGGCCGGGTGTGGGTGGGCCCGCTGGCCGGCGTGCTGGCCGAGACCATCGGCTGGCCGACCTTCTTCATCGTGTCCACCGCGGCGGCGGCTCCGGCGTTATGGATGCTGTGGCGGCTGCGCGCGCCCATCCGTGCCCTGGAGGTCGACCGCACCGCGTCAGCCGCCACCGACGACTGAACGGGGCCGGCGCCCCGTCGATGCAGCGTGGGGCGCTTCCTAGAATCAGGCGCCAACCGCGTGCGCCGGCTTGGGCGCGCTGCCACGGCTTGCCCGCGATCCGGCACGACGCGGATGCACGCAACGCGCGGCCGGGGAAGCTGGGCAGGCAGGCCGGCCTCGCCCGCAGAAGCGGGGTCGGTTCGTGCCCTGTTTGCGCCATGTTTGCGCCCTTGTCCACGCGGCCTGCCGCCCGCATCTGTGCTGCTGCCGCCCACACCGGCGCATCGGCCGCCCCAGCCTGCTCACCGGCCGGGCGGCAGACGACAACCCGAGGAAGCCTTGCCCATGACGCCCCGCCCCTACGACCCGCAAGCCGAGTTCCAGCCCGGCGAGGACCTGCAGCTCCACCGCTGGGGCTGCCGCTGCGCGCTGCACGGCCGGCGCCTGTTCACCGGCGCGCTCGCCGCGGGCACGCTGGCCGCCACGCTGCCGGCCGGCGCGGCCGAGCAGGCCCAGCGAGAAGGCGTGGACGTGGGCGGCGAGTCCTGGGCCACGCGCCTGGTGCCCGCCGAGCAGGTCGAGGCCGCCGGCGTGCAGGAGTACGGCAAGCTGATCGCCCAGGCCCGCGCCCAGGGCGCGCTGGCGCCGGACAACCATCCGCAGGTGATCCGCCTGCGCGCCATCGCCCGCGCCCTCATCCCCAACGCCATGCCCTGGAACGCCCGCTCGCGGCAGTGGCCCTGGGAGGTCAACCTGATCGGCTCCAAGCAGATCAACGCCTTCTGCATGCCCGGCGGCAAGATCGCCTTCTTCACCGGCATCCTCGACCAGCTCAAGCTCACCGACGACGAGGTGGCGATGGTCATGGGCCACGAGGCCGCCCATGCCCTGCGCGAGCACGCCCGCGAGCGCATGGGCAAGACGGCCGCCACGCGGCTGGGCGCCGGGCTGATCTCCTCCATCCTGGGCCTGGGCAACACCGGCGACACGCTGCTCAACATCGGCAGCCAGCTGCTCACGCTGCGCTTCTCGCGCGAGGACGAGTCCGAGGCGGATCTCGTCGGCATGGAGATCGCCGCGCGCACCGGCTACGACCCGCGCGCCGGCGTCAGCCTGTGGCAGAAGATGGGCCAGGCCAGCAAGGGCGCCCCGCCGCAGTTCCTGTCCACCCACCCCAGCGGCTCCAGCCGCATCCAGGACATCCAGGCCAACCTGCCGCGGGTGATGCCGCTCTACGAGCGCGCGGCCAAGCCGGCCCGGCGGTTCGACCGGGGGTGAGCGCAGGCCGGCTCAGTCCGGTAGCTCGTCCCCGCTGACCGGCGCATCCGCCGGGCTGGCCTGCAGCCAGGCGTCGAAAGCCGCATCGTCGCCGCGCGCCATGCGCTCGCGGAAGTAGGCCTCCGTCTTGAGGGCCGAGACCTTCTCCGCGATCGCGGTCACGAAGAACTGGTTCATCGACACCTTCTCGTCTTCGGCCACCTTGCGGGCGTACTCGAAGAGGGATTCAGGCACTCGCAATGCGTAGTTGGCCATGTCGGTTCTCCTAGGGCGAGCCGCGCAACACCTCCTGGACGAACCGACCAGGGGTGAAGACCGGCAGCTTGAAGCGAGCCGCTGCGCGGTCGAAATCTGCGGTGTTCAGTGTGACCAGAGCCTGAACGCGCCCGTCCAGTGCCGTCTCCAGCACCATTTCATCGGCCGCATCTCGCGTCTGAGGACGCCACAGGACGTGCAGCTCGACCGGCTCGACGTAGCGGCACAAGGCATCCAGGAAGGCGTCCACCATCTCCACGGTTCGCCCGCCGGGCTGCAGGTGCTCCGGGCGCTTGAGCACCGCCTCGTACTCCAGCATCAGCGGAACAGACGCCACGGCCATGAAGCGACGCGCCCTCAAGGCGGACAGCAGCGCGAACGAGGCACCGAGACGGCTGCGCGACGCGGCCACCAGCACATTCGTATCCAGTACCACACGGAGCATATCGCGCACGATATCAGTTGTTGCCGGGAAGCGGGCAATGACTGCACCCGGGCGCGGCGCCAGGCACTGCGGCTCACGCCCCGCCCAGCACCCTCAGGATCTCGCTGCCGTAGGCCTGCAGCTTCTTGGCGCCCACGCCGCTGATCTGGCCCAGCTCGTCCAGCGTGCCGGGGTGGGCGCGCGCCATCTCGGCCAGCGTGGCGTCATGGAAGATAACGTAGGCCGGCAGCTTGTGCTCCTTGGCCACCTCGGCGCGCCAGGCCTTGAGCGCGGTGAAGCGGGCCTGGCCTTCGGCATCCAGCGGGATGGGTGCGGGCTTGTCGGCGCTGCGGCTGCTGCGGGAGCCGCCGGGCTTGCGGCCGCGCGGCGCCTCGCTGGGCTCGCGCAGGCGCAGCGTGATCTCGCCCTTGAGCACGGCGCGGGCGCTGTCGGTCAGGGCCAGCGTGCCGTACTCGCCTTCGGCCACCACATGGCCCAGGGCGACCAGCTGGCGCAGCACGGCGCGCCAGCGGGCCTCGCTGATGGCCTGGCCGACGCCGAAGGTGCTCAGCCGCTCGTGGCCGTATTGCGCGGTCTTGTCCGTCGCCTTGCCGCGCAGCACGTCGATCAGGTGCCCGGCGCCGAAGCGCTGCTGGCCGTGCTGCCAGAAGCGGTAGATGCACGACAGGGCCATGCGCGCGGCCTCGGTCGCGTCCCAGGTAGCGGGCGGGTTGAGGCAGTTATCGCAGTTGCCGCAGTACGGCTGGAGGCGGGCCCGGCCGGCGCGGGCCGTGCTGCCGCCCGCGTCAGCGTGCTGCGCATCCACGGCCGGATCACGTGTCAGGCCAGCGGCCCAGTCGGCTGAGGCATCGTCATCGCTTGCAGCGCCTTCTCGCCGGCCGGCATAGGCCTCGCCAAAGTAAGCCAGCAGCCGCGCACGCCGGCAGTCATGGGCTTCGGCCAGGGCCAGCAGGGCGTCGAGCTTGCCGCGCTGCACGCGCTTGAATTCCTCGCCGGCCGGGCCCTCGTCGATCATGCGGCGTTGGTTGACCACGTCGGCCAGGCCGTAGGTCATCCAGGCCTGCGCGGGCTGGCCGTCGCGGCCGGCGCGGCCGGTCTCCTGGTAGTAGGCCTCGATGTTCTTGGGCAGGTCCAGGTGGGCGACGAAGCGCACGTCGGGCTTGTCGATGCCCATGCCGAAGGCGATGGTGGCCACCATCACCAGGCCGTCCTCGCGCAGAAAGCGGTCCTGGTTGCGCTGGCGCACCGACGCATCCAGCCCGGCGTGGTACGGCAGGGCCTCGATGCCCTCGCCCGCCAGCCAGGCGGCCGTCTCCTCCACCTTGCGCCGCGACTGGCAATAGACGATGCCGGCCTCGCCGTCGTGCTCGTCGCGGATGAAGCGCAGCAGCTGGGCGCGCGGGTTGTCCTTCTCGACGATGTCGTAGCGGATGTTGGGCCGGTCGAAGCTGCTGATGAAGAGGCGCGCGTCCTGCAGCTGCAGCCGCTCGACGATGTCGGCGCGGGTGTGCTCGTCCGCCGTGGCCGTGAGCGCGATGCGCGGCACGTCGGCAAAGCGCTCGTGCAGCAGGCTCAGGGCCAGGTAGTCCTCGCGGAAGTCATGGCCCCATTGCGAGACGCAGTGCGCCTCGTCGATGGCAAACAGGCTCAGCCGCCCGCGCTCGTGCAGGGCGGCGAGCATGGCCTGGAAGCGCGGCGTGGTCACGCGCTCGGGCGCGGCATAGAGCAGCACCAGGCGGCCGCTCATCATCTCGCGCTCGACCTGCTGGGTTTCTTCCAGGCTCAGCGTGGAGTTGAGGAAGGCCGCATGCACGCCGGCTTCCTCCAGCGCGCCGACCTGGTCGTGCATCAGCGCGATCAGCGGCGAGACCACGATGGCCACGCCCTGCCCGGCGCGGTGGCGCAGGATGGCCGGTACCTGGTAGCACAGGCTCTTGCCGCCGCCGGTGGGCATGAGGACCAGCGCATCGCGGCCACGGCCCACGTGCTCGACGATGTCGGCCTGCGCACCGCGGAAGGCGCCGTAGCCGAAGACCTCGCGCAGGATGGCCAGGGCGGCTGACGGCACCTGGATGCCGGAGGGTTCAGGAGACAGGAGCGGGGCGGACACGGTGGACGCGGCAGCGAGCGGCGCGGCCGGAGCCGCATCGTACCTGCGCGCTGTGCGGCGCCCTGGCAAGGAAAAGCCAGCCTAGCTGCCCACCGCCGCGTTCCGCGGCCACAGCACCCACATGCGCAGCGGCTGCCTGGTGCGGCCGGCCTGGGCCTCGGCCTCCTCGCCCCAGCCCCAGAAGTAGTCCGCGCGCACGGCGCCGGTGATGGCGCTGCCGGTGTCCTGGGCGATCACCAGCCGCTGCAGCGGGCGCGGCAGCGGCGCCTGGGCGGCGGGCTGCCAGGGCTGCGGCTCGGTGCTGACCAGCCACACCGGCGTGCCGTAGGGCAGGGCGCTGCGGTCCACCGCGATGGAGCGGCCGGGCGTCAACGGCACGCCCTGCGCGCCCACCGGGCCGATGCCGGGGTCGGGCAGCGGCTGCTCGCGGAAGAACACCAGCCGCGGGTTGGCCGCGAGCATCTCGTCCACGCGCTGCGGATGCAGCTGGGCCCAGGCGCGGATGGCCGGCCAGTTGGCGCCGTCGGCGCTGAGCTCGCCCTGCTGGATCAGCCAGCGGCCCACCGACTGGTAGGGCTGGCCGTTGTGGCCGGCAAAGGCCAGGCGCACCACGCGCGGCTGGCCGTCGGCGCCCGGCGCATCCAGCAGCCGCACCCGGCCCGAGCCCTGGATCTGCAGCGACAGCGCCTGCAGCGGGTCGGCCACGAAGGCCAGCTCGCGCCCGGCCAGCGCGGCGCGGGCCGCCGGCTCGCGCTGGGCCTGCTCGCGCGTCCACCAGGGCTGGCGGCGCGCCAGGTCGGCCGGCGGCGCATGCAGCGCGTGGCGGAAGACGGCATCGGGCTGGCGGCGCGCATCGACCAGCGGCTCGAAGTAGCCGGTGAGCAGGCCGGCCGCCTCGCCGGCGGTCGTCTCCACCCGCCAGGGGCGCAGGTGGCGCTGCAGCCAGGCCCGTACCGAGGCCTCGTCGCCCGGCACGCCGCGTGCGGCGGCGCACGGCGCCTGCCACGGCGGCTGCGGGCGCTCGCAGCTGCGCAGCAGCGCGGGCCAGGCCTCGGCCACGCGGTCCTGCGACCAGCCGGGCAGCTCGGCCCAGTCGGCTGCCACCCAGCGCGCGCCGCTGCGCTGCAGGATGTCGCGGCCCGCCGGCGCCGTGGTGGCCGCCGGCGTGGAGGCGTCGGCCACCGGCGGCGGCGCATCCGGCAGGCTGCCGCAGCCGGCCAGCGTTCCTAGAATGGCCGCCGCCGTGGCCCAGGCCGCGCCCTGGCGGCGCACGGCGGCGGCCGCAGCGGCCCGGCGCGCGGGCTGCCGCGCCCGGGCACAGTCCGGCGCGCAGACTGGCGCGCAGACCGGCCCCGCCTTCAGCCCTTCATCCCCTGCCCGACCGACCATGTGGCTCATCCTGCTGGAGGCGCTGGCCGCCCTGCTGATCTTCGTCTTCATCATCTGGTGGACCATGTTCTCGGGCCGCCGCAAGGGTGAGCGCCCGGGTGGGAGTTCTGCTGGGAGCTCTGTTGGGCGCCCGGCCGCCGGCTCCGGCGAGCCGCCGCGACGCGATCCGGGCTGACCCGCACGGCCCCGCCAGGCCCCGCACTGGGCGGCCCTTCCATCCGCGCTCACTGCGGCGGCCGGGGCGGCACCGGCGGGTCGGCCGGCTCGGCCCGCGGCGGGCGCGGCGGCAGCAGGAAGCTCAAGGGGTGGCTCAGCAGCCGGCGCAGCACCGCGCGGCGCAGCCGGGCGCGGTCCTTCACGCGGATGCCGCGCGAGCGCAGCGCCACGCGCAGCGCAAAGAAGAAGCTCACGCCCACGTTGAGCAGCCCGGTCAGCAGCACCGCGCCCAGGCACCACCAGAAGGCGGGCAGGTGCAGCACGCCGGTGCCCAGCGTGCCGGCCGCCGCCGCCAGCTGGCCCATCGACAGCGTCACGTGGCGCACGTCCAGCGGCAGCGCGAAGAAGCTCGCGATCACCGGCACCAGGCCCAGCATCAGCCCCAGCGACACATTGGCCGCCAGGCCGGAGACGTGCTGGCGCCACCAGGTGGCCCAGCGCGCCGCGCGCTTGGCGCCCAGCCGCGCCGTGATGCGCGGGTTCCAGCGGATCGCGCTGTCCAGCCGGTGCAGCACGAACCAGTTCTCCGCCCAGCCGGCGATCAGGCTGGAGGCGAACAGCAGCACGCCGGTGAAGGCCGCGTACCACAGCGACGGCCCCAGCAGCGTCAGCGCATGCAGCACGTGCTCGGCATGCGGGCGGTCGATCAGCGGCCGGCCCAGCGTCTGCTGCGCGATCCACTGCGCCGCCAGCACCACCGGCGCCACGGCGCAGACGTTGCCGATGATCCCGGCCATCTGCGAGCGGATGAGGTGCGCCACCTCGTCGACGAAGCGCTCCACCGAGGCGTCGTCGCTCACGTCGGCCAGCCGCGCGGCCATCGCCGGCGCCGTCATCGCCGGCTGCTTGGTGGCCACCGTGAAGTGCAGCAGGTAGATGACGACGAAGCTGACCGCGTAATTCAGCCCCGCACCGAAGCCGGCCCAGAACGGCGACAGGCCCAGCGCCAGGATGGCGAACTTGAGGAAGGTGGTGGCCGCCAGCACCGCGCCGCCGCCCAGGGCGCGGCCGAGCATCTGCCGGTACTCGGCGCGGGTGCGGGTGATGTAGTGCTCGCCGGTCTCGGCGCTGCGCTCGGCCACCTTGCGCGCCAGCATCGAGTAGTGCCGCGCGAACAGCGCGCGGATGCTGCGCCGCTGCTCGGTGGTCTCCACCAGGTCGGCGGTCAGCTCGGCCACCTCGCGCCCCGGCTCGTCGGCCAGCACGCAGTTCAGCAGCGACTCGATGCGCCGCGCGCGGGCGCGGATCTGATCCACCTGGAAGACCACGCCCACCGACACGCCGTGCTCCTCCAGATGCTCGTGCACGGTGTCCGCGGCACGGCGGCAGGCGTCCAGCAGCGCACGCAGGTACATCGCCTGGCGGGCCAGCTCGGCATGCGCGTCGGCGCGGCCGGCGGCGCGCGCATCGGCCGTCTCGCGCAGCTGCTCGGCCACGCGGGCGAGCTGCGTGAAGGGCCGGTCGGCCAGGGCCTCGCGGCTCATGCGCGGGCGCAGCGTGCCGCCCTGGCCCAGCGCGCGGATCTGCGCGGCCAGCACGGCAATGGCATCGAAGAACGGCGCCTGCCAGGTCGGCACGCTGGCGGCCTGCCTGTCGCCGCCCAGTCCGCCGCCCAGTCCGTCGCCGCCCTGTGTGGCCTCGTGCAGCAGCGCGCCCAGGCGGGCCAGCGTGGCCTCGTCCAGCGCGCGCAGCCAGGCCGCGTCCTCCGGCGCCTTGAACAGCAGGCCGAAGAGCTCGGCCAGGTCCAGCGTGGCCGGCGTGGCCGGCAGCAGGCGGCGGCGCAGGCGGTCGGTCAGCTCGTCGAAGAAGGCCGAGCGCGGTGCAAAGCCGTAGTCGGCCAGCAGCGTGGTGGCATCCACCTCGCGCCAGGTGGCCTGGATGACGCCGGCCACGGCGGCGCGGTGCTCGGGGTGCTGCTCCAGCACGTGCAGCAGCTGGCGCAGGCGCAGCACGGGCAGCGGCGTGGCCCGCTCGTCCAGCGCGTCGCCCGCCTGTGGATGGCGCAGCCACTCCATCAGCCGCACCAGCCAGATGTGGCGCTCGGGCATGTCGGCGCGGGCGTCGGCGGCCGACAGCAGCTCGGCCACGTTCCAGCCGGCGGGGGTGTCGGCCTGCCTGCCCGGCCGACGCAGGGGCCCACGCCAGGGCCGGCTCAGCCTGGGCCAGCGCATCAATGCAGCGCCGAGGGCAGCGCGAGCAGGAACTCGGGCACCGGCGCGTCGAAGGGCTCGCAGGCGTCGGTGACGCAGAAGAAGCGCCCGCTCATGCTGCCGCGCGGCGTGGCGATCTGCGCCCAGGACGTGTACTCGAAGCGCTCGCCCGGCTTGAGCAGCGGCTGGTGGCCCACCACTGCCAGCCCGCTGACCCGCTGCACCGTGCCGGCGGCATCGGTGATCGTCCAGTGCCGGCCGATCAGCTGCGCGGCCACCTCGCCGGTGTTCTCGATGGTCAGCGTGTAGGCGAAGGCATAGACCGACTGCTCCGGCGCCGATTGCTCGGGCAGGAAGCGGGTCTGCGAGCGGACGGTGAACTGGGCGCGCGGCATGCGGGGGATTCTAGGGAGCGGCCCCCTCGCGCGTGCAGGCCACAAGGCCTGGGCCGGCTGTCAGCCGGCGCCGGCAAGCCGCCGCGCGCCCGCGGCATCCTGCTTGCCCGCGCCGCCTGCCCACACCCGCCCCACGATGCCCACCCGCCCCGTCGTCGCCATCTTCCAGCACCACCCGCACCAGGGGCCGGGCTTCCTGCTGCACGTGCTGCAGGGCGCCGGCCTGCGCCCCGAGCTGTTCGACCCCGACGAGCGCAGCGACCGCCCGGCCGACCTGCGCGGCTTCGCCGGCCTGGTCGTGCTGGGCAGCGACCACAGCGTCAACGAGGACCGGCCGTGGATCCACCATGAGCGCGCCCTGGTGCGCCAGGCGGTGCGCGACGGCATCCCGGTGATGGGCCACTGCTTCGGCAGCCAGCTGCTGGCCCAGGCCCTGGGTGCGCGCGTGGGCCGCAGCTGCCGGCCGCAGATCGGCTGGAAGCGCCTGCGCGCCACGCCCGAGGGCCGCGAGCTGCTGGGCCAGGCCGAGGTCTGGTCCTTCAACTGGCATTACGAAGCCTTCGGCATCCCGCGCGGCGCCACCCGCGTGCTGGCCGGCGCGCAGGGGCTCAACAAGGGCTTCGTGCTCGGCCCTCACATGGGCTTCCAGTGCCACTTCGAGGTGACGCAAGAGACCATCGAGGACTGGTGCGCCGAGGGTGCCAAGGAAGTGGCCGGGCGCGACGAGCCCACCGTGCAGAGCATCGAGCAGATGCTGAGCCAGGCGCCGCAGGTGCTGCCCGACATGCACGCCACCGCGCGGCGTGTCTATGCGCGCTGGATCGAGGGCGTGCGGCGGCGGCACTCGCGGGGCGCAGGCGGCACCGTGGCCGGCCGGGGCTGATCTGTGGCGGCCACCCGCATCGGCCGCAGCATGGGTGCGGATGCCGACGCGGACACCGATGCGCCCGCGGCACGCAGCGCATGTCGCAGGGCCCTTCCCTTGATGCCGCCTTGCCACCGGCGGCCGCACACTTGGCACGGCCCTGAGGCGTGGCGACGCAGACTGGCCGGGTCGCCACAGACGGCACCTGCCACGGTGCCTGCAACATGGACTCCCAGCCGCTTCCGGTGCTCATCCTGCAGCACGACGCCGCCCAGCGCCCGGGCTATCTGCTGGAGCGCCTGCACCAGCGCCGCATGCCGGCGCGCATCCTCCACCCGGCCCAGGGCGAGGCCCTGCCGCACAGCCTGCGTGGCTTCAGCGGCCTGGTGCTGCTGGGCAGCGACCACAGCGTCAACGACGCGCAGCCCTGGATCGAGCGCGAGCGCCAGCTGGTGCGCACGGCCATCGCCGACGACGTGCCGGTGCTGGGCCACTGCTTCGGCGGGCAGATGATGGCCGCGGCGCTGGACGCGCGGGTCGGCCGCGCGGCGCAGCCGCAGATCGGCTTTGCGCGGCTGCGCGCCACGCCGGCCGGGCAGGCGGTGATCGGCGCGCCCGAGCTGGTGGCCTTCAACTGGCACCACGAGACCTTCGGCATCCCGGCCGGCGCCACGCGCACGCTGGTGGGCACGCACTGCCTGAACAAGGGCTTCATCGCCGGGCGCCACCTGGCCTTCCAGTGCCACCTGGAGGTCACGGCCGACATCCTGATCGACTGGTGTGCCCACGGCGCCGACGAGCTGGCCCGGGCCCACGGCCCCGCGGTGCAGACGGCCGAGCAGATCCTGGCCCTGGCGCCGCGCCTGCTGCCGGCGGTGCACCGCGCGGCGCGGCAGGTCTATGACCACTGGATCGACGGCCTGCCGGGCGCGCGCGCGGCCCGCGTGCAGCCGCTGCACCCGTGGACGGCCGCGCTGCAGCGCGCCGGCGCGGCGCCCGCCATGCGTGTGCCGCAGCGCCTGGCTTGAGGCGCGCCCCGCCGCGAGGCGGGAAGGCGCCCCGGCGCAAGGGCGCGGCCCGCGTGCAGCGCCGGCCGGGCCGCCTCGGCTCAGGGCACGAAGCGGTAGCCCACGCCGGTCTCGGTGCGCAGGTGGCGCGGCTGGGACGGGTCGTCCTCCAGCTTGCGGCGCAGCTGGGCCATGTAGACGCGCAGGTAGTGCGCATCCTCCACATGCGAGGGGCCCCACACGGCGGCCAGCAGCTGCCGGTGGGTGAGCACGCAGTTGGGATGCGCCGCCAGGTGGGTGAGCAGCCGGTACTCGATGGGCGTGAGGTGCAGCGGCTGGCCGTCGCGGGTGACCGTGCGGTGCATCAGGTCGACCTGCACGCCGCCGAAGTCGAGCGTGGCGCTGCTGCCGGTGGCCGCGGCCTGCGCGCGGCGGCGCAGGTGGGCGCGCACCCGGGCCAGCAGCTCGCCGGCGCCGAAGGGCTTGGCCAGGTAGTCGTCGGCGCCGGCATCCAGCGCGGCGATCTTGTCGGCCTCCGAGCCGCGGGCCGACAGCACGATCACCGGCACGTCGGACCAGCCGCGCAGGTCGCGGATGAAGTCGCTGCCGTCGCCATCGGGCAGGCCCAGGTCCAGCACCACCAGGTCGGGGCGGCGGGTGCCGGCCTCGATCAGGCCGCGCCGCACGCCCTCGGCCTCGGCCACGTCCAGGCCCTGCTCCTGCAGCGCCCAGCGCACGAAGCGGCGGATCTCCGGGTCGTCCTCGACCAGCAGGATCTTGGGCGTGGGCTCGGTCATCGTTCAGCAGCAGGCGTGGTGGGCGTTCCGGGCGGGACGGGGACCGCGGCAGCCGCGTGGGCGACGGGATGAGTGACGTCCGCAAGCGGCGCAGAGACCTGCGGATCAACAGTCCGTCGATCTGCTGCCGCATCGGCTGCATCCGTCGCATGGTCCCCCGGCAACGGCTCGCCCGCAGGCAGCGGCGGCGGCTCGCCGCGCGGCAGGCGGATCTCGAAGCGGGCGCCGCCGCCCGGGCGGTTCTCGGCGCGGATGGTGCCACCGTGGGCCTGCACGATGGCGCGGCAGATGGCCAGGCCCAGGCCCACGCCGGGCGTGGCGCTCTCGGCGCGGCCGCGCTCGAACTTCTCGAAGATGGCCTCCTCCTTGTGCAGCGGCAGGCCGGGGCCGCGGTCCTGCACGATCAGGCTCACCTCTTCGTCATAGGCCACTGCCAGGATCTGGATGGGCGTGCCCGGCGGCGTGTACTTGGCCGCGTTCTCCAGCAGGTTGACCAGCACGCGCTCCATCAGCACGGCATCGACGTGCAGCAGCGGCAGCTCCGCGGGCAGGTCGGCGCGCACCGGGTGCGCGGCCAGCAAGGGGCCCACGGCCTGCAGCGCGGTGCCCACCACCTCTTCCAGCGGCAGCCACTGGCGGTTCAGGCGGATGCGGCCGGACTCCAGCCGCGCCATGTCCAGCAGGTTGGTCACCAGCGCGCTCATGCGCAGCGCGGCCTCGCGCATGCGCCGGCCCAGGCTGCGCTGGGCCTCGTCGGCGCCGGCGCTGCCGGCCAGCGTGTCGGCCATGCCCACCAGCGCGGCCAGCGGCGTGCGCAGGTCGTGGGAGATGGCGGCCAGCAGCGAGTTGCGCAGCCGCTCGCCCTCCATCTGCAGCGTGCTGGCCTGGGCCACGTCCACGTAGTGCAGCCGCTCCAGCGCCAGGCCGGCCAGCGAGGCGCAGGTCTCCAGCAGCCGGCGCTGCTCCGGCAGCAGCAGCCGCGCGGCATCGGCCGGCTCCACCACCAGCACGCCGCGGATGCGCATGGGCGCGCGCAGCGGCAGGTAGAGCAGCGGCGAGCCGGGCAGCGTGTCGGTGCCCAGGCCGGCATCCTGGCCGCGGGCATAGGCCCATTGCGCCACGCTGGCGTCGATGCCGGCGGGGGGCTCGGGCGCGGGCAGCGCCGGCAGCAGCCGGTCGTTGGCCGACACCGGCAGCAGCGCGGCGCGGGCATCGAACTGCGAGCGGGCAAAACGCGTGACCACCTCGGCCACCTGCTCGGCCAGCAGAGCGCCGGCCAGCTCGCGGGCCAGCTCGTAGAGCGCACGCATGCGGCTCTCGCGCTGAACGGCCACGCGCGCCTGCTGCTTGAGCCCGGCCGTCATCTGGCCGATGACCAGCGCCACCACCAGCATCACCGCGAACGTCAGCAGGTACTGCACGTCGCTGACGCTGAAGGAAAAGCGTGGCTCGACATAGAAAAAGTCGAAGGCGCCCACCGCCAGCACCGCGGCCAGCACCGCCGGCCCGCGCCCCCAGCGCACGGCCACGCCCACCACCCCGAGCAGGAAGAGCATGACGATGTTGGCCGTCTCGAAGACGCCAGCCAGTGGCGCGGCAAGCAGGGCCACGGCCGCGCAGACGACCGCGCTCATGGCATAGCCGACCCACGGGATGCGCTCTGCCGGGGTGAATGCGGGCGGGGCAGCGGCATTGCGCGGCGTGCCGGCCAGCGACACCTGCACGAGGTCCAGGTCGGCCGCCAGCCGGGCGATGTGCTGCGCCAGCCCGATGCGGCCCCAGGGCAGGCGATGCCGCGGCGGCGCATGGCCCAGCAGCAGGCGCGACAGGTTGTGCTCGCGCGCATAGCGCACCAGCGTGTCGGCCACAGCGGTGCCGGGCAGCGTGGCCGTGCTGGCGCCCAGGTCCTGGGCCAGCTTGAGCAGGCGCACGATGCGCTGGCGGGCGGCATCCGGCAGCCGCTGCAGCGCCGGGGTCTCGACGAACACCGCGTGCCAGGGCACGTCCAGCTGCCCCGCCAGCCGGGCGGCCGCGCGCACCACGCGCTCGCTGCGCTCGTCCGGGCCGATGCCGGCCAGCACCGCGCCGCGCGTCTGCCACACCGGCACACCGGACAGCTCGCGCCGGTAGGCCTGCATCTGGTCGTCCACGCGGTCGGCGGTGCGGCGCAGCGCCAGCTCGCGCAGGGCGATGAGGTTGCCCTTGCGGAAGAAGTGGTCCACCGCGCGCTCGGCCTGCTGCGGCAGGTAGACCTTGCCCTGCTTCAGGCGCAGCAGCAGCTCGTCGGGCGGCAGGTCCACCAGCACCACGTCGTCGGCCGCATCGAAGACGCGGTCGGGCACCGTCTCCCACACGCGCACGCCGGTGATGCCGCTGACCACGTCGTTGAGGCTGTCCAGATGCTGGACGTTCATCGTCGTCCACACGTCGATGCCGGCAGCCAGCAGCTCCTCCACGTCTTGCCAGCGCTTGGGATGGCGGCAGCCGGCCACGTTGCTGTGCGCCAGCTCGTCGACCAGGATCAGCGCCGGGCGGCGCTGCAGCGCGCCCTCCAGGTCGAACTCCTGCAGGCTGCGGCCCTTGTAGTCGACGGCCTTCAGCGGCAGGCGCGGCAGGCCGTCGAGCAGGGCCTGCGTCTCGGCACGGCCGTGGGTCTCGATGACGCCGACGAGCACGTCCTGGCCCTGCTGGTGCAGCGCGCGCGCGGCGGCCAGCATGGCGAAGGTCTTGCCCACGCCGGCGGAGGCGCCGAAGAAGACCTTCAGCCGGCCGCGCGCGGCCCGGGCCTCGTCCTGCCGGATGCGCGCCAGCAGGGCGTCGGGGTCCGGGCGGTCATCGTCATCCGTCATCACGGCAGCTGGGCACCAAGGTGCAGCGGTTGTAGCACCCGGGCCATCAGAACGCCCGCGCAACGGACACCACCACGCCGGTCTTGCCGCCGTCGCGCAGGTTGGCGGTGGTGAAGTAGTCCTTGTCGCTGGTGCCGACGACCGACAAGCCCAGCAGCCAGCCGTTGAGGTCCTTGGTGACGCCGACCTTGTAGTCGGAGACGTTGTCGTCCTGCAGGCCGGCATCCTTGCCGTTCTTGACGTACTGGTAGCCGTAGTGCGCGTTGACGCCCCAGCCCTGGCCGAGGTCGTAGGCAAATCCCAGGTCGATGTAGTAGTTGCCGTCGGTGTCCACGCTGGTGCCGTCGCCCAGGCCGAAGAAGTTGGTCAGGCCGTAGCTGAGCTTCAGCGTGAAGTAGCTGAAGCTGGCGCCGATGTAGACCTCGCCCTGGTCGACATGGCCCAGGCCGCCCTTGTCGCCGCCGCTGGGGTAGTAGTAGTACAGCGCGCCGACATCAAGGTTGACCGGGCCGGCGGCGAATTTGTAGCCGCCGTAGAAGTCCATCTCGAGGCTGGCGCCGCGGTACAGGCCGGACTCGACATTGGAGTTCCAGTTGCCCAGGTAGAAGCCGGAGCTGTGGGCGAAGTCGATGCCGCCTTGCAGCGTCGGGTTGTAGCCGGTCTGCGTGAAGCCGCGGAAGCGGTAGTCCGAGGCCAGGGTGACATTGCCGGTGACCGTGTAGTCGGGCTTGGCCTCCTGGGCGATGGCCGAAGCCGGAACGACAAGGGACGGCAGCAGGGCCAGGGCGGTCAGGGCCGCAGTGGTAAAGCGCACGGGTGTCATGGGGTTCGTTTGCATGAGGTTCGTTTGCGTTGAGGTGAGGGCGGGCGGGCCGGGGCGTCGCCAGGACGCCCGGGCCGGCCCAGGAGCCAGCCCGCCAGCAGCAGGGGCAGCGCCACGGCAGCCACGGCCGCCAGCGCAGCCAGCAGTTCGGTCCACATGGGTGCAGGGCGATGAGGCGGTCAGCCGATCGGCAGCCGCGCAGGTGGCGGCGCCGGGGACTCAGCGGGCCGCGGCCTGGTCCAGGTCCAGGTTGAGCAGCAGCACGTTGACCCGCGGCTCGCCCAGCAGGCCCCACAGGCGGTCTTCGGTGTGCGAGTCCACCAGGGCGCGCACGCGCTCGGCGGGCAGGCTGCGCGCACGGGCCACGCGCTCCACCTGGTAGTCGGCTGCGGCGCGGCTGATGTGCGGGTCCAGCCCGCTGGCCGAGGCGGTGACCAGGTCCACTGGCACGGGCCGGGTGTTGCCGGGGTCGGCCGCCTTCAGCGCGGCCATGCGGGCCTTCACCGCGTCGACGAGCGCCGGGTTGAGCGGCCCCTGGTTGGAGCCGCCAGAGGCGCCCGCGTTGTAGGGCATGGGCGCCGTGGCCGACGGCCGGCTCCAGAAGTGGGCCGGGCCGCTGAAGGCCTGGCCGATCAGGCGCGAGCCGACCACCTGGCCGCCCCGGCGGACCAGGCTGCCACTGGCTTCATCCGGCCAGACGGCCTGGGCCACGCCGGTGACCGCCAAGGGATAGAGCGCACCGGTGACCAGGGCGAGCAGCAGGAACAGCGAGACCGCCGGGCGCCAAACGGCACCCAGCGATGGCCGCTGCGCGTCGTCTGCCAGGGCGGCAGCCGGTGCACCGCCTGCGGCCGCGTTCACGGGTTGAAGCAAGGACATGAGGAACTCCTGAACGCGGCTCAGACCCAGCCCAGCGCCGCCAGCGCCAGGTCGATGAGCTTGATGCCGATGAAAGGCACGACCACGCCGCCCAGGCCGTAGACGAGCAGGTTGCGGCGCAGCAGGCTGGCGGCCCCCAGGGCACGGTAGGGCACGCCCTTGAGCGCCAGCGGGATGAGGAAGACGATGACCAGCGCGTTGAAGATCACCGCCGACAGCACGGCCGACACCGGGCTGGCCAGCTGCATGACGTTGAGCGCCTGCAGCTGCGGATAGGTGGCAACGAACGCCGCCGGCACGATGGCGAAGTACTTGGCCACGTCGTTGGCGATGCTGAACGTGGTCAGCGAGCCGCGCGTCATCAGCATCTGCTTGCCGGTCTCCACCACCTCGATCAGCTTGGTCGGGTTGGAGTCCAGGTCGACCATGTTGCCGGCCTCCTTGGCCGCCTGCGTGCCGCTGTTCATGGCCACGGCCACGTCGGCCTGGGCCAGCGCGGGCGCGTCGTTGGTGCCGTCGCCGGTCATGGCCACCAGCTTGCCCTCGGCCTGGTACTGGCGGATCAGCGCCAGCTTCTGCTCGGGCGTGGCCTCGGCCAGGAAGTCGTCGACACCGGCCTCGGCCGCGATGGCGGCAGCCGTCAGCCGGTTGTCGCCGGTGACCATCACCGTCTTGATGCCCATGCGGCGCAGCTCGGCAAAGCGTGACTGGATGCCTCCCTTGACCACGTCCTTGAGCTCGATGACGCCCAGGACCCTTTTCCCGTCGGCGACGACCAGCGGCGTGCTGCCGCGCCGCGCCACGGCATCGACTGCGCCGGCCACCTCTGGCGGGAAGCTGCCGCCCAGGGCCTCGACATGGCGGCGCACCGCCTCGGCCGCGCCCTTGCGCACCTGGCGCACCGGGGTGCCCCCGGCGCTGTCCATGCCCGGCAGGTCCACACCGCTCATGCGCGTGGCGGCCGAGAAGTGCACAAAGCTCGCGCCCAGCGCCTGCACGTCGCGCTCGCGCAGCTGGAAGCGCTGCTTGGCCAGCACGACGATGCTGCGGCCCTCGGGCGTCTCGTCGGCCAGCGAGGCCAGCTGCGCGGCATCGGCCAGCTCGGCCTCCTTGATGCCGGGCGCGGGCAGCAGGGTGGACGCCTGCCGGTTGCCCAGCGTGATGGTGCCGGTCTTGTCCAGCAGCAGCACGTCCACGTCGCCCGCGGCCTCCACCGCGCGGCCGGAGGTAGCGATCACATTGGCCTGCATCATGCGGCTCATCCCCGCCACGCCGATGGCCGACAGCAGGCCGGCGATGGTCGTGGGGATCAGGCACACCAGCAGTGCCACCAGCACCGTGATGGACACCGGCGAGCCGCCGCCGGCCACCTGCACGCTGAACAGCGAAAACGGCAGCAGCGTCACCGTCACGCCCAGGAAGACCAGGGTCAGCGCCACCAGCAGGATGGTCAGCGCGATCTCGTTGGGCGTCTTCTGGCGCTTGGCGCCCTCCACCATCGCGATCATGCGGTCCACGAAGGTGTCGCCTGGGTTGACCGTCACCCGCACCACGATCCAGTCCGACAGCACGCGCGTGCCGCCGGTGACCGACGAGAAGTCACCGCCGGACTCGCGGATCACCGGAGCCGACTCGCCGGTGATGGCGCTTTCGTCCACCGTGGCCACGCCGTCGAGCACCTCGCCGTCGGCGGGGATGACATCGCCGGCCGAGACCAGCACCACGTCGCCCTTGCGCAGCTCGCTGGCCTGCACGGGGATCCATCGGGCCTCGTGGTTCGGCTCGGCGAGCTTCTTGGCCACGGTCTGCTTCTTCAGGCCGCGCAGCGAGGCCGCCTGCGCCTTGCTGCGGCCTTCGGCCAGGGCCTCGGCGAAGTTGGCGAAGAGCACGGTGAACCACAGCCACAGCGCCACGGCCAGCACGAAGCCCGGGCGCTCGACGGCGCCGCCGGATGCCGCCTGGGCGCCAGCCATCGCCTGCACCGCCAGCACCGTGGTCAGCACACTGCCCAGGTAGACCACGAACATCACCGGGTTGCGCCACTGCACCCGCGGGTCCAGCTTGCGCACCGCCTCCATCGCGGCCGGCCACAGCAGCTGCGCATCGAACAGCGAGAACGTCTTGCGCGTCATCTCAGCGCCCTCCCCAGAGCATCAGGTGCTCCACCACCGGGCCCAGGGCCAGGGCGGGCACGTAGTTCAGCAGGCCGATCAGCAGCACCGTGCCGATCAGCAGGCCCACGAACAGCGGCCCGTGCGTGGGCAACGTGCCGGCCGTAGCGGCCAGGCGCTTCTTGCCCGCCAGCGAGCCGGCCAGGGCCAGCACCGGCACGATCACCGCGAAGCGGCCGAACCACATCGCCAGGCCCAGCAGCACGTTGTAGAACGGCGTGTTGGCCGACAGCCCGGCGAAGGCGCTGCCGTTGTTGTTGGCCGCGGAGGTCAGCGCATACAGCACCTCGCTGAAGCCATGCGGCCCGGGGTTGGCGATGCCCGCGCGGCCGGCGTCGGCCGTCACCGCCACGGCAGCACCCAGCAGCACCAGCAGTGGCGTCACCAGGATGACGATGGAGGCCATCTTCATGTCGTAGGCCTCGATCTTCTTGCCCAGGTATTCCGGCGTGCGGCCGATCATCAGCCCGGCGATGAAGACCGCCAGCACGGCGAACACCAGCATCCCGTACAGGCCCGCGCCCACACCGCCGAAGACCACCTCACCGAGCTGCATGTTGAGGAGCGGCACCATGCCGCCCAGCGGCGTGAAGGAGTCGTGCATCGCATTGACCGCGCCGCAGGACGCGGCCGTGGTCACCGCCGCAAACAGGCTGGACGCGGCGATGCCGAAGCGCGCCTCCTTGCCTTCCATGTTGCCGCCCGGCTGCGTCGCACTGGCCGCCTGGTCCACGCCCAGACTCGTCAGCAGCGGGTTGCCCTGGGCCTCGAAGTGCGTGGCAGCGGCCACGCCGGCGACGAAGAGCAGCGTCATCGCCGCTAGGATGGCCCAGCCCTGGCGCATGTCGCCCACCAGACGGCCGAAGGCAAAGCACAGCGCCGCCGGGATCAGGAAGATCGCCAGCATCTGGATGAAGTTGGACAGCGCCGTCGGGTTCTCGAAGGGGTGCGCCGAGTTGGCATTGAAGAAGCCGCCGCCGTTGGTGCCCAGCATCTTGATGGCCAGCTGCGAGGCCACCGGGCCCATGGCCAGGGTCTGCGTGCGGGTGGTCTGATGCACGGTCAGCGGCGCGCCCTGCGCATCGAGCACCGGCTTTCCGGCTGCGTCGACCTTGGGCGCTTCGAAGCTCAGCGGCTCCAGGAGCTGCACATCGCGGTACGGCGCGACGTTCTGGATCACGCCCTGGCTGACCATCACCAGCGCCATGACGCAGGACAGCGGCAGCAGCAGCCACAGCGTGGCCCGCGTCAGGTCGGCCCAGGCGTTGCCGATGCGGCCTGCGCGGCCCGCGTTGTGGCGGGCAAAGCCGCGCACCAGCGCCACCACCACCGCAATGCCGGTGGCCGCCGACAGGAAGTTCTGCACCGCCAGCCCGGCCATCTGCGTCAGGTAGCTCATGGTCGTCTCGCCGCCATAGCCCTGCCAGTTGGTGTTGGCCACGAAGCTGATGGCGGTGTTGAACGACGAGTCGGGCGACACGCCGCCCAGGCCCTGCGGGTTGAGCGGCAGCAGGCCCTGCAGCCGCTGCAGCCCATAGAGCGCCAGCAGGCCGACGATGTTGAAGGCGAGGATGGCCAGGGCATAGCCCAGCCAGCCCATCTCCTGCTGCGGCTGCACGCCACAGGGCTTGAGCAGCAGGCCCTCGATGCGCCGCAGCCCGGCCGAGCGTCCCTCCATCACATGGACGATGTAGCGCCCCAGTGGCCAGGCCTGGGCCAGCAGCGCAGCCAGGAAGACCGCGAGCAACAGCCAGGCGGGCGCGCTCATGAGAACCGCTCCGGCTGCAGCAGCGCAGCCACCAGATAGACCAGCAGGCCCGCAGCCAGCATGCCGCAGACGATGTAGAGCGCACTCATCGCCGCCCCCCGCCCAGTCGCGCACAGCCATAGGCCATGCCGATGACCAGCAGCGCGATCAGCGCCGCCAGGCCGATGAAAACCGCATCCATCGCTTCCTCCTCACGGCACCCAGCCGGGCGCCCCATGAACGGAAACGATGCTAGGCAGCCATCCATCAGGGCCGTGCCAAGCCTTGCGAGGCGGGCATCAAGAAAGCATCAAGACGACGCGGCCATCGGTCCGCCAGCGCACGGACGCAGGGGGGCTTTCGTCTCATCGTCTCAGCGGCCCGGTGCTCACCGCGCCTGGCCCACGCCGGCCGCACGGGCAGCGCAGCGATGGTGGACGCCGCAAACCAAAACGGCCCGCGCGGCAGGCTGCCGGCGGGCCGTGAGGGGGGAGGAAGGGAAGGCGGCAGCCTCAGCCCGCCAGCTTCTTCCTCAGCAGCTCGTTGACCTGCGCCGGGTTGCCCTTGCCCTTGGTGGCCTTCATGCACTGGCCCACCAGGGCGTTGAAGGCCTTCTCCTTGCCGGCGCGGAACTCCTCCACCGACTTGGCATTGGCGGCCAGCACCTCGTCGATGATGGCCTCCAGCGCGCCCAGGTCATTCATCTGCTTGAGGCCCTTGGCCTCGATGACGGCATCCACGCGCGCCTGCGGCTCGGCGGTGGACGGCTCGGCCCACAGCGCATCGAGCACCTGCTTGGCCGCGTTGTTGGACACGGTGCCGTCGGCAATGCGCGCGATCAGCGCGGCCAGCGTCGCGGCGTTGACCGGGCAGCGCTCGATGCCGGATTCCTCCGCATTGAGCCGGCGCGCGACCTCGCCCATCAGCCAGTTGGCCACCAGCTTGGGCTGGCCGCAGGCCTGCGCCGCCGCCTCGAAGTAGGCGCCAAACGCCTTGCCCTGCGTCATCATCGACGCGTCATAGGCCGGCAGGCCGTACTGCTGCTGGAAGCGCTGCGCCATCGCGCGCGGCAGCTCGGGCATCGTGGCCTTCACTCGCTCCACCCATTCGGGCGCGATGACCAGCGGCGGCAGGTCCGGGTCGGGGAAGTAGCGGTAGTCGTGCGCGTCTTCCTTGGTGCGCATGGCGCGCGTCTCGCCGCGGCCGCCGTTGGCATCGGGGTTGAACAGCACGGTGGCCTGCTCGATGGCCAGGCCGTCTTCGATCTGATCGATCTGCCACTGGACCTCGATGTCGATGGCCTGCTGCAAGAACTTGAAGCTGTTGAGGTTCTTGATCTCGCGCCGCGTGCCCAGGGGCGCGCCGGGCTTGCGCACCGACACGTTGGCATCGCAGCGGAAGGAGCCCTCCTGCATGTTGCCGTCGCAGATGCCCAGCCACACCACCAGCGCATGCAGCGCGCGGGCGTATTCGGCCGCCTCCTTGCTGGAGCGCATGTCGGGCTCGGTGACGATCTCCAGCAGCGGCGTGCCGGCGCGGTTGAGGTCGATGCCGCTGCACTTCTCGCCGCGCGGGCCCTCGAAGTCCTCGTGCAGCGACTTGCCGGCGTCTTCCTCCAGGTGCGCGCGCACCAGCCGGATCGTGTGCTCGGCATCGCCGACGAAGAAGCTCACCGTGCCGCCCTGCACCACCGGCAGCTCGTACTGGCTGATCTGGTAGCCCTTGGGCAGGTCGGGGTAGAAGTAGTTCTTGCGCGCGAAGATCGAGCGCGGTGCCACCTTGGCGCCCACGGCCAGGCCGAAGGCGATGGCGCGCTCCACCGCGCCGCGGTTCATCACCGGCAGCGTGCCGGGCAGGGCCAGGTCCACGGCGCAGGCCTGCGTGTTGGGCTCGGCGCCGAAGGCGGTGGAGGCGCCCGAAAAGATCTTGGAGGCGGTGGACAGCTGCGCGTGGGTCTCGATGCCGATGACGACCTCGTAGCCGCGGATCAGGGGGGAGGGGCTCATGCTTGCGTGGGTGCGGCCGGCGAGGCGCCGACCAGTCGGTAGTCGTTGCGGCTGCCCTCGCGCCATTGCTCGAGCAGATCGCGGTTGTCGTGCTGCCAGGGATGGAAGCCCGGCATGTAGTAGCGCAGGAAGTGCGGGACGACGTGCCAGACGATGCCCTCGCGCCCCCACCAGAAACGCAGCGCACTGCGCCAGGTGGCGGCCGTCCAGAGCTGGCCGTCGGCCCTGAGCAGCTTGATGCTCTGCACCGTGGCATAGGTGAAGAACTCCAGCGTCACCAGCGTGTACAGGCCCACGCGGCGCAGGTAGCCCCCGCCGGCTAAGCGGTACACGTCGAAGGCCACGGCCTTGTGCTCGGATTCTTCGGCCGCATGCCAGCGCCAGATGGCCCGCATCTGCGGCTCCATGCCGGCCGTCCAGCTCGGGTGGCGCAGCAGGCCGTCGCCCAGCACCGCCGTCCAGTGCTCGTAGCCGGCGGTGGCCGCCAGCTTGGACATCACCGGGAAGCCTTCGGTCAGCTTGATCAGGCGCTTCAAGACGCCGTCGACCCAGTTGGGCAGGCCCTGGCGGGCCAGCTCGTCGTTGTACTGCGCATGCAGCCGGCGGTGCGTGGCCTCCTGGCCGATGAAGAGCTTGACGTCCTGCAGCAGCGCCGCATCGGCCTTGCCCTCGATGCGCGGCAACGCGGCCTTGACCGAGTCGATGAAGAACTGCTCGCCCGTGGGGAACATCATCGACAGCGCATTGAGCAGCATGGAGCGGTAGGCATCGCCGCCGTTCCAGTGCCGCGCAAAGCCGCGCGAAAGGTCCACCTGCAGGTGGCGGATGTGCATGCCGGGGTTGCTGTCCATCGCTGACTCCTTCAAGGCTTGGGGAGACGATCGAAGCGTGTGCGGATGCGGCTCTTGCGGCTGCCGGCGGGCCGGCTCAGAGCGCCGGGGCCTGCTGGTGCCAGTCGGTGGCCTGCTGGAAGGCGTGTGCGGCCTGCAGCAAGCCGGCTTCCTGCCAGTAGTTGCCGATGAGCTGCAGGCCGACGGGTAAGCCGTCGGCACCGAAGCCCGCCGGCAGGCTCATGCCGGGCAGGCCGGCCAGGCTGGCGGGCAGGGTGTAGATGTCGGCCAGGTAGTTGGCCAGCGGATCGGCCTTGTCGCCCAGCTTCCAGGCCACCGTCGGCGTCACCGGGCCGGCGATCACATCGCACTGCTGGAAGGCGGCCTGGAAGTCATCCGCGATCATGCGCCGCAGCTTCTGCGCCTGCAGGTAATAGGCGTCGTAGTAGCCGTGGCTCAGCACATAGGTGCCGATCATGATGCGGCGCTTGACCTCGTCGCCGAAGCCTTCCGCGCGCGTCTTGCGGTACATGTCGGCCAGGTCGGCGTAGTCGCTGGCACGGTGGCCGAACTTGACGCCGTCGAAGCGGCTGAGGTTGGACGAGGCCTCGGCCGGGGCAATGATGTAGTACACCGGAATGGACAGCTCGGTGCGCGGCAGCGACACGTCCACCAGCGTCGCACCCAGGGCCTCGAACTGCGCCAGCGCGGCACGCACGGCCTGCTCCACGTCCGCGCCCAGGCCTTCACCGAAGAACTCCCTGGGCAGGCCGATGCGCAGGCCGGCCAGCGGCCGGGCGGCCGGGGCGCCTTCGCGCGGGGCCTTGAGCGCCGCGACGAAGTCCGGCACCGGCTGCTGGGCGCTGGTGGCATCGCGTTCATCGAACCCGCTCATCGCCTGCAGCAGCAGGGCGCAGTCCTCGGCGGTGCGTGCCATCGGCCCGGCCTGGTCCAGGCTGGAGGCAAACGCGATCATCCCGTAGCGCGAGCAGCGGCCGTAGGTCGGCTTGATGCCGGTGATGCCGGTCAGCGCCGCGGGCTGGCGGATGGAGCCGCCGGTGTCGGTGCCGGTGGCCGCAGGCACCAGGCGCGCGGCCACGGCCGCGGCCGAGCCGCCGGAGGAGCCGCCGGGGATGCGCGTGGCATCCCAGGGGTTGAGCACGCGGGCATAGGCCGAGTTCTCGTTGGCCGAGCCCATCGCGAATTCATCGCAGTTGAGCTTGCCCAGCGTCACCATGCCGGCGCCGGGCTGCTGCTCGGTCCCCGCGCCCAGGCGGGTGACCACGGTGGCATCGAAGGGCGAGCGGTAGCCCTCGAGCATGCGCGAGGCGGCGGTCGTCGGCCAGTCGCGCGTGACGAAGATGTCCTTGTGCGCGATGGGCACGCCCAGCAGCGGGGAAGGATCGCCGGCCTTGCGACGGGCATCGGCCGCCTGGGCCTGGCGGATGGCGGCGTCCTCGTCCACGCACAGGAAGGCGCCGAGCCGCTCATGCTGCTTCACACGGTCGAGCAGCGCGCGGGTGAGGTCCACGCTGGTGACCTCGTATGCGGCCAGCGCGGCGCTGGCCTCGGCCACGGAGTAGTCGTGCAGGGGCTTGGCCAGGCTCATTCGATCACCCGCGGCACGAGGAAGAGGCCGCCGTCGCGGGCCGGGGCGTTGGCCATGCAGGCCTCGCGCTGGTTGGGCTCGGTCACGGCGTCCTCGCGCAGGCGCAGCTGCACGTCCTGCACCGCAGACAGCGGGGTGTGGAGCGGCTCCACGCCGGTGGTGTCCACCGCGCGCATGCGCTCGACGATCTCGAAGAAGCTGTTGAGCTGGGCCTGCATCGCGGCCTGCTCGCCGGGCGTGAGCTCCAGGCGGGCGAGGTGGGCGATGCGGCCGACGTCTTGTTCGGTCAGGGCCATGACGATCTGGGGCTGGGGCGGGGTTCGCGGTGCGGCCGGCGCAGCTGCCGGGGCCGCCGGATGGGCGCTGGATCGGCGTCCCGGCCGGGCAGGCGGCGCCTGCGGCAGCGGCCGCCAAAACGGCGGCGCCCTCCATTGGTAAACGGCCGTTTCCCAGGGGGACGGTGGCCGGCCTTCGGGTATTATCTTCGGTTATCCACAACCGGCCCAACGCCCCAAAAACTCTTCCAAGAGGGCTTGCAGGCCGGTTTTTGCGCTGAAAAGCGCTCTTTTGGCGCGCGAACGGCGTGCTGCCGCGGCTGACCGATCGGTGTGCGCCGCGCGGTGCGCAAACGCTCCAAGGCCCCATCCAATTCAAGCATCGGCTGCGCGCGCCGGGGAGGACGCGGCTTGCGCAGTGGGTGCGACACGAGCCAGCTGTTATGTACGGATCTCTGCGCCGCTACTTCTCCACCGACCTCGCCATCGACCTGGGCACTGCCAACACGCTGATCTACGTGCGCGGCAAGGGCATCGTGCTGGACGAGCCCTCGGTGGTCGCCATCCGCCACGAAGGCGGCCCCAACGGCAAGAAGACCATCCAGGCCGTCGGCGCCGAAGCCAAGGCCATGCTGGGCAAGGTGCCCGGCAACATCGAGGCCATCCGCCCGATGAAGGACGGCGTGATCGCCGACTTCACCGTCACCGAGCAGATGCTCAAGCAGTTCATCAAGATGGTGCATCCGCGCTCGGTGCTGAAGCCGTCGCCGCGCATCATCATCTGCATGCCCTGCGGCTCCACCCAGGTCGAGCGCCGCGCCATCCGCGAATCCGCCCTGGGCGCCGGCGCCTCCGAGGTCTACCTGATCGAAGAGCCGATGGCCGCGGCCATCGGCGCCGGCCTGCCGGTCTCCGAGGCGTCGGGCTCGATGGTGGTGGATATCGGCGGCGGCACGACCGAAGTCGGCGTCATCTCGCTGGGCGGCATGGTCTACAAGGGCAGCGTGCGCGTGGGCGGCGACAAGTTCGACGAGCACATCATCAACTACATCCGCCGCAACTACGGCATGCTGATCGGCGAGCCGACGGCCGAGGCGATCAAGAAGGAGATCGGCTCCGCCTTCCCGGGCAGCGAGGTGCGCGAGATGGAGGTCAAGGGCCGCAACCTCTCTGAGGGCGTGCCGCGCAGCTTCACCATCAGCTCCAACGAGATCCTCGAGGCGCTGACCGACCCGCTCAACCAGATCGTCTCGGCGGTGAAGAACGCGCTGGAACAGACCCCGCCCGAGCTGGGTGCCGACATCGCCGAGCGCGGCATGATGCTGACCGGCGGTGGCGCGCTGCTGCGCGACCTGGACCGGCTGCTGGCCGAGGAAACCGGCCTGCCGGTGCTGGTGGCCGAGGACCCGCTGACCTGCGTGGTGCGCGGCTGCGGCATGGCGCTGGAGCGCATGGAGCGGCTGGGCAGCATCTTCACCTCCGAGTGAGCCACCTGCCGGCCCGCCAGCCCTTGCGCGTGCCGGCCCGGCCGGCGGCGACGAGGGCCGCCCCGCTCCCCCACGGCCCGGCAACCCGCCGGGCCGCTGTCTTTGCGAGCTGAAGGCGCCGCCCCATCGGCCCTCCGCCCGCTCAACCGGCCACCCGCCCCCGCCGCCCCTAGCCGCGCCGCACCATGCCCCTGGGCACCCTGGACCACACGCCGCCACCCTTCTTCAAGCAGGGCCCGTCGGCGCTCACCCGGCTGTCGCTGGCCGCGGCGCTGTCGCTGTTCCTGATGGTGGCCGACACGCGCTTCAAGTTGACCGACCCGCTGCGCGCCGCTGCCGCCGTGGTGCTGCAGCCGCTGGAGCGGGTGCTGCTGGCGCCCATCGACGCGGCCGGCTCGGTGGCGGGCTACTTCCGCGGGCTGGATGCGGCGCGCCAGGCCGAGCGCCAGGCGCGGCAGACGCTGGCCGCGCAGGCCGAGCGCTCGCTGCGGCTGGAGCAGCTGCAGGCCGAGAACGCCCAGCTGCGCCAGCTGCTGGGCCTGCGCGAGCGGCTGTCGGTGCGCGCCACCGCGGCCGAGGTGCTCTACGACGCGGCCGACCCCTACTCGCGCAAGGTGGTGATCGACCGCGGCCGCACGCAGGGCGTGGCGCTGGGCGCGCCGGTGATCGACGATGCCGGCGTGGTCGGCCAGGTCACGCGCGTCTATCCGCTGACGGCTGAGGTGACGCTGCTGAGCGACAAGGACGCGGCCATCCCGGTGCTCAACGTGCGCACCGAGCAGCGCGGCGCGGCCTTCGGCCATCCGTCGGACGGCGGCATGGAGCTGCGCTTCATGGCCGGCAATGCCGATGTGCAGCCGGGCGACCTGCTGCAGACCTCGGGCATGGACGGCATCTATCCGCCGGGCCTGCCGGTGGCCAAGGTGCTGCGCGTGGACCGCCGCGCGGACTCGGCCTTCGCCAAGATCCTGCTGGCGCCGCTGGCGCGCATCGACAGCGTGCGCCATGTGCTGGTGCTGGAGCCGGTGGGCGCGCAGATGCCGCTCAAGCCCGACACCGCCAATGATGCGGCGGCCGGCAGCGCTCCGGCCGCATCGCCTGCGTCGCCCGCCACGGCGGCCCCGAGCCGGAAGGAGCGGCGATGAGGCGCGCCAACCAGCTGCTGCTGCCGGTCAACCCGCTGTTCATGTGGGGCTCGGTGCTGGTGGCGCTGGGCCTGAACCTGCTGCCGCTGGGCCGGCTGCCCTGGCTACCCGACGTGCTGGCCGTGGTGCTGGTGTTCTGGGGCGTGCACCAGCCGCGGCGCATGGGCATGGCGCCGGCCTTCGTGCTGGGGCTGCTGATGGACGTGCACCAGGGCGCACTGCTGGGCCAGCATGCACTGGCCTACTCGCTGCTGAGCTTCGGCGCCATCGCCATCCACCGCCGGCTGCTGTGGTTCAGCCTGCCGTCGCAGGCGGCGCAGATCCTGCCCCTCTTCGCGCTGGCCCACCTGATGGTGATGCTGGTGCGCCTGGTGGCCGGTGGCACCTTCCCCGGCTGGAGCCTGCTGCTGGCCCCGGTGATCGAAGCCGCCCTGTGGCCGCTGGCCACGGTGGTGCTGCTGGCCCCGCAGCGCCGCGCGCCGGACCGGGACAAGAACCGGCCGCTGTAAGAGCCCTGGAGCCCACATGACGGAGTTGAAGAACGTCGAGCAGGAGCTCGGGCGCTTCCGGCTGCGGCTGTGGGTGGCCGCGGGCTTCGTGCTGTTCGCCTTCTCGCTGGTGGTCGCGCGCATGGTGTGGCTGCAGATCCTGCAGCACGAGGAGCTGTCCGACCGGGCCGAGGCCAACCGCATCGCGGTGGTGCCCATCGTGCCCAACCGCGGCCTGATCGTGGACCGCAATGGCGTGGTACTGGCCAACAACTACTCGGCCTACACGCTGGAGATCACGCCGTCCAAGGTGGCCGACCTGGAGGCCACCATCCATGAGCTCAGCCGGCTGGTGGACATCACGCCGCGCGACCGGCGGCGCTTCAAGCGGCTGATGGAGGAGTCGAAGAACTTCGAGTCGCTGCCCATCCGCACCAAGCTCACCGACGAGGAGGTGGCGCGCTTCACCGCGCAGCGCTTCCGCTTCCCTGGGGTGGAGATCAAGGCGCGCCTCTTTCGCAACTATCCCTACGGCGAGCTGGCCAGCCACGTGCTGGGCTACATCGGCCGCATCAACCAGCGCGAGAAGGAGCAGATGGAGGACTGGCCGGAGGAGGAGCAGGCCAACTACCGCGGCACCGACTACATCGGCAAGCTCGGCATCGAGCAGGCCTACGAGCAGGAGCTGCACGGCATCACCGGCTTCGAGGAGGTGGAGACCAGCGCCGGCGGGCGCGCGGTGCGCCGGCTGCGCTCCAACCACGCCACGCCGGGCAACACGGTGATGCTGTCCATCGACATCAAGCTGCAGGCGCTGATCGAGCGGCTGTACGGCGAGCGCCGCGGCGCGCTGGTGGCCATCGACCCGCGCACGGGCGAGGTGCTGGCCTTCGTCTCCAAGCCCACCTTCGACCCCAACCTCTTCGTCGACGGCATCGACACCGAATCCTGGCGCGAGCTCAACGAGAGCATCGACAAGCCGCTGCTCAACCGCGCGCTGCGCGGCACCTATCCGCCGGGCTCGACCTTCAAGCCCTTCATGGCGATGGCCGCGCTCAACACCGGCAAGCGCAGCGCCAGCGCGGCCATCCTGGACAACGGCACCTTCATGTTCGGCAACCACCGCTTCCGCAGCCACGGCGACGGCGGGCTGGGCATGGTGGACATGTACCGCTCGATCGTGAAGTCGAGCAACGTCTACTACTACTCGCTGGCCAACGAGATGGGCGTGGACCTGATGCACGAGCAGCTGGAGCCCTTCGGCTTCGGCCGGCTCACGGGCATCGACCTCAAGGGCGAGGTGCGCGGCGTGCTGCCGTCCACCGAATGGAAGCGGCGTACCTACAAGCGGCCCGAGCAGCAGCGCTGGTATGCCGGTGAGACGATCTCGCTGGGCATCGGCCAGGGCTACAACAGCTTCACCATGCTGCAGCTGAGCTCGGCGCTGGCCACGCTGGTGTCGGGCGGGCAGCGCTACGAGCCGCGCCTGGTGCGCGCCATCGAGGACGTGGTGAGCAAGCAGCGCCGCGTGGTCTCCAGCCAGGCGCTGGAGCCGCTGCCGCTCAAGCCGGAGCACGTGGACATCGTCAAGCGGGCCATGTACGGCGTGACGCAGGAGGGCACGTCCACGCGCGTCTTCGCCGGCGCCGGCTACACCAGCGGCGGCAAGACCGGCACGGCGCAGGCGGTCAGCATCAAGCAGAACGAGAAGTACAACAAGGCGCGCCTGGCCGAGTACCTGCGCGACCACTCGCTCTACGAGGCCTTCGCCCCGGTGGACCAGCCGCGCGTGGCGCTGGCCATCATCGTGGAGAACGCCGGCTTCGGCGCCGAGGCCGCCGCGCCCATCGCGCGCCGCGTGCTCGACTACCTGATGCTGGGCATCTACCCCAGCGAGGAAGACATCGAGGCGGTACGCAATGCCAAGGCCGCCGCGCCCATCGGCACGCCGCGCCGCGTGGCCGACATCCCGCTGCCGCAGGGCTCGGGCACGGCGGTACTGGCCGGGGCGGCGGTGCCGGGCGCAGCCTCGGCGGCAGCCGCTTCCGCTTCCGCATCTGCATCTGCATCTGCATCTGCATCTGCATCTGCATCTGCATCTGCATCTGCATCTGCATCGGGCACGCGGCCGGCTGCAGCGGCATCCACATCGGCCTCGGCGGCCTCGGCCCCGCCCACGCCGCGCGGCGGGCCGTCGCTGCGCCTGGGCGTGCACCGGCCGCGTCTGGCCGACGGGCCGGCCGCGCCTGCCGCCTCCAGCACGCCGGCCCGCCCGGCCGGCGGCCCGCCCCCGTCCGCCGCATCCGGAGCCCGGCCATGAACGTCGCCTTCGACAAGCCCTCGCTGTGGCAGCGGGTGCGCCCCATCTTCCAGGGCTTCGACGGGCCGCTGGCGCTGTCCATCCTGCTGCTGTGCGGCATGGGGCTGGTGGTGATGTATTCCGCCGGCTACGACAACGGCACCCGCTTCGGCGACCACGCGCGCAACATGGCGCTGGCTGCCGGCGTGCTCTTCCTGGTGGCGCAGATCAGCCCGCAGCGGCTGATGGCGCTGGCCGTGCCGCTCTACACGCTGGGCGTGGTGCTGCTGCTGGCGGTGGAGTTCTTCGGCGTGACCAAGAAGGGCGCGACACGCTGGCTGCACATCGGCGTGATCGACATCCAGCCCAGCGAGGTGCTGAAGATCGCACTGCCGCTGATGCTGGCCTGGTGGTTCCAGCGCCGCGAAGGGCAGCTGCGCATGCCCGACTTCGCCGTGGCCGCGCTGCTGCTCATCGTGCCGGTGGGCCTGGTGATGAAGCAGCCTGACCTGGGCACGGCGCTGCTCATCCTGGCCGCGGGCCTGTACGTGATCTTCTTCGCCGGCCTGAGCTTCAAGCTCATCGTGCCGGTGGTGGCTGTGGGCGCGGTGGCCATCGTCGCGCTGGTGGCCAGCGAGTCCACGCTGTGCCAGCCCGACTTCGACTGGCGGATCCTGCACGACTACCAGAAGCACCGCGTGTGCACCCTGCTGGATCCGACGCAGGACCCGCTGGGCAAGGGCTTCCACATCATCCAGGGCATGATCGCCATCGGCTCCGGCGGCCTGACCGGCAAGGGCTTCATGCAGGGCACGCAGACCCATCTGGAGTTCATCCCCGAGCGCACCACCGACTTCATCTTCGCGGCTTTGAGCGAGGAGTTCGGCTTCGCCGGCTTCATCGCGCTGATGCTGGGCTTTCTCTTCCTGATCTTCCGCGCGCTGATGATCGCGGCCGAGGCGCCCACGCTGTTCGCCCGCCTGCTGGCCGGCAGCATCGCGCTGAGCTTCTTCACCTACTGCTTTGTCAACATGGGCATGGTCAGCGGCATCCTGCCCGTGGTGGGCGTGCCGCTGCCGTTCGTCAGCTATGGCGGCACGGCCATGATCACGCTGGGCCTGAGCCTGGGCATCCTGATGTCGATTGCCAAGAGCCGGCGCTTGATGCAGAGCTGAGGCGGGGCGGCGGCAGCCGCGGCATCAGGCGCCGCGCCTGTCGAGCAGATGCCGAATCAGAAGTTGCGCCCGCCGAGCAGCCACCGCATCAGAAACCGCGCCTGCCGAGCAGACGCCGCATCATGAACCGCGCCTGCTGAGCAGACGCGAGAGCCCCCCGAGGAACTGCTCGAAGTCCAGCGGCTTGGTCCAGTAGTCGCAGGCGCCGTGCTCGCGGGCCTGGCGCACGTCTTCTTCCAGCGAGCTGGCCGACAGCGCCACCACCGGGATGGCGGCCAGCCGCGCGTCGGCGCGCAGCGCGTCCAGCCACTGGGCGCCGTCCATGTCGGGCAGGTGCAGGTCGAGCAGCACCAGGTCCGGCTGCTCGCGCCGCGCCAGCTCCAGCGCGGCCTGGCCGCTGTCGGCCTGCAGCAGCTCCACGCCGGGCAGGCGCTGCAGGAGCTGCTCGATGAGCAGCTGGTTGACCGGGTTGTCCTCCACCGACAGCACGCGGCCGCGTACGCCGGCGGGGGCAGGGCGGGGCGGAATGAGGGGCGCGCCCACCGGCGCCGTCGTCGGTGCAGCGGTCGGTGCAAGGGCCGGTGCCGCGATCGGCGCGGCGGTGCTCGCCAGGGCGGGCGCGGCCGATGAACCCGCCGCTGGCCCCGGCGCAACCTTCACGGTGGGCACCGCCGGCTCCTGCGCGTGCGGCAGCGGCTGGGGCCAGGCCGGCGTGGCCGAGGGCGCGCCGGCGCGCGGCAGCGTGATGCGCGCCCGCGTGCCGCGCGCCGAGCCGCTGTCGATGGCCAGGCTGCCGCCCATGCGCTCGATCAGCTCGCGGCTGAGCACCAGGCCGATGCCCGTGCCCTCGGCCGGGCCGCGCTCGCGGCCCAGGCGGTTGAAGGGCTCGAAGAGGTGGGCCATCTGCTCGGGCGAGATGCCCAGGCCGTTGTCCTCGACGTCGATGTGCACCACCTGCGCGTCGCCGCCCAGCGCGGTGCGCACCCAGCCGCCGCGGCGGTTGTACTTGATGGCGTTGGACAGCAGGTTGAGCAGCACCTGGCGCAGCCGCGTGGCATCGCCCCAGGCGCGCAGCGGCGCGCCGCCGCCATCGTCGCCACCGTTGCCGCCGCGGTGCTCCAGCCGCAGCTCGACGCCGGCATCGGCGGCCAGCGTGGCGCTGAGCTGCCCGGCCTCGTCCAGCGCGGCGGCCAGGTCCAGCTTGTCGCGCTGCAGCTCGATGCGGCCGGCCTCGATGCGCGAGACATCCAGCACGTCGTTGATCAGCCGCAGCAGGTGCCAGCCGGCCTGCTGGATGTGGCCCAGCTGCTCATGCTGCTGCGGCGTCAGCGAGCCCCCGGGGTCGCTGTCGAGGATCTGCGCGAAGCCCAGCATGGCGTTGAGCGGTGTGCGCAGCTCGTGGCTCATGCGCGAGAGGAACTCGGTCTTGGCCCGGCTGGCCGCCTCGGCGGTGAGCTGCGCCTGCCTTGCGGCCTCGGCGCGCTGCACCACCGTCATGTCGCGCAGCACCACGGTCATCAGCATGCCGGCACCGTGGCCGAAGCGGGCGATGGACGCCTCCAGCGGGAAGGGCTCGCCATCGGCGCGCAGCCCCGTGAGCGTCTGCAGGTGGCCCATGCGGCGCGACGTGTCGCCGGTGTGGGCGAACTGGCGCACGTGCTCACGGTGCGCGGCGCGCGAGGCCGCGGGGATGAAGCGGTCCAGCGTCTGGCCGATGGCCTGGGATGCGGGGATGCGCAGGATCTGCGAGGCCGCGCTGTTGAAGACGACGATGCGCTGCTGCGCATCGATGGTGATGATGGCGTCCATCGCCGTCTCGACGATGCCGGCGAGCTGCTCGCGCCGCGCGTCGGCCAGCTCCAGCGTGCGGCGCTGCTCGGTGATGTCCTCCACCACGCCGCCCAGGGCCAGCGGCCGGCCGGCGCCGTCGCGCAGCAGCCAGGTGCGCGCGCGCACCCAGCGCCAGCCGCCGTCGGTGTGGCGGATGCGGTAGTCGATGTCGCCGTTGTCCGCACCGCCGATCTGCACCTGCGAGGCGGCCACGCGGTCGCGGTCATCCGGGTGCACCACGCTCAGCCACAGCGCGGGCCGCTCGATGAAGTCCGACGGCGGGCGGCCGTAGATGCGCGCCGCGGCCTCGCTGACGTGGTCGATGCGCCGCGCATCGGGCGAGGCGAACCACACCACTTGGTCCAGCGCCCCCATCAGATGGGCCCAGCGGCCTTCCAGGGCGGAGAGCCGCTGGCGCTGGCGCTCGCGGTGCTTGAGCGTCTGGCGCACGGCCACATACATCATGGCCGCGGTCAGCGCGACGAAGGCCAGCCCTTTGGCGGCCTGCAGCTGCTGCAGCGAATGCACGTCGGCCGCCTGCTGCGCGACCCAGGCATCGGAGGCCATGATCCACAGGCCGGCGACAGCCAGGTAGGCAAAGACCCAGACCAGCGCCAGCCGGGTGGCCGAGCCGTCCAGCCCCGCATCGGCCGCGCCCGGGCTCAGCCGATGCCGGCCCGTCGGGTCCACCGGCTCATCGGGCGCCACGCCGGCCGCAGTGTCGGCATGGCGCGGCGCGGCGCGGGCGGGCGAGGCGCAGGGCAACGGATCGGGCTGCGGCGGCTGGGGCAGGGGGGACATGCCGGACGATTTCACCGCACCCCCCGACTCAGGTGGGTGGCGGCCACCGATTGCCCATGTCGGCAACGCATCAAGTGGCACGGACCCGCATCACGCGGTGGGCGCCCGCCCACCTCAGCGGCATCGCGCCGCTCCGGGCGGCTGCGCTTGCCCGTCCGCAGCGCCGGCCTTTCTTGCCGGCTTGCCGGGCTGGCGGGGAGGTGTGCGGGCGCCTGGTCCGGGCAGGCGCCCGCGGTCAGGCCGCGATCAGACCGGGACCTGGTGAAAGGCTGTGCTCAGGGCGCGAGATACCGCGATCAAGCCGCCTGCCGCAGCCCGGTCAGCCAGCCCGCTGCGCCGTCGTGCAGGCAGCGCGGCTTCATGCCGCCCACGCGGCGGGCAATCTCGGCGATGTGCTCCGGCGTCGTGCCGCAGCAGCCGCCGGCGATGTTGACGAAGCCGGCCTGGGCGAACTCCTCCACCAGCGCGCCGGTCACCGGCGGCGTCTCGTCGAAGCCGGTGTCGCTCATCGGGTTGGGCAGCCCGGCGTTGGGGTAGCAGGAGATGAAGGTGTCGCCCGCGATGCGCGACAGCTCCTCGATGTAGGGCCGCATCAGCGCCGCGCCCAGCGCGCAGTTCAGGCCGATGGCCAGCGGCTGGGCATGCCGCACCGAGTGCCAGAACGCGCCCACGGTCTGGCCCGACAGGATGCGGCCGGAGGCGTCCGTGACGGTGCCGGAGATGATCACCGGCAGCCGCTCGCCCGTGGCCTCGAACAGCTCGTCGATCGCAAAGATCGCCGCCTTGGCGTTGAGCGTGTCGAAGATGGTCTCGACCAGGAAGACGTCGCAGCCGCCTTCCATCAGCGCCTGCGCCTGCTCGTAATAGGCCGCACGCAGCGTGTCGAAGTCGATGTTGCGTGCACCGGGGTCGTTCACGTCCGGGCTGATGCTCGCCGTGCGCGGCGTCGGGCCGATCGCGCCGGCGACGAAGCGCGGCTTGTCCGGCGTGCTGAAGCGGTCGCAGCACTCGCGCGCCAGCCGGGCGGCGGCCAGGTTCATCTCGCGCGCCAGCTCCGGCAGGTCGTAGTCCTCCTGGGCCACGCTGGTGGCACCGAAGGTGTTGGTCTCGATCAGGTCCGCGCCGGCCGCCAGATAGCCCTCATGGATCTCGCGGATCACCTCGGGCTTGGTCAGTTGCAGCAGCTCGTTGTTGCCCTTCAGATCCTTGGGATGGTCCGCGAAGCGCGCGCCGCGGTAGTCGGCCTCGGTGAGCTTGTAGCGCTGGATCATCGTGCCCATCGCACCATCGAGGATGACGATGCGCTCGCGCAGGATGCGCGGCAGCTCGGCGGCGCGGGTGTAGGGCTGGGTCGGCATGGTGCGGAATTGTAGGGAGCCGGCCCTGGCCGCACGGGCGGGGCAGTCACCTGCCGGGCGGCGTGGCCGCGCCCTCAGCGGCTCGCCGGCTTCCCGTGCCTCGACCAAGCCTTGCCCAGCCTCGTGCAGGTGGCCGAAGGCAGGTCGGGTACGGCACCCAGCGGGTCGGCGATGCGCTCAGGTTGCTCGATCTGCGCGCGCGTCAGGGGAGGGCCGCCGGGTTCCCGTGCGCGCTGCCCTCAGTCCTCCAGCCGTTCATGGAAGTCCGCCGCGCCCTGCTTCCAGTAGGCCGCCACCTTCAGCCGCTCGCGTGGCTGGCCGTGATGGCCGGTCAGCAGCTCGCGGGCCTCGCGCATCGTGCGCGCCTCGCCGGCGCACCAGGCGAAGCCCTCGCCGGCTGGCAGCCGCAGATCGTGCAGCGCGCGCAGCCAGTGCTCGCGGCCGTGCACCCATTGCACCTGTGCATCGGCCGCGGTGCCCAGGTGGCGGCAGTCGGCCGCATCGGCGACCTCCACCAGCACGATGGCCCGCGCGCCGCTGGCCAGCTCGGCCAGCCGCCGCTCGATCGCCGGCAGCGCCGAGGCGTCGCCGGCCAGCAGATGCCAGTCGTAATCGGCGGGCACGCTCATCGAGCCGCGCGGCCCGCCGATCGCCGCCGTCTGTCCGACAGCCGCCTGCCGCGCCCAGTCGCTGGCCGGGCCCTGCGCATGCAGCGCGAACTCGATCGTCAGCTCTCCGCGCACCGCGTCATGCCGCAGCGGCGTGTAGTCGCGTCGCACCCATTCGCCGCGCGCGTCCTGGAACATGAACTTCACATGGTCGTCGAAGGACAGCGACGTGAAGTCGTGCAGCGACTCGTCGGCAAAGGTCACGCCGATGAAGCCCGGCGACAGCCGCTGCACGCGCTCCACCCGCACCTCGCGGCGGCGCAGCTCGAAGCGCACGCGCTCGATGCGTCGGGTGCGGGCCGGGGTGTCGTGCGCCACGCCGGCGGGGTCGGTATCTCCTCTCATGCCGTAGATTGTCCAGATGGTTGATAATGTCATCATGCGACGAAAGATTGACAATGTCAACGATCAAGGGTTTCCGTCTACCGACGACGTGCTGGAGGCCATCCATGCGGTGACCCATCTGCTGCGCGCCCGCCACCACCAGGCGCTGCGCGACGGCGGCTCGGAGCTCACGCCGCTGGAGGCCCGCGCCCTGGGCTTCTTCGCCCGCCACCCCGGCGCCACGCAGGGCGAGCTGGCTGCCCACTCCGGCCGCGACAAGGGCCAGATCGCCCGCCTGCTGCAGGGCCTGCGCGAACGCGGCCTGCTGCAGGCCACCGCCGACGAGCACGACCGCCGCATCACGCGGCTGCAGCTCACCGACACCGCCAAGGCGGAGATGGACGCCGTGCAACGCCTGCGCAAGCGCCTGGCCCGCTCGGCCGCATCGGGCCTGGACGAGCCCGAGCGCCGCACGCTGGTCGAGCTGCTGCGGCGAGTGCATCAGGGGCTGTCCACCGGGCGCTAGAAACGCAAAAGCCCGGCGCAGGGCCGGGCTTTGAGGATCTTGGTGGCCAAGGGCGGAATCGAACCACCGACACGCGGATTTTCAATCCGCTGCTCTACCAACTGAGCTACTTGGCCAGAAAGCGTGCGAGTATAGCAGGCTCTTCATCGCGTCTTTGGAGCTTTGAGATGACCGATCGCCTGGCCGATGCGGCGCGTCGCCGCTGTCTGCAGCGTTGTGTGCAACTGGGCTCGGGGCTGGCGCTGGCCTCGTGGACGCTGGGGCCGGGCGTGCGCGCGGCCGATCTGGGCGCGGCAGATGCGACCCAGGCGGTGCGCACGGCGCTGGAGCGCGGGGCGCAGGCCGCCGTGAGCCTGCTGGGGCGGCCGGACGGCTTCCTGGGCAATTCGCAGGTGCGCATCCCGCTGCCCGGGGTGCTGGAGGACGCGGCCAGGTTGCTGAAGTTCACCGGCCAGTCGCAGCGGGTGGAGGAGCTGGTGACGGCGATGAACCGCGCGGCCGAGGCCGCGGTGCCGTTTGCCAAGCCGCTGCTGGTCAACGCGGTGAAGACGATGAGCGTGCAGGACGCGCTGGGCATCGTGCGCGGCGGTGACACGTCGGTGACGGCCTTCTTTGCCGGCAAGACGCGCGAGCCGTTGACGGCCAAGTTCCTGCCCGTGGTCACGCGCGAGACGCAGCGCGTGTCGCTGGCCGACAAGTACAACGCCGTGGCCGGCAAGGCCAGCGGGCTGGGGCTGCTCAGGCGCGAGGACGCCAACATCCAGCAGTACGTGACGCGCAAGGCGCTGGACGGCCTCTACTTCATGATCGGCGAAGAGGAAAAGAAGATCCGCCAGGACCCGGCCGGCACGGGCAGCGCCATCCTGAAAAAGGTGTTCGGCAGCCTGGGCTGAGCGCGGCGCAGCCCGACGCTCACCGGCGCAGCGCGCGTGGCGCTTGGCGCTTGGCGCAGCCCTGCTGGCCGCGCGTGCCGCGTGACGATCGTGTGAGACGCCCCTCTCAGGCGCCCAGGTGCTTCTTGCGCCCCAGGTCCACGCCGAGCTGCTTGAGCTTGCGGTAGAGGTGGGTGCGCTCCAGGCCGGTCTTCTCGGCCACGCGGGTCATGCTGCCGTTCTCGCGGGCCAGGTGGAACTCGAAGTAGGCCTTCTCGAAGGCGTCGCGCGCCTCGCGCAGCGGGCGGTCGAGCTCGAAGCTCTGCTGGTTCTGCGGGCCCAGTGCGGCGGCTTGGTTGTGCGCCAGCGCGGTGGCTGCGGGCAGGGCCGCGCTGTCCACGGTCAGGCCGTTGACGCCGACCAGCGGGCGCGATGGGCTGCCGGCCAGGCCGGTCTGCATGCCGGGGTAGGCCGCAGCATGCGGCGCCAGCGGTGCCGGCTGATGTGCCGGGTGAGGTGTGGCATGGCCCGGTGCGACCGGCTGCGGCATGGCTGCACGCGCGGGCGCCGGCGGTGCGGGCGGCTTGACCAGGGCCTGCTCAACGGCGCGCAGCAGCTTCTGCAGCGTGATGGGCTTTTCAAGGAAGGCCTGGGCGCCGAACTTGGTGGCCTCCACCGCGGTGTCGATGGTGCCGTGGCCGCTCATCATGATCACCGGCATGGTCAGCAGGCCGCAGGCGTTCCATTCCTTGAGCAGCGTCACGCCATCGACGTCGGGCATCCAGATGTCGAGCAGCACGAGGTCGGGGCGGATGTCCTCGCGCAGGGCGCGCGCCTGGGCGGCGTTCTCGGCCAGCTCGACGGTGTGGCCCTCGTCGGTCAGGATTTCGGACAGCAGGGCGCGGATGCCCAGTTCGTCGTCGACAACAAGGATGGTGGCCATGAGGATCAGGTCTGGGGCGGCGGCTGCTCGGGCAGGGGGGCGGCCCCGGGCGCACTCGGCGTGTGCGACGCGGCTGGCGCCACGGGCGACAGCCTTGAAAATGATATCGAAACTTGCGCGCCGGCCACCTTGCGCAAAGGGCCTTGACTGTCGTCGGCCTGCGCGTCTTCGCGGTTGCGCAGGCGCACGACGGCGCCGTGCTCGTCGGCGATCTTCTTGACCACGGCCAAGCCCAGGCCGGTGCCCTTGGCCTTGGTGGTGACGTAGGGCTCGAAGGCGCGCTTGAGCAGCTTGTCGGCAAAGCCCGGGCCGTTGTCGACCACGGTCAGGCGCACGGCCTGCGGCTGGCCCTGCTCGTCGCGCTTCAGGGACGTGCGCACGCAGACATGGCCCGGCTCGTGAGCGGCGATTTCGGCCGGGCGCTCGGCCACCGCGTCCAGCGCGTTCTGCACCAGGTTGTGCACGACCTGGCGCAGCAGCGTGGGGTCGCCCTGGATCAGCGGCAGGCCGCTGGTGCAGTCGGCCGCCAGCACGCCGGCATCGGCCTCGTTGCCGTAGAGGTGCAGCACGTCGGCGACGAGGGCGTTGAGGTCCACCGGCTGCAGCCGCGCGGTGGGCAGCCGTGCGTAGTCGCGAAACTCGTTGACCAGCTGCTTCATGGCCTGCACCTGATCGACGATGGTGCCCACCGAGCGCACGAGCATGTTGCGGTCGGTGCCTTCCAGCTTGGTCTCCAGCTTGTGCTGCAGCCGCTCGGCAGAGAGCTGGATGGGCGTGAGCGGGTTCTTGATCTCGTGGGCCAGGCGGCGGGCGACCTCGCTCCAGGCCTCGGCGCGCTGGGCGGAGACGACCTCGCTGATGTCGTCGAAGACGATCAGCCGCGCGGCGCCGGGCAGCGCGGCGCCGCGCACGAGCAGGGTCAGCGGCTCCTGCGCCGGGTCGAGCTGCAGGTCGTAGGACTCTTGCCAGTCACCGCGCTCGGCGCCGCGCTCGTCGCGGGTGGTGCCGCGGTCGTCGGCGCCCGCGGCGTCGCTGCTGCGCTCGGCCGGCTCGATCAGGCCCGCATGCGTGTTGAAGCGCTCATCCACCGCGCGGGCCAGGGCGTCCAGCCCGGGCACCTCGGCCAGCGCACGGCCGCGGTAGGCCGACAGCGGCAGGCGCAGGATGCGCGTGGCGCCGGGGTTGACCATCTCGATGCGGCCCTGCGCGTCGAAGACGATGACGCCGGCGCTGAGGTTGTCGAGGATGGTCTGCAGGTTGGCGCGCGCGGCATCGAGCTCGCGCACGCTGCGCTCGGCCAGGTTGCGCGCATCGCTGAGCTGCTGCGTCATCGCGGCAAAGGAGCGCGTCAGGCCGCCAAGCTCGTCGCGGGTGGTGAAGACGGCCTTGGGCCGCAGGTCGCCGCGGGCCACCTCGCCCACGCCTTCGGCCAGCAGCAGCAGCGGCTTGGCCAGCTGCTGGCCAAGCAGCGCGGCCAGCAGCAGCGCGCCGAAGACGGCCAGGATCAGCGCCAGCGTCAGCGTGCCGATGTACATCTTGCGCAGGCCGTCGCGGGCCAGCGCACGCTGCTGGTACTCGCGATAGGCGCTCTGCACGGCCTGGGCGTCGGCGGCCAGCGCGGCGGGCAGGTGCTGCACGACCAGCAGGTAGCGGTCGGCGCTGTCCAGGCTGAAGCTGCCGGCCGGTACATGGGTGGGCAGCCGCGCCGGGATGCGGGCGATGGCGCGGATGCGCAGGTCGGTGGTGGCGCCGGGCGCGGGCTCGTCGTCCAGGCCCTCGACCACGGCGACCACGCTGTGCAGCCGCGCCTCGCGCAGCAGGCTGTCCACCGGGCGCTCGCCGCCGGGGCCGCCCAGGCGCAGGCCGCCGGCATCGCGCGCAGGTGCGGCGCCGCGGCCCAGCAGGCCGTCGGCCGGGTCCAGGCCGACGCGGGCGGTGGCCTGGCCGTGGCGGTCGAGCAGGGCCACGCTGCGCGCGCCCAGCTGCTCGCGCAGGCGCTCCAGCACCAGCGGCGAGACGGCTTGGCCGGCGGCCTCGCCCTCGGCCAGCCGCTCGGCGGCCAGCCGCGTCTTGCTGGAGAGCTCCTGGCTGAGCGTGTCCAGCGTGCTGCGGCCCAGGTTGATGCCGGCCTCCAGCGCGCCCTCCACGCGCACGTCGAACCAGCTCTCGATGCTGCGCTCGACGAACTGGTAGGACACGGTGTAGATCAGCGCGCCGGGCAGCACGCCCACCAGCGCGAAGATGCCCGCCAGCTTGAGCAGCAGCCGGCTGCCGAACTTGCCGCGCAGCAGCCGCACGCCCAGGCGGATGGAGGCCAGCAGGATCACCAGCCCGAGCAGGCTGGCGATGACCACGTTGACCCAGAACAGCCAGACGAAGTGCTCCTCGTAGGCCGCGCGGTTGTTGGTGGCCAGCACCAGCATGAAGGCCAGCACCAGGGCCGCACCGGCGATGGCCACGCCGGAGACGGCCACGGCCCAGCGGTTGGCGGTATTCATCGACACGGTGGGCGGCCTTCGGGCGTGGGCGGGCGGCGCCTCAGCGGCCGGCGTCGGGCACGGCCAGGCGGCGCTGCACGGCCAGGTCCCACTCGGACTGGCCGCTCAGGCCCACCTGCAGCGGGCGCGAGAGCTGGGCCGTGTCCAGCCGCCAGGCGAATTCGACGTAGTACTCGCCGTCGTCGCGTGCGGGCAGCGGCTCAGCCAGCTTCCAGCGCGTGCCGCGGCTCATGGCGGCCAGGGCCTCGGCCAGCGTGCCGTAGCGCTGCTGCAGCCCGCCGAAGCCCACGCGCCAGTCGCGCGTCAAGGGCTGCCAGCTCAGCCGCCAGGTGCGGCTGACGTGGGCGAGCGCCTCGTCGCGCCAGTACCAGCGGTAGCGCCACAGCCGGGCATCGGCCTCGAAGAACAGCGGCACGCCCTTGAGCAGGGCGTCTTCGACCAGGCGCGGCAGCTCGATGCGCACGGCAAAGCTCAGCAGCACGCCGTCTTCGCTGCGGGTGACGCTGGCGGCGGTCAGCTCCACGCCGCCGCGCTCGTTGCCGGCGGCGGCCTGGGCGCGGGCCGGGCGCGGGACGAGGCCGGATGCACCCAGCGCGGCGGTGGCCGCAAGCAGGGTGCCGAGCGCCCGGCGGCGGCCCGGCGAGGCGGGCTGCACCGCAGTGGGGCAGCCGTCAGCGCTCGCGCCAGGGCGGGGCAGAGGGCAGGAAGGCCCGGCCAGCCGGGATGGCCCGCAGGGCACCGCGGTCGGCAGACCGGGGCGGGGCGGGCGGCGGCGGGCGGGGCGGTTGGGCACGTGGCGGAGGGCCGGCCGCGCCGCGGCGGCGGGTCAGCGCGTGGCGGGCGGGGGGCCGGGCGGCTTGTGGAGCACGGCGTAGAAGAAGCCGTCGAAGGCGCCCGGGATGGCGGCGGCCGGCGGCGGCGTGGACCGGGTCGAGTCCGTCGCGGGATTGTCGGCCACGCAGCCGATGTGACCGGGCGATGGCAGCAGCCGCGCGCCGGGCGTGCGTTGCAAAAACGCATCGACGCGCTCACGCCCCTCCACCTTGAAGACCGAGCAGGTGCAGTAGACGAGCCGCCCCCCGGGCGCCAGCAGCGGCCACAGCGCGTCGAGCAGCGCGTCCTGCGTGGCAGACAGCGCGGCCAGATCCGACTCCCGGCGCAGCCAGCGCACGTCCGGGTGGCGCCGCACGATGCCCGAGGCGCTGCACGGCGCGTCGAGCAGGATGGCGCCGAAGGGCCGGCCGTCCCACCAGGCGTCGGGGCGGGAGGCGTCGGCGGCGATCAGTGTGGCCTGGCGCGGGTTTGCGCCGGAGCCTGCGCTCACTTCGATGGCCCCGATGGGGGCGTGGCGCATGCCGCCCGCGTCGCTGGCGCGCAGGCCGGCCGTGGGCGGGGTCGTGCGGGTGGCCGTGGGCGGGGCAGTCACGTCGGCCAGGCGCAGCCGGCGCAGGTTTTCAGCCACGCGGGCCAGGCGGGCGGGGACGAGGTCCAGGGCGACGACCTCGATGTCGGCCCGCTCCAGCAGATGGGCCGTCTTGCCGCCGGGGGCGGTGCAGGCGTCGAGCACGCGGGCGCCCGGGGGCAGCGCCGGGAGTTGGAGAGCGGACAGTTGCAGAGCGGGCGATCCGGGCTCGTCCGCGGGCGGCATCGAGCCGGCTTCCGTCGCGGATGAGCCGGGTGCGGGGCGGCTGAGCTGCATGCTGACGTGAGTGCCCGCTTTCGCTGCATGGCTTGTCGCAGCTGCCTCCGTAGCGCTCCAGCCATCGACGCCCGGCCACAGCCCAGCCTGCCCGGCGAGCAGCAGCGGCGCCGCGATCTGGGCGGCAGCGTCCTGCACCGAGACGGCGCCCTCGTCCCAGCCAGGCAGCCGCTCCACCGGTACCGGCTGCTCCAGCACGATGGCGGCGTCGCCCAGCGCCCGGGCGGGGATGCCGGCCTCTTGCAGCCGGGCCAGATAGGCCGCGGGCGTGCCTTGGCGGATGTTGACGCGCAGGGTCATCGGCGCGCGGCCATTGTTCTGGGCCAGCACGGCTTGCCAGTGCTTGGGCCAGTCGCGCTGCAGGCGGGTGATCCACCAGGCGGGATGATTCCAGCGGGCGACCGGGTCGGCCTGCAGCGCCGCGGCCAGCTCGGGGGCCTCGCGCAGTGCGCGGCGCAGCACCGCATTGATCAGGCCGGATTGGGCCGGCGCGCTGCGCTTGGCCGCGCGCACCGCCTGGTCGACCACGGTGTGCGGCTCGTAGCGCGGCGCGTCGTCGGCCAGCGGGCCGTCGAGCGGCAGCAGGGCCAGAGCAGTGAGCAGCAGGGCGTCGGCCGCGGCTGGCGGCGGGCGCGGCACCAGGCGCTGGCGCAGCGCCTGCGCCGTGCCCAGCCGGCGCAGCGCATGCGAGGCCAGTGCCTGCGCCCCCGGCCGCAGCCGCGGCGGCGGCCCGGCCGGGTCGGCCAGCACCTCGGTCAGCGAGCGGCCGGCACGCACGGCGGCCACCGCGGCGGCCGCGTGGATCAGCACATCGGACAGCGGCGGGGCGCAGCGGGCGGCTTCTGCGGCGGCAGCATCCGGGGCCGACGCGGAACCGGGCGCGGACGCGCGTAGGAAGGCGGCGGGGCCCGCCGGCGGCGCCAGGCGCGGCGCGCGCCGGTCGGACGGCGGCCGGCGTTCCGCATGGGAGGCTGCGGCCGGGTCGCGCGCAGCAGGGGAACCGGGAGGACGGGGCCCTCGGGCGGGCGGACGGGGCTTGGGGGCGGAAGGCTTCACCGCGGCAGTCTAGGGCCCGGCGCGATGGCCCTTCAGCACCTTCGTCCGTCCCCGGGCAGCGGCGCTCAGGCCACTGGCGTGCAAGCCCGTTGGCCGGCGGGCGGGCCGGAGGGGCCCCACCCGGGCGGCCTTGCGCGCCGCCTCAGGCCGTGGTGCCGGCGGCAGGGGCACCCCGCGCCGCGGCCGCGGCTGCGCCGTGGCGGCTGGCATCGGCCAGGCCCAGCAGGGCGCGCGCTTGCTCGACGGTGGCGATCTCGCGGCTGGCGTTGCGGGCGCAGCGGGCCAGGGCCTCGATCAGCGGGCCATTGCCGCTGGCGCGCTCGCCGCCCGGCAGATAGAAGGTGTCTTCCAGGCCGGTGCGCAGCATGCCGCCGAGCTCGGCGGTGAGCTGGTGCACGGGCCAGATCTCGCCACGGCCGATCAGGGTGGTCTGCCACAGCGAGCCGGGCTCGCGGTAGCGCAACAGCAGCCGCAGCAGGTCGCCGTCCACCGGCATGCCGGAGGCCACGCCCATGACGAAGTTGTATTCGACGCTGTCGCACAGCCCGTTGCGCAGGTACATGCCGACCGAGCGCACGATGCCCACGTCAAAGCATTCGAACTCAGGGCGCGTGCCAGTCTCGCGCATCGCGTCCAGCATGGCCTTGACCTTGGCCACCGGGTTGTCGAAGAGCATGGGCGGCCAGGCCCAGCTGCCGTCCTCCTTGAGCTTGAGGTAGTTGAGGCTGCCCGCGTTGCAGGCGGCGATCTCCGGGCGCACGCGGCGGATGCAGGCCAGCGGGCCGCTGATGTCGGAGCCGACGACGCCGGTGGTGAGGTTGATGATGACGCCCGGGCAGGCTTGGCGGATGGCGGCGTCGATCTCGGCAGCGACCTCCGGCTCCCAGGACGGCAGGTGGCCCAGACCGTCGCCCTGCTGGCGCAGGTGCACGTGCAGCATGGCGGCGCCGGCGTTGACGGCATCGCGGGCGGCCGCGGCCATCTGGGCGGGCGTCACCGGCACGGGGTGCTGGCGCGGGTTGGTCAGCACGCCGGTCAGCGCGCAGGTGAGGATGGCGGCGTCCATCAGGCTTCCTTGGTGTCGGGGCCGCTGGCGGCGGCCTGGGGTTCGGCGGGCGGCCCATCGGGCTCCAGAGCGATCAGCAGCGCACCGGCGGCGACCTGCTGGCCCACGCGGGCGTGCACGGCGAGGACGCGGCCAGCAGCCGGGGCGTTGAGCCACATCTCCATCTTCATGGCCTCGACGCTGGCCATTGGCTGGCCGGCTTGCACGGCGTCGCCCACGGCGACCAGCATTTGGGCGACCACGCCGGCCACGGGGGCAGCGGCCCGCCGCGGGTCCTGGACGGCGTCAGGCTCGGGCCACGGCGTGGCTTCCTCGACCGCGAACGCAGCACCATCGAGCGCCAGATGCCAGACGCTGCCGATGCGCACGGCAATGGTGCGGCGCTGCACGCCGTCCAGCCGGTAGCGCAGCACGCCCCCCGGGCCGGCGCCCGCAGCGTTGGGCAGGCCCTCGGCGGGCGGCAGCAGCGCCAGCTCGTGAAGGCGGCCGTCCAGCTCGGCCTGCCACTGCGCGGGCCCGCGGGCTGACAAGGCCACGCGGCGGTTCTGCCCGTCGCAGCGCAGCGTCAGGGCCAGCTCGGCGACGCTGGCCGAGCGCAGGGCCGGCCGCGCGGCCCCAGCCGGCGCGTCCAGGGGAGCGGCGCACAGCGCGGCGGCCAGCAGCCAGGCCTCGGCCGAGGGTGCCGGGCGGGCGAGCAGCGGCTCACCCTGCGCCTGCCAGCGGTCGATCAGCGCGGTGGTCATGCGGCCGGCGCGGAAGGCCGGATGCAGCAGCAGGTCGCGCAGGAAGCGGCCGTTGTGACGCAGGCCCAGCAGCGGCGCGTCCTCCAGGGTGGCGCACAGGCTACGGATGGCGTCGTCGCGGTCGCGGCCATGGGCGATGAGCTTGGCCACCATCGGGTCATAGAAGGGCGTGACCTCGCCGCCTTCAGCGATGCCATCGTCGATGCGCACGCCCTCGCGCAGCGCATCGCGCGGCCGCCACCAGGCGATGCGGCCGGTCTGCGGCGCAAAGCCCGCGTACGGGTCCTCGGCGTACAGCCGCGCCTCGATGGCGTGGCCGTGCGGCCGCAGCTCGTCCTGGCGCCACGGCAGCGGCTGGCCGTCGGCCACGCGCAGCTGCCACTCCACCAGGTCCACACCCCAGACCAGCTCGGTGACCGGGTGCTCGACCTGCAGCCGGGTGTTCATCTCCAGGAAGCTGTGCCGCCCCTGCGCATCGACGATGAACTCCACCGTGCCTGCACCGCGGTAGCCGATGGCCCGCGCCGCGGCCACCGCGTCGGCGCCCATGCGGGTGCGCAGCGCCCCGTCGATCGCCGGGGACGGGGCCTCTTCGATGACCTTCTGGCGGCGGCGCTGGGCGCTGCAGTCGCGCTCGCCCAGGTGGACGACCTGGCCTTGCGCGTCGGCGAAGACCTGGATCTCGATGTGGCGGCCGTCCTCGACGAGCCGCTCCAGCATGAGCGTGCCGTCGCCGAAAGCGCTGTGGGCTTCGCGGCGTGCGCTGGCCAGCGCCTGAGGCAGCTCGTCGGCGTCATGCACCAGCCGCATGCCGCGGCCGCCGCCGCCGGCCACCGCCTTGACGAGCAGCGGCAGGCCCAGCGCGCGGGCCTGCGCAATGAGGTGGGCATCGTCCTGCTCGTCACCAAGGTAGCCGGACACCGTGGGCACGCCGGCAGCCTGCATCAGGCGCTTGGCGCGGGCCTTGTCGCCCATCGCGTGGATGGCCTCTGCCGGTGGGCCGACGAACACCAGGCCGGCCTGCTCGCAGGCGCGCGCGAAGCCGGCGTTCTCGGACAGGAAGCCGTAGCCCGGGTGCAGCGCATCGGCGCCGGTGCGGCGGGCCGCATCCAGCAGCGCGTCGGCATGCAGGTAGGACTCTGCGGCCGCCGCCGCGCCGATGCACACCGCCTCGTCGGCCAGCATGACGTGCGGGGCCTGGGCATCGGCCTGGCTGTAGACGGCCACCGTGCGCCAGCCCAGGCGGTGTGCCGTGCGGGCGATGCGGCAGGCGATCTCGCCGCGGTTGGCAATGAGCAGCTTGCTGAGCATGGCCTCAGGCGGACGGAGCCCAGGACGGCGGGCGCTTCTGCACGAAGGCGGCCGTGCCCTCCTGGCCCTCGGCGCTGCGCACCGCGCGCGCGAAGACGGCCGCCGCCTCGTCCACCAGCTCGGCGGCGCGGCGCCCACGGCAGCGCGCCAGCAGGGCCTTCGTCTCGGCCAGGGCGCCGGGGGCACAGCGCAGGATGTCGCCCAGCACGCGTGCCAGCGCGGCCTCCAGCGCCGCGGCGTCGGCTGCCAGCTCGTGGATGAGCCGCAGCCCCGCAGCCGCGCGGGCGTCCAGACGCACGCCCGTCAGGGCCAGGCGGCGGGCCTCGGCCAGGCCCAGTCGCTCGACCAGGAAGGGCGCGATCTGCGCCGGCACCAGGCCCAGCGAGGTCTCCGGCAGGCGGAAGACGGCGCTGTCATCGGCCAGCACCACGTCGGCCACGCAGGCCAGGCCCAGGCCCCCGCCCATGACCGCGCCCTGCAGCACGGCCACCACCGGCAGCCGTGTGTCGGCATAAGCCACGCAAAGCCGGCCGAAGGCGGCGTTGACCTCGGCAACGGGGTCGCTGTCGGACTGCGCGGGGTTCAGGCGGGCGCGGGCCATATCGGCGAGGTCGCCGCCGGCACAGAAGTGCCCGCCCGCGCCGCGCAGCACGATGGCGCGGGCGCCGCTGTCGGCTTCGGCGTGGCTGAGGGCCTGCAGCAGCTCGCCGACCATGGTCAGCGACATGGCGTTGCGGGCCGCGGGGCGGTTGAGCGTGATCGTCCACACGCCCGCATCGCAGGCGGCGGTGATCGCGGTGTAGGCGGGCGCGTCCATCAGCGGGCCCGGCGCGGCAGCGTGCCTTCGAGCTTGGCGATGATGCCCAGCATGATCTCGTCTGCGCCGCCGCCGATGGAGACCAGGCGGCCGTCGCGGTAGGCCCGGGCAATGGGGTTGTCCCAGGTGTAGCCCATGCCGCCCCAGTACTGAAGGCAGCTGTCGGCCACCTCGCGGATGAGCCGGCCGCACTTGAGCTTGGCCATGGAGGCCAGCCGGGTGACGTCGTCGCCGGCCACGTAGCCCTCCACAGCCCGGTAGGTCAACGCGCGCAGCGCCTCGACCTCGGTGCGCAGCTCGGCCAGCCGGAAGTGCACCACCTGGTTGTCGATCAGCGGGCGGCCGAAGGTGTGGCGCTCGCGGCAGTAGGCAATGGTCTGGTCGATGAGGCCGTCGAGCATGCGCAGCGCGTTGGCCGCGGCATACAGGCGCTCCTCCTGGAACTGCAGCATCTGCATCATGAAGCCCGTGCCCTCCACGCCGATCAGGTTGCGGCGCGGCACTCGAACGTTGTCGAAGAACAGCTGGGCCGTGTCCGATGACTGCATGCCGATCTTGCGGATCTTCTGCCTGTCGATGCCCTTGGCATCCATCGGCACGATGATGAGTGACTTGTTCTCGTGGACCTTGCCCTCCGAGGTGTTGGCCAGCAGGCAGCACCAGTCGGCCTGCAGGCCGTTGGTGATCCACATCTTCGAGCCGTTGATGACGTAGTCGCCGCCTTCGGTGCGCGCGGTCGTCTTGACCGCCGCCACGTCGGAGCCGCCGCCAACCTCGCTCACACCGATGCAGCCCACCATGTCACCGGCGATGGCCGGCGCCAGGTATTCGCGCTTGAGCTCTTCGGAGCCGAAGCGGTGCAGCGCCGGTGTGCACATGTCGGTCTGCACGCCGATCGCCATGGGCACGCCGCCGCACGGGATGGTGCCCAGCTCCTCGGCCACGACCATGGAGTAGGAGAAGTCCAACCCCATGCCGCCGTAGGCGGTGTCGTACTTGACGCCGAGCAGGCCCAGGCGGCCCATCTTCTTGAACACTTCATGCGCGGGGAAGATCTCGGCGGCCTCCCATTGCGCAACGTGCGGGTTGATCTCCTGCGCGCAGAAGCGGCGCACCGTGTCGGCAAGCTGCCGGTGTTCGGCGGTGAAGTGCATGGCGTCTCCTCGGGTGAGCGGGCGGGTGGGTGGCGCAGCTAGAGCCGGGCGACGCCGAAAGTGTTGGGGCGCAGCACGCGGCGCCCGGCCTCGGCCGCCAGGGCCAGGCACAGGGCCAGCACGGCGCGCGTGTCGCGTGGGTCGATCACGCCGTCGTCCCACAGCCGCGCGGTGGCGAAGAGCACGCTGGCCTCGGCGTCCAGGCGCTTGCGGATCTCGGCGGACATGCCTTCGAGCATCGCGTCGTCCACTGGCAGGCCGGCGCGCGCCATCTTTCCGCGGGTGACGAGCTCCATCACCTTGGCCGCCTGCGCGCCGCCCATCACCGCCACCCGCGCCGAAGGCCAGCTGAAGATGAAGCGGGGGTCGAAGCCGCGGCCGCACATGCCGTAGTTGCCGGCGCCATAGGAGCCGCCCAGCACGATGGTGAACTTGGGCACGCGCGCATTGGCCACTGCCTGGATCATCTTGGAGCCGTGCTTGATGGCGCCGCCGTGCTCGGCCGCCGAGCCCACCATGTAGCCGGTGGTGTTCTGCAGGAAAACCAGCGGCGTGCCCGACTGGTCGCACAGCTGGATGAATTGCGCCGCCTTGGTCGAGCCCTGCGGCTGGATGGGGCCGTTGTTGCCCAGGATGCCGACCCGGTGGCCGTCGATGCGCGCATGGCCGCACAGCGTCTCGCTGCCGTAGCCGGCCTTGAACTCCAGGAACTCCGAGCCGTCGACGATGCGCGCGATGACCTCGCGGGTGTCGAAGGGCTCGCGCTCGTCGGCCGGCACGCAGCCCAGCAGCTCTTCGGTGTCGTACAGCGGCGGCGCGGCAGTGGGCGCACCGGTGTCCACGGTGTCCCAGTTGAGCTGGTCGAGCAGCTCGCGGGTCAGCGCAATGGCGTGCGCATCGTCCTCGCAGAGGTACTCGCCCAGGCCGGTGACGCTGGCATGCATCTCCGCGCCGCCCAGGGCCTCGTCGGTGGCCTCCTCGCCGATGGCCGCCTTGACCAGCGGCGGGCCGGCCAGGTAGATGCTGGAGCGCCCGCGCACCAGCACGACATAGTCCGACAGCCCCGGCACGTAGGCTCCGCCGGCCGTGGACGAGCCGTGCACCACGCAGATCTGCGGCAGGCCCATGGCCGACAACCTCGCCTGGTTGGCGAAGCTGCGCCCGCCCTCGACGAAGATGTCTGCCTGGTAGAGCAGGTTTGCGCCGCCGCTTTCGATCAGGCTGATGAGCGGCAGCTTGTTGTCGCGTGCGATCTCCTGCGCACGCAGGCCCTTGCGCAGGCCCATGGGCGAGATGGTGCCGCCCTTGAGCGCGCTGTCGCTGGCGGTGATGAGGCAGCGCTTGCCAGCCACGGTGCCGATGCCGATGATGGTGCCGCCGCCCAGCACGGCGCGGCGGCCGTCATCGTCGTGCAGGCCCAGGCCGGCCAGCGTGCTGAGCTCCAGGAAGCCCGAGCCGCGATCCAGCAGCCGGGCCACGCGCTCGCGCGGCAGCAGCTGGCCGCGGCGCTCGAACTTCTCGCGCTGGGCCGCGGAGCCCTCGCGCACACGGGCCTCCAGCGCGCGCACCTCGTCCAGGCGCTCGCGCATGCGCTGCACGTTGGCGCGGAACGCGTCGCTGGCGGGTTGCAGGCTGGTGCGCAAGACGGGCATGGGTGTCGTGGACGGCTCAGCCGGCTCCACCCTCCTGCAGCACGCGCGGCACGGCGGCACGGTGGAAGCCGTCGAAGGCGGGCGCCGGCTCGTGGGGCGGCACAGGGTAGAGGGCACGCTCCAGCGGCGCCCCACCGTCGATGGCCACGGTGATGCCGGTGACGAAGGCTGCGCCCGGGCTGAGCAGGAAGCAGATCACCGCGCTGACCTCGGCCTCCAGTCCCAGGCGCTTCATCGGCACATGGTCCTTGAGGCTGCGAATGACGCCGGCCATGGCCGGCCCGTAGGCATCCATGCCGCTGGAGGCGATCCAGCCCGGCGCCACCGCATTGACACGCACGTTGGCAGCCGCCCACTCGTAGGCCGCTGTCTGGGTGAGGTTGACCATGCCCGCCCGCGCCGCACCCGAATGGCCCATGCCCGGCATGCCACGCCACATGTCGGCGGCCATGTTGACGATGGCACCGCCGTGCGCCTGCATGGATTGGGTATAGACCTCGCGCGCCATCAGGAAACCGCCGGTGAGGTTGTTGGCCACGACCGCCTCGAAACCGCGGCGCGAGATGGCCGCCAGCGGCGCGGGAAACTGCCCGCCAGCGTTGTTGACCAGGCCGTGCAGGCGGCCGTGGCGGGTCACCATGGCGGCCACTGCGGCCCGCACGGCGTCCTCGTCGCGGATGTCGAAGGCCGCCGTGTCGGCCTGGCCGCCATCGACGCGGATCTCGGCGGCCACGGCGTCTAGCTTGGCCGGCGTGCGGCCGGTGAGCACGACGGTGGCTCCCAGCGAGGCCAGCTCGTGCGCCACGCAACGACCGATGCCACTGCCCGCGCCGGTGACCACATGCACCTGACCGGCGAACAGCCCTGGGCACAGCACGCTGGCATAGCGCCTGGGCGACAGGCCGCCGGCCGGCTCGGTGGCGGCGGGCATGGTCAGCCGAGTAGGCGGGGTGGGCCTGGGCATGGCAGCCAATCTAGGTTTGCTTGACGTTAACGTCAACCGGCTACCACCTGGGTCAGGTGCAAAAGGTAAGCGCACGAACCGCCCGTGCGGCGCGGGCCGGGGCGGCACGCGGGGCTACAGCCCCATCTGCCTGGCGATGATCTCGTTCATGATCTCGCGCGTGCCGCCGCCGATGGACAGGATGCGGCAGTCGCGGTAGAGCCGCTCCACCAGCGAGCCGCGCATGTAGCCCATGCCACCAAAGATCTGCACCGCCTCGTGCGTGACATGCTCGGCGGCGTCCGTGGCGGCGTTCTTGGCCATGGAGACCTCGCGCACCAGCGTCTCGCCCGCGGCGATGCGCGCGGCGCAGCGCCAGGCGTACTCGCGGGCCACGTCCACTTGCACGGCCATGTCCGCCAGCTTGTGGCGGACGACCTGGTGGCGCGCCAGCGGCTTGCCGAAGGTCTGGCGCGTGCGGGCCCACTCCAGGCAGGCCTCCAGCGCCAGTTGCGCCGTCATGTAGGCCATCACGGCCAGTGCCAGCCGCTCGGCCTGGAAGTTGAGCATCAGCGTGAGGAAGCCGGTGTTCTCTGGCCCGATGAGCTGCGAGGCCGGCACGCGGCAGTCGTGGAAGAACAGCTCGGCGGTGTCCGAGGCCCACCAGCCCATCTTGCGCAGCGGCGCGCCAGTGCTGAAGCCGGGCATGCCCCGCTCGATGGCGAGCAGCGACACGCCGGCATGCCCCGGCCCGCCGGTGCGCACCGCCACCGTGACCACATCGGCGCGGCTGCCGGATGTGATGAAGGTCTTGCTGCCATTGACCACGTAGTGGTCGCCGTCGCGCACGGCGCGCGTGCGCAGGTTGGCCACGTCGGAGCCGCCGCCGGGCTCGGTGATGGCCAGCGCGGCGATCTTCTCGCCGGTGAGGACGGGCGGGACCAGCCGCCGCTGCAGGGCTTCGCTGCCCATGCGCCAGATGGGCGGCAGGCCGATGTCCAGCGAGCCCAGGCCTGCCACGAAGCCGCCCGAGCCGCTGCGCATGAGCTCCTCGGCCACGGCGATCTTGAGGAAGACGTCGCCCTCGCCACTGCCGCCCAGGCGGGCCGGATGGCCGATGCCCAGCAGCCCCAGCTCGCCGGCGCGGCGGTAGAGCTCACGCGGAAAGCTGCCCTCTTCCTCCCAGGCCTCGATGTGCGGGCGCACCGCCTCGTCGACGAAGCGCCGCGCGGTCTGCCGCGCCATATCGTGCGTGGCGTCGAAGTAGCTGCTTTGCGGGACGGTGCGTTCTGCCATGGCGCCTCCTGATGGGGCTGATGGGGCTGCCGGGTGTGCCGGGGACGCGCACGGACCCGGGCGGAGAGCGCACACTAGTCGTGGTTGACGTTAACGTCAACACGCTGCCTTTGGCGTCGACGCATCGCCGCGCACGTCGGGCCGCGGATAATGCGCCGATGAGCACCGCCAGGCGGCCGGCTACGGCCCGTAACCCCCACCCCAGCCGGCCCCGCAGCGAGAGCGCGGGCACCGCCACGTCCACCGCCCTGATCAGCGCACGCCGCTCACGCCAAGCCGCCGCAGCGGCCAACGCGCCCGACGGGGCGGACGACGGCCAGGCGCTGATGGGCATTGCCGAGATGTGCGAGACCTACGGCGTGTCGCCGCGGGCACTGCGCTTTTACGAGAGCAAGGGGCTGCTGACGCCACAGCGGCTCAACGGCACGCGCGTGTACGGCAAGGACGACCGCGCCCGGCTCTCGCGCATCCTGCGCGCCAAGTCACTGGGCATGGCGCTGGCCGACATCAAGGCCTACCTCGACATGTACGGCGAGCATGGTGAGGGCCGCGTGCAGCAGCTGGCCTATGTGGTGGAGGCGGCCGCCGCGGCCATGCGCGATCTGGAACGCAAGCGGGCGCAGATCGATACTGCGCTGGAGGAGCTGCGGCTGATCCACGACCGCAGCCTGCAGCGGCTGCGGGCCAAGCAGCGCAAGCCTCGCGCAGGCGCCGGGCGCTGAGGCGTCGGGCCGCATGCGCCACCGGCGACGCAGTGGCCCGCAGCACCCTGCTCAGCCCGCGCTGCCGCCAGCTGCGGGCCGCGACGTGGCCGGGCCCGTGATCCAGGCGGGGGCGGGGGCGTGCAGCGGGGTGTAGACGGGGATGGGCTGGCTGCGGCCCTTGACCGGCAGCAGGCCGACCATGCGCCACGGCAGGTCGGCGGTGGCGGCGCTGGCTGCGCGCCAGGTGCCTTCGCCCACCAGCACGTCCACGGCCAGCGTGCGGGTGAGGTCCTCGATGCGCGAGGCCAGGTTGACCGGGTCGCCGATGACGCTGTAGCTGCGCCGCGCGTCGGAGCCCAGCTCGCCCACGCAGACCAGGCCGGTGTTCAGCCCGATGCCGCAGTGCACCTGGGGCAGGCCGCGCTGGCGCAGCTCGGCATTCAGGCTGGCCAGGCTGCGGCGCATGTCGAGTGCGGCGCGCACGGCGCGGGCGGCATGGTCGTCGGTCTCCACCGGTGCGCCCCAGAAGGCCATCACCGCGTCGCCGATGAACTTGTCCAGCGTGCCGCCGTGCTGGGCAATGATGGCGCTCATGCGCGAGAAGAACAGGTTGACCACCTCGCGCAGCTGCTCGGGCGCCAGGTGCTCGGCGGTGCGCGTGAAGTCGTGCAGGTCGCAGAACAGGATGGTCAGCTCGCGGTTCTCGGCCGACAGGCCCGCGCGGGTGTAGCGCTCGGGGTCGTGGGCCATGCTGGCCACCAGCTCGGGCGGCACGTAGGCGCCGAAGAGCTGGGCCAGGGCGCGGCGCGAGCGGCCCTCGGCCAGGTAGGTGTCGGCCATCGCCAGCAGCGCGGTGGCGCCGGCGGCCAGCAGGGGCAGGGCCAGCGGCAGCACCCAGTCCTGGCTGCGGTAGAGCCAGGCGTTGAGCGCCGTCCACAGCAGCAGCGTGGCGCCGGTGACGACCACGCCGGCCAGCACCGGCACGCGCGGCACCAGCAGGGCCAGCATGACGCAGCCGATGACCAGGCTGGCCAGCTCGAAGCCGCGGGCCCAGTCCGGCCGCGTGGGCAGGTGGCCGTCCAGCAGCCCGGCCAGCAGGCTGGCATGCAGCACGATGCCCGGCGTGGCCGGGTCCACCGGCGTGGGCCGCAGGTCCGACAGGCCCAGCGCCGTGGTGCCCACCAGCACGATGCGCCCGGCCAGGCGGTGTGCCGGCAGCCGCTCGGCCAGCACGTCGGCCGCGCTGACGCGGGCGAAGCGCTCGGCATGCTGCACCGGCACGCGCACGGCGCCGCGCTCGTCCAGCGGCAGGTCCAGGCTGATGGGGGCGGAGGCGGCGCGCACGCCCGGGCCACGGGCGGCGTGGAGCTGCGTCATGCGGTCGAGGCTGGCGCGCAGCTGCGGATGCAGCGAGGCATCGGCGGTGGAGGCTTGAGGCGTTTGCGCCACTGCATCGGGCACGTCGGCCGGGCCCGGGGCGGCCGGCGCATCCCGGCCCGGCGTGCGGGCTGCGACAGGCTCGCCTTGCGGCGCAGCGCCGTCGCCTGCGCGCGCGGCAGGCGCGGAGCCGGATGCCGTGGCAGCGAGGGCGGCGCCCGCGCCGGCAGCAGCGCCATCCCGCAGCCGCACCGCCACCAGCGGCCCGGGCTGGCCGCCGCGGCCGGCGGCGCGCACGGGGCTGAGCTGGGGGTCGCCCAGGGCCGCGCGCAGCACCGACAGCGCAAAGGCCGGATGCGCCTGGCGCGGGCCGGCGGGCGGGACCCATTCGGCCAGCAGCGGCAGGCTGCGGATGACGCCGTCGGGGTCGGCCAGGGCGTTGAGATGGCCAGCGCGCGGCGCGGCGGCGCGCAGCGTCTCGATGTTGGCGCCGTAGCCGGTGTAGCGCGTCAGGCCGGTGGGCCGCGCATCGGTGAACAGCGGCGCGGGCAGGCGGCCGACCGGCGCGGCGCCGATGTCGCCGGTGAAGTAGTAGCCCAGCACCGCACGGTGGCCGGCCAGGGCGCGGGCGAAGGCGGCGTCATGGTCGAGCTGCGGGGCCAGGCGCTGCAGCTCATGCTGGAAGGCCGGCACGTCGCGCAGCGGGCCGTTGGCCAGCGACTGCATCACGGCCAGCGTGTCCGACGCGTCAGCCTCGGCGAAGACCATGTTGAAGCCGACCACCGCGGCCCGCTCGCGCTCGAAGAGGGCCTCGGTGAGCGCGGCCAGGCGGTCGCGGCCCCAGGGCCAACGGCCGACCTCGGCCAGGCTTTTCTCGTCGATGTCGACGATGACGATGCGCGGGTCCACCCCGCTGCCCGATTGCACGCCGGCGGCCCAGCGCTGGCGGGTGTCGTCGAGGAAGCGGTCCAGCGCCTCGACGAAGCCCAGGCGGAAGGCGCCGCTGGCCGCACCGGCCCAGTGGGCCAGGCCCAGGATCAGCGGCAGGCTGAGGATGGCCAGGCGCAGCCAGCGGCGCAGCAGCGCGCCGGGGCCGTGGGCGGCGTGAGCAGTGGCGGGGACGGTGGCAGGGGCCGTGGCGGCGGGTGAAGCCAGGACGGGCACGGACGCCGCCGCAGCGCTCGCCGGGGCGGGGTCGGCCGGTGCAGCAGGTGGGCCGGCGGCGGCGGGCGGGTCGGGGCGATCGGTCATGGCGGGCGGGCGGGCCGGATGCTGCTGGCGGCGGGGTGCCTGACGGGCCCCGGCTGCGGCACGGCCGGGTGGCCGGCTCAGTGTAGCGAGCGGGGTGCCGGCGGGCAGGCCGGCGTCGGCTCGGCAGGGTCGGCAGCGCCCTCGGGGCCGGCGGGATCGCGCTGCACGGCGCACCCTGCGCCGCAGCCTGCGTCACACCCCGCCTCACACTCCGTCCCAGGCCCTGCATCACCCCCCGCGCCGCAACCGGCCGCACAGACCGTGCGGTCGCGCCCGGCGGCCTTGGCGCGGTAGAGCGCGCGGTCGGCCTGGTCGAGCAGCGCGGCCAGGTCCATGCGGCCGTCGTCCTGCACCACGCCGGCGGAGAACGCCAGGCGCAGCGCGCGGTCGGCGCGCACGGCCGGGGTGTGGCGCAGCCGGCCGCGCAGGCGCTCCAGCGGCGCCAGCGCGGTGCGGGCATCGGCGCCGGGCAGCAGGATGAGGAACTCCTCGCCGCCCCAGCGGGCCAGCAGGTCGGGGTCGCGGCCGGTGGTGTCGGGCGGGGTGCGGCGCAGCACGTCGGCAGCGGTGCGGGCGAAGGTGCACAGCGCCTCGTCGCCGGCGCGGTGGCCCAGCCGGTCGTTGAGCGCCTTGAAGTGGTCGATGTCCAGCAGCGCCACGGCAAAAGGCTGTGCGCCGCCGGCGGCCACGCGGCGGCGCTCCTGCTCCAGCAGGGCCAGCATCTGGCGGCGGTTGAGCAGGCCGGTGAGCGCGTCGTGCGTGGCCAGGTGGCGGGCGCGGTCGAGCGCGGCGCGCAGCTCGTGGCGCTGCGCCTGGGCGCGCTGGCGCCAGACGGCGATCTGCCGCGCGCCCAGCGCCATCGCCGGCAGCGCGCCGACCAGCAGCTCGAAGCGCAGCAGCTCCAGCCGCGCCGGGTAGTAGGCCGGATCGACCCGCGTGAGCACCAGCATGGCCGCCCCCAGCAGAGCCACCGCGGAGGCGGCCACGCCCACGGCCTGGCGCGGCGTGTGGGTGTACATGCCGAAGGCCACCACCAGCGCCAGCAGCATCAGCACCAAGCCGCGGTCCACCGGCCGCGCCTGGGTGTAGGCGCAGGCGATCAGCACCAGGGCGAAGGCGTTCTGCGCCAGCATCAGCGAGGGGTCGCGCAGCCGGCGCGACCAGCCGCTGCGCACCGCGGCATAGAAGCCCGCATGCGCCGGCACCGCCAGGGCGACGATCCAGCCGGCCAGCCCGGGCCGCATCACGCCGCCGTGCACGGCCTCCTGCGCCACGGCGGCACACAGCAGGTAGAGCAGCAGGCAAAGCAGCACTGCGGCCGTGCGCTGGCGCATGGCGCGGTCGCGGCCCAGCAGCCACGCCAGCGGCGCAGGCCGGGCGGGATGCGGGGCGGCCGGATGCATCGGCGGCTGCATGGGCGGCTGCAGAGACATGGAGGGCCTGGCGCTCACGCCGTCTGCGCGGGCAGGGATGAATCCGGCCAGGCCGGCGCGGCAGCGGTTGCGGGTGCGGGCGCGGGCTCGTCGATGACCCAGCGGTCGCGCCCGGCGGACTTGGCGCGGTAGAGCGCGGCATCGGCGCGCTCGATCAGCGCGCGCAGCGGCTCGCCGTCCTGCCGCTCGGCCAGGCCGGCGGACACCGTCACAGCCGGCAGCGGCGCCACCGACGGCTCGCCCGGCGCCACCAGCTCGATCTGCCGGCGCACCCAGGCCATAACCTCGGCTGCGGCCTGGCGGCCCAGGCCCGGCCAGGCGACGAGGAACTCCTCGCCGCCCCAGCGCGCGGCCAGCGAGGGCTGCGGGCAGGCGCGGGCCAGCACGCCGGCCACGCGCGCCAACACCGCGTCGCCGCCGGCATGGCCGTGGCGGTCGTTGACCTGCTTGAAGTGGTCGATGTCGATCAGCGCCACGGTCAGCGGCCGGCCCTGCTCGACGCAGCGGCGGGCCAGCGCGGGCAGCCGCTCGTCCATCACGCGGCGGTTGAGCAGGCCGGTCAGCGCGTCGTGCGTGGCCAGCTGCTGCACGTCGCCGAGCACGCGGCGCAGCTCGGCGGCCTGGGTGCGCAGCCGCTCGCGGATCTCGCCGATCCAGCGGGTGACGAAGGCCGTGGCCAGCAGCGCCGGCCAGGCCACGCCCAGGTGGGTGGCCGTCACCGGCCAGGGCTGGGCGGCGGGGTCGGCCAGCGACAGGCCGGCTGCGGCCAGGCCCAGCAGCACGCAGCCCAGCACGCCCAGCGGCACCAGGCGGCTGGGCGGCATGCGGAACATGGCCAGCAGCTGGGTCTGTGCCATCAGGATCAGCAGGTTGCCGCGCACCTCGCCCACCAGCACGTAGCCGGCCACGCACAGCAGCAGGTTGACCACCGCCATCGGCCCGCCCAGCACCGGGTCGGCCAGATGGGCGGTGCGGCCGCTGCGCACCAGCGCGTAGTGCAGCGCCAGCGTCAGGCCCATGCCGCCGGCCAGCAGCGCGGCCACGCGGGCCGGCAGCACGCCCAGCAGCGCGGCATGCACGGCCACGGCGCTGCACACCGCGTAGAGCTGCCCGGCCACCAGCACCTGCAGCACGTGGCTGCGCATCGGCCCGCGGCCCAGCAGCAGCCGGCGCGCGCCGCGCCGCGCACGCGTCAGCAGCGGCGGCCAGGCGGCGGCCGGCAGGTCGATCTCAGGCAGCGGCGGGGGCGCGAATCCAGCCATGCCCGCGCCCTAGCGCGCCGACGGCGCGGCGGCCAGCAGCGCGCGGTTGCGGCCATGGGCCTTGGCGTCATAGAGCGCACGGTCGGCGCGCTCCAGCGTCTGGCGCAGGGTGTGGCCGTGGGCATGCTCGGCCACGCCGGCGGAGAAGGTCACGGCCAGGCCGGGCACGGTCTCCGACACGGCCGCGCCGCGCAGCGCCTCGCGCAGCCGCTCCAGGCCGTTGAGCGCCTGCTCGGCGCGCGTCTCGGGGAAGAGGATGAGGAACTCCTCGCCGCCCCAGCGGGCCATGATGTCGGCATTGCGCAGCACGCCCAGCGCGGCCTGGGTGTAGCCGCACAGCACCTCGTCGCCCACGTGGTGGCCGTGGGTGTCGTTGATGTGCTTGAAGTGGTCCAGGTCGATCAGCGCCACGCAGAAGGCCGCGCCGCTCCTGTCTTGGCGCTTCATCTCCTGGTCCAGCAGCTCCTGCATGTGGCGGCGGTTGATCAGGCCGGTCAGTGCATCGCGCGTGGCCAGCTCCTGCACGCGGGCCAGGGCCTCGTGCAGGGCCTGGCGCTGCTTGAGCAGCCGGCCGCGCAGCTGGCTGACCTGGTGGGCCACCAGCGACAGCGTGGGCAGCACGCTGAAGGCCAGGCCGAACTGGATGGCCTGCACCTGCGCCGGGAACTCCCGCGGGTCGCGCCACGACATGTAGGCCATCGCCCCGCCCAGCGCGCCGATGGCCACGGCGCCCACGGTCAGCGTCTGCCGCGGCGTCAGCGAGAACATGCCGAAGACCAGCACCAGCGCCAGCAGCAGCAGCACCGCGCCGCGCACCGGCCCGGCGATCACATAGGCCACCACGATGGCCGAGATGGCGAAGTAGCTCTGCTCCAGCGCCAGCCCCGGCTCGCGCAGGCGCAGCGTGCAGCCGCTGCGCAGCAGGGCGTAGAAGGTGACGACGCCCACGGCCATGTAGGCGATCAGCCCGTGGGCCACCGGCGCCGTGACCAGCCCCAGCGTGACGCCGCGCAGCAGCAGCGCCATGCACACCAGGTAGACATAGGCCGCGGTGAGCGAGCGGATGATGCGCAAGCGGTGGCCGGTGTCCGGCCCCAGCACCACGCGGCCGACGGGCATGAGCCAGTCCGGGCACCTCATGACGCGGCCTCCGGTGCGGGCGCGGGGCCCGGGCGCTGGGGGCGCTCACCGCCGTCCTGGCGCTCCGCGCGCAGCGAGCCGGCCGCCGCCATCACGAACTGCGCCGGGCCGCTGGCCTGGGCCTGCGCCAGCGCATGCTCCACGCGCTCCAGCGTCTGCTCCACGGTCTCGCCCGGCACATGCGCGGCCAGCCCGGCGGAGAAGCTCACGCGCAGCTCGGGCCGCTCGGGCACCAGGGCCAGGCTGGCCAGCTCGTGGCGCAGCCGCTGCAGCGCGCGGGTGGCGTGCTCGGCGCGGGTCTCGGTCTGCAGGATGAGCAGCTCGTCGCTGCCCCAGCGGGCGATCACGTCGCTGTGGCGCAGCGTGCGCAGCGCGAGCTGGCTCAAGCCCCGCAGCACCGCGTCGCCCACGGCGTCGCCATGCGTGTCGTTGATGGCCTTGAGCTGGTCCACGTCCACCAGGGCCAGGCAGAAGGCCAAGCCGCGGTACTGCTCATGGCGCAGCGCCAAGCCCAGCAGCTCGTGCATGTGGCGGCGGTTGACCAGGCCGGTCAGCGCATCGCGCGTGGCCAGCTGCTGCGCCTGCGCCAGTGCGTCGCGCAGCGCCTGCTGCTGCTGCTGCAGCCGCTGGCCGAGCTGGCTGACGTAGCAGGCCAGCGACGTCGTCACCGGCAGCGCCGCGGCCACCAGCGCAAAGCGCAGCAGCTCGGTCTGCGGCGGATAGGCCTGCGGCTGCAGCGCCGACAGCAGCCCCATCGCCGCGCCCAGCACGGCCACGGCATACAGGCCCAGCCCCAGGGTCTGCCGCGGCGACAGGCAGAACATGGCGTAGACGATGACCATCACCGCCAGCATCAGCGTGCAGTCGCGCAGCGGCCCGGCGATCGCATAGCCCCAGGCCACCAGCGTGAGCGCCACCACACTCTGCGCCAGCATCAGGCTGGGGTCGCGCAGCCGCTCGGACCAGCCGCTGCGCAGCAGCAGGTAGAACGCCGCCTGCGCCGCCAGCGTCACGCCGATCAGCAGCGTGCCCGTGGCCGGAGCGACCACGCCGGCGGCCATGCCCACCAGCAGCGCGATGTCGCAGCCCAGGTAGACGGCCCAGGCCAGCAGCTGGAAGGCCACGCGCACCCGCACGCGCCGCTCGCCGCCCAGCACCCAGTCGGTGCGGCGGCGCCAGTTCGGCGTGGTGCAGGCAGGCGCCCCAGCGGTCATCGTGCGGCGGTCAGCGGTCAGGTTGGAAGGAGCCGGCTTGCTCTGCCCGCTCGAGGGGCAGTCAGGCCGGCCGTTACCGGTGGGATCGGCGCCTGGCGCCACCGGCTGGAGGCGGGGTTGCCCGCACAGGGGCGGCCCTCACCGTCGCCGGCCGCGTCAGAAGGTTTCCCAATCGCCGTCGTCGGTGACCGGCGCGGGCTTGCTCGGTGTGCGCAGCGGCGCAGCGGCTGCCGGCACGACGGCCGTGAGCGTGGGTACGGTGGCCGGCTTGTCGTCGCCGCGCGTGGCGGGGGCGGCCCCCTGAGCCGGCATCGTGGATGCGGCGGCCTGGTTGACGGCGGAGCCGCCCGCACCCTTGGCCCGGGCGATCGCCTGGCTGGCCTGCGCATGGGCGGCGCTGCTGGCCTGGATCTGCGCGTGGACCTGGGCATGGGCCTGGGCCTGCGCCTGGCTCATGGCCTGCTGCTGGCCGAGGCGGAACACCGCCACCGCCTGCGCCAGCCGCAGGGCCTGGTCCTTCAGGCTCTCGGCTGCAGCCGCACTCTGCTCCACCAGCGCCGCGTTCTGCTGCGTCATCTGGTCGAGCTGCGTCACCGCGTTGTTGACCTGGCCGATGCCCGAGGACTGCTCGGCCGATGCGGCGCTGATCTCGCCGATGATGTCCGTCACGCGCTGCACGCCGGAGACGATCTCGCTCATCGCCGTGCCCGCGTCCTGCACCAGCTTGCTGCCGGACTCGACCTTCTCGCTCGATGCATTGATCAGCGACTTGATCTCCTTGGCCGCCTGCGCGCTGCGCTGCGCCAGGCTGCGCACCTCGCCGGCCACCACGGCGAAGCCGCGGCCCTGCTCGCCGGCACGCGCGGCTTCCACCGCGGCGTTCAGCGCCAGGATGTTGGTCTGGAAGGCGATGCCGTCGATCACGCTGGTGATCTCGTTGATCTTGCGGCTGGCCGTGTTGATCTCGTCCATGTTGGTCACCACCTGCGAGACGATGCCGCCGCCGCGCTGGGCGGCCGTGGCGGCAGAGCTGGCCAGCTGATTGGCCTGGCGCGCGGCGTCGGCGCTCTGGCGCACGGTGCCCGTGAGCTGCTCCATGCTGGAGGCCGTCTGCTGCAGGTTGGACGCCGTGGTCTCGGTGCGCGCCGACAGGTCCTGGTTGCCCGAGGCGATCTCGGTGGACGCGGTGGTGATGGAGTCGGTGGCCTGGCGGATCACGCTCACCGTCTCGCGCAGGCGCTGGTTCATCGTCACCACCGCCGCGCGCAGCGAGCGGGTGTCGCCGGCATTGGCCTGCAGGTCGTCGCTGAGGTCGCCGTCGGCGATGCGCTGCACCAGGTTGCGCAGCGTGGCGGGCTCGTCGCCCAGGTCGGCCCAGACCGAGCGCACCACCGCGGCCGAGGCCACGCCCAGCACGATCAGCGTCACCAGGCCCGTGCCCACGATGATCCACAGCGCGCGCTGCACGCCGGCGTCAGCCGCCTCGTGCTGCGCGGTGACTGCCGCGCGCGAGCTGGCCTTCAGGTCGGTGAGCAGCTTGCCCAGGGCGTTCTGCGAGCTCTGCATCTGCGCCACCAGCTCCGGGCCGTTGCCGCCGCCGGCGCCCAGCATGGCGCGCGTGGCTGCCAGGGCCGAGCCCTGGTAGGCGTCGAAGGCCTCGCGCATCTGGCGGCCCTCGTCGGCCTTGCCGTCCAGCGCGGCGATCTTGTCCAGCGCCTCGTGCACCGCGGCGACGATGGGCTTGGTGTCGTCCAGCTTGGCCGCGTCGCCCTCCGACACCGCGCCCTGCAGCGTCAGCCGGAACTGCTCGGTGCTGCTGTCCACGGCGAACACGCGCACCATGAACGGGTCGTCCACGTTCTGCAGCCGGGCCAGGCCGGCCGAGGTCTGCGTGCCGACCACGGCGCTGATGGCCACGCCGACGATGAAGACCAGCGCGGCAACCGCCGGCATGGTCCAGATCCGGGTCCTGAACTTCATGAGTCCGTCCTCTCGATAGAGCAGGCGCACGTGGCGCCGCACGGTCGGGTCACGGCCGCATCGCGGCCGTGCTCTCCCTCGAAGGCGGACAGCCCCACCCGCCCGGACGCCAGGCATCCAGCGGGTCGGCAGCTCGCCTTGCATCCCTTATCGGCATCGTCGCAATACAAATTGAGAGGGATCAAACGAAAAGCTCGGGATTGCCGGCCCTGTCCGCGCGTGAGGAATGCCGCACAACGGCCGCCTGTCTGCGGCATGCCGGCCTGTCGCGCCCACCTCGCCTGGTCCGTGCAGACGCCCGCCAGACGCTGCCGCCGGCAGGGACAAGCCCTGGGCCACCCCCCTCTATCGGGTGGGTGTGGTGCTAAAGTGCCCGATCCCGCTCGGCGCGCCCCGCGCTGCGCGCGCGCCCCGCCCACCCGCCGGGGCCGATCCCGACCTGCCGGCAACAGGCCACCCGCCTTGCGCCGCCGCCTGCCGTCGCCATGCCACGCTCACCGTCTGCCTGCTGCCGCCGCGCCTGCGCGTTCACCGTGCGCGGGCCGTCCACTGCGCGCGTGGCCGCTGCAGCCCGCGGCCGGCACCCCGCCCTTCGCTTTTTCGTCGATGCCGCCTCCCGATGACCCGGGACGCGGCTTTTTTTTCACCCTCGACTCCACCGCCCAAAAGGCCCTGATCCCATGAAGATCCACGAGTACCAAGGCAAGGAAGTGCTGCGCCGCTTCGGCGTGCCCGTTCCGCGCGGCATCCCCGCGTTTTCCGTCGATGAGGCCGTCAGCGCGGCCCAGCAGCTCGGAGGCCCGGTGTGGGTCGTCAAGGCGCAGATCCACGCCGGTGGCCGCGGCAAGGGCGGCGGCGTCAAGCTCGCCCGCTCGCTCGATGAGGTCAAGGCCCTGTCCGGCCAGATCCTGGGCATGCAGCTCAAGACGCACCAGACCGGCCCCGAGGGCCAGAAGGTCAACCGCCTCTACATCGAGGAAGGTGCGGACATCCAGAAGGAGTACTACGTCTCCGTCGTCACCGACCGCGGCACGCAGAAGGTGGCCTTCATCGCCTCCAGCGAAGGCGGCATGGACATCGAGGAAGTGGCCCACAGCCACCCCGAGAAGATCGTCAAGGTCTTCGTCGACCCGCTTGCGGGCCTGACCGACGAGCAGGCCAAGGAGATCGCCGCGGGCATCCAGCTGCCGGCTGATTCCCTGCCCCAGGCCATCGACCTCTTCAAGAAGCTCTACCAGTGCTACATGGAGACCGACGCCAGCCTGGTGGAGATCAACCCGCTCAACCGCGACAGCAAGGGCAACCTGATCGCGCTGGACGCCAAGTTCAACTTCGACGCCAACGCCCTCTTCCGCCACCCCGAGATCACGGCCTACCGTGACCTGGACGAGGAAGACCCGGCCGAGATCGAGGCCAGCAAGTTCGACCTGGCCTACATCCAGCTCGACGGCAACATCGGCTGCCTGGTCAACGGCGCCGGCCTGGCCATGGCCACGATGGACACCATCAAGCTCTTCGGCGGCGAGCCGGCCAACTTCCTGGACGTGGGCGGCGGCGCCACCGCCGAGAAGGTCACCGAGGCCTTCAAGATCATGCTCAAGAGCCCCAAGGTGAAGGCGATCCTCGTCAACATCTTCGGCGGCATCATGCGCTGCGACACCATCGCCGAGGGCGTGATCACCGCCTGCAAGGCCGTCAACCTGCAGGTGCCGCTGGTCGTGCGCATGAAGGGCACCAACGAGGACCTGGGCAAGAAGATGCTGGCCGAATCCGGCCTGCCCATCATCTCCGCCGACACGATGGCGGAGGCCGCCACCAAAGTGGTCGCGGCCGTCAAGTAAGCCCTAGGAAAGAGCACCCATCATGAGCATCCTGATCAACAAGGACACCAAGGTCATCACCCAGGGCATCACCGGCAAGACCGGCCAGTTCCACACCCTGGGCTGCCAGGCCTATGCCAACGGCCGGGCCGCGTTCGTCGCCGGCGTGAACCCCAAGAAGGCCGGCGAGTCCTTCTCCGACATCCCCATCTACGCCAGCGTCAAGGAAGCCGCCCAGCAGACCGGCGCCACGGTCAGCGTGATCTACGTGCCGCCGGCCGGCGCGGCCGATGCCATCTGGGAGGCCGTGGAGGCCGACCTGGACCTGGTCATCGCCATCACCGAAGGCATCCCCGTGCGCGACATGCTGATGGTGCGCAACAAGATGAAGGCCAAGGAGGCCGCCGGCGGCAAGAAGACGCTGCTGCTGGGCCCCAACTGCCCCGGCCTGATCACGCCGGAGGAAATCAAGATCGGCATCATGCCCGGCCACATCCACAAGAAGGGCCGCATTGGCGTGGTCAGCCGCTCGGGCACGCTGACCTATGAAGCCGTGGCGCAGCTCACCGAGCTGGGCCTGGGCCAGAGCAGCGCCGTGGGCATCGGCGGCGACCCGATCAACGGCCTCAAGCACATCGACGTGATGAAGATGTTCAACGAGGATCCGGACACCGACGCCGTGATCATGATCGGCGAGATCGGCGGCCCCGACGAGGCCGAGGCCGCGCAATGGTGCAAGGCCAACATGAAGAAGCCCATCGTCGGCTTCATCGCCGGCGTCACCGCCCCCCCGGGCAAGCGCATGGGCCACGCCGGCGCGCTGATCAGCGGCGGCGCCGACACGGCCGATGCCAAGCTGGCCATCATGGAAGAGTGCGGCTTCACCGTCACGCGCAACCCGTCGGAGATGGGCAAGCTGCTCAAGGGCTTGCTCTGAGGCGGGAGGGCGCCTGATGCGCGCCTCGTCCTGAGGCAAGACAAGGCGGCCTGCGGGCCGCTTTGTCGTTGATGGGGAACCTCTGGAACCTCAGGACCGCCCGCGCCAGAAGCCCGGCTTGCGGCTCTGGTGCGCGAGCGCCAGCACGCGCACCTCGTCGGCTCTCAGCACATAGACGATGCTGTACGGAAAACGCCGCAATGGCAGTCGGCGGATGCCGCCGCGCCATGCGGCCCCCAGCCGAGGCTGATCCAGCAGCAGTTGTGCCGAGCGGGCGAATGTCTCGATGAAATCTTGCGCAAGCTGGGCATCCGCCTCACGCGCATAGAAGCGGGCACCCTCGACCAGTTCCTGTTCCGCCTGCTGCGTCAGCGACAACTTCACGAGATCGCCTGCCGGGCGCGGGTCAGCGCCTGCTCCAGCGGCACGAGCGGCGCGCGGCCCGACTCGACTTCGGCCAAGCGTCGCTCAGCCTCTTCGGCCCAGGCTGCCTCCACCTCGCGTGGCGGGCCCAGGCTGGCCAGCAGGTGATCGGCCAGCAGGGCTCTCTCCTCGGGCGAGAGCTTCAGCGCCTCTTCTTCCAGCGCGGCAAACGGAGTCGACATGCTCAATGTCCTTGGTCTAGGCGAACCGGGATCGTAGCCCGCGCATCCGCCTCACCCCTGCGGCGGCGACACCGTCCAGCGGCGCTGGATCGCCCCCTGCCCGTCCACGCTCTCCAGGTGCACGTCGAAGCCCCACAGCCGGGCCAGGTGCTTGAGCACCTCCACCGTGTCGTCGTTGAGCGGACGGCCCTGCTGTTGGGTGTGGCGCAGGGTGAGCGAGCGGTCGCCGCGCAGGTTGACGCTCCAGACCTGGATGTTGGGCTCGCGACTGCCCAGGTCGTACTGGCGCGAGAGGCTCTCGCGCAGATGCCGGTAGCCGGACTCGTCGTGGATGGCGCTGACCTCCAGCTCCGGGTCGTCCTCGTCGTCGCGGATGGCGAAGAGGCGGAACTCCCGCATGATGCGCGGCGACAGGAACTGGCCGATGAAGCTCTCGTCCTTGAAGTTGCGCATCGCGTAGTCCAGCGTCTTGAGCCACTCGCGGCTGCCCGCGGGCGAGGAGCCGGCGAACTCCGGGAACCACTGGCGGTCCTCGTCGGTGGGCTGCTCGCAGATGCGCTTGATGTCGCTGTACATCGCAAAGCCCAGCGCATAGGGATTCAGCCCGCGATAGGCGCGGTGGCCCACCGGCGGCTGGTAGACCACGTTGGTGTGCGAGCTCAGCCACTCCAGCATCATCCCGTCGGCCAGGCGGCCGCGGTCGTACAGGGTGTTGAGCAGGGTGTAGTGCCAGAAGGTGGCCCAGCCCTCGTTCATCACCTGCGTCTGGCGCTGTGGATAGAAGTACTGCGCCACCTTGCGCACGATGCGCACGATCTCGCGCTGCCAGGGCTCCAGCAGCGGCGCGTTCTTCTCGATGAAGTACAGCAGGTTCTCCTGCGGCTCCGACGGGAAGCGGCGCGTCTCCTCCTCTGCCCCGCGGCCGGCGCGCTTGGGCACCGTGCGCCACAGGTCGTTGAGCTGGCGCTGCAGATAGGCCTCGCGCTCCTCGCGCCGCGCCTTCTCCTGCGCCAGTGACAGCTTGCTGGGCCGGCGGTAGCGGTCCACGCCGTGGTTCATCAGCGCATGGCAGGAGTCCAGCGTGTCCTCCACCGCCTGGATGCCGTGGCGCTCCTCGCATTCGGCCACGTAGTTCTTGGCATAGACCAGGTAGTCGATGATGGACGAGGCATCCGTCCACATGCGGAACAGATAGTTGCCCTTGAAGAAGCTGTTGTGCCCGTAGGCCGCATGCGCGATGACCAGCGCCTGCATGGCCATCGTGTTCTCCTCCATCAGGTAGCTGATGCAGGGATTGCTGTTGATGACGATCTCGTAGGCCAGGCCCATGAAGCCGCGGCGGTAGTTCTTCTCGGTGGCGATGAACTCCTTGCCATAGCTCCAGTGCCGGTAGTTGACCGGCATGCCCACGGACGCATAGGCGTCCATCATCTGCTCGGCCGTGATGATCTCGAGCTGATTCGGGTAGGTGTCCAGGCCGTAGCCCTCGGCCGTCTCACGGATCGCGTCGTGGTACTGCTCGATCAGCTCGAAGGTCCAGTCGGACGGCGAGGGCAGCAGCCCCGCTCGCGCGGGGCTGGTGGCGGGCACCTCGGCCACGATGTCGGGAGGCAGGTCGATGGACGGCATGGCAATCCTTGGCAGCAGGAGCAGCAATCAAGTCAGGAAGCTGTGAACGGACCCGGCGTGTCCGAGGCGGGCGAAGCGGGCATGGCGGGTTCGTTCGCAGCTTCCCTAGGTGACGCCTTCCTTCTTGAACAGCTCGCGGAAGACGGGATAGATCTGCGAGGGCTCCAGCACCTTGCGCATGGCGAAGTGCTTGTGGCCCTCGGCCACGCTCACGTATTCATCCCACAGGTTCTGCTCGGTCTCGGCCACCTGCACGTAGGCGAAGTAGCGCACCAGCGGCAGGATGTTCTCGGTCAGCAGCTCGCGGCAGCGCGAGGAGTCGTGGTGCCAGTTGTCGCCATCGCTGGCCTGCGCGCCGTAGATGTTCCATTCGCTGCTCGGGTAGCGCGCGCGGATGATCTCGTTCATCAGCGTCAGCGCGCTGGACACCACGGTGCCGCCGGTCTCGGTGGCGTGGAAGAAGCTGTCCTCGTCCACCTCTTGTGCCTGGGTGTGGTGGCGGATGAAGACCAGCTCGATCTTCTCGTAGTGCCGGGTGAGGAACAGATACAGCAGGATGAAAAAGCGCTTGGAGAGGTCCTTGCGCGCCTCGTCCATCGAGCCGGACACGTCCATGAGGCAGAACATCACCGCCTTGGCGCTGGGCACCGGCACGCGCACGCGGTTGCGAAAGCGCAGGTCGATGGGGTCGAGAAAGGGAATGCGCTTCAAGCGCGTGCGCAGGGCCTCGATGGCCTCGCGCGTTTCCTCGATCTCGCGGCGCAGCAGCGCATCGCCAGGTTCGGCACCGTGGCGCGCTTCCAGGTGCGCCAGGTGTTCTTCCAGCCGATGCAGCTCGCCGCGCGAGCCCGCGCCCAGCGCGATGCGCCGGCCCAGGGCGCCGCGCATGGAGCGCACCACATGCAGGTTGTTGGGCGTGCCGTCGCTGGTCAGGCCGGCGCGGTGGGTCTTCCACTCCGGCACCTCGGCCAGCTGCGTGCGGATGAGGTGCGGCAGGGCCAGGTCCTCGAAGAAGACCTGCATGAACTCTTCCTTGCTGAGCTGGAAGACGAACTCGTCCTCGCCCTCGCCGCTGTCGCTGGCCTGGCTGCCCCCTCCCCCGCCGCTGCCGCCATCGGGCCGCTCGATGCGGTCGCCCTTGACGTACTCGCGGTTGCCGGGGTGCACGTACTCGCGGTTGCCACCGGGGCCGTGGCCGAAGACGGGCTCGGCGATGTCGCGCCTGGGGATGTGGATCTCCTCCCCCTGCTCGATGTCGCGGATGCCGCGCCCGCTGACCGCCCGGCGCACGGCCTCGCGGATCTGGTCCTTGTGGCGACGCAGGAAGCGCTCGCGGTTGCCGATGGACTTGTTCTTGCCCGCCAGCCGCCGGTCGATGATCTGCTGAAGCTTTTGGGTCTCGGGCATCGTGGTCCTTGAGTCGGCGTCAGCCGCCGGCCACCGTCCTCGTCAGGGCGGGTGGCCAGGCGGCAGCACGCCAGTGGCTGATCGACGCGGCCGCGGGCCGAGCGCCCCGCGTCATGACGATTTGCGCACGCGCAGGTACCACTCGCACAGCAGGCGCACCTGCTTGGCGGTGTAGCCCTTCTCGACCATGCGGTTGACGAAGTCCTCGTGCTTCTTGACCTCGTCGGCACTCGCCTTGGCATTGAAGCTGATGACCGGCAGCAGCTCCTCGGTGTTGGAGAACATCTTCTTCTCGATCACCGTGCGCAGCTTCTCGTAGCTGGTCCACGCCGGGTTCTTGCCGCCGTTGTTGGCCCGCGCCCGCAGCACGAAGTTGACGATCTCGTTGCGGAAGTCCTTGGGGTTGGCAATGCCCGCGGGCTTCTCGATCTTCTCGAGCTCGGCATTGAGCGAGGCACGGTCGAAGATCTCGCCGGTGTCCGGGTCGCGGAACTCCTGGTCCTGGATCCAGTAGTCGGCAAACGTCACGTAGCGGTCGAAGATGTTCTGGCCGTACTCGGAGTAGCTCTCCAGGTAGGCGGTCTGGATCTCCTTGCCGATGAACTCGGCATAGCGCGGCGCCAGCAGCTCCTTGATGTAGCTGATGTACTTCTGCTCGGTCTCGGCCGGGAACTGCTCGCGCTCGATCTGCTGCTCCAGCACATACATCAGGTGCACCGGGTTGGCCGCCACCTCCGCCGGGTCGAAGTTGAAGACCTTGGAGAGGATCTTGAACGCGAAGCGCGTGGAGATGCCGCTCATGCCTTCGTCCACGCCGGCGTAGTCGCGGTACTCCTGGATGGACTTGGCCTTGGGGTCGGTGTCCTTGAGGTTCTCGCCGTCGTAGACCTGCATCTTGCTGAAGATGGACGAGTTCTCCGGCTCCTTCAGCCGCGTGAGCACGCTGAACTGGGCCATCATCTTCAAGGTGCCCGGCGCACACGGCGCTTGCGACAGCGACGAGGTGCGGATGAGCTTTTCGTAGATGTGGATCTCCTCGCTCACGCGCAGGCAGTACGGCACCTTGACGATGTAGATGCGGTCGAGGAAGGCCTCGTTGTTCTTGTTGTTGCGAAAGGCCTTCCACTCGCTCTCGTTGCTGTGGGCCAGGATCACGCCGTCGAACGGCATGGCGCCGAAGCCCTCGGTGCCCTTGAAGTTGCCTTCCTGCGTGGCCGTCAGCAGCGGGTGCAGCACCTTGATCGGCGCCTTGAACATCTCGACGAACTCCAGCAGCCCCTGATTGGCCAGGCACAGGCCGCCGGAGTAGCTGTAGGCGTCCGGGTCGTCCTGGGCGTAGGTCTCGAGCTTGCGGATGTCGACCTTGCCCACCAGGGATGAGATGTCCTGGTTGTTCTCGTCACCCGGCTCGGTCTTGGCGATGCCCACCTGCTTGAGGATGCTGGGATAGCGCTTGACGACCTTGAACTTGCGGATGTCGCCGCCGAACTCCTCCAGCCGCTTGACGGCCCAGGGGCTCATGATGCGGTTGAGGTAGCGGCGCGGGATGCCGTATTCCTTCTCGAGGATGGCGCCGTCCTCGGCCGGATCGAAGAGACCCAGCGGCGATTCGTTCACCGGCGAGCCCTTGATGGCATAGAAGGGCACCTGCTCCATGAGCTGCTTCAGGCGCTCGGCGATCGAGCTCTTGCCGCCGCCCACCGGGCCCAGCAGATAGAGGATCTGCTTCTTTTCTTCCAGCCCTTGAGCGGCATGGCGGAAGTAGCTGACGACCTGCTCGATCGCGTCTTCCATGCCGTAAAACTCGGCGAAGGCTGGGTAAATCTTGATGACCTTGTTGGCGAAGATCCGCGACAGGCGCGGGTCATTGCGCGTGTCGATCATCCTGGGCTCGCCGATGGCCGTGAGCATGCGCTCGGCCGCGGACGCATAGGCCTGCGGATCGCGCTTGCAGATGTCGAGGTAGTCCTCGAGCGACAACTCCTCTTCACGGGTGCGCTCGTAGCGCGCTGCGAAATTGCTGATCACATCCATGCGCTTCTCCTGTCGATCACCACACATCTGTCACCTGCGCCGTCGCCTGGCCCGGCGCGCCACGCATCCGCGTTGATACGCCTGGGCGGGTCAATCCGCAACGGCCGTTGCACCCTTGCCACTGGGCCCGCCTGCCCGATGCTCTAAGGGCCCAGGCCCTCAGCCCTTGCGCCCCATTGAACGCAGACGATCGCCCAACGGCTGCGCAGGCATACCCGGAGAAGCGAGACCCCACGGCGGCTGTTCGTGATTTGCTCGACACCGCTGCGCGGCCGCGCCGGCTGATCAGCAAGCGGCTCATGACCGCCACCGTGCCCTCCTCCGTCCTGTGCACACGAGGCGCTGCAAGGAGCGTGCCCCAAGCTCGGGCATGGCGTGTGACGGCGTGTTGGATGACCCCTGCGCGGGGATCGTTCCGACAAGGCCCTCAGGCGGGGCGCGCGGGAATGCGATAGACCCACACCGGCTTGGCACCGGCCTGCAGCCGCGCCTGCGGGGCAAGGCCCGGCACCGCGAACTCCAGGCTCACCAGCCAGGCGCCCGGCCGCATCTCGCCGCTGGCCTTGGCCCAGGCGCGGGGCATGCTCTCGGGGCGCTGGAACAGATAGACCAGATCGTGCGGCGACCAGTCGGCCGCCCAGATGTCGCCGCGGCGCACGCGCGCCCAGGGGCAGCGCAGGCCGGCCACCAGGCGCCAGGGCCAGCTCCACTCCAGCCCGTGCAGCGCCGCCTGCGGCCAGATGCGATGCAGCTCGCGCAGGCCCTCGCCGGTGCCGCAGCCGGCGTCCAGCACGCTGGCGCCCGGCGGCAGCGCCACCACGCCGGGCAGGCCGTCCAGCGCCCGCACGGGCGTGGGGAACAGCGGCGCATCGCGCCACGCGTGGAGCGGATAAGCCAGCAGCAGCAGGCCCAAAGGCAGCAGCCACAGCGCGGCCGGCAGGCCGCCCAGGCCGGGCACCGCGCCGCCGAAGCCGGCCACGGCCAACGACAGCGGAAAGCCGCCGGCGATCAGCAGCCGCCGCGCTCGGCTGGCCGCAATCAGACCTGCAGCCAGGCCCAGCAGCGTCGGCAGCCCCAGCGCCACCCAGGCCGGCGAGCCCGCGCGCGCCAGTGCGGCAGCCAGCAGCCAGGCTGCCGCCCAGGTCAGCAACGCCGGCAGCGGCCAGGGCAGCAGGCGCAGCATCAGGCAGCGGGCTGGCGGGGGTGGGCGTGGGTCGCGCTCGGGCGCAGCTCAGGCGGAGCGGAGCTCAGCCCTCGCCTGCCCCCAGCCGCTCCAGCAGGCCGTTGAGCTCGTCGAGCGAGCCGAAGCCGATGACGATCTGCCCGGCCTGCGCCTTGTGCTTGCCGCGCGCGGGCTGCAGCTTGATCTCCACCGGCGCGGTGAGCTTGTCGGCCAGCTGCTCTTCCAGCCGCAGCACGTCGCGCGGCTTCTCGGCCTTGGCGCGCAGCAGCGGCTGCTGGCGGCCGGCGCCCTGGAGCTGGGCGACGCGCTTCTCGGCATCGCGCACGGTCATCTTGCGCGCGACGATCTCGTTGGCCGTGGTGATCTGCTGGGCCTTGTCCAGCGGCAGCAGCGCGCGCGCATGGCCCATGTCCAGGTCGCCGGCCATGAGCAGCTGCTGCACCGGCTCGGCCAGGTGCAGCAGGCGCAGCAGGTTGCTGGCCGCGGAGCGGGAGCGGCCCACGGCCTGCGCGGCCTGTTCGTGAGTGAGCCCAAACTCTCGCGTCAGGCGTTGCAGGCCCTGGGCTTCTTCCAGCGGGTTGAGGTCCTCGCGCTGGATGTTCTCGATCAGCGCCATCGCCGCGGCGGCCTCGTCGGGCACGTCGCGCACCAGCACCGGCACCTCGGCTAGGCCGGCCAGCGTGGCCGCGCGGAAGCGCCGCTCGCCGGCGATGATCTCGTAGCGCGGCGCCGCGCCCGCCCCGCCGGCCACCGGGCGCACCAGGATGGGCTGCATGATTCCCTGGGCCTTGATGCTCTCGGCCAGCTCGTAGAGCGAGCCCTCGTCCATGCGCGTGCGCGGCTGGTATTTGCCGGGCTGAAGCGCGTCCAGCTTGAGCACGCTGGGCGTATCGCCTGCGGCAGCTGCCGGTGCGATGTCGCTGACTTTGGGGCCCAACAGGGCCTCCAGGCCCATGCCCAGGCCTTTTGGTTTCTTGGTTGCCATGGGCTGCATTGTCGGGCCGACGCGAGCCGGGACGGATGTGGCGAGCACAGTTCCGTGCCACCCCCGGATCGGGCGGGGCCCACATGATCCGATCGGACTACGCCGAACGGCTCACGGTAACCGGATGTTCACGGGCGCCCCCCACCATAGCGACAGTGCGGGGCCAGCACGCCGGGGCGCGAGCCGCTGCGGCGTGCTCCGGCACCCGCCCACCCCTCACACATCCCATACGCACACACCAGACCATGCGCCACGCCCTTCGCACCGCCGTCCTGGCCGCCACGCTCGCCACGGGCGCCCTGTCCGCCCAAGCCCAGTCGCTGCAGATCACCGAGTGGGCCTATGCCGCTGGCAGCGGCGAGTTCATCGAGCTGACCAACATGGGCAGCCAGGCGCTCGACCTGACCGGCTGGAGCTTCGACGACGACAGCCGCAACGCCGGCACGGTGAGCCTGTCCAGCCTGGGCACGCTGGCGGTGGGCGAGTCGGTGATCATCACTGAGGCGTCGGCCGCCGACTTCCGCGCTGCCTGGGGGCTGTCGGCCAGCGTCAAGGTGCTCGGCAACAACACGACCAACCTCGGCCGCAACGACGAGATCAACCTCTTCGATGCCTCGGCCACGCTGGTGGACCGCCTGAGCTATGGCGACCAGAGCTATGCCGGCACGGTGCGCACGCAGAACATCAGCGGCAACCCGGTGTCCCTGGCCGCGCTGGCCCCGCACCAAGTGGCCGCCGGCAACTGGGTGCTGGCCAGCGTGGGCGATGCCTACGGCTCCTATGCGTCGAGCTTCGGCGACGTCGGCAACCCCGGCCGCTTCATCTACGCACCGGTGCCCGAGCCGCAGACCTACGCGCTGATGCTGGCCGGCCTGGGCCTGCTGGCCGCCGCCCGCCGCGTGCGTCGCGGCTGAGGCGAAAGCCGACCCGCTCACACGGCGGCCGCTCGACGCCGGACCACCCCAGGCCCGCCCGCGCGCCGTCCGGCGCCGCCTCTTGGACTGGCGCTCGCACGTCCCGCCAGCGGCGACGGGCCCGGTCTTTCGCACGCCTTTGCTGTACCCCCGCAGGGCCCCGCCCTGCCCCACACGCAGGTCACACCATGAAGCTCATCTCCCACCTGGCCATCGCTGGCGCCATGCTGCTGGCCACCGGCGCACAAGCCGCGGCCTCGCTGGACCTCTCGCGCTACAGCCTGTCGGCCTCCTACAGCCTGGACGTACTGGGCGGGCGCGGCCTGGAGGCCTCGGCCGTCACCTACGCCCGCGACCGCGGCACGCTGTTCTTCGTCGGCGACGAGGGCCTGGGGGTGGTCGAGATCTCCCGCACCGGCCAGACGGTCGGCTCGATGTCCTTTGACTGGACCGGCACCGGCAGCACGCACAACGACACCGAGGGCCTGGCCTACCTGGGCAACGGCCAGCTCGTGGTCGTCGACGAGCGCCCGCAGATGGCCTACCGCTTCAACTTCACCAACGGTGGCACCGTGGCCCTGAACGCCCAGGCCAAGGTGGCGTTGACCGGTAGCGCCGTGAGCGTGGGCAACGTCGGCACGGAGGGCATCAGCTTCGATCCGCGCGACGGCAGCTTCTTCAGCGTCAAGCAGGACAACCCGGCTCAGCTGCGCCAGCACACGGTGAACTTCGCCGTGGGCGGCGGCACGTCCACCAACAACATGCTGCTGAGCGGGGCGTCGTCGGTGCTCGGCCTGAACAGCCTGTCGGACGTGCAGACCCTGGCCGGCGTGGACGCTCTGGTCGGCACCACCGCCGCCGACAACCTGCTGCTGCTGAGCCTGGATTCACTGAAGCTGGTCGAGGTGACGCGCAGCGGCACCATCCTGGGCGCGCTGGACCTGAGCCGCTTCACGACGCAGGCGATCGAGGGCATCACCATCGATGAGAAGGGCGTGATCTACCTGGTGGCCGAGGGCTTCGAGAGCCGCGGCGTCGCCACGCCGTCGCAGCTGCTGGTGCTGACCCCCGTGCCGGAGCCACAGACCTATGCCCTGCTGCTGGCCGGGCTGGGCGTGACCGGCCTGCTGGCCCGCCGCCGCCGCGCCTGACGACACGCCGCAGCCGCATCAACAGCAGGGGGCCCGCACGGGCCCCTTTTCTTTTTCTATTCATGCCGCCCGGGCGCCGGGGTCAGGTTGGCGAGCCCCCAACCCGGCCGAGCAGCCCCCAACTACATCGTCTGCACGCGGCCGACCATCTCGCGGGCAAAGTCCATGAAGGCCTGCGCGCCCTTGGAGGATTTGTCGAAGACCACGCCCGGCAGGCCGTAGCTTGGCGCCTCGGCCAGGCGCACGTTGCGCGGGATCACCGTGTCGAAGACCTTGTCGCCGAAGTGCGCCTTGAGCTGCTCGCTGACCTGCTGCTGCAAGGTGATGCGCGGGTCGAACATGACGCGCAGCAGGCCGATGAGCTGCAGCTCGCGGTTGAGGTTGGCATGCACCTGCTTGACCGTGTTGACGAGGTCGGTGAGGCCCTCCAGCGCGAAGTACTCACACTGCATGGGCACGATGACGCCGTGGGCGCAGGTCAGGCCGTTGAGCGTCAGCAGGCTCAAGGACGGCGGGCAGTCGATGAGGACGAAGTCGTAGTCCGCAGCCACGGCCTCGATAGCGGTCTTCAGCCGCCGGTCGCGCCGCTCCAGCTCGACCAGCTCGATCTCGGCACCGGCCAGCTCGCGGTTGGCGCCCAGCACGTCGTAGCCGGCCTTGTCGCTGCGCTGGCGGGCCTCGGCGATGGTGGCGGTCTCAAGCAGCACGTCGTAGACGGTGTGGGGCAGCTGGCGCTTGTCCACGCCCGAGCCCATCGTCGCATTGCCCTGCGGGTCCAGGTCGATGACCAGCACGCGCTGGCCGATCTGGGCCAGGCCGGCGGCCAGGTTGACGGTGGTGGTGGTCTTGCCGACGCCGCCTTTCTGGTTGGCGATGCAGAAGATCTTGGGCATGTGGTGCGGATGCGGGCGCGATTCGGACGTAGAGCGAGGGCCGCAGGCGGTGCGGCATGCCGGGTGCGGCGGGCCGCCATTGTCCCCGGGCGACGGCGTTGGCGGCGCGGGGATGAGGCAGAAAAGCGGCGCTTTGGCGTGGGGGCGCGACAGGTGGATGGCCGGGGAGCGTGTCCTTCTGCTGTAGCGGCGTGCCCGGGGTGGTGGCCTGCGGCGATTGGCGCGTCAAAGGCCCTGGCGGGCAGCCGCCAGGGCTTCGATGCCGACGCCCTCGCTGCGCGAGGGTGCCCGCCATGCTCAGCCAGGAGCCGGCGCCGCAGAACTCACTACGCTCGCGTGCCGCGAGCTGCGTTCGGACATCCGCGGCGAGTCAGTTCGACGATGGCGCTGACGCGCCCGGCTCCTGGCCTGCGCGTGGCGGCGTCGCCAAGGCGCCCCAGCGGCTGCCCGCCCGGGCCTTTGTGAGACGGTGGTACCGGGGCCCGCAGAGTCAGCGTCAGGGGCAGGGATGAATCCGGCGGGGTGGAGCGGCGCGGCTCGCCCCTCAGCTCTGCCGCATCCAGACCAAGCAGCGCTCGGCCCGCAGGCCCGGGACGGCCAGGGGTTCGACGGCCTCGACCGCGATGTCGGCCGGCAGCCCGGCCTGCTCGTCGTCCGGCGCCCTGCCCTTCATGGCCACCCACCAGCCGCCCGGGGCGAGCAGCGGGCGGGTCAGGCTGACAAAGTCGGGCAGCGAGGCAAAGGCGCGGGAGGTGATGAGCGTCCACGGCAGCGGGCGCAGGTCTTCCACCCGGGCGTGTTCGGCGCGCAGGTTGGGCAGCTGGAGCTCGGCCGCCACCTGTCTGATGAAGGTGGCCTTCTTGGCCACGGCGTCCACGCAGGTGACCTGCCAGTGCGGCTGCACGATGGCCCACGCCACGCCGGGCAGGCCGGCGCCCGCCCCCACGTCCAGCACCTGCTGGGGCGCGACCCCCAGGCGGCGGCGCAGCGCCGGGATGGCGGCCAGGCAGTCCAGCAGATGGTGGGTCAGCATCTCCCGCGGGTCGCGCACGGCCGTCAGGTTGTAGACCCGGGTCCACTTGGCGATGAGAGCCTGGTGGGCCAGCAGCGCGGCGATCTGCTCATCACTCAGCGGCAGGCCCAGGTCGGCGAGGCCCTGGCGCAGCAGGCTGTCCAGCTCGGCGCTCACGCGGCAGAACCCTCGGCGGCCGGCTCGGCCGCACCTTCCGCCGGCTGGCCGGTGAAGCCGCGGAAGCGGCCCTTCTTGAGGTGCACCAGCAGCAGGGAAATCGCCGCAGGCGTGATGCCCGTCATGCGCGAGGCCTGCCCCAGGGTGCGCGGGCGGTGGGCGTTCAGGCGCTGCCGCGCCTCGATGCTCAGCGCGCTGACCTGCATGTAGTCCAAGTCGTCCGGCAGCGGCAGATGCTCGTAATGGGCGGCGCGGGCGACCTCATCATTCTGCTTGTCGATGTAGCCGGCGTATTTGGTGGCGATCTCGACCTGCTCGATCACCGCGTCAGCCAGCGTTGCGCCCAGCTCGGCTTGCAAGGTTTCACGTGAAACAGCACCCGGCACGCCGGCGACCTGCGCCGCTTGGGCCACCGCATCAAAGCCCACGCCGGGGCGCTTGAGCAGATCGGCCAAGTTGTATTCGCGCTCGATGGCGCGGCCGAGCAGCGCCTCCGCCTGCTCAGCCGGCAGCGTGGCCGGGCGCACCCAGGTTACCCGCAGCCGTTCTGTTTCACGTGAAACAGCGTCGCGTTTCCGGTTGAAGGCGCTCCAGCGGGCGTCGTCCACCAGACCCAGCTGGCGGCCCACTTCGGTCAGCCGCATGTCGGCGTTGTCCTCGCGCAGTTGCAGACGGAACTCCGCCCGGCTGGTGAACATGCGGTACGGCTCGGTCACGCCCTTGGTGATGAGGTCATCGACCAGCACGCCCAGATAGGCCTCGTCACGGCCGGGCGTCCACGGCTCACGGCCCTGGGCCTGCAGCGCCGCATTGGCGCCGGCGAACAGGCCCTGGGCAGCCGCCTCTTCATAGCCGGTGGTGCCGTTGATCTGCCCGGCAAAGAACAGGCCCTGGATGGCGCGGGTCTCGAAGCTGGCCTTCAGCGCGCGGGGGTCGAAGTAGTCGTACTCGATGGCATAGCCCGGGCGCAGGATGTGCGCCTCTTCCAGGCCCGTCATCGACCGCACCGCCGCCAGCTGCACGTCGAACGGCAGCGAGGTGGAGATGCCGTTGGGATAGAACTCGTGCGTGGTCAGCCCCTCGGGCTCCAAAAAGATCTGGTGGCTGTCCTTGCCGGCAAAGCGGTTGATCTTGTCCTCGATGCTCGGGCAGTAGCGCGGGCCCACGCCCTCGATCACGCCGGTGAACATGGGGCTGCGGTCGAAGCCGGAGCGGATGATCTCGTGCGTGCGCTCGTTGGTGTGGGTGATCCAGCACGGCACCTGGCGCGGGTGCTGGCTGGCCTCGCCCAGGAAGCTGAACACCGGCACCGGGTCCAGGTCGCCCGGCTGCTCGGTCAGGCGGGCAAAGTCGATGCTGCGGCCGTCGATGCGCGGCGGGGTGCCGGTCTTGAGCCGGCCTTGCGGCAGCTTCAGCTCCTTCAGGCGCGCGGACAGCGACACCGCCGGCGGATCGCCTGCCCGGCCGGCGCTGTAGTTCTGCAGGCCCACGTGGATGCGGCCGTCGAGGAAGGTGCCGGCCGTCAGCACCACGGCGCGGGCGCGAAAGCGGATGCCCACCTGGGTGACGGCGCCGACCACGCGGTCGCCCTCCAGCAGCAGGTCGTCCACCGCCTGCTGGAAGAGCCACAGATTGGGCTGGTTCTCCAGACGGCGGCGGATGGCGGCCTTGTAGAGGATGCGGTCGGCCTGGGCCCGGGTGGCGCGCACGGCCGGGCCCTTGCTGGAGTTGAGGATGCGGAACTGGATGCCGGCCTCATCAGTCGCCGCGGCCATCGCGCCACCCAGGGCGTCGACCTCCTTGACCAGGTGCCCCTTGCCGATGCCGCCGATGGACGGGTTGCAGCTCATCTGGCCCAGGGTCTCGATGTTGTGCGTCAGCAGCAGCGTGGCGCAGCCCATGCGGGCAGCGGCCAGCGCGGCCTCGGTGCCGGCATGGCCGCCGCCGACCACGATGACGTCGAATTCCTTGGGATAGAGCATGGCAAAGCCGCCCGCGCGCGGCGGGCCGGTTCATCGGCTGGGGAGGGCCGGGATTTTACGTGGGGCCTGTGGATAAGTCAGGGCCGCCGGCCGTGTCGCCCTGCCGCTGTCCGGGCTCCGCGCACGCCCCCTGGCGGCCCACGTAGCCCGCCGTCTGCCGCAGCACCTGCTCCAGCGGCGGGTGCGCCAGGCCCCAGCGCGCGGCCAGGCGGTCGGCCGCAGCGGTGTCGAAGGCCACGTCGCGCACCAGAAAGTCCAGCGACTCCGGATGCGTGCCGGCCAGCGCCGCCACCCCGGGCAGGCGCAGCAGCGCGCGCAGCAGCCCGATGGGCAGCGTGCGCCGCGGCGCGGGCCGCCCCAGCGCATCGGCCAGGTGCTGCACCAGCTGCGGCAGCGGCGGCGAGGCCGCGTCCATCAGCAGATATTCGCCGCCCTGCACCGCCGCGTCCCGCACCACGCCGGCGATGAAGCGCGCCACGAAGTCCACGGCCACCAGCGGCAGCCGGTAGGCCGCGCCGCCCGGGATCGCGCCCAGCCGGCCGCGGGCGAGCTGCCGGCACAGCTGATGGAGCGCCGCATGCTCGGGCAGCTCGCCGTGCCCGGAGTGCCCGGCAACGGTGGCCGGATGCAGCACCACCAGCGGCTGGCCCAGCTCGCGCGCCGTGCGCGTCATCTCGGCATGCGCGTGCAGCTTGCTTGCCTCATAGCCGCCGGCGCGGCGGTAGATGGCCGCCCAGCCGCCCGGGCCGCGGGCCTGGCCGTCCTCCCCGATGCCCAGGCGCCGCAGGTGCGCGCGGTGCTGCAGCATGAAGCCGGAGACATGGATGAAGCGGGCGGGTGCGCCGCCCTGCCACGGGGCGGCGACGCCGGCACTGCGGGTATCGACGTGATCGCTGTGGCCGGCCCGGTCGGCATCACTGGTGGCGGCCTCGACGCTTTCAGCTTGATTGGCCACCTCGTGTACGGCATCCAGGCTGGTGCGGCTGCCCGCCAGCGCGCGCAGCAGCGCCACGCTGGTCTGCACGTTGGCCCGCTGCGCGTCAGCCGGCGCCAGGCCCCAGGCAAAACGCGCCGCCAGGTGCACCACCACATCAGGCCGGGCCGCCTGCACCAGCGCCGCGGCGCCCTGCGGCCGGTCCAGGTCGAAGGCCAGCGCCTGCAGCGGCCGCGCCAGCACCACGCCGTGTCCGGCCAACCAGGCGGCCAGCTCGGAACACTGTCGCGCCGGATCGCGCAGCGCCAGCACCAGCTCAACATCCGGCCGGCCGGCCAGTTCATGCAGCACCCAGCGGCCGATCTGGCCGGTGGCGCCGGTGAGGAGGACTCGGGTCATCGCAAAGCTCCTTCAAGGATGGAGCCCGCACTCTCAACCCTTGACTACACTCCAAGGTCAAGCTGCTCCCGCTCGCGATCACCCCATGCTCATCGGCGAACTGGCCGCCCGCAGCGGCCTGTCCCACGACACCTTGCGCTACTACGAGCGCGCCGGCCTCATCGCCGCCCGCCGTGGGGCCAACGGCTACCGCCGCTACCCGGCCGAAGCGGAAACCCGCCTGGCCTTGGTGCGCCTGGCCCAGGGGCTGGGCTTCAGCCTGGCCGAGATCCGCGAGGTGCTGCGCCTGATGGACCAGGCCGGCGAGCTGCCCGCCGAGCAGGTGCAGGCCCTGCTGCAGGCCAAGCTGGCCGAGATGGACGCCCGCCTGGCCGAGCTGCAGCGGCTGAGGCAGGACGTGGCCCGCCGGCTGGCCGACGTCTGCCCGCTGCGGCTGGCCACGCCCCTGCCCGCCGACAGCCAGCAGCCGCCTGCCAGGCGCCCACAGCCCCGGTCCGCCCACGCGGCGGAGGCCGCCCCGCCGCCGCTGGCGGGGGATTCTTCCGCCCAGGGCGCCGCATGAGCCTCGCCTGCCGCACCGGCTGCGCCGCCTGCTGCATCGCGCCGTCCATCAGCAGCCCCATCCCCGGCCACCCGCACGGCAAGCCGGCCGGCATGCCCTGCGCGCAGCTCGACAGCGCGGGCCGCTGCCGCATCTTCGGCCAGCCGGGCCGCCCGGCGGTGTGCGCCTCGCTGCAGCCCAGCGCCGAGATGTGCGGCAGCAGCCGCGAGCACGCGATGCAGTGGCTGGGCTGGCTGGAGCGGGCGACGGCGGCGGCTTGAAATCGTCAGCGCGCTTGCCGCCCGGAAGGGCGCACCGCCTAGACTCCCCCCGCAGCCGGTCGCTGGACTGGAAAGGCCCCAGCTTCCGTGTCGGAGCGAAAAACCGGCCCGCCTTATGGGACGTGGCGCACCCCTCGGCCGGCTGCACCCCGTGTCGATGGCCGCCGCCTGGCCGCTCAGGCGATCTGCCCGTCCACGTAGAACCAGCGTCCGCCCTCGCCCGCCGGCTCGCGCACGAAGCGGCTGGTCTCGTGCAGCCGGTGCGCGCGTCCGGCCAGCTTGCTGCGGGCGACGAACTCCACCCAGCCGTGGTCGGCATCGGCGAGGCCGCTGCCGCGCACCTCCAGCCCCAGCCATTTCAGCCCGGGCTCGGGCGGCTCGATCTGCGTTGGGCGGGTGCTGGGATGCCAGGTCGCCAGCAGCACGTCGCGCCGGTCCAGCACGAAGGCGCTGTAGCGGCTGCGCATCAGCGCCTCGGGCGTGGGCGCCAGCAGGGCCAGCGGCCCGTCGTGATAGCGGGCGCAGCAGTCGGCATAGGGCAGCGCCGCGCCGCGCGGCGTGCGGGCACCGCAGGGGCATGGCAGGGCGGGGCTGGAGGGGCTGGAGGACATTGCGAGGTCTGGCTGCGCGGGCGAGGGCGCCAGCATAAGCAGCGCGCGCGAACCATCGGGCCGATTCCCTCCGGGCCCGGGCGCGCCGCCGCCTTCGCTCAACGGACCCCTGGCCGCACGCCGCCATCGCAAGCTGCAAGGGCACCCAACCCTCGGAACCTGCCCCACAAGCGGCAGCAGCAGCCAAACTCCTGCCCTGGCCACACGCTTGTCGTGGAGGGCACGTCTGCGCTCACCGCCCTACCGCGCCCGCCGCCGCAGCAGCAGCAAGCCCACACCCCAACCGCCTTGTATCTTTCAACCCTCGGACCGGCCCGGGCAGCCCGACGCGCCTTTGGGCCAGATGTTGAAGCCCGTGGCTGAGCACTGGGCACCCGAGCCGGACCGTCCTTCTCTGCAGCCCGAACGGTTGTATGAACTTGAA
>JACRNC010000013.1 GCA_016219375.1 Burkholderiales bacterium
CAGGGGCCCAGCGTCAGGGCAAAGCGGGCCAGGCCGCCATCGGACTCCAGGGCCTCGGCGGCCAGCACGATGCCGCTGCGCGGGCTGCGGCTGCCGTCGGCGCACAGCGTGTGCAGCATCAGGAACCGGCCCAGCAGATCGCCCACCGGCAGCCGCGCGTCGGTGGACAGCGCGTGGATCCGCAGCACATAGGGCTGGCTCAGCGCCTCGTGCAGCGTCCAGCTCTCCACCAGCAACTGCTCAGCCAGCGCCGCGGCCGGGCCGATGCCGGTGAGGTGGTAGAGGCGGGAGGCGGTGGTGAAGCCCTGCAGCAGGCCGCGCAGGCCGGCAACCGCGTCGTGCAGCCCGCCCAGGGCCGGCCCGGTGGCGGCCGCAGTGGCCGAAAGGGCCGTGCTCGACGCAGCGGACGCAGCCGCCGCTGCCCGGGCAGCCGGGCCTGTTTCAGTCGCCCCGATCGTCGTGGATCCGGCATCGGCCCCGCGGCGCCCGCCCACGGCTGCGCCCATCACGGACGCAGGCCCGTCTTGCGCTTCCTGCATTTCTTCCCTGCCCTCGTTTTGTTGTCGGGCGGGATTGTCTGGCGCGGCGCCGCCGCCTCGCTCGCCCGGCCGGGGGGATGTGCGACGAATATGCAACCAAACGCAAACACGGCCCCGGCGGGGCAAGGCCCGGGGAAGCGGCAGAGTTCAAGCGGCGCTAAAGGAACTCCACCGTCTGCACCGCCTGCAGCACGACGCCGGCGTCCTCGCCGCGCTGGCGCGAGCGCAGCCACCACACGCCGGCCTTCTTGATCGACCACGGCAGGTCCTGGCCGGTGAGCAGCCGAGCGGCCACGGCGCCCAGCGTGGGCTGGTGGCCGACGATGAGCACCGGCTCGGCGGCGTCGGGCCAGCGCGCGGCCTGCAGCACGGCGTCCACCGCGGCATCGGGCGACAAGGCCTTGACGGTGCGGAACGGACGGGCCAGCGCCAGCGCGGTCTGCTGGGTGCGCACGGCCGGGCTGACGAGGATGCGGGTGGACTCCGGCAGCCGACGATTGAGCCACTCGGCCATGCGCTGGGCCTGGCGCTCGCCCTTGCTGGTCAGCGCGCGCTGCAGGTCGGCCTGGGCATCGGCCGCCAGCTCGTCGGGCAGCGCGTGGGCTTCGGCATGGCGCCAGAGGATCACGTCCATTTGCAGCCTCCTGCTTGGGGCGTTCAGGCCAGGGTGCCGAAGCGCCGCATCAGCGCCAGCTGGGCGCTGGGCCCCGGGCGCGTCGGGCGCTGGTAGCTGCCGTCGGGCTGCTGCAGCCAGGCGTCGCAGCCGTCATGCAGATAGGGCACGAGGAACTCGTCGATCACGCGCTGGCGCAGTGCGGCATCCCGCACCGGCCAGGCCAGCTCCACGCGACGCTGCATGTTGCGTGTCATCCAGTCGGCGCTGGACAGGTACAGCACCTCGTCGTCCTCACCGGGCCCCCAGCGGAAGTACAGCACCCGCGAATGCTCGAGCATGCGCCCGACCACCGAGCGCACGCGGATACGGTCGGTCAAGCCCGGCACGCCGGCCGGCAGCATGCACGCGCCGCGCACGATGAGGTCGATGTCGGCACCGTCCTGGCTGGCCTGGGCCAGGGCATGGATGAGATCCGGATCCGTCAGGGCGTTGACCTTGACGACGATGCGCGCCGGCTGGCCGGCCCGGGCCGCCTCGCCCACGCGCTGCACCAGCTTGATCATGGCCCGGTGCAGACTGCTGGGGGCCACCAGCAGGCGGCGCGGCGGGCGGCCGCGGGCCAGGCTGCCCAGGAGCTGGAAGAGGTTTTCCACGTCCTGCGTCAGCTCGTTGTCGGCGGTCAGGTAGCCGGCGTCGGTGTACAGGCGCGCGGTCTTGGCGTTGTAGTTGCCGGTGGACAGGTGGGCATAGCGCTTCAGGCGACTGCCCTCGCGGCGCGTCACCAGCAGCGCCTTGGCATGGGTCTTCAGGCCGACGATGCCGTAGACCACCTGCGCGCCCAGCGCCTCCAGCCGGTCGGCCCAGTTGATGTTGGCCTCTTCATCGAAGCGGGCCTTGAGCTCGACCACCGCCATCACCTCCTTGCCGCGGCGCACCGCCTCCAGCAGCAGCTCCATCAGCTGCGACTGGCTGCCGGTGCGGTAGATGGTCTGGCGGATGGCCAGCACGTCGGGGTCGTTGACCGCCTGGCGCAGGAACTCCACCACCGGCTCGAAGGACTGGAAGGGATGGTGCAGCAGCACGTCGCCCTGCTGCAGCCGCTCGAAGATGGAGCCGCCGCGCGGCACGTCGGCCGGCCAGCCGGGCTCGAACGGCGCGAAGCGCAGCTGCGGCGCGTCGGCCTGGTCGATGAGCTCTGCCAGGCGCACCAGGTTGACCGGGCCGTCGACCTTGTAGAGCGCCTCCTCGCCCAGGCCGAACTGCTTGAGCAGGAAGTCCGACAGCTCCTGCGGGCAGCTCTGCGTCACCTCCACGCGGATGGCCTGGCCGAACTGGCGCGTGCTCATCTTGGAGCGCAGCGCCTGGCGCAGGTTGGTGATGTCGTCCTCGTCCACTTCCAGGTCGGTGTCGCGCGTGACGCGGAACTGCGAGAAGGCCTCCGCCCGCCGGCCGGGGAACAGGTCCTCCAGGTGCGCGCGGATGACGCTGGACAGCAGCACGAAGGCCTGCTTGCCGCCTGAGAGCGACTCCGGCAGGCGGATCACCCGCGGCAGCACGCGCGGGATCTTGACGATGGCGATCGAGTTGTCGCGCCCCCAGGCGTCCTTGCCGCTGAGCTTGACGATGAAGTGCAGCGACTTGTTGGCCACCTGCGGGAAGGGGTGCGCCGGGTCCAGCCCCACCGGCACCAGCAGCGGGCGCACCTGGCGCTCGAAGAACTGCTGCACCCAGCGGCGCTGCTCGGCGTTGCGCGCGTGGTGCTGCAGGATGACGATGTCCTGCGCGGCCAGCGCGGGCATGACCACGTCGTTGAACAGCGCGTACTGCTCGTTGACCAGCGCGCGCGCGGCGCTGGACACCACCAGCACGTCCTGCATCTGCACGCCCATGATGGGCAGCCGCGCGGCCTCCAGGTAGTCGGCATAGCGCACCTCGAAGAACTCGTCGAGGTTGGACGACACGATGCAGACATAGCGCAGCCGCTCCAGCAGCGGCACGTCCTCGCGCCGGGCCTGGGACAGCACGCGGCGGTTGAACTCCAGGATGGCCAGCTCGCGGCTGAGCAGGCGCAGCGCGGGCCGCGCGTCGCTAGGGGCGGTGGGGCGCTCGACGTCGCCGGCCTCGGTGAGGACCGCGGGCTCGTCGTGCGGGGCGGGCGGCGCAGGTTGGGCCGCCTGGGCAGGCGCGGCCGGCCGGGGCGGCCGGGAAGCCGCCTTCAGGCCAGCCGGCGTGGCGGGAGCGGAAGCGGCAAGCGACAGCACCGCAGACGGCGCGGTGGCAGGTGCACCTGCAGCGGCGACGGGTGATGAGCCAAGAGCCGTGGTGGACGACGTTGCCGACGCCGCGGCGGCGGTCGGGGACAGGGGCGCCAGGGGCTGCTGCATGGGGTGTGGAAGAAGCGGCCGGCATGGCCGAAGAAGGGGGCTCTCTACCGTACAACATCCATGTGACAGTCCGTCATGCATGAGCCGCCCGCCCACCGATGCAGGCGGCATACCAGCGGTGAGGCACTGCATGACCCCGCATCGGCCCTGCCGGGCACGGAGCTTGCGCCGCACGGTCGGTGCCCCTTGACGCACATCCAACCACTGACGCAAGCCCACCCGCTGACACGCAGGTCCGCCCCCGCCCGCCGCGGCAGCGCACCGGCCGCCCCGCCGCCCGCCCTCCGATCTCTGCAGCAAGAGCGCCATGCCCCAGACCCCTGCCCCGGCCACCTCCCGCCCCGCCGCCGGGCGCCGCCCGTCGCCTCCGTCCAGCTCATCCCGTCCATCCCGCCTGTCCATCCCCGGTGGCGCTGCGCCCGCGCTGCTGCATGACATCCGCCTGCTCGGCCGGCTGCTGGGCGAGGTGATCCGCGAGCAGGAGGGCGCCGCCGCCTTCGAGCTCATCGAGCGCATCCGCCAACTGGCCGTGGCCTACCGGCGCCGGCGCGACAGGACCGCCGGGCGCGAGCTCGACCGGCTGCTCAAGGGCCTGAGCGCCGACCAGAGCGTCTCGGTCATCCGCGCCTTCAGCTACTTCGCCCACCTGGCCAACCTGGCCGAGGACCGGCAGCAGCTGCGCCGCATCCGCGAGGCCGCCCGCCGCCCCGCGCGGGCCAGCGCAGCGCCGGCCGGCACGCTGGCCGCGGCGCTGGACAAGCTGGCGCATGCCGGCGTCGGCGCCGACCAGGTGCGCGCCCTGCTGGACCGCGCCTGGGTGTCGCCCGTGCTCACCGCGCATCCGACCGAGGTGCAGCGCAAATCCATCCTGGACGCCGAGCGCGGCATCGGCGAGCTGCTGGGCCGGCTGGAGGCCGACGCCGACCTCGCCGCCACGCAGCGGCAGGACACCGAGCAGCAACTGCGCGCGCGCATCACCCAGCTGTGGCAGACGCGCATGCTGCGCTACTCGCGCCTGACCGTGGCCGACGAGATCGACAACTCGCTGAGCTATTACCGCAGCACCTTCCTGCGCCAGATCCCGCAGCTCTATGCCGAGCTGGAGCAGCGGCTGGGCACCGGCGCCGTGGCGCCCTTCCTGCGCATGGGCCAGTGGATCGGCGGCGACCGCGACGGCAATCCCAACGTCACCGCCGACACGCTGCGCCTGGCGCTGGCCCGGCAGAGCGAGACCGCGCTGCGCCACTATCTGCAGCAGGTGCACGAGCTGGGCGCAGAGCTGTCCATGTCGGGCCGGCTGGTGGGCATCACGCCGGCGATGGCCGAGCTGGCCGAGCGCTCGCCCGACCACAACCCGCACCGCGAGGACGAGCCCTATCGGCGCGCGCTGACCGGCATCTACGCCCGGCTGGCGGCCACGCTGCAGGAGCTGGCCGGCACCCAGGCGCTGCGCCATGCGGTCGCACCGCAGGACCCGTACCCGGACGCTGCCGCCTTCCTGGCCGACCTGGGCATCATCGACGCCTCGCTGCGCAGCCATCACGCGCAGACCCTGGCCGACCTGCGCGTCAAGCCGCTGATCCGTGCGGTGCAGGTCTTCGGCTTCCACCTGGCCACGCTGGACCTGCGGCAGAGCTCCGACCGCCACGAGGCCGCCGTGGCCGAGCTGCTGGCGGCCGCGGGCGTGGAGACCGACTACTCGGCGTTGGATGAAGCGGCCAAGCAGGCGCTGCTGCTGGAGCTGCTCGGCCAGCCGCGCCCCGTGCGCCTGCGCGATGGCCCCTGGAGCGAGACCACCGCCAGCGAGCTGGGCGTCTTCGACGCCGCCCGCCAGGCCCGCGCCCGCTACGGCGAGCAGGCGCTGCGCCACTGCATCATCAGCCACACCGAGACGGTCAGCGACCTGCTGGAGGTGCTGCTGCTGCAGAAGGAATCCGGCCTGCTGCACGGCGCCCTGGGCCAGCCCCATGCGCGGCTGGAGATGATCGTCGTGCCGCTGTTCGAGACGATCGCCGACCTGCGCCATGCCGAGCGCATCATGCGGGCCTTCTACGCCCTGCCGGGCATCGCCGCGCTGATGCAGGACAGCGGCGGCGAGCAGGACGTGATGCTGGGCTACAGCGACAGCAACAAGGACGGCGGCATCCTCACCAGCAACTGGGAGCTCTACCGCGCCGAGCTGGCGCTGGTGCGGCTGTTCGACCAGCTGGGCGCTGAGCACGGCATCCGCCTGCGCCTCTTCCACGGCCGCGGTGGCACGGTCGGCCGCGGCGGCGGGCCCACGTATGACGCCATCCTGGCCCAGCCGCCCGGCACGGTGAACGGCCAGATCCGCCTGACCGAGCAGGGCGAGATCATCGCCTCCAAGTACGCCCACCCCGAGATCGGCCGGCGCAACCTGGAGACGCTGGTGGCAGCCACGCTGGAGGCCTCGCTGCTGCCGCCGGCCCGCGCGGTGCCCGAAAGCTTCCTGCAGGCGGCCGATGCGCTGTCGCAGGCCGGCATGGCGGCCTACCGCCGGCTGGTGTATGAGACGCCGGGCTTCACCGACTACTTCTTCGCCGCCACGCCCATCCGCGAGATTGCCGAGCTCAACATCGGCTCGCGCCCCGCCTCGCGCAAGGCCAGCCGCGCCATCGAAGACCTGCGCGCCATCCCCTGGAGCTTCTCCTGGGGCCAGTCGCGCGTGGCCCTGCCGGGCTGGTATGGCGTGGGCTCGGCCATCGAGGCCTATCTGGGCACGCCCGGCGACGAGCACGATCGCCGCCTGGCCCTGCTGCGGCGCATGGCCCGGCAATGGCCCTTCTTCCGCACGCTGCTGTCCAACATCGACATGGTGCTGGCCAAGACCGACCTGGGCATCGCGGAGCGCTATGTGGCGCTGGCCGGCAACAAGCGGCTGGGCGAGCGCATCTTTGCCGCCATCAGCCAGGAGTGGCAGCGCACCGGTCGCGCGCTGGCCCTGCTCACCGGCCACAGCCAGCGCCTGGCCGCCGACCCGGCCCTGGCCGATGCCCTGGCCTACCGGCTGCCGTATGTGGACCCGCTCAACCACCTGCAGGTCGAGCTGATGCGCCGCTGGCGCCGCGGCGAGGCCGACGAAGCCACGGCCGAGCGCCTGCAACGCGGCATCCATCTGTCGATCAACGGCATCGCCGCGGGGCTGCGCAATACGGGATGAAGACGAGGCGCTGCGGGTGCACCGACGGGCGCAGCAAAAGGAAAAGGACCCGCAGGCCCTTTCCTCACGTCTTCCTTCAGGTGTGAACGCGCCTGCCGGTGCGCCCCGTGCGCGCCTGCTTACTGCGGCATGGTCTCGGTGAAGAAGCTCTTCACCGGAGCCAGCGCCGGCCAGTGCTGCACGGCCAGCGGCGCGAAGGCGACGATCACCATGCCCACCGTCATCACCACCACCGGCAGGATCCAGCGCTCGAAGCGGCGATAGAAGCCCAGGTGGCGGGTCTCCGCATCGGCGAGATCGATCTCCTTCTCGCCCACCACCAGCCGGGTCAGCAGCTGGTTGATGGCCACCGGCGGCAGCAGATAGCCCAGCTCGAAGGCCACCAGCACCATCATCCAGAAGTGCACCGGCTCGATGCCGTTGGCATAGGCGATGGGTGCCAGCGTCACCGACACCAGGATCACCGCGCCGAAGGGGTCCATGATCATGCCCAGGACGACTTTGGTCACCACCAGGAAGGCCATCGCCGTCCAGACGCTGGAGAAGGTGGACGGGAAGAAGTGCATGACCTCCGAGCGCTCGATCACGCCGCCCATTGCCAGCGACAGCGTCATGAGCATGAGCAGCGCACCGATGTGGCCGGTGGTCTCGTTCGTGGCCGCCCGGATGGAGGCTTCCACGCCGTCCTTGCGATGGGCGGCGTACTCCGGCTTGGGCTCGTGCACCGCCCGGCGGCCGAGCATCTTGTCCACGATGAGCAGGATCAGCATCATCACCGGCACGATGATGGGCGCGGAGATCTCGTTGAGCTTGGTGTCCAGGCCCCATTCATAGACGAACAGCACGGCCACCACCACGGCCACATAGGGCAGCAGCGGCACCATCTGCCGGAACATGGCCGGGATGGCGACGTTGAACGACTCGATGGAGGCCCGCTGCTTGCGGTGCAGCTGCGAGGCGATGAAGAACAGCGTGGACGTCAGGAAGAAGACGTAGACGCCCCAGTGATAGAGCAGGTTGGTCGTCACCTGCTTGTTCAGCGCGGCGATCAGCACCACCAGCAGGCAGGGCCGCAGCACCACGCCCAGCGAACCGGACATGGCCGTGGCCGCCAGCGCGAAGTGCCGGCTGCCGCCGACGGCGCGCACCTCGTGGTAGATGATCGCGCCGGCTGCGATCACGAACACGCCCGAAGCACCGGTGTAGGCCGTGGGCACGGCCGCGGCCAGCAGGATGATGTAGGTCAGCAGCTCAGGCGAGAAGCGCCACGGCCGGATGACGTTCATGCACAGGTCCACCAGGCGGCTCTGCTTGAGCAGCATGCCGGCCCAGATGAACAGGCCCAGGTTCAGGAAGATGGCCGGCAGCTCCATCAGCTGGTTGATGTAGATGGCCAGGCCGGACGGATGGCCGTGCTGCAGGAAGTAGATCCCCGCATTGATTGCCATGTAGGCGAACAGCGGGATGGCCAGGAAGGCCTTGCCCCAGCTGCCCATGCCCTCGGTCATCTCCACGCGCGGCGGACGCACGACGCGCCACAGGTTGATGATCAGCAGCGCCGCGAACAGTGCCATCCACAGGAAGTGCAGCTCGGGCCGCGCGATCGCCACCCCGGACTCCAGCGAGATCTGGTAGTAGCGGATAGTCGAATGCAGCAGCAGCGCGGCGGCTGCCGCCATCGAGATGGCCTGCAGCTGGAAGTCGCGCACATAGCGCGCCGGGCGGATGCAGATGTGGTGATGGCCCAGCGTCGTGATGATGGCCGCCAGGCTCAGCATTACGAGCAGGATCATCGGCCGGTGGTCCGTGCCGTACTGGAACAGCGCGAAGAAGCTGGTCTCGATCGCCCGGTAGACCTTGACCTGCGGCGTGATCTGGTCGGCGATGCGCTCGTACATCTCGTGCTTGGCCCGGCAGACCTGGGCGGCCGAGCGCAGCGACTGGCGCAGCACCTCGGGATCGACCTTGGTGTCGCCGAAGAGCGCGTCGATGTCATCAGCCGGCTTGGCGGCACCCGCCTGGGTCTGACGCTGGACCTCGGCTTCGATGTCGGGGTTGGCATCGCAGCTGGGCTTGACCGGGTCGGCGCGCAGCATGAAGTACTGCACGCCCTTGTCGGGCTGGCCGAACAGCGATTCCCCGAAGCGCAGCAGCTGACCGTGGAAGAGCTCACCCGTGCCGATGACCAGGGTCAGCAGCAGCATGGCGAAGATGGGTAGCGTGAAGAGCCATTCGCTCCACGTGCGGTTCAAGAACTTGCGCTGCGGGTCTTCCTTGATCACGACTCGTCCCTCGGTGGCGGCAAAGCCGCCTTGTCCTCGTGCAAACAAACCAAGGGGGGCCGTTCGAGCCCCCCTTGGGTACTACTGATTACGTTGCCCGGCGGGCCGGGCCCGCGCCCAGCCGCTGGCCCGTGGAGGCCGGGGAACGCCAGGCAGCCGCCGGCACGCCCTCCACAGCGCCATCGGCGGCGCCAGGGCCGATCACTTCCAGTCGAGCTCGGCCTGGTTGGAGCATTCGCTGTCGGCCGGATTCACGCTGCAGCGCACGCGCTTGATGATCTTCAGGCCCTGCTTGTTGTAGAAGCCCTGCTCGGCCAGCGCGATGCGCGACTCGCGCAGCATCAGCGTGTACTTGACGTTGGCGTCCGGCGACAGGTTGTTCCAGGCGCTCTTGGGGATGGCGGTCTCGGCTGACTTGACCAGCTTCATCGCCCGGTCGAATTGGCCCAGCCAGTATTCGCGCGACTTCTCGCCGAAGCCGTCGGGGAACTTGGTCTTGTTCAGGATGACCTGGTAGGTCAGGATCATCACCGGGAACTCGGCCATGGCGCCCTTGTTGCCGATGCCCTTGTAGAGCTCCAGCGGCTTGTAGGCCAGGGCGGGGGCGGCAATCATGTCCACCGAGCCGTTGTTGAACTTGGTGCCGAAGTTGGTGACATCGGCCGACACCGGCTGCGCGCCGATGCGCTGGATCATGGCGGCCTGGGCCTTGTCATGGTCGAAGGCAGCGATCCGCTTGCCGGCCAGTGCCTCGACAGAATTGATCTTGCGGTCGTTGACGATCGGGAAGGCCGCGCCCATCGGCACGATGCCGCCGACCTCGTAGTTGCCCTCGACCATCAGCTTGCCGGCCTTGGGCGAGGTGAAGGTCTCGATGACCTTGCGCACCACCTCGTAGCTGGCGCCCATGTCGACGTTGCCGTTGCGGATGATGGTGGTCGAGCCCAGCGAGTCGATGGAGCCGGCCAGGGCATTGAACTGGCGGGTGCGCAGGCCGGTGGCGATGACGCCGTCGCACTGGCCGGTGCGGAAGTCCTCGGTGGCCACGCGCTCGTCGGTGTAGGCCTTGAGCGTGATGCTGGCGCCGGACTTCTGCATGGCCACCGCATAGTCCTTGGCCAGGTTGTAGACGTCGCCGCTGGTGCCGACGAGGTCGTAGACGCAGATCTTCTGCTCGGCCGCCGTTGCGCTGCTCAGCGCACCGGCCACGAGGGCGCAGCCCAGGGCCACGCGGGCCAGTTTGTGTTGCTTGCTCAAGTTGGTCTCCTTGGTATCCAGCGATGCCGCGCCGGGGTAGGCGCCGCCGGCTGTTGTGTCGTCCGTTCACCGAATCCGCAGCCGCTGCGCGACCCTGACGGACCAGGGTTGTGAGCGGCATTTCAAACAGGCGTTCGGCGTTGTCTACAACTGGTAACTATATAGACGGCCAGCCTGCAACCGGGCCTTCAGTACCGCGCCCGGCAGGGGCAATCCTGCACTGGCTCAAACCCCGCAAAGCCTTGATCCATGCGGGTTTGCAGCCCGCGGGCCGACTTGCACACGGGACTTGCCCGGGTCGCCCCGGACCTTGGGGTTGACACCGGAAAAACGCGAAATGGGCCGGAGCGACCGTCGGTGTTAACCCGTGGGGCCGACCGATGAAGCCGGGCCTGCCCCACGCTGCGTGGTCAGTCAAGGAACTGGCCCGCGTTGCCGCCCGAGCCGGGCTTGGGGTCGTCCCAGAACTTGCCCAGGCCGCCCACCGGCGTGCGCATGCCGGTGGCTTCGGTCCAGTAGCGGTCGGAGATGATCTGCACCAGGTTGGTGGCGATCTCATCGACGAAGCGGTAGTCGGTGTTCTGGCGGAAGTTCTTGACGCTGGCAAAGCGGCGGATCACCTCGCGCAGCCGCGTGCGGTCATCGGCAGAGACGGCGGCCACGGCGGCCATCGCATGGGCCACGCGCACGCCCTGGCGCTCACCGATGCCCATCGCCAGGTCGAAGGCGCCTTGCGGATCCTTGCCCTCGGTGCCGCCGGGGATCATGCTCCAGACCACCGCGCGGGCGGCCAGCGGCGCGCCCCACCACTTGGCGTTGTCCAGGCAGCGCATGGCGAAGTCGGTCTTGGGCGGCAGGTCGGTGGGCACGCCCACGACCTGTTGCGCGGCCATGTCGTTCTGCACGGCCTGCAGGCCGGCGATGCCGCCCAGCAGGTAGGCCAGCTCGTCGAAGTCGCGGCGGAAGCGCGGGCAGGACTCGCCGTACTTGAAGTCATAGCGCTTCTCGAGCTTGTCGCGCATGAGCTGGAAGGCGGCCAGCTGCCGGCGCGTGGTGCGCTCAAGCAGGCGCTTTTGCGCGATGCGGGCATCCAGCGCCTCGTCGGGACGCTTGTCGCGCTGGGCGCGCAGGTAGCGCAGCTCTTCCTGGGCGGCCTGCGTCTCGGCGCACACGGCCGCGGACGAGTACATGATGGACTCCATCAGCGACGGGTCACCGTAGAAGCCGCGCAGGCCGGTGATCAGCGGGCCCAGGGCCACGGTGTGCGTGCAGCCCATATCGACGTCGTCGCCCTTGAGCACCTGCGGGGCGACCTTCTTCTCGATCTGGCGGATGGCCTGGTTGGTGATGCCGCCTTCGAGCGTCTCGCAGCCGACCAGGGCCAGGGTGGACAGCATCAGGCCGGCCAGGGCGGCGGGCCGCATGAGCCTTTGGTTCATCAATGTCTCCTAGGGGTGGGGGCAGGGCCGGGCAGGATGCCGGCCGGCGCGGGCCTCGGCTGGGCGAGGCCCGCGGTGATCACTTGTTGAGCGGCTCGACCTTGGCCACGCGGCCGCCTTCGAAATAGACGCCATAGGGCGTGAAGGCCATCGGGCGCGTGGTGGTGGTGGCGACCATGTAGTCCCAGCGGTCGTCCTGCTTCTTGTCGGACACCAGCGGCGCGCCGAGCAGGCGCTTGACCTCGCGCGGGCTCATGCCGGGGCGGACCTGCTGGATGCTGGCGGTGCTGATGAAGTCTTGCGGCACCGGGCTGACGCAGCCCACGAGGACGGCGCTGCCGCTGATGAGGACGCTGGCCACGAGGGCGGCGCGCGACACGGCTCGGAGTCTCTGGATCACTTGCTTGTCTCCACACGATGAAAGAGGCGCCGGGCCGCAGCCGCGCCAGACCTGCATCGCCGAGACCACCGCGACGGGCCGGGCGGCGAGGGGGCGCCTGGACCGTTGGGACCTCCCGGCCGGCTGGCTGCCGGCGCTCCCCGGGCGCACGCGGCCGCATGGCGGGCGTGCACTAGTTAACGTATCGCGATCCATCTTAGGTGGCGCCCCATTGAGGGCCCGCTGCTGATAACCCTGAAGCTCGCCCCCCTCGTCAGGGGCCGCACGCGGCATGGGCCGGCCGCCCTGTCGGCAAGGCCGGGTCTGCGACACTGCCGGCTCATCTGCCATGCCCGTGTCCGCCCGCCCCGTCCTCCGCCCCGGCGCTCTTCTACGCACGCCCGCGCTGCTGGTTGCAGCGCTCCTGTGCTCCACCTTCAGCGGCTGCGCGACACGTGGACCGGACGCCGTGGCGGGCAGCAGATCCGGCAGCGCACCGGCCGGGCCGCGCAGCCCGCTGGCCGCCGCACCGATGGCTGCGACCCGCGCGGCATCGATACCGGCCCCCGCCGCCGCGCCCGGTACGCCTCAGCCCTTTGCCACGGTGGTGCGCGGTGCCACGCGCCATGACGGCCTGCTGCCGCTGTGGAAGCGCGAGGACAAGGTGTGGATCGAGCTGTCGCCGCAGGCGCTCAAGCAGGCGTACTTCCTGTCGCCCAAGCTGGCCACCGGCATCGGCGAGGCCGGGCTCTTCGGCGGCCTGATGGCCGGGCGCAGCGGCAACTTCGGCCGGCCGCAGGTGGTGCGCCTGCGCCGCGTGGGCAGCCAGATCCAGATGCTGGCCGAGAACGCCGCCTATGCCGCCCGCGAGGGCAGCGAGGCGGCCTATGCCGTGACCGCCGCCTTCTCGCCCAGCCTGCTGGGCAGCGCCGTGGTGGCCAGCCAGCCCGACGCGAACGGGGCGGTGCTGATCGACGCGCAGGCGCTCTTCCTGACCGACCTGCAGGGCGTGGGCATGCTGCTGCAGCGCGCGTACCGGCAGGGCTATGCCTTCGATGCGCGCAACTCGTCCATCACCACGGCCCGGGCGTCGGCCCGCTCGCTGGTGATCGAGGTGCAGGGCCACTACGCCAGCGCAGCGCTGAGCCTGGGCGGCGCCGGCGGCAACGCGCCCGCGCCCGGTGCGCCGGGCACCGTGCCGGATGCGCGCAGTCTGTTCATCACCACGCACTACACGCTGCTGGCGCTGCCGCAGCAGCCGATGGCGCCGCGCCCGGCCGATGCCCGCGTGGGCACCTTCCTGACGACGGTGGCCGACTACTCCGACGAGCGGCTGCGCACGCCCAGGCGGCATTTCGTCAACCGCTGGCGGCTGGACAAGCGCGATGCGCAGGCCGCCGTCTCGCCGCCGGTGCAGCCCATCGTCTACTGGCTGGACCGCAGCATCCCGCAACGCTATCGCGACACCGTGCGCGCCGGGGTGCTGGAGTGGAACCGGGCCTTCGAGCGCATCGGCATCAGCGGCGCCATCGAGGTGCGCGACCAGCCGGCCGACGGCAGCGTGGACACGTTGGAGGCCGGGCAAGCATCCATCCGCTGGATGACCAATGCCGGCCCGAGCTTCGACGCCATCGGCCCCAGCCACGTGGACCCGCGCAGCGGCGAGATCCTGGATGCCGACATCGGCCTGGAGAGCCTGGCCACCCGCGCGGCGCGCCACCGCCGCGCGCAGTTGCTGCCGCTGGGGCTGTGGGCCGCGCGCTGGCCGGACCCCCAGGCGCATGAGGCCGACGAGGCCTCCTGCCAGCTGAGCGCGGCCGACAGCGGCCTGGGCTTTGCGCTCGATGTGGCCACCGGCAGTCTGGACCCGGACAGCCCCGAGGCCGAGGCCTTCGTCCACGCCTATCTCAAATATCTGGTGATGCACGAGGTGGGCCACACGCTGGGCCTGCGGCACAACTTCCGCGCCTCGACCGCCTTCGACGCCGCGCAGCTGGCCGACCCGGCCTTCACCGCCCAGCACGGCACCAGCGCATCGGTGATGGACTACGTGGCGGTCAACCTGCCGTTGCCCGGCCGGCCCCAGCCCGCGCCCTACCCCACCACGCTGGGCGCCTATGACCTGTGGGCGATCGAGTACGCCTACAAGCCGCTGCCGGTTGATCAGGAGGCGGCCGAGCTGCGCCGCATCGCCCAGCGCGTGCAGGACCCGGCCTGGCGCAGCTTGCTGGCCTATGGCAACGACGAGGACCTGGCCCTGGGCCTGTCACCCGACGCCCTGCCCTTCGACCTGGGCAGCGACCCGCTGGCCTTCGCCCGCCAGCGGCTGGCGCTGGTGAGCCACTGGCTCCGGCAGCTCGAAGCCCGCCCACTGCAGCCGGATGACGACGCGGCCCTGCTGCGTCGCTCGGTGGCCCATGCGGTCAACGAGCTGGCGCGCGGGGCCATCCCGCTGGCACGGCAGATCGGCGGCGTGCACACGCGGCGTGAGACGGCCGGCACGGCCGAGCCGTCGCTGCAGCCCGTGCCCGCCACCCGCCAGCGTGCGGCGCTGGAGCTGCTGCTGGGCGAATTCCTGCGTCCGCGGGCACTGCGGCTGTCCGGCGCGCTGCAGCAGCGGCTGTCGCCCGACTATCTGGAGCGCGACGCCGGCGGCGGCCCGCAGACCGACTTCTCCCTGACGCAGACGGTGGCCACGCTGCAGCGGTCCGTGCTGTCGCAACTGATGAGCGAGGAGACCACCGCCAGCCTGCTCGACAGCCAGGACAAGGATCCGCAGGCCTTCCAACTGGCCGAGCTGCACCGCCGCCTGCTGCACGCGGTGTGGCTGGATGCGCCCCCGCCAGGCACACCGGCCAGTTGGACCCGCGAGCTGCAGCGCGAGCACGTCAACCGCCTGGCCACGCTGATCGTGCGCCCGGGCAGTGCCGTGATCCGCGCCGAGGCGCGCAGCCTGTGGCTGGCCACGGGGCGGGAGCTGCTCGCCCTGCTGCGCGGCCAGCAGGCCCAGGCCCGCGATGCGCTGACCCGCGAGCACCTGCGCGACAGCGCCGACACCCTGGCCCGCGCCCTGGCCGCACCCGCCGTGCGCGGCGCACCGTGAGCGCGTGATGGACGACATCGACGCCCTCTTTGCCCAGGACGGCCCGCTGGCCCGGGCCTTCGACGGCTTTCGCGTGCGTGTGCCGCAGGTAGAGATGGCACGCGAGGTGCTGGCGGCGATCCGCGAGCGCGGCACGCGGGTGCTGGAGGCCGGCACCGGCGTGGGCAAGACCGCCGCCTACCTGGTGCCCGCGCTGCTCGAAGGCGGCAAGGTGATCGTCTCCACCGGCACCAAGACGCTGCAGGACCAGCTCTTCCACCGCGATCTGCCCGCCATCCGCGCGGCGCTCGCCGTGCCGGTGACCGTGGCCCTGCTCAAGGGTCGCGCCAACTACGTGTGCCTGTACCACCTGGCGCGCACCGAGGCCGAAGGCCTGCTGGCCAGCCGGCAGGAGACGCGCGACCTGCGCGAGGTCGGCCGCTTTGCCCAGCTCAGCGCCAGCGGCGACAAGAGCGAATGCGCCACCGTGCCCGAGCACGCCACCATCTGGGCGCGCGTGACCTCCACCCGCGACAACTGCCTGGGCAGCGAGTGCCCGCACTACACCGACTGCTTCGTCATGAAGGCCCGGCGCCAGGCGCAGGATGCCGACGTGGTGGTCGTCAACCATCACCTCTTCTTTGCCGACCTGATGCTGCGCGAGGAAGGCGTCACCGCGCTGCTGCCTTCGGCGCAGACGGTCATCTTCGACGAGGCGCATCAGCTGCCGCACACGGCCACGCTGTTCTTCGGCGAGACGGTGTCCACCGCGCAGCTGCTGGAGCTGTGCCGCGACGCCCTGGCCGAAGGCATGGCCCAGGCGCGCGACGCCACCAACTGGCCGCAGGCCCTGGCGCCGCTGGAGCGGGCCACGCGCGACCTGCGGCTGTGCTTTGCCGCCGGCTCGCAGCGCATGGCCGCAGGGCAGATCGCGGAGGGCAGCGGCTTCGAGGCGGCACTGGACAGGCTGAAGACCGCGCTTGCCGGCGTCAACGAGCTGCTCGCGGCCCAGGCCGAGCGCAGCCCGGGCCTGGCGCAGCTCTTCCGCCGCGGCGCAGCCATCAGCCAGCAGCTGCACGACTGGAACGCGCCCGAGCGCGCCGACGAGCCCGAGCTGTGCTGGATCGACGTGCTGCACACCGGCGTCGTGCTGCACCGCACGCCCATCTCGGTGGCCGAGCTCTTTCGCCGGCAGCGGCTGGGGCTGCAGTCTGGCCAGGGCGATGGAGCGGGTGATGCAGAGGGCAGCGTGCGCGCCGCTGACACGGGTGGCGCCGAGACCGCAGCGCCAGCCGCGCCCGCGCCGGACGTCGCCGTCTGGCATCCCCTGCCTTCGGCCGCACAGCCCGGCGCCGATGACACGCCGCCCCCCGCCCAGCCCCAGGCCTGGATCTTCACGTCCGCCACGCTGGCGGTGAAGCAGGACTTCAGCCACTTCACCCGCGACCTGGGCCTGGACGACGCCCGCTGCCAGAGCTGGGCCAGCCCCTTCGACTACCCCAACCAGGCGCTGCTCTATGTGCCCGAGCACCTGCCCGAGCCCAACACCAGCGGCCACACCGATGCGCTGATCGACGCGGCCCTGCCGCTGCTGCGCGCCAACCGCGGCCGGGCGTTCGTCCTGTGCACCACGCACCGCGCGGTGGAGCGCGCCGCGCAGCGCCTGCGCGACGCCTTCGAGGCAGCAGGCGATCCGTACCTTGTGCTGCGCCAGGGCGAGGCCGCGCGCGGCCTGCTGCTGGAGCGCTTCCGCGACCACGGCAACGCGGTGCTGGTCGGCAGCCAGAGCTTCTGGGAGGGCGTGGACGTGCGAGGCGAGGCGCTGTCGCTGGTGGTCATCGACAAGCTGCCCTTCACGCCGCCCGACGACCCGGTGCTGGCCAAGCGGCTGCAACTGCTGGCCCAGGCGGGCGGCAACCCCTTCATGGAGCATCAGGTGCCGCAAGCCATCATCACGCTCAAGCAGGGCGCCGGCCGCCTGATCCGCGGCGAGACCGACCGCGGCGTGCTGATGATCGGCGACACCCGGCTGGTGACCAAGCCTTACGGCCGCCGCATCTGGCAGAGCCTGCCGCCGATGCGCCGCACGCGCGACGAGGCGGTGGCGCTGGACTTCATCCGCGCGGGGGAGGCGGTGTCGGAGGGCAGCGCTGACGCACGGACGCCGGCCGATTGAGGATCGACAGCGCAGGCCGCGCACGTCTCTAGTCTTTGAACAGCGGGCCGCTCCATGCCTGGCCCGCGCGGCGCAGCCGGTGTGGCGGCGCGCTCCGCGCTCAGACTTCCATGTTGTCGATCAGCCGCGTCGTGCCCAGGCGGGCGGCGGCCAGCACGACCAGCGGCTCGCCGTGGCGCAGGTCTTCGGCCGTGGGCGACTGCAGATCGGCCTGGCGACGCAGCGTGACGTAGTCCGGCTGCCAGCCGAGCTGCTGCAGGGCCTGCATCTGCTCGGCTTCTGCGCGCGCCACACCGGCCTCGTCCAGGCCGGACAGCGCCGCCTGCCTGAGCCGGCCCAGGGCCTGCGACAGCTCCACCGCCCGGCCGCGCTCATCGGCGCTCAGGTAGCCGTTGCGCGAGGACAGCGCCAGCCCGTCGGCGGCGCGGCCCGTCTCGCCGCCGACGATGTCGATGGGCAGGGCCAGCTGGCGCACCATGTTGCGGATCACCATGAGCTGCTGGTAGTCCTTCTTGCCGAAGACGGCCACGCGCGGCTGCACGCAGTTGAAGAGCTTGAGCACCACGGTGCACACGCCGGTGAAGAAGCCGGGGCGGAAGTGGCCCTCCAGGATGTCGGCCAGCTCGGGCGGTGGCTGCACCTTGTAGCCCTGGGGCTGAGGGTAGAGCTCGGACTCGCTGGGCGCGAAGACGATGTCGCAGCCGGCTTCCTCCAGCAGCGCGCAGTCGCGCTCCAGCGTGCGCGGGTAGGTGTCGAAGTCCTCGTGCGGCGCGAACTGCAGCCGGTTGACGAAGATGCTGGCCACCACCGGCGAGCCGTGCTGCCGCGCCAGGCGGATCAGCGACAGATGGCCCTCGTGCAGGTTGCCCATCGTGGGCACGAAGGCCGTACGGCGCTCGCCGGCCAGGGCGGCGCGCAGCTCGGCAAGGGTGTGGAAGACGCGAAGGGCCATGATGTTCGGGTGGGGGCGGCCTCAGCTCAAGGCCGCGCGGTCTGGAAGTGCGAAGCCGGCAGCACGGCAACCGCGGTCGGCCGCCGTCGGCACCCGGCGTTCAACGTTCAATAGCCGTGCAGCGCCTCGTCCGGGAAGCTGCCGTCCTTCACCGCCGCCACATAGCGGCGGAGCGCGTCCTCTGCCGAGCCGCCCTCGGCCGTGAAGTCACGGGCAAAGCGCGGCAGCCGACCGCGGGTGAGGCGCAGCATGTCGTAGCACACCAGCACCTGCCCGGCCGTGCCCTTGCCCGCACCGATGCCGATGGTCATCAGGCCCGGGTTGTCGGCCTGCACCTGCGCGGCCACGCTGCTGGGCATGAGCTCCAGCACCATCATCGCGGCGCCGGCCTGGGCCAGCTCGGTGGCATGGCGGCGCAGCATGGCGGCGCCCGCCTCGTCGCGGCCCTGGATGCGGTAGCCGCCCAGCGCGTGCACGCTCTGCGGCGTCAGGCCCAGATGCGCGCACACCGGCACGCCGCGCTCGGTCAGGAAGTGCACCGTCTCGGCCGTCCAGCCGCCGCCCTCGAGCTTGACCATGTGCGCCCCGGCCTGCATCAGCGCCGCGCTGGAGCGCATGGCCTGCTCGCGGCCCTCCTGGTAGCTGGCGAAAGGCAGGTCGGCGATGACCCAGGCGCTGCGGTTGCCGCGCACCACGCAGCGCGTGTGATAGGCCATCTCATCCAGCGTCACCGGCACGGTGCTGGGCTGGCCCTGGACGACCATGCCCAGCGAGTCACCGATCAGCAGGCAGTCCACACCCGCCTCGTCGGCCAGACGCGCGAAGGTGGCGTCATAGGCGGTGAGCATGGCGATCTTCTCGCCGGCCTCGTGCATCTGGCGCAGGCGGTGCAGGGTGACCGGCTTGCGCTCGGCCGGGGCGGGGCTGCTCATGGGAGTCTCCTGGGGAGAGGACACAGGCGTGCGGAAAGGCGCGCGGATTCTAGGAGCCGGTGCGCGGCGCTGCTGGCCCTGGCCGGGAGCATGCACCGCGGCCGGGGCCATGTGCATGCGCGGGCGCTCACGCCGGGTCAACTCGGCTGATAGGCCAGGCGCACGTAGATGGGGGCGAAGGCCTCGGCCTGGGTGATCTCCAGCAGCCGCTCGCGGGCCAGCTCCAGCATGGCGATGAAGGTCACCACCAGCACCTGCGCGCCGCGGGTCACATCGAAGAGATCCTCGAACTCCACGAAGCGCCGGCCCTGCAGCGTGCGCAGCACGATGGACATGTGCTCACGCACCGACAGCTCCTCGCGGCTGATCTTGTGGTGCTGGGTCAGGCGGGCGCGCTTGAGCACATCCAGCCAGGCCTCGCGCAGCTCGTCCACGCTCACGTCCGGGTGGCGCACCACCTGCGTGGGCTCGCTGTGCACCTGCACGCGCAGGAAGTCGCGGCCCAGCAGCGGCAGCTGATCCAGCTTGGCCGCGGCCTGCTTCATCTGCTCGTACTCGATCAGCCGGCGCACCAGCTCGGCGCGCGGGTCCTCGGGCTCCTGGCCGTCCTCGGTCTTCTTGGGCGGCAGCAGCATGCGCGACTTGATCTCGATGAGCATGGCCGCCATCAGCAGGTAGTCGGCCGCCAGCTCCAGGTTGCGCTTGCGGATCTGGTCCACATAGGCCAGGTACTGCCGCGTGACATCCGCCATCGGGATGTCGAGGATGTTGAAGTTCTGCTTGCGGATCAGGTAGAGCAGCAGGTCCAGCGGGCCCTGGAAGGTCTCCAGGAACACCTCCAGCGCGTCCGGCGGGATGTAGAGGTCCTGCGGCAGCGCGAACAGCGGCTCGCCGTAGAGCTTGGTCACGGCGACATGGTCCACCACCTCCGGCAGGCCCTGGGCATCGACGGGCGGCACGCCCGCGGCCCCGGCGTCCTCGGGGGCCAGCACCTCTTGCGTCATCGGATCAGCGCGGCGCCGCGCTCACCGGCCATCACGCTCGCTCACTCGCCCTTGGTCTGGTAGACGTAGGCCTGCTGCGGCACGCGGGCAGCGCGCCACTCGGCCTGGGCCTCGCGGTCGATGGGCTTGTCCCACAGGATGGCGCGGCCCTGGCGCTGCTTTTCTTCCAGCTGGGGGTCGCGCGCCTTCAGCGAGTCGATGAACTGCGTGATCTCGGACTTGTAGGGCTTCCAGAAGAGCGGCATGGCGGCATTCGCAAGGCTGCGCCGGCACGGCGCCGGCAAACCGCTGATTCTAAGAGCCGGGCCTGCGCCGGGCCGGCTGTCACACCCGCATGGCACCATGCCCGCATGCAGGAAATCGAGCTGAAGTTGCAGATTCCGCCGCAGGCGCGCACGGCAGTGGAAAAGGCCCTGCGCGGCCGCGGCAGCCCGCCGCAGACGCAGCGCCTGGTGGCCGCCTATTTCGATACGCCCGACCGCCGGCTGGCCCGCGCCGGCATGGCGCTGCGCGTGCGCCGCGAGGGCCGGCAATGGGTGCAGACCGTCAAGGCCGGCGGCCCCCACGCCCTGCAGCGCCTGGAGCACAACGCGCCCCGCCGCGCGCCAGCCGGCGGCGCCATCGCGCCGGACCTGTCGCTGCACGACGGCACGCCCGCGGCCGAGCTGCTGCGCGCCGCGCTCGCCCCGGTCGACGGCCAGCCCGCCCCGCCGCTGGTGGAGCTCTACCGCACCGACATCCGCCGCACCAGCCGCAGCCGGCGCACGCCGCTGGGCACGGTGGAGCTGGCATGGGACGAGGGCCACATCGCGGCCGGCGGCCGCAAGCTTTCCGTGAGCGAGCTGGAGATCGAGCTGCTGCGCGGCGACCCGCGCGCCGTGATCGAGGAGGCCCGCCGCTGGGTGCAGGGCCACGGCCTGTGGCTGGACACGCAGACCAAGGCCCACCGCGGCGACCATCTGGCCCGCGGCGCGCAGCCGCAGCCGCGCGTGGTGGCCTGGCCGGCGCTGGCCGCTGAGGGGGGCCAAGAAGGCCCCACCGTCGCCCAGGCCTGGGAGCGCGTGCACGCCGCGCTGCTCGCCGCCATGCTGGACAACGCCAGCGCCATCGCTGCCGGCCACGGCCGGGCCGAGCACGTGCGCCGTCTGCGCGTGGGCCTGCGCCGGCTGCGCTCGGCCTGGCGGCTGTTCCGCGGCTGGGGGCCCGCGCTGCCGGATGAGCTGAAGGCGGCAGTCGTGGCCCTCTACCGCCGCCTGGGCGAAGCGCGCGACCGGGACGTGCTGGCCGGCCTCGCCTCTGCCCTGGCGGCTGCCGACGCGCCGGCTCATGCGCTGACGCTGCCGCATCCTGGCGGCGCCCCAGCCTCACCACTCTCGAATCAGTCTGCGGATCAGTTTCCCGATCAGCTGACCGACCTGGCCGAGCACTTGCGCTCGCCGGCCGTGCACCGCCTCTGGCTGGACCTGCTGGCGCTGGGCCTGCCGGCGGCGGTCACGCCGCCGGACGGCGGCTCCACGCCCGCATCAGGCGGCAGGCCGGCCGGCCCCGGATCCCCTTGGCGCATGGCACGACCCGCTGCACTCACCGCCGCGGTGGCCGGGGCGGAGCAGCCTGCTGAAGACCAGCCGCTCGACCGCCCGCTGCGACCGCTGGCCCTGCGCCGGCTCAAGCGTTGGCACCACCGCGCTGCCGAGCAGGCCGTCCGCTATGTGGAGTTGAGCGATACCGAGCGCCACGAGCTGCGCAAGCAGCTCAAGCGCCTGCGCGACGGCCTGGACGCCACAGCCGCTCTGCTGCCGCCGCGCCGGCTGCGCAAGCAGGTGGCGGCGCTCAAGGCGGCGCAGGACGCGCTGGGGCAACTCAACGACGAGGTGGTCGCGGCCCAGTTGGCCCGGCAGCAGGCGGAGGCCGGCCACGGCCCGGCCTGGTTCATCGTCGGCTGGCTGGCCGCCCGGCGAGAGGCCACGGTGCAAGCCGCGGGGCAGGCGCTGCACGACTGGCGCGACGCGCCCGCTTTCTGGAAGTAAGGCGCCGCAAGCCGCCGGGCCGGCTCACACCGCGCACGCCCAGCCGGCCGGACGCGACGCACCGGGTGCGGCAGCCGACTCAGCGCACCCGCATGCCCGGCTGCGCGCCGGCCACCGGCTCCAGCACATAGATGCCGGGCTGGGCCTTCTCGTCGGCATGCGAGGCCGCCAGCACCATGCCTTCACTCACGCCGAACTTCATCTTGCGCGGCGCCAGGTTGGCCACCATCACGGTCAGCTTGCCGACCAGGTCCTCGGGCCGGTAGGCCGACTTGATGCCGGAAAACACGTTGCGAGTGCGCCCCTCGCCCACATCCAGCGTCAGCCGCAGCAGCTTGTCGCTGCCCTCCACGTGCTCGGCGTTGACGATCCGGGCGATGCGCAGGTCGACCTTGGCGAAGTCGTCGATCGTGATGGTGGGCGCGATGGCCTCGCCGCCGGGCAAGGGACCGTCAGCGACTGCAGCCGATGCGGCAGGGGCGGGAGCACCGGCCTTGGCTTCCTTGCCGCCCTTGTTGCCCTTGTCGCCATTCTTGGCCGCAGCCTGGCCGTCCTTTCCATCCTTGCCGGCATCCGCGGCCGGCAGGTCGAAGAGCTGGTCCAGCAGCTTGGCGTCCACCCGCGTCATCAGGTGCTCGTAGGGCCGGATGGTGGTGACCGGCACGGCGCGCTGCGCCCAGGTCAGCGGCTCGTCGAAGCCCAGGAAGCGGAAGGCCCGCGCCGTGGTCTCCGGCAGGATGGGGGCCAGGAACAGCGTGAGGTACTTGAAGCCCTCCATGCAGCCCGACAGCACCTCGTGCAGCGCGCTGCCGCCTTGCAGCTGATCGGCCTGGCGGGCCAGCTCCCAGGGCTTGGCCGCGTCGAAGTACTGGTTGATCTCGTCGGCCGCACTCATGGTGTCGCGGATGGCGCGGGCGTAGTCGCGCTTGTCCAGCGCCTCCAGGATGGCCGCCTCGCGCGAGCGCACCGCCTCTAGCGGGATCAGCTTGAGCGGCTGGCCGTCGTCGTCCACCAGTGGGGCCAGCGCACCCTCGAAGTGCTTGTGGATGAAGTTGGCGCAGCGGCTGGCGATGTTGACGTACTTGCCCACCAGGTCGGCGTTGACGCGGGCGACGAAGTCGTCGGGGTTGAAGTCCACGTCCTCCACCCGCGCATTGAGCTTGGCTGCCAGGTAGTAGCGCAGCCACTCCGGGTTCAGGCCCAGGCGCAGGTACTTGAGCGGGTCGATGCCGGTGCCGCGGCTCTTGCTCATCTTCTCGCCGCTGACGGTGATGAAGCCGTGCACGTTGACCGCCTGCGGCACCTTGCGGTCGGCGAACTTGAGCATCGCCGGCCAGAACAGGGTATGGAAGTAGACGATGTCCTTGCCGATGAAGTGCACCTGCTCGACTCCCGGGTCGGCCACGAACTCGTCGAACGACTGGTTGGTGCGCGAGGCCTCGTGCCAGTGCTGCGCCGCCTGGCCGCGGTCGAAGTGGTTCTTCAGGCTGGCCAGGTAGCCGATGGGCGCGTCCAGCCACACATAGAAGTACTTGCCCGGCGCGTCCGGGATCTCGATGCCGAAGTACGGCGCGTCGCGGCTGATGTCCCAGTCGGCCAGGCCGGCCTCGAACCATTCGCCGGCCTTCCTGGCGACCTCGGGCTGCAGGCGGCCGTCCTGCGTCCATTCCTTGAGGAAGGCGACGATCTCCGGATCGGACAGGCGGAAGAAGTGGTGCTCGGAGCTGCGCAGCTCGGGCGTGGCGCCGGTCAGCGTGGAGTACGGGTTCTTCAGTTCGGTGGGGCTGTAGACCGCGCCGCAGACCTCGCAGGAGTCGCCGTACTGGTCCTTGGCCGCGCAGCGCGGGCACTCGCCCTTGATGTAGCGGTCGGGCAGGAACATGCCCTTGACCGGGTCGTAGAACTGCTCGATGGTGCGCGTGGCGATCAGGCCGCGGTCGCGCAGGCGGCGGTAGATGCCCTGGGCCAGCTCGGTGTTCTCCGGGCTGTCGGTGGAGTGCCAGTTGTCGAAGCGGATGTGAAAGCCGTCGAGATACTGCTTGCGCCCGCTGGCGATGGCCGCAACAAACTCCTGCGGCGTCTGCCCGGCCTTCTCGGCGGCGATCATGATGGGGGCGCCATGGGCGTCGTCGGCGCCGACGAAGTGCACCATGTGGCCCTGCATGCGCTGCAGCCGCACCCAGATGTCGGCCTGGATGTACTCCATGATGTGGCCGATGTGGAAATGCCCGTTGGCATAGGGCAGCGCGGTGGTGACGAAGAGCTTGCGGATCATGGTGGTGTGGGTGGGCCGCGGCGGGCGGCGCTCCGTTGGGCCGGCAGTGCCGGGTGGTGCGCAGGTGGGCTGCGCTTGCGGCCCGGAGGAAGACAGGGATTTTATGGACCGGCCTCCCGCCGCGTAGGCCGACGCTAGACTGCCCCGATCCCCTGCCCCCGCCCTCATCCGGCATGCAGCGCCCCGGCCGCCGGCCCCGCGTTGCGCTCCGATCGCCGCCCGCCCATGTCCCTGAACGACGCCGCCGTCCTCGCCGCCCTGCAGACCGTCACCGACCCGGCCACCGGCCAGGATCTGGTGGATGCCCGGGCCATCAAGAACCTGCACGTGGACCGCAGCGGCGCGGTGCGCTTCGACGTGGAGCTGGGCTACCCGGCGCGCAGCCAATGGCCGGCGCTGCAGGCCGCGCTGGACGCCGCCGTGCGCCGCCTGCCCGGCGTGGCCGATGTGCAGATCGCCTTCCACACCAAGGTCATCGCCCACTCGGTGCAGCGCGGCGTCCAGCTGCTGCCCGGCGTGAAGAACGTGATCGCCGTGGCCTCCGGCAAGGGCGGCGTGGGCAAGAGCACCACCGCCGTCAACCTGGCCCTGGCGCTGGCCGCCGAGGGCGCGAGCGTGGGCGTGCTGGACGCCGACATCTACGGCCCCAGCCAGCCCACCATGCTGGGCCTGGCGGGCGAGAAGCCGCACACGCCGGACGGCAAGCTCATCGAGCCGCTCGTGGCCCACGGCGTCAAGGTGATGTCCATCGGCTTCCTGGTCGAGGCGGACGCCGCCATGATCTGGCGCGGCCCCATGGCCACCCAGGCGCTGGACCAACTGCTGCGCCAGACCGACTGGGGCGATCTGGACTACCTGATCGTCGACATGCCGCCCGGCACCGGCGACATCGCCCTCTCGCTGAGCCAGCGCGTGCCGCTGACCGGCGCCGTCATCGTCACCACGCCGCAGGACATCGCCCTGATCGACGCCCAGCGCGGGCTGCGCATGTTCGAGAAGGTGGGCGTGCCCATCCTCGGCATCGTCGAGAACATGGCCGTGTTCGTGTGCCCCAGCTGCGGCCATGCCGAGCACCTGTTCGGCGAGCATGGCGGGCAGCGCATGGCCCAGCAGTACGGCGTGGAGCTGCTGGGCGAGATGCCGCTGGCACTCAGCATCCGCGAGCAGGCCGACGGCGGCCGGCCCACCGTGGTGGCCGACCCGCAGGGCGCGCATGCGCAGCTCTATGGCCGCATCGCGCGCCGGGTGGCGGCCAAGATCGCCGCGCTGTCCAAGGACTATTCGTCGAAATTCCCCACCATCACGGTGTCCAAGCGCACGTAAGCTGGGGCCCCGACCCGCGCGGCGTGCTGCCGGCCGCTCCAGCCCTGCTCCAGCCCCCTTCATGACCCGATTCGGCCCGCCCCGACGCACGCCCGGGGGCTCCATCCTGCCCCGCCCCACCCGGCCGGGCAGCCTGGCCGGCGCGCCGGCTGCGGCCACCCTGCTCGACGGCCCGGGCCTGGACGCCTGGTTCGACGTGCTGCCGCTGGGCCTGGCCTGGCTGGACAGCGACGGCTCGCTGCTGCGGGCCAATGCCCGCTTCATCGCGCTGACCGACTGGGTGCGCGGCCCGCTGGGCTCGGCCCCGGCGGCCCTGCAGGCCATGCTGGGCGTCACCCCGCAGGGGCTGTGGCAGCGGCCGGCCGATGCCCCCCGCCCGCGCAGCGACGGCCTGGTGCATGAGGCGCAGGGCTGGCTCACCGTGGGCGACGGCCCGCCGCAGCGCCTGCACCTCAAGCTGCACGCCCAGCGCCCTGCCGGCAGCCTGGCGGCCACCGGCTATCTCTGCGTGGTCGAGGACCGCACCGCCGAGGACGAGCGCGACCTGGCGCAGTGGCAGCTGGGCACGCTGATCGACACCGCCGGCGTGGGCCTGGCCAGCATCGCCGCCGGCGGGCCGTCTCGCGTGGCGCGGCCCGGCCGGCGCGCCACCCCGGGCGGAGTCACCAGCACCGGGAGCGCCGGACGCCTGGCCGCTCAGGCGGGCCCGGATGGCCAGAAAGCTCAGGCAGGTAGCGGGCCGCAGGGCGCAAGCCCGGCATCCGGCCTGCAATCCATCGGCCGCGACGCGGTGCTGCCCGAGACGCTGGGCGAGTTCGAGAAGGTGCAGGCCGCCATCCGCCAGCGTGAATCCGTGCAGGCCCGCTATGCCGTGCGCCATCCGGGCGGCGGCGTGCGCTGGCTGCTCACGCGGGTGGAGCCCGGCGTGCTGGCCTCCGGCGAGCCGACCACGTCGGTGGTGACGCTGGACGTCACCGAGCAGCAGGAGGCGCAGGAGCGCAGCCAGCGCCTGCTGCACGAGTTGACCACCATCCTCGAGAACAGCCCCGCCGGCATCGCCTACCTGCGCGGCTACACCTTCGTGCGCTGCAACCGCCGCTTCGAGCGCATGCTGGCCCTGCCCGCCGGCACCTCCGCCGGGCGGCCGATGAAGGACGCCCTGGCCGACGTGCCGCACGGCGTGCGCATCGCCGGCGAGATCGAATCGGCCCTGGCGGGCGGCGAGATCTACGAGACCGAGGTCGGCACCGACCTGCCCGGCGGGCGCATCTGGTATGCGCTGTCGGTGCGCCGGCTGGGCGCGGTCAGCCCGCAGGTCGAGGCCATCGCCGTGCTGACCGACATCACGCGGCGCAAGAACCAGGAGAGCGAGCTCGACGAGATGGCGCGCGACCGCGAGCTGATGTTCAGCCTCTCCGGCGTGGGCATCGCCTTCGTGCGCGACGGCCGCATCCAGCGCGGCAATGCGGCGCTGGCCCAGCTCATCGGCCGCGCCGAGGCCGAGCTGCCGGGCATCGAATGGGCGTCGCTCTACGCCCAGGCGCCCGAGGCCGACCTGGCCCGGCTGAACCACGCGCCGCAGCGCCCCGACCAGGACTGGAGCGCCGAGTGCCTGCTGCGCCGCGCCGATGGCAGCCCCGTCTGGACGCAGGTGACGCAGCGCCTGGTCGAGCCGCACAACCCCGGCGCCGGCGTGATCCTGTCCTGCCTGAACGTGGACGACCGCCACCGCGCCGAGCAGGTGGTGGCGCTGCAGGCCGAGCGCACGCGGGCCATCCTCGACTCGGTCTTCGTCGGCATCGTCACCGTCGGCGACCGCGGCATCGAGTGGATGAACCGCTCCGCGCGCCGCATGTTCGGCGGGGATCTGTCGGACTTCTTCAACCTGCCGATCAGCACGGTCGCCACCAGCGATCCGCAGCATCCCTTCCGCCAGACCGGCTATGTGCACGACATGCCCGAAGGCCAGGCGCACACCTTCGAGTGCCAGGTCAAGGCACGCGACGGCCGCGTCTTCTGGGTCGTCGGCAACGCCGTGGCCACTGTGGGCAACACCGGACGGCGGCAGATCACCTATGCGCTGCTCGACATCGAATGGCGCCGCCAGGCCGAGGCGCGCACGGCCGAGGCCCAGGCTTCGCTGCAGCGCATCATCGAGATGGCGCCGCTGGCCATCACGCTGCGCGACGCGCGCACGCTGCGCGTGCTGCAGATCAACAAGGTGGCCGCCGCGGTGGCCGGCCTCACGCCCGAGCAGGCCGTGGGCCGCACGCCCGACGAGCTCTACGAGCCGCAGGCCGCGGCCGCCATGCGCGCCGACATGCAGGCCGCATTGGACGGCGGGCAGATGATCCAGCGCGAGTACCGCGTGCAGCGCGAGGGCATCGCCCAGACCTGGGACGCGCGCTACCTGCCGCTGGCCGCGCCCGGCCAGCCCGCCGATCAACTGCTGCTGGTGGCCACCGACGTGACCCACCAGCGCGCCGAAGAGAAGGCCAAGCTCAAGGCCGCCATCGCCCAGCGCGAGATGCTGGTGCGCGAGGTGCACCACCGCATCAAGAACAACCTGCAGGGCGTGGCCGGCCTGCTGCAGCAGATCGCGGCCAAGAAGCCCGAAGTGGCGCCGGCCATCTCCGAGGTGGTCGGCCAGGTGCAGGCCATCGCCCAGGTCTATGGCCTGCAGGTGGGTTCGTCCGGGCTGCTGCGGCTGCGCGCCGTGGTGGAGGCCATCGCGCAGTCGGTACAGCGCACCTTCTCGCGCGCCATCGCGCTGACCGTGGAGGGTCATCCCGAGTACGACTGGGTTCTGCCCGAGGCCGAGTCCATCCCCATCGCGCTGTGCGCCAACGAGCTGCTGACCAACGCCATCAAGCACAGCCGCGAGGGCGATGTGACCTGCACGATGGAATGCCGCGACGACGGCGTGAGCATCCAGGTGCGCAACATCGGCCTGCTGCCCCCGGGCTTCAGCCTGGACCAGTTCCCCGGCGGCGTCTCCGGCCTGGGCCTGGTGCGCGCCCTGCTGCCGCGCCGCAGCGCCCAGCTCACGCTCAGCCAGCAAGGGCTGACCGTGCTCACCACCATCCGCCTGTCGCCGCCCGGCATCACGCGGCAGATGCCCGGCTCGCGCGAGGAGCCGGCTGGTCAGCAGATCACTCTTTGGCCACAATAGGCCCCTCGGGAAGTCGGCCAACCGCTTGTCAGATCAGCGTGATCGTGCTTGTCCCGGCATGGGCGCGGCATGCGCCTTCACACCGCTGCGGCATGGGCCGGCAGCGGGCCACATCGGATGCACGATGAGCGGGTTTCGAGGTTTGCTGAGCTCCTTCTGCCGCCCGCTGCGGCAGACCGGCGCCGCCCGGTGCGGCACCGAGAAGGGCCGGGCATGAACAAGGGCAAGATCCTCGTCGTCGATGACGACCGCCTGGTGCTGGCCACCCTCACCCACGGCCTGTCCCAGGCCGGCTACGAGGTCATCGACGCCGACAACGGCGACGACGCCATCCTGCTGGCGCGCGAGCACCGCCCGGACTTGGCGCTGCTGGACATCCGCATGGAAGGCAAGACCGGCTTCGACGTGGCCGCGTATCTGCGCGACCACTGCCAGATGCCGTTCATGTTCCTGTCGGCCTTCTCGGATGACGCAACCGTCGCCCAGGTCAAGGAGCTGGGCGCGGTGGCCTATCTGGTCAAGCCGCTGGACATCCACCAGATCGTGCCCACCGTGGAAGCGGCCTTTGCCAACCTGCGCGCCCGCGTGGGCAGCGCGCCGCCGGCCACGCACCCCGCGCAGGAGCGCACCGCCGCCAGCAACGAGCCGCTGAGCGCGGCCGTGTCGATCGCGATGGGCATCGTGATGCACCGCTACAGCCTGTCGCGCACGCAGGCCCTGGAGCGGCTGCGCAAGGTGGCCGCCAGCCAGGGCGTGTCGCTGGACGCGCATGCCGACAGGCTGATCCAGGCACAGGAAACGCTCAGCCAGCTCGGGCCGCAGTAAGCCGGCCACCAGCAAGCACAGCCGGCAAGAGGGGCCAATCAGCGCCGCCAGCACCGGTGGCGACGCCCGGGCGTCCGTCGCCCGGCAGCACCTGGCGGCTGCTGCGGTGGCGTAACGGTCAAGGGCGCGATTGCGCAAGGCCGCATCGTGAAGCCTCCGTCCTGAAGGCCGCCTCTATGCGGCCCGCCGGGCCCTCCTGCGGCCTTGTATCTTTCAACCCTCGGACCGGCCCGGGCAGCCCGACGCGCCTTTGGGCCAGATGTTGAAGCCCGTGGCTGAGCACTGGGCACCCGAGCCGGACCGTCCTTCTCTGCAGCCCGAACGGTTGTATGAACTTGAAGTCGAACGGTTGTATGAACTTGAAGTTCGCATAGACAAGGATGGGAGTGAGAGGACGTGTCCGACTCTGTTTTTGTGGGAATCGACGTATCGAGCCAGACGCTGGAGGTGGCCAGCACGGCCGCAGCCAAGACGTGGCAGGTCAGCAATGACGCCGCAGGCATCGAGCAACTGGCTGGCCAGTTGACTGCCTTGCGGCCCGAGTTGGTGGTGCTTGAAGCCACCGGCGGCTACGAGTTCGAGGCCGCGTGTTCGCTGCAGGCCGCCGGCCTGGCGGTGGCGGTGGTCAACCCGCGCACGGCGCGTGACTTCGCCCGTGCGATGGGCGCGTTGGCCAAGACCGACGCGCTGGACGCGCGCATGCTGGCCCTGTTCGCCCGCACGCTGCACCAGCGCCCGGACCGCGAACGCTTCGTCAAGCCGCTGGCCGATGCGGAGTTGCAGCGCCTGCAGGCGCTGGTGCTGCGTCGGCGCCAGCTCGTGCAGATGCTCACCGCCGAGCGCCAGCGCATGCGCCTGTCGCACGCCGCAGCCAGGCCCAGCATCGAGCGCGTCATCGAGTTCTTGAAGCGCGAACTCGGCGACAGCGACACCGAGGTGGCCGCCCATGTGCAACGCCACCACGCCGAGCTGGCCGACGCGCTCAGCAGCGTGCCGGGCATCGGAGCGGCCAGCGTCGCGGTGCTGCTGGCCGAGTTGCCCGAGCTGGGCACCCTCGACCGGCGTCGCGTGGCCGCGCTGGTGGGTGTGGCGCCGCTGAACCGCGACTCCGGCCAGATGCGCGGCCAGCGCGCCATCTGGGGCGGGCGCGCCGAGGTGCGCCGCACCTTGTACATGGCCACGCTCGTCGCGGTGCGTCACTGTGCGGCCTTCCGCGTCTTCTATGAACGCCTGCTGGCCAACGGCA
>JACRNC010000010.1 GCA_016219375.1 Burkholderiales bacterium
GTGGTGGTGTTCAGCACCACCGAGCCGTGGGCCACGCCGGTCTTGATGGCGTAGCTCAGCGTGTCACCGTCGATATCGCTGGCCACGACCTGGCCGCTGACCGAGGTGTCTTCAGGCGTGGTCTCGCTGCGGTTGTTCGTCACCGGGGCGTCGTTGGCCGGCGTGACGTTGAGCGTGAAGCTGTTCGGCGCCGCATCGAACGCCCCGGCGTTGTCCTGCACGCTGAAGGTGAAGGAGCCGTACGGCGCACCGCTGGCATTGGCCGCGGGCTGGAAGACGAGCTTGCCGGCGCTGATGTCGGCGGCATTCACGACGGTGCCCGCCGTGACAGCCACGCCATCGAGCAGCAGCGTACCGGCCGCCGGCAGCGTGTCGATGCGCACGCCCCGCAGAGAGCTGCCGGCGTCCACGTCGGTGAAGGCGAAGTCGGCCGAGGTCAGCGTGTAGCCGTTGTCCTCGGCCACCGTGCGCGTCACGTCGGCGCTGCTCGGCAGATCATTGACCGGCGTGACGTCGAGCGTGAAGGTGTTGGGCGCGGCGTCGAAGGCGCCCGCGCCGTCCTGCACGCTGAAGCTGAAGGAACCGTAAGGGCTGCCGTTGGCATTGGCAGCCGGCTGGAAGACGAGGTGGCCGGCGGCGATGTCGGCTGCGCTGATGACCGCGCCCGCCGCGACGGGCGAGCCGTTCAGCAGCAGGGTGCCCGCGGTGGGCAGGGTGTCGATGCGCACGGCCTGCAGCGCGTCGCCGCTGTCGGTGTCGTTGAAGGCAAAGTCGCCGCTCTTGAGCGTGTAGCCGCTGTCTTCAGCCGTGGTGCGCACAACGTCGGCGCTGTCCGGCGCGTGATTGACCGGTGTGACGTTGAGCGTGAACGTGTTGGGCGTGGCATCGAAAGCGCCGGCGCTGTCCTGCACGCTGAAGCTGAAGGCGCCGTAGGGTGCGCCGTCCGTGTTGGCCACCGGCTGGAAGACGAGCTTGCCGGCGGCGATGTCGGCCAGGCTGACCACCGCACCGGCGCTGATCGCCGCGCCGTCCAGCAGCAGCGTGCCGGCGCTGGGCAGGGTGTCGATGCGCACGGCCTGCAGACTGTCGCCGCTGTCCGCGTCGCTGAAGGCAAAGTCCGTCGGCTTGAGCGTGTAGCTCGTGTCCTCGGCCGTGCCGCGGACCACGTCGGCGCTGTCGGGCCGGTCATTGACCGGCGTGACGCCGACGGTGATGGTGGAGGCGACGGTGCCGCCCTGGCCGTCGGACGCGGTGACGGTGAAGCTGTCGGCGCCGTTGTAGTCGGCGGCCGGCGTGTAGGTCCAGGTGCCGTCCGGGCGGACGGTGAGCGTGCCGTGGGCCGGGTCGCTGCCCTTGGCATAGGTGAGCGAGTCGCCGTCCAGGTCGGATGCGATGACGCGGCCGTCCAGCGGCGTGTCCTCGGCGGTGGTCACGGCGTAGTTGCCGGCCGCGTCGGCGGCGGGGTCGGTGACGGTGGGCGCGTCGTTGGCCGGCGTGACGCTCAGCGTGAAGGTGTTCGGCGCGGCGTCGAAGGCGCCCGCGTTGTCCTGCACGCTGAAGGTGAAGGAGCCGTAAGGGCTGCCGTTGGCGTTGTCGGCCGGCTGGAAGACGAGCTTGCCCGCGGCAATGTCGGCCGCGCTGATGACCGTGCCTGCTGCGATGGCCACGCCATCGAGCAGCAGCGTGCCCGCGCCGGGCAGCGTGTCGATGCGCACGCCCTGCAGCGAGGCACCGGCGTCCACGTCGGTGAAGGCGAAGTCGGCCGAGGTCAGCGTGTAGCCGTTGTCCTCGGCCACGGTGCGGCTCACGTCGGCGCTGCTCGGCCGATCATTGACCGGCGTGACGTTGACGGTGACCACGGAGTCCACCGTGCCACCCTTGCCGTCGGAGACGCTGACGGTGAAGCTGTCCGGGCCGTTGTAGTTGGCAGCCGGCGTGTAGGTGTAGGCGCCGGTCGTGGTGTTGAGCGCCACCGAGCCGTGGGCCACGCCCGTCTTGATCGTGTAACTGAGCGTGTCGCCATCAATGTCCGTGGCCACGACCTGGCCGCTGACTGAAGTGTCCTCAAGCGTGGTCTCGCTGCGGTTGCTCGTCACCGGCGCGTCGTTGGCCGGCGTGACGTTCAGCGTGAACGTATTCGGCGCCGTGTCGAATGTGCCGGCGTTGTCCTGCACGCTGAAGGTGAAGGAGCCGTACGGAGCACCGTTGGCATTGGCCGCGGGCTGGAAGACCAGCTTGCCCGCGGCGATGTCGGCCGCGCTGATGACGGCGCCCGCCGTGACGGCCACGCCACCCAGCAGCAGCGAGCCGGCAGCCGGCAGCGTGTCGATGCGCACGCCCTGCAGCGAGGCACCGGCGTCCACGTCGGTGAAGGCGAAGTCGGCCGTCGTGACCGTGTAGCCCACGTCCTCGGCCGTGCTGCGGCTCACGTCGGCACTGCCGGGCAGGTCGTTGGCCGGGGTGACGCTCAGCGTGAAGCTGTTGGGCGCGGCATCGAAGGCGCCGGCGTTGTCCTGCACGCTGAAAGTGAAGCTGCCGTAAGGCGAGCCACTGGCGTTGTCGGCCGGCTGGAAGACCAGCTTGCCGGCCGTGATGTCGGCCAGGCTGACCACCGCGCCGGCCGTGATGGCCGCGCCGTTCAGCAGCAGCGTGCCGGCAGTGGGCAGCGTGTCGATGCGCACGCCCTGCAGCGAGGCGCCCACATCCGCGTCGCTGAACGCGAAGTCCGACGAGCTCAGCGTGTAGCCGTTGTCCTCGACCGTGGTGCGGGCCACGTCGGCGCTGGTCGGCAGGTCATTGACCGGCGTGACCCCGACCGTGACGGTGGAAACCGTCTTCGCACCGCTGGGGTCGATGACGGCGATGGCGAAGCTGTCCGGGCCGTTGTAGTCGGCGTTGGGCGTGTAGGTCCAGGCGCCGGTGACGGTGTTGAGCAGCAGGCTGCCGTGGGCAGCCGTGTCTTCCAGCGTCGTCACGGCGTAGTCGCCGGCCGGATTGGCCGCCGGGTCGGTGATCACCGGCGCGTCGTTCACCGGCGTGACGCTCAGCGTGAAGGTGTTGGGCGCGGCGTCGAAGGCGCCGGCGTTGTCCTGCACGCTGAAGGTGAAGGAGCCGTAGGGAGCACCGTTGGCATTGGCCGCGGGCTGGAAGACCAGCTTGCCGGCGGCGATGTCGGCGGCCGAGACCACCGCACCCGCCGCGACCGCTACGCCATCGAGCAGCAGCGTGCCAGCCGTCGGCAGCGTGTCGATGCGCACGCCCTGCAGCGAGGCGCCCGCATCCGCGTCGCTGAACGCGAAGTCGCCCGCCGTGATCGTGTAGCCGTTGTCCTCGGCGGTCGTGCGGCTCACGTCGGCGCTGCCGGGCAAATCGTTGACCGGCGTGACGCCGACCGTGACGGTGGAAACCGTCTTCGCACCGCTGGGGTCGATGACGGCGATGGCGAAGCTGTCCGGGCCGTTGTAGTCGGCGTTGGGCGTGTAGGTCCAGGCGCCGGTGACGGTGTTGAGCAGCAGGCTGCCGTGGGCA
>JACRNC010000011.1 GCA_016219375.1 Burkholderiales bacterium
GGATGAACCGCAGCTGCCGCCCGCACCCGCCATGCCTCCCACGGCGTTCCCCACGCGCGTGGGGATGAACCGCCCAGCTGGGCCAGTCGTGCGAGCTGGTCAAGGCGTTCCCCACGCGCGTGGGGATGAACCTCGGTCAGACCCAGCTTGTCGCGCAGGCGGTCCGCGTTCCCCACGCGCGTGGGGATGAACCGGTGTGTAGTCAGACGCGAAGCCTAATACCCAAGCGTTCCCCACGCGCGTGGGGATGAACCGACGCCTTCGGATACTTGAACTCGTGGCGCACGGCGTTCCCCACGCGCGTGGGGATGAACCGACGCCGAATGCATCTTGCTCAACGACGATGGCGCGTTCCCCACGCGCGTGGGGATGAACGGTGCGCCGCGGCGACCTGCCCGGCTGGTCGCTCCGCGTTCCCACGCGCGTGGGGATGAACGCGTTCGATCAAGCCCTTGCCGTGCGGGTTGCCACGTTCCCGTGCGTGGGGATGAACCGTAGGCCAAGGGCGCGAACAAGAAGATCTAGGAGCGTTCCCCGCACACGTGGGGACGAATTGGCTCTAGGGGATCGTTGGTACGCGGGCCGTACGCGCTCCAGCGGCGTGGCTGCTCACCCCAGCGCGCGCTCGATATCCCCCGCCAGATCCTTCGGCTTGTCGGTCGGCGCGTAGCGCTTGATGACCTGGCCGTCGCGGCCGATGAGGAACTTGGTGAAGTTCCACTTGATGGCCTTGGTGCCGAGGATGCCGGGGGCTTCTTCGGTGAGCCACTTGTAGAGCGGGTGGGCGTCGCTGCCGTTGACGTCGATCTTGGCCATCATCGGGAAGCTCACGCCGTAGTTGAGTTGGCAGAAGGAGGCGATCTCGGACTCGCTGCCCGGGTCCTGGCTGCCGAACTGGTTGCACGGGAAGCCGACGATGACCAGGCCGCGCGGGCCGTAGGTCTTCCACAGCTGCTCCAGGCCTTCGAACTGCGGTGTGAAGCCGCACTTGCTGGCGGTGTTGACGATGAGCAGCGGCTTGCCGCGGAACTCGCTGAGCGAGACGGGCTGGCCGGTGATGGAGGTGGCCTGGAAGTCGTAGACGCTGGTCATGCGAGGGCTCCGGTGTGTGGCGGGCTGCGGGTGCGCGGGTAGGGTCGCCTGCGCCGCGAGGCGGCTGGCCGGCGGGATGCTACGTCGTCATGGCAGGTCTTGCAGGGCACGGCCGGGGTGGCCGCCAGTTCAAGCCGCCTTGTATTGCTTGGGTCGTAGTGGGCGTGCCGTGCAAGGGTGCCGGGCAAAGTGCCGCGCATGGGGGCAAGCAAGGGCGATCTGCCGTTGCGCACGGCGGCGAGGGCGCAGGGCCATCGCGGTAAAGGCGGCCTGCGTGCGCTTTGGCTGCAGCTCTGCGCACGGCCCGGATGGCGGGCGGGGCTCAGTGAGGTGGCGTCTCAGCTGGCGTCCGAGTCGTCCCAATCCTGGCCGGGGCCGTCGGCAATGCCTTCAGCGGCCGTGCGCAGCACGCGGCGCACGGTGTCACCGGAAAAGCCGCGGGCGAGCAGGAAGCGCTGCTGCCGCGCGCGCTCGGTCAGGTCGCGTGGCGGGCGGCCGAAGCGCTGACGCCACAGCGCGGTGGCGCGCTCCAGCTCGGTGGCCTGCAGTGCGGCGAGCACCGGGGCGGCGACCTCGCGCTCCACGCCGTGCTGCTGCAGCTCCTGGCGGATGCGGGCGCTGCCGTAGCGGCTGGCGCGGCGGTGGGCGACGGATTCGGCAAAGCGCTCGGCCGACAGCCAGCCGCGGGCGGCGAAGTCATCGAGCACGCGCTCGATCTCGTCGGCGTCTTCGCTGTGGCGGGCCAGCTTGCGCGCGAGCTCCAGCCGGGAATGCTCGCGCGCAGCCAGGAAGCGCAGCGCGCGGGCTTTCAGCGACAGCTCGGGCTTGGGGCGCGGCATGGTGCACGCGCAGCGAAACGGGCTGCGCCCTGCAAAGACAGCAGCCGGGTCATGCCCGGCTGCTCAAGGATGGGATGAAGGACGGAGTCATTGCGGGTGTCATCGCTGCGCGCTTGGCACCCGGGTGCGCCATGTGCCTTACTCCTGCGCGGCTCCGGTGGCCGGCGGCAGCAGCGTGATGCCCAGCTGCTCGCGGATCTTGTTCTCGATCTCGTAGGCCAGCTCGGGGTTCTCGCGCAGGAACTCGCGGGCGTTGTCCTTGCCCTGGCCGATCTTCTCGCCGTTGTAGGCGTACCAGGCGCCGGACTTGTCGACGATGCGCTGGGCCACGCCCAGGTCGATGATCTCGCCCTCGCGGCTGATGCCTTCGCCGTAAAGGATGTCGAAGTCGGCCGTCTTGAAGGGCGGCGAGACCTTGTTCTTGACGACCTTGACCTTGGTCTCGTTGCCGATGACCTCGTCGCCCTTCTTGATGGAGCCGACGCGGCGGATGTCCAGGCGCACGGAGGCGTAGAACTTCAGCGCGTTGCCGCCGGTGGTCGTCTCAGGCGAGCCGAACATCACGCCGATCTTCATGCGGATCTGGTTGATGAAGATGACGGTGCAGTTGGTCTTCTTGATGGTGGCGGTGAGCTTGCGCAGGGCCTGGCTCATCAGGCGGGCCTGCAGGCCGGGCAGGCTGTCGCCCATCTCGCCTTCGATTTCAGCCTTGGGCACCAGGGCGGCGACGGAGTCGACGACGATCAGGTCCACCGAGCCGGAGCGCACCAGGGCGTCGACGATCTCCAGGGCCTGCTCGCCGGTGTCGGGCTGGGAGATGAGCAGGTCGTGCAGGTCCACGCCGAGCTTTTGCGCGTACTGCACGTCCAGAGCGTGCTCGGCATCGACGAATGCGCAGACGCCGCCGAGCTTTTGCATCTCGGCCACGACCTGCAGCGTGAGCGTGGTCTTGCCGGAGGACTCGGGGCCGTAGATCTCGATGACGCGGCCGCGTGGCAGGCCGCCCACGCCCAGGGCGATGTCCAGGCCCAGCGAGCCGGTGGAGACGACCTGGATGTCCTCGGCCACCTCGCCCTCGCCCAGGCGCATGATGGAGCCCTTGCCGAACTGCTTTTCGATCTGGGCCAGCGCGGCCTGCAGGGCCTTGGCCTTCTCGGGATTCAGGGGGGGCTTGACCGGGGCGTCCATCGTGGCTGTCTCCAACAGAAAGTTCGGCCGCATTATCGCCGATGCTGGATGTTTGTACAGTGATTTGCCGGCCCCCTCAGGGGTGAGCCGGTGCGCGGGCCGGCCCGGCGCGGCTTGACGCATCTCAATGGCGGATCGGCCGGCCGTGCGAACAATGGGACGGGTCAGGCAGCCTGACCCTGCCGCCCGCCGCTCTGGCGGGGCCCCACAGATCCCACCTGCAGACCACCAGGAGACCGCATGCCGACCGAGCACCACCCGCTGATCAAGGACTTCCCCGAGCTGCGCGAGCGCATCCACGCGCTCAAGGGCGACAGTCATTTCAGCCGCCTGGAGCGGGCCTACGAGGAGCTGGACAAGCGCGTCGTGCGCATCGAGGAGCGCATCGAGCACACGTCCGAGGACGAGCTGGAGCGGCTGAAGGTCGAGCGCGTGCGCCTGAAGGACGAGCTCTACCGACTGCTGACGGCCACGGCCTGACCAGGGCCGGGGGCACGCGCCGGGCCCGGCCCGGATACCGCGTCCCTACAATCGCAGGGCTGGCCAAGGAGCGCTGCGACGGCCCGGGAGGGCCGCCAGGCTTGGCACAGCGGCCGCGCTGCCCTGCAAGGGGCCGCGCGGCTTTGCCTTTGGGGCGGCCGCTGCTGCTCCGGGGCGATGACCAACGGCGCTCGCCTCGTCCCTGATCCGATGCGGCCCGCCGGGCGCCGCGCGGCGCCGGTGGCGGGCGAGCGCGCCGCGCCCGCCCCGCGCTGTGGGCCGTGCGGCACGGACGGTCCGCGCAACCGCATGCGCCCCGCGCATCGCCTGCCGCCATGACCGCAGCCGCCGACCACGCCCATCCTGCCGCGCCCGACGCGGCCCCTGCGTCGACCACCACCGCGCCGCCGCCGCTGCGCCTGTCCGGCCTGGAGCCGGTGGCCATCGGCGCGGGCACGCTGTTCGTCAACGTGGGCGAGCGCACCAACGTGACCGGCTCCAAGGCGTTCGCGCGGATGATCCTGGAGGGGCGCTTCGAGGATGCGCTCTCCGTCGCCCGTCAGCAGGTGGAGAACGGCGCGCAGATCATCGACATCAACATGGACGAGGCCATGCTGGACAGCAAGGCCGCGATGGTGCGCTTCCTCAACCTCATCGCCTCGGAGCCCGAGATCGCGCGCGTGCCGATCATGATCGACAGCTCTAAGTGGGAGGTGATCGAGGCCGGCCTGAAGTGCATCCAGGGCAAGGGCATCGTCAACTCGATCTCGCTGAAGGAGGGCGTGGACGCCTTCAAGCACCAGGCCAAGCTCATCAAGCGCTACGGCGCCGCCGCCGTGGTGATGGCATTCGACGAGCAGGGCCAGGCCGACACCTACCAGCGCAAGATCGAGATCTGCGAGCGGGCCTATCGCATCCTGGTGGACGAGGTGGGCTTCCCGCCCGAGGACATCATCTTCGACCCCAACATCTTTGCGATCGCCACGGGGATCGAGGAGCACGACAACTACGCGGTGGACTTCATCGAGGCCACGCGCTGGATCAAGGTCAACCTGCCCGGCGCCAAGGTGTCGGGCGGCGTGTCGAATGTGTCCTTCAGCTTCCGCGGCAACGAGCCGGTGCGCGAGGCGATCCACACCGTGTTCCTCTACCACGCCATCCAGGCGGGCATGGACATGGGCATCGTCAACGCCGGCATGGTGGGCGTGTATGACGAGCTGGACGCGGAGCTGCGCGAGCGCGTGGAAGACGTGGTGCTCAACCGCAAGCCCGCGTACAAGCCCGGCGAGCCCGAGCTGTCGCCCAGCGAGCGGCTGATCGAGATCGCCGAGCGGGCCAAGGGCGCGGCCAAGGACGACAGCGCCAAGCTGGCCTGGCGGGCCAAGCCGGTGGAAGAGCGGCTGACGCATGCGCTGGTGCACGGCATCACCGACTTCATCACCGAGGACACCGAGGCCGTGTGGCGCCAGATCGAGGCCAAGGGCGGCCGGCCGCTGCACGTGATCGAAGGCCCGCTGATGGCCGGCATGAACGTGGTGGGCGACCTGTTCGGCGCGGGCAAGATGTTCCTGCCCCAGGTGGTCAAGAGCGCCCGCGTGATGAAGCAGGCCGTGGCTCACCTGCTGCCCTACATCGAGGCCGAGAAGGCGCAGCTGGCGGCCGCCGGCGGTGAGGTCAAAGCCAAGGGCAAGATCGTGATCGCCACCGTCAAGGGCGACGTGCACGACATCGGCAAGAACATCGTCACCGTGGTCCTGCAGTGCAACAACTTCGAGGTGGTCAACATGGGCGTGATGGTCCCGTGCCAGACCATCCTGGACAAGGCCAAGGAGGTGGGCGCGGACATCATCGGCCTGTCGGGCCTGATCACGCCCAGCCTGGAAGAGATGCAGCATGTGGCGGCCGAGATGCAGCGTGATGCCTACTTCCGCGAGCGGCGCACGCCGCTGCTCATCGGCGGGGCGACGACCAGCCGCGTGCACACCGCGGTGAAGATCGCGCCGCACTACGAAGGCCCGGTGGTCTACGTGCCCGATGCCTCGCGCAGCGTGGGCGTGTGCACCGACCTGCTGTCCGAGGACCGCAGCGCTGCCTTCCTGGCCGAGCTGCAGGCCGACTACGACCACGTGCGCGCCCTGCATGCCGGCAAGAAGGCCACGCCGCTGGTGCCGCTGGCCCAGGCCCGGGCCAACAAGACGCCGATCGCCTGGACGGGCTACACGCCGCCCAAGCCCAAGGCCCCCGGCCGGCGCGTGTTCAAGAACCAGGACCTGGCGGAGCTGGCGGCCTATATCGACTGGGGCCCGTTCTTCCAGACCTGGGACCTGGCCGGGCCCTATCCGGCCATCCTGCAAGACGAGGTGGTGGGCGAGGAGGCCCGCCGCGTGTTCGCCGACGCCCAGGCCATGCTGCAGAAGATCATCCAGGGCCGCTGGCTGACGGCGCATGGCGTGATGGCCCTGCTGCCGGCCAACAGCGTGGGTGACGACGACATCGAGATCTACCGCGACGAGCACCGGCGAGAGGTGCTGATGACCTGGCGCGGCCTGCGCATGCAGACCGAGCGCCCGGTGGACACGCTGCCCGATGGCAGCCGGGTCAGCCGGCCCAACCGCTGCCTGGCCGACTTCGTGGCGCCGAAGGGCGTGCAGCCCGACTACATCGGCCTGTTCGCCGTGACCGCGGGGTTGGGGCTGGAGCACAAGGAGGCCGAGTTCCTGGCCCAGCACGACGACTACTCGTCCATCATGCTCAAGGCCCTGGCCGACCGGCTGGCTGAGGCCTTCGCCGAGCGGCTGCACCAGCGCGTGCGCACCGAGCTGTGGGGCTATGCGCCGGATGAGGCGCTGAGCAACGAGCAGCTCATCCGCGAGGCCTACCGCGGCATCCGCCCGGCGCCGGGCTACCCGGCCTGCCCGGACCACTTGGTCAAGCGCGATCTCTTCCGCGTGCTCGACGCGCACGAGATCCACATGAGCCTGACCGACAGCCTGGCGATGTGGCCGGCGTCCAGCGTCTCGGGCTTCTACCTGGCGCACCCCGATGCCGCCTACTTCAACGTCGGCAAGATCGGCGAGGACCAGCTGCACGACTGGGCGCTGCGCTGCGGGCTGAGCGAGGCGGACGCTCGCCGGGCGCTCGCGCCGCTGCTCTGAACCCGGCCCCGGCCGCTGCCGCCGCGTGCGGCGGCGTGCCCGTGGGCGCTCACTCTCCCCACGTCTGCGGGGCCTTTGACCGCTCGGCCCGCACGGCGCACACCTGCTTACAGGTTGCCGTTACACACTCTGCCGCCGACCAGCGTGGTCAGGCCCGCCCGGCTTCGTAACGGAGCGTAGGGCGGCCGAGCGGCGCGCCGGCCCACAAAAGCACAGGCAGCCGGCCGTCGCGGCCGGTTAACGGGCAGATTTCGTCAGAAGAAGGCCCGGCACGGATGCCGCTACCAGCAGCCCGCTGAGGGGCCGCTGCCCGGAGGGGGCTGAGATGAGGGATGGGGACAAGGCCGGGCCGCGCGCCCGGCAACTGCTGAGCTGCGCGCCGGCTGCGCCACGCCGACCGCTGCGCACATGGGCTGCCGCGCTGGCCGCGGCCGTGCTGCTGGCCGCCTGCGGCGGCGGCAGCTCCGGGGACGCCGGCCAGGGGCCCAATGCCCGCGCCCAGGCCGTCAAGCCGGCCAGCGATGCGGACGCCCGGCGCTTCCTGGCCCAGGCCACGTTCGGCCCGGACGACGCGCAGCTGGCCGAGGTCAACCGCCGCGGCTTCAATGGCTGGATCGACTGGCAGTGGACCCTGCCCTACACCCCGGTGCTGACGCACTGGGACGCCGAGAACGCCCGCATCCGTGCGCTCAATGCCAACGACCGCGCGCGGTCGGCCGAGCTGCAGCAGGCCTTCTACCAGCGCGCGCTCTTCGGCCAGGACCAGCTGCGCGTGCGCATGGCCTATGCGCTGTCGCAGATCTTCGTCGTGTCCACCGTGGACAGCACGCTCGGTGATCAGACCCGCATGGTGGCCAGCTACTTCGACATGTTGCAGACCACGGGGCTGACCACCTACCGCCAGCTGCTGGAGGGTGTGGCCCGCCACCCGGCGATGGGCATCTACCTGTCCCACCTGCGCAACCAGGGCGAGGACACCGCCACCGGCCGCGTGCCGGACGAGAACTTCGCGCGCGAAGTGATGCAGCTGTTCTCCATCGGCCTGGTCAGGCTCAACACTGACGGCACGCCGGTGATGAACAACGGCGTGGCGGTGGAGACCTACACCGCCGACGACGTGAAGGGCCTGGCCAAGGTCTTCACCGGCTGGAGCTGGGCCGGCCCGGACAAGCACCGGGGCCGCTTCTACGGCTGGGACGGCTACCAGGATGCCAACCGCGCCATCACGCCGATGCAGGCCTACCCGGACTTCCATTCCAGGTCCGAGAAGCGCTTCCTGGGCGTCACCATCCCCGCCGGCACCGCGCCGGAGGCGGCGCTCAAGACCGCGCTGGACACGCTGGCCGCCCACCCCAACACCGCGCCCTTCATCAGCCGCCAGCTCATCCAGCGCCTGGTCACCAGCAACCCCAGCGCCGGGTATGTGCGCGACGTGGCCGAGGCCTTCAGCCGCTCCGGCGGCGACATGAAGACCGTCGTGGCCACCATCCTGCTGCACAACGAGGCGCGCAACCTGGCCTACCTGAGCGACCCGCAGCACGGCAAGCTGCGCGAGCCGGTGCTGCGGCTGACCGCGTTGCTGCGCGCCTATGGCGTCAAGTCCAACAACGGCAAGGTGGACCTGCGCGGCACCGACAACCCCGGCACCGAGCTGGCGCAGACGCCGCTGAACGCGCCCTCGGTCTTCAACTTCTACCGCCCGGGCTATGTGCCGGCGGGCACCCAGGCCGGCTCGCGCGGCATGGTGGTGCCGGAGATGCAGATCGCCAACGAGACCTCGATGGCCGGCTACGTCAACTTCATGACCAGCGGCATCGTCCACGGCTTCGGCCAGTGGGGCGTGATCAGCGACACCGGCGGCCGGGAGGGCCGCGACCTGCGCCTGCCCTTCAACCGCTACTCGCCGGCGGCCGACTTCAACGCCAGCCCGCTGCGCGCCCTGGCCCGCAGCGACGTGCCGGGCCTGATCGAGCATCTCAACCAGCGGCTGTTCTACGGCGCGATGTCCGAGGCACTGCGCGGTGAGCTGGTCAGCGCGGTGCAGGCCATGCCGGCCAACTCCACCACGCCCAGCGCCTATGAAGAGCAGCTGCGCCAGCGCATCTGGATGGCGCTGACGCTGGCCGTGGCCTCGCCCGAATACATCGTCCTCAAGTGAATCAGCCAGGGGCCGCGACATGACCACCTCTTCTGCCAGCCGCCGGGCCTTCCTGCAGCGCGCGGCCGCCTTTGCCGCGCTGGGCGGCGGCGGGCCGCTGGCGCTCAACCTGGCGGCGCTGTCCAGCGCCAGCGCGCAGTCGGCCTCGGGCTACCGCGCGCTGGTGTGCATCTTCCTGAACGGCGGCAACGACGCCTTCAACATGGTGCTGCCCACCGACTCGGCGTCGTGGGCGGCCTACACCGCCACGCGCAACCAGGCGCCCAGCAGCATTGCGCTGCTGCGCGACGTGGCGCCCAACTCGTCGGCCGCGGCCAGCTCGGTGGAGCGCCTGGGCGGCGTGCTGCCCATCTCGCCGGCCAGGGCCCAGGCGGTGCAGGGCCGCAGCTTCGCGCTGCACCCGGCGCTGGCCGGCGTGAAGGCGCTGTTCGACGCCCGCCGGCTAGCGGTGGTGGCCAACGTCGGGCCGCTGATCGCGCCCACCACCAAGGCGGAGTACGGCCAGGCCAGCCATGCCAAGCCGGCCAAGCTGTTCTCGCACAACGACCAGAGCTCGACCTGGCAGGCCTTCCGCCCCGAGGGGGCCAGCCAGGGCTGGGGCGGCCTGATGGGCGACGTGCTGGCCTCTGGCAACGGCAGCGGCGCCACCTTCACCGCTGTTTCGGCATCCGGCAACGCGGTGTGGCTGACCGGGCGCAGCACGCTGGCCTATCAGGTGTCCACCACCGGGCCGATCGCCGTGGGCTGGGTGGATGCGGCCACCGGCGTGCGCTCGCTGCACGGCTCCACCGCCGGCTACCAGGCACTGCGTCGCATCATGACCGCGGCCCCCAGCGGCGGCGCTGCCGCGCGCCCGCTGCATGCCGACGTGGCCACGCTCTACGGCCGCTCGCTGGATGCCGAGGGCCGGCTGTCCAGCGTGATGCCGAGCGCCGCGGCGGCGCCCTACGGCACGCCGCCCAGCGGTGGTGCGGCCTATGACCAGAACAAGGACCCGCTGCTGCAGTTCGTCCACCCGGGCACCGGCCAGGCCACTGCCAGCAGCCTGGCCCGGCAGCTGCAGGCCATCGCCCGGCTGATGGTGGCCGGCCAGGCGCTGGGCGTGCGGCGCCAGGTGTTCTATGCCAGCCTGGGCGGCTTCGACACGCACGACAACCAGGTGGCGCAGCAGGCCATGCTGATGGCCCAGCTCAACCATGCGCTGGTGTACTTCGACAGCGTGCTGGGCCAGCTGGGGCTGCGCGACAGCGTGGTCACCTTCACCGGCTCGGAGTTCGGCCGCACCTTCACCAGCAACGGCGACGGCACCGACCACGGCTGGGGCGCGCATCACCTGGTGATGGGCGGCGGCTCGCTGCAGGGTGGCGACATCTACGGCCGCTTCCCCACCTACGGCAGCGTGGGCGATGCCGGCGGCGCCTTTGCCAGCAGCCCGGATCAGCTGGGCAACGGCGTGCTGCTGCCCAGCGTGTCGGTGGACCAGTACGCCGCCACGCTGGGCCGCTGGATGGGCGTGAGCGACAGCAACGCCCTGGCCATCCTGCCCAACCTCAGCCGCTTCAACGCCGGCGAGCGCAACCTGGGCTTCCTGGCCTGAGAGGATGCGCAACGAGAGCCCGACGGGCCGGCGTTGAGCGCAACCGCGCCGGTCAGGCGGGCGCGGTGCCGGTGGCCGGCGCAGACGGGGCCAGCCGCCCGTCGGCCGCGGACACCGGCACAGCCGGTCGAGGCCCGGCGGCGGCCTGCTCCACCGGGGCGGCGGCCAGCTCGGCCAGCGTGCGGTCGAAGTGGTGGATCAGCCGGTCGATGGTTGCGCGCTCGATCTCGGCGGCCGGCCAGCTCACGGTGACCACGTAGCGCCCTTTTAGGCCGATGAAGGCGAACAGCGGCGAGAAGTTGGGCACCGTGGGGAAGAAGCCAGCCAGCTGCACCGGCGCGCCCGGCGGGTTGATGCCGTCCACCAGGCCCAGCGTGGTGGCATGGCAGCTCAGCGGCTGCAGCGCGTCGCGGCGCTTGACCAGCGCGGCCAGCGCCGCATACGCCTTGCGGCCGATCACCGGCACCAGCTCGGCCGGCAGGAAGGGCCACAGCCGCTCGCGGCGCTCGAAGCGGGCCAGGTGGCCTTTCACCTGCGCATCCAGCGCCTTGAGCCGCTCCGACAGCGGCAGCGCGGCGCGGTCGGCCAGCAGCACGGATGCGACGTAGTTGCCGAAGTTGGGCGCGCCGCCCGCGGGGAAGTAGCGCCGCAGGTCCACCGACATGCGCATCACTGCCATGTCGTCTGCGCGGCTGGTGCCGGCCTCGCGCGCGACGGCAAAGAAGGCGCTGCCGGTCAGGGCCAGCAGCAGCGTGTTGGCCGAGGCCCCGTGCGACTTGGCCAGGCGCTTGAGCGCGTCGGCGTCCAGCGCCAGGGTGTGGTGGCGCACGCCGATGCGGCAAAAGCGCGGATGCGGCCGGCCGGGCAGGCGCACGATGTGGCCGGCGCTGATCTGCCGCTGGTCGGCGCGCGCGGCGCGCCAGCCGGCCAGCAGCGCGCGCGGCCAGTCGGCCAGCCGCGCGGGCAGCAGCGCCGGGATCATGGACGGGCTCTCCAGCGGCTGCGGCGTCATCGGCTGGCCGCCCAGGGCCGCCAGCAGCGCGCCCACCATCTGCATCATCGAGCGGCCGTCGCAGACCACGTGGTGCACGCTGAAGAAGAGCACCGGCTCGCTGGGATGGGGCAGCAGCCGCGAGCGCAAGGGCAGCCCGCGCTCCAGCGACAGCGGCTCGTTGAGCAGGTGGGCGTGGTAGTGCTCCAGCGCCTGCGCGTCCTGCGGGTCCACGCCGGTTTCCACGCGATGGGCCACGTCCAGCAGCTCGTCCAGCGCGGCGTCGTCGGGCAGGATGCGCTGGCGCCAGCTCGTCCACGTGGGCTCGATGACGGCGCGCAGGCGCGGGAAGGCGCTGAGCAGCTCGCGCAGCGCGCGGCGCACCGCCTGCGGCGTGACCGGCTGCGCCCCCGGCGCCACGGCCAGCCGCAGCAGATAGCACTGGGCCACGGTGCCGGCGATGCCGTCCACGGCCAGGTAGGTGTGCTCCGAGCGGTTGAGCGCCAGCGTGTCGCGGCCGGCCGGCAGGACGGCGGTGGAGGGGCGGTCGGCGGGCATGCGGGCCAATGTAGTGAGCGCCCCGTCCGCCCGGCTTGGCGAACACCCTGAAAGCCGGCCGCCGACCCCGTGAATGGACGCCGGCTGCATCCGGCCCACTCCGCGGCACCTTCCCGGCACCTTCCTGGCCGCATCCCGCGCCGCGCCGGCCGCCCGCAGGTGGCTTTCGACGGGTCCGGCCGCCAGGGGCGGGCCACCTCTGACCGGGCTTTGCACCAGGGGCGTGCATCCGCTGGCCCGGCCCGCCCACGTCTGCCGCTGGTCCTACAGCCTTCGCCGGGCCCGGCACCTAGCATCGGCCGCATGATCCGGTCTCTCTTCGCCGGCCGGGATGGCCGGCCGGCCGCGGCCGCGCGGGCGGCCACGCCGCCCAGCCGCTGGGCCCGGCGCTGGGCGCTGCTGCGTCTGTCGCTGCGCTTCGTCGTGCCGCTGGCCGTCACGCTGACGCTGCTGGCCTACCTCATCGTGCCGCTGGTCGATGGCCTGCTGATGCGCTGGGCTGCGCGCGACCTGGACGCCCGTGCCCAGCTCGTGGCCGACGCGCTGGAGGAGCCGCTGAGCGCCTCCACTGGCGAGCTCGACGCCCCGCGCATCGCCGCCACGCTGGAGCGCATGACGCGCGACGAGCGCATGCATGCGCTGGCCGTGTGCGACACCGCCGGCCGGCTGGTGGCCAGCACGGTGGCCTGTCCGCGCGAGGCCGGCTGCTTTGACGGCAACACGCCGTCCACGCTGCGCCAGCCCTCGGGCGAGCGCCTGGGCGAGCGCCTGCCCGGCCGGGATGCCGGACGTGAAGCCGGCCGCCGCGAGGCGCGGCAGGACGCCCAACGCCAGGCCGGTCAAGCCGGCCAGGCCCGCGACGGCCGCGACGGCGCCGCCCGGCCCCAGTCGCCGCGTGGTGACGGCGAAGAAAGCGCAGCCGGCCTCCCTGCCGCCACCGCGCCCGACGGCGAGCTCGCCCCCGCCGGCGATCTGCACGTGACGCGGCTGCCGCTGCGCGCCGGCGGCGTGGAGGTGGGCACGCTGGTCACGCTGCACGACACCAGCTTTGCCTTCCGCCGCAGCGCGGAGACGCAGCGCTACGTCATCGGCCTGTTCGTCGGCCTGGGCCTGGCGATCGCGCTGATCACCGTGCTGGTGGCCCACCTGAGCTGGCGCGGCTGGGTCAACGGCGTGCGCGCCTTCCTGCGCGGCGACGGCCTGCTGCGGCCCTTCGAGCCCGCCGCGCCCGAGATCCAGCCCCTGGTGGGCGACCTGCGCCGGCTGCTGAGGAGCGTGCACGAGGACCGCCGCATCCTCAAGGACACCACCATCCAGTGGCGCCCGGAGACGCTCAAGCTGCTGCTGCGCGAGCACCTCTTCGGCGAGGAGGTTATCGTGGTCTCCAACCGCGAGCCCTATCTGCACCAGCGCCAGGCCGACGGCAGCATCGCCGTCAAGCGCCCGGCCAGCGGCCTGGTGACCGCGGTGGAGCCGGTGATGCGCGCCTGCTCCGGCACCTGGATCGCCCACGGCAGCGGCAGCGCCGATGCCGACGTGGTGGACAAGCACGGCCGCGTCGCCGTGCCGCCGGATGCCAAGGACGGCAGCTACACACTGCGCCGGCTGTGGCTGTCCGAGGAAGAAGAGCGCGGCTACTACTACGGATTTGCCAACGAAGGCCTGTGGCCGCTGTGCCATATCGCCCACGTGCGGCCGGTGTTCCGCGAGGAGGACTGGAAGCAATACAAGCGTGTGAACGAGCGCTTTGCCGACGCCGTGGTTGCCGAGGCCCGCACGCCCGACCCGGTGGTGCTGGTGCAGGACTACCACTTCGCGCTGCTGCCCAAGCTGCTGCGCGAGCGGCTGCCGCGCGCCACCATCCTGACCTTCTGGCACATCCCCTGGCCCAATGCGGAGAGCTTCGGCATCTGCCCCTGGCGCAACGAGATCCTGGAGGGCCTGCTGGGCTCCACGATCCTGGGCTTTCACACGCCCTACCACTGCCAGAACTTCCTGCACACGGTGGACCGGTACCTGGAGGCGCGCATCGCGCACGACACCGACACGGTCACCTTCCGCGAGCACCGCACCAAGGTGCGCGACTACCCCATCTCCATCCACTGGGCCGGGCCGCTGGCCGACGCCGCCGAGGTCATCGCCCGCGACCGCGCCGAGATCCGCGCGCGCTACGGCCTGCCGGCCGAGCACCGCATGGGCATCGGCGTGGACCGCATGGACTACACCAAGGGCATCGTCGAGCGCTTCATGGCCGTGGAGCGGCTGCTGGACCTGCACCCGGAGTGGATCGGCCGCTTCACCTTGGTGCAGATCGCCGCGCCCTCGCGCTCGTCGCTGGACGAGTACCGCCACTTCGAGCAGCGCGTGCGCGAGCAGGCGCAGCGCATCAACACCCGCTTTGCGCGCGAGGGCGCGCCGCCGCCCATCCACCTGCTGGTGGAGCAGCACGACAGCGACGATGTGATGCGCCACTTCCGCGCCGCCGACGTGTGCGTGGTCACCAGCCTGCACGACGGCATGAACCTGGTGGCCAAGGAGTTCATCGCCGCGCGCGACAACGAAGACGGCGTGCTCATCCTGAGCCGCTTCGCCGGCGCGGCCGGCGAGCTGGTGGAGGCGCTGATCGTCAACCCGTACCACATCGACCAGGCCGCCGAGGCCCTGCAGCAGGCGCTGACCATGCATCCGGCCGAGCAGCGCGAGCGCATGCGCTCGCTGCGCGAGCGGGTGCAGGACTTCAACATCTACCGCTGGGCCGGCCGCATGCTGCTGGACGCCTGCGAGGAGCGCCAGCACGAGAAGCTGCGCGACCGCATCGAGCGCGCCACCGGCCAGTCCGTGGCCGACCTGGAGAAGCCGGCGCGCTGACCCAGCGACCAGCCGGCAGCCACCCTGCACGTACAGGACAAGCGGGCACGATGATTGCGCTGCATCCGCCCATGCACTACCTCTTCTCCGAGGAAGGCTCGCGCGCGCTGGACTACGCCGCCGTCGGCCGCACCCTCTTCGCCTTCGATTTCGACGGCACGCTGGCGCCCATCGTCGCCCGGCCCGAGCAGGCCCACCTGCTGCCCGGCATCGGCGATGCCCTGAGCCGCCTGGCGCAGACCGCGCCGGTGGCCGTCATCTCCGGCCGCGACCGCGCCGCGCTGCTGCAGCGCCTGCCGCCGGCGCTGGCCTATGTGGTGGGCAATCACGGCAACGAGGGCCTGCCGGCCGGCGATGCCGGCGAAGGCGCGGCCAGCGGCCCGGCCGCCGCGCGCGACATCTGCAGCGGCTGGCTGCGCCAGCTGGCCGACGAGCACGGCCTGCCGCATGCGCTGCCCGGCAGCCTGATCGAGGACAAGGGCGTGAGCCTGTCGCTGCACTGGCGGCTGGCCGGCGATGCCGAGGCCGCCGAGGCCCGGCTGCGTGCCGCCGCCGCCGCGCTGCGCCCGGCGCCGCGCGTGATCGACGGCCTGTTCGTGCTCAACGTGCTGCCGCCGCAGGCGCAGACCAAGCGCGAGGCGCTGCAGGCGCTGATGGACCACAGCCGCTGCTCCACCGCGATCTTCGTGGGCGACGACATCACCGACGAGCTGGTCTTCGAAGACGCGCCCGAGCACTGGCTGACGGTGCACGTGGGCGCCGGCGAGCCCAGCCACGCGCGCTATTTCGTCAACGACCCGCAGGAGGTGCATTCGCTGCTGATGGCCATCCTGGCCCGCCGCGAAGGCCCGCCGCTGCGCGCAGCCGGGGGCGGCTGAGCGCCGGGCCCTCGCTGATTCGCGTCCGCGATCGCCTGTCGGTCTTGCGGCACGCAGCGGTGCGCGGGCCCTCGCCGCGGCTTGCCTCAGGGCGTGGCCGGCCGTGACGGCTGCGGCGGCGCCCCGGGCGTGCCCGGCTGCTCCAGCTCGGGCGTGGGCGAGCGCTGCTGCTCCACCGGCGCGCGCGGCACGTCGGGCTCGGTGCGGTCCTGCGCGGCGGCCAGGCTGTCCACCTCGATGCGCTCGCGCGGCAGGTAGTCGGGGTAGTCGCGCTGCATCAGGGCCATGATCTCCTCGCGGATCAGGCAGCGCAGGTCGAAGTTCTTGCCGGAGTCGGCCGAGCTCACCAGCACGCGGATCTGCATGGTGCGCTCGGTGAAGTCCGTCACCTGGATCACGCACACCCGGCCGTCCCACAGCGGCGAGGCCTTGACGATGCGCTCCACCGCCTCGCGCAGTGGCGCCACCGGCGTGCGGTAGTCCAGCCACACCATCACCGTGCCCATGATCTGCGCGCTGTTGCGCGTCCAGTTCTGGAACGGGTTCTCGATCCACCACTGCAGCGGCACGATCAGGCGCCGCTCGTCCCAGATCTTGAGCACCACGTAGGTGCCGGTGATCTCCTCCACCCGGCCCCATTCGCCCTGCACGATGACCACGTCGTCCAGCCGGATCGGCTGGGTGAAGGCAATCTGCAGCCCGGCCAGCAGGTTGCCCAGGATGGGCCGCGCCGCCAGGCCGGCGGCAATGCCCGCCACGCCGGCAGACGCCAGCAGCCCGGCGCCGATCTGGCGCACGCTGGGGAAGGTCATCAGCGCCATCGCCAGCCCGATCAGCGTGAGCAGCGACATCACCGTGCGCGTGACCACCTTGGTCTGCGTGGCCAGGCGCCGGGCCATCAGGTTGTCGGCCACGTCGATGGGCTTGAGCGCCACCACCGCGTCGCCCAGCCCGCTGACGATGCGCACCAGCAGCCAGGTGGCCACGCCGATCACCGCCACGGTCAGCGCCTGGCGCAGCGAGCCGATGCCGCGCAGGTCGTCCGGCGCGTTCTGCACCACCACGTTGAGCACCAGCAGCGGCAGGAACCACGCCGCCGGCCGGCGCGCGGCCCGCGTCACCGGCCCGATGAAGCGCGTGCGCGGCGCCAGGCGCTGCACCACCTTGTCGATCACCCGGTAGACGACCCAGGCCAGCAGCACGCCCACCACCGAGGCCACGGCAATCGCCACCCAGGGCGACAGCTCATTCCAGTCACGCATCAGCTGATTCATGCCGCCCCAGGGGGCAAGGTGCGTGCCCCGGCGGGGCCATCCGCCCCTGGTCGCGGCCCCTCAGCGCGGTCCCTCAGCGCTGCCCGAGCTCCTCCCAGCGCTCCAGCAGGGCCATCAGCTCGTCGTCGATGGCGGCGAATCGGGTGTGCTTGGCCGCTGCCCCCTGCGGGTCGCGCTGGTAGAGCGCGGGGTCGGCCAGCTCGGCTTCCAGGGTCTTCTGCTCGGCCTCCAACGCGGCGATGCGCTCGGGCAGGGCGTCGAGCTCGCGCTGCTCCTTGTAGCTGAGCTTGCGCGGCTTGGCGGCCTCGCCGGCGGCGGCTTCCTTCACGGGCTTGGCTGGTGGGGTGGCGGCCGGTGAGGATGCGGGGGAGGGCGCGGAGCGTGCGGCGGCTGCGGCCAGGGCGGCGGCGCGTTGCGACTGCTGCAGCCAGTCTTCCACGCTGCCTTCGTATTCGCGCCAGCGGCCGTCGCCCTCGCTGGCCAGGATGGAGGTCACCACGTTGTCCAGGAAGCGCCGGTCATGGCTGACCAGGAACACCGTGCCGTCATAGGTCTGCAGCAGCTCTTCCAGCAGCTCCAGCGTGTCGATGTCCAGGTCGTTGGTCGGCTCGTCCAGCACCAGCACATTGGCCGGCCGGGCAAAGAGCCGGGCCAGCAGCAGCCGGTTGCGCTCGCCGCCTGAGAGCGTCTTGACCGGCGAATTGGCCCGGGCGGGTGAGAACAGGAAGTCGCCCAGGTAGCTCATCACGTGCTTGCGGGCGCCGGCGATCTCGATCCACTCGCTGCCTGGGCTGATGGTGTCGGCCAGCGTGGCCTCCAGGTCGAGCGCATCGCGCATCTGGTCGAAGTAGGCGACCGTCAGGTTGGTGCCGAGCTTGACCGTGCCGGCATCGGGCGCGAGCTCGCCCAGGATGAGCTTGAGCAGCGTGGTCTTGCCCGCGCCGTTGGGGCCGATCAGGCCGACCTTGTCGCCACGCAGGATGGTGCCGCTGAAGCCCTGCACTACCACCTTGTCGCCGAAGCGCTTGGATACCCCTTCCAGCTCGGCCACGATCTTGCCGCTGCGCGCGCCGGCGTCCACGTCCAGCCGCACGCGGCCCACGCTGTCGCGCCGGGCGGCACGCTGGCGGCGCAGGTCTTCCAGGCGCTTCACGCGCGAGACGCTGCGGGTGCGCCGGGCCTCCACGCCCTTCCTGATCCACACCTCTTCCTGGGCCAGCAGCTTGTCGAAGCGGGCGTTGGCCAGGGCCTCGTCGGCCAGCTCGCGCGCCTTGGTCGATTCATACGCGGCGAAGTTGCCCGGGTAGCTGCGCAGCACGCCGCGGTCGAGCTCGACGATGCGCGTGGCCACGCGGTCGAGGAAGGCGCGGTCGTGGGTGATCACCACCACGCTGCCGCGGAAGGCGACCAGCAGCTCCTCCAGCCAGGCGATGGCCTCCAGGTCCAGGTGGTTGGTGGGCTCGTCCAGCAGCAGCACGTCGGGCTGGGCCACCAGCGCGCGGGCCAGGGCCACGCGCTTCTTCTGCCCGCCGGACAGCGCCTCGATGGCCGCCTCGCCGGGCAGGCCGAGCCGGTCCAGCGTCTGCGCCACGCGCTGCTCCCAGGTCCAGCCGTCCAGGTGCTCGATGCGGCTTTGCAGCGCGTCCAGGTCTTCGCCAGGCGCATGGGCCTCGTAGCGGCGGCGCAGCTCCTGCACCTCGGCCAGGCCCTCGGCCACCGCGTCAAAGACGCTGGAGCCGCCGGCAAAGGCCGGCTCCTGCGGGACAAACGCCACGCGCGTGCCCTGCTGCAGCCGCACCTCGCCGTCGTCCGGCCGCTCCAGGCCGCCCAGGATCTTCAGCAGCGAGGACTTGCCGGTGCCGTTGCGCCCGATCAGGCCGACGCGCTCGCCGGCCTCCAGCGAGAAGGCGGCGTGGTCGAGCAGCGGCACGTGGCCGAAGGCGAGGGAGACGTCGTAGAGGGTGAGCAGGGCCATTGCTGATTGTCGGGCGGTGAAGTCAAACGCTTCGCGGGCGGGAAAGATCAAGCTGATGTGATATCTGCCCGTTATCAAACGTATCAATTTATTCATTTTCGCTCGCCAGGGCGAAAATGACTTCATCGACGTTGCGGTCTGTCAAGGGGTTGCCCCGGAAGCCCGCCCCATTTCGTGCATCACCGCACGGAAACTGATTTGTTCAAGGGCTGGACCGCTCAGTCTCAAGTGGCGTGAGCCGTAAAGCTTGCCGGCGGGGTCGCAAGTCGCGGCGGCCTGCCCGTAGGCGGCTTGCGCGTGGCACCACATGCCGGACGCCCTCCCGAACGTAGAAGCAAACCTTGTGGAGTGACCATGAAGCTTGATGACATCACCGTGCGCACGCGACTGAGCCTGGGCTTTGGCCTCCTCGCTGCCCTGGTGCTGACCGTGGCCGGGACCGGCCTGTACGCGATCGGCCAGTCCAACGCCCGGCTGGAGGCGTTCGTCAACGGCATCAATGCCCGGGTGCGGCTTGCCATGCAGGCCCAGGCCGCCATTGACCAGCGCGCGCTGGCGGCGCGCAACATCGTGCTGGCCAGCGATGACGCGGCCCGCGCGGCTCACAAGGCGGAAGCCCAGGCCGCGCACCGCGCTGCCACCGAACGCATGGCGCAACTGGTGGAGCTGAGCCGCGCCCCCGACGTGAGCGAGCGTGCGCGCGGGATGATCAACGACATGGCTCGCATCGAGGCGGAGTACGCCCCGGTGGCGCTGGACATCGTGGCGATGGGCGTCGCGGGTCGGCGTGATGAGGCGGTTGCCCGCATGAATGCCGACTGCCTGCCCAAGTTGCAGGCTCTGGAGGGCGCCGTTGCCGCTTACCTGCGGTTCACGGAGGATCTGGCGCGTGACCGCATCGCCGAAGCTACGGGGGCCTATGTGCGGCTGCGCAATGTGCTGATCGGACTGTGTGCCGTGGCGGTCGTCGGGGCATTCGCCGCCGGGTGGCGGATCACGCGCGGAGTGCTGGCTGCCCTGGGTGCCGAGCCGGCCGATCTGGGCCGCGCCGCCCAGCGCGTGGCCGACGGCGACCTGGGCCCGGTGCCCGGCGCCCAGGCCGCCGCGCCGGGCAGCGTGCTGGCCTCGCTGGGGCACATGCAGGCCGCGCTGGCCGCGCTGGTGGCCCAGGTGCGCGAGTCGTCCGACTCCATCCTCACCGGCTCGTCGCAGATCGCCACCGGCAATGCCGACCTCAGCCAGCGCACCGAGGAGCAGGCCAGCAGCCTGCAGCAGACGGCCGCGTCGATGGAGCAGCTCACCGGCACGGTCAAGGCCAATGCCGACACCGCCCAGCATGCCAACGAGGTGGCCGCCCGCGCCTCCGATGCAGCCGCGCACGGCGGCGAGGTGATGACCCAGGTGGTGGCCACGATGGAGGACATCAGCGCCGCGTCCAAGCGCATCACCGACATCATCTCGGTGATCGACGGAATCGCCTTCCAGACCAACATCCTGGCGCTGAATGCGGCGGTGGAAGCCGCCCGCGCCGGCGAGCAGGGCCGCGGCTTTGCCGTGGTGGCCACCGAGGTGCGCAACCTGGCCCAGCGCAGCGCCAGCGCCGCCAAGGAGATCAAGACGCTCATCGGCCAGAGCGAGGAGAAGGTCAGCGGCGGCACCCGCCTGGTCCATGATGCCGGCCGCGCGATGGACGGCCTGGTGCAGCAGGTGCGCCAGGTCAGCAGCCTGATCAGCGAGATCTCGGCCGCCACCCGCGAGCAGACCAGCGGCATCGGCCAGGTGGGCACCGCGGTGTCGCAGCTGGACACCGTGACGCAGCAGAACGCCGCGCTGGTGGAAGAAAGCGCCGCCGCGGCCGAGAGCCTGCGCCACCAGGCCGAAGGGCTGTCCGAGCTGGTGCGCCGCTTCAGGCTGGAGCGCGCGGGGGTGTGAGGCGCTGCGGGCCGGCCCGACCGGGGCGGCCATCGATCCGGCGGTCCATCGAGCCGTCCATCGATCCGGCCGTCCATCAATCGTCCTTCGGGCAGGTGCGGTGGGCCGCGTGCCGGCGCCGCCTATGCTTTGCGGCTGCGCCCGATGCGCTGATCGCCCCCGACTGCTGACCCGCCATGCTGCCCGCCTGCACTTCGCTTCCTTGGTCCACCCGGCCGCGCCGCATCGCGCAGGCCTGTGCACTGACCGCCGCCGCTGCTGCGCTCTTCGGCTGCGCCCAGCGCCCGCCGGCCGGGCCGCAGGCGGCCGTCGCGCCGGCCGAGGTGAGGATCAGCGGCGAGCTCGCCTTCAAGGCCTTCAACGAAGACGGCCTGCCCGCGCCGCTGGCGCGCGACGCGGTCGCGGTGGTGGAGGTGCGCCAGGCGGCCGAGGCGGCCGCACTCGCGGCCGCGCCTGCGGCCCCCGCCCCGCTGGCCGTCTGGCGGCTGCCCCTGGCCGGCCGCGCGCTGCCCCAGCCGTTCGAGCTGATGCTGCTTGCCGCATCGGCATCGGGCTCGGGCTCGGGCTCGGGCTCGGGCTCGGGCTCGGGCTCGGCATCGACACAGGCGCCGGCGGCCACCGCATCGACCGCAACATCGGCCGCTGCGGCCCACATCGCCCGGGGCGCGTCACGCGAGCTGCTGATGCAGGCGCGCATCGAAGAGGCCGGCCGCGCCACCTGGGTGGCCGAGCCGCTGGCCGTGCGCCTGCCCGCTGGTGGCGGCACGCTGGACGCCGGGCGCCTGCTGCTGCAGCCGCAGCGCGTGGTGGTCACCGCCCTGCGCTGCGGCCGGGAGGCGCTGGTGGCCGAGCTGGTGGGCGATGCGCTGCGCCTGCGCGGCCCGCTGGCCTTCGACGCCGCGCCGCTTGCGCTGGACCTGGCCCGCGTACCCGCCGCCTCCGGGGCGCGCTGGCAGGCGGCCACGGATGCGGGCACCTGGGCCTGGAACAAGGGCACGCGCTGGAGCGTGTCGCTGCAGGGCCGCGCCCTGGCGGAATGTCGCCCCGCTGCGCCCGCGCTGCCGGCGCAGCAGGCCCTGCACGCACGCGGTCATGAGCCGGCCTGGCAGCTGGAGCTGCGCGCCAGCCGGCTGCGCCTGCAGCTGCCCGAGCGCAACCGCCCGCTGGACGCCGCCGCACCCGCGCCGCGCGCCGTGCTGGGTGGCTGGCGCTGGGAGGCGCGCTCGGCCGGCGAGCCGCTGGCCGTGACCGTGCACGAGCGCCTGTGCCGCGACAGCATGACCGGCCAGCCGCATCCCCGCGCCGTCAGCGTGCAGCGCGGCGACCGCATCTTCGACGGCTGCGGCGGCACGCCGGCCGCCCTGCTGCGCGGCAACTGGCGCGTCACGCAGCTGGATGGCCAAGCCTTGCCAGCCGAGCCGCGCGTGGTGACGCTGAGCTTCGAGGCACCCACCGACCCGGCAGGGGGCGCGGCGGGCGCCGGCGGAGACCTTGGTGACCTTCGTGCGGTTGGTGCCGGTCGTGCCGATCGTGCCGTTCATACGGCCGATGCAGCCCATGCAGCCCATGCGATGGCCGCCGCTGGTGCCGCGGGTACGCAGGGTCCTGCCGGAGCCACCGGCCGCATCACCGGCCGCGCCCCGTGCAACGACTACAGCGGCCGCTGGTCGCTTGGCGAGGCGCTGCGCTTCGCCCAGGTCGCCGCCACCCGCCGCGCCTGCGCGCCCGACGTGGCCGCGCGCGAGACGGCCTTCTTCCAGATCCTCAAGGCCGCCAGCAGCTTCGACATCCGCGACGACGGCAGCCTGCACATCCGTGGCCAGGGCCGCGAGCTGACCGCCGTGCGCGACTGATCCGCGCGGCCCGATGGGCCGGTCAGGGCCCGGCGAGGAGCCGGTCGAGCAGCCCGTCGAAGAGCCGGCCAAGAGCCGGTCAAGGGGCCGGGCAAAGTGCCCGTCAAGAGCCGCTCAATACCGCGGCGCCAGCAACAGGGCCAGCGCCACGGCCGCGATCGCCACCCCGGCCAGCAGCCGCGCAACGGGCGCCTGCCGCTGCAGCCGCCCGCTGCCCAGCGCCAGCAGCAGCGTGCCCACCAGCATCGGCGTGGCCGCAAGCAGCAGCAGCGCCGGCCCGCTGAAGTGAAGCGCCACCGGCGGATGCCGCGTCGGCAGCGTCAGGGCGCCCGTGGCCAGCAGGCCCAGGCCGAGCAGCACGGCCGCGGCGCCGGCCAGCAGCAGCAGCGCTCTCACCATCCGCGCCGCCCGCACCGCCCTCAGCGTCCGCCCCACACCTGCAGCCCGGCCACCACCCACAGCGCGGCCAGCACGAAATTGCTCAACGCAAAGACGGCCAGCCGGTGCAGCACGTGGTTGTAGGTCAGGTGCACCAGGCTGTGCAGCACGCGCAGGGCGACATAGGCCCAGGCCAGGCCCAGCGCCAGCTCGCCCGCGCCACCGCTGACGTACAGGATCAGCCCGGCCACATAGAACAGCACCGGCAGCTCCAGCAGGTTCATGTAGTTGCGGTTGGGCAGCGACACCGCAGGCGGCACGCGCGCCGACTCACCGTGGCGGAAGTCGTCCGCCTGCACCTGGCCGCGCAGCGCCGCACGGATGCGCGCCACCGGGATGAGCAGCAGCACCAGGCCGGTCCAGCCGGCCAGGGCAAAGAGCGGAGCGAGGATGGCGTCAGCAGGCATGGCGGCGCGTGGCGGGTGGAGCTGAGCCGACCTTAGTGCAGCCGCAGCGGCGGGCACAAGCGCGGGCGGGCGCCGGGCGGCTCGGCAGGTCGGGGGCAGGTGCCCGGCTCGTGGCCGATGCTGCGACGGCTTGCGGCCCGCGCGAGCGGACTTTCACACGTGCCGCGCGTAGCTCGCTGCACGCGGCGAGGCGTCGTCCAGGTCGCGCCGCATTCAGGCGTGCCGTGCCGCGCACCGCACGCTGCGCTTGCCGGCGTTCAGCGCATGTGGCCGTGGCCGGGCGGCATGGCATGGCCGTCCTGGCCGCCCTGGCCACCCATATGCCCGCCGCCCATGCTGCCCGCCCCCGTCCCGCCCGGCGCGCTGCGCTGCACCGTCACCGGCACCTGCTGGCTGCGCAGCCGGCCGTCGGCGCCCTTGAAGGTCAGCGTGAGGGGCAGCACCTCGCCGGCCCGCAGCGGGCGCTTGAGCTGCATCAGCATGATGTGCAGCCCGCCCGGCTTGAGCGCCACCGCCTGGCCGGCGGCCAGCGGCACGCCCTCGGGCAGCGCCCGCATGCGCATCACGTCGCCCTGCAGGGCCATCTCGTGCAGCTCGGTCAGGCCGGCGACATCGGTGCGGGCCGACACCAGCGTCTGCGCCGCGTCGGCGGTCAGCACCATGTAGGCCGCGCTGGACGACTGCCCGGCCACGGTGGCGCGGGCCCAGGCCTCATCCACCTTGACCACCGGCGCGGCCTGGCCGCTGGCGGCGGCGGCTGCGGCCGGCGCGGCGGGCTGGGCCGCTTGCGCGCAGGGCAGCGCGGCGGCGATGCAGGCAAAGGCGATCAGGCGCAGGGCGATAACGGTCATGGCGGTCTCCTGTTTCGGGGCGGGCTCGACGGGTGCCAGCATAGCCCCGCATTCGCGGGAGCACCGGCCAGGCGCAGCGCGTCCGCAGAGGCACCGAGCCGCGCCGCCGCGGCCCCGCGCCGGGGGCGCACCGGCCAGCCGCACTCCGCATCACGGCCCGGATGGCCCGGATGACCCGGACGGCCGGCCGACAGCCAGGCGAGGCATGCCCTCAACGGCCTCACACCCTTGACGCAGCTCACGCCGCCCGGGGCGCCCCTGGTGCTCGCCTGCCGCCCGTCGTCTACTGCGCCTGCAACCCCCGCCGGTACTGCACCGCCTCGGCGATGTGCGCGGTCTGCACGCCGGCTGATCCGGCCAGATCGGCGATGGTGCGGGCCAGGCGCAGCACGCGGTGGGTGGCGCGGCCGGACCAGCCCAGGCGGCTGGCGGCGGTCTGCAGGAAGGCCGATGCCGCCGCGTCGAGCTGCGCATGCGCATCCAGCCCGCGGCCGTCGAGCAGCGCATTGGCGCAGCCCTGGCGCGCGATCTGCACCGCGCGGGCGCAGGCGGCGCGCTCGGCCACCACCGCGGTCGGCTCGCCATCGGGCGCGGCGGCCAGCACCTCGGGCGGCACGGCGGGCACCTCGACCTGCAGGTCCAGCCGGTCGAGCAGCGGCCCGCTCAGCCGGCCCTGGTAGCGCAGCACCTGCTCGGGCGTGCAGCGGCAGGTGCGCAGCGTGGAGCCCAGGTGGCCGCAGGGGCAGGGGTTCATTGCCGCGATCAGCTGAAAGCGCGCCGGGAACTCCGCCTGCCGCGCCGCGCGCGAGATGGTGATGCCGCCGGTCTCCAGCGGCTCGCGCAGCGCCTCCAGCGCGGCGCGCGGGAACTCCGGCAGCTCGTCGAGGAACAGCACGCCGCGGTGCGCCAGCGAGATCTCGCCTGGCCGCGGCGGCGAGCCGCCACCGACCAGGGCCACGGCCGACGCACTGTGGTGCGGCTGGCGCAGCGGGCGCTGCCCCCAGCGCGCCGGGTCGAACCGCCCGGCGATGCTCTGCACCGCCGCCGACTCCAGCGCCTCGTCCAGCGTCATCGGCGGCAGCAGGCCGGCGAATCGCTGGGCCAGCATGGACTTCCCTGTGCCCGGCGGGCCGATCATCAGCAGGCTGTGGCCGCCGGCGGCGGCGATCTCCAGCGCGCGCTTGGCGCCGGACTGGCCCTTCACATCCAGCAGGTCGGGCAGCGGCGGCGGCTCGCCGCCCGCCAGCGGCCGGGCGCGGCGCAGCTCGGCGTCTGGCGGGGGCTCCTCGCCGGCCGGCGTGGGCAGCAGCGCGCGCACCACGTCCAGCAGATGCGCGGCCTCATACAGCGGCAGGCCTTCGACCAGCGCCGCCTCGCTGGCACTGGCCGGCGGCAGCAGCAAGGCGCGGGTGGCGCCCTCGCGGCGCAGGGCCAGCGCCATCGCCAGCGCGCCGCGCACCGGGCGCAGCTCGCCGGCCAGCGACAGCTCGCCGGCGCATTCCCAGCCCTCGAGCCTGGCGGCGTCGATCTGGCCGCTGGCCGCCAGCAGGCCCAGCGCGATCGGCAAGTCGAAGCGGCCGGATTCCTTGGGCAGGTCCGCCGGCGCCAGGTTGACCGTGATGCGCTTGTTGTGCGGGAACTCCAGCCCGCTGTTGGTCAGCGCCGCACGCACGCGCTCGCGCGCCTCCTTGACCTCGGTGTCGGCCAGGCCCACCAGCGTGAAGCTGGGCAGGCCGTTGGCCAGGTGCACCTCGACCGTGACCGGCGGCGCCTGCAGCCCGTCCAGGGCGCGGCTGCGGACGATGGCAAGCGACATGGGGCGGCCTCCTTCTTTCTCTTTCTTTGCTCGGGTGTGCGGATGGTCCGGCCGCCGGGTGGCGCGGGTGGGCGGTGCGGCCGGGCGGCTGGGCGGGTGGGACACGCTGCGGCCTGGATGGCGCGGCGCCGGCGGGGCGGCGGCGACTGTAGGCACAGGCCGGGCGCCTGTCCTTCCCCCGCAAGGGGCGGCGCCCCATCTTGGTGAGCGACCGGCCGCGGGCTGCGTCCGAGCCTGTCAAAGCCCCGCATTGGTGCATCCACCGCATCGCCACCGGGGGCCTTGCGTGAAGATCCGTCACGTCCTCACGCGGCGCCGGCCCGGCCCGGTGCGTGGCATGGATCGTGCAGAAAGGGCCCCACTCGTTTCCCTTCACCACCCCCCGCGTCCACACACCTGGAGCCCTGCATGAACAAACTCGTCGCCCTGACCGCCCTGGCCCTGCTGCCCGTTGCTTCTGCCATCGCCCAGGAGGCCAAGCCCGACTACACCCTCACCGGCAACGTCACGCTCGCGTCAGACTACCGCTTCCGCGGCTACACGCAGACCGGCTACAACCCGACGCTGCAAGGCGGCATCGACTTCGCGCACAGCTCCGGCTTCTACCTGGGCAACTGGAACTCCAACGTCGAGTCCGGCCTGTACCGCGGCGCCAGCCTGGAGATGGACTTCTACGGCGGCTACAAGTTCGCCGCCGGCCCGGTCAACCTCGACATCGGCGGCCTGTACTACTACTACCCCAGCGGCGGCGACAAGGGCGGCCTGGAGCACGCCGATCAGGGCGAGCTCTACATCGGTGCCAGCTTCAGCTACTTCACGCTGAAGTTCAGCTACGGCCTGACCAACTTCTTCGGCCTGGGCGACGGCACCGACGTGGACACCGACGGCAACTACTACATCGACCTGGGATTTGCCTACGACCTCGGCCAGGGCTGGGGCGTCAACGCCCACTACGGCTACCAGTACGTCAAGAACGGCAAGGACGCCGGCCTGCAGGACGACAACGTCTCCGACTACAAGATCGGCATCACCAAGGACCTCAGCGGCTGGCTGCTGGGCCTGTCGGTCGTCGGCACCAGCGACAAGGACTTCTTCACCACCGCCAACCTGCGCGACGGCGGCAAGACCGGCGTGGTGGTGTCGGTCTTCAAGTCTTTCTGATCCCCACTTCCCCAAGGAGCCAGCCATGAAGATGGTGACCGCCGTCATCAAGCCGTTCAAGCTTGATGAAGTCCGCGAGGCCCTGTCCGCCATCGGCGTGCAAGGCATCACGGTGACCGAAGTCAAGGGCTTCGGTCGCCAGAAGGGCCACACCGAGCTGTATCGCGGCGCGGAGTACGTGGTCGACTTCCTGCCCAAGGTCAAGGTCGAGGCCGCGGTGGACGACGCCATCGTCGACCGCGTGATCGAGGCCATCGAGTCCTCGGCCCGCACCGGCAAGATCGGCGACGGCAAGATCTTCGTCACCAGCCTGGAGCAGGTCATCCGCATCCGCACCGGCGAGACCGGCAAGGACGCCCTGTGAGCCGCGCGGCACGCTCCGCACACACCAGAGAGTTGCACCAACCATGAGAAAGCTACTCGCCACCCTCGCCCTGGCCCTCGCCGGCCTGGGCTTTGCGGCACCTGTCCTGGCCCAGGACGAGGCATCCGCACCGGCCGCGGCGGCCTCGGCCGAAGCGGCCGCCGCGCCGGATGCCGCGGCCTCTGCGGCTGCCGCTGCTGCTGCAGCCGCCGAGCCGGCCGCCTCTGCCGCCGAGGCAGCGCCGGCCGCCGCAGCGCCCACGGCCAACAAGGGCGACATCGCCTGGATGCTGGTCTCCACCCTGCTGGTCATCCTGATGACCATCCCCGGCCTGGCCCTGTTCTACGGCGGCCTGGTGCGCAGCAAGAACATGCTGTCCATCCTGATGCAGGTGATGGTCACGTTCTCGCTGATCGTCGTGCTGTGGGCCGTCTACGGCTACAGCCTGGCCTTCACCGAGGGCAATGCCTTCATCGGCGGGCTCGACCGGCTGTTCCTCAAGGGCATCTTCGACCCGGCCACGGGCGTGTTTTCGATGGCGGCCACCTTCAGCAAGGGCGTGGTCATCCCGGAGATCGTCTTCGTCGCCTTCCAGGCCACGTTCGCGGGCATCACCTGCTGCCTGATCGTCGGCGCGTTCGCCGAGCGGGCCAAGTTCTCCGCCGTGCTGCTCTTCATGGTGCTGTGGTTCACCTTCAGCTACCTGCCGATGGCGCACATGGTGTGGTTCTGGATGGGCCCGGACGCCTACACCGGCGCCGATGTGGTGGACGCCATGAACGGCAAGGCCGGCCTGATCTGGCAATGGGGCGCGCTGGACTTCGCCGGCGGCACCGTGGTGCACATCAACGCCGCCGTGGCCGGCCTGGTCGGTGCCTGGCTGTTCGGCAAGCGCATCGGCTACGGCCGCGAGGCCTTCACCCCGCACTCGCTGACGCTGACCATGGTCGGCTCCGCGCTGCTGTGGGTGGGCTGGTTCGGTTTCAACGCCGGCTCCGCGCTGGAAGCGGGCAACTCCGCCGCGCTGGCCTTCCTGAACACCTTCACCGCCACCTCCGCCGCCGTGCTGGCCTGGTGCCTGGGTGAGGCGCTGTTCAAGGGCAAGGCCTCGATGCTGGGCGCCGCCTCCGGTGCCGTCGCCGGCCTGGTGGCCATCACCCCGGCCGCGGGCAACGTGGGCATCGTCGGTGCCATCGTCATCGGCTTCGCCGCCGGCTTCGTCTGCCTGTGGGGCGTGACCGGCCTGAAGAAGATGCTGGGCGCGGACGACTCGCTGGACGTCTTCGGCGTCCACGGCGTGGGCGGCATCCTCGGCGCGCTGCTGACCGGCGTGTTCAACACCCAGGCGATGGGCGGCCCGGGCCTGGTCACCGACTGGGTCACGGCCACCGTCGGCTCCAACGGCATCGGCGCCCAGGTGTGGATCCAGCTCAAGGGCGTGCTGCTGACCATCGTCTGGTCGGGCGTCGTCTCGCTGATCGCCTACAAGATCGTCGACATGGTGATCGGCCTGCGCGTCTCCGAAGAGGAAGAGCGCGAGGGCCTGGACGTCACCTACCACGGCGAGACGGCCTACCACAACTGATGCGCGGCAGCCGGCCTGCGGGCCGGCCTGCTCGCCCCAATCCCCCGAGCCGCCGGCCTGTCCGGCGGCTTTTTTCATGGCCGCCGGCCCCTGCCCGGCGGCATTTCCGGCGGCTCTCCTTCCGGTCCGCCCCCGCCCCAAGCGCATCCGTAGGGCATATCGCCTGCCCTCCCTAGAATGGGCCCCACTGTCCCGCCCCAGGCCCACGCCCCATGGTTCCCCACCTGATCACCGCCCTGACGGGCCCCATCAACGAGCTGGAGCAGCGCATGCTCGAATCCATGCCGGCCATCGAGCGGTGGTTCCGGCTGGAGTGGATGGAGCACACGCCGCCGTTCTACACCTCGGTGGACCTGCGCAACGCCGGCTTCAAGCTGGCCCCGGTGGACACCAACCTCTACCCCGGCGGCTTCAACAACCTGACCGAGCAGATGCTGCCGCTGGCCGTGCAGGCCGCGATGGCCGCCATCGAGAAGATCTGCCCCGAGGCCAAGAACCTGCTGCTGATCCCCGAGAAGCACACGCGCAACACGTTCTACCTGATGAACGTGGCGCGGCTGATGGAGATCTTCACCCTGGCCGGCTTGAACGTGCGCCTGGGCACGCTGGACGAAACCATCACGGTGCCCACGCAGCTCAACCTGCCCGACGGCAGCACCCTGGCCCTTGAGCCGCTGGTGCGTTCCAAGCACCGCCTGGGTCTGAAGAACTTCGACCCCTGCACCATCCTGCTCAACAACGACCTCTCGGCCGGCATCCCGGAGATCCTGCAGGGCCTGCACGAGCAGTACCTGCTGCCGCCGCTGCACGCCGGCTGGGCGGTGCGGCGCAAGAGCCAGCACTTTCACGCCTACGAAGAGGTGGCCAAGAAGTTCGCCAAGCTGCTGGGCATGGACCCGTGGCTGATCAACCCGATGTACTCGCGCTGCGGCGAGGTGGACTTCCAGGAGGGCACCGGCACCGAATGCCTGCAGAGCAACGTCGATGCGCTGCTGACCAAGATCCGCCGCAAGTACAAGGAATACGGCATCAACGAGAAGCCCTTCGTCATCGTCAAGGCCGACAACGGCACCTACGGCATGGGCATCATGACGGTGCGCGATGCCAAGGAGCTGACCGAGCTGAACCGCCGCACGCGCAACAAGATGTCGGTGACCAAGGACAACCAGACGCTGTCGGAGGTCATCATCCAGGAGGGCGTGCCGACCTACGAGCGCATCAACGAGGCCGTGGCCGAGCCGGTGGTCTACATGATCGACCGCTACGTGGTCGGCGGCTTCTATCGCGTGCATGCCGAGCGCGGCGTGGACGAGAACCTCAACGCGCCGGGCGCGAGCTTCGTGCCGCTGGCCTTCGCCGAGCCCACCCGCCTGCCGCGCCCGGGCGCCAAGCCCGGTGCCAGCGCACCCAACCGCTTCTACATGTACGGCGTGGTCGGCCGCCTGGCCATGCTGGCCGCCAGCTACGAGCTGGAAGCCACCGACCCGGACGCCGAGGTCTACACCGACTGAAGCCGCCGCCTGCCGGCCCACACCGAGACACCCTGCCGACGTGACCGCCTCCACCGAAGCCCGCTCGCCGGCCAAAGTCGCCGCGCTGACCCTTGGCGCCCTGGGCGTCGTCTACGGCGACATCGGCACCAGCCCGCTGTATGCGCTCAAGGAGGTCTTCGCCACCGGCCATGCCGAGCTGACGCACGACAACATCCTGGGCGTGCTGTCCATGGTGTTCTGGTCGCTGACGCTGATCGTCTCGCTCAAGTACGTCATCCTGGTGCTGCGCGCCAGCAACAACGGCGAGGGCGGCACCATCGCGCTGATGGCCCTCGTCTCCAGCGCGACGGCCGAGCGGCCGCTGCTGCGCCGCGTGCTGATCGGCATGGGGCTGCTGGGCGCGGCGATGTTCTATGGCGACGGCGTCATCACGCCGGCGATCTCGGTGCTGTCGGCCATGGAGGGCCTGGAGGTGGCCACGCCGAGCTTCAAGCCCTACATCGTGCCGGCCACGGTGGTCATCATCACCCTGCTGTATGCCATGCAGAAGCACGGCACCGGCGCGGTGGGCAAGTTTTTCGGGCCCATCACCGTGGTGTGGTTCCTGGTGATCGGCTTCTGGGGCGCCACCTGGATCGTGCGCGAGCCCAGCGTGCTGGGCGCGCTCAACCCGCTCTATGCGCTGGAGTTCGCGGTGCACGAGCGCTGGGGCGCCCTGGTGGTGCTGGGCAGCGTGGTGCTGGCCGTCACCGGGGCCGAGGCGCTCTACGCGGACATGGGCCACTTCGGCAAGGGCCCCATCCGGCTGGCCTGGTTCAACGTGGTCTTCCCGGCGCTGGTGCTGTGCTACTTCGGCCAGGGCGCGCTGCTGCTGTCCGACCCCGGTGCGGTGGACAACCCCTTCTTCAACATGGTGCCGGCGTGGTTCGTGCTGCCCATGGTGGGGCTGGCCACGGCGGCCACGGTGATCGCCTCGCAGGCCACCATCTCCGGCACCTTCTCCATCACCAAGCAGGCCATCCAGCTCGGCTACCTGCCGCGCATGAACGTGCTGCACACCTCCGTCAAGGAGACCGGCCAGATCTACATCCCGGTGGTCAACTGGATGCAGTACGCCGCGGTGGTGCTGGCCGTGGGCATGTTCCCCGGTTCCGGCGCGCTGGCCTCGGCCTACGGCATCGCGGTGACGTCCACCATGGTCATCACCACGCTGATGACCTTCTTCGTGGTGCGCTACGTCTGGCGCTACCCGCTGTGGCTGTGCCTGGGCGCCACGGCCTTCTTCCTGTCCATCGAGCTGGTGTTCTTCGGCGCCAACATCGTCAAGGTGATCCACGGCGGCTGGTTCACCCTGGCCATCGCGCTGGTGGTCTTCATCCTCATGACGACCTGGTACCGCGGGCGCAAGCTCATGCGCGAGAGCGTGCGCGCCGATGCCATCGCCCTGCCCGACTTCCTGGACGCGGTCTTCGCCGCGCCGCCGCTGCGCGTGCCGGGCACGGCCGTCTTCCTGGTGCCCGACAAGGGCATGACGCCCAACGCGCTGCTGCACAACCTCAAGCACAACAAGGTGCTGCACGAGCACAACCTGTTCGTCACCGTGATCAACCACGAGGTGCCGTGGATCGGCTTCGACCGGCGCTGCGACATCGAGTCCCTGGGCCACGACTGCTGGCAGATCACGCTGCACTTCGGCTTCAAGAACGACCCGGACGTGCCGGCGGCGCTGCGGCTGCTGGAGAAGCGCGGCGTCAAGCTCGACGAGATGCAGACCAGCTACTTCCTGTCGCGCGACATCGTCTTCCCCACCGTGGGCAGCGGCATGGCCCCGTGGCGCGAGAAGCTCTTCGCCAGCATGCACCGCAACGCGGCGGCGGCGGCCGACTTCCTCAACCTGCCGACCAACCGCGTGGTGGAGCTGGGGTCGAAGGTGGAGATCTGACCCCAAACCTTGGCCGAACAGGTATATTCTTTCCACAGAAAGAATTTCATCGCCATGCAAGCCAGCCCTGTCGCCCAAGTGGACCCCGCCTCGGTGCTGGGAAAGTCCGCTGCACGCGCCGCGGCTCAGCTTGGGCTGAGCGGCAAGGCGCTGGCGCGGGTCGTGGGCTGCAGCGAGCCCACTGTCTCGCGTGTGCTGGCCGGGCAGCGGGGCATCGACCCGCAGAGCAAGGAAGGCGAGCTGGCGCTGCTGCTGGTGCGGGTGTTCCGCTCACTGGACGCGCTGGTGGGCGGCAACGATGCCCAGCGCGCCTCGTGGATGAACAGCCACAACCGCGCGCTCAACGGCGTGCCTGCCGAGCTGATCCGCACCGCCGAAGGGCTGGTGCGTACCCTGGCCTATCTGGACGGCATGCGGGCGCCCAACTGAGGCGCTTGCGGTACAGCCCGGCGAAGCCGTCGCCAGCCCGGCGAAGCCGTCGCGCCCGCGACCGATGCCCGCAGAGCAACCCCAACCCTGGCAGGACGACTGGTTCCGCTCGGCACGCAAGCGCCGCATGCAGGCATGGCGCGGCGTGGAGAGCCAGCATGTCAGTGCCACCATGAAGCTGGTGGACAGCATCGAGGAACACGAGGCGCTGGAGGCCCTGCTGGAGGGTTCCAAGCCGCCGCTTCCGCCCGGGGCGGCCGGGCTGCACTATCTGCTGTTCACGCCCTTTCGCTATGCGTCGCCGCATGCCAGCCGGTTCCGCCGCAGCGGAGAGGCCGGCGTCTGGTACGGGGCCGACTCCCTGCATGCGGCGTGCGCTGAGATCGCCTACTGGCGCTACCGCTTCATTATCGACTCCGCCGGCCTGGCCAAAGACGGCAGCGAGCTGCTCACGACCCACACCTTCTTCAACGCCACGGTGGAGGGCCGCGCCATCGATCTGACCCGGCCGCCGTGGCTGGAGCAGGCCACCGTGTGGGGACACCCGGTGGACTACTCGGGGACGCAGGCGCTGGCTGCAGCGGCCCGCGACCGTGGCGTGGAGTGGATCCGCTATGCCTCGGTCCGACATGCGGGCGCCCGCTGTGCGGCGGTGCTGTCGCCGTCGGCCCTGGCTGGCGGCGCGCCTGCCGCGCAGCAGGAATGGACCTGCCGGGCCACGCGGCAGCGCGTGATGTTCCACAGCCGTGCGGGCGGCGCTTCGTTCAGCTGGGACTTCTAGCGCCCGAGCCCGCAGCGCAGCCCGCCGCCCGGCAGGGCCGTCGCCCCGGCACTACAGTGTCGGCATGAAGCTGCTCTTCGTCGCCGACCCGCTGGCCACCTTCAAGGTCTACAAGGACACCACGTTCGCGATGATGCGCGAGGCCGCGCGACGCGGCCATGCGGTGTTCGCCTGCGAGGTGCCGCAGCTGCGCTGGCAGCGTGGTGCGCCGGTGCAGGCGCGGGTGCAGCGCATCCATCTGACCGGGCGCGACGACGATTGGCATGAAGCCGGCGAGCCGGCCACGCATGCGCTGCGCGACTTCGATGCGGTGCTGATGCGCAAGGACCCGCCGTTCGACGCGGAGTACCTCTACGCCACCCATCTGCTGACCCAGGCGCAGCGCGAGGGGGCAAAGGTGTTCAACGATCCGCGGGCGCTGCGCGAGCACCCGGAGAAGCTGGCCATCCTGGAGTTCCCGCAGTTCATTGCGCCGACCATGGTGTCCCGCGACATGGATGCGCTGCGAGCCTTCCATGCCGAGCAGGGGGAAATCATCCTCAAGCCGCTCGACGGCATGGGCGGCATGGGCATCTTCCGCGTTGGTGCGGACGGGCTCAACCTGGGCAGCATCCTGGAGACGCTGACGCTCAACGGCGAGCGCACGATCATGGCCCAGCGCTTCCTGCCGGCCATTGCCCAGGGCGACAAGCGCGTGCTGCTGATCGACGGCCGGCCGGTGCCCTACAGCCTGGCGCGCATCCCGCAGGGCAGCGAGGTGCGCGGCAACCTGGCTGCCGGCGGCAAGGGCGTGGCGCAGGAGCTGTCCGCGCGCGACCGCGAGATCGCCGAGGCCCTGGGCCCGGTGCTCGGCGCGCGCGGGCTGCTGCTGGTGGGGCTGGACGTGATCGGCGAGAACCTCACCGAGATCAACGTCACCAGCCCGACGTGCTTCCAGGAGATCACGCAGCAGACCGGCTGCGACGTGGCGGCGCTCTTCATGGATGCGCTGCAGGCGCGGGCGGGCACGGGCGATACGGCGCGTTGAGCGTTGAGCGTTGAGCACGCGGCGCGCTGAGCGCTGGCTGGCTTGTCCGCGCTCGTCTGCAGCCCCTGCCGACGCGCTCCTGACGCATTCACGGCCCGTCCCGGCTCACGCCGGGCTCAGCCCGGGCTCCTTGCCGGTTCACCGTGGCGGGCATCTTCACCCGCCCGCTGTGCCGGCTTCGTGCAGCGGCGCAGTAGCGATCGGGCCGGGCTTGTCGGCCAGGGTCATCTCCACCGCGAAGCCGGCGGGCGCGGGCAGCAGGGCCAGGCGGCCGCCGTGGGCGCGGGCCACGCGGTCGGCCAGCATCAGGCCCAGGCCCAGGCCGTCGTCATAGCGCTCGCTGTCCAGCGCGGCCTGCATGCGCTGGCGCTGCCCGGGGTCGATGCCCGGGCCGTCGTCGGCCAGGCGGATGCGGGTGAGAACGCCGTCCTGGACGATGGACGCCTGCACCCGTGTGGCGCCATAGCGGCGGGCGTTGTCCAGCAGGTTGAGCAGCGCGGCGGCCAGCAGGTCGGGATCGGCATGGCAGGGGGCGGGCTGGACGGGCGGCTCGACGGCCAGGCCCTCCACCGGCAGGCTGCGCAGCAGCGCGACCAGGTCCACGCTCTGCCAGGCGGGCTCGGTGCCGCTGCGAAACAGTGTGAGCAGCGCCGTGACCACGCGGCCCAGGCGGTCGGCGGCCTCGCGGGCGCGTTGCAGGCGCGGCTGCAGCGACGGCGGGCTCTCACGCTGGGCCAGAGCAAGCTGGGCGCCGACACCGGCCAGCGGGGTGCGCAGCGCGTGCGCGGCATGGGCGCTGAAGGCCCGCTCGCTGGTGACGCGCTGGGCCAGGCGCTCGCCAAGGTGGAGCACGGCATCGCGCAGCGGCACGAGCTCGGCCCGGGTGGCCGGCGGCAGGCCGGCGGCGGCTTCAAGCGGGTGGTAGCGGGCGACCTGGCGCGACAGCTGCAGCACCGGCAGCAGCTCGGCCCGCACGCGGCGGCGCAGCCACGCCGCGCAGGCCAGGCCGACGAGCAGCGCGCCGCTGGCGGTGGCCGTGGCCGCCTTGAGCCGGGCGGCCCGGCGGTCGGCGTGGCGCTGTGCCACGACCAGCACGGTGCCGCGCGAGTCGAACGGCAGCAGATGCACGTGCCAGCCGTCACCTTCGTCCGTGGCCACCTGTGATGCGGCCGCGGGGCCGGTAAGTGGGGCGGCAAGTGGGGCGGCCGGGGCGCGGTGCGAGCGCCAGGTCACGCGGCCGTCGGCGGCCACCAGCTGCCACACCAGGTGCTCGTCGTGCGGCGGCGCGGGCAGCGAGCCGCCGGAGCCGATGGGCAGCTGCGCCGCATTGGCGTGCAGCAGGCCGAAGAGGATCTCCGCCGACTCCTGCAGCGCGCCGTCCATCACGCGGTCGACTTGGTGGTAGACCACGGCCCACACCACGCCGAAGGCCGCCAGGCTCCAGGCCAGCGAGATGCCCACGACCACCCGCGCCAGACGGCGGCGGATGGAGGGCACGCCGGTGCGGCTCATGGCGTCACCCGGTAGCCCAGGCCACGCACGGTCTCGATCACCGCGTGGCCCAGCTTGCGGCGGATGCCGCTGACGTGCACCTCCACCGCGTTGCTGGAGAGCTCGCCGCCAAATCCCAGCAGCAGGGCCTCCAGGGTGCTCTTGGGCACGATGCGGCCGGCGCGCTGCACCAGGGCCTCCAGCAGGCTCCACTCACGGTGGGTCAGGTCCACGCGTTCGCCATCGAGGAAGGCCGCACGGGCATGCAGGTCCACCGTGACGCCCCCGCGCAGCGTCACGCCGGACGACGCCGTGCCGGCCACGCGGCGCTGCACGGCGCGCAGACGGGCCAGCAGCTCCTCTGGCGCAAACGGCTTGACCAGGTAGTCGTCGGCGCCAGTGTCCAGGCCGCGGATGCGGTCGGCCAGGCGATCGCGGGCGGTGAGCATCAAGGCCGGCGTGGCATGGCCGCGGGCGCGCAGGCCACGCAGCCAGTCCAGCCCCGAGCCATCGGGCAGCTGCCAGTCCACCAGCCAGGCGTCGTAGGGCTCGCCGTCCAGCGCCGGGACGTCCAGCAGGCGCTGGAACCAGTCCACCACATGACCCTCGGCACGCAGGAAGCCGCTCAGGCCTTCGCCGAGGATGGCATCGTCTTCGAGCAGCAGCAGGCGCATGGGGGACGCGAGGCGGGCGGTGGTGGCGTCACCGTAGCACCACGGGCCACGCGGCGGCTTCAGATTGGCTTCAGCCCCGGGCGGCAGGCTCGGGTGGCATGAAGCCTGTCGTCCTGACCCCCCTTTCGTTGCGGCTCCCCTCGCGACCCGCGTCGTTGCTCTTGGCGCTGCTCCTGACCCTGGCGGCCGCTGCCACCCGGGCCGCCCCGCCCACCGTGCGGCTGCAGCCCGCGCAGATCGCTGCCCTGGGCGTGCAGGTGCAAGGGCCACAGCCGGCCCGGCCGCGCAGCGGCTACCCGGCGCGCGTGAGCGTGCCCACCGGGCTGCAGCGCGTGGTGACGGCGCCGCTGCCGGCGCGGCTGGTGTCGCAGTCGGTGGCCCTGGGTGACACCGTGCGCGCCGGCCAGGTGCTGGCCGTGCTCTACAGCCAGGAGGGCCAGGCTTGGCAACGCGAGGCGCTGCAGGCCGGCAGCCAGGCTGACCTGGCGCGGCGCGTGGCCGAGCGCGACGAACAGCTCTTCCGCGAAGGCCTGATCGGCCGCGCACGGCTGGAGGCCAGCCGCGCGGCGCAGCAGCAGACCCAGGCGTTGGCGGCCGAGCGCCGCCGGGCGCTGGCCCAGGCCGGCGCGGGCAGCGGCCTGGGCGGCGAGCTGGTGCTGCGCAGCCCGCTGGCCGGCGTGGTGCTGGAGGCGCCGGCCACCGTGGGCCAGCGCGTGGAGCAGGCCGATGTGCTGTTCCGCATCGCCCGGCTGTCGCGCCTGTGGCTGGAGCTGCAGGTGCCGGTGCAGGCCGTGGGCGGCTGGCGCCTGGGCGACGCGGTCGAGGTGACCGGCCGCGGCGTGCGCGGGCGGCTGATCGCCATCGGCGGCGCGGTGAACGAGGCGACGCAGACGGTGCCCGTGCGCGCCGAGGTGGCCCTGGATGAGCGCGCCGCCGTGCCGCCGCTGCGCCCGGGTGAGCAGGTGGAGGCCACCGTGGAGGCCAGCCCCACGGGCACCGGCGAGCCGGCCCTGGCCAGTGTGCCGGCGGCGGCGGTGGTGCGCCATGCCGGCGGCGACGCCGTGTTCATCGAGACCGCGCCCGGCGCCTACCGGCTGCAGCCGGTGCAGGTGCGCTCCAGCGCCCAGGGCCGGGCGGCCGTGGCCGGGCTGCCGGCCCAGGCCCGGGTGGTGGTGGCCGGCACCGCGGCGCTGCTGGCGCTGGTGCAGCCCTGATCCGGAGGCACCGTGCTCAGCCGATTGATCGACTTCTCGTTGCGCCAGCGCCTGCTGGTGCTGGTGCTCACCGCGATGGGCGTGGCCGCCGGCGTGATCGCCTGGCGCGCGCTGCCGGTGGACGCCTTCCCGGACGTCTCCACCACCCAGGTCAAGCTGGTGCTCAAGGCCCCGGGCATGACGCCGCAGGAGGTGGAGTCCCGCATCACCGTGCCCATCGAGCAGGAGCTGCTGGGCATCCCGCACCAGCGCATGCTGCGCTCCACGTCCAAGTACGCGCTGGCCGACATCACGCTGGACTTTGACGACGGCACCGACGTGTACTGGGCGCGCCAGCAGGTGGCCGAGCGCCTGGCCGGCGTGATGCAGGACTTGCCGCCTGGCACCTCCGGCGGCCTGGCACCCATCACCACGCCGCTGGGCGAGATGTTCATGTTCACGCTGGAGGGCCCGCAGTCGCTGGCCGAGAAACGCCAGGTGCTGGACTGGGTGATCCGCCCGGCACTGCGCACGCTGCCCGGCGTGGCCGACGTCAACAGCCTGGGCGGGCGGGTGCGCACCTTCGAGGTGGTGCCCGACGCGCAGCGGCTGCTGGCCCGTGGTCTGACGCTGGACCAGTTGGAGTCCGCCCTGGCCGCCGGCAACCGCAACGACGGCGCCGGCCGCCTGGCCGCTGGCGAGGAGGCGCTGATCGTGCGTGCCCAGGGCGCCATCCAGACGCTGGACGATGTGCGGGCCACCGTCGTGCGCGCGGCTGACGGCGCCGTGGTCCGCGTGGGCGACGTGGCCGATGTGCGCTTCGGCGAGCTCACCCGCTATGGCGCAGTCACGCGCGACGGCCGCGGCGAGGCGGTGCAGGGGCTGGTGCTCGGCCTGCGCGGGGCCAATGCACACGAGGTGGTCGTGGCCGTCAAGGCACGGCTGGCCGAGCTGGCGCCGGCGCTGCCGCCGGGCATGAAGGTGGAGCCCTTCTATGACCGCTCCAGCCTGGTGGACCGCGCGGTGCAGACCGTGGGCCGGGCGCTGCTGGAAGCGGTGGCACTGGTGGTCGTGCTGCTGTTGGCCTTCCTGGGCAACCTGCGCGCCGCGCTGGTGGTGGCGCTGATGCTGCCCCTGGCGGCGCTGGGCACCTTCGTGCTGATGCGGCTCTACGGCCTGTCGGCCAACCTGATGAGCCTGGGCGGCCTGGCCATCGCCATCGGCATGCTGGTCGATGGCGCGGTGGTGGTGGTGGAGAACATCGAGACCGCGCTGGCCGACGACGGCCGGCGTGCGCGCCCGCCGCTGCTGCATGCCATCTGGCGCGCGGCCAGCGAGGTGGCGGTGCCGGTGGTCTCGGGCATCGCGATCATCATGATCGTCTTCCTGCCGCTGCTGACGCTGCAGGGGCTGGAGGGCAAGCTCTTCGCCCCGGTGGCGCTGACCATCGTCTTTGCGCTGGCGGTGTCGCTGCTGCTGTCCTTCACCGTGGTGCCGGTGCTGGCGTCGTGGCTGATGAAGCGTGCCCCTGCGCACGAGCCGTGGCTGGTGCGCCGGCTGTCGGCCGCGTATGCGCGCGTCCTGGCCTGGGCCCTGGGGCATGAGAAAGCGCTGCTGGGCGGCGCGGGCGTGGCCGTCGTCGCCGCCGGCGTGGTCTTCGCCTTTGTCGGCAAATCCTTCATGCCCACGCTGGACGAGGGCGATCTCATCATGCAGCTGGAGAAGCTGCCCTCCATCGGGCTGGACCAGACCGTGGCGCTGGACCTGCGTGTGCAGCAGGCGGTGCTGGCCGAGGTGCCCGAGGTGCAAGGCATCGTCGCGCGCAGCGGTGCCGACGAGCTGGGCCTGGACCCGATGGGCCTGAACCAGACCGACACCTTCCTCGTGCTCAAGCCGCGCGATCAATGGCGCGAGCCGGACAAGGAGTGGCTGACCGACCAGCTGCGCCGCGTCATGGCGCGCTTTCCTGGCGTGGAGCCGGCCTTCACCCAGCCCATCGACATGCGCGTGTCGGAGATGCTCACCGGCGTGCGCGGCGACGTGGCCATCAAACTCTACGGCGCCGATCTGGCCCGACTGGGCGAGCTGGCGCAGCGCATCGAGCGCACCGTGGCCGCCTTGCCCGGCGCCACCGACACGCTGACGCTGCGCAACGACGGCGTGCAGTACCTGCAGGTGGAGATCGACCGCCTGGCGGCCGGCCGCCACGGCCTGAGCGCCGAGCGCATCCAGGCCGACCTGCGGCGCTGGGTGGAGGGCCGCCCGGTGGGCACCGTGCACGAGGAAGGCCGGCGCATACCACTCGTGGTGCGCGGCAGCGAGGCGCTGCGCGGCTCGCCGGCCGACTTTGCGGCGCTGCGTCTGACCACCGAAGACGGTCGATCGGTGCCGCTGGAGAGCGTGGCCCGGCTGCGGCGGGTGGACGGCCCGGTCAAGGTGGATCGCGAGCGCGGCCAGCGCTATGTGGTGGTGCAGACCAACGTGCGCGGCCGCGACCTGGTCGGCTTTGTCGACGAGGCGAAGGCCGCCGTGGCCGCGCAGGTGCCGCTGCCCAGCGGCTATGCCATCGAATGGGGCGGGCAGTTCGAGAACCAGCAGCGCGCCGCGCGCCGGCTGTCGCTGGTGGTGCCCGTGGCGCTGGCACTGATCTTCTTCCTGCTGTTCTCCACCTTCGGCTCGGTGCGCCAGGCCGCGCTCGTGCTGGCCAACGTGCCGCTGGCGCTGATCGGCGGGGTCTTCGCCCTGGGCCTGGCGGGGCAATACCTGTCGGTACCGGCATCCGTGGGCTTCATCGCGCTGCTGGGCATCGCCGTGCTCAACGGCGTGGTCATGGTCAGCCACTTCAACGAGCTGCTCGGCCGCGGCCTGCCGCTGGCCCGCGTGGTGGAGGAGGGCGCGCGGCGCCGGCTGCGCCCGGTGCTGATGACCGCGGCCATCACCGCCGGCGGCCTGGTGCCGCTGCTGTTCGCCACCGGCCCGGGGTCGGAGATCCAGAAGCCGCTGGCCGTCGTGGTCATCGGCGGGCTAGTCAGCTCCACCGCGCTGACCTTGCTGCTGCTGCCGCTTATGTTCCGCCGCTTCGGCCTGCCGGCGCAGGCCGGCCCGGCATCCTGACCTGAAGGCTTGGAAGGAGAACCCCATGGAGCCCCAAGGCTCGACCGTCTGCCTGACCGTGCTGGTGCCCGCGCATGCCGCCCAGCAGCTGGTGGACTACCTGATGACCGACGAGCATGCCGACGTGGAGTTCAGCATGTACGAGGTGGCCGCCCGCGGCCCGCTCGTCCACCTGGCCCGGGAGGAAGACCAGGTGCGCGGCTTCGCCCGCCGCACCGTGGCCCGGCTGCTGCTCGACCGCGACCGCTGCACGGCACTGATCGGCCGGCTGACCGAGCTGCTGGCCGGACTGGAAGGCGGCTACTGGATCACGCCGGTGGAGGGACGCGGCCGCTTTGCCGGGCCAGTGGCCCAGTCGGAGGCCCAAGCATGAGCCGGCCGCTGTCTCCTGCCCTGGCCGCCCTGCTGCTGGCGGCGGCCGCGATGCCCGCAGCCCCCGCGTCCGCTGCGGCCCGCGCAGCTGGCCCGGCGCCGGCCTGGGCCGCGTCTTCCGCCGTGCCCGGGGCCCCATTGCCCGCCACGCCTGTCACGCCCGCCACGCCCACGGCCAGTGTCGGCGCCCCCGGCGGCATCCCCGCCGATCAGACCGGCTCCGCCGCCCTGCTGCCCGCGGCCGACACCGTGGCCCGCGTGCTGAGCCAGTCGCCTGGCGTGCAGGCCGCGCGTCATCTGGTGGAGGCCGAGCAGGCCGGCAAGCGGCAGCTGCGCGTCGGCCCCCATGAATGGGCCCTGGGCCTGGACGCCGAGCGCCGCCGCACCGACGACCCGCTGCGCCGCCAGGGCACCGACTGGACGCTGAGCCTGGAGCGCCCGTGGCGGCTGCCCGGCAAGCAAGACGCCGCCGAGCACTTGGGCAGCGCCCGCGTGGCCGCGGCCGAGGCGGCCTGGCTGCAGGCTTGGCGCGAGCAGGCCCGCGCCCTCCTGGATGCGCAGGTGGAGCTCTGGCGCGAGCGCGAGACCGCCCGCGTCTGGCAGCGCCAGGCCGATCTGCTGGATCAGCAAGCCCGCGCCGTGGCCCGGCGCCAGCAACTGGGCGATGCGTCCGAGGTAGAGCGGCTGCAGGCCGAAGCGGCCGTGGCTCAGGCGCGGTCACAAGCCGTGGCCGCCGAGGGCCGTGCCCGCACGGCCGAGCAGACGCTGCGCCTGCGCTTCCCCGGGGTGGAGCCCGGGTCGGCCACGGGGCCCCTGCCGCCGCCGCCATCCCCGGCGGCCCTAACGCCGCCGGCCGGGCCGGCACCGGACGACTCGCTCGCCGAAGCCACCGGCCTGCCCGAATGGCAGGCGGCCGAGCGCGTGCTGCAAGCCCAGCAGGCCGCCCTGCGAGCCGAGGAGCTGGAGCGCCGCCCCGACCCCACGGTCGGCGTACGCGTGGGCCGCAGCCCGCTGGACGGCGAGCGCCAGTTCGGCGTGGCCCTGACCGTGCCGCTGGGCGGCGCCTACCGCGCGGCCGGCGTGCAGGCCAGTGCGGCCCGGCTGGCCGCCCAGCAGGCCCAGCATGACGAGCTGCGCCGCCGCCTGACGGCCGAAGCCGCCGCCCGCCGCGAGCGGCTGCACGCCAGCCATGCCAGTTGGCGGCAGGCCGCCGAGGCGGCCGCCCGGCTGGAGCGCAGCGCCCAGGCACTGGCCCGCGGACAGGCCCTGGGTGAAAGCAGCCTGGCCGAGGTGCTGGCCGCGCGCCGCCTGGCCGCCGAGCAAGGCCTGGCCGCCGCGCTGGCCGCGGTGGACGCCTGGTCAGCCCACTGGCAGCAGGCCCTGGCCGCCGGCCGGCTGTGGCCTGCGCCTTGATGCGAGCCTGGCGCCGCGCCCGGGGCCATAGCCCCGCCCTGGCATCGCGGCCTCAATGCGGCTAGGCTGCCGCGCCTGCACCACCACCCGAAGAGGTTCACCCATGAAGACCCGCGCTGCCGTCGCCTGGAAGGCCGGCGCCCCGCTGACCATCGAAGAAGTCGACCTGGAAGGCCCGCGCGCCGGCGAGGTGCTGGTGGAGGTGAAGGCCACCGGCATCTGCCACACCGACTACTACACGCTCTCCGGCGCCGACCCGGAAGGGCTGTTCCCGGCCATCCTCGGCCATGAAGGCGCGGGCGTGGTGCTGGAGGTGGGCGCGGGCGTCACCGACCTGAAGCCCGGCGACCATGTCATCCCGCTCTACACGCCGGAGTGCCGGCAGTGCAAGTTCTGCCTGTCGCGCAAGACCAACCTGTGCCAGGCCATCCGCGCCACGCAGGGCAAGGGGCTGATGCCCGATGGCAGCTCGCGCTTCTCGCTGAACGGCCAGCCGCTGCTGCACTACATGGGCACGTCCACCTTTGCCAACCACATCGTCGTGCCGGCCATCGCGCTGGCCAAGATCCGCAAAGATGCGCCGTTCGAGACGGTCTGCTACATCGGCTGCGGCGTCACCACCGGCGTGGGCGCGGTGCTGTTCACGGCCAAGGTCGAGGCGGGGGCCAACGTGGTCGTCTTCGGCCTGGGCGGCATCGGCCTGAACGTGATCCAGGGCGCCAAGATGGTGGGCGCCGACAAGATCATCGGCATCGACCTCAACCCCGAGCGCGAGGCCCTGGGCCGGCAGTTCGGCATGACGCACTTCCTCAACCCGAAGGACCACCCGAACATCGTCGATGCCATCGCGCAGCTGACCGATGGCGGCGCCGACTACAGCTTCGAGTGCATCGGCAACACCACCACCATGCGCCAGGCGCTGGAGTGCTGCCACAAGGGCTGGGGCCGCAGCATCATCATCGGCGTGGCCGAGGCGGGTGTGGAGATCTCCACGCGGCCCTTCCAGCTGGTCACCGGGCGCAAGTGGGAGGGCTCGGCCTTCGGCGGCGCACGGGGCCGCACCGATGTGCCGAAGATCGTCGACTGGTACATGGACGGCAAGCTGGAGATCGACAGCCTGATCACCCACAAGCTCAAGCTGGAGCAGATCAACGAGGGCTTCGAGCTGATGAAGCGGGGCGAGTCGATCCGCTCTGTGGTGATCTATTGACCTCCCCCTACGCGCTTGCGCGCGCCCCCTCAAGGGGGCGACGCCGGTGGACCGGCAGAGCCGGATCCACGGCGTCCGCTTGATCGGGGCTGCGATATGCAGCGGTCGTGGCGTTTCGGAGAACCTGATGAACCTCGAACTGATCAGCGAGCACGCCTGCTTCGGCGGCGTGCAGCGCTACCTGCGGCATGACAGCCGCGTCATCGGGCTGCCGATGCGCCTGGGCGTGTACCTGCCGCCGCAGGCGCTGCAGGGCGCGCGCGTGCCGGCGGTGATCTACCTGGCCGGGCTGACCTGCACCGAGGAGACCTTCCCGATCAAGGCCGGCGCGCAGCGCATCGCCGCCGAGCTCGGCCTGGCGCTCGTCTCACCGGACACCAGCCCGCGCGGGGCGGGCGTGCCGGGCGAGGCGGAGCACTGGGACTTCGGCGTGGGCGCCGGCTTCTACCTGGACGCCACGCAGGCGCCCTGGCGCACGCACTGGCGCATGGAAAGCTATGTGGTCGACGAGCTGCGCGGGCTGCTGGATGCACTGCCGGATGCGTTGCCGGGTGCGCCGTCCATAGACACCGCGCGCCTGGGCCTGATGGGCCACTCGATGGGCGGCCACGGCGCGCTGACGCTGGCGCTGCGCCACCCGGGGGCCTTCCGCACGCTGTCGGCCATCGCGCCGATCGCCGCGCCCAGCCGCTGCCCCTGGGGCATCAAGGCCTTCACCGGCTACCTGGGCGAAGACCGCACCACCTGGGCCGCGCACGACGCCAGCGAGCTGATGCGGGCCCAGGGCTCCGCGCCCTACCCGGCCGGCATCCTGGTGGACCAGGGCGAGGCCGACAAATTCCTGGCCGACCAGCTGCACCCCGAAGCGCTGGAGCAGGCCTGCGCCGCCATCGGCCAGCCGCTGACCCTGCGCCGGCATGCGGGCTACGACCACGGCTACTACTTCATCCAGACGGTGATCGAGGATCACCTGCGGCATCACGCGGGTGGACTGGCCTGAGCGCGGCGGGGCCGCGCCTCACTCATAGTGCGTCCACATCCTCAGCACGCGCACCGTGCGCTCGGCCTCGAAGACCTCGTAGACCAGGCGGTGCTGGATGTTGATGCGGCGGGAATAGGCGCCGGCCAGGTCGCCCACCAGCTTCTCGAAAGGGGGCGGCTTGTGGAAGGGGTCTTCAGCCAGCAGGGCGAGCAGCGCCTGCGCCTTGTCCTTCAGGCCGCCGTCGGCCAGCTTCCTGGCGTCCTTGAGCGCCTGCCGGGCATAGACGATCTGCCAGCTCACCAGTCCAGCTCCCGGGCGCTGCCCTCCAGGGGCTCGGCCATGCCGGCCTTGATGGACTCGCGCATGCCGGGCACGGACAGCAGGTATAGCGTCTCCTGAATGGCCGCCCAGTCTTCGGCGGCGATCAGCACCGCGTCATGGCGCTTGCCGGAGATGAGCACGGGCTGGTGCGATTGCGCCGCCTCGTCGATCAAGCGATAGAGGTTGGCGCGGGCTTCGCTGGCGGTGAGCGTGGGCATGAGCAAGCTCCTGAACAGCCGGAATCGTACGCTTCTTCGTACGACGCGTGGGCGCTTGTGGCCGCTCAGCGGGCTTTTAGCGCGCCGCAGCGGTTGGCGGCGCGTCCGCCAGGCACCCGGCCAGCGGCACCGGCCCGACGGTCTGGGCCATGCCGGCGATGCCGCCGCTCCTGTGCAGCCACGCCATGCGGTCCGCCCGCCGCACGATCACCGTGTGGTCGATGCCGTCGTGCTGCTCCGGCGGCGCGGGGAGGGTCACCATGTAGACCTGCCCTTTCAGCACGTCGGACAGCGCAGCCGGCGTTCGCGACTGGAGCAGCGGGGCGAAGCAGGCATCGCTCAACAGCCGCTTCTCGATCCACGCCGTCTCGCGGGTCACCTGCTGGTCCGTCGCAGCGGGCGCCCCTGCCGGGGACGGCTGCGCCAAGCAGACGCTGGAACACGCCGCGGCGACGAGCACGGGCCAGCAGCGCAGGATGGACGGTCGGTTCACGGTCGACCTCCGGCTGCGGCAAGCCCCGGCCGCTCGGCCCTTTCGCACACAGCCTTGAACCGCGCGTGGGCGGCAGCGCGGGCGGCGTCCACGGCCCCGACCAGCGTGAGCACCGCCATCGCCGCCAGCCACAGCAGGTGCAGGTCCAGCACCATCACGCCGACGACCATGAGGATGAAGACCGCCGACAGCGGCAACAGTGCCGGCAGCAGCGGACACGGTGCCTGGAAACGCAGGGTATCGATGGCGCTGGGGCTGGCGCCCGGTACGGCTGTGACGAGGCCGGGGTCCATCGTGGTCCAGCCGCGCCGGGGCGGCGGGCTGGTCGCCGCGGCCGAGCGGAAGTGACCGGGGCTTCACAGGCCTCGACGAGCACCCCACCTTCGGAGCGCACCGCGCGGGCGACGAGGGCGGCCCATTGATCGGCGGGCAAGGGCTGGTGCAGGCAAAAGCGGGCGATGACGAGCATGAGATCGTAGGAGTCCGTATGACGCGGGGCCGGGCTGCCGGTGTGCGCAGGCGGCGGAGCGTCCGGAGATGCAGCGTAGCGCCACAAAGGCGGCGCCGCGCCTGCCGCCTACCCCGCCCCGCATACCCCTGCGCCTGCCGGGGCAAAGAGCCGCGGCGGCGCAGGCGCGCAGGGCATCATCTTTGCCGCGCCCGTCGGACCGGATGCACCGCATCCGCTTGCTCAGGAGACGACATGCTGACCACCTGGATCGTTGTGGCCGATGAAGGCCGTGCCCGCATCCTGACGCCCGGTGAGCCGGGGCGGGATCTGCGGGAGATCGAAGTCCTCACCGACCCGGCCGCCAGGGCTGACGGCGCCGACCTGCGGCGGGATGCCCAGGGCCGCTATTACGGCAAGGGCGAGCGCAACCAGGCGCACAGCGTGCCGCCGCGCACCGATCCGCTGGAGAAGGAGGCCGAGCTGTTCGCCCGGCTGGTGGCCGAGCACCTGTGCAAGGCCCGGCGCGAGAACCGCTTCGACCGGCTGCAGCTGGTGGCCGCGCCGCGCTTCCTGGGCCGGCTGCGACCGCTGCTGGATGCCTGCGTGCAGGAGGTGGTGGTCGACGAGGTCAACAAGGACCTGGTCAACGTGGACCTGCACACGCTGACGCAGCGCTTCAAGCCGACCTTGGGCGGGCGGGCGCTCGGGGCCTGAGCCCGCGGCGCCCGGGCGGCGCGGTACACGCCCGCCGTGAGGGCCGGTGGCGATGTGGACCAGGGCCCGCTGCAGCGCGCCGGGCGGTCGCGCCGGCCCGGCACGGCCCCTCACACCGGGCGATAGCGCGTGCCGCCCTCGCCGGGTGCCCGGTGCGCTGCGCCGACGGGCGGCTGGGCGGCGCGCACCGGCCGCACGTCGCAGATGACGAAGCCGCTGCGCGGCAGCGCCGGCAGGCGGCGCATGTCGATGTGCAGGTCCTGGCGCGGCAGGCTCCATTCGAGCGCGGCCAGGGCGCGCACGGACGCCGTCATCAGCGCCAGCGCGATGCCCTCGCCCGGGCAGCGGTGGCCGTGCGCGGCCTCGCCGCCGCCCTGGGGGATGAAGTCGAACAGCCCCGGCATGCGCTCCAGGAAGCGCTGCGGGCGGAACAGGTGCGGCTGGGCCCAGCTCGACGGATCGTGGTTGGTGCCGTACAGGTCCAGCAGCACGCGCTGGCCGGCGCGGAAGTGCACCCCGCCCCAATCGAAATCCTCCCGGGTGCGCGCCACTGCGGCGGGGAAGAAGGGGTAGAAGCGCCGCACCTCCTGCATGAAGCACTCGCTGGCCACGGCGTCGCCGGCCAGCAGCGGCTGGCGCCACTGCGGATGGTGGTGCAGTGCGTGCAGGGCCTGCACCACGTAGACCGACACGGCCACCGTGGGCCGCAGCACGTTGAGCAGCTCCACCGCGGCCACGCGCTCGGGCAGCAGCGCGCCCTGCGCATCGGTGGCATGGGCGACGAGGGCCAGCGCGCGCGGGCTGCCGTCGGTGCGCGCGGGCACGGCCAGGCGGCCGGCGCGCACGGCGCGGATCAGGCCCGCGGCCCAGCGCTGGGCCAGGTGGCGGCGCCAGCGTGAGCGCAGGTGGCGCCAGGAGTTGGGCGCGGCCTCGTCGAACAGCGACACGAGCTGGCCCGTGCGCAGCGGCAGGTCGCGGCCCGCCAGCGGCACGCCGGCCCAGGCGCACACCGCCTCGGCAAGCACCATCTGCGCCTGGCGATAGAGCACCACGCGCTCGGGCCCCCAGCCGGCCACGCGGCGCGCCCAGCCGGCTTCCACCATCGCGGCCAGCTCGGCGGCATGGGCCGGTGCGGCCAGCATCATGAAGAGCGACTTGCGCCGCCGGTGCGCCGCGCCGTCCAGCCCCTGCACCGCGCCGTGGCCGAAGAGCGTGGACTTCAGCGCCTCGGGCGCCGCGCCCTCGCGCATGAAGCGCTGCGGGTCGTAGAAGAGCTGGGCCGCGCGCGGCCCGCTCATGCAGATGGTGCGCCGGCCGAGCAGCCGCGTCTCGAAGGCCTCCACACCGGCCTGGCGGCAGCGGCGCGAGATGTAGCGATAGGGATCGGCCAGCAGCGCCAGGCTGTGGTCCAGCAGCAGGTCGGGCAGTCGCGCAAGCAGGGTGGCAGGCATGGCGGCGCGCGATGAGCCGCAGCCGCCGATGGCCAGGCGCATCGCAGATGAGGCGGCGATGCCTGCGGCGGGCAACGGGTGTGCCGAAGGGCGTGGCAGCCTGAGCGGGGTGCCCCCCGCGCAAATCGGGAGGGCCGAGAGGGCCCGGCGCGCCGGAGCGGGTCGCCACGGCGTGTCCGATCAAGGCGCGAAGCACAGCCATAGCAGCGCTATGGCGAGCATTCGCAACGCCGAGCGGGCGTGTCGTGGCGGCCCGAGCGGGCGTGCCGGGCCCTTTCGGCCCTCCCCCTATTAATGCCGCGTCTGCGGCACCACGTCCTGCAGCAAGGTGGACAGGCGCGACGCATCCAGCGGCTTGACCAGGTGGTGGTCGAAGCCGGCATTGCGGGCGCGGGCCACGTCCTCGGCCTGGCCGTAGCCGGTCAGGGCGATGATGACCGCCTGCATGCCGCCGGGGCGCGCGCGCAGGCGCTGGGCCAGCTCGTAGCCGTCCAGGTGCGGCATGCCGATGTCGAGGATGAAGACATCCGGGTGCACGCGGTCGGCACGCTCCAGCGCGGCGCGCGGGTCGTTCTGCACGTCCACCGTGTGGCCCTGCGATTCCAGCAGCAGGGCCAGGGTCTCGGCGGCGTCGCGGTTGTCGTCCACCACCATCAGGCTCAGGCGGTTGCCGGCCGGGAAGTCGGGCGGCGGCGCCGGCTCCTCGGCCTGAGCAGGCTGCGGCTGCACCTGCAGGCGCGGCAGCGTGACGGTGAAGCAGCTGCCGCGGCCGGGGCCATCGCTGGCGGCCTTCACGCTGCCGCCGTGCAGCTGCACCAGGTTGCGCACCAGCGCCAGGCCGATGCCCAGGCCGCCCTGCGCGCGGTCGTGCGAGCGCTGGCCCTGGCTGAAGAGGTCGAACACCCGCGGCAGCAGCTCGGCATCCATGCCCACGCCGGTGTCGCGTACCACCAGCTGCACCTGCCCGGGCGTGGCGGCCAACTCGATGGAGATGCGCCCGCCCTCGGGCGTGTACTTGGCGGCGTTGTTGAGCAGGTTGGCGACGACCTGAGTGAGGCGCTTGCGGTCGCCGTCCACGTGCAGCGCCTCGCCGAAGGCCGGCACCAGCAGCGTCTGGCGCTTGGCCTCGATCAGCGCGCGCACCTGCTCCACGGCCGGGGAGACGATGCTGTCCAGGTCCACCGGCGCACGCTCCAGCGCCACCATGCCGCGGGTGACGCGGGCCACGTCCAGCAGGTCGTCGATCAGGCCGGTCATGTGCTCGACCTGGCGGGCGATGATGGTGGCGGCCTGCTGGGCGCGGGCGTCGGTGCTGTTGAGCCGGCGCAGGATCTCGGAGGCGGCGCGGATGGGCGCCAGCGGGTTGCGCAGCTCGTGCGCCAGCATGGCCAGGAACTCGTCCTTCTGCCGGCTGGCCGCCTGCAGGGCCTGCTCGGCGGCGCGCTGGTCGGTCACGTCGCGCATGATGGCCAGCACGCCGATGGCGCCGCCCTGCTCGTTGCGGATGAGGTCGAACGCGGCCTCGATCTGCCGGGTCTGGCCGTCGCGCTGCATGGCGAAGGCCTGGCGCGGGCCGTCGGCCGGGCCGGCCCCCTGCAGCGATTGCACCGCGCGCACGGCCGCGGCGAAGGTGTCGGGCTCATCGAACAGCGCGGCCAGCGCCGTGCCCAGCACCTGCGCCGGGCGGCGGCCGAAGAGCCGCTCGGCGCCGGTGTTCCAGGTGACGACGCGGCCGGCCTCGTCCACCGAGACGATGGCGTCCTGCGCGGCGCCCAGCACGCTGGCCAGGTAGCGGTCGGATGCGACCAGGCGGCGGTATTCGGACGGGTCGACGCTGGCCTGCGTGGGCAGTTGCAGCCGCATGCGGTCCAGCGTGGTGCGCAGCCGGCCCTGCTGGGCGGCTGCGGCCAGGGCCTCGGCCATGCGCTGGGCCAGCTGCGGGCTGTCGGCGCGCTCCAGCGTCCAGCGCCCGCCGGGCGGGGCACCGAAGATCGCCGCCTGCCGCACCTGCGCCTCCTGCGCCGGGTCCACGGGCAGCACGCAGCGCGCCTGCGGCCACTGCCGCGCCAGCCGGCGCGCCAGGCTCAGCGGCTGGGCCACGTCAGGGCCGATGACGACGATCTGCGGCTCCTCGCCCGCCGGCGGGGCCGCGGGTGTGGGGTCGCCGGCGCCGGCCAGCGCCTGCTCCCGGACCTGGGCATCCAGGGCGCGCACGGCCTGGCGCACGCCCTCGGTCAGGGGCGGCGCGGCGGCGGGGTCGCCGGTGTAGAGCAGGACGCGGGGGCTCATCGGTGTCTTCAGAACAGGGACCGTCCGAGCGCGCTGCGGCCGGTCCAGGTGGTCAACATGTCGGTCGTCGGTGCCATCACGTGGCTGGCTCGCGCGTCGCGCAGCGCGCGTGCCAGGCTGCTGTTGTCGCGGTAGGCGGAGCCGCCGCACAGGGTCATCGCCTCGTTGGTGGTGGCCACCGCGGTGTTGGCCGCATCCGCCTTGGCCGCCAGGATGAAGGTCAGCGCCTCCGGGCTGCCCAGGTCGCCCAGCCGGGCGGCGTGATGCAGCAGCAGCCGGCTGCGCTCCACCCCCATCCACAGCTGGCCGACGCGGTGCTGCAGCAGCTCCACATCGGCAAGCGACTCGCCCGAGTGCGCATAGCGCCGCGTCTTGAGGTGGGCCACCGTCGCGTCCAGCGCCGACTGGGCCACGCCCACGTAGGTGGCGGCCATCGCGGTCAGGAAGAAGGGCGCCACCACCTCGAAGACGAACCAGACCTGGTCGCCCTCGTGCCCCAGCAGGTTGGCCGCCGGCACGCGCACGTCCTGCAGCAGCATCGCCCGCGAGGCATTGCCGCGCATGCCCAGGCCGGCCCAGGGCTCTCCCCAGGCCACGCCGGGCGTGTCGCGGTCGATCACCAGGCAGCTGAAGTCGCCCAGGTCCGACGGCGTGCTGGCCAGCGTGGACACGACGTAGGAGTCGGCATGGCCGCCGCTGGTGACGAACTGCTTGCTGCCGCGCACGACGTAGCTGTCGCCGTCGCGCACCAGCGGGGTCTGCGGCATGAAGAAGTGCGCGCCGGTGCCGCCCTCGGACAGCGCCAGCGTGGTCAGGTGCCGGCCCTCTGCGATGGGGCGCAGGTAGTGCTCGTCGTGATGCGGCGCGGCCTTGGCCGCGATCACCGCGGTGGCCACGCCGTGCATGCCGAAGCACATGGCGGTGGACGCGCAGACGCGGCCCAGCGTTTCGGTCAGCGCGGCCAGCGCCAGCAGGCCCTGGCCGTGGCCGCCCACGCGCTGCGGCGCGGTCAGCCCGGTCAGGCCGGCGTCGGCCAGCGCCCGCATGCCGGCCTCGGGCCAGGCGGCCTGGGCATCCACCTGCTCGGCCGCCGGCAGGACGACCTCGGCGGCGATCGCCTGCACCTGCTCGCGCAGGGCCAGGATCTCGCCGGACAGGAAATAGTGCATGGAGGGCTTTCGCGCGCCGGTGTGTGCCGGCGGCTCGTGGCTGTTGTCTTTGCTGGACCTGCGCGGCGCCGGGGGCAGCTCCGGGCAGGCGGGCGCATCCGGCCCTGAGCCGACTCTAAGCCGCACCCGCCGGCCCGCGTGTCGGACGACGCCGCATCGGCGGGAGGGCGCAGGACGGCGCCACGGGCCACTCACGGTGATTTGTCACGGATGGCCCCGGCCGCACCCGCCGGCCCCACCGGGCGGGCGCCCACCCGGCCCGCGGATGCCGCGCAAAGCTCACGCCCACGCGGCGCCGGGCCGCCGCGGGCCGCCGGCCCGGGCTACACGCGGGGGCGCACGCGCCGATAGCCAAGGGGCGGTGCGGCCGGCAAGATGGCCCGGCCCTGCTGCCCAACGCCATCTACCGCCCCGAGGTCTGCATCCAGACCACCCTGGAGAGCGCCCGCGCTCTTCTGCTGGATCGACCCGCCTGACCTGACCCCGGAGCAGGAGGACCTGGTCGACTATCTGGACTTCTGGTCCGAATACACCCGCTGCGCGCAGTGGCTCATGGACATGGAGTTCTGGCTGTGGCACTGCACCACCGGCCGCCACGCCACGTGGGATGAGTTCTGCCCGCTGGAGCACAAGGACCACCGGCGCCTGCAGGCGCTGACGGCCCGCTGCCAGGGCTGGTTCGTGTGGGATGCGGCCAACCGTGGGCCGCGCTTCGTGCCGCTGGCCGAGTGGCTGCCGATGTATGCCGCCCATCAGGCGCAGGAGCAGGCACAGGAGCAGGCACGGCAGGCCGCCAGAGAGTCCGCCAGAGGGTCCGCCGCAGGCCCGGCGCGATAGCGGCAAACCGATAATCCGCGGCTCTCGCATCAGCCGGGCCGCACCCATGCCGGAAATCGTCTTCAAGGGCAAAGAGTACGTCTACAACCACCACCTGACGGTGCCCTACCGGCCGCTGGTGCCGCAGCCCGACAAGTCCATCGGCGCGGGCCACCTGGATGGCAACCTGATCATCCACGGGGACAACCTGCACGCGCTCAAGAGCCTGCTGCCGCGCTACGCCGGCGCGGTGGACCTGATCTTCATCGACCCGCCCTACAACACCGGCAACGAGGGCTGGTGCTACAGCGACGCGGTCAACTCACCCATCATGAAGGAGTGGCTGTCCACCAACCCGGTGGACGGCGAAGACATGCTGCGCCACGACAAGTGGCTGTGCATGATGTGGCCGCGCCTGGTGCTGCTGCGCGAGCTGCTGAGCGAGCAGGGGTCCATCTGGATCACGCTGGATGACAACGAGGTGCATCGGGCGCGGATGGTGTTGGATGAGTTGTTTGGGGAAGACGCCTTCGTCGGTTGCTGCGTATGGCAGAAGAAGTACACGGTGAGCGCGGATCACACCGGTATTGCGCCCATGCACGACTACGTGCTCGTCTATGCCAACGACTCCTTCACGCGACGCAAGCTCGAAAGAACTGAAGATGCGGACAGGCAGTACCGGCACAGCGACGAGGGGGGGCGTTTCCGGCTGAGTGACTACACGTGCAACAAGACCGCTGAGGAGCGGCCTAACCTGTATTACCCCCTCAGGAACCCATATACGGGCGAGGAGGTATGGCCGTCGAAAACGCGCGTCTGGGCCAACAGCAAGGACGTGTCGGATGCCCACCTAGCGGCCAATTTGCTGTGGTGGGGTCAGGATGGCAAGGCCCGGATTCCGTACTTCAAACGCTATCGGCACGCATTAAAGGATGGGGGGCGTCTCGTACCGGGAACTTGGTGGGATTTCGCCTTCGCCGACCACACAGACCTCGCCCGGAAGGAACTGCTTCAAGTGTTTGGTGAACTGGTAGGCGATGACGCCACCATCACACCCAAGCCGACACGGCTCATCGAGCGGGTACTAGAGATCGGCGCCGACAAAGACGCGGTCATCCTCGACTCCTTCGCCGGCTCCGGCACCACCGCCCATGCCGTGCTCAAGGCCAATGCCCGGGACGGCGGCACGCGGCGCTTCATCCTGGTGGAGGGCGAGGACTATGCCGACCGCCTGACGGCCGAGCGCGTGCGCCGCGCCATCAACGGCTATGCCTGGGTGGGCACGCAGCGCGAGGAGCTGCTGAAAGAGAAGATCACCTGGACCCAGTTCAAGAAGGCCGATCAGTGGCTGCAGAAGGTGGCGGCCATCCAGGCGGCCGAGGGCTTCGGCACCGAGGGCGCCGAGCCGCAGCAGCCGCGGCGCTTCGACAAGATCAATGTGCGCCTGGACGACGGCGTGCTGCTGGTGGAAGGCGAGCGCCGCGTCTCCGAGCGCGCGCCGGGCCTGGGCGGCAGCTTCACCTTCTGCACGCTGGGCGAGCCGGTGTCGCTGGAGCAGTTGCTCAGCGGCGAGCGGCTGCCGGGCTTCGACGCGCTGGGCGCGTGGCTGTTCTACACCGCCACCGGCGCCACGCTGCCGCCGCGCGCAGCCGAGTCGCAGCAGGCGCTGCCGCCCTGGTACCTGGGCGAGACGGCCAGCCGCCATGTGTGGCTGGTCTACCGGCCGGAGCTGGCCTTCCTCAAGTCGCCCGAGGCGGCGTTGACGCTGGGCCTGGCGCAGCAGATCGCCGAGTGGGGCCGGGCGCGGGGCGACGGCAAGGGCCATCTGGTCTTTGCCCCGGCCAAGTACCTGAGCAACCGGCAGCTGCTGGAGCATGGGCTGGAGTTCGCCGCCCTGCCCTTTGCGCTGTACCGAGAGGCCTGAAGGAGCCCGCGCATGACCGGATACGACCGCGAACCCAGCCGCGAGCCCAGCCACGAACCCAGCCGCTTCCATCTGGCGCTGGAGCAGTACGAGCGCGCCCTGCAGCGGCTGCACGAGGTGCTGACGCTGAGCGAGACCGACGTGGTGCGCGACGCGCTGATCCAGCGCTTCGAGTTCACCTTCGAGATGGCGTGGAAGGCGATGTACCGCTGGCTGCGCGAGCGCGCCATCGCGGTGGACGACAGCGCCTACACCGTGCTGCCCGTGGCGCTGCGCCACCGGCTGATCAGCGATGAAGCCGGCTGGGCGCAGATGCGCCAGCAGCGCAACCTGACGTCGCGCACCTACCGCGAGGCGCTGGCCATCGAGGTGGCAGCCTATGTGCGCGCCAGCGGCGTGCAGCTGCTGGATGACGCGCTGGCCACGCTCAAGAGCCGGGCGGACGAATGAGCAGGGCACCGGACTCCCATGAGGGCGCCGGCCCGGGCTTCGGTCTGCCCCCAGCGCTGCTGGCCGCCCTGCGCGCAGTCTTCGACGCCACGCCGGGCCTGCGCGCGGTGTGGGTCCACGGCTCCCGCGCACGCGGCACGGCGCATGACGCATCGGACATCGACCTGGCCCTCGACGCGCCGGGGCTGGATGCCGGCGGCTACTCGCGGCTGCTGACCGCCCTGGAGGCCGCGCCCACGCTGCTCAGGATCGACGCCGTGCGCTGGCAGGACGTGGAGGCCGGCCCCTTCCACGACGAGATCCGCGCCTGCCGCCGGCTGCTGTGGGCGCCGCAGCAGGCCGCGGTGCAGGCGCCTGCCGCCGGCAGCGTGCAGCTCAAGGACTTCCAGCAGCAGGTGCTGCAGCAGCTGCAGGCCTGGCTGGCCGCGCTGCGCGAGGAGCAGGCCGACAGCGCGCAGCGCCTGGCCACGCCGGGCCTGCTGCAGGCCATGGAGGGCGAGCCCGAGGCGCTGGCGGCCCTCAAGGACTTCCCCAAGAAAGCCTGGCAGCGGCTGAAGGCCGCGGGCGCGCTGCCCAAGGCTTTCCACCAGCAGGCGCACTCCAGCCGCTTCGACGGCGCCGGGCGGCCCATCCCCAACGCCTGCCTGAAGATCCCCACCGGCGGCGGCAAGACGCTGCTGGCCGCCGCCAGCGTGGCCCAGGTGCACACCGCTTACCTGCGCCGCCACACCGGGCTGGTGCTGTGGGTGGTGCCCAACGAGGCCATCTACCGCCAGACGCTCAAGGCGCTGGGCGACCGCGACCATCCCTATCGCCAGCTGCTGAACGTGGCCGGCGCGGGCCGCGTGAAGATCCTGGAGAAGCACTCGCCGCTGTCGCGGCTGGACACCGACTCGCACCTGTGCGTGATGCTGCTGATGCTGCAGTCAGCCGCTCGGCAGAGCAAGGAGCAGCTGCGCCTGTTCCGCGACCGCGGCAATGTGCTGGGCTTCCTGCCGCGCGAGGACGACCTGGACGCACACTGGGCGCTGCTGCAGCAGGTGCCCAACCTGGATGTCTACAAGCCCTGGGGCGCCAGCGATGAAGAGGCCCGCGCGCAGAAGGGCTCGGTGATCAAGAGCTCGCTGGGCAACGTGATGCGGCTGCTGCGGCCCATGGTGGTGATCGACGAAGGCCACCATGCCTACAGCGACACCGCGCTGCGCACGCTGGACGGCTTCAACCCCAGCCTGCTGCTGGAGCTCTCAGCCACCCCGCGCGTGGCCAGCGCCAAGGGGCCGGGCAGCAACATCCTGGTCGACGTGCGCGGCACCGACCTGGAGGCCGCCGAAATGATCAAGCTGCCCATCCAGGTGGACGTGCGCGCCTGGAACGACTGGCAGAGCTGCCTGGGTGCGGCGGTGCAGCAGCTCGACGACCTGCAGCGCCAGGCCGAGCGGCTGCACGCAGCCACCGGCCGCTACCTGCGGCCCATCCTGCTGGTGCAGGTGGAGCGCACCGGCGCCGATCTGCTGGAGGCCGGCTACATCCATGCCGAGCATGCCAAGGCGCACCTGCTGCAGCTGGGCTTCACCGAGCGGCAGATCGCCATCAAGACCTCCGAGAAGGACGAGCTGAGCCAGCCGGAGAACCTGGACCTGCTGTCGCCCGCCAATGAGGTGCGCGCCATCATCACCAAGCAGGCGCTGCAGGAGGGCTGGGACTGCCCTTTCGCCTATGTGCTGTGCGCGCTGGCGGCAGGCCGCAACCCGGCTGCCCTGACGCAGCTGGTGGGCCGCATCCTGCGCCAGCCGCAGACGGCCAAGACAGGCATACCCGAGCTGGATGCCTGCTATGTGCTGTGCCATGACGCGAGGACGGCCGACGTGGTCAGCGGCATCAAGCGGTCGCTGGAGACCGAGGGCATGGGCGACCTGACCGTGCAGGTGCGCAGCGGAGAGGGTGGCTCCGACACCACGGTGCAGACGGTGCGGCAGACGCGTCGGGCAGCCTTCAAGCACATGCGGCTGTTCCTGCCGCGCGTGACCTGGGCGGATGGGGATGAACGGCGAGAGCTGGTCTACGACAGCGATGTGCTGGCCCGCCTGCCTTGGGACCGCATCAACCCGGCCCGCCTGGCCGAGCAGTGGGCGCCGCACGAGACGGTGGTGGCCCAGCAGCACCTGCGCATCGGCCTGGACATCCTGCGCCCGGGCAGCATGCCGCAGGCCGACACGGCGACCGCCGCTGACGCCCGGCTGGACCGCGGCCAGCTGGTGCGCGCCCTGCTGGACCTGGCACCCAACCCGTGGCTGGTCTGGACCTGGGTGGACGCCGTCGTGGCCCGCTTGCTGAGGGCCGGCCATGCCGAATCGGCCCTGGCCGCGTCGCGCTCATCCCTGGTCGAGCGGCTGCGCGTGGACCTGGAGCGCCAGCGCGATGATCTGGCCCAGCAGGTCTTCGAGGCGCTGGTCGGCGCAGGCCACATCCAGTTCCGGCTGCGCGCCGATCACACCGACTTCGAGCTGCCGGAGCAGCACGAGCTGCAACTGCCGCTGCCGGTGCAGCCGCTGGTGCGCCGCGACGGCCGCCCGGTGGACAAGAGCCTGCTGGAGCCGGCCGTGCGCACGCCCGCCGACAACCAGCTGGAGATCGACTTCGCCTGCTACCTGGACGGCCGCGCCGCCCTGCAGTGGTGGCACCGCAACGTGGCCAAGACGCAGTACGGCCTGCAGGGCTGGAAGCGCAGCAAGGTCTACCCAGACTTCGTCTTCGCCTATGCACCGCAGGCCGGCGCCCCTCGCATCGTCGTCATGGAGACCAAAGGGCTGCACCTGGCGGGCTCCCAGGACACGGCCTACAAGCAGGCGCTGCTGCAGCGGCTGTCGCAGGCCTTCGCCGACGAGCGCTTCAAAGGCATCGGCCAGCTGGAGCTGGCCGGCGAGGATCAGGACGTGGTCTGCGACCTGGTGATCGACGAGGCCTGGGAGGGTGAGGTGGAGAGACGGTACTTCAGCGAGGTGGCCTGAAGGACGGGGCTACCGGGCTACGCACGGGCCAGGCGGCAGGCAGCGGGGGCGTCGTCACTCTAGGGGGCTGCCGTCGCAGGCACTTGGCACCGGACATCGCCCCGGCAACCATGCCGGCCGCGGCGCATGGCCGCACGCATCACCGCCGAGGCCACCACATGCAAGATCCCTACATCGCCGAGGAGCAGATCGTCCGCACCTACATGCAGATCCGCCTGCTGGCCGGTCTGGCGCTGGTGCTGGGGCCGCTGCTCATCATTGCCGCCGGCTGGGTGCTGGGGCACCCCATGCCGCCGGCGCTCAGCAACTACTACCACATCGAATGGCAGAAAGGGGGCGTGCCGGGGGCGCTACGCACCATGTTCGTCTGCCTGATGGTGGTGGTGGGCGTGCTGATGATTGCCTACCGCGGCTTCGACGGATGGGACAACTGGATCCACAACATTGGCGGCATCGCCTCCATCGGCGTGGCCTTCTTCCCGATGTCCTGCAAAGGCCTGAAGGGCATGACCTGCGTGGAGGGCTGGAGCCCAGACCTGCATGCGCCCAGCGCGGGCGCGTTGTTTCTCCTGGCCTTGGCGTCGGCCGCCTATCGCGGCGGCCCCCGGCTCAAGGCCGCGCTGCCGCCAGCGCTCTACCAGCAGCTCAAGCACCGCTCGCGCTTCGGCATGGTGCTGATGACCCTGGGCGCGGCCACTTACCTGGCCCAATACCTCAAGCTGATCGCCTTCCGCGAGGAGGTGACGATGGTGATCGAGTACTGCGGCTTCCTCGGCTTCGGCTGGCATTGGCTGGCGATGAGCCACCTCATCGTCAAGGCCAATCGGGATCGCGTGCGCAGGCGCGAGGTGCCGTGCCCCCCCGCCGAGCCGGCACGGCAAGCCAGCCCGCCCGACACGGCGGCAGCGCCGCCGCCCACCGCTACCCTCATCCCGTAGCGCCCCCGGCGCCGTGCGCAGCATGAGCGCCCGCCGGGGCTGCTGGCTCCCGCTATACGCCGGCTTTGGCCTGCCGGATGCTGGTCGGGGAGCCACGTTCTAGGGATACGCCGCGGCCTCCAGGGCCTCGCGCGGTGCGGTACAGGCTGATACCGTCGTCCGCTGCACCAGGGCCCTGGCGCCCTGCCGCTGTGCGCTGACCCAAACCGGAGAACCGACGTGAAAGCTGTTGCCCTGGGCGGATGCCTGTCCGCGAGCCTGCCCCTGTCCTTGTCCCTGTGCCTCACGCTTGCCGCCGTGCCGGCGCAGGCGGCCTTCACCGAGCTGTACAAGCAGGATTTCGAGCGCCCCACCGGCTTCGTCAACGACGCCGGGGACGTGAACATCTTCCGCACGGTCAACCAGCTCTACAGCGGGCAGCCGGCGGGCTTCACGTTTGCGCAGACGCACACCGTGGAGACGCTGCTGGTGGGCGGCTCCACCGCCTGGGGCACGGGCTTCCAGGATCCGCAGGGCGTGGCCGGCCGCCATGCGCTGGGGCTGCTGTCCAGCGTGGAGAACGACTACCTGGGCCTGGCCTTCGACGTGGGCAGCAGCGGCTACCTCAACTTCCGGCTGGACGTCTCCTCCATCGACCTGGACCGCTGGGGCGGGCCCTTCGTGGCCGCGGGCGGCCAGGCGCCGGTGTTCCGCATCTCGCTGTTCGACAACCCGGGCGGCGCGGCCGGCATCGGCAGCGGCACGGCGCTGTCCTGGGCCGACGTGACGGGCACGGCCAGCCCGCTGAAGAACACCTTCGACTGGACCAATGTGGTGGTGCCGCTGAGCACGGCCGGCAACACCAACGGCAACGTCATCCTGCGCATCGACCTGCTGAGCGGCGGCTATGCGGCCATGGACAACTTCGTCGTGGCCGCCTCCGACACGCCGGGCGAGGTGCCGCCCATCCCCGAGCCCGCCACCGTGGCGCTGATGCTGGGCGGCCTGGTGGCGCTGGGCGCCCACGCGCGGCTGCGGCGGCCGGCGCCTTGAGCCACGGGCCCCTTGGGCCCTCCGCCCTCGAACGCCCGGCACCGGCTGAGCGGCCGGCGCGGCGCGGCAGTCAGCCGGCTGTCGCCCCGCTTGGGTCCGCCGCGCAGCCGACCGTGATGACCCCGCCCGTGCTGGCCCCGCCCCTGCATCCACCTGCATGACCGTCTACCGTGGCCACTGCCTGTGCGGCGGCATCCGCTTTGAAGTACGCGGGCCGCTGGCGCCGGTGCAGATCTGCCATTGCTCGCAATGCCGGCGGGCCCAGGGCACGCCGCTGGTGACCAACGTGCCGGTGGCGGCGGACGCCTTCACGCTGCTGCAAGGGCAGGCGCTGCTGGCGGCGTTTGAGTCCAGCCCCGGCAAGCAGCGGGTGCTCTGCCGGCGGTGCGGCTCGCCGGTGTTCAGCCGGCGCGAGGCGCTGCCGGGCGTGCTGCGCCTGCGGCTGGGGCTGCTGGACGAGCCGGTGGACGTGGCGCTGCAGGCCCATGCCCATGTGGGGTCCAAGGCAGGCTGGTGGCCCATCTGCGACACGCTGCCGCAGTTCGACGCCGGGCTGCCGCAGGCGCCGCAGCGCTGATCAAGGGCGAGCGAGCCGCCGCCGCAGCCGGCGTGCTCGTGCCTGCCGACATTTCTAGGGGGGTGCGGCTGCTGCCAGCCGTGCGGCCCTTGGCAGCTTGTCCGTGCGCTGCAAGGATGCGGGCCACCTGCGTCCACCGCCCATCAAGAAGGAGTACGGCGATGAAGTCATCCTGGGTGCTTGCTGCACTGGCCGCCCTGCACGCCCTGCCCGCATGGGCCGACACCTATTCCTTTGCGGCGGTCAAGGACGCCGGGGTGAGCGCCGCCGATGTGGCCGCCGGCCGATACGGCTACACCGATGCCACCTTGTTGGCCGACACCTCCGTCGCCGGGGCCGCCGGCACGGGCAATGCGGCCCGGGCGCAGACGCTGCCGGGCGTCAACCGGGTGGAGGTGTCCAACAGCGTGGCCGTCAGCGACGAACACATCCGCCAGACGGGGCTGGGCGGGCCCTTTGCCGTCGCCTTGTCCGGCTGGACGGATGACTTCACCATCACCGGCGGCTCCGGCGCTGGCACGGCGCGGCTCAGCATCAACCTGACCGGCCGCTTCGGCCTGGGCTATGGCTCCAGCGGGGGCTACGGCATGTGGGTGGCGACACCGCAAGTGATACGCACCGAGGTGGCGGAGTTCCTGGCGGTGGACCCGACCACCTGGCTGCTTGAGACGGTGGACGACCCGGAAGGTGACGACGAGACGCTGGTCATGTCCTACCTGGCCAATGTGCTCAAGCCCGGGCAGACGGACGACGGCCTGTCCCTGCCGGGCGGCAGCGAGTTCGGCGGCGTGCTGACGGCGGAGATCCCCTTCGTCTACGGCCAGGCGTTCGCCATTGCCAGCGCGCTGTTCGGCTTTGCCAACGACTTCGGCTCGCTGTCGGCGATGAACTCGGCGCACTTCGGCATCTCGGTGCTGGACAACGAGGCGGCGTCCATCACCACGGCGTCCGGGGCGGCCTACGCGGCGGCGGTGCCCGAGCCGCAGGTGGCGGCCCTGCTGCTGGCGGGCCTGGCGGTGCTGGGCGGCGCGGCAGCGCGCGGCCGTGGGCGGCGCACGGCCGCCTGATGCGCGGTCGACCAGGCGGGCATGGCGGCGCCCGGCTGGCCGCGCGCCCACCTGCGGCCAGCGCCCCGCCGGGTGGCGGGCGTCATCATCCGCGGCCCCGTCGGCAAGGAGAATGGCTTGGTCTCTACACCGCCAGGAGCACACACATGGGACTCTTCGATTCGATCGCCGGGCAGGTTCTCAACTCGATGGCCGGGCAGTCCGGGCAACCTGGGCAGAGCGGACAGACGGGCGACGCGCAGCCGGGCCTGATGGAGGCCCTCGGCGGCCTGCTGGGCTCCGGGCAGGGCGGCGGCCTGGCCGCGCTGGTCAGCGCGTTCGAGCAGCAGGGGCTGGGCGGCGTGATCGCCTCCTGGATCGGCACGGGGCAGAACCAGGCCATTTCAGCCGAACAGATCCAGGCCGTGCTGGGCAGCGAGCAGGTGCAGGCCCTCGCGCAAAAGCTGGGCTTTTCCACGCAGGACGTGGCCGCACAGCTCGCCCAGCTGCTGCCGCAGGTGGTGGACCGCCTGACGCCCGACGGCACGCTGCCCCAAGGCGGCGGGCCAGGCGGCGTAGCGGGCGGCGCCCTGGGCAGCCTGCCGGGCATGCTGGGCGGCGCGCGCGGCTGAGTGGCGGCGGCGCACGCACGGCGGCCCTTTCAGCCATCAACCAAGGAGAAGACGCCGTGAAGCACCACCCTGCCGCCCCGCCCAACCGGCTCGGCTCCGTCGCTGCCCTAACGCTGCTTGTCGCCACCGGCCATGCGGCTGCGCAGTCGCACTTCACGGCCGTGCGGGCGCAGATCGACCGCGGCGAGCCGCCGATCCTTGAGGTGATCGAAAGCCGCATCGACGCCAGCTTCGCCGAGGTGGGCACGATGCCCGAGCTCTACGCCAAGGCCCGCGCCAGCTTCGGCAACAACGGCGCGTTGGCCACCGCCACCCACCAGCCGCTGGATCTGGGCGCCTATGCCGAGTCGATCTGGATGGACGGCTTCACCATCGCCGGCGATGGCGGGCAGGGCGTGCTCGACATCAGCGTGCAGCTCACCGGCACGCTGGACGGTGGCGGGCAGCCGGGCGGGCCCGGGTCCAACTCGTCTTATCGACTCTTCGTCAGCAGCTCGCCCATGACCTGCGATTTCGACGAGATGAGCTGCACCGGCACGCTGCTGATCGCGCCGATCGAAGACTTCTCCGGCACGCACGTGGCCACGGCCCGGCTGCCCTTCACCTACGGGCAGACCTTTTACCTGGCCAGCTACCTGGGCGCCGAGGTGCTGGGCCACGGCCAGGCCGACTTCTTCGGCTCCGCACACTTCGGCGCCACGGCGCCGGGCGGCGGGCCGCTGGTAGGCTCATCGGGCGTCACCTATGCGCTGGCATCGGCCGTGCCGGAGCCCGCGCCGCTGGGCGCGCTGCTGGCGGGCCTGATGGTGATCGGGCTGGCCGGCCGCAGGATGCATCGCTTCAACAACGCCTCTGGCGCCCCCGCGCCGGAGGGCCAACCCAGGATGGATGCATGAAAGGCTCTTGTCTGTGCGGCGCCGTGAGCGTGCACGCCCCGGATACCCACGGCGTGGGCGCCTGCCACTGCGGCATGTGCCGCAAGTGGGGCGGCGGCCCGCTGCTGGCCGTGCAGGGCGGCAAGGATGTGCGGTTCGATGGCGCCGAGCACATCACCCGTTATGCGTCGTCGGCCTGGGCCGAGCGGGGCTTTTGCCGCACCTGCGGCACGCACCTGTTCAGCTTCGTCAAGCCCACCGGCGACTACTACCTGCCTGCCGGCCTGTTCGGCGAGCAGGCGGGCTTCAAGCTCGAAGAGCAGATCTTCATCGACCGCAACCCGGGCTACTACAGCTTCGCGCAGGAGACGAAGAACCTGACGGAGCAAGAGTTCATGGCGCAGTACGGTGGGTGAGGCGCGGAGGACGGCCGAGGAATCGCCCTCCCGCGCAGCGGAGGTGAGCTTGCCCCTGCCGCCTGCCAGTGCTTGCCCGCTGACCTGTGAACAGGCCGACGCCCGCGACCGCTGGCGACACGAGGACGAGCTGATCAACCAGCGGCTGACCTGGCTGCTGTCGGCGCATGCGCTGCTGGGCGCGGGCTATGCCTGGCTGCGCTATCGCGTGGCCGAGGTGCGGCTGGACCTGGCGGCGCAGGACAAGCCGCCGCAGTCGCTGCGCGACGAGGTGCCGCGCTACCTGGCGCAGCTCGACGAGCTGATGGGCTTCCTGGCGCTGGTGGGGCTGGGGGTGACGCTGCTGGTGGGGCTGGGCATCGTGGCCGCCTGCATGGCGCAGAACCGGCTCAAGCTGGATCACCCCGGGCTGGTGCTGGGCGTGTCGCGCACGACGACCAACCTGGGCCGCTGCACCGCGCTGGCCGTGCCCGCGGCCTGCCTGCTGGGCTGGGTGCATGTGCGCGGCTTCGGCCTGCCGGGCGGGGCGGGGCTGGCCCTGGTGGGGCTGGTCGTCTTGCTGGCGCTGATGCTGTCGCTGGAGCGGCAGGCGGCTGCGGCCACGGGCCGGGCGGGTTGACCGGAGCGCGTCAGCGAAGCGCGCCCCGCCTCGCCTCGCCCGACGCCGTCCACCGTCCTTGTTTCCGCTTCCTTGCCGGGGGCCACGATGAAGAACAGCTTGTTCCGCCCGCTGGTCGTCGCCCTGGGCCTGGGCTTTGCCGCGGCCTTCTGCGCCGTCGTCGTGCCCGCACTCATCGCCCAGCCGGACGTGGTGGCCGCCGCCCTGGCCGGCTTCGTCAACCCGTTCGCGGCCGGCTATGCGCTGGACACGATCTTCTGCTGGGCGGTGCTGGCCGTGTGGGTGTGGCACGAGGCCCGCACCCGGCGCATGCGCCACGGCTGGATCGCGCTGGTGCTGGGCGTGGTGCCCGGCGTGGCCACGGGGCTGGCGGTGCACCTGCTGCTGCGCAGCCGCCGGGCAGATGCGGTGCATGAGGCGGTGCATGAGGCGGATGACGCGCCCCAGCCCCGGTGATCCGGCGCCGCTGGGCGTGCGGGTGTACTCCGCCTGGGCTCAAGGCGGGCGGCTTGCAAGGCGGGCCCGGCCATGCCCCAATGCCCGCTCCACCCCCTCACCGGAGCGCCCCATGCCCTACCGTGCCAGCTGCCACTGCGGCCAGGTCGCCCTGCAGGCCGACGGCCAGATCACCGGCGTGATGTCGTGCAACTGCTCCATGTGCCGGCGCAAGGGCTCGCTGCTGTGGTTCGTGCCGCGCGAGCAGGTGCAGCTGCTCACGCCGGAGGGCGCCGCCGCGACCTACACCTTCAACCAGCACGTCATCCGCCACCGCTTCTGCCCGCGCTGCGGCATCCACCCGTATGGCGAGGGCACGGACCCGCAGGGCCGGGCGATGGTGGCGGTCAACGTGCGCTGCATCGACGAGCTGGACCTGGACGCGATCCCGGTGCAGCACTTCGACGGGCGGTCGCTGTAGCGGCGGAGCAGGAGCCGGCGCCGTGTTCTCGCACGTCTTCATCGGCATCAGCGACTTCGACCGCGCCCTGGCCTTCTACCGGCCGCTGATGGCCGCGCTGGGCCTGGCCGAGCGCTTCTGCGACCCGGACCGGCCGTGGGCGGGCTGGCAGTCGTCGCCCGGGCCGCGGCCGCTGCTGCTGATCGGCCGCCCGTTCAACGGCCAGCCCCACGCCCCGGGCAACGGCCAGATGGTGGCCCTGCTGGCCGCCAGCCGGCAGCAGGTGGATGAGGCCCACGCCGTCGCCCTGGCCCACGGCGGCCGCTGCGAGGGCCCGCCCGGCCTGCGGCCGCACTATCACCCGCACTACTACGGCGCCTACTTCCGCGACCCGGACGGCAACAAGCTGGCGCTGGCCTGCCACTCGCCGCCTTGAGGCGGGATGGATGCCGGGCCACCGGCGCATGCCGGGTCGGGGCGGGCAGCCGCTTGCCGCCTGCGTAGGATGGCCGCCGGGGTGGCGGCTGCCCGATGTGCGGCGCCGCCTCCCGGCCCTTGCTCCTTCTTCAGCCCATCCACCTTTGACTCAGCGAACCGGCATGTCTGCCCTGTTGCGCCCCGCCAAGCCGGCTGACGTGCAGGCCGTGATGGCCCTGCAGGCGCTGGCCTATGGCCCGGCCCTGCTGGAGCCGGCCACGGTGATGGTCCGCCGGCTGGCGTCCGCGGCCGGCCGCTGCTGGCTGGCCGAGGACGCCGACGGCCCCTGCGCCTACCTGCTCACGCACCGCACGCGGCTGGGCCATGTGACGCCGCTGGGCGGGGATTTCGACAGCGTCGCGGACGCCGACAGCCTGCACCTGCACGACCTGGCCGTGGCCCCGCGCGCCGCCGGGCGCGGCCTGGGCGGCCGGCTGGTGACGCAGGCGCTGCAGTGCGCGGCGCGTGAGGGCCTGGCCTGGTCGTCGCTGGTGGCGGTGCAGGGCTCGCAGGCCTTCTGGCAGGCGCGCGGCTATGCGGCCGGCCTGACTGTGTTGACAGCACATGAGGCCGCGCACCTGGCCGGCTATGGCGCGGCGGTGTACATGACACGCGCGGTTGCCGCGGCCGCGCGCTGATCGGGGGGTGGAACGCCGGCTGCCGCAATGCCGGCATGGCGCCCACCTTGCAGCCCTATCGAGACCTCAGCGGCCACTCCGGCGTGGTGGCCTTTCGGCTGGGGCGTGACTGGATCGAGGTGCAGTTCGAGGACGGCGACCTCTACCGCTACACCGCGGCCAGCGCGGGCGCCGATGCGGTGGAGCAGATGAAGCAGCTGGCGCGGGACGGCCGCGGCCTGGCGACCTTCATCGTGCGCCATGTGCGGCAGGCCTATGCCGCCAAGCTGCGCTGAAGGCTCAGCCGCGCCGCCAGTACACGTCGTCGCCGGCCAGGCCGTCCAGGTTGGCGCGGTTGAGCACGCGGGCCAGCACGAACAGCAGGTCGCTCAGGCGGTTCAGGTACAGGCGCGGCGCATCGCGCAGCGGCTCGGCTTCGTGCAGCGCCACCACGGTGCGCTCGGCGCGGCGGGCCACGGTGCGGGCCACGTGAGCCAGCGCGGCCGACCGGCTGCCCCCGGGCAGGATGAACTCGCGCAGCGGCGGCAGTGCCGCGTTGTGGTGCTCCAGCGCGGCGTCGAGCGCGGCCACGGCCGCCTCGTCCAGCACCGGCTGCCCCGGCAGGGCCAGCTCGCCGCCCAGGTCGAAGAGCCGGTGCTGCACCTGCAGCAGCAGCGCGCGCACGTCGTCCGGCAGCGGCTCGCACAGGATCAGGCCGATCTGCGCGTTGAGCTCGTCCACGTCGCCCAGGGCCTGCACGCGCGGCGCGCTCTTGGACAGACGCTGGCCGTCGGCCAGGCCGGTCTGGCCGGCATCGCCGCTGCGGGTGACGATGCGGCTCAGGCGGTGTTGCATGGCGGGACTCGTGGGGGCGATGGGGTGATGAAGGGCCGGTGCGCGGCCTGACCGGCATGTAACGAGCAGGCAGCAACGCCAGCAGAGCCGACAGCCGGTGCAAAGCGACGCGGCACGCGGCGGGGCGGGGACGGAAGGGCGGGCCCTGCGATCAGCGGTGATGCCGGCGCGTCGCTCCTGCCAGCGGGGTGCGCAAGGCGGCGGCCATTATCCAGAGCCGCCGCCGTGCGGTGCACGGCAAAGGACAATCCGCCGCCCTCGCCCGCCTCTGCTTTTTGATGACCCCGACTGCTCCCGCTGCCGCTGCCCGCCCCTCGCTGCGGCCCATCCTTGCCCTGCTCAGCAATGCCTTCGTCTGGGGCCTGTCATGGTGGCCGCTGCGCGAGCTGCAGTCCCGCGGCTTGCACCCGCTGTGGGCCACGGCACTGTTCTTCATGCTGGGCTGCGTGCTGGTGCTGCTGTGGCGGCGCGGCGCCTGGGCCAGCCTGTGCGCGGCCCCGTCGCTGCTGGTGCTGGCGCTGGCCACCGGGGCGACCAACGCGGCCTTCAACTGGGGCGTGGCCACCGGCGAGGTGGTGCGCGTGGTGCTGCTCTTCTACCTGATGCCGCTGTGGGCGGTGTTCCTGGCGCGCTGGCTGCTCGGCGAGCCGCTGACGCGTGCCGGCCTGACCCGCGTGGCCCTCGGCCTTGCCGGGGCGGTGCTGGTGCTCAGCCCGCCGGGCAGCGGCATCAGCTTGCACGGGCTGCGGCTGCATGGCCTGGCCGATGCGCTGGGCCTGATCGGCGGCTTGTGCTTTGCGCTGACCAACGTCTGGCTGCGCCGCGAGGCCGCGCGCCCGGCCGCGGCCCGGGCGCTGGCCATGTTCATCGGTGGCGCGCTGCTGCCCGCCGCGCTGGGCGCGCTGCTGGCCGCGCGCGGCATCCTGCCCTGGCCGCCCGCGCCGGCGGCGGGCTGGGTGGCGCTGGCCCTGGCCCAGGGCGTGGTCTTCGTCGCGGCCAACGTGGCGCTGCAGTACGGCGCCGCGCGGGTCAGCGTGGCCGTGGCCTCGGTGGTGATGCTGACCGAGGTGGTCTTCGCCTCCGCCTCGGCCGTGTGGATCGGCGGCGAGACGCTGCATCCCTCGCTGGGCCTGGGCGGTGCGCTGATCATGGGCTCGGCCCTGCTGGCCGCGCTGGAGCGGCCCAAGGGCTGATCAGCCTGCAGCGCAGTGCGCGGCCCGGCCCCGGCCGCCAGGGCGCCCAGCCTGGGTCACGCCTGCAGGCGCTGAAGCTCCGCTGAAGCAGCCCCGCAGAACGCCCGCAGGCCGGATCAGGCCGCCCGCCGGGCCAGCCGATCGTCCAGCGCAGCCACCGCGGCCGGCTGCGCCTTGCCGAACACCAGCGTGCCGTCGTCGATGTCGCCGCGGCGCAGCACCTGGATGTCGCGGAAGTAGTTCTGGTGCAGCTTCCACGGCGCGCGGTCGCCCTGCTGCGGGAAGCGGCCGATGCCGCGCTGCACATAGCCCGAGGTGAAGTCCAGCAGCGGCTCGGGCTGCACGGCGGGGTCGCGGCGCGCCACGGCGATCTGGTTGCCGCTGGCGCGCAGGTGCTTGAGCAGCCGGCAGACGTACTCGCAGGTCAGGTCGGCCTTGAGCGTCCACGACGCATTGGTGTAGCCGAAGGCATAGGCCAGGTTGGGCACGTCCGACAGCATCATCCCCTTGTAGCTCAGCGTGTCGTGCGGCTCGATGCGCCGGCCGTCCACCACGATCTCCATGCCGCCGAAGGCCAGCAGGTCCAGCCCGGTGGCCGTCACCACCAGGTCGGCCGGCAGCTCCTGGCCGGAGCGCAGGCGGATGCCGCGCTCGGTGAAGGTCTCGATGTGGTCGGTCACCACCGACGCCTTGCCCTGGCGGATCACCTTGAAGAGATCCGCATCCGGCACCAGGCACACGCGCTGGTCCCAGGGGTTGTAGCTGGGGCTGAAGTGTTTGGACACGTCGCACGAGGGCCCAAGCGCGCGCTGCGCTTCCTTCAGGATCAGCTTGCGGATGAGCTGCGGCCGGCGCTTGGACAGGCGGTAGAACAGCGCGCTCTTGAGCACGTTCTTCCAGCGCGTGATGCCATAGGCCAGGCGCAGCGGCAGTCGCCGGTTCATCCAGTTGGCCAGCTTGTCCTGCCCGGGCAGCGCCAGGATGTAGGTGGGCGAGCGCTGCAGCATGGTCACGTGCTGCGCGCGGTCGGTCATCGACGGCACCAGCGTCACCGCAGTGGCGCCACTGCCGATCACCACGACCCGCTGGCCGCTGTAGTCGATGTCGGGCGTCCACTTCTGCGGATGCACCACGCGGCCCTGGAAGCGCTCGATGCCGGCGAAGTCGGGCGTGTAGCCGTGCTCGTAGTTGTAGTAGCCGGTGCACAGGAACAGGAAGCTGCAAGTCAGCACCGTGCGCTCACCCGCCACGCCCTGCTGCGCGCCGCGCTCCACCTCCACCGTCCAGCGCGCATCGCTGCCGGACCAGCTCGCCCGCACCACGCGGTGCGACACGCGGATGTGCCGGTCCACGTCGTACTCGCGCGCCGTCTCGTGGATATAGGACAGGATGGACGGCCCGTCGGCGATCGCCTTGGCATTGGTCCAGGGCTTGAAGCGGTAGCCCAGCGTGTACATGTCCGAGTCCGAGCGGATGCCCGGGTAGCGGAACAGGTCCCAGGTGCCGCCGATGGCGTCGCGCGCCTCCAGCACGGCAAAGCTGCGGTCCGGGCAGAGCTGCTTCAGGTGCACCGCCGCGCCGACACCGGACAGGCCGGCGCCGACGATCAGCACGTCGAGATGTTCGGGGGTCATGGGGTCTCCTCGTGTCGTGGCCGCTGCCGGCCGTGCGAGCCGCCAGCAGGTGAAGCGCACGATTCTGAAGCGGCCGCGATGCCGCAGCCGGCATGCAGGCGACAGGCCTTGTCGCAATGCGTGCCGTGCAGTGCGGTGCACCGCACGAAAGCGATATCGGCCCCGGCAATGCGCGCCATCGCGCATCAGCATTGGATCGGCGCGGCGCATCTGCCGATCATCGGCAGGGTCATCAACCCTGTTGCCGCACCCGTCGGCCAACGCCTCGCAACCGCACATGAACCCCCCCGCCCCTGCGCTCCACGCCATCGACTGGCCCGAGGGCTTCGTCCCCGGCTTCACCGACAACTTCTGCTCCAACGAGGTCATCGCCGCCGGCCTGAGCGCCGCCGACGTCTGGCCGCTGCTGGCCACGCCCACGCTGTGGCCCACCTACTACGCCAACTCGGCCGCGGTGCGCCTGCACGACGGCCGCGGCCCGCTGCTGGCGGCTGGCGACCGGTTCTACTTCGAGACCTTCGGCTTCCCGGTGGAGGCGCAGTGCACGGAGCTGGTGCCGCCCGCGGCCGGGCAGCCCGCGCGCGTGGCCTGGCACGGCTGGGCCGGCGAGGGCGCCACGCGGCTGGACGTGCACCACGCCTGGCTGGTGGAGGACCTGCCCCAGGGCCGCGTGCGCATCCTGACGCAGGAGACGCAGAACGGCGCGCCGGCCGTGGAGCTGGCCCGCGCGCGGCCCAACCCGATGATCAACGGCCACCAGGACTGGCTCGACGGCCTGGTGGCCGCCGCGCGCGGGCGGCGCCAGGGTTGAGGCACGCGCGCCCTCGGTCGCCGCCGGGCCGGCTTCACACGCCGCGGCAGACCTCCACCAGCAGCTCGCGCAGCCAGCGGTGGCCGGGGTCGTCGTGCGTGCGGGCATGCCAGGCGAGGATCTTGGTGAAGCCCGGCACCTGCAGCGGCGGCTCCGTCACGTGCAGGCCGGCGTCGCGGGCCAGCAGCCGCTGCGGCAGCAGGGCGACGAGGTCGCTGGTGTGGATCAGCTCCAGCAGCATCAGGAAGCTGGGCACCGACACCACCACGCGGCGCTGGCGGCCCAGCCGGGCCAGGGCCTCGTCGGTGGCGCCGACGAAGCCGCCACCCTGCAGCGACACCACGCCGTGGTCCAGCGCGCAGAAGGCCTCCAGCGACAGCGCGCCCTGCGCCGCCGCGGGATGGCCCCGGCGCATCGCGCAGACATAGCGCTCGTCGAACAGCCGGCGGCTGTGCAGGTCCGGCGGCGCGCCGTGCGGCGTCAGCAGGGCCAGGTCCAGCTCGCCGTGCTCCATGCGCTGGGCCAGCGTGGCCTCGTCGATGGGCCGCACGGCCACGCGGATGCCGGGCGCCAGCGGGCGCAGCGCCGAGATGAAGGGCTGCACCACCGCGCGCAGCGCGTAGTCGGTGGCGGCCAGCGACAGGGTGAAGCCGGCCGCGGCCGGCTCGAACACCGCCGGCGCCAGCAGCCGGTCCACGTCAGCCAGGATGCGGCGGACGGGCTCGGCCAGCGACTCGGCGCGCGGCGTGGGCGCGATGCCGCGCGGCGTGCGCACGAACAGCGGGTCGCCGAAGGCCTCGCGCAGTCGCGCCAGCATGCCGCTGACCGTGGGCTGCGTCAGCGCCAGCCGCGCAGCGGCCCGCGTGACGCTGCGCTCCTGCATCAATACGTCGAAGGCCTGCAGCAGGCCCAGGTCCGGCAATCGGATCGGCATGTGGTCCCCTGCCCGAGCGGGCGTGTGGCGTGTCAGGACCGGTTACCAGCCCTGGGCTCGATACTGATCCCACAGCCTTTGCTGCCGAACGCTTTGAGCATCGCACCCATCTTGGCACGAGCCACATTCATTGCATACAAGCCGTGAGCAAGCTGAGCAGCTTTCCACATCGCCATATACCAAGGGCAATTTCCCGCACCTTACATTTCGGATCGCGTGCCAGCCGCCGCAGTAAGCTACTACCGTGAGCGGCTCGGGACGACTCTTTCGCAGGGCCTGGAGGATAAAGGGGCTTACCAACCTGAAGCTGTGAATGTCTTTCACTATCTCGCGCAAGCCGGCGCCCAGGGATCTAGTCAGTGAAAGAAACGATTCAAGATAACCAAGTGGGTCCAGCAATCCAAAGTTCGCAAGCGCGGAGTTACTTGGGGACAGGGCCCAGTTGACGCCTCTTAAGAATTCTTGCGGGTCTTTGTCGCGAAGCAAGGATTCGAGTGTTCCGCCGATCATGTAGATGATCAGCGTTCTCTTCGAAAGTCCACAATGGGATATTGCGTGCCGCAAATCATGAATTATTCTAATTTTGGATTCTGGAAGGCCTTTTGTATGTGCTGGTGAAATGTGCCCTGCCGTTACGTACGTCCACCCAGGCAGTATGGTGGGGATTTTCTCCTTAGAGGATTCGCTCAGGATTTTTTCGGCAAGTTGGAAGGCTTCTTCCCGTGCGGGGTAATGTACCTTTGGGTAATCAAAAAGCCAGCCTGGTATTTTTTTGGTTTGGCATAGTCCGCTGGCAGAAAAGATGCCATCAAATCGGCGGTCTGCCCAGTTGGCAACCTGCCTTATTTCGCTGAGCTTGACTTCTCCCAGGGCAACTGCCTTGTGTCCACCAATGGACAGCGCTTCGGGCTTGGCAATGTATAACGATCTCACCCCGAACAAGGTAACCTCGCCTAGATTGCGAGCTTCCTTGTGTTTGGGTATGCAGTGCTCTACATAACGTCCTTTGCCATTGAAGGACGGTCTAGCGTTTTTCACGTCGACCGGGTAGAGTGTTTCAATGTCGTGCGTGATCCATTCACTGCGGCGTTCGCGTAATTGCGTTATTGATACATCGACCGCATGCCCATAAATATTTCGGTAGTACGCTAACGCCGTCCGTTCTGCTAATCGCGCCGAAAGCAGGCGAGCCGCATCGTAATCACCCAGCGAGAGAGCTAAGGCTTCGACTCCTTGCTCAGTTGTGGAGAAGTTCTGGGGCTGCAGGTTGGCCCAGGCGCTACAGAGTTGGATATCCTCAGCAGTTGCTATAGGCGTCTCGAGCTCTATAGGAAAGGGTTGCTGTCGAAGCAATGACGCAAGCCTTTCCGCTGGTGATAGTTCGTTCCTTTTCGTTGAGGCGGTCAGTTGCCCCCTGAGTGCTAGGTATTGCGTCCTCCATTTGTGGACCCAAGTGCTCAAAGCTCTTAATTCCTCGGCTGGGGCCTCAAGTCGGCGGTAAGAGGTGCAGGATGAATCCCATTCCGATTTTTGAAGCTCAACGGTCTCGAAGGTCGGTAAAATAAAAAATAAATGTAATACATTACCGCTCCGGCCAGGAGCGTTTGCAGGAATCCCTCTGTCCATGAGAATCCAGCCGTGCTTGATATGCTTTCCAAGCCAAGCGGTTATGCCATCCGGCGTAGTGAGTGCGGTCTCCATTTGTTTCCGTTGTTGTATTGCCATGCTGTTCTTCGAATGAAGAAATTAGCGAGCCTCACTCGACTTGGCGTGCGAAGAAAATCGTTGAAATCTGCTTTCAATAGCCCAATGGTCAAGAACCAAGCCCGCGTCACCGATCAAATGATGGCCGCCATCATCGACCTCGACGGCACGATGGTCGACACCTTGGGTGACTTCATGGCCGTGCTCGGCCTGACGCTGGCCGACCTGGGGCTGCCGCCGGTCGGCCGGGAGTTCGTCGCCCGCACCATCGGCCAGGGCACCGAGCACCTGCTGCGCAGCGTGCTGGGCGAGGTGATGGCCACCGACGACGCCGCGCGCATCGAGGCGGTCTTTGCGCAGGCGATGGCGCGCTACACCGCGCACTACCCCGCGATCAACGGCCGGCATGCGGACATCTTTCCCGGCGTGGCCGAGGGCCTGGCCCGCCTGCGTGCGCACGGCTGGCCGCGGGTGTGCCTGACCAACAAGCCCACGGCGTTCGCCGAGCAGCTGCTGGCGGCCAAGGGCCTGCGCGAGCACTTTGCGCACGTCTTCGGTGGCGATGCCTTCGCCCGCAAGAAGCCCGACCCGCTGCCGCTGCTCAAGGCCTGCGAGGCGCTGGGCCTGCCGCCGGCGGCCACGCTGATGATTGGCGACTCGCGCAACGACGCGCAGGCCGCGCGCGCAGCCGGCTGCCCGGTGATGCTGGTGACCTATGGCTACAACCACGGCCAGCCGGTGCGCGCGGTGGATGCCGACGGTTGGATCGAGCGGCTGGACGAGCTGCCCCTGTAGCGCTGCCCCGCCGGCGCTGCGGCGCGGCCGGGGCGGTCAGTCCAGCACGCCATCGCCCGGCCCGGGCTTGGCGCCCGCGCCCGCCGGCTTGTTGGCGGCATCGGCCTGGCCCAGCATCGCCAGCTTGAGCTTGGCGTCCACCGGCGGCTCGCCCAGCCAGATCTTGAGCAGGGTGCGGAAGAACTCCGGCTGCGGGAAGGGCTCGCCCTGGATGGCGCCGCGGAAGGAGGCGATCAGGCCGCCGGCCGGCGTCCAGTCCAGCTGCAGCACGTCGCCGGCCAAGGCCTTGTCGTAGCGGCTGGCGATCTGCCCCACGCGGGCCACGTCGGGCACGATCTTGATGAAGTCTTCCTTGGTGGCCTGCTGCTGCACGCCGCGCGAGACCATGCGGCCGAACTCGGCGATGGACAGCTCGCGCAGCAGCGTCAGCGTCACGCGCTTGGGGCCGGGCATGTCCAGCGCCTCCTGGGCCGACTGCGTCTTGCGCGGCAGGTAGAGCGCCGCGGCATAGAGCGGGAAGATCAGCTTGTAGCGCACGCCCGCGCCGTTGAGCACCAGCCGCGTGCCGCCCACGGTGGCCGCCGGCTCGAACTTGACGCCCGACACCACCATCGCCTGCGCGCGCGCCGCGCCGGGCCACCAGCCGGCAAGCGCGCCCAGGCCCAGCAGGCTGGCCGAGGAGGCGGTGGAGAGAAAAGCGCGGCGATCCGGTGCAGGCATGTCGTCTGGGCCCCAGGTCGCGGAGCCGGCGGTGTGCGGGGGAAGGGGCGGCAAGCATGACACAGCGCCGCTGCCCGTCCCATAGGCTCTGCCCTGATCCGCGCTGCAGCACGCAAGGCGTGGGCTGCGGTGCTGTTCGGCGCGGCCGGGTGTCCGGGCGAGCCGCCGGCCGGATGGCGACGGGCCCCAAGGGCCAGGGGGCCGCTGATAAACTGCCCGCCATGTTCATGCCGCGCAAACTCACCAAGGGATCGCACGATCGGGGAGCCTGGCCCTGGCGATGCCCGCACGTCCGGTGAGTGCCGCTGCGCGCTGACGGACGGCCCTGCGGCCCGCCGCCTTGGACGCGGCAAGGGCCCTGGTGAATCCGCCGTCCCTTGCGCTCCCGTCCGGGCTCTTGAAGCCCGCACCCAGCGGCCCAGCGTCGCCCGTTGATCCCCGCATCCTGCGTGCCGGCCCCTTGCCGGTGCGCGGGTGCGCCGGACCCCGGCAAGGGCACGCGACACGCGGCCTGCCCCGCGCAGGCCATCCCCGAGCCCCCGGCCGCCCGCTGCGCCATTCCTGCCTGCAGCCGGCCGGACGACGAAGGAGCCGAGATGAACACCGCGTCCCCCGTGAACGCATCCCCCGCTGTCCCTGCAGATCTGGCCGCCCTGGCCCCCGCCCGGTCTGCCGAGGACTTCCACCGCCTGGCTGCCGCCGGCTACAACCGCATCCCGCTGGTCGCGCAGAGCTATGCCGACCTGGACACGCCGCTGTCGCTGTACCTGAAGCTGGTCGGCGAGCCGGCCCATCCGCAATCGGCCCACAGCTTCCTGCTGGAGTCGGTGGTCGGCGGCGAGCGCTTCGGCCGCTACAGCTTCATTGGCCTGCCCGCGCGCACGCTGCTGCGCGCCAGCGGCTACGGCATGGAGGCCCGCACCGAGGTCGTCACCGACGGCCAGGTGGTGGAGACGCTCAGCGGCAACCCGCTGGACGTGATCCAGGCCTACCAGGCGCGATTCAAGGCGGCGATCCCGCCCGGGCTGCCGCGCTTTTGCGGCGGGCTGGCCGGCTACTTCGGCTACGAGACGGTGCGCCACATCGAGCCGCGCCTGGCGCATGCGCGCAAGACCCAGGGCATCGGCACGCCCGACATCCTGCTGCTGCAATGCGAGGAGCTGGCGGTCATCGACAACCTGGCGGATCGCCTCTACCTCATCGTCTATGCCGACCCGGCCCAGCCGCAGGCTTATGAGCGCGCCCAGGCCCGGCTGGCCGAGCTGCAGCAGCGGCTGAACCGCACCGTGGCCACGCCGCAGGTCGCGCCGTCGGAGCCGCACCCGGTGGAGCGCCACTTCGCCAAGGCCGACTTCGAGGCCGCTGTGTTGAAGGCCAAGGAGTACATCGCCGCCGGCGACTGCATGCAGATCGTCATCGGGCAGCGCCTGCAGAAGCGCTACACCGCCTCACCGCTGAGCCTGTACCGCGCGCTGCGCTCGCTCAACCCCAGCCCCTACATGTACTACTACGACCTGGGCGACCACCAGATCGTCGGCTCCTCGCCGGAGATCCTGGTGCGCCAGGAGCATGTGGAGGGCGGCGGCCAGACGGTGACCATCCGCCCCATCGCCGGCACCCGCCCGCGCGGCGCCACGCCCGAGCAGGACCGGGCCAACGAGGCCGAGCTGCTGGCTGATGCCAAGGAGCGCGCCGAGCACGTCATGCTGATCGACCTGGCGCGCAACGACGTGGGCCGCATCGCCGAGACCGGCAGCGTCAAGGTGACCGAGGCCTTCGGCATCGAGCGCTACTCGCACGTCATGCACATCGTCAGCAACGTCGAGGGGCGCCTGAAGCCCGGCGTGACCGCGCTGGACGTGCTGCGCGCCAGCTTCCCCGCCGGCACGCTCAGCGGCGCGCCCAAGATCCGCGCGATGGAGATCATCGACGAGCTGGAGCCGGTGCAGCGCGGCATCTACGGCGGCGCGGTGGGGTATCTGAGCTTTGCCGGTGACATGGATGTGGCCATTGCCATCCGCACCGGGGTCATCAAGGACCAGACCTTGTACGTGCAGGCCGGCGCCGGCGTGGTGGCCGACTCCGTGCCCGAGCTGGAGTGGAAGGAAACCGAGGCCAAGGCCCGCGCCGTGCTGCGCGCGGCCGAGCTGGTCGAACAGGGTTTCTGAACGCATCCCGACTCACACCGTACGGAGGCCACCATGCTCCTGATGATCGACAACTACGACAGCTTCACCTTCAACCTGGTGCAGTACTTCGGCGAGCTGGGCGAAGAGGTGCGCGTGGTGCGCAACGACGCCATCGCGCTGGACGAGATCGAGGCGATGAAGCCCGATCGCATCGTGCTCTCGCCCGGCCCCTGCTCGCCGGCGGAGGCCGGCATCTGCGTGCCGCTGCTGCAGCGCTATACCGGCCGCCTGCCCATCCTGGGCGTGTGCCTGGGCCACCAGGCCATCGGCGCGGCGCTGGGTGGGCGCGTGGTGCGTGCCGGCCGGCAGATGCATGGCAAGACCAGCGTCATCCGCACCGACCAGCGCGGCGTGTTCAAGGACCTGCCCGAGCGCTTCACCGTCATCCGCTACCACTCGCTGACCATCGAGCGCGAGTCGCTGCCCGACTGCCTGGAGATCAGCGCCGTGGCCGAGGACGACAACGAGATCATGGGCGTGCGCCACACCGGCCCGAAGGCCGACCCGAGCTTCGCCCCGCTGGAAGGCGTGCAGTTCCATCCCGAGTCCATCCTCACCGAGCATGGGCACGCGATGCTGAAGAACTTCCTCACGCTGTGAGCGCGGCCGGGATCGTGGCGGGAGGTGCGGCAGTGAACGGTGGGCCTGAGCCTCGGGGCGATGGCCCGCCGGTGATCAACGGCCACGGCCAGCCGGTCGGCGCCGACCTGGCTCCACCCTGGCAGCCGCCGCCCTGGCCGCCACGCGAGCCCTTGCAGGGCCGCTGGTGCACGCTGGAGCCGCTGGATGCCCACCGGCATGGCCCGTCGCTGGTGGAGGCGGCTGCCGCCGAGCCGACCGGCGCATCGTGGACCTACCTGCCCTACGGCCCCTTCGCCTCGCCGCAAGCCCACCTGGACTGGCTGCGCGACATGGCCGGCAAGCCGGATCCGCAGTTCTTCGCCATCGTGGATGCCGCCGGCTGCCCGGTGGGCGTGGCGGCCTACATGCGCATCGAGCCGCGTCATGGCGTCATCGAGATCGGCCACCTGTACTTCTCGCCCGCGCTGCAGCGCACGCCCGCGGCCACCGAGGCGCTGAGCCTGCTGATCGGGCGCGCCATCGAGCTGGGCTATCGCCGCGTGGAGTGGAAGTGCGACAGCCACAACGCGCCGTCGCGCCGCGCTGCCGAGCGCCTGGGCTTTCGCTTCGAGGGAATCTTTCGCCAGCACATGGTCATCAAGGGCCGCAACCGCGACACGGCTTGGTTCGGCCTGACCGACGGCGACTGGGCCCGGCTGCGGCCTGTGCACCAGCGCTGGCTGAGCGCTGACAATTTCGACGCCCAGGGCCGCCAGCGCACGGCCCTGTCCACGCTGACCCGCGCGGCATGTGCCGGCTGATCATCGCGCCACCCGACCGAATGCCATGACCGACATCACCGACACCCAGGCCCTGCAGCGCGTCATCGAGCACCGCGAGATCTTCCACGACGAGATGCTGGGCCTGATGCGCCGCATCATGAGCGGCCAGACCACGCCGGTGATGATCGCCGCGCTGATCACCGGCCTGCGGGTCAAGAAGGAGACGGTGGGCGAGATCGCCGCCGCGGCGCAGGTGATGCGCGAGTTCGCCACGCCCGTGCCCGTAGCCGATACCGCCGGTCTCGTGGACCTGTGCGGCACCGGCGGCGACGGCGCGCACACCTTCAACATCAGCACCTGCTCGATGTTCGTGGCCGCGGCTGCCGGTGCGCGCGTGGCCAAGCACGGCGGGCGCAGCGTGTCGTCCTCCACCGGCAGCGCCGACGTGCTGGAGGCCCTGGGCGCCACGCTCACGCTCACGCCGCAGCAGGTGGCGCAGTGCATGGCCGAGACGGGCATCGGCTTCATGTTCGCCCCCAGCCACCACAGCGCGATGAAGCATGCCGCGCCGGTGCGCAAGGAGCTGGGCGTGCGCACGCTGTTCAACATCCTGGGCCCGCTGACCAACCCGGCCGGTGCGCCCAACCAGCTGATGGGCGTCTTCCACAAGGACCTCGTCGGCATCCAGGCCCGCGTGCTGCAGCGCCTGGGCTCGCGCCACGTCATGGTGGTGCACGGCTGCGACGGGCTGGACGAGCTGACCCTGGCCGGCCCCAGCTTCGTCGCCGAGCTGCGCGACGGCGCGGTGCGCGAGTACACGGTCGAGCCCGGCGACTTCGGCCTGATGACGGCAGAGGCCACCGCGCTGCGCGTGTCCGGCCGCGATGAATCGGTGGACGTGATCCAGCGCGTGCTGGCCGATGAGCCCGGCCCGGCGCGCGACATCGTGCTGCTCAATGCCGGCGCCGCGCTGGTGGTCAGCGGCGTGGCCGCGTCGCTGGCCGACGGCGTGGACCGCGCCCGCGACGCCCTGGCCAGCGGCCGCGCGGCGCAGAAGCGCGACGCCTTCGTCGCCGTCACCCGGCGGCTGGGGGCAGCGGGCTGAGCGGTGCATCCGGCTTTGGCCCTTGCCTGCTTCGTCTATGCCTGCTTCGTCCCTGCCTGCTTTGAGGCCGACTGTTCTGAGCCTGCCTGTTCTGAGCCTGCGCCCAGGCCCTGTTCAACCCGCCCTTTGATCGATCAGCCGCCGCATCGGTCAACCGATCACCCGCTGCGCCTCACAAGCCGCATCCGCTGAGAGACCCCGCCATGTCCGACATCCTCAACCGCATCGTGGCCACCAAGCGGCAAGAAGTGGCCGCCGCGCTTCAGGCCCGGCCGCTGGCCGCCGTGCGCGCCCAGGCCGAGGCCCAGCGCGAGGTGCGCGACTTCATCGGCAGCCTGCGCGCCAAGGTCGCGGCCGGCCAGGCCGCCGTCATCGCCGAGGTGAAGAAGGCCAGCCCCAGCAAGGGCCTGCTGCGCGACCCGTTCGTGCCGGCCGACATCGCGCGCAGCTATGCGCAGCACGGCGCGGCTGCCCTGAGCGTGCTGACCGACCGCGACTACTTCCAGGGCGCGCCCGAGTACCTGCAGCAGGCCCGCGCCGCCTGCGCGCTGCCCGTGCTGCGCAAGGATTTCATGGTGGATGCCTACCAGGTCTACGAGGCCCGCGCGATGGGCGCCGACTGCATCCTGCTGATCGCCGCCTGCCTGGACGACACCACCATGCGCGACCTGGAGTCGCTCGCGCACGAGCTGGGCATGGCCGTGCTCGTGGAGGTGCACGACGGTGCCGAGCTGGAGCGCGCGCTCCAGCTGCGCACGCCGCTGGTGGGCATCAACAACCGCAACCTGCGCACCTTCGAGGTCACGCTGGACACGACGCTGCGCCTGCTCAAGGACGTGCCCGCCGACCGCCTGCTGGTCACCGAGTCCGGCATCCTGGGCCCGGACGACGTGCGCCGCATGCGCGATGCCAATGTGCACGCCTTCCTCGTGGGCGAGGCCTTCATGCGCGCACCGGACCCGGGCGCGGCGCTGGCGCAGCTGTTCGGCCAGTGAACGATCTCTTCAGCGGCCTGCCAAACGGGCCGGCGCCCCTGCCCGCCAACGCCCTCGTCGAGCCGCTGGACGCCCACTTCAACCGTGTGGCCGGCGCCTGGCGGGCGGTCACCGAAGCCTTCCGCCACAGCACCATCGGCCGCCAGCTGATCGACGCCGTCGAGGCCCGCCGCGCGGCCGGCGCATGCATCTACCCGCGCGAGCCGCTGCGGGCGCTGACGCTCACGCCGCTGGAACAGGTGCGCGCCGTCATCCTCGGCCAGGACCCGTACCACGGCCCCGGTCAGGCCGAAGGGCTGGCGTTTTCCGTGCCGGAAGGCATGCCGCTGCCGCCCAGCCTGCGCAACCTCTTCAAGGAGTTGCAGCGCGATCTCGGCCTGGCACAGCCGCGCCACGGCTGCCTGCGCCACTGGGCCGAGCAGGGCGTGCTGCTGCTCAACACCAGCCTCACCGTCGAGGACGGCCAGCCCGCCAGCCACGCCCGGCTGGGCTGGGAGGCGCTCACCGATGCACTGATCGCCGCCGTGGCCGAGCAGCCCCGCCCCATCGCTTTCCTGCTCTGGGGCGCGCATGCGCAGAAGAAGCGGGCGTTGATCGACGCGCATGCGGCGGCCGAGCATGCGGTGCTGATGGCCAACCACCCGTCGCCGCTCTCAGCCACGCGTGGGCCGGTGCCCTTCATCGGCTGCGGGCATTTCTCGCAGTTGCAGCGCTTCGGTGAGCAGCAGGGCTGGGCGGTGGGGTGGTGAGCGTGGGACCAGCTTGATGCGTTGAGCAACGCATTCATCGCGTCAGGCCGCGCTCGACGCGCGCCATGCCGCTCAGCCTCGCGCCGGAGCCGCCCGCTGGCGGCGCTCACCGCGCTGCCCGGGCGGCGCGCCGGCGCTTCACTTCGTTCAGCAAGCTGGCTGCGTCCCTCGTGCGGCCAGCCGCCACGTCCGCCAGGCCGGCGCGGGCATCAGCGATCAGCAACTGGTGCATGCCGTCGCGCTCCGGCCGCTGTGCGTTGCTGGAGCCGACGTCACGCTCGCCGTCCTGCGCGTTGATCTTGTCAGCGTTGGGCTTCATCTCCTCTCCTGCGACATGGCGACGCCTGGTGCTGGCCTCACCCCGCCCGCTCAATAACTCGGCGCTGCAGCCGCCACGGCAGCCGGGGAGCCGCGCTTGTGCAGCAGAAAGCGCTTTTCCACCAGGTGCCAGGACGCCAGCGCGATCAGCGGCAGCAGCACGATGAGCAGCCCCAGGCCGACGTAGGGATGGGCCTTGAAGGCGCCCAGTGCGATCAGGGTCTGGATCAGCGGGAAGTGCCAGACGTAGATGCCGTAGGACAGGTCGCCGAAGCGGGTGGCGTTGGCGAGCCTGGGCAGGGTGAGGGCGACGAAGACCACGCAGCCGGCCAGGGCCAGCGGGTAGAGATACGTCCAGTCGAGCGCCACGGCGGCGAAGAGGGCCCAGGCGCAGACGGCGCCGATTGCGGCACCGTGCCGCGCCACCCAGTCGCGGGCGTAGTACAGCGCGGCACCGGGCAGGAAGTACATGAGCTGGCCGGGCATCTGCTTGGCCAGCTCGAACCAGGCGCCGCGGCCGGTGCGCTCGGCCAGGTGGCTGAAGCCGCCCCACCACAGGCAGGCGCCGATGTAGCCGGCGATGAGCACCGGCCACGGCCCCAGGCGGCGGATGAGCAGCACGAGCAGCGGCACGCAGGCGTAGAACATCACCTCGACCTTGATGGTCCACAGCGCGCCGTTGACCGAGGGCAGCACCTGGCCCTCGAACACGCCGGGCAGCGTAGGCTGGATGAAGTTGAGGAAGGCGAGGTTGGCCAGCAGGTACTTGAGCGTGGCGGCGCCGAAGTACTCGCGCAGCGGCAGCGTGGTGAGCGCCGCGCCGATGAGGACCATGCCCACGACCACGGTCGCGTAGGCGGGCAGGATGCGGCGGCAGCGCTTGTCGATGTAGCTGCGCAGCGAGGGTGAGCGCTCCCAGCTCTGCACGATCAGGTAGCCGCTGATGATGAAGAAGGTGGACAGCGCGATCTTGGTGTCGATGCGGCCCAGCCAGGCCAGGGCCGGCTCGCCGGTCAGGTCCACCACGTGCAGCGCGACGACGCCGATGGCGGCCAGCAGGCGCAGCAGGTCGAAGTTGTTGTCGTGCTTCATGACGGGCTGGCCGAGGTGATGGTGGGCGGGGCCGGGGCTTCAGTTGCTGCAGCGGCCACAGCGGTGCCGGCAGCGACAGGGTTGGACACGGGCGCGGGGCGGTGCACCAGCGCATCGCGCGCAGCAGGGGCGAACCACCGCCGCGCCAGCGCCTTGCCCCAGCGCTGCGTGGGCCGCTCCACCCACAGCCAGCCGGCGCGGGCCAGCAGCAGGCACAGCGCAAAGCTCAGGCCGAAGAGGGCCGCAGCCGACGCCGCGGTGGGCGGCAGCAGCGCCGACCACAGCTTGCCCGCCACCGACAGCACCAGCAGGTGCACCAGGTAGAAGGAGTAGGACACATCGCCCAGGGCCACCCACAGCCGCTGCCCGGGCCAGGCGCCGCGCGGGTTGGCGGCCACGGCGCCCAGCGTGACCAGCGCGCAGGGCAGGGCGCACACTGCCGCGCGCCAGGGGCGGTCGAAGAACACCTGCTCCAGCGTGGCCGGCACCACGGCAAGGCCCAGGGCGAAGAGCGCCAGCCCCATGCCCACCAGCCGCGGCCCCCAGGCCGGGTGCACCTGCGGCCACAGCAGTGCAGCCCCGGCGCCAGCGATGAAGTTGAGCGTCAGCGGGTCGGCCGCCACCCGCCACGCGGGTGCAGCCTGTGCGGCGCCCAGCGCCTGCGCGACGACGACCGCCGCAGCCCACACGCCCAGCGCGGCGGGCAGCAGCCAGCGGTGCCCGGCGCCGCGCGGCAGCAGCGCGATCAGCGCGGCGAACACGACGTAGAAGTACAGCTCGTGCACCAGCGTCCAGCCCACCGACAGCAGCGGCAGCATGGCCTGCGGCAGCAGCAGGAAGGACGCGACCACGTCCACCTGCCCGCCCTGCGAGGCGTTGACCATGCCGGGCTTGAGCAGGTAGACCGCCAGCACCGCCGCGCTCACGCACCAGTAGGCCGGATAGATGCGAAAGGCCCGCTCCAGCAGGAAGCGGCCGGCCTCGCGCGGCGCACCGAAGCGGTCGCGCGTGATGGCCACCATGATGAAGCCGCTGATGGCGAAGAACAGGTCCACCGCCACGCTGCCCAGCCAGCCGGCGCGGCCGATGAGCACCGCGCCCTGGCCATACTTCTGCTCGATCAGCATGGCGTGCAGCAGGAAGACCAAGGCGGCGGCGATGCCGCGCAGGGCCTGCAGGTTGTCGTTGCGCGCCAGGCCCGATGCGGCGCGGCCGACCGGCGCGGCGGCCGGCGTGCTCATGCCCATGCCCGTGCCCATGCCCATGCCCCGGCCGGCGGCGCGGCCCACAGCGGCCTTGCCTGGTGCGCGGCTCACGCCAGCCTCCACGGCCGCAACCAGGCGGCAAAGGCCAGCAGGGCCAGCAGCGCGACCACGCTGGCCAGGATCAGCTCCTGCAGCGGCGTGGCCGCGGGCAGGGGCTTGAGAGCCAGCGCACACAAGGCCATCGCCAGCGCGCTGACGCCCACCTGCGGCCCCAGGCGCAGCGGCCGCCACAGCCCGTTGGCGCGCATCAGCAGCAGCCCCGTCAGCACCGTGCCCGCCAGCGTGGCCAGCACGATGCCCAGGGCGCCCAGCCACCAGGCCAGCAGCGGCAGGGCCAGCGCCTGCAGCGCACTGCCCGCGGCCTCCCAGGCCAGCGGGGCGCGGGTGTCGCCGCCGGCATAGCTGTAGCGCGCCAGGGTGCTGTTCCAGCTGGCCACCACCATCGCCACCGCATACCAGGCCAGCAGCAGCGGCAGCGGCCCGGTGCCCGGCACGCGGGGGAAGAGCAGCGCCACCAGGCCGTGCGCGCCCAGCATCAGGCCCAGGGCGGCGGGCAGGGTCAGCAGCGTGACGGTGGCCATGCCGCGGCGCAGCAGGGCCAGGCGCTCCTCGCCGGCGCGCGCGCTCATCACGCCCAGCAGCACCTGGTTGAGGCTCATCAGCGCCACCAGCGGCAGGTTGATGAGCTTGCGCGCCAGGTTGAGCACGGTGAGTGTGCCCTCGCCCAGGTAGGAGCAGACGATGCGCTCCAGCAGCGCGATGCCCTGGCCCAGGCCGGCGCTGGTGACCAGCGGCCACAGCCGGCCGCCCAGCTCGCGCAGCGGCGCCCAACGCGGCAGCAGCTGCGTGGGGCGCAGGCCGGCCTTGAGCAGGGCCGGCAGCATCACCCCGGCCATCAGCCCGCTGCCGACGACGAAGCAGCCGGCCACCTCGACCTCGGTGGCGGCACCGCGGCGCCAGCCCAGCCAGGCGATGGCCGGCAGATTGTAGAGCAGCGAGCCCGCGCCCGCCAGCAGGAAGCGGCCATGTGCCTGCAGCGGCACCGTCCACAGCGCCTGCAGCACGGTGCCCGGCACGCTCCAGGCCAGCAGGCCCAGCGCGGCAGCGGCCACCTCGCGCTGCGGCGCATCCAGCCCCGGGCCGATCAGCCGCACCCAGGCCGGCGCGCCGCCCATCAGCACGGCCGCCAGCAGCACGCCGATGGCCAGCAGCCCGCCGGTCAGCGTGCCCAGCCAGGGCAGCCGGTCGCGCTCGGCGCGCGCCTGCCACAGCGACAGCCCGGCCGAGGACAGCACGCCTGCGGCCAGCACCGCGCGCAGCGCCTCGGGCAGGAACATCGCCACCAGGAAGCCGTCGGTGCGCGCCCCCGCGCCCCAGGAGGCCACCAGCAGCCATTCGCGCGCGAAGCCTGCGGCCAGGCCGGTCAGCGTGACCAGCGTGAGCAGGGCGGTGGCGCCGAACATCCCGCCCGCCCCGCGCTAGTGGAAGAGCGTGAACAGCCCCTTGCCGCCCACCTTGTAGTTGAACTCTGTGCAGCGCTCGCCCAGCACGCGGGCATCCGCGCCGCCGACGATGGTGCAGGGCGCCACCGGCTTGCTGACCACCGTGCCGGCCGAGACCACCGCGCCGCGGCCGATCTCCGCACCCGCCAGCAGCACCGAGCGCGTGGTGATCCAGGCGTAGTCGTCGATGCGGATCGGCAGGCCCACGGCCCAGAACTCGGGCGCCTGCAGGTCATGCCCGCCGGCGATCATGATCACGTGCGAGGCGACGGTGACGTGGTTGCCGATGGTCAGGCCGGCGCGGGCGTCGATCTGGCAGTGCCAGCCGATGCAGGTGTCCTCGCCGATGCGCAGGCCCTCCACGCCCAGCACCTCGGTGTAGCGCCACAGCGTGGAGCCGCGGCCGATCTTCGCGCCGCCGATGCGCAGCCAGGCCAGCCGGATGGTGTGGCTGGGGATGCGGTTGATCAGCGAGTTGTAGAGCAGCTCCCAGCCGCGCCGCCAGCGGTCCACCAGGGTGGGCCAGTTCAGGCCGTACAGCGGCACGAAGCCGGTGCCCACCTCGGACTTGAGCAGGGCATAGAAGCGCCGTGCCAGCGGGTGCTCGATGCGCTTCTCGACATCCAGATAGCTGATGAAGGTGCGCACGCGGCCGTCGCGCCGCGGCTCCTCGAACGCCACGTCATGGCGCAGCATCCAGTCCCAGGCTTCGCGCAGATTGGCCGCGTCGCAGCCCAGGCGGCGGGCGTAGTCGCCCAGGCGCTGCGCAAGGTCGTGGCTGTGGAGCAGGCGGTGTTTCATCGGCGGTCGGGGGCAGGCGGCACAGACGCGGTGGGCAACGTGGAGGAGGCCGCACGCACATCGCGTGCCTCCTGCAGGCTGATGGCCATGAAGAGCCAGAACAGCGCCAGCAGCACCTGCGTGAAGCTGAAGTAGTGGTCGATGGGCCCGGTGAACAGCGCCACCACGATGGAGCACACGCTGCCCAGCCGCATGGCGGTGACGGCGTCGATGTGCGTCAGGTCGCCCAGGCGGCGCACCTCGCGCCACCAGGCCACCGTCAGGCCGATGAAGAGCAGCATGGCGGGTGCGCCCAGCTTGTAGGCGTAGTTCAGCCACAGGTTGGAGATGCCCAGCAGGTCGGCGTCCGGCGGCGGATCCACCTTGAAGCCCACGCCCAGCGGATAGCGGGCGATGGCCCGTGGGTAGTTGGCGTACTCATCGAAGCGCACGCCGGTGGACACGTCGTTGGATGAGAACAGCGACAGCAGGCGCTTCTGTGCCGGCTCGTACACCGTCAGCATCACCGCGGCCAGCACCGCGCCGATGATGAGCATGCGCCCGGCATGCGGCACCCGCCGCGCCGCCAGCCAGGCCACCAGCGCGCCCATGCACAGCAGCGCACCGCGCGAGCCGCTGAAGACAATGCCCGCCGCGCCCAGCAGCGCCACGGTGTAGCCCAGCGCGCGCCGCCAGCCGGTGTGCGCCACCCCGTAGAACAGCGCCAGCGGCACGCCCAGCAGCAGCGCGCCGCCGGTCGCATTGGGATGCACCCAGGGCGAGGCCATGCGTGCCGGGTCGGCGCCGAAGATGTCGTCCAGCGCCTCGGGGTGGGCATAGCGCAGCGCGGTCAGGATGGGCTTCATCGCCAGCGCATCGCGCGTGGCGGCGAACAGGCCCACCGAGAGCAGCACCAGCCCCAGGTAGCCCAGCAGCAGGCAGACGATGAGGCGCTCGCGCGTGTCCCGCGTGCCGGCCAGCATGGGCACGAGGAAGAGCAGCGACAGGTTGAGCAGCCAGCGCACCCAGTTGACCGGGCCCGCCCCTTCGGCCGTCACCATCAGCTGCCCCGCCACCAGCGGCACGATGCTCCAGGCCATCAGCCACCACATCCAGCGCTCGGTGGGCCCGCGCGGCCAGCGCACGCGGCCCAGCAGCAGCTGCCAGAACACGCCCAGCCAGGTGACCGCCAGCAGCGCCTCGGAGATGGTGATGCGCACGCCCAAAGAGAAGGTGGTCCAGGGGATCACCGGCGCGACCAGGCAGAAGAGCAGCAGCCCGCGCAGCGGCTGCACCATCACCGTCACACCCGCGGCCACGGCGACGAGTGCGAGCAGCGCCAGCGGCCAGCTGCCGGCCAACATCAGCGCACCGAAGGTCAGGCCCAGGATGGCCGCCAGCCACAGGCCGGGCAGCCAGGGGGCAGGCCGCGAGGCTCGCGGCTGCAGCAGCATCGTCGGCTGCCAGTCAGGCGTGCTCATGCCAGCTCCCCCACCAGCGCATCCAGCCGCTCACGATAGGCCGGCGCGTCGAAGCGCCGGGCCCAGTCGCGCAGCTCGGACAGGCCCTCGCCGCGGCGGCGCACCGGCTCGGCCAGGGCCTGCATCAGCGCGGTCAGGCCCGGGCCGTCGTGCGCATCGAAGCGCGGCGAGCCCGGCGGCGTCACCTCGTCCAGCGCGGTGCCCAGCGCGGTGGCCACCGGCGTGCCGCAGGCCGCGGCTTCGATCACCGGCAGGCCGAAGCCTTCGGCATAGGACGGGTGCCACAGCCGCTCGGCGCCGCGCAGCGTGGCGCGCAGCTCGGCATCGTCCAGGTCGGTGAGCCAGGTCAGGTCGTCGTGCGTGCCCGGCAGGTCGGCCGGGTGGCCCACCAGCACCAGCGGCGGCACGCTGTCGGGTGCCAGCCGGCGCGCGTTGCGCCAGGCCTGCACGAACCAGGCGATGTTCTTGCGCGGCTCGCGCGTGCCCACCACCAGCCAGTAGCGCGGCGGCAGGCCGGCGGGCACACGCTGCGGGCCGTCGCGCCAGGGCGACTGCGGCACGGCGTTGGGCAGCACCCGCACCTTGGCCGCGGCCGCCGGGAAGCGCTCGGCCAGCTCGCGCGCGGTGTAGGCCGATGGCACCCAGATGGCATCGGCCGCGCGCACCGAGTAGGCGATGCCCAGCCAGTCGGTGAGCCGGTAGACGGCCTCCTTCAGCGCCGACCCGTGCCGGTTGCGCAGCGTCAGCTGGAACACGTCGTGCAGCAGCAGCACCCGGCGCGCGCGGTTGCCCAGGCGCGGCGGCAGGCCCATGTTGATGGTGGCGATGTAGACGTCCACATCGCGCGCGGCCAGCGTGCGCGGCAGGAAGCGCCATTCGAAGCGCAGCCGCTCGCCCAGCCGGTGCAGGCCGTCGATGGGGCTGGGCGCGGCCGGGCACAGCGCGAACTGCCGGTGCGGATGATCGGCGGGTGCGGCGGTGCACAGCAGCACCTCGGTGCCCGGGCGCTGGCGCAGCGCGGCCTCCATGGCCAGCGCCTGGCGCGCCATGCCCGATCGCGGCGCGGCCGTGACGGGGCGGAAGTCCAGCGCTATGCGCATGGCGCCTCCTGCCCGGCGGGCGTGGCCGGGGCAGGCCCTGCACGCCGGGGCGCCAGCCGCGCGGCCGCCTCCCACACCGCCTGCAGCTGGGCCGCGGCGGACGACCAGTCGTGATGGGCGCAGACCCAGTCGCGCGCGGCCTCGCCCTGGCGACGGGCTTGCGCGGGATCCTGTAGCAGCCCGGCCAGATGGTCGGCCAGGGCCTGCGGCTCGTCGGCCACGCGCACCAGCGGAGCCGGCCCGCCCAGCTGCCGGCGCGACAGCCCCAGGCCCGAGATGCCCTCGCGCGTGCTCACCAGCGGCAGCCCGGCGGCCAGCGCCTCCAGCACCTTGAGCTTGGAGCCGCCGCCCGCGCGCAGCGGCGCAATGAAGGCCGAGGCCTGGCGCTGCACGTCGCGCAGGTCGGGCACCCAGCCGTGCCACTCGATGCGCGCGTCGCTCCAGCGCCGGGGCCATGCCGCAGGCAGCGCATGGCCGCAGATGGCGATGCGCGCCTGCGGCCGGGCCCGCCACAGCCGCGGTGCGATCTCGTCCAGCAGCCAGGCCACGGCATCCAGGTTGGGCGCGTACTCGAAGTTGCCGACGAAGAGCACCCGCTGCGCGGCCGCATCGGGCTGCACCTCGGCAAAGGCCTGCGTGTCCACGCCGTTGCCGACCACGCGCGCGGGCCGCTGAGCGATGCGCGCCAGCGTCTGCGCGTCCTCGTCGCACACCGCGATCACGGTGGCCGCGCATGAAAGCACCTGCCGCTCCCAGCGCCGCTGTCGCCAGCGGTCTGCGCCGCCCAGCAGGCGCAGCGGCAGCGGCCACTTGTCGTAGGTGGCCGCGCCGAGGGCGGACTCCACGTTGTGCTCGGTCAGCACGAAGGGCTGGCCGCGCTGCGCGAGCTCGGCCGCATAGGGCTCGAAGCCGTAGCTGTGCTCGATCTGCACCACGTCCCAGGGCTGGTCGAGCAGCCGGGCAAAAGTGCGCGACAGCGCCGGCGCATGGCCGTTGACCGTGGCCAGCAGCGGCCGGGTGGACAGCGCCACGCGCAGCAGCGTCAGCGGGTGCTTGAGCGGCCGGCGCGGCAGCACGATCAGGCGCTCGACCAGTGGCTGCAGCGCCGCGCGCGCGGCCTCGTCCAGCGGTGTCTTGCTCTGCACCAGCAGCGTGATCGCATGCCCGCGCGCGGCCATCTGCCGCAGCAGGTGGTACTGCCGCGCCTTGCCGCCACTGGTGATGGGCCAGGGCAGGTAGGGCAGGGTCCAGAGCACGCGCATGGCTGGCAGCGGTCAGTACACCAGCATCTGCAGCGTGCGCGTCACCGGCAGGCTGATCGCGTCGGCATCGGTCAACGCCGTCTGCTTGCCGGTGAGCGGGTCGTGCAGCGTCGCCTGCTTGATGCCGGGCAGCTTCAGCGTCACCGGCTCATCGGCCCACGCCATCCACAGCCGCCGGCCGTCCTCGCGCTGCCAGCCGATGCTCACCAGCCCCTTGGGCAGGCCGCCGTCCACCTGCGGTGTGCGGCCCGGGGCCAGCCGCGGCCCGCTGATCGACAGGAAGCGCTGCAGCGCGTGATAGACCGGCTTGGGCTCGCCGCTCTCGCGCAGCAGGCCGTAGCGGCGGTCGCGCACGCCGGCGCGCTCGTCCAGGTCGGCCAGGGTGAAGAGGAAGATCTTGTCGTAGTCGATGGCCGCCATCAGCGCCAGGCGGCGCAGCGTGTAGTCGGCCTGGCCGTCCTCGCCGATGATGGGCTGCTCTTCCTTGGGGCCGGCATAGCTGGACCAGCCCCACTCGGTCGCCCAGATCTGCTTGACGCCGGCCGCGCGCAGCCACTTGTGGATGAAGGGCGCATGCTGCAGGAAGTCGCGTGAGCCGTCGTCCGCGCCCTCGGGCTCGGCCGTGTACGGGTGGTAGGCCACGATCAGGTCCAGGCCGTAGGCGCCGAGCTTGCCCATGTCCTCCAGCATCAGCCCGTTGCGGCCATACATCTGGCTGTAGTACGCCATGCCGGCCATCGCGACGGGCTTGCCCGGCTGCACCGCGCGCAGCGCCATCACGGCCGGCGCCAGCAGCTTGGCATAGCCCTGCGGGTCGGCCTTGGGCAGCCAGAAGCCGGGGATGTTGGGCTCGTTCCACACCTGCCACACGTCCACCTGTGGATAGCGCTTGGCCAGCTGCATCAGGCGCTGCGCATAAGCGTTGGGGTCGCGCGGCGGGAACTTGTCGAAGTGCTTGTCGCCGATGGCCGTGGCCGGCGCGCTGCTCAGGAAGCGCGGCGTGCCCACCACCGTGGTGATGCTGTGCAGGCCTTCGTCGCGCACCAGGGCCATCATGCGGTCCACATCCTTGAGCTCGAACTGCCCGGCCCGGGGCTCGATCATCATCCAGTGCAGACCCAGGCGCAGCCACTGCAGGCCGAGCTTCTTGAAGGCCGCCACCTGCTTGCGCGCCATCTCCTGCGGCACGTACTGCAGCTGCGCGTTCACGCCCAGGAAGTCGCGCCAGACCACGGCCCGCGCGGGCGTCAGGTCCAGCGTCTTGGGCCGGCCCCAGCTCAACGCGGGCAGCGGCGCCGGCAGCAGGCCGGCGGCCACCGCGGCCGCGCCGGCCTGCTGCAGATGGCGGCGTCGGGACGGGTTCATCGTGGCGTCTCCAACGGCCGCGCGGCCATCACACCGGCCGGCCGGCCGATGGCGGCGCGCGCGCACACGGCGTCGAAATGCGCGCGGAAGCGCCGCGCCGTCTGCGGCCAGCGCCGCTGCGCGGCCAGCTCGCCGGCGCGCTCGGCCCACTCGCGCAGCAGGCGCGGCTGCTCCAGCAGCAGCTCGATGCGCCGCGCCAGCGCCGGCACGTCGCCCTGCGGGAAGGCCGCGCCATTGCCGGTGGCGATCTCCTCGGCAAAGGCCCGCGCGTCGGACGTGATGGCGCCGCGCCCGCAGGCGATCGCCCAGGCCAGCGCGCCGCTGGTGCCGCGCATCTGGCCCAGCCAGGCCAGCTTGCGTGACTCGCGGTAGGGCAGCACCACGGCGTGATGCGCCTGCAGCAGCGCGGGCACGTCGGCCTCGTCCACGTCCAGCGCCCAGTCCACCAGCGTGGACAGGCCCAGGGCGTGCACGCGCTCGCGCAGCGTCTGCAGATAGCTGCCGCGGCTGCCGAAGGCGATGTCCGGTGCGGTGCCGCCGGCCAGCGTCAGGCGCAGCCGCGTCACCCAGCCCGGCTGGCGCTGCACCAGCACGGCCAGCGCATCGAGCAGGTCCTCGATGCCCTTGCCGGCATAGATGAAGCCGAAGTACACCAGCCGCAGCGGCCCCTGCGGCGGCAGCGCGGGCAGGCTGGCAGGCGCCACATCCAGCGTGCCGTGCGGGATCACGCTGATGAGCTCCGGCGCCAAGTGCAGGCGGCGCGCCAGCGCGTTGCCGCCGGTGCGGGTGAGCGTCACGCAGCCGTCCAGGCCCTGGGCCACGCGGCGCTCGTCGCGCAGGGCCCAGGCGTCGGTGGCCAATGCGGCGGCCTGGCGCAGTGCGCGCGGGGCCGCGCTGCGCTCCAGCGCCAGCCCCAGCGCATGCATGGGCCGCCACACCAGCCGTTCCGGGTCGTGCACCGTGGCCGACAGCGCCGGCACCGCCGCGCCCGCCGGCTGCGTGCGCCGCCAGGCCTGCAGCGCGCGCAGCGCCAGGTACTCGCGCTGGCGTCCGCCGCCCAGCTCGGCATGCACCACGTCCACGCCGCGCCAGTCCTGCGCCTGCACCCAGGCGCGAGCCTCGTGCAGCGAGGCAAAGGCCGGGCGCTCGCCCAGCGGTGCATCGACGGCCACGCCGCTGGCGGCCAGCGCCTCGCGCCAGTGGGCCGCGTAGTCGGCGATGCCGGTGCGCTCGGGCGGCAGCGGTGAGAGCAGGGCGACGCGCATCGCGGCCTCGCTCAAGCCTGGGCCGGGCGGCCCAGCCGCAGCAGCCCGGCCGGCACCTCGAAGTGCCGGCGGTTGACGATCACGCCGTCCACCTTGCCCACCGCGTTGCGCAGGATGGCCAGCGCGTTCTCCACCATCGGCACCGTGTTGCTGCGCGCCTGCACCACCAGCAGCACCACGTCGGCGCGCGTCAGCCGCATCAGCGCCTGGCGGTCGTCGAGCAGCCCGCTGGCGTTGAGCAGCGCCACATGGCCCGGCGCGGCGCGGCCGCTGTCCGGATTGACCTGCACAGGCACGCCCTGCTCCTGCAGCAGGGCCTGCAGCCGGTCGATGAGGAAGCCGGCGCCCTCGCCACGGCGCGCGGCCGTCAGGCCGACGGTCAGGCCCTGCTCCAGCCGCGCCATCGGCAGCATGCCCACGATGTGCAGCACGCTGGCCTGGAAGGCGTTGTCCTCGTCGGCGGCCGAGCGCACGTCGCGCACCGTGCTCCACAGCGGCACGCCAAAGCGCGCCTGCATGCCGCCGCCGTCGTGCACGCGCTGGTCCAGCAGCGAGCACAGGTAGACGGTCAGCAGCCCGACGAAGAAGCCCGCCGGCAGCGCCGCCAGCAGCAGCGCCAGGCTGGGCGGCGACACGCGCGCCGGGTTGAAGGTGGCCGCCTCCACCACCGCCACGTTGCTGATGCGGCTGGCGTCCAGCGCCTGGTCGATGCGCGCCTTCTCCAGGCTGTCCAGGTAGAGGCCGCGGTTCTTCTCGGCCACGGCCAGGGCCTGCTGCAGCCGCGCGAGCTCCGGCTCCACGCCCAGGATGCGGCGGCGCTCGGCCTCCAGCTGGTCCAGCTCGGCGGCGTAGCTGGCAGCAAAGCGCTTGAGCTCCTCCAGCCGCACCGACTTCTCCAGCGCCCCGCGCTGCAGCGTGGTGGTCAGCTCGTTGGGCGCGAAGCGCCGCGAGCGCTGCACGTCGCGCTCCTCGGCCTGCAGCTGCGCCTCGGTGCGGCGGATGGTCTCGTCCAGCGCCACCACGGGCGGCGCTGTTTCCTTGTAGATGCGCAGCAGCTCGGCGCGCTGGCGGCGCAGGTCGCTGAGCTGGGCGTTGAGCGCCGTCCACGTCGGCCCGAAGCCGACCTCGCGCTCCATCTCGATCTCCTTGGGCAGCGAGGCCGCCCGGCTCGTGCCCACGGCCACGCCGCGCTCCAGCGCCGCGCGCTCGGCGCCGATCTCGGCCTGGCGGCTGCGCAGCTCGTTCATGCGCGTGGACACCGCCTCCAGACGCTCCTGCGCGCTGATGCCGTTGATGGCCAGCAGCTGCTCGCGGATCGCGGCCTTGTAGGCATCGATCTCCTGCTGCGCCTGGTCGCTCTTGGCCGTGTAGAAGGCCACCAGGCTGTCGCGGCCCAGCACGCGGGCGCGCTCCTCCTGGTAGGCCTGCACCCAGGCGGCCATCACCTTCTGCGCGACCACCGGGTCGTCCCACGAGAAGCGCATCTCCATCACCGCCGAGCCGCTGGCATGCGTCACCTGGAAGCGCTCGGCCAGCTTCTCGGCCAGCCGGTCTTCGGGGCTGCGCAGCTCGGTCAGGCCGATGGCGGCCAGCCCCGTGCGCAGGCCGTCGATGGCGGCGGCCATGCCGCGCTTGAGCTCGTGCTTGATGCGCGCGAAGAAGCCCTGCGGCGGCCCCTGCTCGCCCACCTCCGCCAGGTAGCGCTGCACCACCTTCTGCACCACCGGGCGGCCGGTGAGCATCTTCTCTTCGTCGACGATGGGGTCGCGCTGCGTGGTCTGCGGCACCACGGTCGGGCGGTCGCCGGCCTCGATCGGCACGGCCAGGTTCTCGCGCCCGGGCTTGACCAGCAGCTTGGCCTCCGACGCATAGCGCGTGGGCAGCAAGAAGGCGCCGGCCACCGCCAGCACCGCGGTCAGGCCCAGGGCCCACAGGAACTCGCGCCGGTAGATGAAGAACAGGCGCAGCAGGTCGCGGAAGCTTCGGATCTCGATCATGGTGAGCTAGCGCACGTCCTTGCTCACGCTGACCCCGAAGGACCGCGCAAAGGGCAGGAGCTGGTTGAAGTACACCTCCACGCCGTCGCCGGCGCGGCCGGCCGCCGACTGCGGCACGAAGAGGATGTCGCCGCGCTGGAAGGCCAGCGTCGGCCGGCCTTCGGGCGTGGGCTGCAGGAAGCCGGCCAGGTCCATGAACCACACGCGGTAGCGCCCGGCCTCGTTCATGCGCAGCAGCGCCACGTTGCCCAGATCGGCCGAGGGCAGCACGCCGCCGGCGGCAAAGAGCGCCTGCTCCAGCGTGGCCACGGCATTGAGGTCCAGCGGGCCCGGCGTGCGCACCGCGCCGCCCACCACCACCCGGCTGCTCGGCGAGGCCACGATGTTCACCGTGACGCGCGGCTCCAGGTAGTAGGGCTCCAGCGCCTGCGTGATCGTGGCGGCCACCTCGTCGGGCGTCTTGCCGGCCGCTTCCACCCGGCCGACATAGCGGAAGGAGAAGCTGCCGTCCGGGCGCACCTGATAGAGCGACTGCTGGCTGTCGTCGACCAGGCTGCGGATGTCGAGCACCGCCACATTCTGCGCATCGCGCATCACGCGCAGCGTGTCGCCGGCCTGGATGCGCGTGGGCGCGCGGCCCATCTCGGCGGCGCGCTCGGGCGTCAGCCGCCAGGCGGCCACCGTGTCCGCTGGCGGCGGCACCAGCGTGCCCGGCGGCGTGCAGGCGGCCAGCAGCGCGGCCGCCGTACAGGCCAGCGCGCCGAGCGGCCGGCGCAGGGCGCCCGCCCGGAGGATCGCAAGAGCGCGGCTCATCGCCGCTCCCTGGCCAGCACGGCCTGCGAGCGCGCGCGCCACTGCTGGTACTGCACCGCCAGCTGGGCCCGCGACGGCCGGCGCAGCCACGGCACGCCGAACTTGATGAAGAAGCGCTTCATGCTGGCCAGGTGCGTCTGGCCCGACGACGACCAGATCCCTGCCTTGCTGTGCCGCTGATGGTCGTGGATCAGCTCCACCTCCGGCAGCGCCATCACCGTCCAGCCGTTCACCCACATGCGCGCGCAAAGATCCACCTCTTCGAAGTACAGGAAATAGTCCTCGTCCATGCGGCCGACCTCGTCGAAGGCCGAGCGGCGCACGACAAAGCCCGTGCCCATCACCCAGTCGGCCTCGAACGGCCCCCCGGACCACTTGCCCAGCAGCAGGTGCGACTCCACCAGCCGCCGCCGCACGCCCGGCAGCGTGCCCAGCGGCGTGCGCCGGGCGACGATGTCCACCAGGGAATAGAAGCGCCGCGCCGAGTACTGCAGCGAGCCGTCCGGGTTGATCAGCTTCAGCCCCGCGATGCCCAGCCGCGGCCGGCACGCGAACAGCTCCTGGATCACCGGCACCTGGTTGCGCCGAAAGCGCGTGTCCGGGTTGAGCACCAGCACCAGATCGGTGGACAGCGCAGCCATCCCCAGGTTGATGCCAGCGCCGAAGCCGCCGTTGCGCGCCGACTGGATCACCCGCACCGGCTCCAGATCGGTGCGCAGCCGCGGCCCCGAGCCGTCCGGCGAGAGGTTGTCCACCACCACGATCTGCGCCGCCGGCGCGATGCCGTGCTCCAGCAGCGAGGCGACGCACTGCCGTGTCAGGTCGTAGGTGTTGTAGTTGACGATCACCACGCCGAGCGTGGGGGTCGCCCCCGGACGTGCCGGCGGGCCCCCGGCTGGCTGGAAGGTCGTCATCGTTGGAGTCCCCGTGTGCTGGGCGGCTCGAACGCAAGTTCCAAGCCGTTCTTCCGCGTCGGTCTCCCTTGGCGGACGGCCGCAGGCTACGGGTTAGACCTGGGTTGTCGCCATCCCGCGTTTCAGCGCGCCCAACCGCATTGCGGAACGATTTCGCGTTCTGCGCCACAGCATGACGGCGCCCGCGAGCCCCCAAACCCCCACTTGCCACCCGCGTTCAGGCTCGGCTACACTCGCAGGCTCGCCTCGGAGGGGTGCCCGAGTGGCTAAAGGGGGCAGACTGTAAATCTGTTGGCTTACGCCTACGCTGGTTCGAATCCAGCCTCCTCCACCATCAGGCGAGACGCTTCTTGCTCGGCAGCGCAGTCGCCGGCCCTCATGCACGTGCCTTATGTGGGCGGTCTGTGCGGGGTGTCGGCAGGGCCGGGCGGCAGCGCGGAATGTGCTCCCGGGCGGGAGTAGTTCAATGGTAGAACCTTAGCCTTCCAAGCTAATGACGCGGGTTCGATTCCCGTCTCCCGCTCCAAGAGTCGGGCGGGCGTGCCGGTCGCCCGTCATGCAAGGAAGGTCGAGAAGTCGGTCGTCGTCGGCACCGGCTTGCGCGTGGGCTGCAGCCCTGGCGCGCAAGCCCGTGTCGATGCCCATGTGGCTCAGTGGTAGAGCACTCCCTTGGTAAGGGAGAGGTCACGCGTTCGATCCGCGTCATGGGCACCACCCTCACATCCAAGAACCGCTGGCAAGCACTGTCACCTCGCTAGGAGCGCAACATGGCAAAAGGCAAGTTTGAACGGACCAAGCCGCACGTCAACGTGGGCACGATCGGCCACGTGGACCATGGCAAGACGACGCTGACGGCGGCGATTGCCACGGTGCTGGCGGCCAAGTTCGGTGGCGAGGCCAAGAAGTACACGTCAACGTGGGCACGATCGGCCACGTGGACCATGGCAAGACGACGCTGACGGCGGCGATTGCCACGGTGCTGGCGGCCAAGTTCGGTGGCGAGGCCAAGAAGTACGACGAGATCGACGCGGCGCCGGAAGAAAAGGCCCGCGGCATCACCATCAACACCGCGCACGTCGAGTACGAGACGGCCAACCGCCACTACGCGCACGTTGACTGCCCCGGCCACGCCGACTACGTCAAGAACATGATCACCGGCGCGGCCCAGATGGACGGCGCCATCCTCGTGTGCTCGGCCGCCGACGGCCCCATGCCCCAGACGCGCGAGCACATCCTGCTGGCCCGTCAAGTGGGCGTGCCCTACATCATCGTCTTCCTCAACAAGTGCGACATGGTCGACGACGCCGAGCTGCTCGAGCTCGTCGAGATGGAAGTGCGCGAGCTGCTGAGCAAGTACGAGTTCCCCGGCGACGACACCCCCATCATCAAGGGCTCGGCCAAGCTGGCGCTGGAAGGCGACAAGGGCGAGCTGGGCGAGCAGGCCATCCTCAAGCTGGCCGAGGCGCTGGACACCTACATCCCCACGCCTGAGCGCGCCATCGACGGCGCCTTCCTGATGCCGGTGGAAGACGTGTTCTCCATCTCCGGCCGCGGCACCGTGGTGACCGGCCGTGTGGAGCGCGGCATCATCAAGGTCGGTGAGGAAATCGAGATCGTGGGCATCCGCGCCACGCAGAAGACCACCTGCACCGGCGTGGAAATGTTCCGCAAGCTGCTGGACCAGGGCCAGGCCGGCGACAACGTCGGCATCCTGCTGCGCGGCACCAAGCGCGAGGAAGTCGAGCGCGGCCAGGTGCTGTGCAAGCCCGGCACCATCAAGCCGCACACGCACTTCACCGCCGAGGTGTACGTGCTGAGCAAGGAAGAAGGCGGCCGCCACACGCCGTTCTTCAACAACTACCGTCCGCAGTTCTACTTCCGCACCACCGACGTGACCGGCTCCATCGAGCTGCCGGCCGACAAGGAAATGGTGATGCCGGGTGACAACGTGTCGATCACCGTCAAACTGATCGCCCCGATCGCCATGGAAGAAGGCCTGCGCTTCGCCATCCGCGAAGGCGGCCGCACCGTCGGCGCCGGCGTGGTGGCCAAGATCGTCGAGTAAGCTGTCCGGGGTGGCCGGGCGTTGAGCGCCTGGCCATCCCTGCCCCGCGGGGCCTGCCTGCTCGCCGGTTTCTGCCGGTGGCCGGGCTGCCCTGCGGTCACCAGCCTTTTCGTTGCAGCCTGAGCCTTCAGTCCTCAGCTTGCGACACTGCTCTTTGGAGTCACCATGCAAAAGCAAAAGATCCGCATCCGCCTCAAGGCGTTCGACTACAAGCTGATCGACCAGTCCGCACTGGAGATCGTCGATACCGCCAAGCGCACCGGCGCCATCGTCAAGGGCCCCGTGCCCCTGCCCACGCGCCTGCAGCGTTTCGACATCCTGCGCTCGCCGCACGTCAACAAGACGTCGCGCGACCAGTTCGAGATCCGCACCCATCAGCGCCTGATGGACATCGTCGATCCGACCGACAAGACCGTGGACGCGCTGATGAAGCTCGACCTGCCGGCCGGCGTGGACGTGGAAATCAAGCTGCAGTGAGCGTGTGCAGCGGCCGGTTCAGCCTGCCGCTGTCCGTTGCCAGTGCTCGACAACGGGGCCCCGCGTGGGCCCCGTTGTCCTTTGTGCGCTGCGCTGAGTCCGGCGCGCGCGCCGCCGCTTCACAGGCTCACCCCAGCGCTGCGCGGCGCGTCGGCTTGCTAGGTGGTTTGCTCGGCGCTATACTGGCGGGCTTTTCCGCCTTTTGGCGGCGCTTACCAATGGTGCGGCGCCATAGCTTTTGGGTGGGAGTTGTCGGACGGCTTTCGGGCCTGCTTTGCAGGTCACGCGGGCTGCCGGCTCTTAGTCAGCCCGGCCAATCGATGTCGGGTGTGTGAAACAAAGGCCTCGTCTTTTCGGGGCTGGAGAAAAACCATGAGTCTTGGCAATCGCCTCGGGTTGCTGGGTCGCAAGGTGGGCATGATGCGCATCTACACGGACGACGGCGACGCCGTTCCCGTGACGGTGCTCGACGTGTCCAACAACCGCGTCACCCAGGTCAAGACCGTCGAAACCGACGGCTACACCGCCCTGCAGATCGCTTTCGGCCAGCGCAAGGCCTCGCGTGTGACCAAGCCGGAAGCCGGCCACCTCGCGAAGGCTGGCGTCGAGGCTGGTGAGCTCCTCAAGGAGTTCGCCGTCGATCCGCAGGTCGCCGCTGAATACAAGCCGGGCAGCGTGCTGCCGGTGACGCTGTTCCAGGCTGGTCAGATGGTCGACGTGCAGGGCACGTCCATCGGCAAGGGCTTTGCAGGCACCATCAAGCGCCACAACTTCGGCTCGCAGCGCGCCTCCCACGGTAACTCGCGTTCGCACAACGTCCCGGGCTCCATCTCGATGGCTCAGGATCCGGGTCGCGTGTTCCCGGGCAAGCGCATGTCCGGCCACATGGGTGACGAGACTGTCACCACCCAGAACCTGGACGTCGTCCGTGTGGACGAGGCCCGCCAGCTGCTGCTGGTCAAGGGTGCCGTGCCGGGCGCCAAGGGCGGCTTCGTCACCGTGCGTCCCGCCGTCAAGGTCAAGGCCAAGAAAGGAGCCCAATGATGCAGCTCGAGCTCCTGAACGAACAGGGCCAGGCCTCTTCCAAGGTCGACGCGCCTGACACCGTCTTCGCGCGCGACTACAACGAAGCGCTGATCCATCAGATCGTCGTCGCCTACCAGGCCAATGCCCGCCAGGGCACTCGGGCCCAGAAGGACCGGCAGATGGTCAAGCACTCCACGAAGAAGCCGTGGAAGCAAAAGGGCACCGGCCGCGCCCGCGCGGGTATGACGTCCTCGCCGCTGTGGCGTGGGGGTGGTCGCACGTTCCCGAACAGCCCTGACGAGAACTTCAGTCACAAGGTCAACAAGAAGATGTACCGCGCCGGCATGGCCGCCATCTTCTCGCAGCTGGCTCGCGAAGGCCGTCTGGCCGTGGTCGATTCCATCAAGGTCGACCAGCCCAAGACCAAGCTGCTGGCTGCCAAGCTCAAGGCCATGAATCTGGATCACGTGATGGTGATCGCGGACGAGGTCGATGAAAACCTGTTCCTCGCCTCGCGCAACCTGGCCAACGTGCTAGTTGTCGAGCCGCGGTACGCCGATCCCCTGTCGCTGGTCTTCTACAAGAAGGTCCTGGTCACCAAGGGTGCGATCGACAAGCTCAAGGAGATGTTCGCATGAGCACTCTCAAGTTCGATGAAGGCCGCCTGATGCAGGTCCTCGTCGCGCCCATCGTGTCCGAGAAGGCCACGGCGGTCGCCGAGCGTGACAACCAGGTTGTGTTCAAGGTGCTGCGCGACGCCACCAAGCCCGAGATCAAGGCCGCGGTGGAGCTGCTGTTCAAGGTCGAGGTGGCCTCCGTGCAGGTCCTCAACCAGCAGGGCAAGACCAAGCGCTTTGGGCGCAGCGTCGGCCGTCGTGACCACGTCAAGAAGGCCTATGTGTCGCTCAAGCCGGGTCAGGAACTGAACTTCTCCGGGGAGGCTGCGTAAATGGCCGTCGTCAAAGTCAAGCCCACCTCGCCCGGCCGCCGCGCGGTCGTCAAGGTGGTGCACAAGCACCTGCACAAGGGCAAGCCTGAGGCTTCCCTGCTGGAGCCGCAGAAGCAGAAGTCCGGCCGCAACAACAACGGCCACATCACGATGCGCCACAAGGGCGGTGGTCACAAGCACCACTACCGCGTGGTGGACTTCCGCCGCAACAAGGACGGCATCCCGGCGAAGGTCGAGCGCATCGAATACGACCCCAACCGCACCGCCCACATCGCGCTGCTGTGCTACGCCGACGGCGAGCGTCGCTACATCATCGCCCCGCGTGGCCTCGAAGTGGGCTCCACGGTGCTGAGCGGCTCCGAGGCCCCGATCAAGGCCGGCAACACGCTGCCCATCCGCAACATCCCCGTGGGCTCGACCATCCACTGCGTCGAGATGCTGCCGGGCAAGGGCGCGCAGATCGCGCGCTCGGCCGGTGCTGCCGTGACGCTGATGGCCCGCGAAGGCACGTACGCGCAGATCCGTCTGCGCTCCGGTGAGGTCCGCAAGATCCACATCGAGTGCCGCGCCACCATCGGTGAAGTGAGCAACGAAGAGCACAACCTGCGCCAGTACGGCAAGGCCGGTGCGATCCGCTGGAAGGGCATCCGCCCGACCGTGCGCGGTGTCGCGATGAACCCGGTGGACCACCCGCACGGCGGGGGCGAAGGCCGCACCGGCGAGGGTCAGGTGCCCGTGTCGCCCTGGAACACGATGACCAAGGGCTACCGCACGCGGAGCAACAAGCGCACGCAGAACATGATTGTTTCGCGTCGCAAGAAGTAAGGGGCAAGGATCATGGCTCGCTCATTGAAGAAGGGTCCCTTCGTGGACAACCACCTGATGGCCAAGGTCGAGAAGGCCTCCGCCATCAAGGACAAGAAGCCGATCAAGACCTGGTCGCGTCGCTCGACGATCCTGCCCGAGTTCATCGGCCTGACCGTTGCCGTGCACAACGGCAAGCAGCACGTGCCCGTGTACGTGACCGACCAGATGGTCGGCCACAAGCTCGGCGAGTTCGCCCTGACCCGTACCTTCAAGGGTCACCCGGCGGACAAGAAGGCCAAGCGCTAAGGAGCCGACGATGGAAACCAAAGCAATCGTTCGCGGTGTGCGCCTGTCGGTGGACAAGGGTCGCCTCGTGGCCGACCTGATCCGCGGCAAGAAGGTGGACCAGGCCCTGAACATCCTGACCTTCACCCAGAAGAAGGCCGCCGGCATCGTCAAGAAGGCGCTCGAATCGGCCATCGCCAACGCCGAGCACAACGACGGCGCCGACATCGACGAGCTGAAGGTCACCTCGATCTACGTGGAGCAGGGCACGACGCTCAAGCGTTTCACCGCCCGCGCCAAGGGTCGCGGCAACCGCATCAGCAAGCCGACCTGCCACATCTACGTGACCGTCGGCAACTGACAGCCTAGGAAGAGACCATGGGACAGAAAATCCATCCGACCGGCTTCCGCCTGGCTGTCACGCGCAACTGGGCTTCCCGCTGGTACGCCAACAACCGCAACTTCGCGGGCATGCTGGCCGAAGACATCCAGGTGCGCGAGTACCTGAAGAAGAAGCTGAAGAACGCGGCCGTCTCGCGCATCCTGATCGAGCGCCCCGCCAAGAACGCCCGCATCACCATCTTCTCGGCACGTCCGGGCGTGGTGATCGGCAAGAAGGGCGAGGACATCGAGAACCTGAAGGCCGAGCTGACCCGCCGCCTGGGCGTGCCGGTGGCAGTGAACATCGAAGAGGTGCGCAAGCCCGAGATCGATGCCCAGCTGATCGCCGACTCGATCACCCAGCAGCTGGAGAAGCGCATCATGTTCCGCCGCGCGATGAAGCGCGCGATGCAGAACGCCATGCGCCTGGGCGCCCAGGGCATCAAGATCATGTCCTCGGGCCGCCTGAACGGCATCGAAATCGCCCGCACCGAGTGGTACCGCGAAGGCCGCGTGCCGCTGCACACGCTGCGTGCCGACATCGACTACGGCTTCTCCGAAGCCAAGACGACCTACGGCATCATCGGCGTGAAGGTTTGGGTCTACCGCGGCGACCGCCTGGCCTCCGGCGAAGCGCCGGTGATCAAGGACGACCGTCCTGATGACGACCGCCGCAACCGTCGTGGCCCGCGCAGCGACCGTCCGTCCGGCGACCGTCGTGGCCCGCGTGGCCCCGGTGTCGGCCGCCCGGTGGCCGGTGACGGCTCGGACAAGCCGGCTGAAGCCCAGGCTGGCGCAGCCGATGCGCCCAAGACCGCCGCAGTCAAGCGCGTCCGCAAGGCCGCCCCGGCTGCCGGCGAGGCGAAAGGAGAATAAACATGTTGCAACCCGCTCGTCGCAAGTTCCGCAAGGAACAGAAGGGCCGCAACACCGGCATCGCCACTCGCGGCACGGCCGTGTCGTTCGGCGAATTCGGCCTGAAGGCCACGGAGCGCGGCCGCATCACGGCCCGCCAGATCGAGGCGGCGCGTCGCGCCATCTCCCGTCACGTCAAGCGTGGCGGCCGCATCTGGATCCGCATCTTCCCGGACAAGCCGATCTCGCAGAAGCCCGCCGAAGTCCGTATGGGTAACGGCAAGGGCAACCCGGAGTACTACGTGGCCGAGATCCAGCCCGGCAAGGTGCTCTACGAGATCCACGGCGTGCCCGAGCAACTGGCCCGCGAGGCCTTTACCCTGGCCGCCGCCAAGCTGCCGCTGCGCTGCACGTTCGTGACGCGCCAGATCGGCGCCTGAAGCCGCACAAGGAGAAGCACATGAATGCCTCTAAGAAAGCCGGCGGCAAGGCCGCCGAGCTGCGCGGCAAGGACGTGGCTGCGCTGGAAAAGGAAGTAACCGAGCTGCTCAAGGCCCATTTCGGCCTGCGCATGCAGAAGGCCACGCAGCAACTGACCAACACGGCTTCGATGCGTCAGGCCCGTCGCGACATCGCGCGTGCCAAGACCATCCTGGCCGAGAAGAAGCAAGGAGCGGCGCAATGACGACGCAGGACCAGGCTCAGCCGCAGAAGAACACCCGCACCCTCGTGGGCCGCGTGGTGAGCGACAAGCGCGACAAGTCCATCACGGTGCTGGTGGAGCGTCGGACCAAGCACGAGCTCTACGGCAAGATCGTGGCCCGCTCGCGCAAGTACCACGCCCATGACGAGAACAACGAGTACCACCTGGGTGACGTGGTGGAGATCGCCGAAGGCCGGCCGATCTCCAAGACGAAGTCCTGGGTTGTGACCCGTCTCGTCGAGAAGGCCCGCGCGGTCTGATCACGGCGGGCGGCGCAAGCTGCCCCCTCAGGAACGGACGCCGGCCAGCCGGTGGCCCGATTCCTCTGGCGACCATCTGCCCCTAGGGCGGATGGTCGTTTTGTTTTTGGGGTCCTTTCGGTGGGGCTCCGGGGCCATCGCTGACTCGCTTGTGATCGACCGCGAGCGTGACACGGCGGCGAAGAGGTGCGGTGCCTCCGCCGTCGTGTGGCAGCGCGGTGCGGTCTTGTTGGCGTGCTCGCCGTGATGCGGGTGGCCGTCACGCGTGGCCGCGGCCCGGGTGCGGAGCGCGGCGGCGGGGTGAGCTGCCTTGGGCTTCTTCTGCACGGCGCCGGGCTTCGGCGCACGCGCAGCCGCCGCCTTCGCCTTCGCGCTTTGCCGCGTGAAGCTGGCTCATGGCCTGGGACTGCTCGGCCAGCCGGGCATAGAGCTCATCGGCTTGCTGCGGGTCGAAGTCAGCGTGGTAGGCCTTGCGCACGCCCAGGGTGCCGAGTTGCACATGCGCGGTGGGACGCACGCCGTGTCGGGCGAGGCTGGCACGGGTGCAGGCCAGCGCGCAGCCGTCGATGGCGAGGATGGGGCGGCCGCTGGCTGCCGCGTCCAGCGCCTTGCGCACCAGCGACGACACGCCGCCGCCTACGCCGGCGATGCACGACATCTCGACCTGGCCGGCACGGTCAAGCCGCACGGCCAGGTGGTTGGCGAGCTGGGCCGCGCTGGAGCAGCCGGAGCAGGAATAGGCCAGGGGCAGGGGGCGGGACATGGCAGCAGGCGACAGAGGGGCAGAGGGCTGGAGAGGGCCTGCAGGCTAGGGCCGCGCTGCCGGTAGGGGCTTGAGGGCCGTCAAGCGCCACGCCGCGTGGCGGGCACCAGCGTGAGCGGTGCACGGTTGGCATGCTGTGCGCCCTCTGCGCCCTCTGCGCCCTCTGCGCCCTCTGCGCCATGTGCGCCATGTGCGACCTGTGCGACCTCTGCGACCTGTGCGACCTGTGCGAGGACCGGCGTGGAAGACGAGCGTGGAGGCCAGCGCGGAAGACCGGCGCGGAAGGCGAGCCTGGTAGACCAGCGTGCAGGGCGAGGCAGAGCGGTGCCGGGAACGCCACGCGGGAAGGCCGGGCGGGCCGGCGTTCGCGCCGTCGCGTCGTGGCTCCCCGCCAGCGCGATCAGCCTCGGCCGGCGGGCGCCCAGATCGGGCCGACGGCGTCCAGGGTGTTCTTGAGCTGCAGGCCGAAGTCGGTGTCGCCTTCCATCACCAGGGCGCGCTCGAAGAAGAGGGTGTCGGGGTCGTCCTGGCCCTGCAGCAGCCGCCAGTAGACCTCGGCGCGGGCGCGCAGGCGCAGCGTGGCCGGCATCGCGGCCGGTGCGGGCTGCAGGCCGCGCCCCGGGTGGGCGATCAGGCGCACGCACAGACCGAAGTCATCGACCTGCACCTCCACCACCTTGCCGCACAGTGCCTGCTGCGCCTGTGCGTCGACCCGCGGCCACCACAGGCGGTTGAGCAGTGCGCACGCGGCCCACTGCGGCGGGCGACGGGGCAGGCGCGACAGCAGCGGGCGCAGTGCGTCGGCCAGCGCCGGCGGCACGGGCCAGGCGAGCGGCACGGGCGCGCCAGACGGCTGGCTGGCCGCACCTGCCCCGGCGGGCGAGTGCGCCCCTGCGCCTGGGCGCAGGAAGGGCGGCAGTGGGGGCAGCGGCAGCCGCGGCAGCCAGGACGGCAGGGATGGGCGGGAAGGGGACATGGCGGGCCTTGTCGGTTGGTTGGCGGGGTGCGGGGGGCTGCAGCCGCTGTCGGCATTCACGCCCTGCATGCCGGATGGCCGGCCAACCATCCAGCTGCTTGGCCGCTCAGCCACCGGCTCTCGGCCAGCGGCTCATGCGGCTTACGGCTTACGGCTTACGGCTTACGGCTTACGGCTTACGGCTCACAGCTCACAGCTCACAGCTCACAGCTCACAGCTCACAGCTCACAGCTCACAGCTCACAGCTCACGCGGCTTGCAGGCCGGGCTGGTGTTCGCGCAGGAAGCCGTTGACCAGCGGGCCGGGGGCGAGGGTGCGCAGCTCGGCCAGGGCGGGCCCGGCGTCCTGGCCGTGGTTGAGGACGGCGTCGTGCAGGCTGACGATGCGCTCGAAGCTGGTGGAGCAGGGCGACAGCCGCAGCCGGGTGATGCCCGCTTGCCGCACCGCTTGGGCCTGCCCCAGCACGCAGTGCACCCCGGCGGACTGCGTCTGGATGCCGTTGAGGGTGAGGAAGGGCGTGCCGTCGCGGCTGGACAGCAGCAGGCCGTCCGGGTCCTCGATGCAGCGGAAGCCGCAGTCGTCCTTGGGCAGGCGATGGTGGCGCGCGGTGAAGCAGCGGGCCGACAGCGCCAGCGGCAGCTTGCCGAAGGCATAGAGCTCGCAGGCCAGCGACGGCGGCGAGGCGGCCAGCATCGCGCCGATGTCGGCCAGCGGCAGCTCCACGGGCGGCACCCAGGTGGCCGCGCCGAGTGCGCGGTACTCGGCCAGGGCCGGGGCGCTGTAGACGTTGACGTGGGTGCCGATGGTCCATGGGCGCGCCAGGGCCGCGGCGGCACGCACGGCGGCGGCGTCGTTGGCCTCCAGCTGCCAAGCCTCGCGCTGCGGGGCCTGCAGCGCCTGCACCTGGCGCGACAGCGTGCTCAGCTCGGGCTCGCTCTCGATCAGCGCCAGCGTGGACAGGCGGATGCGCTTGCCCGCGGCCTGCAGGTCGTCGCCCAGGTCCAGCCAGTCGGCGAGCTTCATCTCGTGGCGGCGCGAGCACACCGCCTCGCCCAGGCAGAGGGTGTCGGCCGGGGACTCGGCCATGCGCGCATAGAAGTCGATGAGCGTGCGCCGGCTCCAGTAGTAGGGGACGGGGCCGATGGTCAGCTCGATGCGGCCGAAGCCGGTGCCGGTCCGCGAAGCCGCGGCAGCGCAGGAGGTGTCGGTCATGGCGGTAGGCGGGCGGCTCATTGCCACGGCCGCGAGTAGGCGCCCAGCGTGTGCTGCTGGCCTTCGGCCAGGCGGCCCAGGGCTGTGGTCCAGGCGGGCTGCACGGAGAAGCGCGCGGGCTCGGCCGCGCAGTCGTCGATCGCCTGGCGCCACACGCGGGTGACCTGGGTGACGTAGGCGGTGCTGCGCTGGCGGCCTTCGATCTTGATGGCGGCCACGCCGGCGCGCATGAGCTCGGGCAGGATGGACAACGTGTTCAGGCTGGTGGGCTCCTCCAGCGCGTAGTCCACTTGGCCGCCCACCTCGAAGCGGCCCTTGCACAGCGTGGGGTAGCCGCGCGGCTCGTCGGGCGCATAGCGGTCGATCAGCACCGAGCCCAGGTGGGCGTCGACGCCGGCCCGGGACTCCTGCCAGCGCACGGCCGAGGCCGGCGAGCACACGCCCGCCGTGTTGGGCGACTGGCCGGTGACATAGGACGACAGCGCGCAGCGGCCCTCGACCATCACGCACAGGCTGCCGAAGCCGAAGACCTCGATCTCCACCGGCGTGCGCTCGATGAGCCGCGCCACCTGCGACAGCGTGAGCACGCGCGGCAGCACGGCGCGCTGGATGCCGTAGCGCTCGGCATAGAAGGCGATGGCCTCGTGGTTGGTGGCCGAGGCCTGCACCGACAGGTGCAGCCGCAGCTGCGGATGGTGGCGCCGCGCATGAGCCATCACCGCGGCGTCGGCCAGGATGAGCGCATCCACGCCGATGCGCGCGGCCGTGTCCACCGCGTCGAACCAGGGCTGCGGGTCCTGTGCGCGGGCATAGGTGTTGAGCGCCATCAGCACCTCGCGGCCGTGCGCATGGGCGTGGCGCACGCCTTCGGCGGCCTGCTCCAGGCTGAAGTTCAGGCCGGCGAAGTTGCGCGCGTTGGTCGCATCGCGCAGGCCGATGTAGACGGCATCGGCGCCGGCGGCGATGGCCTCCTGCAGGGCGCGCAGCGAGCCGGCGGGGCAGACGAGGGCGGGCTTGCGCAGGGCGGGGCGGGACGCGGAAGGGATGGGCGCGGAAGGAGTGGGTGCGGGAGTAGGTGCGGGGGCAGCCATGTCGGGCGCGTGTCGATCGCGTGAGGCTCACGCACGGGGTGCGTGATCGGGTCTGGCCCGGCCCGGGATGCCGCGCGGCGACGCCGGCTGGGCGGCGGCTTTGCAAGACGCGCCGCAAGCATGGCGGCAGAGCTGACCGCCAGGGGGTCACCCCATCCGCAACGACCCGAGGGGCCGGCGGGCAGTGTGCGGCGGCGGGCCTCGCCCTGTCCTTGACCCGTCTCAAGCCGGCAGGAGCGGCGCGGCGTGAGCCGAGCCCCGCGTGCTGGCCGCCCTTTCAGTCGGCCGATGCGTGGGCCTGCATGGCCGACGGCGCCAGCACCTCGGCCAGCTGCACGACGCTGCCGACGATGATCAGCGCCGGGCCCTGCACACGGGCTTCGGCGGCCAGGGCGGGCAGCGTCTGCAGCGTGCCGCGCACGGTGCGCTGGCCCGGCCGGCTGGCGCGCTCGACCACCGCGGCCGGCGTGTCGGCGGCCAGGCCGTGCTCGCGCAGCCGGGCGCAGACCCGCTCCAGGCGGGTGACGCCCATGTAGAGCACCACGGTCTGCTCGGGCCGGGCCAGGGCGGCCCAGTCGGGCTCGCCGGCTTCCGCAGGCGCGGCCTCGCGCGGGCCGGGTGCGGTGTCGCGGCGGCCATCGCGGAGGGCCTGGCCGTCCTCGCGCATGTGTGCGGTCGCATACACGACGGCCCGCGCATGGTCGCGATGGGTCAGCGGGATGCCGGCGCAGCTGGCTGCGGCCTGGGCGGCGCTGATGCCGGGGATGAAGTCGAACGGGATGCCGGCCGCGGCCAGGGCCTGGGCCTCTTCGCCGCCGCGGCCGAAGATGTTCGGATCACCGCCCTTGAGGCGCAGCACGCGCCGCCCGCGCCGGGCCAGGGCCAGCATCAGCTCGATGATGGCCGCCTGGCTGTAGCGATGATGGCCGCAGGTCTTGCCCACGTCGATGCGCTCGGCCTGCGGCGGGATCAGGGCCAGGATCTCGGGCGAGACGAGCTGGTCGTGCAGCACCATGTCGGCGGCCTGGATGGCGCGCAGGGCCTTGAGCGTGAGCAGCTCCGGGTCGCCCGGGCCGGCGCCGGCCAGCGTGACGTGGCCGGGCGGGCGGGCGCCGCAGGCTGCATGGTCGTCGCCGTGCGGGATGGTCGAGTGCGGCGGGCCGCCGTCCGCAGCGTCATGAGCGGTGCCGCCTCCACGGGCCTGCGTTGCGGCAGGGCCGGCGGGCGGCGAGGGGCGCGGCGGCGGGGCAGCGGGGCTGCGCAGCAGGGGCGGAGCCGGTAGATCCAGCGCGTTCATGGCGTCTTCTCGGTGTGGGCGCCGGATCGTGGGCCGGCGGCGGGCTGGGCTTGCGGCGGCCTGGGCGGCCTTGCAGCGGCTCCTGGCAGGGGCCGTGCCATCGTCGGCGTACAGCCGGCTGTGCGTCCTTGAACTGCTTCAAGGACGCGCGGGCCACCTCGGCGGGACGATGGCCGCGCTTGATGCAGGGCTTGCGCCGCCCCCTGCCCGAGCCGCGGTGCCCTAGGGAAACCGCGAAGCAGGCAGCGAAGGAAGGCACCACTTGCGGGCGCCCCGTTTGCCACAGCGCCCTCGCCGACGCAGCTGCGCCGGCAAGGACCGGGTGGTCGAGCAGCCCCCCACGAGAGAACGTCTTCCGATAAGGAGAACACCCCATGATGAAGATCGCTCGCGCCAGCCGGCTCGCCATGACGCTGGTGGCCGTGGCAGCGGCCTGGAGCGCCGTGGCGCAGACCCAGGCGCCCAACAACGCCAAGGACGGCAAGCACATCGACAAGATCGAGGCGGACTACCACCAGGCCGGTGGCTCCCCGCTGGCCAACGAGCCGATGTACCAGACGACGAACCCCAAGGCGCCCAAGATGACGCAGGCGGAGTTCGAGCAGGCGCGCAAGATCTACTTCGAGCGCTGCGCCGGCTGCCACGGCGTGCTGCGCAAGGGTGCGACCGGCAAGCCGCTGACGCCCGACATCACGCTGGCGCGGGGCACCGATTACCTCAAGGTCTTCATCGCCTACGGCTCGCCCGCGGGCATGCCCAACTGGCTGACCTCCGGCGAGATGACCGAGGCCCAGGTGGACCTGATGGCCCGCTACATCCAGCAGGAGCCGCCGCAGCCGCCCGAGTACGGCATGAAGGAGATGAAGGAGACGTGGAAGATCATCATCCCGCCGGAGCAGCGTCCGAAGCGGAAGATGAACGACTACAACATCTCCAACATCTTCTCCACCACGCTGCGTGACACCGGCGAGGTGGCGCTGATCGACGGCGACACCAAGAAGATCATCAACATCGTCAAGACCGGCTACGCGGTGCACATCTCGCGCACCTCGGCCTCGGGGCGCTACCTGTTCGTGATCGGCCGCGACGGGAAGATCAACATGATCGACCTGTGGATGCCCACGCCGGACAACGTGGCCGAGATCCGCATCGGCCTGGAAGCCCGCTCGGTGGACACGTCCAAGTTCAAGGGCTACGAGGACAAGCTGGCGATCGCCGGTGCCTACTGGCCGCCCCAGTACGTGATCATGAACGGCGACACGCTGGAGCCGCTGAAGATCGTCGGCACCCGCGGCATGACGGTGGACACCCAGGAGTACCACCCGGAGCCGCGCGTGGCCTCCATCGTGGCCAGCCACTTCAAGCCGGAGTTCGTGGTCAACGTCAAGGAGACCGGCAAGACGCTGATGGTGGACTACAGCGACCTCAACGCGCTGAAGGTCACCGAGATCGGCACCGCCCGCTTCCTGCATGACGGCGGCTGGGACGCGTCCAAGCGCTACTTCATGGTGGCGGCCAACCAGAGCAACAAGATTGCCGCGGTGGATGCCAAGTAAGGCAAGCTGGCCGGCCTGATCGACGTGGGCAAGATCCCGCACCCGGGCCGTGGCGCCAACTTCGTCCATCCGAAGTACGGCCCCGTCTGGGCCACGGGCCACCTGGGTGACGAGACCATCGCGCTGATCGGCACCGACCCGGTCAAGCACAAGGCCAACGCCTGGAAGATGGTGCAGTCGCTCAAGGGCCAGGGTGGCGGCTCGCTCTTCCTCAAGACCCATCCCAAGTCGCACCACCTGTATGTGGACACGCCGCTGAACCCGGATCCGAAGATCTCGCAATCCGTGGCGGTGTTCGACATCCGCAACCTGGACAAGGGCTACACCGTGCTGCCCATCGCCGAATGGGCGGGCATCAACGACGGCGGCGCCATGCGCGTGGTGCAGCCGGAGTTCAACAAGGCCGGTGACGAGGTCTGGTTCGCGGTCTGGTCGGCCAAGGACAAGCAGAGCGCGCTGGTCGTCGTGGACGACAAGACGCTCAAGCTCAAGACGGTGATCAAGGACCCGCGCATCATCACCCCGACGGGCCACTTCAACGTCTACAACACGCAGCACGACGTCTATTGACGACCTGACCGCGTGGCCCCGCGGCGCAGCGCTGCGGGGCACCCTCAGAACCCACGAAGGAGAAGCAGATGAACGCGCGCCACATCCCCGCCGTGCTCGCCGCCGCACTGGGCCTGCTGGCCCTGGGCGCCCAGGCCGCCACGCCGGAAGAGTCGCTCAACAAGGCCGGCTGCATGGCCTGCCATGCCAAGGACAAGAAGATGGTCGGCCCGTCCTTCAAGGACATCGCGGCCAAGTACAAGGGCCAGGACGTGTCCGCCAAGCTGGCCGAGAAGGTCCGCAAGGGCGGCGCCGGTGTCTTCGGCCCCATCCCCATGCCGCCCAACCCGGTGGACAAGATCAGCGATGCCGAGCTGAAGGCGGCGATCGACTACATCCTCAAGCAGTGATGAGCGGGCCACGGGCGCGGCTGGCGGCGGCGTGCCTGGCGCTGCTGGCCGGCGCGACCGACGCGGGCGGCGCCTCGGCAGGGCCGGCGGCCACCCCGGCGGTGCCCGGTGCGGATGCATCGCCGGCATCACCCGCGCAGCCGGCTGCTGCCCCTGCCGATGCAAAACCTGCCGCCCAGCCTGCCGCCCCTTCGGCCCAGCGCGTGCAACGCCTGATGCACATGGTGCGCCAGGACTGCGGCTCCTGCCACGGCATGCGCATGACCGGCGGCCTGGGCCCGGCGCTCACGCCCGAGGCCCTGGCCGGCAAGCCGGTGGAGTCGCTGGCGGCCACCATTTATCACGGCCGGCCCGGCACGCCCATGCCCGGCTGGCGCTCCATGCTCACGGCCGAGGAGGCGCACTGGATCGCCCAGCAGCTGCTCGACGGCCTGCCCGACGCAGCACGATGACGCCCCTCGCCCGCACGGCTTCGGCCCGCCTGGCCGCTCCTTCCATCCGGTGCCTGCTGCGCCGGGCGCATGACGGCAGCGCCCGCCTGGGCCGCGCCCTGGCCGCTGCCGCCGCCACCTTGCTCGTGGCCGGCTGTGCCGCGCCGGACGCGCGCCTGGCCAGCGGTCCGGCGCCGGACGGCACGGGCGACCTGGGCGTGGTGATCGAGCGCGGCAGCGGCTCGGTGAGCATCGTCAACACCAGCCGCATGCAGGCCCTGGGCCGCATCGAAGGCCTGGGCGACCTGTCGCATGCCTCGGTGGTGTTCTCGCGCGACGGCGGCCATGCCTATGTGTTCGGCCGCGACGGCGCGCTGACCAAGGTCAGCCTGGTCCAGCAGCGCATCGAGGCCCGCGTGCAGCAGGCCGGCAACAGCATCGGCGGCGCCATCTCGGCCGACGGCACGCTGGTGGCCGCGCAGAACTACACGCCGGGCGGCGTGAAGGTGTTCGACGCCCGCACGCTCGAGCTGGTGGCCGACATCCCGGCCGAGTTCGAGCCGGGCAAGCTCTCGCGCGTGGTGGGCCTGGCCGACCTGCCGGGCCAGCGCTTCATCTACTCGCTCTTCGATGCGGACCAGATCTGGATCGCCGATCTGTCGGATCGCAAGCAGCCCAGGCTCACCAAGTTCACCGGCGTGGGCCGCCAGCCCTATGACGCGCTGGTCACGCCAAACGGCCGGCACTACATCGCCGGGCTCTTCGGTGAGGACGGCCTGGCCATGATCGACCTGTGGGCGCCGCAGCCCCAGGTGCGTCGCATCCTGGGCGGCTACGGGCGCGGCCAGGAGCCGCTGCCGGTCTTCAAGATGCCGCACCTGCGCGGCTGGGCGGTGGCCGGGCGCCACGCCTGGCTGCCGGCCATCGGGCGGCACGAGGTGCTGATCGTCGATACCGAGACCTGGGCCGAGGTCGGCCGCGTGCCGGTGGCCGGCCAGCCGGTGTTCGTGATGGCGCGGCCCGATGGCCGCCAGGTGTGGGTCAACTTTGCGGTGCCCGACTACGACCGCGTGCAGGTCATCGACACGCAAAGCCGCCAGGTGGTCAGCACGCTGACGCCGGGTGCCGCGGTGCTGCACATGGAGTTCACCCCGCGCGGCGACGCGGTGTGGATCTCCTCGCGCGATGCCAACCGCGTCAGCGTGATCGATACCGCCAGCTTTGCCACGCTGGGGACGCTGGAGATGCCCGCGCCCAGCGGCATCTTCTTCACCAGCCGCGCGGCGCGCATGGGCTTCTGAGGAGACGATGCGCATGTCCGCCCGCCCGCTCCTCATCGAAGACCTCAAGCTCACGCTGCTCAACGACTGGCAGCACGGCTTTCCGCTGCTGCCGCGCCCCTATCTGCACATCGCCCGCCAGCTCGGCGTGAGTGAGGCGGTGGTGATGCAGGCCTATGCCGCGCTGGGCCATGACGGGTCGCTCAGCCGCATCGGCGGCGTGTGGGGCGCAGGCGCGGGTGGGGCGGCGCAGCTGTGCGCGATGGCCGTGCCGGCCGACCGCCTGCAGGCGGTGGCCGAGCGCGTCAATGCCGAGCCCGGCGTCAACCACAACTACCTGCGCGAGCACGACTACAACCTGTGGTTCGTCATCACCGGCCCGGATGCGCAGCAGCTGGAGCAGCGCATGCAGGCGATCGAGCGCGACTGCGGCCTGCCCGCGCTGCGCCTGCGCATGGTGCGGCCCTATCGCATCGACCTGGGCTTTGACCTGCGCCGCGGCAGCCTGTCGCCGGATGCGCCGCGGGCCTCGCGCCGCGGCCTGCCGGTGGCCGCCGGCGACGTGCCACTGGCGGCCCAGGTGGAGCGCGGCCTGCCGCTGATCGAGCAGCCTTATGCGCAGTGGGCCGAGGCCTGCGGCCGCACCGAGGCCGATGTGCTGGCCTGCCTGCAGGGCTGGCTGCAGCAGGGCACGTTGCGCCGCTTCGGCGCCATCGTGCGCCACCATGACGTGGGCTTCGATGCCAACGCGATGACCGTGTTCGACGTGGACGATGCGCAGGTCGATGCCTTCGGCGAGCGTCTGGCCGCGCAAAGCGGCATCACCTTGTGCTATCGCAGGGAACGCGCGCCGGCCTGGCGCTACAACCTCTACTGCATGGTGCACGGCCGCGATCGCAGCAGCGTCAGGCAGTGTGTGGAGCAGGCGATTGCCGCTGCCGGCCTGGCCGGCGTGCCACAGGCGATGCTGTTCAGCACGCGTCGCTTCAAGCAGACGGGCGGGCGCTACTTCAGCCTGGCGGCGGACGAGCGCATCGAGCTGCCGCCCGGCCACGCGGTGGCGGCAAGCACGGCCCACGACCTGGCCCTCACCTGATATCCGGACCGCCCTCATGACCGCCTCAGCCCGCTCCGCCCCGCCCGCCCGGCCGCCGCGCCAGCCGGTCGATGTGCTGGAGGCGATCGACGACATCGACGCCCGGCTCATCGACCGCCTGCACGGCGAGCTGCCGCTGGCGGAGCGGCCCTATGCCGCCGTGGCGGCCGAGTTCGGCCTGACCGAAGGCGAGGTGCTGGGCCGGCTGCAGCGCCTGCTGGAGACCGGCGTGCTCACGCGCTTCGGCCCGCTGTTCCAGATCGAGCGCGCGGGCGGGCAGTTCGTGCTGGCCGCGCTGCGTGCCGAGGATGCGGACTACGAGCGCGTCTCGGCCCTGGTCAACGCCCAGCCCGAGGTCGCGCACAACTACCGCCGCGAACATGAGCTCAACATGTGGTTCGTCGTGGCGGCTGAGTCCCCGCAGCAGGCGGAGGCCGCAAGTGCCCGCATCGAGCAGCTGACCGGCTGCCGCGTGCACCGCTTCCCGAAGGAGCAGGAGTTCTTCGTCGAGCTGCGGCTGAGCGCCCAGCACGCCCGCAGCGCGGCGCTGGCCGAGCGTGCCGTGCAGGCCGCGCGCGGCAAGCCGGGCAACGGATCCAGCAACGGGGGCCGTCATGGCGCTGAGTGACTTCGACCGCCGCCTGATCGCCGCCACACAGGCCGGCCTGCCGCTGGTGCCGCGCCCCTACGACGCCGTGGGCGAGATGCTGGGCGTCAGCGGCGAGCAGGTGCGCGAGCGCCTGTCGGCCATGCTGGCCGAAGGCCTGGTGCGCCGCATCGGTGCCGTGCCCAACCACTACCGCCTGGGCTTCATCGCCAACGGCATGAGCGTGTGGGATGTGGACGATGCCATGGTCGACGAGCTGGGCCCGCAGGTCGGCGCCCTGCCGGGTGTCACCCACTGCTACCGCCGCCCGCGCTCGCTGCCGGTGTGGCCGTACAACCTGTTTGCGATGCTGCACGGCCGCAACCGTGCCGAGGTGGAGGAGCAGGCGCGCGAGATCGCCGCGCTGCTGGGCCCGCACTGCCGTGGCCACGACATCCTCTACAGCACCGCCATCCTCAAGAAGACCGGGCTGCGCGTGGCCGACAAGTCGCCGCGCCAGGAGCCCGAATCCATCCCACGGAGCTGAACACCATGCTGCGCCTGTCCCGCTACATGCGCCTGCTGGCGCGCGCCGAGTCGCTCGGCCGCTGGCCCGAAGGCCGCACCCCGCCCGCCCCTGCCGGGCCTGTCGTGATCTGGAACCTGACCCGGCGCTGCAACCTGACCTGCAAGCACTGCTACGCCCTGTCGGCCGACATGCACTACCCCGGCGAGCTGAGCACCGACGAGGCCAAGGCCACGATGGCCGACCTCAAGGCCGCGGGCGTGCCGGCGCTGATCCTCTCCGGCGGCGAGCCGCTGCTGCGGCCGGACATCTTCGAGCTGGCCGCACATGCGCGCGATCTGGGCCTGGGCGTGTCGCTGTCGTCCAACGGCACGCTGATCGATGCCGAGCGCGCCGACCGCATCGCCGCCGCCGGCTTCGACTACGTGGGCGTGAGCATCGACGGCCTGCGCGAGACGCACGACAAGTTCCGCCGGCTGCAGGGCGCGTTCGACGCCACCGTGGCCGGCCTGCGGCTGATGACCGCGCGCGGCCTCAAGGTGGGCCTGCGCTACACGATGACCGCGATGAACGCGCACGACCTGCCGGCCCTGCTGCAGCTCATGCGCGACGAGGGTGCGACCAAGTTCTACTTCTCGCACCTCAACTACGCCGGCCGCGGCAACATCCACCGCGCCAAGGATGCGCACTTCCAGATGACGCGCGACGCGCTGGACCGCATCCTGGATCGCGCCTGGCAGGCCGCCCGCGACGGCCTGGACGAGGACTACGTCACCGGCAACAACGACGCCGACGGGCCGTACTTCATCGCCTGGGCCCGGCAGCACCTGCCGCAGTGGGCGCCCCAGCTGGAGCAGCGCCTGCGCGCCTGGGGTGGCAATGCCTCCGGCCTGAACGTGGCCAACATCGACAACACCGGCGACGTGCACCCGGACACCATGTGGTGGCACCACCGCCTGGGCAATGTGCGCGAGCGCCGCTTTGCCGACATCTGGGCCGACACCAGCGACCCGCTGATGGCCGGCCTCAAGCAGCAGCCGCGCCCGGTCACCGGCCGCTGCGCCAGCTGCATCCACCTGGGCATCTGCGGCGGCAACACGCGCACGCGGGCGCACCAGCTCACCGGCGACTTCTGGGCCGAGGATCCGGGCTGCTACCTGACCGACGAGGAGATCGGCCTGACCGAGCCTGCCGGCGAGCGGCTGACGGTGACGCCCTTCCGCTCGTCCAAGTCCACGGCCGTGGAGGCCCGCCGCGCCATCCCGATCGTGCCCGCCTGAGCCCCGCGCCGGCCGTCGCCCGCAGCACCGCAGCACCGCAGCACCGTCTTGCCCGCCCCGATGCCCCGATCCGACTTCCCGCCCTCCCGCCCGGCGCCGCTCGCGCGGCGCCGCCGCTTCGAGCTGACCGCCGAGCCCAGCCGCTTCGATGCCGAGGATAGCCACCCGGCCGATGATCGCGAGGACGCGCGCCCCGACCGCTGGTGGCACCCGATCGCCGCCATCAGCCTGGCCCTGGGCATGCTGCTGATGGGCTGGGACCTGGCGCGGGCGGCCGAGCCGGCTGCATCGGCATCGGCACCGGCAGCTTCAAGCCCGCCCGCTGCCGGCTCCGGCGCGGCACCGGCTGCATCACCGGCCGCGCTGTTCCAGCAGCACTGCGCCAGCTGCCACGGCGCCCAGCGCACCGGCGGCATGGGCCCGGCGCTGCTGCCCGAGAGCCTGTCGCGCCTGAAGCCGGCCGAGGCCCGGCAGGTCATCACCCATGGCCGCGCGGCCACGCAGATGCCGGCCTTCGGCGGCACGCTGAGCGCGCAGCAGATCGAGCAACTGGCCGCGCATCTCTACACGCCCGTGGTGCCCGCGCCCAGCTGGGGCGAGGCCGACATCCGCGGCTCGCGCACCTTCGATGCCCAGTCGCGCAACTGGCCGGCCCAGCCGTCCTGGCGGGCTGATCCGATGAACCTCTTCGTGGTGGTGGAAGGCGGCGACCACCATGTGTCGCTGGTCGATGGCGACCGCTTCGAGGTCATCCACCGCTTCCCCAGCCGCTATGCGCTGCACGGCGGCCCGAAGTTCTCGCCCGAGGGCCGCTACGTCTACTTCGGCTCGCGCGACGGCTGGATCACCAAGTACGACCTGTGGAACCTGCGCGTGGTGGCCGAGGTGCGCGCGGGCCTGAACATGCGCAACGTGGCCGTGTCCAGCGACGGCCGCTACGTGCTGGCCGGCAACTGGCTGCCGCACACGGCGGTGCTCTTCGATGCGGATCTCAACCTGGTCAAGGTGATCCCGGCGGCCAAGCTGGACGGCAGCGCGGATTCGCGCGTGTCGGCCGTGTATGACGCCGAGTCGCGCAAGAGCTTCGTCGTCGCGCTCAAGGACCTGCCCGAGCTCTGGGAGATCTCCTACGACCCCAAGGCCGCGCCCATCCACGACGGCCTGGTGCATGACTTCCGCATGGGCGAGGCCATCGCCAAGACCGGCTTCCTCGGCGTGCGCCGCACGCCGCTGTCCGAGCCGCTGGACGACTTCTTCTTCGACCCGGGCTACCGCCACGTGATCGGCGCGATGCGCCCGGCCGCACCCGCCGCACGCGCGGCATCGGGCGCCTCCGCCGCATCGGACGCCGCTGCCGTGCCCACCGCCCAGGTCATCAACCTGGATGCCCGCACCCGCGTGGCCACGCTGCCGCTGCCGGGGCTGCCGCACCTGGGTTCCGGCATTGCCTTCAGCTGGCAGGGCCGCACGGTGATTGCCACGCCCAACCTGCAGCAGGGCCTGATCACGGTGATCGACCCCGCCACCTGGCAGATCGTCACCGAGATCCCCACGCCCGGCCCCGGCTTCTTCATGCGCAGCCACGCGGCCAGCCGCTATGCCTGGACCGATTCGATGATGAGCCCCGCCGCCAAGAACCGGCTGACGCTGATCGACAAGGCCACGCTCAAGGCGGCCAAGGAGGTCAGCATCGAGCCCGGCAAGACCCTGGCGCACATCGAGTTCACCCGCGACGGCCGCTATGCGCTGGCCAGCCTGTGGGAGGACGACGGCGCGCTCATCGTCTATGACGCCGCCACGCTGCGCGAGGTCAAGCGCCTGCCCATGCGCAAGCCGGTGGGCAAGTACAACATCGGCAACAAGCTGGCGCGCGAGGAAGGCACCTCGCATTGACGGCATCCACCATGACCGAGACGGAAGTGCGCGACGCGCTGCGCGGCGTGATCGACCCGGAGATCGGCGAGAGCATCGTCGACCTGGGCCTGATCGAGCGCATCGAGATCGACGAGGCGGCCACGCCGCCGCGCATCGGCCTGATGCTCATCATGACCAGCGCCACCTGCCCGATGACCGACGTGATCATGGACGACGCGGCCGCCGCGCTGGAGAAGCGCTGGCCGACGCATGACGTGGACATCGCTGCCGACCTGACCATCCCTTGGTCGCCGCAGCGCATGACCACCGACCTGCGCATCCGCTTCGGCTGGTGAGCGCCACGCCGCCTTCCCAGGCCGCCCCGGCCGCCCCGGCGCCCCGCGCGTCCGCCGCGGGCGTGCGCCGCCGCAGCAAGGCGCCCACGCCGCGCGGGCTGCGGCTGCTGTGGGCGCTGTGCTTTGCCGGCGCGGTGTTCAACCTGCTGATGGGCGTGTGCGGCGGCCTTATGCGCATCGGCACGCTGCCGCCGCACCTGGCTGCGCCCAATGCCTGGCATGGCGCGCTGATGGTCGGCGGCGTCTTCGGCACCTTGATCAGCCTGGAGCGCGCGGTGGCCGTGCGCCGCCGCTGGGGCGTGGTCGCGCCGCTGGCTGCCGCAGCCGGCGGCCTGGCGCTGCTGGCCGGGCAGGTGATGGCGGCCTGGGCGCTGTGGATGGCGGCTGCGGCCGTCCTGCTGGCCTTGTATGCCCTGACGCTGCGCGTGCGCTGGACGCTGCACGGCGGGGTGGAGGCGGCGGGGGCGCTGGCCTGGGGCATCGGCACGGCCGCGGCGGCGCTCGGTGCGCCGTCGGCCGCGTCCCTGATCGGCTGGTGCGCCTTCCTGCTGCTGACCATCGTCGGCGAGCGGCGCGAGCTGTCGCAGTTCGTGCGGCTGCGGGCGGCATCGCGCTGGGCCTTCAATCTGTCGGCTGCGGCCGTGATGGCGGCCGTAGCTCTGGCCTGGGTGGCTCCGCATGCGGCCGTGCAGCTGTGGTGGGCCGCCTGCTGCGCGCTGGCGCTGTGGCTGCTGGCCTGCGACTTCGCGCCGCGGCAGTGGCGCGCGCCGCAGTGGCGTGGCCATGCGGCGCAGGCGCTTTCGGTGGGCTATGCGTGGCTGCTGGTCGCGGGCCTGCTGGGCTTGACCGGAGCGCTGCCCGATGCGGGCGTGCAAAGCCTGGACGGCACGGCGCTGCACGCGCTGCTGCTGGGCTTCGTCTTCGCGATGGTCTTCGGCCACGCGCCCATCATGCTGCCGGCCCTTGCCGGCATCACGCCGGGCTACGTGCCCTGGGCGCGGGCGGCGGTGTGGCTGCTGGCCGCGTCACTGCTGCTGCGCATCGGCGCCACGCATGCCGGCTGGCCGATGGGCCGCGCGCTGGCCGGTGCGGGGCATGCCGCCGCGCTGGCGCTCTTTGCGGCGGCCATGCTCACCGGCATCGCCCGGCGCGCGCAGCGCGGCGTTTGAGCCTGCGATCGACACCGAGCGACACCGCGGCGCGGCGCGCGGCCACGCTCGCGCGTCAAGCGCCCGCGGCGCTCAGCCTTCGTAGGCCGCCAGCCGCCGGCGGTTGAGGATGCGGATGTCGCGCCCCTCGCGGGCGATCAGCCCGGCCTGCTCCAGCTCGTTGAGCACGCGCGAGAAGTACTCCGGCGTCAGCGACAGGCGCGAGGCGAGCGTTGCCTTGGTCACCGGCAGCGACACGGTCACGGTGTCGCTGCCGGGTGCGTCGTCCCCCTCCCGGGAGCAGTCGTTGAGCAGATAGCCGATCACGCGCTGCACGCCAGAGTGCAGGGCATAGGCCTCCACGTCGTGGATCAGCCCGTGCAGCCGGCGCGAGATGCCGGCCAGCATGCGCATGGAAAAGCGCGCGTCGCGCTCGATCTCGGCCACCACCGCGCTCTTGCGCACGGTGAGCAGCAGCGTCTCGGTCAGCGTCTGCGCGTTCACGATGTAGGGCCGGTCGGTGAACATCAGCGCCTCGGCGAAGCTGTTGTTCGGGCCGACCAGCTCGATGACCTTCTCGTTGCCGTTGGCCGAGATCGCATAGAGCTTGACCTGGCCCTTGACCACCACGTGGAACTCGTTGCACGGCTGGCCGACGCGAAAGACCATGTCGCCGCGCGCCAGGGTAGAGAGCTCGCAGCCCTGCGCCAGCGAGGCCAGCTCGGCCGGCGTCATTTCCTGGAAAAGCGGCAGCACCGACAGGTAGCTCGGGATGTCGAGGCGGGCGCTGGGATGCATGGGTGGGGCTCGTCAGGAAGATGACGAGATTCTTCCCGGCGCCGGCGGGCGGCCTTTGAGCTGGCGCAAGGCACAGCGCCTGCGCTCGCGGCCTTGCTGCCGGGACGGGGCTTGTGCCCCGCCGGCTTGCCCGGGTGCGCCCCGGGTGGACGTGCCGGCTGCGCGGGTGCAGATGCCCGGCCGGGCCGCTCAGGCGTCGGCCGGCACGGGGGCCGGGCCGGTGCCCTCGCCCGACTGGTGCTGGCTCATCACGCGGTTGCGGCCGTTGCGCTTGGCCGCGTAGAGCAGCGCGTCGGCGCGCTCCAGCAGGCCGGCCGGCGTGTCGCCCGCGCGCGAGACGGCGATGCCCATGCTCAGCGTGCAGTTCACCCGGGTGCCCGCGCGCGGCTCGAAGACCGTGGCCTCGAAGGCCCGGCGCAGCCGCTCGGCCACGATCAGCGCCTCCGATTCCCGTGCATGGGCCAGCAGCAGCACGAACTCCTCGCCGCCGATGCGCGCGGCCACGTCGCCGGTGCGGATGGTGGCCTTGAGCAGCGTGCCCAGCTTGCGCAGCACCGCGTCGCCGGCCGGGTGGCCCCAGGCGTCGTTGAACTGCTTGAAGTGGTCCACGTCCAGCGCCACCAGCGCCACGCCGCGGCGCTGCTCCAGCAGGGACTCCAGCTGCCGGCCGAAGCCGCGGCGGTTGAGCACGCCGGTCAGCTCGTCCTGCAGCATCAGCCGCTGGTATTGCTCGCCGGCTTCCTGCAGCGCCTTGCGCTCGCGGCGCAGCAGCCGGATGCGCCAGGCCAGGGCCAGCGACAGCAGCGCGGCCTCCAGTGCCGAGCCGATGGCGATCGGCCAGTCCGTCCAGCCGCTGGGCTCCATCAGCCCCAGCCAGCGCGCGGCCCAGACGATCACGCCCAGCAGGTAGAGCGTCCAGGCGATGAGGAACACGCCCGCCGTGCGGCTGCCCGCGCGCCAGGCCCACAGCGCCGTGCCCAGGATGACCATCGGCGTGGTGCCGCCCAGCAGCATCGACACCGCAAAGCTCGGCCCCGCCGGTGCCAGCAGGCAGCCCACGCTGCCCAGCGCCGCAACGCCGATCAGGGCGGAGAAGCCCCGCGCCGCGCCCGGCACCCAGCGGCGCAGGTCGATGAAGCGGTTGGCGAACATCAGCGCGGTGGTGCAGTTCAGCGCCACCAGCGCATTGGTCAGCGGCGTCAGCTCCACCTCGGGCAGCGGCCAGATCAGCTGGGCATGGCCCTGGATCAGCGCCTGGTAGACGAGGCTGACCAGCATGTTGAGCGAATACACCCGGTAGACCGGGTCGCGCACGGCAACGTCCAGCACCAGGTTGTAGACGATCATCACCAGCATCACGCCGTAGATCAGGCCGAAGAGCAGGGCCTCGCGGGTGAAGTCGGCCAGGTAGTCGTGCTCGCTCCACACCGTCAGCGACAGGTTGAACGGCGTGGGGCTGCGCAGGCGCAGCAGCAGCGTGTCATCGGCCGCCTCGGCGGGCAGCACCAGCAGCAGGTTGCGCGTGGGCAGCTGCAGCGGGCCGGCGGTGGCGCCGGGCCGCACGTCCGTGCCGTGCCAATGGCCCTGGGCGTCGCGCCAATGCAGCGTGGCGGCGCTGACGACGCCCGGGCGCAGCTCCAGCCAGCGCGGGCCGGATGCGGCGCCGGCGCGCGGCAGCTTCAGCCGCAGCCAGCAGGTCTGCGTGGCCAGGTCCGACCAGTAGGCAGCCTGCTGCGGCTGCTCCACCAGGCGCCCGGCCGGCAGGGCGCGCCACTGCTGCGGCGCCAGGGCCAGCACGTCGGCCAGCGAGGCTCGGCCGGCGTCGTCGGCCCAGCCCCAGAGCTGCTGCACGCGCTGCGGCGCCGCGCTGGCCGGCAGACCGGCCAGCAGGCCGATCAGCAGCAAAAGGCGGGAGAGGGCAGCGAGCATGCGGGGCGTGGGAGTCGGCGCGAGTCAGCGTCAGCCAGCTTCAGTGTGTGGGGGCGGCTCGTTCAACCGCTGCACGGGCGCGCGGCCTGCGTCGCAGCACCGGGTGCACCGGACGTTCATCGGGCAGGCAGCGGGGATTATCCCGATGTGTGTCGATTTGTGACGATTGCGCCGGCCGCGCGGGGACGGGCTTGCGTGCTAAAGTCCTGCCCCATGCGTTTGGCCTGCTTTTTCTTCGGCTATTTCTGGTTCTCGCACCGCCCCGGCGGAGGAGAGGCCAGCCTGTAAGCCCAAAGCGAGCAGCGCAGACCGAATCCCCAAACCGCCGGGCTCCTCGCCCGGCGGTTTTTTTTTCGGCCCGTCACTTTTCATCCCGCAGCACGCGATCGCCGCCGCCACGAGCCGCAGCCGTCGCCCTTTGTCCCACAGGAGAGCCGCCGCAATGAACACCGCCACCAGCGCCGCAGAAGGCTGGATCGCCCCCGGCGACAAGACCTCGCGCACCGACGACGAGCGCATCAGGAACGTCACCCCGCTGCCGCCGCCCGAGCACCTCATCCGCTTCTTCCCCATCCGCGGCACGCCGGTGGAGCAGCTGGTGGACGACACGAGGGAGCGCATCCGCCGCATCCTGCGCGGCCAGGACGACCGGCTGCTGGTGGTCATCGGCCCGTGCTCCATCCATGACCCGGCCGCAGCCCTGGAATACGCCAAGCGCCTGAAAGCCCAGCGCGAGGCCTACAAGGACACGCTGGAAGTGGTCATGCGCGTGTACTTCGAGAAGCCGCGCACCACGGTGGGCTGGAAGGGCCTGATCAACGACCCGTATCTGGACGGCAGCTTCCGCATCGACGAGGGCCTGCGCATGGCCCGCCAGCTGCTGCTGGAGATCAACCGCCTGGGCGTGCCCGCGGGCAGCGAGTTCCTGGACGTGATCAGCCCGCAGTACATCGGCGACCTGATCTCCTGGGGCGCGATCGGCGCGCGCACCACCGAAAGCCAGGTGCACCGCGAGCTGGCCTCGGGCCTGTCGGCTCCCATCGGCTTCAAGAACGGCACCGACGGCAACATCCGCATCGCCACCGACGCCATCCAGGCCGCGGCCCGCCCGCACCACTTCCTGTCGGTGCACAAGAACGGCCAGGTGGCCATCGTCGAGACGGCCGGCAACCCCGACTGCCACGTCATCCTGCGCGGCGGCAAGGCGCCCAACTACGACGCCGCCAGCGTGGAGGCCGCCTGCAAGGACCTGGAAGCGGCCAAGCTGCCGGCCAGCCTGATGGTGGACTGCTCGCATGCCAACTCGTCCAAGCAGCACCAGCGCCAGCTCGACGTGGCGCGCGACATCGCCGACCAGCTGGCCAGCGGCTCACGGCGGGTCTTCGGTGTGATGGTCGAGAGCCACCTGTGCGCCGGCGCGCAGAAGTTCAGCCCCGGCCAGGACGACCCGTCCAAGCTGGCCTACGGCCAGAGCATCACCGATGCCTGCCTGGGCTGGGACGACTCGGCCGAGGTGCTGCGGCTGCTGTCGCAGGCGGTGGCCAAGCGCCGCGGCTGAGCGGCCTCGTGCCAACCAGAAGGGCCGTTTCGCGCGGCCCTTTTTCATGGCGTGATGGCGGCGTTCACTTGAGCCAGCCCTTGCGCCGGAAGTACCACAGCGGCGTGATGGCCGACATGATCATCAGCAGGACGGCGAACGGGTAGCCGAAGTGCCAGTTCAGCTCGGGCATGGCGTTGAAGTTCATGCCGTAGACGCTGGCGATCAGCGTGGGCGGCAGGAAGGCCACCGAGGCCACCGAGAAGATCTTGATGATCTTGTTCTGGTTGATGTTGATGAAGCCGACGGTGGCATCCATCAGGAAGTTGATCTTGTCGAAGAGGAAGGCCGTGTGCGAGTCGAGCGAGTCGATGTCGCGCAGGATCTGGCGGGCCTCCTCGAACTGATCGGCGTTGAGCATGCGCGCGCGCATCATGAAGCTCACCGCCCGGCGGGTGTCCATCACGTTGCGCCGGATGCGGCCGTTGACGTCCTCCTGGCGGGCGATGGCAGCCAGCGCGTCGCCTGCGGCGGCATCGTCCACCTCGGACTTCAGCACGCGGGCGGAGACCTTCTCCAGCTCGTCGTAGATGCCCTCCAGCGTGTCGGCGGAGTACTCCGCGTCGGCGTCGTAGAGCTTGAGCAGCACATCCTTGGCGTCCTCGATCAGGGCCGGGATGCGCCGCGCGCGCATGCGCAGCAGGCGAAAGACCGGCAGGTCCTCGCGGTGGATGGAGAACAGCACGTTGTCGTGCAGGATGAAGGCCACGCGCACGTTGCGCGGGGTGTCGGCATCGTCGATGAGGAAGTCGGTGCGGATGTGGATCGCGCCGTCCTCTTCATAGAAGCGGGCGGACTCCTCCAGGTCGTCGTCGACGATGTTGTCGGGGATGACCAGGCCGAAGCGGCCGGCGATCCAGCCCTTCTCGGTGGGCGTGGGCGCCTCCAGGTCGACCCAGACGGGGGCGACGGGCGAGAGGTCGTCGGGGCTGTTGATCTCTTCCTGGATCAGCCGGCCGCTGGCCAGCGTGAAGACGTTCAGCATGCGGGCTCCTACGGCTGGCGCTGCTGTGCGCGCCTGGCCGGTCTCCGGGCGGGCGCTGTGCGTCGCGGGCCGGTGGGGCCGGGGCACAGCGCCGGTGGGCGTTCAGGGGGCAAGAGGGGGTGGGCACCGTCTCGCTCCTGTCGGCATTCGCGGCGCACGGCGCTGGGGCCGGTGCGGCACGAGGGCTCGTCAGCGCCGCGTGGCGTGACGGGGAGCGGACGGCGCCCGAGGATGGGCACTGTCCATAGGAGGTCTCCGCTGTGGGGAAGCCGGCGATTATCGCAGTGCAGCGTCGGGCTTGGGGTGGTCGATGGACCGGGTTGGATGCCCATGCAGCGTGGGCGTGATGCGGTTTGCGGGCGCGGGTGGCTGGCTTGAGGGCCGGCTTGACGGGCGGCTTGCGGCGGGCCTGCAGCGGGCCTGCAGCGGGCCGTTGGGGCGACGTGATGCGCCTTGTTCCCTGTGCCCCGCGCGGCGTGCGGCGTCCCCCGTGCGGCCAGCCTCGCCGGGCTTTGCCGCCAAAGCGGCTCAGCGCGCCATGTCGGGCCCGGGCCGGCGCGGCGGCGGGACGTCGTCGGCCGGCGTCTGCATGTCGGGCGGCACACCTTCGGGCGTGGCCATGCCGGGGGCGGGCGTCGTGCCGCCCAGCGAGGGCGGCGGTGGCAGGCTGCCGGTGTTGGGCGCAGGCAGCGTGGGGGCGGCCAGCGTGGCGGCGGGCGGGCCGCCGGCCGGGCCGATGTCGGCGCCGCGGCTGCTGACGGCCTGCAGCACGAGCCGGCCGTCCACGCGCGCACCCACGCGGAAGGGCCGCGCCGGCTGGCCGTCCACCGCGATCAGCGCCACGCCTGCGCCGGCCGATCCGGCCGACCCGGCCCGGGGCGCGATCACGCCGACGAGCTGGAAGCGGCTGGCCAGCTGCGGCTCCGCGGCGACGGCCGTGGGCGCGGCGGGAAAGAGCTTGAGCACGTCGCCGCGCACGGCATGGTCCATCGACACCGGCAGGGCCTGGGGCGGCACGGGCAGCGGATGGGCCAGCAGGCGCAGCGCCCAGAAGGCGAGGCTCGCGGCCACCACGGCCCAGGCCAGGAAGGCGGCGAGGCGTGCATTCATGGCGGCTGATTATGATGGAGCGATACCTGCCGGCGCTGCCGTAAACACCCAGGTGGAGCGGCTGCTGTTTCGGCTTCAATGCGGCTCCCGCGGCGGGCGTGCCGATCGCCTCTGCCGGGCCGCCGCCGCAGGCCGGCCCTTGCCCCTGCCCCCCGCGCCGTTTCAATCAAGGGATATCCGATGCTCCGTGCTGCAACCCTGCGCCGCGCTGCCCGCCATGGCCGCGGCTTCACGCTGATCGAGCTGATGGTGGTGCTGGTCATCATCGGCCTGCTGGCCGCGCTGATCGTGCCCAACGTGCTCAACCGCGCCGAGGAAGCGCGCGTGACCGCCGCGCGCACCGACATCAACAACCTGATGCAGGCGCTCAAGCTCTACCGCCTGGACAACCTGCGCTATCCCACCGCGCAGCAGGGGCTGGATGCGCTGCGCAGCAAGCCCACTGCGCCGCCGGTGCCGCCGAACTGGAAGCCTTATGTCGAGAAGCTGCCCAACGACCCGTGGGGCAACCCGTACCAGTACGTCAATCCCGGCGTGAAGGGCGAGATCGACATCTTCAGCTTCGGCGCCGACGGCAAGGCCGGCGGCGAGGGCAACGACGCCGACATCGGCTCGTGGCAGTGACGGCCTGAGGGCTGCGGGCGGAGCCCGATGCGACGCGCGCGCGGCTTCACGCTGATCGAGCTGCTGATCGTGGTGGCGCTGATCGCCGTGGCCAGCTCGGTGGTCACGCTGGCGCTGCGCGACCCGGCGGCCACGCAGCTGGAGCGCGAGGCGGTGCGCCTGGCCTCGCTGCTCGAATCCGCCCGCGCCGAGTCGCGCGCCCTGGGCCTGCCGGTGACCTGGCTGCCGCGGCCGTCGATGCAGGGCGGGCAGCGGCGCGACTTCAGCTTCGAGGGCCTGCCCGCGCGCATCAGCCCGCCCACGCGCTGGCTGCAGCCCGATGTGCATGCCGAGGTGGTCGGCGCCACGCCGGCGCGGCCGGGGCTGCAGCTGGGCCCGGAGCCTTGGATCGGCGCGCAGCGCATCGTGCTGCGGCTGGAGGGCCAGCAGGTGGTGCTGGCCACCGACGGGCTGGGGCCGTTCGAGATCGAGACCGCCGCAGCCGGCGAGGGAGCGGCCGATGGCTCCTGACGCTTTCGCTGCCCGCGCTCATCGCGGTCCCTGCGCTCCTCTTGCCCGTGTCGGCCGGGCGCAGCGCATCGCGGCCCGTTGCCGCCCGGCCCGCGCCGCGGGGGCCGCAGCCCGCGGCCTGACGCTGATCGAGGTGCTGGTGGCGCTGGCCATCGTCGCCGTGACGCTGGCCGCCGGCATCAAGGCGGCCGGCGCGCTGACCGATAACGCCCGCCGGCTGCAGGACGTGACCGTGGCGCAGTGGTGCGCCGACAACCAGCTCACCGCGCTGCGCCTGAGCCGGCAGTTCCCCGGCGTGGGCGAGAGCCGCTATGCCTGCGAGCAGCTCGGCCGCGCACTCGACGGCAAGCTGGTGGTGCGGCCCACGCCCAACCCCAACTTCCGCCGCGTCGATGCCGAGGTGTGGGACGAATCCGGCCGAATGGTGCTGCGGCTGTCCACCGTGTTGCCGAGGTTCTGAATGGCCCGCCGCGCATCGCAGGGCTTCACGCTGGTCGAGGTGCTGGTCGCCCTGCTCATCCTGGCCGTGATGGCCGGCATGGCCTGGCAGGGCCTGGACGGCATGACCCGCTCGCGCGACGTGGCCCAGGCGCGGCTGACGGCCACGCTGCGGCTGCAATCCGTGATGGCGCAATGGGAGGCCGACCTGGCCGCGGTGCGCGACACCGGCGTCGTGCCCGGGCTGCAATACGACGGCGCCACGCTGCGGCTGACGCGGCGCGTCAATGGCGGCGTGCAGCTCGTCGCCTGGTCGCTGCGCCCCGGCGGCAATGGCGCTGGCACATGGCAGCGCTGGGCCGGCCCGGTGACCACGCGGCTGGACGACCTGCGCGAAGCCTGGCTGCGCTCGCAGCAGCTGCTGGGCAACGAAGCCGGGCAGCTCGTCGCGCAGCGGGGCGTGGCCGGCTGGCAGCTCTACTGCTGGCGCAGCGGGGCCTGGTCCAACTGCCAGTCCAGCGGCGACGTGGCCACCGCCGGCGTCGCCACCCTGCCCGGGGCCGTGCCGTCGCTGTCCACGCGCCAGCTGCTGCCCGGCGGCGTGCGCCTGGTGCTGACCTTTGCCGAGGGCAGCGGCGTGGCCGGGGGCCTCACGCGCGACGTGGTGCTGGCGCCGCAGTTCGTGCAATGAAGTTCGCAGCCAAACCATCGATGAGCCCGCCGAGCGCCCATGCCGCAATGACGACGCCTGCAGCCGCGCACCCCCGCGCTGGCCGGCTGGCGGCGGGGTGTGCTGCACCTGCTTCTCGGGCCCGCCTGGCCATTCGGCGCGGGCCGGGCGCGCGGCCCCGCCAGCGCGGCGCCGCGCTGCTGACCGCGATGGTCATCGTCACGCTGGTGGCCACGATGGCCGCCACCATGCTCTGGCAGCAGTGGCGCGCGGTGCAGGTGGAGTCGGCCGAGCGCGGCCGCGCGCAGGCCTACTGGATCCTCACCGGCGCGCTGGACTGGGCGCGGCTGATCCTGCGCGAGGACGTGCGCAGCGGCCAGCCCGTCACCCACCTGGGCGAGCCCTGGGCCACGCCGCTGGCCGAGGCCCGGCTGTCGAGCTTCCTGGCCGTGGACCGCGAGCACACCGAGGACGCGCCCGAGGCCTTCCTCTCCGGCTCGATGACCGACCTGCAGTCGCGCTACAACCTGCGCAACCTGGTGGCCGACGGCAAGATCGTGCCGCAGGAGCTGGCTGCGCTGCGCCGGCTGTGCGAGGCGGCGGGCCTGGCCCCCGCGCTGGCCGACGGCCTGGCCGAGAACCTGCGCCAGGCCTGGGTGGCCGTCGAGCGCGCCACGCCCGAGGCCGCCGCTGCCGCCGCCAGCGCCGCCGCGGCCCAGGGCACCAGCGTCAGCCCGCTGCCCGACAACCCGCCGCTTGCACCCACCACGCTGGACGACCTGGTCTGGCTGGGGCTGGACGCGGCCTCGGTGGCGCGGCTCAAGCCCTATGTGGTCATCCTGCCCGAGCCCACGCGCGTGAACATCAACACCGCGCCCAAGGAGGTGATCGCCGCGGTCATCGACGGGCTGGATCTCTCCAGCGCCGAGCGCCTGGTGCAGGCCCGCCAGCGCAGCCCGATGAGCTCGCCGTCGGACGCCGCGCCGCTGATGGGCCGCCCGGCGCTGGACGCGCTGGCGCTGGCGCGGGTGGATGTGGACTCGGCCTACTTCGAGGTGCGCGGCCGGCTGCGCTTCGAAGACCGGGTGGTGGAGCAGCGCTTTTTGGTCAAGCGCGTGGGGCAGGAGGTAATTACCCTGCACCAGGAGCGCAGCGCCGGGGTCGAATAGCGGCGCGCGCGCCACACTGCCCCATGATCGGGCTTGCCCCGTCCGATGGCCGTCACGGGCCGCTTCCTAGAATGTCTCTTCACCATCGAGCCGCCCGGCCTGCATGAGCATCCTGATCCTTCAACTGCCCCGGCGGCCGCGCCAGGCTGCTGCCGAGGCGGCCCCCGACGGCGACGAGGCGCCCAAGCCGGCGCGCCGCCTGGGCGACGAGCTGCTCTATGCGCTGACGCACGACGGCGTCACGCTGGCCCGCCAGGGCAGCGCCATGCCCGACCTGCTGCCCCAGGCCGACGCCGTGGTCGCCGTGCTGCCGGCCGAGGACCTCAGCTGGCACCGCATCACCCTGCCCAAGGCACCGGCCGCGCGCATGCGTGCCGCGCTGGTCGGCCTGCTGGAAGACGCACTGCTCGACGAGGCCGACCGCGTGCACCTGGCCGTGGCCCCGCTGTCCAAGGCCGGCGAGCCGACCTGGGTGGCCGCCTGCGACCGCGAGTGGCTGCGGGCCCAGCTCGCGCCGCTGGAGAAAGCCGGCGTGCGCGTGGACCGCGTGGCCCCGGCCGTGTGGCCCGACGACCCGCCCGCCGGCTACTTCAGCGAGCTGCCCACCGAGGAGGGCGAGGCCACGGCGATGGCCCTGACCTGGTCCAGCGGCGCCGGCGTGGCCAGCTGGCCGGTGCGCGGCAGCCTGGCCCGCGGCCTGCTGCCCGAGCCGCTGCCCGAAGGCACGCGGCTCTTCGCCACGCCCGCGGTCGCGGCGCCGGCCGAACGCTGGATCGGCGCGCCCGTCACGGTGCAGTCGCCCGCCGAGCACCTGCTGCAGGCCTCGCGCTCGCTGTGGAACCTGCGCCAGTTCGACCTGGCGCCCAGCAGCCGCGGCCTGAGCGCGGTCAGCGAGGCCTGGCGCAAGTTCCGCACCCCGGCCTGGCGGCCGGTGCGCCTGGCGCTGATGGCCATCGTCGCGGTGCACCTCGTCGGCCTCAATCTGGCCGCCTGGGAGCAGCGCCGCCAGCTCTCGGCCCGGCGCGCGCAGATGAACGACCTGCTGCTGCAGGCCCACCCGGACATCGGCCCGGTGATCGACGCGCCCACGCAGCTCCGCCGCGCCAACGAAGCCCTGCGCGCCCAGGCCGGCCAGCCCGGCCCGGCCGATCTGGAGCCGCTGCTGCAGCTGGCGGCCAGCGCCTGGCCGATGCAGCGCACGCTGCAGACGCTGCAGTACGACGGTACCGCTTTAAGCCTGCTGGCCGAGGGCTGGAGCCCGATGGAGATCGAGCAGTTCCGCACCGCGCTGGAGGCCAGCGGCGCGCAGGTGCTCGTTGAGGGCAGCCGCATCACCCTCAGCCCGCGCAAGCGCACCTGAGACCACACAGGGACATGAGCCGCACATGACCGCCGCACCGCAAGCAAGCCCGCCTTACGACGGCCCGGCCTGGCTGCAGCCGCTGCATGCGCGCTGGCAGACCCTGGCGCCGCGCGAGCGCCGCATGGTGACCCTCGCCGCCTGGGCCGTGGGCGCGGTGCTGCTGTGGCTGATCGCCGTGGCCCCGGCGCTGCGCACGCTGGCCGCCGCGCCCACCGAGCGGGCCCGGCTCGACGCCCAGCTCGACGAGATGCGCACGCTGGCCGGCGAGGCCGCCGCCCTGCGCGCCGCGCCGCAGATCGCCCCGGCCCAGGCCGATGCCGCGCTGCGTGCAGCCACCGAGCGCCTGGGCCCCACCGCCCGGCTGGAGCCGCAGGCCGACCGCATGGTGCTGCGCTTCTCCGGTGTCAGCGGCCCGGCCTTTGCCGCCTGGCTGACCGAAGTGCGCGCCGGCGCCCGCGCCCGCGTGCTGCAGGCCGAGCTGCTGCAGGAGGCGGCGGCCGGTGCGACCGCTGCGCCGGCCGCCGCCGCCTCCGCCCCGGGCGCGGCGCCGGCCGTCACCTACACCGGCACTGTGGCCCTGGCGCTCGGAGGCGGTCGATGAACCTTCGTCTAGCACTCAACCGACTGCGCCGGCGGCTGCCGCGCCGGCGCCACGTGCTGCCCGCCGGGCGCTTTGCGGGTACCTCGCGCTGGCTCGAATCGACCCAGGAGGTGGCGCGCTGGGAGCGCGTGCGCCGCGCCGGCATGCGCTGGGGCATCTGGGGCGCGGTGCTGGGCACGCTGATCGGCATCGTGCTGTTCGCGCCGGCGGCCTGGCTGGCGTCCGCCGTGGGGCGGGCCACCGACGGCCGGCTGCTGCTGGCGGATGCCCAGGGCACCGTCTGGAGCGGCAGCGCCGTGGCCGTGCTCACCGGCGGGGCCGGCAGCCGCGATGCGCGTACGCTGCCCGGCCGCCTGTCGTGGACGCTGCGCCCGCACGGCATGGGCCTGGCGCTGACGCTGGAGCAGCCCTGCTGCCTCAACGGCCGGCCGGTGGTCACGGTCAAGCCCGGCCTGGGGCGCATGCTGGTGACGGTGGACGGCACGGCAGGCACGACAGGCATGACCGCCCCAACCGGCGACTGGCTCGGCCAGTGGCCGGCGGCCTGGCTGGCCGGCCTGGGCACGCCCTGGAACACGCTGGACCTGGGCGGCGCGTTGCGCCTGTCCACCCAGGGCCTGGCGCTGGAGTGGGTACAGGGCCGCTGGCGCATGGCCGGGCAGGCCGAGCTGGCGCTGCGCGAGGTGTCCTCGCGCGTGACCACGCTGGAGCGCCTGGGCAGCTACCGGCTGATGATCGCCGGCGACGCGGCCACCGGCGGGGCGACGATGTCGCTCTTTACCGAAAGCGGCGCGCTGCAGCTCAGCGGCTCGGGCCAGTGGGACGCCGCCGGTGCGCGCTTCCGCGGCGAGGCCCGCGCGGCCGAGGGCCAGCAGGGCGCGCTGGACAACCTGTTGAACATCATCGGGCGGCGCGCAGGCGACCGCTCCATCATCTCGATCGGATGACCCCATGACCTCATCACACCGGTCTGCTCACCCGACCGCGCCTGGCCTGACCGCCGCGGCCCCGGCCCGGACGCCCTCCGGTACAGGCGCCGCCCGGCGCCTGGCCCGCACGGCGGTGGCCTGCGGCGTGGCCCTGGCCCAGCTGGCGCCGGTGCTCGCGCCCGCGGCCTGGGCCCAGGGCGCGCACCGCCGCGCCGCCGCCCAGCCGGCCACCGTCACGGTCAACTTCGTCAATGCCGACATCGAAGGCGTGGCCCGCGCGATGGGCGCCATCCTCGACCGCCAGATCGTCGTCGACCCACGCGTCAAAGGCACGATCACCCTCTACAGCGAGCAGCCGCTGACCCCGCGCGAGGCCTATCTCAACTTCCTGGCCGCGCTGCGCGGGCAGGGCTTCGCGGTCGTCGAGGCTTCGGGCCTGCTCAAGGTCGTGCCCGAGGCCGAGGCCAAGCTGCAGACCGACACCGTGGCCGTGGGCGCGGTGCCCGCGCGCGGCGACCAGATCCTCACGCAGATCTTCCGCCTGCAGCATGAGAGCGCGCTGGGCCTGGTCACGGTGCTGCGCCCGCTGATCACGCCCAACAACACCATCAACGCCAACGCGGCCAACAACTCGCTGGTCGTCACCGACTACGCCGACAACCTGCAGCGCATCGCCAAGATCATCGCGGCGATGGACGTGCCGGCCACGACCGACCTGGAGGTCATCCCGCTGCGCCACGCGCTGGCGCTGGACGTGGCGCCGGTGCTGCAGAAGCTCTCCGAGTCGCCCGCGGCCCCCGGCACGGCCGGCGCGGCGGCGGCCGGCGGCGTGCTGGTCATGCCCGACGCCCGCACCAACAGCCTGATGGTGCGCGCGCCCAATGCCGCGCGGCTGGCCGCGCTGCGCTCGCTCATCGCCAAGCTCGACCGGCCCAACGAGGCCGGCACCGCCGGCAGCGGCATCTACGTGGTCTACCTGCGCAATGCCGATGCCACGCGGCTGGCGCAGATCCTGCGCGCGTCCTTCAGCCCGGACGCGCGGGGCGGCAGCGGCAGCGGCGGTACCTCCGGCGGCTCAGGCGGCGGCACTGCCACCACGCCCACCGCCACGGCGACGTCTGCAGGCACCGGCACCAACACCGCCACCAGCGGCACGTCCAGCACCTCGGCCGGCTCGTCGCCGCAGGCCACCTCGCCGGTCAATGCCGCGGCCGCGCCGTCCACCGGCGGCTTCATCCAGGCGGACCCGGCGACCAACTCGCTGATCATCACCGCCAGCGAGCCGCTGTACCGCCAGCTGCGCGCGGTCATCGACCAGCTGGACGGCCGCCGCGCGCAGATCTATGTCGAGTCGATGATCGTCGAGGTCAATGCCGACAAGGTGGCCGAGATCGGCGTGCAGTGGCAGGGCCTGATCGGCAACAACGGCGACAAGAACGGCCTGGCGCTGGGCACCAACTTCGGCAGCACCGGCAACCTGGCCACGCTCACCACCAGCCAGCTCACGGGCTCCACCAGCGGCATCACGCTCAACACCGGCCTCAACCTGGGGCTGATCCACAACTTCTCGGGCACCTACGCCCTGGGCGCGCTGGCCAACTTCCTGCAGACGCAGACCGACGCCAACATCCTGTCCACGCCCAACATCGTGGCCCTGGACAACGAGGAGGCCAAGATCGTCGTCGGCCAGAACGTGCCCTTCGTCACCGGCCAGTACACCAACAACAACACGTCCAACGGCTCGGTCAACCCCTTCACCACCGTCGAGCGCAAGGACGTCGGCCTGACGCTGCGCATCCGCCCGCAGATCGGCGAGGACGGCACGGTGCGCATGACGATCTACCAGGAGAACTCCAGCGTCCAGTCCGGCACCACGGCCAACACCAACGGCCCGACCACCAACAAGAGCTCGATCGAGACCACGGTGGTGGTCAACGACCGGCAGGTGATCGTGCTGGGCGGCCTGCTCAAGGACCAGCAGCAGGAGACGGTGAGCAAGGTGCCGCTGCTGGGCGACGCGCCGGTCATCGGCGGCCTGTTCCGCAACACCAATCGCGGCCGCACCAAGCAGAACCTGATGGTCTTCCTGCGCCCGGTGGTGCTGCGCACGCAGGACGCCACCAGCGCACTGAGCCTGGACCGCTACGACCTCATCCGCGCTGCGCAGCAGTCGGCCCAGCCGCGGCCCAGCGTGGTCATGCCCAATGACGGCCCGGTGCTGCCGCTGCTGGCCCCGGGCGAGCCGCGGCAGTCGCCGGGCAGCCTGCCGGGTGAGCTGCGCATGGCCCCGCCGCCGTGGACGCCGTCCGGCACGGCGCCTGCCGCGGTGCCGGCGCAGACCGCGCCCGCCGTCGTGCCCGCGCCCGGGCCCGAGCCGGCCACGGTCAACCCGGTGCCCGCGGCGCAGAGCCAGGCGCGGCCCCTGGGCGCAACGGGTGCGACGGGTGGCGCCGGCAGCACCCCGGCCACCCCGACGACCACCACCACGCCCTGACCCCGCCTCTGCAGGAGCCGACATGGGTGCCCGCCATCCGCTTCCCTATGCCTATGCCAAGGCCCACACCCTGCTGCTGGAGGACGACGGCCGGCAGGTGACGCTGTGGGCCGGCGAGCAGCCGGACCTGAAGGCCCTGTCCGAGGTCATGCGCCTCTATCAGGTGGACGCCATCGAGCGCGACACCTCCGCCGCCCTGGCCCAGCGCATCCAGGCCGCCTACGCGGGCGGCGAGGGCAGCGCCGCGGCCGTTGTCGGCGAGGTGGAAAGCGCCGTGGACCTGTCCAAGCTCATGCAGGACCTGCCCGCCGTGGAGGACCTGCTGGAGTCGGCCAACGATGCGCCCATCATCCGCATGCTCAACGCGCTGCTCACGCAGGCGGCCAAGGACGGCGCATCGGACATCCACATCGAGCCCTACGAGCGCAGCTCCAGCGTGCGCTTCCGCGTGGACGGCACGCTGCGCGAGGTGGTGCAGCCCAACAAGGCGCTGCATGCCGCGCTGATCAGCCGGTTGAAGATCATGGCCGAGCTCGACATCGCCGAGAAGCGCCTGCCCCAGGACGGCCGCATCAGCCTGCGCATCGGCGGGCGGGCCATCGACGTGCGCGTGTCCACGCTGCCCTCGGCTCATGGCGAGCGGGCGGTGCTGCGCCTGCTGGACAAGGGTGAGGCCCGCTTCACGCTGGAGTCGCTGGGCATGAGCGGCGACACGCTCGCGCGCTTCGACCGCCTGCTGCGCCAGCCGCACGGCATCGTGCTGGTCACCGGGCCCACCGGCTCGGGCAAGACCACCACGCTCTACGCCGGCCTGGGCCGCATCGACACCAGCACCACCAACGTGCTCACCGTGGAAGACCCGGTGGAGTACGAGCTGGCCGGCATCGGCCAGACACAGGTCAACGCCAAGATCGACCTGACCTTTGCCAAGGCCCTGCGCGCCATCCTGCGCCAGGACCCGGACGTGATCATGATCGGCGAGATCCGCGACTTCGAGACCGCGCAGATCGCCGTGCAGGCCTCGCTCACCGGCCACCTGGTGCTGGCCACGCTGCACACCAACGACGCGCCCAGCGCGGTGACGCGGCTGATCGACATGGGCATCGAGCCCTTCCTGCTGTCGTCGTCCCTGCTGGGCGTGCTGGCCCAGCGCCTGGTGCGCAAGCTCTGCCCGGTGTGCCGCCGGCAAGACGGCAACGGCAGATGGCACCCCGTGGGCTGCGACGCCTGCGCCCAGAGCGGCTACAAGGGCCGCACCGGCATCTACGAGCTGATGGTGGCCGACGACGCCGTGCGCGCGCTGATCCACAGCCGCGCGGCCGAGTCGCGCCTCTTCGTTGCGGCCGAGCAGGCCGGCATGAAGACCATGCGCGAGGACGGCGAACGCCTGGTGGCCGAGGGCATCACCTCGCTGCCGGAGCTGATGCGGGTCACACGAGAATGATCAGCCCCCAAGCTTGTCGCTTCGCGCCGTCGCGCCCCCCCGAGGGGGATGCTCCACCCGCCTTGGGGCGGCCCGGCGGCGGTTGGACGCGCCCCCAAGCTTGTCGCTGCGCGCCTTCGCTGCCCCCCGTGGGGGCCGCATCCGCCTTGGGGCGGCCCGGCGGCGGGTGCTAGAAGAGTCACCATGCCCGCCTTCCGCTTCGAGGCCCTGGATGCCAATGGCCGCAGCAAGACCGGCCTGATCGAGGCCGACAACCCGCGGGCGGCGCGTTCGCAACTGCGGGCGCAGCAGCTGGTGCCGCTGCAGCTGGAGGCCGTGGGCCAGAGCGATGCGCCGGGCAGCAGCGCACGCATGCGCCGCCGCGTGTTCTCCTCCACCGGCCTGGCCATCTGGACCCGCCAGCTCGCCGGCCTGGTCGCCGCCGGCCTGCCGCTGGAGCGTGCCTTGACCGCCCTGGCCGACGAGGCCGAGGACGAGCGCCAGCGCGAGCTCGTGGCCGGCCTGCGTGCCGAGGTCAACGCCGGCTCGCCCTTCGCCCGCGCCCTGGCCGGCCGGCCGCGCGAGTTCGACGACATCTACCGCGCCGTGGTCGCCGCCGGCGAGCAGAGCGGCCAGCTCGGCACCGTGCTCGACAAGCTGGCCGACGACCTGGAAGAGCGCCAGGCCCTGCGCGGCCGGCTGATCGGCGCGGCGCTCTACCCGGCCATCGTCTCGCTGGTGGCCGTGGTCATCGTCATCTTCCTGGTCACCTATGTGGTGCCGCAAGTGGCGCAGGTGTTTGCCGGCACCAAGCAGACGCTGCCGCTGCTCACGCGCGTGATGCTGGGCATCAGTGCCACGCTGCGCGACTGGGGCTGGCTGATCGCGCTGGCGCTGGCCGGCGGCATCGGCATGCTGGTCTACGCCCGCCGGCAGGAGGCCTTCCGCCTGCGCTTCGATGCCGCGTGGCTCAACCTGCCGCTCATCGGCCGCCTGGCCCGCGGCTACAACGCCGCGCGCTTTGCCGGCACCCTGGCCATGCTGGCCGGCTCGGGCGTGCCCATCCTCAAGGCCCTGCAAGCCGCGGCGGAGACGCTGTCCAACCGCGCCATGCGTGCCGACGCGGTCGAGGCCCTGGGCCAGGTGCGCGAGGGCGCGCCGCTGGCCGCGGCGATCGCGGCCAAGAAGCGCTTTCCGGGCCTCGTGCCCATGTTCGCCCGCCTGGGCGAGCAGACCGGCCAGCTGCCGCAGATGCTGCAGCGCTGCGCCAACCAGCTGGGCGCCGAGGTGCAGCGCCGCGCGATGGCCGTGGCCACCATCCTGGAGCCGCTGCTCATCGTCGCGATGGGCCTGATCGTCATGCTGATCGTGCTGGCGGTGATGCTGCCCATCATCCAGCTCAACACCTTCGTCAAGTAGCGCACCAGCCGCACCCCGGCTTGCGGGGCGGCCCGGCGTTGGGCACGGTCGTTGCTGAATGCTGCACACAGCCCCGGCCAAATAGCGGGCTTTGCCGGTTCTCATCCGCGCACCGCGCTCGCTAGGCTGGGCTGCACCATCGCAGCACAGGTGGCATCACACGCAGGCAGTCCTGAAGGAGGGTCGGCATGAGCGGCACGGATCTGGTCCCCATCCAGCGCGAGCAATCGTCGGGCGCCCTGGCCTTGAGCTCGGGAGCATCACACGGCGGCGGCGGCTTTGCCGGCCGCATCCCGATCGCGCACATGCGCAGCGTCTACCGCGTGCAGGACATCGAGCGTCGGCTGGACAAGCTGCCGCCCAAGGAGCACGAGAGCCTGCGCGCCACCTATGAGCGCATGCTCGAGAAGGGCCCGGAGCGCTTCCAGGTCAAGCCCTCGGGCCTGCCGGCGATGGAGCACCTGTACGACGAGCTGCCCAACTTCACCGAGGCGCTCGATGACCTGAAGCGCCAGCTCGCCCTGTGCCACGACAGCCGCGACGCGCTGGAGATCACGCCCATGCTGCTGCTGGGCCCGCCCGGCGTGGGCAAGACGCACTTCGCGCGCGAGGTCTCCAAGCTGCTGGGCACGGGCTACGGCTTCGTCTCCATGAGCTCGCTGACCGCCGGCTGGGTGCTGTCCGGCGCGTCCAGCCAGTGGAAGGGCGCCCGCCCGGGCAAGGTCTTCGAGACGCTGGTCGATGGCCAATATGCCAACCCGGTGATGGTGGTCGATGAGATCGACAAGGCCGGCGGCGAGCAGGCCTACGACCCGCTGGGCTCGCTCTACAGCCTGCTGGAGCACGACACGGCCGGCGGCTTCATCGACGAGTTCGCCGAGGTGCCCATCGACGCCAGCCAGGTGATCTGGGTGGCCACGGCCAACGAGGCCCGCGCCATCCCGGATCCCATCCTCAACCGCATGAACGTCTACGAGGTGCAGATGCCCGACCGCGACGCCGCCCGGCGCATCGCGGCCAAGCTCTACCGCAGCATCCGCGCCGACCACGACTGGGGCTCGCGCTTCGATCCCGAGCCGGCCGACGCGGTGCTGGACGCGATGAGCCAGCTCGCCCCGCGCGAAATGCGCCGCGCCTGGATGACGGCTTTCGGCAATGCCAAGCTGGATGGCCGCGATGCCATCGAAGCGCGCGACCTGCCGGCCGGCGGCCCGCGACGTGCGCCGATCGGCTTTGTGCAATGAGCCGCGTGAGCGGGGGGCGTCAGTGGGAGTGAACGCCGGATGCGCAGATGGCAGAGCCGGGAGATGAGCGCGCCCGCCGGCGACGCGTCGCTTGAGCCGCTTGAGCCGCTTGACTCACGCATGATGGCCGCATGAGCAACGACTTCTTCGCCCCGCCGCCCTTCAAGCCCGCCGAGGCCCTGATCGGCCTGCGTCGTCAGCTGCGCGATCTCAAGCTCACCGAGCGCGCGGGCGCCGATCCCGTGCGCTTCGAGCTGGCCGGCTCCACCGTGCTGGAGCTGCAGGCCCAGGCCGACGAGGCCGGCGAGCACCTCGTCGCCCGCCTGACCCGCCGCCCGGCGCGCACGCCCGAGTGGGAGACGCGCAGCCTGCGCAGCGGCGCCGACGTGCGCAGCCTGCTCGACGAGATCCGCCGCCGACTGGCGCGCTGGGACGACGAGCGGGATTAGACCCGGCATCCAGACATCGCACGGTGGCCTCGGCTCGCGGTCACCCCTTGGCGCCGGCCGGTTCCACGGCTGGATCGATGCGGCGCTTGCGGGCATCGCGGGTAGTGAGCGGCTGGGTTGCAAAGCTGCGCGCCATCGTCAGGTCCAGCACCTGGACCTCGCCGTGGCGGTAGGGCGGCGGCGTGCCGTCCCAGCGCAGCCACAGCGCGCTGGACCCCGTCTGCGCGGCATGCCGCAGCTTGGCCAGCGACCAAGCCTTGTAGGCGCGGTCGATTTCGATGGCCAGCGTAGAGCCGTCGTCAAAGCGGCCGAACACGTCGATGCGCCCCCTTCGCGGCCCGCGACGCGTCTGCCGAGTCAGCGGGATACCGTGCTCGCTGCCTCACCTGTGCGGCGCAGCTGCGCAGGCGTTGGACCATCTGCCGCGTCAACCAGAGCGTGCAAGCCCGCGTATCGGCCCACAGGCTGCCGAGCTCGCGTGCGAGCTGCAGCCCCTCATCGAGCAGCCGCGCAACGAACTGTTCGGCCAGTGTCGGGTGCCAGGCGAGCGGAGGGCCGTCAGTCATGGTCGGCATGCTGCCATGCAGCGGCGCTGCGTATCATCCCCGCCATGCCTGCTTCGCTGGACGGCCAGCTCGTCGTCGCCATCTCCTCGCGCGCGCTCTTCGACTTCGAGGAAGAGAACCGCGCCTTCGAATCCGAGGCCGATGACCGGGCCTACATGCAGCTGCAGCTGCAGCGCCTGGAGCAGCCGGCGCGGCCGGGCGTGGCTTTCTCGCTGGTGCAGAAGCTGCTCGCCTTCAACCTGGCCGGCGAGGCGCCGCGGGTGGAGGTGGTCATCCTCTCGCGCAACGACCCGGTGTCCGGCATGCGGGTCTTCCGCTCGGCCGAGGCCTACGGCCTGCCCATCCAGCGCGGCATGTTCTCGCGCGGGCGGCCGCCCTGGCAGTACCTGCGGCCGCTGCGGGCCAACCTGTTCCTGTCGGCCAACGAGGCCGACGTGCGCTCGGCGCTCAGCGCTGGCGTGCCGGCTGCGCGCGTGCTGCCGCATGCGGCGCGGGCGGGCGACGCCTGGCCGCACGAGGTGCGTATCGCCTTCGACGGTGACGCGGTGCTGTTCTCCGACGAGGCCGAGCAGGTCTACCAGAGCCGCGGCCTGGATGCCTTCGTCGCCCACGAGCGCGAGCGTGCGGTCAGTCCGCTGCCCGCCGGCCCGTTCAAGCCGCTGCTGGCCGCGCTGCATCGCCTGCAGCAGGAAAGCTCGACGAACATGCGCATCCGCACCGCGCTGGTCACCGCGCGCAGCGCCCCGGCGCACGAGCGCGCCATCCGCACGCTGATGGACTGGCAGGTGCAGGTCGATGAGGCGATGTTCCTGGGCGGCCTGCCCAAGGGCGAGTTCCTGCGCGAGTTCCAGCCCGATTTCTTCTTCGACGACCAGACCGGCCACTGCGAAGGCGCCGCCCCGCATGTGCCGGCCGGGCATGTGGCCGCCGGCGTGGTCAACGCCGACCCGCTGGCCGCGGTGCAGCGCGCGGCGTCGATCCCGCCGGCCTGAGCGCGGATCGCGCGGCGCCGCTCAATCGTCCTTCTTGCGCCGCATCTCGCTGAGGAACAGCTCGCGGATGTTGACCTCGCGCGGGCCGGGGATGAGCTCGCCGCTCTCCCCGGCGGCCAGGGTGCCGGGGCGGCGCACCGCCAGGTAGAAGCCGCAGAAGCCCGACTGCACCATCATCTTGGTGGCGTGCTTGAAGCCCATCACGTGCTGGAACTTGAAGCACGGATGGCGCGGCTCGCTCACCGCCAGGTCGCAGTCGGGGAAGCGCAGCACGTCGCCGATCCACACCTGGCCTTCGAGCAGGCCCTCGATGGTCAGGTTCTCGCCCAGCATGCCGTGGGGCAACGGATCCCCCCAGCCGGCGGCCTGGGCCTGGGCGCGCACGGTCTGCCAGAAGGCGTAGTGCTCGATCGGGTAGGCATAGACCGCCTTGGACAGCCCGCCGTGCACGGTCAGGTCGGCCTGCTCGTCGCCCGCCAGGCCCAGCGGCTGGACCGCGATGCGGCGGGGGTCGTCCAGCGTGCTGGCCGCGCGCTTGCCGATGGCCGTCAGTACACGCTTGCCGTTGATGTCGAGCGGCGTGGCAGCGGCGGTGTTGATGCTCAGGATGCGGGGCATGGCGGGCAGCTCGTCGGCAGTGCGGAGGAAGCCGCCACCATAGTGCAAAGCGCCGCGCCGGGGGATGCGTCATCCGGCGCAGATCGCATGGGACCGCGGGTGCTGTGCCCGGCCCCCGGGCGGCTCACGGCTACCGGCTCGATCTGCCGGCCGCGGCCCTTGCTCAGCCCGGCGGCAGCCGCCAGCCGCCGCCCGCGGCGGCCACCACGCGCCGGCCCATCGGCCCGGCCAGCCAGGCGACGAAGAGCTTGCCCGCCGGATGGTTGACGCGGAAGGACCGCGCCACGCTGTAGACCGTGGCCAGCTGCGGGTCGGCGTCGATCCACACCTTCAGCGGCAGCTTGCCGGCGCGTGCCCAGACCGCCTGCTCGACCAGCGTGTAGGCGCCGCCCACCGGCCACTGGCCGGCAAGCCTGAGCGTCTCCGCCGGGCCGGGCGGCGCGGTGCGGCGCCAGGGCGCTTGGGCGCGCGCGCCCAGCGGCTGCCACAGCCGGGCCTCCAGCGCCTGCAGGCCGCTGGCCTCGCCGTGGGCGACGTAGCCGGTGGCGCCCGGCTGGCCGGTCTGCACCGCCCACTGGCTGAGCGCGCCCTCCTGGGCGATCTTCACCAGCGCCTCGGCTGCGGCGGCCAGGCCCTTGATGCCGGCCGGATCCTTGGGCGGGCCGACCAGCAGCGCGCGCGATGCGGCCACCGCCCGCCGGTCGTGGATCAGGCCCTGGCGCTCCAGCGCGGCCTCCTGCTGCGGCACGCTGGTGATGGCGGCGTCCAGCTCGCCGGCTTCCAGCAGGCGCAGCAGGTCCTGGCCGGGGCCCGGACGCAGGTCCAGCGCCAGGCCCAGGTCCTTGCGCGCGGCGGCCTGCCAGCGTGCGGCCAGGCCGCTCAGGGCCAGCGCGCCTTCCACGCCCAGGCGCAGCGGGCCGTCGCCGGCGCGTGCCGCGCCCTTTGCGGCCGGCTGGGCGCGAGCATCAGTGCGGGCCAGCGCCCAGGCGGGCGCTGCGGCAAGGGTGGCCAGGCGGCCCAGGCAGGAGCGTCGCTTCATCGGTGGCGAGTCGTGGAAGTCGTGGCGTGGAGCTCGGGAAAGACCGGCAAGCGGCGCGGCACGCCGGCCGGCCGCAGGAGCCGCAGGAGCCGCAGGAGCCGCAGTCTGCCGGCCCGATCGGCGGCGCACATGCCGGGCCGCATCGTTCCGTGACGCAGATCACGCTTCGGCATGGCGTTTGCGTGATTGCTGCACGGCTTGCCCGGGCCGCTGCCGTCGCCCCCGGTTCCGGGCATGGTGGCCGGGCAGGTCGGGAAACCCGGTGGACTAAAATGGAAACTTTCCCTTCGGCGGCCTGATCCAGGCAACGATGCCCCGGCAGCGGCGTCCCGAGAGGGCACGGCGGCGACATGCACGAGCCGCAGGTGCCCTGTCGAGACCCTGTTTATCACCATCGGAGCTCTACATGAACCAACCGAAGATGGAAGGCGTCGCCCTGAACGCGCCGGCCTACGTCAAGAACGCCAAGCTGCTGGCCTGGGTGGCGGAGATCGCCGCGCTGACCCAGCCCAAGGACATCGTCTGGTGCGACGGCAGCACCGAGGAGTACGACCGGCTGTGCAACCAGCTGGTGGCCGCCGGCTCCTTCAAGAAGCTCAACCCCGAGCTGCGCCCCAACTCCTACCTGGCCTGGACGCACCCGTCCGACGTGGCCCGCGTGGAAGACCGCACCTTCATCTGCTCGGCCCGCAAGGAAGACGCCGGCCCCACCAACAACTGGTGCGACCCGGCCGAGATGCGCGCCAAGCTGCAGACCGGCGAGCAGGCCCTGTTCAAGGGCAGCATGAAGGGCCGCACGATGTACGTGGTGCCCTTCAGCATGGGCCCGCTGGGCTCGGACATCGCGCACATCGGCGTGGAGCTCTCCGACAGCCCCTACGTGGCCGTCAACATGAAGCTCATGACCCGCATGGGCAAGGGCGTGATCGACGTGCTGGGCACCGATGGCGAGTTCGTCCCCTGCGTGCACACCGTCGGCGCGCCGCTGGCCGAGGGCCAGAAGGATTCCGCCTGGCCGTGCAACCCGGACACCAAGTACATCGTCCACTACCCCGAGACCCGCGAGATCTGGTCCTACGGCTCGGGCTACGGCGGCAATGCGCTGCTGGGCAAGAAGTGCTTCGCGCTGCGCATCGCCTCCACGATGGGCCGTGACCAGGGCTGGCTGGCCGAGCACATGCTGCTGCTGGGCGTGACCAACCCGCAGGGCCAGAAGTACCACATCGCCGCCGCCTTCCCCAGCGCCTGCGGCAAGACCAACTTCTCCATGCTGATCCCGCCCGAGGGCTACCAGGGCTGGAAGGTCACGACCATCGGCGACGACATCGCCTGGATCAAGCCCGGCCAGGACGGGCGCCTGTACGCCATCAACCCCGAGGCCGGCTACTTCGGCGTCGCCCCGGGCACGAACGAGCACACCAACTTCAACTGCATGAAGTCGCTCGACCGTGACGTGATCTTCACCAACGTCGCGCTCACCGACGATGGCGACGTGTGGTGGGAAGGCATGACCGACACGCCGCCCGCGCACCTGATCGACTGGCAGGGCAACGACTGGACGCCTCAGATCGCCAAGGAAAAGGGCACCAAGGCCGCGCACCCCAACGCCCGCTTCACCGTGGCCGCCACCAACAACCCGGCGCTGGATGCCGAGTGGGACAACCCGGCGGGCGTGGCCATCGATGCCTTCATCTTCGGCGGCCGCCGCTCCACCACCGTGCCGCTGGTGACCGAGGCCCGCGACTGGACCGAAGGCGTCTACATGGCCGCCACCATGGGTTCGGATACCACGGCCGCCGCCTTCGGCGCGCAGGGCGTGGTGCGCCGCGACCCGTTCGCCATGCTGCCCTTCATGGGCTACAACATGGCGGACTACTTCCAGCACTGGCTGAACCTGGGCGCCAAGCTGCAGGGCCAGGGCGCCAAGCTGCCCAAGATCTTCTGCGTCAACTGGTTCCGCAAGGGCGCCGACGGCAAGTTCGTCTGGCCGGGCTACAGCGAGAACATGCGCGTGCTGGAGTGGATGCTCGGCCGCCTGCAGGGCACGGCCGGCGGCGTGGAGAACGTCTTCGGCGTCAGCCCGCGCTATGAAGACCTCAACTGGTCCGGCCTGAACTTCTCCAAGGAGCAGTTCCAGAGCGTCATCGGCATCGACACGGCCGCCTGGCAGCAGGAGCTCAAGCTGCACGACGAGCTGTTCCAGCAACTGGCCTACCACCTGCCGGCCGAGCTGCCGGCGACCAAGGCCAGGATCGAGCAGCGCCTGGCCGCCTGACCGGACCCGGGGCCGCGCAGCGCCTGCCCACGGCGCTGCCCGCCCCGGCTGTCGCACCGAACGCCCGCCCCTGTGGCGGGCGTTTGCGTTTCTGGATCAGCCGGAGCCGGGCTGACGGCGCTGTCAGCCCCGCCTTGGCCGGATGCGCCAACCACGGGCTGGCCCGCCTCAATTTCGCTGCCTGCGTGCCGTTAAGCGGAACACAGGCGTCGCAGGCATGGCGGCCGGCCGGGTGCGCCCGGCCCGGCATGGGCCGTCGGCTGCTGGCTGAGGCTGAGGCTGAGGCTGAGGCTGAGGCTGAGGCTGTGGCCGTCGTCATGGCCGGTGGCGGCGCCTGTGCGAGGAGGCTGCAGGAGCGACATGACGGTTCTTTCCAGCACGGCGGGCGGCGCAGCGTCGGGCCTGGGCGAGCTGCCCGGGGGCTGGCGCGCGGCGCTGATGGGTCGCGACCGCGACCAGCGGCGGGCGATCAAGCGCCTGGGGCTGGCCGTGCCGACCTATCTGGTGGCCCATGCGCTGCAGGCGCTGGCCGTGCAGGCCGGGCTGATGGGCCCGCACGAGTTCCTGCTGCTGGCCGGCTACAGCGGCGCCGGCCTGCTGGTTTTCTATGCGGCGCTGCGCAGCGGCTGGTCGCTGCGGCGCAAGGACCCGTCGCTGACCTTCGCCCAAGTGCTGTTCGGCATCAGCGCCGTCGTGCTGGCCTATGGCCTGGCGCCCAACACGCGCAGCGCGGCGCTGCTGCTGCTGTGCCTGGCGCTGGTCTTCGACATGCAGCGGCTGGAGCCGCGGCAGATCGCGGCGGCGGCCTTCGGCGCGCTGGCCATGCTGGCCGGCACGCTGGCGGCGATGTATGCGGGCTGGTGGTCCGACGGCGCCGACCTGCGAGCCGAGACGCTCAACATCGGCATGGCCGCCGTGCTGCTGCCCATCCTGTCGGCGGTGGGGGCACAGGTGCGCCGCGTCCGGCTGCGCCAGGTGGCGCAGAAGGCCGAGCTGGCGCGCACGCTGGAGCAGCTGCACGAGCTGTCCACCCGCGACGGCCTGACCGGCCTGTGGAACCGCCGCCGCGCGCTGGACCTGCTGGACGAGGAGCTGCTGCGCATCCGCCGCACTGGGCGCGGGCTGTGCGTGGCGCTGCTCGACCTGGACTGGTTCAAGCACATCAACGACCGTCATGGCCACGCCGTGGGCGACGCGGTGCTGCGCGAGGTGGCGCAGATCGGGCGCGAGACGCTGCGTGCCACTGACGCGCTGGCGCGCTGGGGCGGCGAGGAGTTCCTGCTGCTGATGCCCGAGACGGGCACCGAGCAGGCGATGGTGGCGCTCAGCCGGCTGCGCAGCCGCATCCAGGCGCATGACTGGGCGCAGCATGCGGCCGAGCTGCAGGTCAGCTTCTCGGCCGGGCTGACCGACTGGCGGCCCGGCGACGCCGCCGCCGCGCTGCTGGAGCGCGCCGACCATGCGCTCTACCAGGCCAAGGGCGCCGGCCGCGACCGGGCCTACACCGCATGAGCACGCGCACCTTGACCGACGCCGAGCCCGTCGCGCCGCCGACCGCCGCGGCCGTTGTGCCACCGACCACCACGCCCGTTGCGCCGCCGTCATCGCCGCAACAGCAAGACCAACAGCAAGACCAACAGCAGGCAGCCGCCGGAGACGAGCGCAGGCGCCGCCGCCGCGGGCCGTGGGCCTGGCTCGCCGATGCGGTGCTCTCCACCCATCCGCGCATCCGCCCGCGGGCGGGCATGTCGCTGCTGGTGTCGCTGCTCTACCTGTGCTGGAGCGCGGCCGAGGCCTATTGCGCCGCGGTCGGGCTGATGGATGCGCAGGCGGCGCGGCTGATGATCGCCGTCAACGCCGTGGGCGCGGTGGCCTTCTGGCCCTTCATCCGCAGCGGCTAGAGCTTGCGGGCCGCGGATGCCAGCCTGGTCGTGCCGCAGATGGTCTATGCCGTGGCCGCCACCGTGCTGGGCTATGCCCTGGTGCCGGTGCTGCGCGGGCCGCTGCTGCAGCTGCTGTGCCTGGTGCCGCTCTACGCCATGCTCAACCTGCATCCGCGCCAGTCGGCCTGGATGGGGGGCTGGATGGTCGCCCTGCTGCTGCTCATGCTGGCGGTGATGACGGCGCTGGGGCGGCCGGATTTCGTGCCGCGTGCCGAGGCGCTGCGCATTGCGCTGGCCGGCTTCGTCATCGGCGCGCTCACGCTCAACGCCATGCACTTCGGCCGCGTGCGGCTGCAGCTCAAGGCCCAGCGCGCCGAGCTGACCGAGGCCGTGGGCCGGGTGCAGGACCTGGTCATCCACGACCCGCTGACCGGGCTGCTCAACCGCCAGCGCATGCAGGCGCTGCTGCAGGAAGAGGCCACGCGCCAGGACCGCAGCGGCCAGCCGCTGACGGTGGCGCTGATCGACCTGGACTTCTTCAAGCGCATCAACGACACCCAAGGCCATGCGGCCGGCGACGCGGTGCTGTGCGGCTTTGCCGACCTGGCCCGCGCGCGGCTGCGCGAGACCGATGCCGTGGCCCGCTGGGGTGGCGAGGAGTTCCTGGTGCTGCTGCGCGAGACCGACATCCAGGCTCCCGCGCTGACCGCGCTGGATCGGCTGCGCGAGCAGCTGCGCGAGCGCGCCCTGGTGCCCGGTGCGCCGCAGTGGCGGCTGGATTTCTCCGCCGGCGTGGCCGCGCGCCGGCCGGGCGAGAGCCTGAGCGCGCTGCTGGAGCGTGCCGACCGGGCGCTCTATGCCGCCAAGGCCGCCGGCCGCGGCTGCACCGTCTTCAGCGGCAGTGGCGCGGACGAGCCGCCGGTCAGAAGCTGCGCGCGATGAAGCCCAGCGGCGCATGCCGCATGACGAAGCCGATCAGCCGCCACGGCCAGGCCGGCACGCAGGCCTGGGCCGGCTCGCGCTCGATGGCCGCCACCATCGCGCGGCAGCCGGTGTCGGTGTCGACCATGAAGGGCGTCTTCTTGGAGCTGCTGCTGAGCTCGGTCTCGATGAAGCCCGGGTGCAGCGTGGTGACGACAATGGGCAGGCGGCGCTTGATCATCTCGGCGCGCAGGCCCTCGGCCAGGGCGGTCAGGCCGGCCTTGGTCGCGGCATAGGTGGTCACGTTGCCGGGCAGGCCGCGCATGGCACTCATGGAGGACACGGCCACCAGATGCCCGCGCTTCTGGGCGCGGAAGATCTCCATCGCCGCTTCCACCTGCGCCACGGCCGCGACGAAGTTGGTCTCGGCCGTCAGCTTGTTGGCCTTGAGGAAGTAGCCGGTGCCCAGCGGCTGGCCCTTGCCCAGGCCGGCGTTGACGATGATGCGGTCCAGCCCGCCCAGCTCCTGGGCGAAGGCGTGGAAGACGGCGAAGACCTGCTCGTGGTCGTTGACGTCCAGCGCCTTGACGCTGATGCGGATGCCCGGGTGGCGCTGCAGCAGCTCGGCCTTGAGCGCCTCCAGCCGCTCGACGCGGCGGGCGCACAGCGCCAGGTCGCGGCCCTTGGCGGCAAAGAGGCGGGCCATGCCCTCGCCCAGTCCGGAGCTGGCGCCGGTGATGAGGATGGTCTTGCGGGTGGTGGCCATGTCAGCGGGTCTCCGGGGCGGGTGAGGCGGTGCGCGCGTCGGCAGGGACGCGGGCCGGGGCGGCGGGGGATGCAAGAGCAGATGCGGGCTGGGATGCAGGCTCGGGTGCAGACGCAGAAACATCGGCGCCCGCGCCCGCGCCCGCGCCGGCCGGCAGGCCCGCCAGGAAGCGCTGCACCGCGGCCACCGTGCGGGCCGGGTCTTCCTCGTGCGGCACATGGCCCAGGTCGGCGAAGGTGACGAGCCGGCTGCCGCGGATGTCGGCGGCAAAGCGCTCACCTTGCGACGGCGGGATCAGCCGGTCCTGCCCGCCCCAGAGGATCAGCGTGGGTGCGGCCACGCGCGGGATCTCGGCGGCGAACTCGCCGCCGCGGCTTTGCTCGAAGCGCGCGCGCAGCGCGGCGCGGTTGCCCTCGCGCAGCGTCAGCTCGTAGTAGCGCTCGATCAGCCCGGGCGTGATGCGCGACGGGTCGCCGTAGACGTTGCGCACGCTGGCCTCGATCATGCGCCGCGGCAGCACATTGGCCATCACCGGCGCCAGCCCCGGAATGCGCGCCAGCCGGAAGCCGATGGGCACCGACGTGGACTGATACGGATAGCCGGCCGCATCCACCAGCACCAGCGCGGCCACGCGGTCGGCATGGTCCACGGCCGTCTTCCAGGCCACGCTGCCGCCAAACGAATTGCCGGCCAGCACCACGCGCTGCAGGTAAAGCGCATCGAGCAGCGCCACCATGAAGCGGCTGTAGCGCGGCAGCGTGTAGTCGCCATCGGGCGCCGGGCCGGTCAGGCCGAAGCCCGGCAGGTCGATGCGGATGACGCGGCGCTGGCCCTTCAGCGCGGCCACCCAGCCGTCCCAGGTGTGCAGGCTGGCCGAGGTGCCGTGCAGCAGCACGATGGGCAGCGGGTCGCCCCGCGGGCCTTCGTCGCGCAGGTGGACCTGCATGCCCTCCACGGTGAGGAACTGCGAGGGCTGCGGCGCCCAGCGGGCCTTGAGCGCGTCCACCGGCCGGTCGGGCGCCCAGCTCAGCGCGATGCCCAGCGCCAGCAGGGCAACCGCCAGCAGCAGCACGGCGCCCGTGATCTTGATCAGCAGCTTCATCGCGCGGCGCCCCTTCAGCGGTAGCTCAGCAGCGTGGGCTCGTGGCCCTCGACATGCGCGTGCTCGTTGACCGACAGCAGGTGCAGGCCGTCGCGGCCGGCAATCAGCTTGGTGATGCCGGCATTGGCCAGCGTCCAGTTGATGGTGAAGGCCTGCTCGTCGTCCAGGCCCAGCAGGTGGGCGCAGATGACGCTGATGGTGCCGCCGGAGGTGAAGACCAGGGTGCTGCCTTTGGCCGGCGTGCGGCGCACGATGTCGTCCAGCGCGGTGATGCAGCGCTGCTTGAACTGCGCCCAGGGCTCGGCATAGCCGGGCGCCTCAGCCCGCACCCAGCGGTGCACCGCACCCTTGAAGAAGGCCTGGAAGGCGCGGCGCGGGTCGCCGCTGGCGGCCAGCTCGCCCATCATCACCAGGCGGTCGGCATAGCGCGGCTCGGCCTGGCGGATGACGTCCTCGTGGTCGAACTCGTTGACGCCGGCCAGCTCGTCCCAGCGGGGCTCGGCGTCCATCGCAGTGAGGCACTGGCCGGCCGTGTCCCGGTGGCGCTGCAGCGTGCCGCTGATCACCACGTCGGGCCGCACGCCGCGCGCCGTGAGCGCCTGGCCCAGCACGCGGGCCTGCTGGTGGCCCAGCGGGGAGAGCTGGTCATAGTCAGAGCTGCCGAAGGAGGCCTGCCCGTGGCGGAGAAGGTAGATGGCGCCCATGTGTCTTCGTGATGTGTTCGGCCAGGGCGTTCAGCCGCGGCGCGCCTGCTTGATCAGGCGCCGGCAGCGCCAGTCGATGTAGTTGACGAAGACCCAGAAGTTCTTGAACGCCGGGTTGCGTGTCTGCTTGTGGTGGAAGCGGTAGTAGATCTGCTGCGCGATCACCGCCAGGCGGAAGAGGCCGTAGACCTCGTAGAAGATGAAGTCGCGCAGGTCCACGCGGGCGCCCAGGCCGCTGCGGCTGAGGTAGTGCTCGATCACCTCCTCGCGGCGCAGCATGCCCGGCAGGTGCGTGGGCTGGCGGCGCGTGGCCTGCAGCAGCGCGTTGTCGTCGGCCTGCACCCAGTAGGCCAGGGCGCTGCCCAGGTCCATCAGCGGATCGCCCAGCGTGGCCATCTCCCAGTCGAGCACGCCGATGACGCGCGTGGGGTCGTCGGCGGCCAGCACCACGTTGTCGAAGCGCCAGTCGTTGTGGATGACGCAGGTGGCCACGTCGTCCGGCACGTTGGCCTTGAGCCAGGCGCGCACGCGCTTGTAGCTCGGCACGTTCCAGGTGCGGGCCTTCTCGTAACGGCCGCTCCAGCCGTCGATCTGGCGGCGGCAGTAGCCCGCGCCCTTGCCGAGATCGCTCAGCCCGGCGGCCTGGGCATCGACCCGGTGCAGGGCGATGAGCTGGTCCAGCACGTTGATGCACAGGCGGCGCGTGGTCGGCTCGTCGAGCTTCAGGCCGCGCGGCAGGTTCTTGCGCGGGATGATGCCGGCCAGCCGCTCCATCACGTAGAACTCGCTGCCGATCACCGACTCATCGGAGCACAGGCCGATCATCGTGGGCACCACCGGGTAGACCGGCTTGAGTGCCTTCTGTACGCGGTATTCGCGCGCCATGTCATGGGCCGACTTGGCCTTGGTGCCCGCGGGCGGGCGGCGCAGGATGAAGTCGTGCTGCGGGCCGGCCGGGTCGCTGGAAGCCGGGTACTGCAGGCGGTAGGTCCAGTTGGACGCGCCGCCGGAGTACTGGGTGATGCGCGGCAGGCCGGCCAGGCCCGGCACCTGCTGCTTCATCCAGGCGTCGAGCGCCGGGACGTTGAGCTCTTCGCCGGGGCGCACGGCACCGGCCTGGTCGGTGAGGTCTACGGTCATGAATGAAGGGCAAGGAAGGGCGGCCGATGGCCGCACACCAAACGCAAAAGCGCGGCGGAGGATCCGCCGCGCCGTCAGGGCACGCAACCGGGGTGACACGGGTGCGGGGCGCGGGCCCCACACCTGTGCATCACGCCGGCATCACTTGAAGAAGCCGTGCTTGGCCAGCTCCACGCGGGCGATGACGCCCTTGTGCACCTCGTCCGGGCCGTCGGCCAGGCGCAGGCTGCGGGCCTGGTTGAAGAAGGCCGTCAGCGGCACGTCGCGCGACACGCCGGCGCCGCCGTGGATCTGGATGGCCATGTCCACCACCTTCTGCAGCATGTTGGGCGCGACCACCTTGATGGCCGACACGTCTGAGAGCGCACCCATCGGCCCCAGCTTGTCGAGCTTCCAGGCGGCATGCAGCGTCAGCAGCCGGGCCTGGTCGATCAGCAGCCGGGCCTCGGCCACGCGCTCGCGGTTGCCGCCCAGGTTGAGGATGGGCTTCTTGAAGGCGGTGCGGCTCATGCCGCGCTTGATCATCAGCTCCAGCGCATGCTCGGCCGCGCCGATGCAGCGCATGCAGTGGTGGATGCGGCCCGGGCCCAGGCGGCCCTGCGCGATCTCGAATCCCTTGCCCGGCCCGGCGATGAAGGCCGACACCGGCAGGCGCACGTTGTCGAAGTGCACCTCGCCGTGCCCGTGCGGCTCGTCCCATTCGCCGAAGACCGGCAGCATCCGCTTGATGGTGATGCCCGGGGTGTCCAGGGGCACCAGCACCATCGAGTGCTGGTGGTGGCGGTCGGCATCCGCATTGGGCGTGTGGGCCATGAAGATGCCCACCTTGCAGCGCGGGTCGCCCACGCCGGAGGACCACCACTTCTTGCCGTTGAGCACGACCTCGTTGCCCTCGACCACGGCGGTGGCCTGCATGTTGGTGGCATCCGACGAGGCGACGTCCGGCTCGGTCATGAAGAACACCGAGCGGATCTCGCCGGCGGCCAGCGGCTTGAGCCACTGCTCCTTCTGCTCAGGGCTGCCGTACTTCCAGATCACCTCCATGTTGCCGGTGTCCGGGGCATTGCAGTTGAAGATCTCCGGGGCCATCAGGCTCCAGCCCGTCTCCTCGGCCGACAGGGTGTACTCCATCGTCGACAGGCCGGGGCCGTAGGCCGCATCGGGCAGGAAGAGGTTCCACAGGCCCTCGGCCTTGGCACGGGCCTTGAGCTCCTCCACGCGGGCCGGGATCTTCCACTGCGTCCAGTCGCCCAGATGGCCCTGGCCCAGGATGCCCTCCCAGTGCTCGTGCTCCACGGGCAGGATGTGCTGGCGGATGAAGGCGCGCACGCGCTGGGCATAGTCCTTGGCGCGTGGGGTGGGCTCGAAGTTCATGGGGCGGCTCCGCGGGTCGGGATGGGGATGCCGCAGATTGTGGGCAGCGGGGGCCCATCGGGCAAATGATGTTGCTGGATGGCCGGTCATTCACGGCGTGCATGGCTGCGCCGCGCCGGGCCCATCACCTGGCGGGCGCCCGCCTGCAGCAGCTCGCGCAGCCAGCGGTGCGCCGGGTCGGCATCGCGGTCGGCCGACCAGTACATCCAGATGGCCAGCGGCGGCACCGGCAGGGGCAGGGGGCTCACCGCCACCGGCAGCACGCGGGCCAGCTCGCGGGCATAGGTGCGCGGCATGGTCAGCAGCCAGCCGGTGCGGGCCACGACCTGCGCGGCGGCGAAGTAATGCTGGCAGCGCAGGGCGATGCGCCGGCTGTGGCCACCGAGGGCCAGCAGCGGCTCAAGCGGGTCGGCGTCGCTGGTCATGCTCACCAGCACATGCGGTGTCTCCAGGTAGCGGCGCAGGCTGATGGCGCGCGGCCGGGTCGCATCCGTCGGCCTGGCGGACACCACGGCCAGCGGCTCCTCGGTCAGCCGCACGCCGTGCACGCGCGGGCCCATGCGGGTCTGCCGCTCGATGGCCACGTCGATCTCGCCGGCGACCAGCTCGCGCTCCAGCGACTCGCGCGGCACGCGCCGGCTGGCCAGCGACACGCCGGGCGCCTGCTGGGCCAGGTGGTCCAGCAGCGCCGGCAGGGTGATGGACTCCATCACATCGCGCAGCCCGATGCGAAAGCCCATCTGCAGCGAGGCCGGGTCGAAGGCCTCGGCGCTGTGCAGCACGCCCTGCAGCCCGCGCAGGTGGCCTTGCACCTCGCCGATGATGCGGCGCGTCAGCTCGGTGGGCAGCATGCGGTTGCCCTGGCGCACGAAGAGCGCATCGCCGAAGGACTCGCGCAGGCGGCGCAGCGCGTGGCTGATGGCCGGCTGGCTCAAGTGCAGCGCGCGCGCCGCGCCAGAGATGCCGCCCTGGGTGTGGATGGCATCCAGCACGCGGAAGAGGTTGAGGTCGATGCGGTCCAGGCGCGGGGTGCTGGCGAACGGTCGGGCGGCGGTCATGGGTGCCAAGTATCCCGACATGGCGACCGCGATGAAGGCGCTGCGCTACGCTGACGGCCCCGTCGCGCGGGCCCCTGCCTGACGCGCCGGCCCACCATGCTTGCCGACACCTTCGCCGCCTCGCCGCTGACCGCCCCGCCGCCGCCTGCCGGCTCTCCCGCCATCGACTGGCAGGCCGATCTGCCGCCCGGCACGCCGGCGCACCAGCGGCTGGCCACGCGCGGCTATGCGGTGCTGCCGGCAGCCGAGCTGGCCGCGCTGTGTGCCACGACGCCAGCCGAGCTGGCACCGCTGACGCCGTACTGGGACGACCTGCCGCCCGATGCCCACCTGCGCGACGGCGGGCGCTACCGCCACCGCCGCCACGGCAGCTTCGTGCTCCATGAGCCGACCAGCGATGCCCCGCGGCTGGAGCAGGCGCCGCACCGCGCTCACTGGCAGCCCACCACCTACAACGCGCTGCACGGCGGCCTGCTGCGCTGGTTCGAGCCGGTACAGCCGGCGCTCGTGGCGCAGCCCGGCTGGGGCGCGCTGCTCAGCGGCCTGGGCCGGGTCTTCGCGCAGGCCAAGCCGGTGGCGCGCTGGTTCATCGAGGCCCATCCCTTCCGCATCGATACCGCCGACGGCGTGGGCCGGCCCACGCCCGAGGGCGCGCACCGCGACGGCGTGGACTTCGTCGCCGTGATCCTGGTGGCCCGCCAGCGCATCCGCGGCGGCGAGACGCGGGTGTTCGATGCGCAGGGGCCGCTGGGCGTGCGCTTCACGCTGGCCGAGCCGTGGTCGGCCCTGCTGCTGGACGACGAGCGCGTGATCCATGAATCCACGCCCATCCAGCCCGAGGATGCAGCCGATGCGGCAAGCGGGCACCGCGACACGCTGGTGCTGACCTTCCGCGCGGCAGGCTTCATGGATCCGCCGGGCGGCGAGCTGAAGACGGCGCGCCAGGCGAGGGCAGGGTGATCCGCGTCGGTTGACGCCGCTGCCCCGGCCTTGCGCCGCATCATCGCCAGCGCCCGCCGCGCGCGGCACACTGCACGGCGTCCCCAGCCACGCGCCCGCCGCGGCGCCCCCAGACGCATGCACCTCACCTTCCTCGGTGCCACCGGCACCGTCACCGGCTCCATGACCCTGGTGGAGGCCGGCTCGCGCCGCCTGCTCGTCGATGCCGGCCTGTTCCAGGGCTGGAAGCCGCTGCGCCTGCGCAACTGGGCGCCGCTGCCCTTCGATGCCCGCAGCCTGCATGGCGTGCTGCTCACCCATGCGCACATCGACCACAGCGGCCGGCTGCCGCTGCTGGTGCGCCAGGGCTTTCGCGGCCCCATCTGGTGCAGCCCGGCCACCGCCGACCTGTGCGAGATCCTGCTGCTGGACACCGCCAACCTGCAGGAAGAAGAAGCCAACTGGCGCAACCGCCACGGCAAGACGCGCCACCAGCCGGCGCTGCCGCTCTACACCGTGGACGACGCGCGGGCCACGCTCAAGCAGCTGCGCATCGTCAACAACGGCGACGCGCTGGACCTGGGTGACGGCGTCACCGCGCACTACAGCCGCGCCGGCCACATCCTGGGCGCCAGCAGCATCCGCGTGGAGCACGGCGGGCGCAGCGTGCTCTTCTCCGGCGACCTGGGGCGCGACGATGATCTGGTGATGCCGCCGCCGGACACCGGCCAGCAGGCCGACGTGGTGGTGGTGGAGTCCACCTACGGCGACCGCCTGCACCCGGACCTGGACCCGGTGGAGCAGCTGGGCGACGTGGTGCGGCGCACGGCCGCGCGCGGCGGCGTGGTGGTCATGCCCGCCTTCGCCGTGGGCCGCACGCAGGCGATGCTCTACGCGCTGTGGCGGCTGCGCCAGGCCGGGGCCACGCCGCATGTGCCCGTCTTCCTCGACAGCCCGATGGGCATCGAGGCCACCGAGCTGCTCAAGCGCCATCCGGATGCCCACCGCCTCACCCAGGAAGAGCGCAACGGCATCGCGCAGATGACGCGCTGCCTGCGCACGCCGGAGGAGTCCAAGCGGCTGATGAGCCAGCACGGGCCGATGGTGGTGATCGCCGGCAGCGGCATGGCCACCGGCGGGCGCGTGCTGCACCACCTGGCGCACTACGGCCCGCATCCGCGCAATGCCATCGTGCTGGGCGGATTCCAGGCCGGCGGCACCCGCGGCGCGGCGCTGGCGGCGGGCGAGAAGCAGGTCAAGATCTTCGGCGAGTACGTGCCCATCCGCGCCGAGGTGACGCAGATCCTCGGCTTGTCCGCCCATGCCGACCAGGCCGGCCTGCTGAAGTGGCTGGGCGCCCTCGGCCGCAAGCCCGAGCAGGTGCTGATCAACCATGGCGAGCCCGACGCCGCCGACATGCTGCGCCGGCGCATCGACGAGACCCTGGGCTGGGAGGCCAGCGTGCCGCAGCATCGGGATCAGATGGACGTGTGAAGCAGGCGCCGCGGGGCGGGGCCGGCGCACCGCCTGCAGGGGCGTGCACGATGAAGGAGACGAGCTCATGAACCAGCCCGCACCGTCCCCGACCCGCTGGCGCGCGATGGAGCTCACCGAGCCCGGCCGCCCGCTGCAGCTGGCCTGGCGCGACCGCCTGCCCGAGCCGGGCCCGGGCCAGGTGGCGATCACCGTGGCCGCCTGCGGCGTGTGCCGCACCGACCTGCACATCGTCGATGGCGAGCTGCCGCGGGCCGGCTATCCCGCCGGGCCCGTGGTGCCCGGCCATGAGGTGATCGGCCGCGTCCGCGCGCTGGGTGAGATGGGTGAGGGTGCCGAGGCGCCGGGCCTGCACATCGGCCAGCGCGTGGGCGTGCCCTGGCTGGGCTGGACCTGCGGCGCGTGCGATGCCTGCCGCGCCGGGCGCGAGAACCTGTGCGAGCGCAGCCGCTTCACCGGCTGGCAGCTGCCCGGCGGCTATGCCGAGCACATCGTGGCCGATGCCCGCTACGTCTTCCCCATTCCCGAACGCTACAGCGATGCCCAGGCCGCGCCGCTGCTGTGCGCCGGCCTGATCGGCTGGCGGGCCTACCGGATGGCCGAGCCGGCGCTGCAGGGCCCGACGCGGCGTCTGGGCCTGTGGGGCTTCGGCGCCGCCGCCCACCTGATCGCCCAGGTGGCCCGTCATCTGGGCTGCGAGGTGGCGGCCTACACCCGCGCAGGCGACGCCGCCGCGCAGGATCTGGCGCGCAAGCTGGGTGCCGCCTGGGCCGGCAGCAGCGACGACGCCGCACCCTGGCCGCTGGACGCGGCCATCCTCTTCGCCCCGGTCGGTGCGCTGGTGCCGGCCGCGCTGCGGGCCGTGCGCCCGGGCGGGCGGGTGGTGTGCGCCGGCATCCACATGAGCGACATCCCGTCCTTCCCGTATGCCTGGCTGTGGGGCGAGCGGCAGATCGTCTCGGTGGCCAATCTCACGCGCGAGGACGGCTTGTCCTTCATGCGCCTGGCGGCCGATCTGCCCCTGCAGGCCGCCGTGCACACCCGGCCGCTGGAGCAGGCCCAGGCCGCGCTCGACGACCTGCGCGCCGGCCGCTACACCGGCGCGGCCGTGCTGCTGCCCTGACGATTGCTGCGGCGTCGATCCCTGCAACGTCGATTCCTGCAACGTCGATCCCTGCGGCCCCGATCCCGGCCGGGGCGGCGAGCTCTGCATCGCGCAGGCTGCCTCAGCCATCGCCTGTGACGCCGGCGCTTGACGCAGCGCAAGCCGGCCCCCGCCCGCCTGCCTAGGCTGGCCGTGTGGGCCCGTCGGCGCGTGGCGTCATGCGATGCCGCATCGCGCCTGCGCGGCCCGCATCAGCCAGAAACCGGAGACACCATGACCGCACACACCTCGATCGCCGGCGGCGACCGGCTGGATGCCGCCACCCGGCAGGAGATCGCCGCCCGCCTGCAGGCGCTGGCCCGCCAGCTGGACGACCACATGGCCGCCCAGCGCGAACGCCTGAGCGCCGAGGCTTCCGCCACGTCCAACACCTTCATCGCCGGCAGCGAGGGCGCGGTGGCCAGCGCCGAGGACGACGACGCGATGGCCCTGCTGCGCCACGATGAGGCCGAGTTGAAGCGCGTGCGCGAAGCCCAGGCCCGCCTGGCCGAGGCCGACTTCGGCCGCTGCAGCGAGTGCGGCGAATGGATAGGGCGCGAGCGGCTGCTGGCCGTGCCCCAGGCCCACCTGTGCGTGGCCTGCCAGACCGACGCCGAGCGCCAGCACCGCGTGCGCGCTGCCCAGATCGGCTGATCCCAGCGGGCTGCCTCCACCCGGACGCCTGACCGCACGACCGACCCCGTCGGCGCCCGCTGGCCGCCCCGGGCCGGGCCCGCCTGCGCGCCGGCCACTTGCTCTCGCATCAGGCATCAGGCCCGCATCGGGCTCATCCGGCTCGCACCGGCTCACATCCGGCTCATCCGGCTCATCCGGCTCATCCGGCTCATCCGGCTCGGCGCGGCCCGATCCCGGGGCCCATCACCGCGTTCCCCCAGCCCGGGGATGCGCGGCTGCAACACACGTCTTTACACAGTAATAGGAATAATTATCATTTGCGCATAGACGCAGATCAAACCGCGGTGTCGAACACGGCGAACACGGCAAACCCACCGGCCGCCCCGTCAGCGGCCGCCGGCCCGCCGGGCTCTTGCGTCTGTTCCTTCCAGTCCAGAACCGAAAGAGTCCATCGATGGCATACATCAAGAGCCGCAAGCACGGCATCGCGCGCCCCGCCACTACGGCGATGGGCCTGGCCCTGGCCTCGCTGACGGGCCATGCCGCGGAGCCGGCCACCGCGGTGGCGGCCGCCGAGTCACAGACCGCCCTGCCGGCCGTCTCGGTGCAGGCCGCGCCGCAGCGCGCCGCCGACTACAAGGCCGAGGCGCTGTCCTCGCCCAAGTTCACCCAGCCGCTGGTCAACACCACGCAGACGGTCTCCGTGATCAAGGAGCAGGTGATCAAGGAGCAGGCCGCCACCACGCTGACCGAGGCCCTGCGCAACGTGGCCGGCGTGGGCACCTTCTACGCCGGCGAGAACGGCAACACCAGCACCGGCGATGCGGTCTACATGCGCGGCTTCGACTCGTCGTCCAGCATCTACGTGGACGGCATTCGTGACCTGGGCTCGATCTCGCGCGATACCTTCAACATCGACCAGATCGAGGTCATCAAGGGCCCGGCCGGCACCGACTACGGCCGCAGCGCGCCCACCGGCTCCATCAACCTGGTCACCAAGCAGGCCAACCTGAGCGACAGCTTCGACGCCTCGGTCGGCCTGGGCACCGGCAGCTACAAGCGCGCCACCGTGGACTGGAACAAGGCCCTGACCGGCTACGAGGGCGCGGCCTTCCGCCTGAACCTGCTGGCGCAGGACGCCGGCGTGGACGGCCGGCATGAGGTCGAGAACAAGCGCTTCGGCATCGCGCCGTCGCTGGCCCTGGGCCTGAACACGCCCACGCGCGTCTTCCTGAACCTGCTGCACGTCGAGCAGGACAACGTGCCCGACGGCGGCGTGCTGACCATCGGCATGCCGGGCTACTCCTCGCCCGACCCGAGCGGGCGGCCCTTCCTGAGCAGCGCGGGCCGTGTGGACACGAGCAACTTCTACGGCACGCGCTCCGATCACGACGACGTGAAGGCCGACATGGCCACCGTGCGCGTGGAGCATGACTTCGCCCCGGGCACCACGCTGCGCAACACCACGCGCTGGGGCCGCACCACGCAGGACTACCTGCTGTCGTCCTTCATGGCCGCGGGCTCGGGCACCAACCAGATCCTCACGCCCAATGCAGCCGACCCGTCCACCTGGACGGCCGTGCGCAACATCAACTTCAAGGACCAGGTCAACAAGATCCTGACCAACCAGACCAACCTGACCACGGCCGTGGCCACGGGCGCCATCCGCCACGAGCTGAGCCTGGGCCTGGAGCTCACGCGCGAGGAGCAGGTGGCCTACACCCATGCGGTGATCGGCACCGCGCCGCGCGTCAGCGTCTACTACCCCGACTCCAGCGTCAGCGTGCTGTCCAGCCGCACCGGCGCCTACAACGAAGGCTCCACCGACACCTGGTCGGTCTATGCCTTCGACACCGTCAAGCTCGGCGAGCAGTGGCAGGTGAACGCCGGCCTGCGCTACGACCGCTACAGCACCGACTTCAAGGCCGTCAGCGCCGCGGGCGCCACCACCACCGACCTGGACAAGAGCGGCGACCTGGTCAACTGGAAGCTCGGCGCGCTCTACAAGCCCACGCCGGACGGCAGCGTCTACGTCAACTACGCGCTGTCGCAGCAGCCGCCGGGCGGCGCCACCTTCCTGAGTGCGACGGCCAGCAATGCCAACAACCCCAACCTGGATCCGCAGAAGGCCAAGACGGCCGAGGTCGGCGCCAAGTGGGAGTTCTTCGCCAAGCGGCTGCTGCTGGCCGGCGCGATCTTCCGCACCGACATCGAGAACGAGGTGGTGACCAACTCCGACGGCACCATCGACCAGACCGGCAAGAAGCGCGTGGAAGGCGTGGAGCTGTCGGCCACCGGCCAGCTCACGCCCACCTGGTCGGTGATCGCCGGCTACACCGTGCAGGACACCAAGGTGCTCAAGGGCGCCAACGTGGCGCAGAACGGCTCCGACGAGCTGACCTACACGCCCAGGGATTCGTTCTCGCTGTGGACGACCTGGCAGGCGCCCTATGGCATCACGCTGGGCGGCGGCGCGCGCTACTCCGGCGGCCTCAAGCGCGGCACCGACGGCGCGGTGGGCACGCCCAACTACACCGAGTCCTACTGGGTCTGGGACGCGATGGCCGGCTACAAGATCAGCCGCAACGTGGACATCCAACTCAACGTCTACAACCTGTTCGACAAGGACTACGTGGCGGCCATCAACAAGAGCGGCTACCGCTACTTCCCCGGCACGCCGCGCTCAGCCCGGGTGACGGCCAACTTCCACTTCTGATCGTCCTGACGTGCGGGCGCCGCGCGGGCTGATCGGCCTCAAGCCGGCGGCCGACCGCGCGCCCGATACTGCCCGCCCCGGCCTGCGCGCCGGGGCGTTTTTCCTTGCAAGGAGCCCTCACCATGATGCTGCACGTGCCGGGCGTGCTGACCCGCGAACAGGTCGCCGAGATGCGCGCCGCGCTCGATGCCGCCGACTGGATCGACGGCCGGGCCACGGTGGGCAACCTGGGTGCGCAGGTCAAGCGCAACCGCCAGCTGCCCGAGGCCTCGCCGCTGGCGCAGGAGCTGGGCCGCAAGGTGCTGCAGGCGCTGCAGGCCAGCCCCACCTTCTTTGCCGCGGCGCTGCCGGCGCGCATCTGCCCGCCGCTCTTCAACTGCTATGCCGGCGGCGAGACCTACGGCATGCATGTGGACGGCTCGGTGCGCCGCCTGCCGTCCGAGCCGGCCGCGCCGGGCTCGCCGGGCGCACCGCAGTGGCTGCGCACCGACGTCTCCTCCACCCTCTTCCTGTGCGACCCGGAGGACTACGACGGCGGCGAGCTGATCGTCAGCGACACCTACGGCGAGCACGAGGTCAAGCTGCCCGCGGGCGACCTGATCCTCTATCCGTCCAGCAGCCTGCACCGCGTGGAGCCGGTGACGCGCGGCGCGCGGGTGTGCTCCTTCTTCTGGACGCAGAGCATGGTGCGCGATGCCTCGCGCCGGGCCATGCTCTACGAGCTGGACACCACCATCCAGTCGCTGCGCCGCAGCCTGGGCGACACGCAGGAGGTGCTGAGCCTGACCTGCCATTACCACAACCTGCTGCGGCAGTGGGCGGAGGTCTGAAGGCGCCGACGCCGCCCCCGGCATGCCTGCTCTGACGGCCTGGACACGCCTTCTTGTTGGCGGGTGATGGAGAGCTTGCGCGTCGGCTGAAGGCGGTGGCCAGCCCGGCGCCGGTGAAAGACCCTCCCCGGTGTTCGGCCGTCTTGCGGGTGTCACGCACGCGGCGCAATATGGCTCCCCCGCGAATGCAGGGCCCCGGCTGCGAGGGCCGGCCGCCCGGCGCCCGCGGGCCGCGATGTTGAGCTGTGCGCCTGCGGCCATCCGCTGCCGGGCGCCCCCGCCGCGCCACCCGTGCGGCGCCTGCCGCGCAAGAGGAGACACGCATGGACCCGACCCTGTCGCCCGGCCCCGTCCCGCCGCACGACCTCCCCGGCGTGCCGGCTGCCTGGGGGGTGCGCTGCACTGTGCCCTCGATGTCGCCCTCTGCTTCCTCGCCTGCCGCGCCGGCCGGCCCGGCCTGGCTGCACACCCCCATCGAGCTGCCGCTGCTGATGCTGCTGCGCCAGCGACTGCGCCAGCAGCTGGACACCGCCGCGGCCTGGGGCGGGGTGCTGCCGTCTGCGGCGGCCCTGGCGCTGGATGCCCGTGGCGGTGCCGGCCGGGGCCCGGCGCTGTGGCGCCCGGTGCGGCCTGTGGCCGACCCGCGTGCCGCCCGTGCCGCGCTGCGCCGCATGGCCGAAGGCCGCTACGGTTGGTGCCTGCGCTGCGGCCAGGCCATCAGCCGCGACCGCCTGTTGGCCCAGCCGGCAGCCTCCACCTGCGAAGCCTGCGCCACGGGCCGCGCGGACACCGGGCCGCAAGCGGGGCAGGGCGCCAGCCCGCGCGACCGCCTGGATGCGCCCAGCCCGGACGCCGCGCAGGGCGCCGGGCAGAACGTCGGCCAGGACGTCGGTCAGGGCGCCGGGCTGGAGGCCGGCCTGATCTGATCCGCGGCTGAAGCGGGCCGGGCTCTTGCCCGCGCCGGCTTGCTGCATCGCCAGCCGTCAGCTCCGCAGGTCTGCCGTCAGCCAGATCAAGGCCGCCGCGCCCGGCTCGCTCTAGCATCGCCGCTGCCCACCGGCCCCAGGCGGGCGGGGGCCGATGATGCGCGAGCTGCCTTCCTCCCTGTCATCCCATCCGGGACACGCCGCCCCCGATCCGGGTGAGCCGCGACGCCGCTCCGGCGCCGGCCGCGGCCTGCATGGGCGTGGGGATGCGCAGGGCCTGTTCGCCGGCTTCCTGCGCCGGCGGCGGCTGGGGCGGCACTTCCGCCGGCTGGCGCTGTTCGAGGGCCTGCATGCACCGGCCGGCCTGCCGCGTCAGGCGCCGCAGGCGCTGTCGCAGCGGCTGCTGCAGGCGGCCGATGAGCCGGTGCCCGCGCTGCTGGCCCGGCTGGGCAGCAGCCCGCAGGGCCTGGATGCGCTGAAGGCGCAGGCGGTGCGCCGGCGGGTGGGGCCCAACATCGTCCAGCACGAGCAGCCGCTGCACTGGTCGGCGCGGCTGTGGCAGGCCTATCGCAACCCGTTCAACCTGCTGCTGACGCTGCTGGCGGCGGTGTCCTGGCTGGGCTCGGACGAGCGCGCGGCCGGCGTGATCGGCGCGATGGTGCTGCTGTCCACCGGGCTGCGCTTCGTGCAGGAGGCACGCTCCGGCCGCGCCGCCGACCGGCTCAAGGACATGGTGGCCAGCACCGCCGGCGTGCTGCGCCCCGCCGCCACCGGTGCCGCCGCCCCCGGTACCGCAGCCCAGGCCAGCCTCACCGAGCTGCCCATCCGCGACCTGGTCCCGGGCGACGTGGTGCGCCTGTCGGCCGGCGACATGATCCCGGCTGACTGCCGCGTGCTGCAGGCCAAGGACCTGTTCGTCAGCCAGGCGGCGATGACCGGCGAGTCGCTGCCGGTGGAGAAGTTCGCCGACGAGCACGAGCCGCTGGGCCGCAGCGCCTTGGAGCGCGACGTGCTGCTCTTCATGGGCACCAACGTGGTCAGCGGCTCGGCCACCGCGGTGGTGCTGGCCACGGGCTGCGCCACCTACTTCGGCACCGTGGCCGAGCACGCCGGCGCCGCACCGCGCGGGCCCACGGCCTTCCAGGCCGGCATCAACCAGGTCAGCTGGCTGCTGATCCGCTTCATGGCGGTGATGGCGCCGGTGGTGTTCCTGGTCAACGGCCTGACCAAGGGCGACTGGCTGCAGGCCCTGCTCTTTGCGCTGTCGGTGGCGGTGGGGCTGACGCCGGAGATGCTGCCGATGATCGTCACCTCCACCCTGGCCAAGGGCGCGGTGGGCATGGCGCGCCGGCGGGTCATCGTCAAGCGGCTGGATGCGATCCAGAACTTCGGTGCGATGGACGTGCTGTGCGCCGACAAGACCGGCACGCTGACGCAGGACAAGATCTTCCTGGCCCGGCATTGCGACGCCTTCGGCTCGCCCAGCGACGCGGTGCTGGAGACGGCCTTCCTCAACAGCCACTACCAGACCGGGCTGAAGAACCTGCTGGACGTGGCCGTGCTGCAGCACGTGGAGCTGCATCGTGACCTGGACGTGGCCGGCTCCTATGCCAAGGTGGACGAGATCCCCTTCGACTTCGAGCGCCGGCGCATGTCGGTGGTGGTCCATGCGCACGGCACGCAGCAGCCCGAGCACCACCTGCTGATCTGCAAAGGCGCGCTCGAAGAGGTGCTGGCCGTTTGCACCTCGGTGCGCCAGGGCGAGGACGTGCTGCCGCTGGACGACGCGCACCTGGCGCGCATCCGGGAGGTCACGGCCGCGCTCAACGACGAGGGGCTGCGCGTGGTGGCCGTGGCGGTCAAGGCCGGGCCCACCACGCAATCGGTCTACGCCGTGGCCGACGAGGCGCAGCTCACGCTGCTGGGCTTCGTCGCCTTTCTCGATCCGCCCAAGGAGTCCACTGCGCCGGCGCTGCGCATGCTGGCCGAGCACGGCGTGCAGGTGAAGGTGCTGACCGGCGACAACGAGCGCGTGTCGCTCAAGATCTGCCGCGAAGTCGGCCTGCCCGCGGACGCGGCGCTGCTGGGCGCGCAGATCGACGCGATGGACGACGCGCAGCTGGCCGCCGCGGTGCGCGAGCACCGGCTCTTTGCCAAGCTCACCCCGCTGCACAAGGAGCGGCTGGTCAAGGCGCTGCGCGCGCAGGGCCATGTGGTGGGCTTCATGGGCGACGGCATCAACGACGCCCCGGCGCTGCGCGCGGCCGACATCGGCATCTCGGTGGACAGCGCGGTGGACATCGCCAAGGAGGCGGCCGACATCATCCTGCTGGAGAAGAGCCTGCTGGTGCTGGACGAAGGCGTGCTGCAGGGCCGGCGCGTGTTCAGCAACATGCTCAAGTACATCCGCATGACGGCCAGCTCCAACTTCGGCAACGTGCTGTCGGTGCTGGCGGCCAGCATGCTGCTGCCCTTCCTGCCCATGCTGCCGCTGCAGCTGCTGGTGCAGAACCTGCTGTACGACCTGTCGCAGACCGGCATCCCCTTCGACCGCGTGGACGACGAGCTCATCGGCCGCCCGCTGGCCTGGCAGCCGCACGACATCGGCCGCTTCATGCTGTGCTTCGGGCCGCTGAGCTCGGTGTTCGACCTGGCCACCTTTGCCGTGCTGTGGTGGGTGTTCGCCGCCGATACACCCACCGAGCAGGGCCTGTTCCAGTCGGGCTGGTTCGTCGTGGGGCTGCTGACGCAGACGCTGATCGTGCACCTCATCCGCAGCCCGCGCCTGCCCGGGCGCGGCAGCCGGCCCTCCGGCGTGCTGGCGGCCACCACCTTCAGCGTGGCCCTGGCCGCGGTGCTGCTGCCGTACTCGCCCCTGGCCGCGGCCTTCGGGCTGCAGGCGCTGCCGCCGGCCTTCCTGGCCTGGGCGGCGGCCATCCTGGCCGGCTATGTGATGCTGGTCAGCGCAGCCAAGCGCCTGTACGTGAGACGATGGGGCTGGCAGTGATGCCGGCCCGCCCGCCTGGGCCGTGGGCCATCGTCGCCGATGCCGCCCACCCGGCCAGCACGCCACCCCACGCGTCACCCTTGGCGCCACCTCTCGCGTCACCTCCCGCGCCACCCAGCATGCCCGCCGGCAGGATCGCCCCGGAGCCCTCGATGAAAGATCGTCTGGAATCCCCGCCAGCCCCGCCGTCGGCCGCCACGCCGGTCCCACCGCCCGCCGCATCCTCGGCCTCAGCCGCCGCGCTGGTGGCCGCCCCGGCTGCGCCGGCTGCCGCGCCGCCGGCCGCGCTGCCGCCCGCCTCGCCCCCTTCATCGCACGCGCCCGACACGCCGGCCGGTCGAGCCGGCGGCAGCCGTGGCGAGGGCGGTGAGCCCCTGTCCGCAGGCGCCCAGGCGGCACCGCGCAACCTGCTGCTCGATCAGGCCGCCCACGCGCTGCTGGCGCGCTACACCAACGGCCTGTCGCCGGCGTCCTTCCTGCTGTCCATGCTGGACTGGTGGATCCACCTGGCCTTCGCACCCGGCAAGCAGAGCGAGCTGCGCCACCTGGCGCGCGAGCAGGCCGTGCGCCTGGCCGATGCGCTGCTGGCGCCGGGCGAGGGCGTAGAGCCCGGCGCCCAGGCGCAGGCCGCCGCGCCGGCCAATGGCCGTGACGGCCGCTTTGCCGCGCCGGCCTGGCAGCAGTGGCCCTGGAGCCTGCTGCGCGACGGCTTCCTGATGACCGAGGCGTGGTGGGATGCCGCCACGACCGGCGTGCGCGGCGTCACGCCGCACCATGAGCACGTGGTCAGCTTTGCCGCCCGGCAATGGCTGGACGCCATGTGCCCGGCCAACCTGCCCTGGCTCAACCCCGAGGTCATCGAGGCCACGCGGCGCGAGAACGGCGCCAACCTGATGCGCGGTGCGCTCAACTTCTCCGCCGACTGGCTGCGCAGCCTCACGCAGGCGCCGCCGCCGGGCACCGAGGCCTTCCAGGTCGGCCGCGACGTGGCCGTCACGCCCGGCCAGGTCGTCTATCGCAACGACCTCATCGAGCTGATCCAGTACACGCCCACCACCGCGCAGGTGCACCCCGAGCCGGTGCTCATCCTGCCGTCGTGGATCATGAAGTACTACATCCTGGACCTGTCGCCGCACAACTCGCTGGTGCGCTGGCTGGTGGAGCAGGGCCACACGGTGTTCATGGTGTCCTGGCGCAACCCAAGCGAGGCCGACCGCAACCTGGGCATGGACGACTACCTGCGCTCAGGCCCGCTGGCTGCGCTGGATGCCGTCAGCACCATCCTGCCCGGACGCCGGGTGCATGCGATGGGCTACTGCCTGGGCGGCACGCTGCTGGCCATCGCCGCCGCCGCGCTGGCGCGCGACGACGACCAGCGCATCGCCACGCTGAGCCTGCTGGCCGCGCAGACCGACTTCGAGGAGCCCGGCGAGCTCTCGCTCTTCATCGACGAGAGCCAGATCACCTACCTGGAAGACCAGATGTGGGCGCGCGGCTTCCTCGACGGCAGCCAGATGGGCGGCAGCTTCACCTTCCTGAACACGCGCGACCTGGTCTGGTCGCGCATGGTGCGCGACTACCTGCTGGGCACGCGCATGCCGCTCAACGACCTGATGGCCTGGAACGCCGACACCACGCGCATGCCCTACCGCATGCATGTGGAGTACCTGCGCAGCCTCTACCTGCGCAACGACCTGGCCCACGGCGCCTACCGCGTGGGCGACAAGCCCGTGTCGCTCAACGACGTGCGCGTGCCCGTCTTCGCCGTGGGCACGGTCAAGGACCATGTCTCGCCCTGGCGCTCGGTCTACAAGATCCACCAGCTCTGCGACGCCGAGATCACCTTCGCCCTGACCAGCGGCGGCCACAACGCCGGCATCGTCAGCGAGCCCGGCCACCACGGCCGCCGCTACCAACTGCACACCCGGCCGCACCACGGCAAGCACCTGGACGCCGACACCTGGCTCGCCCTGGCCCGCCCGCACGAGGGCTCCTGGTGGCTGGCCTGGCACGACTGGCTGGTGCGCCGCAGCGGGCCGCTCACCCCGCCGCCGGCGATGGGCGCGCCGGACCGCGGCCTGCCGCCGCTGGAGCCTGCGCCGGGGCAGTACGTGCTGCAGCGCTGAGGCTGGCGGCCTGGCGGCGGTGCCTGATCTGCGAAGCGTTCTCATCCCAAATGACCCGGGGCCGCGTCGGTTGCGCGGCCCGGCGGTTGATGCCGCCGGGGGGCCACCCCGACAATCCGCCGATCCACAAGAAGGAGCCCACCCATGAAAGGCGATCCCGTCGTCATCCAGCACCTCAACGCCCAGCTCAAGAACGAGCTGACCGCGACCAACCAGTACTTCCTGCACTACCGGATGTTCAAGCACTGGGGCCTGGACAAGCTGGCCAAGAAGGAATACGAGGAGTCCATCGGCGAGATGAAGCATGCCGACAAGCTCATCGAGCGCATCCTCATGCTCGACGGCCTGCCCAACCTGCAGGACCTGGGCAAGCTGCTGATCGGCGAGAACGCCATCGAGGTGCTGCAGTGCGACCTCAAGCTGGAGACCGCCGCGCAGGCCACCATCAAGGACGGCATCGCCCACTGCGAGAGCGTGCGCGACTACGTGTCGCGCGAGATCCTGCAGGGCATCCTCGACGACACCGAGGAGCACATCGACTTCCTGGAGACGCAGCTGGAGCTGGTCAACACCGTGGGCCAGCACAACTACCTGCAGTCGCAGATGGGCGAGGTGAGCTGAGCGGCCCGTCGCGCGGCGGCCTCACGCGCGCAGGCTCACGCCGCGCGCTGATCCCGCCCGCTGATTCCACGCGCTGATCCCGCATGCTCATGCCCCAGCGGCCGGCCTTTGCCGGCCGTTGTCGTTTGCGGGGCGCTTGCCCGGACTTGCCCGCACTTGCCTGCGCATGCCCTGCTGCGCGATGCGCTGGGCGCATGAGCAGTGCCGCTTTCCTTCGTTGATGCACATGAGCCGGCGGCGCACGATGCCCACATGCGTCGCGCGAGCAGCCGGCGCGCATGGTCCTCACCCGATCCCCTTCATCCGTCTGCAAGGAAGCGCCGCATGTCCATCACCGCGATCAACGTCCGCAACCAGTTCCGCGGCAAGGTGCGCGAGATCATCGAAGGCCCGGTGGTCTCGGAGATCGACGTCGAGACGCCCTCGGGCCTGGTCGTCACCTCGGTCATCACCACCCGCTCGGTCAAGGAGCTGGGCCTGGTGCCGGGCAAGGATGTGATCGCGCTGGTCAAGTCCACCGAGGTCTCGATCGCCGCACTGTGAGCCGGCCCGCCATGTCTGCCAGCCCGACCTTCACGCGCCCCGGCCCCGGCCTGCTGCCAGCCGACGCCCGCGCCCTGCTGGCCGGCCGCTATGGCGGCGAGCCGCTGCGCGTGCTCGTCATCCCCGGCTTGGCCGACAGCGGCCCGGGCCACTGGCAGACCTGGCTGCAGGGGCAGTACCGCGACACCGTGCGCGTGCAGCAGGCCGACTGGCACACGCCGGACCTGCGCCGCTGGGCCGGGCGCATCGGCCAGGTGCTGGCCCGTCATCCGCGCACGGCCTGGATCGCGGTGGCGCACAGCTTCGGCTGCCTGGCCCTGGCCCGGCATCTTCTGGAGCAGCCGGCCTCGCCCGACGGCCCCGGCCTGCGCGCCGCGCTGCTGGTGGCCCCGGCCGAGCCGGCCAAGTTCGGCGTCGAGGCGCTGCTGCCGCAGCACGGCCTGGGCCTGCCGACCACCGTGGTCGGCAGCCGCACCGACCCGTGGATGACACTGGACCGCGCCCGCCTGTGGGCCGCGCGTTGGGGCAGCCGCTTCGTCGATCTGGGCGAGGCGGGGCACGTCAACGTGGAGTCCGGCCACGGCCCCTGGCCATACGGCCGCCTGATGGTGGACCGGCTCATCCGCCAGGAGCACGCCCGCCGCCGCCTGATGCGCGTGCACCCGATGGAGCTGAGCTACGCGGTGTGAGAGCCGCCGGCTGCCCGGGGGGCGGCGAGCTAGGGATGGCCGGGGCTGGGGCGCGGCCTGCAGCATGCGAGCCTGACCATCGACACACAGGAGCAGCCATGTCTGCCGCCACGCCGCTTGTGACGCCCGGGCCATGCGCAGCAGCACGTTCGTCGCGGCAGCGGTCGCGCTGCGTGCTGAGCGCCGTGCTGGGCCTGCATCTGGCCCTGGCCCTGGTGGGCAGCGCCCAGGCGGCGCATCCCGAGCAGCCGCCGGTGCTGTCGGGCGGCACCATCCGGCAAGTCGGCGACCAGATCGTGATCACGCTCGACCTCACCGGTCTGCTCGGCTGGGAGAGCATCCACGTCAAAGTGGATGGCACGCCGGGGCTGCCCGCCGGGGGCACCTGGACCTTCCGTGATCCGCGGCGCCCGCCGGACGAGAGCGACTGGTCGGTGCGCCGGGCCAACCCGCCGCTGGACAACACCCGCTACTTCGCGTGGCTCAGGGACATCGGACGGCCCAATGACAACAACACGCTGTCCGACCGCCTGACCATCACCGGCACCTATCCGGCCGACAGCTTCCGCATCGTCGGTGTCCAGAAGATCGAGCTGGCTTACGACAGCGCCGATGAGCCGGGCGGCCCGGAGATCGGCCCCTACAAGCCGATCGGGCCGCAGCAGCTCACCGGGCCGGGCGGCAAGGGCCACGGCTGGGTCGCGCCGGTGCCCGAGCCTGCCGCTGCCAGCCTGCTGGCTGCCGGTGCGCTCACCCTGCTGGGCCTGGGCCGGCGCCGGCGCTCGCCCGTCTGACGCGGCCGCCAGGCCGCACGCTTCAAACTTCAGGCAGCGGGCCCCGGCTGCAGTGCCGCGTGCAAGGCCATCAACTCCCGCGTGAGCTTGTGGCGCGGGTCCAGGTGGATCATGGGCCGCGACAGCTGGTGCGACTCCTTCACCTTGACCGAGGCGCTGAGGTAGGGCTGCAGCACCGGCAGGCCTTCGTCGATCAGCTCCTGCACCAGCCGCTGCGGCAGGTTGGCCCGCGGCTGGAACTGGTTGACCACGATGCCGGTGATGGCCAGATCGGCGTTGTGGTCGGCCTGGATCTCCTGCACGTTCTCCAGCAGGGCGTAGAGCGCGCGGCGCGAGAAGTCGTCGCAGTCGAACGGGATCAGGCAGCCCTGCGCCGCGATCAGCGCCGAGCGCGTGTAGAAGTTCAGCGCCGGGGGCGTGTCGATGTAGACGCGGTCGTAGTCGGCCGCCAGCTCGGCCAGCGCATCGCGCAGCTTGTAGATCTTGTAGCGGCTCTCCAGCTTGCCCTGCAGCTCCTCGAGCTGCGGGTGCGAGGGCAGCAGGTGCAGGCCATCCCAGGGCGTGTCCACCACGAAGTCGGCCGTGGCGCGCGGGCGGGCGACGAACTTCAGCGTCTGCTCGAAGAAGGCCGCGGCATGGCGGTCATCGTCCGTGCCCTGGCCGAGCAGGTAGTGGGTGGAGTTGCCCTGCGGATCCAGGTCCACCAGCAGCGTGCGCTGCCCCTCGTGCGCGCTGATCGCGGCCAGGTTGCTGGCAATGGTGGACTTGCCCACCCCACCCTTCTGATTGAAGACGACGTAGCGCACCGGCGGCCTCCTGCTTGAGCGATCGTGCATTGTGCAGCGCAACACCCGGCGTTTGGGCAGCCCGGCCGGCATCCGTCGCCGCGCAGGCGAGCGACGTCGATATACTTTGCATGCGAAATAATCCAGCCATGACCCGACCACCCCGCCTCGTCTTCCTGCTGGGCAGTGCCCAGCGCCGCCTGCAAATGTGGATCGCCGCGCAGCAGGCCCGCGTGGCCGCCGAGGCCGGCACGGCGCCCACGCCGGCACAGGGCGGCGTGCTGTTCGTGCTGTCGCAGCAGGATGGCGCGACGATGGGGCAGATCGCCGCGGCGCTGGACCTGGCGCCCTCGGCCGTGTCCGGGCTGATCCAGCGCATGGAGGCGCTGGGCTGGGTGGCCCGGCAGACCTGCGAGCAGGACGCGCGCACCCAGCGCGTGTGGCTGCAGCCGGCCGGCCAGGCGCTGCTGCAGCCGCTGCGGCAGGCCACGCGGCGCATCAACGCGCGGCTTGCGGCCGGCTTCAGCGACGAGGAGCTGCAGACGGTGGCGCGCTGGCTGCGCCATGTGCAGCAGCTTGACGACGACACGGCCGCGCGCCGGCCCATCGGAGACTGATCCATGACCGTTGCGCCGGCCGCATCCGGCCACAGCGGCGCACCGGCCCACAGGCCCTCTGCCGCACCCACCGCCATGCCGACCGCCACGCCCCCCGCCATGCCCGCTGTCTCACCCATCTCGGTGCCCGCCGCCACGACCGGCCCCGGCGAGCCGCCGGCCGAGCCCATCACCCTGACCTGCGCCGACGGCACGCGCCTGCACGGTCACTTCCTGGCGGCCAGCGGCGGCACGCCCGGGCTGCCGGTGCTGATCGCCCCGGCCACCGGCGTGAGGCAGCACTTCTACCTGCGCTTTGCCGCCTGGCTGGCCGCGCAGGGGCATGACGTGCTGGTGTTCGACTACCGCGGCATCGGCTTGTCGCTGCACGGCCCGCTGCGCGAGTGCCGCGCGGCGCTCCACGAGTGGGGCCAGCAGGACCAGGTGGCCGCCATCGAGTGGCTGGCTGCGCGCAGCGGGCAGCCGCGCATCGGCCTCGTCGGCCACAGTGCCGGCGGGCAGATGATGGGCCTGCTGCCCAACCATGAGCGGCTGGCACGCGTGGTGGGCGTGGCCGCCTCCAGCGGCTGGTTTGCGGCCATGCGCCCGGTCTTCGGCTTCAAGGCACGGCTGGGCCTGCGCGTGCTGCTGCCGGCGGGCATCGCGCTGCGCGGCTATGCGCCGTCCTCCAGGGTGGGCCTGGGCGAAGACCTGCCCGCGCGCGTGGCCCTGCAGTGGGGCCGGTGGTGCGCGGCCGGTGGCTATGCCACCAATGCGGTCAAGGGCCGGCCGCAGCAGGACTTCCATGCCCAGGTGCGTGTGCCCATCACCGTGCTGCATGCGGCCGACGACGACATCGCCAATGCGCGCACGGTGGCCGACCTGCTGCGCACCTTCCCGGCCGCGGACAAGCGCGTGCAGTGCATCGCACCGGCTGATCACGGCCTGCGGCGCATCGGCCATATCGACTGGTTCCGCAGCTCGCACCAGGCGCTGTGGCCGCTGATGGCCGCACCGCTGCGCGGCGACGCTGCGATGCCGGCATGAGGATCCTCGGCATCGACCCCGGCCTGCAGATCACCGGCTTCGGCGTGATCGAGTGCGAGGGCCCGCGCTTGCACTACGTGGCCAGCGGCACCATCAAGACCGCCGGCGTGGCCACGGGCGACCTGCCCGGGCGGCTCAAGGTGCTGTTCGACGGCGTGCAGGAGGTCTGCGCGCGCTACCGGCCCGATGCCGCGTCCATCGAGATCGTCTTCGTCAACGTCAATCCGCAGTCCACGCTGCTGCTGGGCCAGGCGCGCGGTGCGGCGATCGCGGCCCTTGTCGCCGCCGGCCTGCCGGTGTCGGAGTACACGCCGTCGCAGATGAAGAAGGCGGTGGCTGGCAGCGGTCAGGCGGCCAAGGCGCAGGTGCAGCACATGGTGGCGCGGCTGCTGCAGCTGCCCGGCGAGCCCGGGCGCGACGCAGCCGACGCGCTGGGGCTGGCCATCTGCCACGCGCATGCGGGCGCCTCGCTGGCCGCACTGGCGCGCGCCACCACGCTGGCTGCGCGCAGCACCGGGCGCTACAAGCGCGGCCGCAGCTATTGACCGATGTCCTGCGGCCGGTGTCAGCCCATGCTGACGACACCGGCCCGCACCAGCCTACAGACAGCCCAAGCGCCCGCGGCGGAAGCTGGCAACGCCTGCTGCGGGGCGCGAGGGTGCACGACAGCGGCAGGCGTTTCTCCAACGAACATTGATCACAAAGGAGTTCGCCATGAAGGCTTCTTCCCGTCTCGCTGCGCTGGCCGTCGTTGCCGGCCTGGCCCTGTCCGGCTGCGCGGTGATCCGCGACCAGCAATCCGCCGGCGCCTACATCGACGATGCCGCCATCAGCACCTCGCTGAAGGCCAAGTACGTCGAGAGCAAGACCGTCAGCGCCGGCTCGGTGCAGATCGAGACGCTCAACGGCGTGGTGCAGCTCAGCGGCTTCGTCAAGAGCGCCGCCGAAAAGGCCGAGGCCGAGCGCATCGCGCGCGAGACCAAGGGCGTCAAGGAAGTGAAGAACAACCTGCAGATCCGCCCCTGACGCTGCGCTGAGCAGAAGCGCCCGGCACCGCGCCTAAGATGCCGGCCGCCATGCGCCCTGCTCATAGCCTCGATCGCCTGCCCGCGCGACGCAATCGCGTGGGCACGCGCGCTTGTGGCAGCCGGCCAGGCAGCGCGCGGGCGGCCCGCCCGGGCTTATGGGCCACGCTGGGCCTGCTGCTGTGGGCGTTCATCGCTTCTGCGGTGCTCCCGGCCTCTGCTGCGGCGCAGGCCATCCGCGTGGCCACCGCCTTCGAGGTGTGTGGCTCCTTTGGCGCGCGCAAGGTGGACGCGCACGGCGAGCCCGTATCGGCACAAGACGCGCATCACCACGACTGCTGCATCACACCGCCACTGGGCGCACCGCCGTCGTCCGCACTGCACGCGGTGACCCGGCTAGACGCCGTGGCCCCCGCAGCACGCCTGACTGCTGCCCGCCTGGGCAGCGAATGGCTGGCCCCGCTGTCTCGTGGGCCGCCTGCCCGCGGCTGAACGCCCGGGCCCCTTCTTCCTGTCTGCTCGAGCCCAGGCTCACGGCCGCTCGCCGGCCGCCGTGCTGCGCCTGCTGACGCCGCCGGTGTGCGTGCTGCGTGAGGCTGCGGCACGAGGCCGCTGCACGAGGCCGCGCAAGCCGGCGGCGCACAAAGCCGCCCAAGCCGCAGCAACTGCACGAGCGATCGCGCAAGCGACCCAGCGACTGCAGACAGAGCGCTCAAGAGGCGGGGCACAACGCAGCGCGACACCAGCCGCGCCGTCCCGGGCTTCGGCTTCGACCATGTGCCCACCCAGCCGCCCATGCGCTGCCGCGCGCGTCTTGACGCGACGCGGGCCGGCCGCACGGGCGCCTCCTGCGTCTTGCCTTTTGCCTTGCGCCCACCCGGGTGCACCCTTGCCATGCAACAAGCTCATTCGCTGCCGCGCGCAGCCCGCCGCCCTGCATCCCGGCCGCAGCAGCCACCAGCCCTGGCGCCCCTGGCTGCCGCTTCTGCAGCCGCTATCGCGACACTGGCCACGCTGGCCGCCCCGCACGCCGCAGCGCAGACGTCGGCCGATGCTGCGCGGGTCGAGTCCGTCACGCCCCTCGCCCCGCCCTCGCCCCTCGCTCCGCCCACGCCCGCCGCAATCCCAGCTCCTGCCCAAGCCGCAGGCGCCACCACGGCAACCACTCCGCCCCAGACCGACCTCCCGCCCATCGTCGTGCAGGCCGTGCGCGGCCGCGATGCGTCCACGCTGACCCAGCCCGACCTGCCCACCGCCCGCCGCCGCATGGCGCGCGTGCCCGGCGGCGCGGCCGTGGTCGATGCCGAAAGCTATGCCCAGGCCCGCGTGTCCAACCTGGCCGATGCGCTGGGCTGGGCCACGGGCGTGTTCGTGCAGCCGCGCTTCGGCGCGGAGGAGGCCCGGCTGTCCATCCGCGGCTCGGGCCTGCAGCGCACCTTCCACGGCCGGGGCATCAAGCTGATGCAGGACGGCGTGCCGCTGAACCTGGCCGACGGCAGCTTCGACTTCCAGGCCGTGGAGCCGCTGTCGGCCCGCTACGTGGAGGTCTGGCGCGGTGCCAACGCGCTGCAGTGGGGCGCCACCACGCTGGGCGGGGCGATCAACTTCGTCTCGCCCAACGGCTACAACGGCGACCGCGCCCGCGCCCGGCTGGAAGCCGGCAGCTGGGGCTACCGCCGGCTGCACCTGTCCACCGGCGACGTGGCCGGGCCCATCGACTACCACCTGGCCGTCAGCCAGTTCACGCAGGACGGATACCGCGACCATGCGGCGCAGGACACGCGGCGCGTGTCGGCCAACATCGGCTGGCAGCCGGCGCCGCGCTGGGAGACGCGCGTCTATCTGGGCCATGTCAGGAGCGACTCGGACCTGCCCGGCTCGCTGACGCTGGCCCAGATGGCCGCCGACCCGCGCCAGGCCGCGCCGGGCAACCTCAGCGGCGACCAGCAGCGCGACATCGAGTGGACGCGCATCTCCAACAAGACGGTCTGGCGCGGCGAGCACGAGCAGGTGGAGGCCTTCTTCTATGCGTCCGACAAGCAGCTCTTCCACCCCATCTTCCAGGTGCTGCAGACCGACAGCCGCGACCGCGGCCTGGAGCTGCGCTACACCACCGAGCGGCCGCTGGCCGGCCGCGGCAACCGCTTCACCGTCGGCGCCTCGGCCGCGCGCGGCACCAATGCGGACGACCGCTTCGTCAACCGGGGCGGCCAGCCCGGCGCGCGCACCAATGCCTTTGCGCAGACCGCGCGCAACGTGGAGCTGTATGCCGAGAACGAGCACCGCGTGCAGCCCGACCTGGGCCTGGTCATCGGCTGGCAGCTGGCCGAGAGCCGGCGTGAGTCCCGCGACCGCTACATCGTCGGCGGCGTGGACGAAGGCTTCGACCTGACCTATCGCGGCAGCAGCCCCAAGCTCGGCCTGGTGTGGGATGCGCGGCGCAACATGCAGGTGTTTGCCAACGTCTCGCGCAGTTTCGAGCCGCCCTCTTTCAGCGAGATCACCGGCGGCACGGCGCCGGTGCTCAACCACGCGCAACGCGGCACGACGCTGGAGCTGGGCACGCGCGGCAAGTGGGGCGGCCCGGGCCATGAGGCGGAGTGGGACGTGGCCGCCTACGAGGCCCATCTGCGCAACGAGCTGCTGTCGGTGTCAGCCTCGCCCAGCGTGACGACCACGATCAACGCCGGCCGCACCGTGCATCGCGGCCTGGAAGCCGGCGCCAGCGGCAAGGCCCCGACCACCTCGGCGGGCCGGCTGGAGTGGCAGCTCAATGCGCTGTGGAACGACTTCCGCCTGGATGGCGACGCCACCCTGGGCAACCGCCGCCTGCCCGGCCTGCCCGAGGGCCAGGTGCGCGCGCAGCTCGGCTGGCGATCCAAGGGCGGCACGCTCTTGGCGGTCAACATGGAGGCCGCCACGCAGACCGAGGTGAGCTTCGACGGCGCCGCCCCGCCCGCTGCCGGCTACGCCATCTGGGGCCTCAAGGCCGCCGGCCAGCTCACGCCGCAGCTCGCCTGGTTCATCGAAGGCCGCAACCTGGCCGACAAGACCTATGTGGCCACCACCGGCGTCGTGCGCAGCCGCCAGGCCTGGCTGAGCAACGGCGCGCAGTACATGCCAGGAGATGGGCGCTCGGTGTATGCGGGGGTGGATTGGCGGTTCAACTGAGGGCTGGCTGCGGAAGGCAGGCAACGATCCGCGCGGCCTGCGAGCTGTCATCGTCGGTGGCAGCTCGCGGAGATGGCGGCGTCGCGATTGCCGCCTGGCGCCAGCCTTTGCAGGCGAGCGACCTGACAGCCGGTCAACCCAGCAGACCCCCTGCCGGCCGCCGCTATGCCATCGGGCACGGCGCTGCTAGATTCGCGGCTGCCCATCTGCAGCCACCCCTCAGGACGACGCGAAAGACTGGGGGGCGTATCGACGGGAGACGCCTGTAAAGCGCCTCCTGCGGACGCTGCAGGTGGGCTTTTTTGTGGGCCGTGCGGCTTTCTAGGCCGCGTCGCGCCCCGCGTCCGCTTCCGACAGCACCCGCGCCTCGGACACGGCCGGGCCGTCCAGGTCGGCGGGATAGGTCTCGCCGGCGGGCTCGCCTTCGGCCACTTCGGTCAGCAGCGCGGCGGCGGCATGCACCAGCGGCCAGGCCAGCACGGCGCCGGTGCCGTCGGTGCTGCTCATGCCCAGCTCCAGCAGGGCCGTGGCATCGAAGAGGTCCAGCGTGGCCGTGAGGCCGGGGTGCGGATGGCTGCGGCTGAAGGCCACGTAGTCCATCACCGCCGGCGCGATGCGCGAGGCCACCATCAGCGCCGCGCAGGCCGGCAGGCCATCGACGACGATCACGTGCCGCTTGCCCGCGGCCACCAGCATGGCGCCCACCATCATCGCCACCTCGTAGCCGCCGAAGGCCGCCAGCACCTCCACCGGGTCGGACACATTGCGGTGCCGCCCCTGCGCCCCCTGCAGCACCACCAGCTGGCGCGACAGATCCTGCTGGGCCAGTAGCGTGGGCGTGGCCAGCAGCTGGCGCAGCGACAGGCGGCGATCAGCCAGGCGGGCGATGACCAGGGCGGCGCTCTCGAAGGAGCCCTCGCCCACGCCGGCGCAGGCCAGGAAGTTGCCCGGCAGCGCGTCGGCGATCTCCATGCCGGCGCGGATGGCGGCATGCGCCTGCACCAGGGACATCGCGGCATTGACCCGGCAGTTGCGCGTGCCGTGGGCGATCTTGCGCGCCATCAGGCCATCGTGCGGCTGCAGCGCCTCGGCCACGCCGGCATCGACGAGGGTCAGCTCCACGCCCTGGATGCGGGCGAACACCGGCAGCGGCAGGCGGCCGGTCAGCAGCTCGCGCACCTGGGTGGCGGTGGAGCGCGTGGGCGGCAGGATGCGGTCCACCACCAGCCCGTGGTCGCCGGCAAAGACCAGGATCTGCGGCTGCTCCAGCCGCGGCTTGAGGTTGCCCTGGATCAGGCCCAGGCGCACGGCCAGCGGCTCCAGCTCGCCCAGGCTGCCCACGGTCTCGCTGCGGCGCAGCAGCTTCTCGCGCAGGGCGCGCTCCAGCCCGGCGTGGGCGGTGGGCGTGACGGGGGAATGGGGCGCGCTCATGATCGGGCGATTCTGACCAGCCCGCCGCGTGCGGCGCCACGGCACAGTCCCTGATCCGCAGCCCACATTCCTGGCCGCCTGCGCCTTGTGGCCGCTCAGCGCAGAAACAGCCGATACACCGGGTTACGCGTTTCCTCGACATACGGATAGCCCAGCGTGTCGAGGAAGGTCTTGAGCGCCGCCTGCTCCCCGCGCGGCACCTGCAGGCCTACGAGGATGCGGCCGTAGTCGCCGCCCTGGTTGCGGTAGTGGAAGAGGCTGATGTTCCAGTCCGGGTGCATGCTGGAGAGAAACGTCATCAGCGCGCCCGGCCGCTCCGGGAAGGTGAAGCTGAACAGGCGCTCGTCGCTCGCCAGCTCGCAGCGCCCGCCCACCATGTGGCGGATGTGCGTCTTGGCCAGCTCGTCGTGCGTCAGGTCCACCGTGGCGAAGCCCTGGCGCTGGAAGTGGCTGGCGATCTGCCGCGACTCGCCGCGCGCGCTGGTGCTCAGGCCGACGAAGATGTGCGCCTGCTGCGCATCGGAGATGCGGTAGTTGAACTCGGTGACGCTGCGGGGGCCGATCAGGCCGCAAAAGCGCTTGAAGGAGCCGCGCTCCTCAGGGATGGTCACCGCGAACAGCGCCTCGCGCTCCTCGCCCACGTCGGCCCGCTCGGCCACGAAGCGCAGGCGGTCGAAGTTCATGTTGGCGCCGCAGACGATGGAGACGAACGTCTGCCCCTTCTTCTTGTGGCGCTGCGCGTATTGCTTGATCGCCGCCACGCCCAGGGCGCCGGCCGGCTCCACCACGGCGCGGGTGTCGGTGTAGATGTCCTTGATGGCCGCGCACACTGCGTCGGTGTCCACCACCACGTAGTCGTCCACCAGCTCGCGCGCCAGGCGCAGGGTCTCGCTGCCCACGGTCTTGACCGCGGTGCCGTCGGAGAACAGGCCGACGTTGGGCAGCGTCACCCGCTTGCCGGCCTTGACCGAGCGCACCATCGCGTCGGAGTCGACCGTCTGCACGCCGATGACCTTGATCTCCGGCCGCACGGCCTTGATGTAGGCAGCCACGCCGCTGATCAGCCCGCCGCCGCCGATGGCCACGAACACCGCATCGATCGGCCCCTGGTGCTGGCGCAGGATCTCCATGGCCACCGTGCCCTGGCCGGCGATCACGTCCGGGTCGTCGAAAGGGTGCACGAAGACCAGCTTGCGCTTGCGCTCCAGCTCCAGCGCGTGCTCGTAGGCGTCGGAGTAGCTCTCCCCGAACAGCACCGCCTCGCCGCCCAGCGCGCGCACGGCGTCCACCTTGACCTGCGGCGTGGTCACCGGCATCACGATCACCGCCGTCGTGCCCAGCCGCCGCGCGCCCAGGGCCACGCCCTGCGCATGGTTGCCGGCCGAGGCGCAGATCACCCCGCGCTTCAATTGCGCGGGCGAGAGCTGCGCCATCTTGTTGTACGCGCCGCGCAGCTTGAAGCTGAACACCGGCTGCGTGTCCTCGCGCTTGAGCCACACCTGATGGCCCAGCCGCGCCGACAGGTTGCGCGCCGGCTGCAGCTCGGACTCGATGGCCACGTCATAGACCCGCGCGGTCAGGATCTTCTGCAGGTAGTCGAGCCGGGTCAGCGGGCGTGCGCCGCTATGGGCAGCACGGGACGGCGCGGCAGCGCGGGGCATGGGCAGCACTCCAGGCAAGGGATCGTGGGGAGCCGGGGATGATAAGAGCCGGCCTCAGCGGCCTCCGGCTGCGCGAGCCGGGCACCCGCCACGCCTGCACTGCAGGCCGGCGCACCACGAAAAACTGTGTGCCCTGCATCCCCGGAAATAAAAAAACCCGGGGTCTTGCAACCCCGGGTTGAATCCACCAATGGAGGAGGGTGGAGGAGACAAACAGTGTTGCGATAGAGCCGCTGGTGAGCGGCTGGTTTCGCAAACACTGTGTCAAATTGTAGAGGCTGGCCCGGGTTTACCGCAATAGCAGACGCTCACGTACACGGATGGGGCTGCCGACCAGCCCAACCAGCCCAACCAGCCCAACCGGCTGATCGGCTGATCGGCTGACCGGGCGAGAGCGAGAGCCGGCCCACAATTCAGGCCCCCACCGGCGTCGCCCCTCTCCTGGCGCGAGCCGCCGGCGTTTCATCACCTCAGCCCGCGGCCCGGCCGCTCGCATCGAACATGGACTGCACGATCAACTGGATGCCGGCCAACGGCATGGCGTTCTCCGCCGAAACCGGCAGCGGCCACCTGCTGACGATGGACGGCGCCCCCGACGGCGGCGGCCGCAACCTGGCCCCCCGCCCGATGGAGCTGCTGCTGGCCGGCACCGGCGGCTGCACCGCCTACGACGTGGTGCTGATCCTCAAGCGCGGCCGCCACGACGTACGCGGCTGCCAGGTCAAGCTCACCAGCGAGCGCGCCGCCACCGAGCCCAAGGTCTTCACCTGCATCAACATGCACTTCATCGTCACCGGCGTGAACCTGCCCCCGGCAGCGGTCGAGCGTGCCATCCAGATGTCGCACGACAAGTACTGCTCCGCCAGCATCATGCTGGGCAAGACGGCCGAGATCACGACCAGCTTCGAGGTGGTGGCCGCTTGAGGCGCTGAACCGCCTGCCCTGGCAGGCACGACCCAGCCGGCCGCGGGCTGGCGATGCCCCGGCCGATTCCAGGACGCCGCAGGCGCTCGCCGGCGCGTCAGACCCGATGGGCCGTCGTCGTCATGACCCTGGCTGCCAGCCGCATCAGGCCCTGGATGGGGGCGGGCAGGCTGGCTGCGCCGGCGTCGCGGGCGGCGGCGCCGTGGCGGATCTCGTCGTCGCGCATCTGCTCGACGATGGCGCGCGATGCGGTGTCGCCCTGGGGCAGGCGGGCCATGTGACTGTCCAGGTGCTGCTCGACCTGGCGCTCGGTCTCGACGACGAAGCCCAGGCTCCATTTGTCGCCGGCGCGGCCGGCGGCCAGGCCGATGGCGAAGGCACCGGCGTACCACAGCGGGTTGAGCAGGCTGGTGCGGCCGCCCAGCTCGTCGATGCGCTGCTTGGTCCAGGCCAGGTGGTCGGTCTCCTCGCGGGCGGCCTGCTCGAAGTGGGCCTTGAGCTGCTCGTCGCGGGTGGCCAGGGCGGCGGCGGTGTAGAGGGCCTGGGCACAGACCTCGCCGACATGGTTGACGCGCATCAGCGCGGCGGCCTCGCGCTTGTCTTCGTCGCTCAGCGCGCTGCCTTCTTCGGCCACCTGCGGCGTGGGCCGGCCGGCCACGGCATTGCCGAATACCGTGCGCAGCGCGTTGTCGGCAGAAACCAGCAGGCGGTCGAGGGGCGTCAGGGCGGGCATGGCCTTCACCTTCGGGGGTGGGTATCAGGGTAGACCGGGGCATCTTACCCATCGCCCCTGCCAGGAGGCTCGGTTAGGCTGCGCCGATGCCCCGCTTTGCTGCCAACCTGAGCTGGCTCTATGACGAGCTGCCGCTGATCGACCGTTTTGCCCAGGCCGCGCGGGACGGCTTCCTGGGCGTGGAATGCCTCTTCCCCTATGACCATGACCGCGCGGCGCTGCGCGGTGAGCTGGACGAATACGGCCTGGAGTGGGTGCTGCTGAACGCGCCGCCGGGCGACTGGGCGGCTGGCGACCGCGGCCTGGCCGCCCGCCCGGGGCGCGAGGCGGAGTTCCAGCACGGCATCGAGCAGGCGCTGGACTGGGCGCAGGCCCTGGGCAGCCGCCGCGTGCACGTGATGGCCGGCCTGAGCCAGCCGCACGAGAACGCCGACGCGCTGTGGGCGCTCTACCAGCGCAACCTGGACTGGGCCGCGCGCCAGGCCGCGGGCTGCGGCGTGACGCTGCTGGTCGAGCCCATCAACCCGATCGACATGCCCGGCTATCTGCTGACCCGCCAGGCGGCGGCGCATCGGCTGGTCAGCGAGATCGGCGCGCCCAACCTGATGGTGCAGATGGACCTCTACCACTGCCAGCTGGTGGAGGGCGAGGTCACCGGCTGGCTGACCGGCGCGCTGCGGCCCGATGCGCCGGGCGCGGCCAGCCGCGTGGGCCACATGCAGGTGGCCGGCGTACCCGGGCGCCACGAGCCGGTGAGCGACGTGATCGACTACCCGTCGGTCTTCGAGTTGATCGACCAGCTCGGCTACACCGGCTGGATCGGCTGCGAATACCGCCCGCGCATGGCCCCGGCTGCGGGCGCGACCACCGCCGGGCTGGGCTGGATGGCGGGCTATCTGCAGCAGCAGCGCTTCGAGCGCGCCGAAGCGGCATCCTGACCGGCCCGGGGCCTCGGCGCGATACCGTGCTGCCCACTGCGACGCGAGCCCGCTCAAGAGCCGGCTGCCGCGCACCGGCACCCACACCGGCTGACGGCTGATCCCGCGTGCCAGGGCGGGCGCCCTTGTCCCGCTCGCCCGCTCGCCGGCCACCTCGCGGCCTGTCGCGTGCACCACCTCTTTCCTTGACCACCATGCCCACCAACGACGCATCCACCCCCCTGACCACCCGTGACGGCCTGGCCCTGCACTGGCGCGACTGGCCGCTGCCTGCGGGCACCGCCGCGCGCGGCATCGTGCTGCTGGTGCACGGCCTGGGCGAGCACATCGGCCGCTACGAGCACGTGGCCCGGCACCTGAACGACTGGGGCTTCGCGGTGTGTGGCTACGACCACCGCGGCCACGGCCGCTCGCCCGGTGCGCGCGGGGCCCTGCAGATGGAAGACGACCTGCTGCACGACCTGGCCGCGGCCATCGACCGTGCGCGCGCGGCGTGCCCGGGCGTGCCGCTGATCGTGCTGGGCCACAGCATGGGCGGTGTCACCGTGGCCCACTTTGCGGCCGGCGGGATGGAGAAGCCGCCGCTGGCCTGGTGGCGGCCGATGGACGGCATCGTGCTGTCGTCCCCGGCGCTGGATGCCGGCATCAGCGCGGCGCAGCGCGTGGCGCTCAAGCTGGGGCAGATGCTGCCGTCGCTGCCCACGTCCAACGGCCTGAAGCCCGAGTGGATCTGCCGCGACCCGGCGGTGGTGGCCGCCTACGAGGCCGACCCGCTGGTGCACGACCGCATCACGCCGCGGCTGGCCCGGTTCATCGTCGAGGCGGGCGAACCGGTGATCGAGCGCGCAGCGCAGTGGACGGTGCCCACGCTGCTGATCTATGCCGGCAGCGACCGCTGCGTGGCGCCGGCCGGGTCCGACCGCTTTGCCGCCGCGGCGCCCCAGGCTGTGGTCACCTCACGCGGCTTTCCGGTGATGGCCCACGAGATCTTCAACGAGCCGGAGCAGGGCGAGGTGTTCGATGAGCTGCGCGCCTGGCTGGATGCGCGCTTTCCGGCGCGGGGCTGAGGCTGCGCCCGCGCTGCCCGTCATGGCCCATGACGGCCGCCTCACGGCCCGTTCACGCTGGCCATCACGGCCCGTCGTGGCAATTGATCATGTCGCGCAGCCGCGGGTAGATCTCGCCGCGCCAGCGCCGGCCGCTGAAGACGCCGTAGTGGCCCACGCCGGCCTGCATGTGGTGCTGGCGCATGGACGGCCGCACGCGGCTGCACAGGTCCTGCGCGGCCACCGTCTGGCCGATGGAGCAGATGTCGTCGCGCTCGCCCTCCACGGTGAAGATCGCCGTGCGGCGGATGGCTGAAGGGTCGACCGCGTTGCCCCGCCACGTGAGCGTGCCGCGGGCCAGGTCGTAGTCCTGGAAGACGCGGCGGATGGTCTCCAGATAGAACTCCGCCGGCAGGTCGGCCACGGCGAAGTACTCCTCGTAGAAGGCGGCGATGGCCTGGGCGGCATCGTCCTCGCCGTCGCGCAGGTGGCGAAAGAGCTGGGCGAAGGCGTCCAGGTGGCGCTGCAGGTTCATGCTCATGAAGGCCGTGAGCTGCAGGAAGCCCGGGTACACGCGCCGGCCGGCGCCGCGGTGACGCCAGGGCACGCGGTGGATCATGTGCCGCTCGAACCAGTCGTACGGCTTGCTGGTGGCCAGCTCGTTGACCGTGGTCGGGTTGATGCGGCAGTCCACCGGGCCGGCCAGCAGTGACAGCGTGCGCGGCTGCGCCGGATGGGCGTCCTGCGCCATCAGGGCGGCAGCGGCCAGTGCCGGCACGCAGGGCTGGCAGATGGCCATGAGGTGGGCGCCCGGGCCGATGTGGGCCACGAAGCGCATCACGTGCTCCACGTACTCGTCCAGGCCGAAGCGGCCGGCCGCCAGCGGCACTTGGCGCGCATTGGCCCAGTCGGTCAGGTAGACGTCGTGGTCCTGCAGCAGGGTGCGCACCGTCTCGCGCAGCAGGGTGGCGAAGTGGCCGGACATGGGCGCCACCAGCAGCACGCGCGGCTGTTCGGCCATGCCGTCGCGCCTGAAGTGCAGCAGGCTGCCGAAGGGCGTGGCGTCCACCACTTCTTCCCTCACCGCCACCTCACGCGGCGCATGCGGCGCGCCGACGGTGACCGTGTCGATGCCGAAGGCCGGGCGGGCGTGCGTCAGCCGCAGGCGGGCGATCACCTCGCTGGCTGCGGACCAGGCGCGCCAAGGCACCGCCTGCCCGCGCCCGAGGCCGCTGCCGGACAAGGCGCCCGCGGTCATCCCGGCCAGGGTCTGCAGGGGCAGCCAGGTGTCGGCATGGCTCTGGTAGGCGGCGTACAGCATGCGGGGCGGGGTAGAGCGGCCGGATCGGCCTGAGCCTCTGCCGTGCAAGGACCGGGCCAGCGTGGCCCTGTTCGTGGCGCAGCGGCCCAGAGACAGGCCCAAATGCGGACCCAGGTAGGCGCACGGCTTGCGCAGCCGACGCCGCCGGGCGCCTTGGTCACGCACCGCCTTGGCACAACGCTTGCGAGCCCGAGCGCCACGCCGCGCGCCGCCGCGGGCGCCACGAGGAGACCCCATGCCGCGCAAACCCGCGTCCCGGCCGGCCGCCGCCACACCTGCCGCCCCCGCCGTGCTGACCCTCACCAGCCGCAACTACTCCGCCTGGTCGCTGCGCGGCTGGCTGATGACGCGCTTTGCCGGGCTGGAGGTGGCGCTGGACGTGATCCCGCCGGACGACCCGGACACGCGCGCCGAGCTGCTGCTGATGTCCTCCACCATCCGCGTGCCGCGCCTGCTGCATGAGGGCATCACCGTGTGGGACACGCTGGCCATCGGCGAGTACCTGCACGAGGTCCGCCCCGACGCCGGCCTGCTGCCCGCCGACCGCGCCGCGCGGGCGCATTGCCGGGCGATCGCCGGCGAGGCGCACTCCGGCTTTGCGGCGCTGCGCTCGGCCCTGCCGATGAACCTCAAGGCGCATGTGCCGCGCTTTCGCGTGTGGTCCAAGGCGCAGGCCGACATCGACCACCTGTGCGCCATCTGGCGCGACGCGCTGGCCCGGCACGGCGGGCCCTTCCTCTTCGGTGAGCGGCCGACGCTGGCTGATGCGATGTTCGCGCCGGACTGCACCCGCTTCTTCACCTACGACGTGGCGCTGGACGAGGCCTGCCGCGCCTATTGCGAGCACCTCGTCGGCATCCAGCCCATGCAGGAGTGGATGGAGCTGGCGCGCAGCGAGCCGGACGACATCGAGGAGCTGGACGTGGAGTTCTGAGCGGCTGCGCGGGGCGGGCCGCCCATGCGCCATCCGGGTCGTGCATGCAGAGCCCGCCGGCCCCTCGCGGCCGGCCGGCACAATCGACGCTTTGCCCGCGCACCGGCTCGGGCACCGACCCGCGTACCGATTGTCGCCCATGCCCGCTGCCGACACCCGTGACCTGACCGACGCCGAGATCCACGAACTGGACGACCTGCTGGCCGCCGTGCCCGAGCCCTTCGAGGCGCTGGACGCGGTGATGCTGGACGGCTACCTCTGCGGCATCCTGGTGCAGCCGGTGGCGCTGCAGCCCGAGCAATGGCTGCCGCCCATCTTCGGCGCCAGCGGCCAGGCGCTCACGCCCGACACCGCCGGCTGGCACGCCGCCAAGCACGAGCGCCTGCTCACGCTGATCGAGCGCCGCAAGAGTGCGCTGCAGCAGGGCATGCTGGAGGACGGCTGGTTCGACCCGCTGGTGCCCGTGCCCGAGGACGAGCAGGGCCAGCCGCTGGAGGGCAAGGCCGCGCTGGAGGGCCTGGGCTACTGGGCCGCGGGCTTCGAGTGGGCGCTGGCCAACTTCACCCAGCTGGAAGAGCTGGGCCGCGAGGGCGTGCCCGACCTGCTGGACAGCATCTGGCGCCACCTGCCCGAGCAGGACGAGACCCAGGCCGCCATGACCAAGGCGCTGGACGAGGAACACCCGCTGAAGAACCTGGACCAGGCCATCGAGCAGCTGGTGTTCGACGTGGTGGACCTGGCGCAGATCGGCACCGAGGAGCGCCTGCGCGTGGACACCGTGCGCCGCGACGGCCCCAAGGTCGGCCGCAACGACCCCTGCCCCTGCGGCAGCGGCAAGAAGTTCAAGCACTGCCACGGCGCGGGCTGAGGCGGCGATGAGGCGCCGATCAGCGCCCATGAGCCTCCACCCCTGAGCCGCCCCCCCTGAGCCGGCCCGCCCCGCATCGGCCCGCGGCCCGCCGGCCTCATCGACTCACCCGAGCCCTTCGGCCACGCACCCCACCCGGCCCATGCGCCTGCAGATCCTGTCGGACCTCCATCTGGAGACCGAGGCCTACGAGCCCCAGCCGGCGCCGGACGCCGAGGCGCTGGTGCTGGCCGGCGACATCGACAGCGGGGCCGACGGCCTGCTGCGTGGCTGGCAGCGCTTCGCGCAGTGGCCGCAGCCGGTGATCGCCGTGGCCGGCAACCACGAGTTCGACCGCCGCGAGTGGAACGAGGCCTGGCCGGCGCTGCGCTCGGCCTGTCGCGCAGCCGGCATCACGCTGCTGGAGCGCGAGTCCCTGGTGCTCACCGGCCGCGACGGCCGGCGCATCCGCTTCGTCGGCACCGCGCGCTGGTGCGACTTCGACCTCTTCGGCGAAGCCCGGCGCGACAAGGTGATGCGCGCGGCGCGCTACTTCGTCGACGTGATGCGCGCCCGCCGCGACGGCCAGCCGCTGGACGCCGCCGCCGTGCGCGAGGAAGCCCTGGTCTGTCGCGACTGGCTGGCCGCCGAGCTGGCGCGCACGCCCGCGGCCGACGAGCCCGGCTGGGACGCCACCGTGGCCGTCACCCACTTCGCGCCCAGCCTGAGGAGCGCCGACCCGCGCTACGGCGCCCAGCCCGGCACGGCCAGCTTCTGCAATGCCGACGACGCGCTGCTGCCGGGTGCCGACCTGTGGATCCACGGCCATCTGCACTGCCGCCACGACTACCTGGTGCAGCACGACGACGGCCGGCGCACGCGCGTGGTCAGCAATGCCCGCGGCCACGGCCACAAGGGCGAATCGGCGGGCTTCGACGGGCTGCGCTGCGTGGACGTGTGAGGGCCTTGCACGGCCGCTGCCCGGACGCCCTCCGAACGCCCTCACGGCCGCTCCCGGCCGCCCGCGTGAAGAGCCGTGCTTGACCTGCCGCAAGCCCACCCGGCCGCAGGCGAGGCGGGATGGCAAGCCGCCAGGGTGCTTGAGTAGGATGGCCGCATTGCAACTTCATCAGCGGAGTGCCCCATGAAGATCCTCCTGGCCGTCGATGGCAGCGAACACACCAAGCACATGCTGGCCTGGCTGGTCACGCACCCCGAATGGCTGGGCTCGCGCCACCAGTACACCGTGCTCAACGTCGTGCCGCCGATCCCGCCGCACGCGATGGAGTTCCTGGACCCGGACGTGCTGCGCGCCTATGGCCCCGACCAGGCCGAGGCCGTCTTCGAGCCGGTGCGCGTCTTCCTGGCCCGCCACGGCATCGAGGCCACCTACACCCACCGCGTCGGCTATGCCGGCGACGAGATCAGCGACCTGGCCAAGGACCACGACATGCTGGTGATGGGCTCCCACGGCCGCGGCGCGCTCTCCAGCCTGGTCATGGGCTCGGTGGCCACGCGCGTGCTCGGCTCGTGCAAGACGCCGGTGCTGCTGATCCGTTGATCGGCCTCTTGCGTTCCATCTGCTGATCGGCCGCGCGGCTCGGGCCGGGCGCATCGCACCGCGCGGGGCCCAACCTCAATCCCGCTGCGGCCCGGGGCGGCGGGCGTCCACGACGAAGCGCGCCTGGGTGTGCAGCCTGGCATCGGCGCGCACCGGCGAGGCGGTGGCGCGGAAGGTGCAGGCCATCTCCCGGGGGCCGATGTCGAGCAGCGCATAGCCGCGCTCGTCACTGCGCAGGTGCAGCGTGTCGGGGTTGCTGCGGCGCACCAGCATGGCCTGCAACTCCGAGAGGCCACGGGTGGTGACGGAGCTGCAGCAGAACTCGCTGGCGATGATGGGCGAGGCCGTGTCGTTCGGATCGAGCCGCAGGTTGGCGGCAACCGAGCGGTGCACATCGCCGCCCAGGGCCACCACGCCGGGCACGCAGGGCTCGGCGATGGCCTGCAGCAGGCGCTCGCGCGCGGCGGGGTAGCCGTCCCAGGCATCGCTGTAGATCACCCGGCCCCAGGGCGTGGCCACGCCCGACGGGCTGATCTGCGTGGTCTGGGCCAGCAGCTTCCAGCGCCGCTCGCTGCGCGCCAGGCCGGCGGCCAGCCAGCGCTCCTGCGCGCTGCCCAGCATGGTCTGTGCGCCGCGGGTGGCGACTTGGTCGCAATACAGCCAGTCCGGGGCATGGGGCAGGCCCTCGGGCCCGTCGAAGCCCGGCTGGCGCGTGAGCAGCGGCCGGCCGTCCGGGCGGCTCGGGTCATGGCAGGCGCGCGGGCTGCGGAACTGCCGCGTGTCCAGCACCCAGATGTCGGCCAGCCGGCCCCAGGCCAGTTGCTGGTGGATGGCGAAGTGCGGGCCCCGCGGCGCGCGGCGCGGCGAGACGGGCAGGTGTTCGAAGTAGGCCTTGTAGGCCCGGGCGCGTCGCGCCAGGAACCCCGCCACCGGCTCGCCGGCCACGCCGGGCAGATCGCCGGTGTAGTCGTTCTGCACGTCGTGGTCGTCCAGGTTCAGGATCCACGGGTGCGCGGCATGTGCGGCGCGCAGGTCGGCGTCGAGCTTGTAGCTGGCGTGGTGGGCGCGGTACTCGTCCAGGGTGGCCGGCAGCGGGTGCAGGTGGCGGCGGTGCAGCCAGTGGGCGTTGCTCTTCTCGTAGATGTAGTCGCCGACGAAGAGCACGGCGTCGATGTCCTGCTGCGCGATCTCGCGGTGCACGGCGTAGCGGCCGTGCTCATAGTGCTGGCAGGACGCCAGGGCCAGGCGCAGGCGCTGCACGTCGGCGTCCGGCGCGGGCGCGGTGAGCGTGCGGCCGACCTCGCTGGCATGGCCGCCGGCGATGAAGCGGTAGTGGTAGCGCCAGCCGGGCTTCAGGCCCGCCACCTCCACGTGCACGCTGTGCGCATGCTCGGGCAGGGCCAGCGTCACGCCGCTGCGCAGGCCGCGGCTGAAGCGCGCGTCCTCGGCCAGCTCCCAGCGCACCTCGATAGGCTGGGGCGGCAGCGCCGGCTGCAGGTCGCGCGGGTTGGGCAGCAGGCGCGTCCACAGCACCACGCTGCCCGGCAGCGGCTCGCCGCTGGCCACGCCCAGGGTGAAGGGATAGCCGCCGCCGGGCCAGCGCTGCAGCACCGGGCCTTGTGCGGCGGCCGGGCCGAAGAGGCTGCCCAGGGCCCAGGCCAGTGCGGTGCGGCCCAGGGCCTGCAGGGCATCGCGGCGGGCAGACGAGTGGGCAGCGGACAGCGTATCGGGGCGCGGCATGAAGGGCGCGATTGTGCCCAGCCGGCCTGCGCGCCAGGTCACGGCCGGACGCGGTCATCGGGCCCGGCGCGCGATCAGTGCCTCCCCGGTCTGGCGCCGAGGCTCAGGTCAGCCCGCGCGCCTGCTTGCGCTGGCCGATGCGCGCGGTCAGCCGCACGGCCCAGCCGGTCAGGTTGGGCGCCAGCCCGGCGAGCTTGGCCGGCAGGTGGCGCGCAAGCGGGAAGGCGATCTCCGCCGGTGGCCGCGGCGCATCCAGTGCGTGCAGCACCGCCTGCACCACGCGCTCGGCCGGCATGGGCCCGCCGCCGGAGAAGATCATCGCCGCCTGCGGCCGGCGGCGCTCGCTGTCGATCATGGGCGTGGCCACCACGTCGGGGCAGACCACGGTGGCACGCAGGCCCAGCGGGATCAGCTCCTGCGCCAGGCTCAGCGTGTAGCCGCGCACCGCGAACTTGCTGGCGCAGTAGAGCGCGCAGCCCGGCACCGGCGTGATGCCGGCCATCGACGCGATGTTGACGATGCGGCCGGCGGGATCAGCCCCCGCGCCCGGCCGCTGGCGCTGCGCCAGCATCAGGCCCAGCGCCGCCTGGCTGCCCAGGATCACGCCCTTGGTGTTGACGTCGATCTGCAGGTGGATGTCGTCCTCGCGGATGTCGGGCGCGAAGTCCGGCCGCAGCACGCCGGCCACGTTGAGCACCGCATCCAGCCGCGGCCAGTCGCGCCCCACGGCGTCCATCAGGCTGCGCCACTGCGCGCCGTCGCGCACGTCCAGCGCCTGCAGGCGCAGCCGCTGATCGGCCCCGGGCAGCGCGGCCAGGGCCTGCATGCCGTCGGTGCGCACATCGCAGGCCCAGACATGGTCGCCCCGCGCCAGCAGCACGCGCGCCAGCGCCGCGCCGATGCCGCTGGCGCAGCCGGTGACGAGGATGTGGCGGGGCGCGCGGGGCTGGGTCATGGGCTGGGGCACGGGCAGGGACACGGGCTGGGCGGGCAGGGTGGCGGTCGCCGCGATTGTGGGCAGGTGCGGCTGTGCGCCAGGCCCTGGCAAGCGAGCGTTGACGCAGCGGTGCGCGGCGTGTGCGGGGCCGGCATGGACGCGCCGGCCGGCCCGGGGCGCGGACCGAGCTCAGCCCTCTGCCCAGCTCTGCTCCGCCCTGCCGAACCGTCCTGAAGGGCCCGGCCTGGGGTAAGCCCCCGGGCACGAAGGGCGGCTGGGCGGCTCCGATGGCACGGCCGTTGCCGTGCCTGGGCTGTGGGCCGAGCGCGCCGCCGCAGCCGGCACGACGGCGGTGCAGCGATGTGCCGCTGGCCGGCCACGCCGCCCACCCGGCACCACGCGCGGGGAGATCGCCATGAACCGTCTGCTGTCCACCACCGTCACCTGGCTCACCATCCTGGCCGCCTGCCTCAGCGGGCTGGCGCTGATGGCGCTGGCCCAGCGCCCGGCGGCAGCAGACCGCCTGCGGCCGGACCACCGCAGCCCCGCGCCGCAGGTGGCCAGCGCCATGTCCTATACCTGCAGCGCCGCCTCGGGGGCGGACGACCCGGCGATGGCCGGCCTGGAAGCACCCGCGGCGCTGGCCCTGGCGCGCTGAACGCCAAGCGCGACGCCGGCGCAGGGCAGGGCAGGGCACGCGGCCTCGCCTCGCCGGTTGCGCAGCCGGCGGCGCACGGGGCCGTCGCGCCTGCCCCGCACCCACCTTGCAAGTCGGCGCGCATGGCGGCTTGTCCCCTCCCCACGGCTGCAGCCCACCCGCACAATGAATCGGCGCTGCCCTCGCGCAGCCACGGGGCCGGCCCCGGCGGCATGCGCGCCCGACATGCACACCGAACACGACAGGAGACACCATGAGCCCAGCCGACGCCCCGCCGCCTTCCGCCGCACAGGGCAGCTTTGCCGATGCCTTCGCCGAGCCCATCAAGGCGGCGATGAGCTTCGGCAAGTTCGTCCCCGGCTTCGACTTCCTGGAGCAGTGGACCCGCCAGGCCCATGCCGCGCTGCCGAGCATGGGCCAGTGGGTGGCGCCCACGCTGGACCCGGCCGAGCTTGAAAAGCGCATCCAGGATCTGCGCACCGTGCAGTTCTGGCTGGAGCAGAACGCGCGCATGCTCGGCATGACCATCCAGGCCCTGGAGGTGCAGCGCATGACCCTGGCCACGCTGCAGGGCATGAACGTGCCGGTGGACGCGCTGCGCGAGTCGCTCAAGGCCCGGCCGGCGCCGGGTGGGTCGGCGGGCTCGGCTGCGGCGGGCGCGTCGGGTGCATCGGGCGCCTCAGCCGCCGGCACGTCGACATCGGCGGGCACGTCGGCCGCCGGCACCTCGGCCGCAGGCTCGTCGGCAGGCGGCCCCGCCACGGCTGGCCCGGCCGCAGCCTTCCCCTTCGGCTCCCCGGCCGCGGCTGCCGCCACCGGCGAGCCCGCATCCGCCACCGACAGCAGCCCCGCCGAGCCGCCCGCCGCGGTGGACCCGATGCGCTGGTGGGGCGCGCTGACCCAGCAGTTCACCCAGCTGGCCGCCAGCACCATGCAGGACGCCCTGGGGCGCGAGCGCCCGCCCGCCGCGCCGGACCCGGCCGAGCCCGCTCCGCCCGCCGCCAGGCCGCGGGCGTCGTCCCATCCAGCCGGCGGCGCATCCGCAGCGGGGGGCGATGCCGCCTCCACCGACGCCCCCCGCCCGCCCCGGGCCAAGGCGCGCAGCGGCACCGCCGCCGACAAGCCGGCCCGCCGCTGAGCCGGGCGGGTCGGTTGCTTGCCGATCAAGGCGTGAGGCGTGAGCCTTGAGCCTTGAGCCTTGAGCCTTGAGCCTTGAGCCTTGAGCCTTGAGCCTTGAGCCTTGAGCCTTGAGCCTTGGGCTTCGAGCTTCGAGCTTCGAGCTTCGAGCTTCGAGCTTCGAGCTTCGAGCTTCGAGCTTCGAGCTTCGAGCTTCCCCGTGCGGCCGGCGCCAACGGCCCTGGCGGCAGGCCCGGCTCTCACGCCCTGCGGGCAGGGCGCGGCAGCAGCCGGCAGGCGTGAGCGCGCTGCGCCATCATTGAGGCTCGCACGCGCGCCGCGCCTGCGGCGCAAGGCCGTCCGCCGCCTTCGCTGCCCACCGCGTGTCGCTTGTTTCGCGCACGCGCATCTCGCCCCGCCTCGCATCGCCCCGGCCATGACCCTCGCTCCCTTCCTCCACGGCCATGCCACGCACCCGGACTGGCGCATGGCGCTGAGCCTGGCGCTGGCGCAGGTCGATGCCCAGGCCACCCGGCGCGCCCATGCCGCCCGCCCGGCCGACCCCGCTTCAGACACCGACCCTGACTCCGCCGCTGCCGCCGACACCGTCAAGCACCCGGCCGACGCGCCGGCGCCGCCGCAGGCGGACTCCACGCTGCCGCCCTCCATACCGGCCACACCGGCCGCACCGGCCGCCCAGCCCTTGCCGCTGGCCGCCGGCCAGCCTTCTGCCCCCACGCTGGGCTGGTGCTACCTCAGCGATCACTACGCCGCCTCCGCCGAGGCCATCCATGCCGAGCTGCAGCGCCGCTGCCCGGGCGTGGCCTGGGTCGGCGTGACGGCCGTCGGCGTGGCCGCCAGCGGGGTGGAGTACCTCAACGAGCCGGCCCTGGTGCTGATGCTGGCCGACCTGCCGCGCGAGTGCTTCCGCATCTTCAACGGCCCGCATCCCCTGCCGCCGGCGGAGAGCGGCTTCGAGGCGCACACCGCCCTCGTCCATGCCGACCCGTCCACGCCCGAGCTGGAGGAGCTGCTGGCCGAGCTCGCCCCGCGCACGGCCACCGGCTATCTGTTTGGTGGCCTGGCCAGCGCCCGCCACCGCGCCCGCCACATCGCCGGCGGCGTCTGGAGCGGCGGCCTCTCGGGCGTGGCCTTCGACCGCAGCGTGCAGCTGATCTCGCGCATCACCCAGGGCTGCCAGCCCATCGGCCCGGCGCGCGTCATCACCGAGGCCGACCGTAACGTCGTCGTCAGCCTGGATGGCGAGCCCGCGCTCGACTGCCTGCTGCGCGACCTGGGCGCGGCCGACGCTCCCAGCCACCGCGAGCTGCTGCCGCGGCTGCGCACCACGCTGGCCGGCCTGAGCAGCGGCGCGGCCGATGCCATCCGCCGGCCCGGGCAGTTCGGCACCGACACCCGCGTGCGCCACCTGATCGGCCTGGACCCGCAGCGCCGAGGCCTGGCCGTGGCCGAAGAGGTGGACGAAGGCATGCAGCTGGCCTTCTGCACCCGCAACCCGCAAGCCGCGCGGCGAGACCTGGTGCGCATCGCAACCGAGATCCGCGAGGAGGTCGAGGGCGATGGTGAGCAGCCGCCCCGGCGCATGCTGGGCGCGCTCTACATCAGCTGCGCGGGGCGCGGCGGCCCGCACTTCGGCGGCGAGCATGCCGAGCTGCAGGCGCTGCAGCACGCGCTGGGCGAACTGCCGCTGGCCGGCTTCTTCGCCGGCGGCGAGATCGCCCGTGACCAGCTCTACGGCTACACCGGCGTGCTGACCGTCTTCGTCGCCTGAGAGCGGGTCAAGGGGGCTGAGAGGAGGGGCCGACCCGGCCCCTGATCTGCCGACGCCGGCGCCTACGTCACCGCCACCGCGACCGCGACCGCGACCGCGACCGCGACCGCGACCGCGCGACCGGGCCACCGCGTCACCGCGCCCATCGCGCCCATCGCGCCATCGCGCCATCGCGCCATCGCGCCATCGCGCCACGCGCCACGCGCCACGCGCCACGCGCCACGCGCCGTGCGCCGTGCGCCGTGCGCCGTAAGCCATGCGCCATGCGCCATGCGCCATGCGCCCGCATCGCAGGCGGCAAGAGCTGCCGCTGCGCGCACAAGCGCCGGTCAACTCGACCGGCCGCGACGGCCGCCCCATGCACCGCCGCGGCGCAGCTCCCTAGCTTGAAGGGCACCGCCCCCCTCCTTGGGGATCGTGGCCGCGCACCACGCGCGCGCACAGTGTCAGGCCGCCTCCACCGTGCGCACGACGGCTTCGAGGCGGGGCCGCACGGCCGCGGTGCGCAGCGCCCGCCCGGTGGCTGGCCGTCCACCCGCCCACCCGGCCCGCCTGTCCGTCCGCCCGCCCCACGCTGCACCGCTCGCTCGCGCCATCAACTCCTGCCGTCGCCCGGCATCGCACCCAACAGGAGGCCGCCATGAACCCGCTCGATCCCCGCCCCAGCCTGGGTGCCTGCAATGCCGCCGCAGGGCTGGGCTTGGCGGCCTCCAACTGGCAGCGCGCCCCGCGCCCGCCGGTGCGCATGGCCGCCGCGCCCCTGGTCTCGCCTTCGGCCGCGCACCACACGCTCGCGCCCCAGGGCGTGGCGCCGGTGCCTGCCCGCGCGGGTCTTGCGGCGATGCCCGCATCGGCTCGCCCGGCGGATCGGCCCACCGGCCCGTCGGCGGTGAGCGACGCTGCTGCGGCCGTGCGCGTGTCGGTGCGCGGCCCCGGGCCGCAGCCGGCGGCGGCAGGCCGCGCCCAGGGCGGCTCGGCCGCGGCAGTGGCCATCGGTGTGGGCCCAGGTCCGGACGTGGGTGGGGTCCGGGTCGCTGCTCAGGGCACCGGCCCGGCCGTCCACCCGGTGGCCCGTCCGGCCGCCGGCTCAGCCGCCATGTCCGCATCGTCGGCCCGCGCCAGCGCTCCCGTCGCAGGCGGCTTGGCTTTCCCTGCCCCGGGCGGGGCCGACGGCCTGCGCAGCAGCCACCGCGCCCCGGCAGGCATGGCCGGCATAGCGCCGGCGGGCCGCGGCGCCGGCCGGCCGGCGCTGTCCGACACACCGACGCCCGGCGGCCACGGTGCACCGGCCACCACGTGGCTCGCCGCCGAGCCGCCCGCGCCCTGGGCCGCGCGCGCCCCGCGCCCCTGGCCGCAGGACGACGCCGCTCACCTTGCCCACCCGGCTGATCGTACGGGTCGCGCGGATCGGGCAGATCAGGCAGGTCGGGCCGCCGCAGCCGCAGGCGCGAGGGCCCCGGACGCGCCGCCGGCCCCCGCCCCGCGTGCCTCGCAGCAGGCCGCCGGCCGCACCGCACGCGCCCGCGCCGGCTCGCGCGAGGTGGTCTTCGAGTTCATCGGCCAGGGCGCCCTGAGCGTGCTGTCGTCCATCACCGGGCGCTGCTACCGCTTCGAGCAGCCGGGCGCCCGCCTGGTGGTGGACAACCGCGACGTCGGCCAACTGGCCCGCGTGAGCCTGCTGCGCTGCCTGCAGCCGGCGGCCTGACGGCGCCGAACTGGCGCGCTTTCCGGCAGCCACGGAGCGTGTGCTCAAGCCGCACGGCTGCGTCACGGCCAGCTGAGCAGTGCCCGAGCCGGGGTGGGCCCGTGCGTTCGGCCAGGCGGGACGGCTGCCCGAAGTGCAGGCCCAGCCCGGCCCTAACATCGCCTGCACCGGCCAGCCTGCACCGTAGTCTGCCCATGTGCTGCGGCCTCGCTCGCGGGGCATAGCTGCACAAGATCCCAGCCACATAGCCAACCCGCTTGCCCCGGCTCGCCCCACCTCGGAGCGCCGCCCAGCCGTTGGGATGCCCGCCCCGCGTCACGTTCACCCGCCGTCAACTTGTCCGCCCTTCCCGCCCCCAGCCCCGACCGTGCGGCCTCGCCACCCGGCCGCGTCGACCGCGACGCGCGCCGTGATGAACTGGTGCGTGCGCTGCGTGCCGTCGTGCCGGCGCACACGCTGATCTGGCATGACGAGGGCACCACGCCCTATGAATGCGATGGCCTGACCGCCTACCGCCAGCGCCCGCTGGCCGTGGCCCTGCCGGAGACGCCGCAGCAGGTGCAGGCGGTGCTGCAGGTCTGCCACCGCCTGGGCGTGCCGGTGGTGGCGCGCGGCTCGGGCACGGGCCTCTCGGGTGGTGCGCTGCCGCATGAGCTGGGCCTCACGCTCAGCCTGACGCGGCTGAACCGCATCCTCAAGCTGGACCCGCTGGCCTGCACCGCCGTCGTGCAGTGCGGCGTGCGCAATACCGCCATCAGCGAGGCCGCGGCGCCGCACGGCCTGTACTACGCGCCGGACCCGAGCAGCCAGATCGCCTGCTCCATCGGCGGCAACGTGGCCGAGAACGCCGGCGGCGTGCACTGCCTGAAGTACGGCCTGACCGTGCACAACGTGCTGGGCGTGCGCGGCTACACCATCGAGGGCGAGCCGTTTGCCATCGGCGGCGACACGCTCGACTCCGCCGGCCTGGACCTGCTGGCCCTGCTGGTGGGCAGCGAGGGGCTGCTGGCGGTGGTCACCGAGGTGACCGTGCGCCTGCTGCCGCGTCCGCGCCTGGCCCGCTGTCTGATGGCCAGCTTTGCCGACGTGCGCGCCGCGGGCGACGCCGTGGCGGCCATCATCGGCGCCGGCCTCATCCCCGCCGGGCTGGAGATGATGGACCGGCCCATGACGGCCGCGGTGGAGGACTTCGTCCATGCCGGCTACGACACCACGGCCGAGGCCATCCTGCTGTGCGAGAGCGACGGCACACCCGAGGAAGTGGCCGAGGAGATCGAGCGCATGACCGCGGTGCTCGTCGCGGCCGGCGCCACCGCGGTGCAGGTGAGCCAGGACGAGGCGCAGCGGCTGCGCTTCTGGAGCGGGCGCAAGAACGCCTTCCCGGCCAGCGGGCGCATCAGCCCCGACTACCTGTGCATGGACTCGACCATCCCGCGCAAGCGCCTGGCCGACATGCTGCAGGCCATCACCGCGATGCAGGCCAAGCACGGGCTGCGCTGCGTCAACGTCTTCCATGCCGGCGACGGCAACCTGCACCCGCTGATCCTGTTCGACGCCAACGATGCGGACGAGCTGGCCCGGGCCGAAGCCTTCGGCGCCGAGATCCTGGAGACCAGCGTCGCGATGGGCGGCACTGTCACCGGCGAGCACGGCGTGGGCGTGGAAAAGCTCAACTCCATGTGCGTGCAGTTCTCGCCCGAGGAGCGCGAGCAGATGCTGGCCGTCAAGCGCGCCTTTGATCCGCAGGGCCTGCTCAACCCCGGCAAGGCCATCCCCACGCTCAGCCGCTGCGCCGAATACGGCCGCATGCTGGTGCGCGGCGGGGCACTGAGCTTCCCGGAGCTGGAGCGGTTCTGATCCGCCGCATGGGCCGCGGCCTGCGGCCGGCGCAGCGCCCGGCCGGAGCAGAAAAAACGGGCCGCTCAGGCTGAACGCCTGGCGGCCCGCGAAGGTGCGGCGAATCGCTTTTCGCCGCCCCGCCCACGATCCGGGTGGGCCGGGCCGGCGCAGCACCTGGCTGCCGCCGCCCGGCGCTCGGTCTCAACGGTTGGCGTAGATCTGGTCGAAGACGCCGCCGTCGTTGAAGTGCGTCTTCTGCGCCTGCTGCCAGTTGCCGAAGACGCTCTCCAGCGTGAAGAGCTTGAGCTTGGGGAACTGCGCGGCGTACTTGGCCGCCACCTTGGCATCGGTCGGCCGGTAGTAGTTGGCCGCGGCGATCTCCTGGCCTTGCGGCGTGTACAGGTACTCCAGGTAGGCCTGGGCGAGCGCGCGGGTGCCGCGCTTGTCCACCACCTTGTCGACCACCGCTACCGGCGGCTCGGCCAGGATGCTGACCGAGGGCGCGACGATGTCGAACTTGTCCGGCCCCAGCTCCTTGATGGCCAGCAGGGCCTCGTTCTCCCAGGCCAGCAGCACGTCGCCGATGCCGCGCTCGACGAACGTGGTGGTGGCGCCGCGGGCGCCCGAGTCGAGCACCGGCACGTTCTTGTACAGGCGGCCGACGAACTCCTGCGCCTTGGCCGGCGTGCCGTACTTCTGCTGGGCATAGCCCCAGGCCGCCAGATAGTTCCAGCGCGCGCCGCCGGAGGTCTTGGGGTTCGGCGTGATCACGCTCACCCCGGGCTTGACCAGGTCGTCCCAGTCCTTGATCTGCTTGGGGTTGCCCTTGCGCACCAGGAAGACGATGGTGGACGTGTAGGGCGAGCTGTTGTGCGGCAGGCGCTTTTGCCAGTCGGGCGGCAGCAGCTTGGCCTTGGCTGCGATCTCGTCGATGTCGTAGGCCAGGGCCAGCGTCACCACGTCGGCCTCCAGGCCGTCGATGACCGAGCGGGCCTGCTTGCCCGAGCCGCCGTGCGAGGCGCGCAGGGTCACGTCCTGGCCGGTCTTGGCCTTCCAGTGCTGGGCGAAGGCCTTGTTGAAGTCCTGATAGAGCTCGCGCGTCGGGTCGTAGGACACGTTGAGCAGGCTCTGCTGCTGCGCCCAGGCGGGGGCACCGGCAAGGGTCAGGGCGGTGACGGCCGCAGCGGCGAAGGCACGGCGGCTCCAGTGGCGGATAGAGGCGTTCATGGGACGGCGGCTTGGCGTGTGCGCTGTTGGAATGAAGCCATGCTAGGCAGCCGCCTCCTGCGGCGGAACCAAGTCTTGCGCCGGTTGATATGCGGGCCGCGCATATGAGGCGCGCGGTCTGCGCTGCGCTCTCATTGGGCTGCACATCGCGGCCGGCGCCCGGCCAGCAGGCCACCCAAGCCGGTCGGCCTCAGCCGCTTTGGGACAATCCGCGCATGACCACCGCGCCCGCCGCCCCGCCCCAGCTGCTCATCGCCTGCCTGTGCGCGCAGTGGTGCGGCACCTGCCGCGAATACCGCGCGGCTTTTCAGCAGCTGGCCGCCGCGCTGCCGCAGCACCGCTGGCGCTGGCTGGACATCGAGGACGAGGCCGATCTGGCCGACGAGATCGACATCGAGACCTTCCCGACGCTGCTCATCGTCCACGACGCCCAGGTGCGCTTTGCCGGCACCGTGCTGCCCCGCGCCGGGGATGCGCAGCGGCTGGTCGAATCGGTGGCCGACCAGATCGAGCGCGGCGTGCCGCCACCGGCAGGGCCGGGGCCGGCGGATCAGGATGCCGCCTGGGCCGCCCTGGCCGGGGCGCTGTGGGCCGAGGGCGCCTGAGCCTCGGCCGCGCTCCGCGGAGCGTGCGCCCCGCGTGGTCGGCCCGGCGGCCGATGGCCTAGGAGGGCGAGGCCCCGCCCACCAGCTGCAGGTGCCGGCAGCACGCGCGTCGCCGGTGCCCGCCCGGGCTCAATGCCGGAAGTGCCGCGTGCCGGTGAAGACCATCGCGATGCCGCGCTCGTCGGCTGCGGCGATCACCTCGTCGTCGCGCACGCTGCCGCCGGGCTGGATCACGCAGCGCGCACCGGCGTCGATGACCACGTCCAGCCCGTCACGGAAGGGGAAGAAGGCGTCGCTGGCCACGGCCGAGCCCTGCAGCGTCAGGCCGGCGTTGTCGGCCTTGATGCTGGCGATGCGCGCGGAGTCGATGCGGCTCATCTGGCCGGCGCCCACGCCCATCGTCATGCCGCCGGCGCAGAAGACGATGGCATTGCTCTTGACGAACTTGGCCACCTTCCAGGCGAAGAGCAGGTCCTGCATCTGCTGCCCGGTGGGCTGCAGCTTGGTGACGACCTTGAGTGCGGCCGGCTCGAAGTCCAGGTTGTCGGCCGTCTGCAGCAGCAGACCCGATCCCACGCGCTTGGCATCCACCGCGTTGAGGCCCTGCTGCCACGGCGTGTCGCCGCCCGGCGGCAGGTCGATGTGTAGCAGGCGGGTGTTGGGCTTGGCGGCGAACACCGCACGGGCCTCGTCGCTGAAGCCCGGGGCGATCAGCACCTCGACGAACTGCTTGGCCACCTTCTGCGCGGCCTCGCCGTCCAGCGGGCGGTTGAAGGCGATGATGCCGCCGAAGGCGGACGTGGGGTCGGTCTGGAAGGCCTTGGCATAGGCCTCGGCCGGGTTCGCGCCCAGGGCCACGCCGCAGGGGTTGGCATGCTTGACGATGACGCAGGCCGGGGTGTCGAAGCTCTTGACGCATTCCCACGCCGCATCGGCATCGGCGATGTTGTTGTAGGACAGCTCCTTGCCCTGCAGTTGCCTGGCGGTGACCAGCGAGCCGGGGGCGGGGTGCAGGTCGCGGTAGAAGGCGGCGGCCTGGTGGGGGTTCTCTCCGTAACGCAGGTCCTGCAGCTTGACGAAGATGCCGTTGGACTGCGCCGGGAAGGCGCTGCGCGTGGGCTGCTGGCCTTCATCGGCGAGCGTCAGCGAAGACAGGTAGTCGCTGATCGCGCCGTCGTATTGCGCGATGCGGTTGAAGGCGGCCACGGCCAGCTTGAAGCGGGTGGCGCGGCTCACCCGGCCGCCCTGCTGGATCTGCTCGATCACCTCGGCGTACTGGCTGGCATCGGTCAGCACTGCGACGTCGGCCCAGTTCTTGGCGGCGGAGCGCACCATCGCCGGGCCGCCGATGTCGATGTTCTCGATCGCGTCCTCCAGCGTGCAGCCGGGCTTGGCGACCGTGGCCTCGAAGGGATAGAGGTTGACCACCAGCAGGTCGATGGTGGCGATGTCGTGCTCTTTCAGCGCGGCCATGTGCGCGGGCAGGTCGCGGCGGGCCAGCAGGCCGCCGTGCACGCGCGGGTGCAGCGTCTTGACCCGGCCGTCGAGCATCTCCGGAAAGCCCGTCATGTCGGCCACCTCGGTGACCGGCAGGCCCTGATCGGCCAGCAGCCTGGCGGTGCCGCCGGTGGACAGCAGGCGCACGCCGGCGCCATGCAGCGCGCGGGCCAGCTCGACGATGCCGGTCTTGTCGGAAACGGAAAGGAGGGCGGTCAGGGTGTGGGACATGTGCGAGGTCCTGGGTTTACTTGATCAGTTTGTGTTCGACGAGCTTGCGGCGCAGCGTGTTGCGGTTGATGCCCAGCCATTCGGCGGCGCGCGACTGGTTGCCCTCGGCCTGCTGCATCACCACCTCCAGCAGCGGGCGCTCGACGGTGGCGACGATCATGTCGTACATGGAGTGCGGCTCGGCGCCGCGCAGGTCGCGGAAATAGCTCTCCAGCGAGGAGCGGATGCAGTCCTCGATCAGCTTCTTGCTCATGCGGCTTGTGCTTCTGGGGCGGGCTCGGCCACGGCGCCCACCGCGCGGGGCAGCAGCGGATGGGCCAGGGCCAGCTCGTCGAAATAGTCGGTGACGGCAGCGAGCTGCTCGTCGCAGTGCTCGATCCGGTTCATGCGGGCGCGGAAGGCGCCGCCGCCGGGCAGCGCATGCACCGCCCAGCCGATGTGCTTGCGCGCCGTGCGCACGCCGGTGTAGTCGCCATAGAGGCCGTAGTGGTCCTGCAGGTGCTCCACCAGCCAGTCGCGCACCTGGCGCGTGGGCGGCGGCGACAGCTCCTGGCCGGTGGCCAGGAAGTGCGCCACCTCGCGGAAGATCCACGGCCGCCCCTGCGCGGCGCGGCCGATCATGAGGGCATCGGCCCCGGTTGCGGCCAGCACCTGCGCGGCCTTGGCCGGCGAGTCAATGTCGCCATTGGCCACCACCGGGATGCGCACCGCGGCCTTGACCGCGGCGATGGTGTCGTATTCAGCCTGGCCGCTGTAGCCCTGCTCGCGCGTGCGGCCGTGCACGGTGAGCATGGCCACGCCGGCGCTCTCGGCCATGCGGGCGATGCGCTCGGCGTTCTTGTGCTGCGCGCACCAGCCGGTGCGCATCTTCAGTGTCACCGGCACGTTGCGCGGCGCGCAGGCCGCGACCACCGCCTCGACGATCTGCGCGGCGAGCGCCTCGTCCTGCATCAGCGCCGAGCCCGCCCACTTGTTGCACACCTTCTTGGCCGGGCAGCCCATGTTGATGTCGATGACCTGGGCGCCGCGGTCGATGTTGTAGGCCGCGGCCTCGGCCATCATGGCCGGCTCCGTGCCGGCGATCTGCACGGCGATGGGCTCCACCTCGCCGTCATGGTTGGCGCGGCGCGAGGTCTTCAGGCTGTCCCACAGCTCGCGGCGCGAGGTGACCATCTCGCTGACCGCATAGCCCGCGCCCAGGCGCTTGCACAGCTGCCGGAACGGCCGGTCGGTGACGCCGGCCATCGGCGCCACGAACAGGCGGTTGGGCAAGGCGATGGGGCCGATGTGCATGGGGGCGACGACGCGGCGGCCGCAAGGGGCCGAAAGGGGCCGAAAGGCAGGCAGGGACAAGGGAGGGGGGCGCGGCGGGGGCACCGATCGCCGGGGCTGCGGGGGCTGCGGGCAAGAGGCGCCGCGTGCGGGCCGGTGCACGCAGGCAGGCGGCGCGCGAGCGGCGTGCGGCCCGCGGGCCCTCACCGGCTGGACCGGCCGGTGCTGCTTAAAAAGGAGGCAAAGTATAGCCCTGCACCCTTGCCGGCCCGGGTGTGAAAACCGTCACGCGCGGCGCGCTTTCATGCCCCTGCGATGTGCAATCCCACCGCAGCGCCCACGCGGGCGCGGGGGCTCTGCGCAAGCCACCCATCAGCTCGATCGAGCGCGGCTTTGCAAGCCGGCCGCGGCAGTGCGGACCTGAGCTGACACACCGCCTACGCATGCCGGACGCAAGGCGCCGATGCCAGACGGGGATGCAAGACGAGGACAGGGCGGCGCCTTGGACAATGCCGGCATGGAAGTCTGGCTGTCCACGCAACTCGCGGCGCTGCTGCACTGGCTGTCGCTGCCGGCCAATGGGCTGGGCACGGTGTTCGTGGTGGCCTTCGTGTCGGCCACGCTGCTGCCGATGGGCTCGGAGCCGGCGGTCTTTGCGCTGGTCAAGCTGCGGCCGGACCTCTTCTGGCCGGCCATCGCGGTGGCCACGCTGGGCAACACGCTGGGCGGCGTGCTGAGCTGGTGGATGGGCTGGGCTGCGCACCGGGCCTGGGCGCATGCACGGGCCGAACCACGAGTCGAACCACAGGCCGAACCACAGGCCGATGCCCGGGCTGATCCACGGCCCGACCCACAGGCCCAGCGCTCGGCGGCCGACGCGCGCGCACTGCGCTGGCTGCAGCGCTTCGGGCCGGCGGCCTGCGTGTTGTCGTGGCTGCCGCTGGTGGGCGACCCGCTGTGCGCGGTGGCCGGCTGGCTGCGCCTGCCCTTCTGGCCCTGCGCGGGCTGGATGGCGCTGGGCAAGCTGGGGCGCTATGTCTGCGCCACGGCGCTGCTGGTGTGGGCCTTCTAGCGGCCTCCCAGCGGCCTCCCGGCGGCCCCAGCAGCCTTCTGACGGACTCCCAGCGAGGGTCGCAACCGCGAGCCCCCGGCTGCCGCCGGCCAGCCGATCAAGCCGGCGTGGCGCCCGCGCGCAGCTCGCCGCGCGCCTGGCTCATCACCGATGCGCCGGCATGGATGGCCAGCGCGCTCATGAAGGCGGCCACCAGCAGGTCGGGCCATGCACGGCCCATGCCGAACACGCCGGCTGCGGCCAGCAGCACGGCCACGTTGCCGATGGCGTCGTTGCGCGTGCACAGCCACACCGAGCGCATCTGCGCATCGCCGTCGCGGAAGGCATAGAGCAGCACCGCCACGCCGACGTTGGTGGCCAGCGCAAGCAGGCCGATCACGCCCATCGTGGCCGGCTCGGGCAGCACGCCGCTCCAGGCGCGCCAGCCGGTCACGGCCAGCACGGCAATGCCGTAGACAAGCATGGTCGCGCCCTTGAACCAGGCCGTGCGCGAGCGCCACACCGTGCCCAGGCTGAGCGCGAACAGGCCCAGGCCGTAGTTGGCCGCATCGCCGGCGAAGTCGGCCGCGTCGGCCAGCAGCGAGCTGGACTGCGCGCCCAGGCCGCCGATCATCTCGACGACGAACATGGCCGCGTTGAGCCACAGTGCGATCCACAGCACGCGCCGGTAGCGCGGCGTGGCGTCCGGCGGGACGTGGTCATGGTCGCAGCAGCCGCCTGCGGTGGATGCGGGCGGCGCGGCATGGCCTGCGGTGCCGCCCGCGGCGTACGTGCTGCCCGCGCAGGCCTTGCCCGGGTCGGGGCGGTGATCAGGGGCGTGACCGTGGCCGTGACCGTGGTCATGGGCAGGGCGTTGCCGATCGGCGTGGGGAAGCGAAGACGAAGTCATGCGGAGAAGGCGGACGTTGGAGAGGGCCGGCGCAGGCACCGCCCGGCCACGAGCATGATTGCAAACCTTGAAGTCACGCCAAGGTCAAGCCGCCGGCCTTGGCGGGGCGGGCTCTTTGCCTGCGCGGCTCCGCCTTCATTCCTCCGACGACACCGACCCATGCACATCAAGGATCTGGCCCAGGCCACCGGCGTGCCGGCCGACACCATCCGCCACTACGAGCGCGCCGGCCTGCTGCGCCCGCCGCCGCGGGGCGACAACAACTACCGCCGCTACACGGACGCCGACGTGCAGCGCCTGCGCTTCATCCGCAACTGCCGCGCGCTGGACATGAGCCTGGACGAGGTGCGCACGCTGCTCGACTGCCTGGATCACCCGCCGCCGGACTGCTCGCCGGTGACGACGGTCATCACCGGCCATCTGGAGCATGTGCGCCACCGCCTGGCTACGCTGCAGCAGCTGGAGCGCCAGCTCGTCGCGCTGCAGCAGGCCTGCACCCAGCCCGGCCGGCCGGACCTTTGCGGCATGGTGCTGGCGCTGTCGGCCCCGGATGCCGAAGGCCCGGCCGCCGGCGCGCATGGCGCGGTGCACGGGCGCTGAACGGCGGGGGCGATCACGCTGACACTCGTGCGCTGCTCATGCGCGGATCGAGCGCCGACCTGGTGCTGATCTCGTGCCGATCAAGCGGCCGACGGGTTCTCGAACACCACCTCGACGCGGATGCGCGACTTGACGATGCGCCGCTCCACCCGGCCCGGCGTGAAGCGCGTGCCGCTGAAGGCCTGCTGCGCCACACGGGCCAGCGGCGGCGGCAGGCTGGCGCCTTCGACCACCACGCGGCTGACGCGGCCGTCGGCCTCGATGTAGAGCGTCAGGATGCCGGCAAAGCGCCCGCGCCCAGCGAAGTCCAGCGGGAAGGGCAGGGCGATGTCCTGCGTCGGCTCGGGTGCGGTGCTCAGCAGCGGGCGGGGCACATAGCCCTGGGCGTCCGGGCCGCCCAGCGTCGAGCCGGCAATCGCCTGCGGGGCAGGGGCCGGTGCGGCGGTTGCGTCGTCGCCCGCAGGAGCGGACGGCGTGGACGGCCGCGCAGCCGTCTGCTGGATGGGTTCTTGCGCGGGCTGCTGAACCGTTTGCTTGGCGATCTGCTCGCTGGTCTGCTCGGTTGCATGCCCGTTTGCCTGTGCAACCCGAGCTTCTCCCGCGGGCCCGGGCGGCGGCGCCGCCTGCGTACGCAGCGCCACCTGCATGAGCGCTGCCCGCTGCGCCGGCACCGCGCCGGCCACCGGCCCGCCATCGCCACCCGGCCGCGCGGGCCCGTGCGCCAGCCAGCCCAGTGCCGCGGCATGCAGCGCCGCGGCGCCGAGCAGGCAGGGCAGCAGTCGGGTGGACATGGCCGGTGCGCTCAGGCGGCCTCAGTTGACCAGCTCGCGCCAGTAGGTGCGACGCAGCGTGCCGCCGGAGCTGGCGCCGGGCTTGCAGCCGGTGCACTTGTCCGGGCCCAGGGTGCCGCCGTCGCTGCCGCGGGCGCTGATGATGGGCGTGCCGTCGGCCGCGTAGTTGACCGTCAGGCCCATCAGCACGCCGCCGGGGTAGGCCACGCCCACCGCGCTGCGGCCGGAGACGGCCGAGCCCGTGGCGCTGTCGAACAGGTACAGCCAGGACGTGCCGCCGGTGGAGCTGCACAGCGAGTTGCTGCCCGGGATGGCCGAGGCCACCGCCAGCGCGGTGCCGGCCAGCTTGATGTCGGCAAAGACGCGCTCGCCGCTGCTGGGCAGGTCCACCCGCCAGCCGCCTTTGGTAGCCCAGTCCACCGGGTTGCTGGTGATGGTGCGCGTGCCGCCCGAGGTGCTGAGCGTCTGCTCGACGAAGCTGGCGCTGGTGTGCACATTGCCCCAGGAGCTGCCGTCCATCGGGTCCTTGATGGCATAGATGGACTGCAGCGTGGTGTCGGTCAGGTCGTTGGTGCCCAGGTAGCGGCCGGTGGCCACAAACACCACGGGATAGGTGCTGGTGCCGTAGGTGATCTGCGCCAGCGCGGGCGCGGCCGTGACCGGCTGCGGCGTGCTGCCCACCAGCATCTGCGCCAGGCGTGTGACCCGGTTGCTGGAGGCGTCGATGTCGAAGCGCCACAGGTTGCCGCGCAGGTCGCCGCCGTACAGGCGCTTGACGGTGTTGTCGCGCTCGGAATCGACCCAGGCCGCCAGCTTGGCCAGGCCCGCGGGGGCGGTGGCATCGCCGGCCGCGTTGCCGCCGGCGGTGGTGTCGAGCTTGAGCAGCAGCGCGCCGGTGCGCGCGTTCAGCACGTAGAGGTGGCCGTTGCCGTCGCCCGGGCTGGTGTTGTTGTGGCCCGAGCTCAGGATGACCACCCAGGTGCCGTCGGCAAGCTTGGCGATCACCGGGTTGCCGAAGCTCAGGCCCAGGTCGGCGTCGTCGGCCGAGCTGAACTCCCACAGCGCCTGCGGGTTCAGCGGGTCGGTGATGTCCAGCGCGTAGTACGCCCGGCCGCCGGCGCCCAGGCCGCCGACGAGGATGGTGCGCCAGCGTCCGTTGATGTAGACGTCGCCGATCTCGGGCGAGCCGTCCACGTAGTACTGGTGGTTGTTGGGATAGGCCGTGTCGGCCAGGCGGTAGAGCTTGCTCATCACCGCGCTGGGCACGAAGGCCCACAGCTCGCTGCCGGCATCCGTGCCTTCGGCCGAGAAGGCGTGCAGCATGCCGTCGTTGGCCGGCACGTAGACCACCAGCTTGCGGCTGGCCTGCGCCGTCTTGAAGGCTGCGTAGCCGGCGTCCGCATAGTTGAACGGCGGGCGCGACAGGAACACCGGCGTGGCGCCGATGATGTCGCCCAGCGCGGTGGAGCGGGCGCGGTAGAGCGGGCTGGTGGTGTTGGTCGTCTCGTAGGTGGCCGCGCCGCGCAGCCAGGCCACCAGGTTGGCGCCGCTGTTGGCCAGCGTGCGGTTGGCCGTGCTCAGGCCCGCGCACTGCGCCGGCACCACGGCCTGGGTGCAGAAGTTGTCGAAGGCCGCCTGCCGGCCATCGGTGGTGAGCTGCGCGTAGGTGAAGGCGCGCAGCGTCGGGCTGCCCGACACCGGGTGCATGTAGTAGACCGTGCGGCCGTCGGTGGTGCGCGTGCCGCGCAGGGCCTTGCCGTCCACGCCGCCGGCGGCTGACCACAGCGACGAGCCCACCTTGTTGCCGTCGCCGTCCACCGCAAACGCCTGCAGGTTGCCGGACCAGTCGTTGGCGTTGTAGCTGGTCTCGTACAGGCGGCCGCTGCCGTCGCTGGGCAGGGTGCGGGTGCTGGTGCCGTTGGCGCCGCCGGCGACGCCCGCGGTGGGCACGTTGTTGAGCGCGCCGCTGAGCGCACCGGCCAGCGTCTCCGCATTGCCGGCCGAGAAGTAGCGCCCGCGCCCGTTGACCGCGGCATGCCACAGGTCGTCGATGGCGGTGGCCTCGTCGGCCTGCGGCACCGGCCAGTCGCGCGTGCCGGCCTTGAGGTCGGCATAGGCGCCGGTGGCCGCGTTGGGATAGTCGGCCCGGTAGGTCAGCGTGCCGCTCACGCCCATGCCCAGCGTGATGGTGTTCATCCGCTGCGTGCCCAGCGTGTCCTGCTCGCTGAGCACGCTGGGGGTGTCGTTGGTGCAGACGTTCTGGCTGCCCACGGTGCAGTTGTTCAGGTCCGGCCGGCGCAGGTCGGTGGCGTAGTAGTACCAGGCCACGTCGGCCAGCGTGTCGGACGCGCCGCCCGACGTGACGGTGGTCGGCCCGTTGGTCGTGGTGCTGGTGCTGATCAGGGTGCTTGTAGGCGCAGCCGTGGCCGTGAACGTCACCGGGCCGGTGGTTGTCGCGCTGTAAGTCGTTCCCGCGGAGAACGGACGGCATTGCGTGCTGGGCGTGCCATTCACCCAGGGGCCGAAATTGCCCGAGATCGCCGTGCGTGTTGTCGTCGCGCTTGTTGCAGGGCCGCTGGTTGAGGTCGAGGAGGTCGAGACGCCCGCCACGGTCGTGATGACCGTGGTCACGGTGGTCGTCGTCGTGGTGTCGGTTCGCTCTTCTGCGCTGACGCTGCGTGTACGAGTCTGCGGGGTGACCTGAGTGGGCGTGTTCTGGCCGCAGCCGCTCGCACCCACACCGCCTATAGGGTCGTACTTCTGTCGGCTCTCGGTCTGCGTAACCGTGCCGGGCGTGGTGCTGCGGTTGACCATCGTGGTCGTCACCACGGTGGTCGTGGTCGCCGTGCCGCCGTCGTTCATCGGCCGCACGTCGGCGGCGTCCTGCTGGCCGATGGCGGTGCTGCGGTCCAGCTGCGTGCCGCCCTCGCCGTTCCAGTAGCCGTCGGTGGACAGGATGGCGTAGTTGCGCTGGCAGGCGTACTGCATCGGGTCGGCCGTCTGCCCGCTCATCTTGTTGGCGTAGTACTGGCCCACGCGGGCCAGTGCTGCGCGCAGCGGCGTGCCGCCGTCCGGCTGCGTGGTGTAGAGCCGGCTGTAGAAGGTGACCTTCTGCGTGCCGCCGTAGTCGCCCACGTTGAGCCACGCGCCGTTGCCGTTGATCGACGCGAAGCCCACGCGGTAGTTGCTGTCGAGCTTCTGGAAGGCCCGGCCCGCGGCGGTGCGCATGGTCAGGATGCGCTTGCGGTAGTAGCTGTACCAGTTGGCGTAGTTCTGGCGCAGGGCGGCCGGCGAGGCATTGTTGACATTCACGCGGGTGAACACGCCGCTGCCCGGTGCGGTGCCCTCGGTGCTCAGGCACTCGTCATAAAACGTGTCGGTCACCACGCCTCTGGTCGTGTAGCGCCAGGCCAGCCGCGGCTGCGTGCCGCGGTAGGTGTAGTAGCGGCTGTTGTTGAGGTTCACCACCGTGGTGCGGCCCACAGTCCAGCTGTTGCGCTGCCCGCTGCCGTTGACGCGGTCGACGGTGATGCTCAGGCGCCGCTCGCCGAAGCCTGTGAAGTCCACGTCGGTCACCGTGCCCATCATCCATACGCTGCTGTCGGCCGTGCTGACCAGCACCACGCGGTCGCCCGCGTCGGGCGCATTGAGGAACACGCCGCTGATGTTCACCGTCTTGGCGCCGCTGCTCAGCGTCAGACTGCTGCTGCTGTCGAACGCGGGGCTCGGCGTGGGGTTGTAGCCGTCGGGCCAGGCGGCGTTGAAGTCGGCATCCGGATAGAAGGTGCCGTCCGGGCGCACCGGCGGGCTGTAGGTGTAGCTCGGGTCGTAGGCCACGCCGTTGCACTGGGACGAGCGGTAGCCGTAGGCGTTGCTCGCGCTCATGTCGTCCGGCATGTACTCCCAGTCCATGCTCCCGGAGTCGTCCAGGATGAACATCAGGTTGGGCTTGGCCAGCACGGCGGTGCCGGTGTTGGCCAGCGGCACGTTGGAGATATCGGTCTGCGCCAGCGCGGCGGCCGGCAGCATCAGCAGCGCGGCGGCGCGCAGCAGGCGCGCGGGCAGGGCAGGCGGCTGGGGTGTGCGCTTCATGGTGGTCCTCGGCCGGATCAGTACTGCACGATGGTCTCGGTGAAGCTCGTCGTGCCGCGCGCGGCGGACACGCGCACGATCACGCGGTAGAACACGCCGGACTCGCTGCTCGGCCGCGTCGGCGCGGAGTAGCTCAGGTGCGAGCGGTCCACGCCGCCGTCGCCGGCCGACTGCAGCGGCGCGGCGCAGTTGGCGCTGGCCACGGCGCCGGTGTTCTGGCACTGACGCAGGATCACGTAGCGCACCGTGGTGCCGGCCGGCAGCGGCAGGCCGGCCACCGTGGCCGGCTCCACGTTGCAGGCGGCATAGGTGCCCGAGGTGGCATAGGCGCAGTTGTCGCCATCCCAGTCGATCAGCGTGCGCGCCGCATCGCTGGACTGCTGGCCGGTGGCGTCCAGCCCCTCGCGTGCGCTGGCGTAGTAGCCGCTGCCGTCGGCGCCGTTGGCCGTGCGGTCGGTCAGCGCGGCCAGCGCGGTCAGCGCCGCACGCGTGCCCTGGTCGGCATTGACGGTGGCATCCTGCTGCAGCCCGATGTTGCCCAGCACCAGCGTGCCGGTGTCCACCGAGCGCACCAGCGCGATCGCCGCCACCAGCAGCGACACCAGCGTGATCAGCGCAAACAGCAGCGAGGCGCCGCGCTGGCGGTGGGGCTGTCGGTGGAGCATGCCGGGCCGCGTCATGGGTTCCACACCGCGTTGCGCAGGGGAATCACCGTGTCGTAGACGCGGTAGCGGTAGCGCTGCCAGTCGGCGCCCAGATGGCTCAGGTCCAGCGTCATGCAGCGGCTGGTGCCGCAGGCCGCGGCGATGTTGCTGTCGGCCTGCGGGCCCACGTCCCACTGCGGCGCGTTGGGCGTCACCAGCGTGCGGTTGGCCAGGTCGCCATCGGCACCGGTGCGCTCGAACAAGGCGCTGCGCGCCACCAGCGCCACGCGCAGCGCCATCACCTGGCGCCATTGCGCGTTGGTTGTGGGGGCTGCGCGGTCGTAGAGGTCCACCATGCCGTCGCCGTCGGTGTCCTTGCCGTAGAGCGCGCGCAGCAGCACGATCTGCGGCGCCACCTCGCGCACCACCGGCGCCGCGGCGGTGGGCACCAGGTCGCTGCTGCGCAGGCTCCAGGTGGCCGTGTCGATGCGATAGGTGCGCGCCAGCGGCGCGCCCAGGTTGAACAGCAGGCTGCCGGCCGGATAGCCGCCCGCCGGCAGGAAGCTCGACGCATTGGCATTCCACGGCGCGGCCACCGCGCGCGGGATGGTGGTGGCCGTCAGGCCCGAGCCGTCGGTGGGCGCCTGCACCAGGCTGCAGGCCGATGCGCCGTCCCACTCGGCGGGCGCCAGCACCAGCAGGTCGCCCCGGCCCACGCCCAGCGTGGACGCCACCTCCATGCTGGCTCCGGCCTGCGCATGCGCGTTGGTCAGCTTCATCGGCAGCGCCGCGCCGGCCCGCGCGGCGGCCAGCACGCGGATCGCGTCTGACGTGCCCGCGCCCGCGGCCAAGCTGCCGAAGGTGATCTCCGCCGGCACCAGCCGCAGCCCGGTCACCACGGTGCTGTTGTATTGCGCGGTGATCGAGCAGCCGAGTGCGGCCGGCGCGCCGGCCAGCCCGTAGCCGGCCATGCGCACGTCGCGCTGCAGCGCGTGCAGCGCCAGCGATCCGGCCACCTGGGCATCGCTGCCGCTGGTGGTGGTGCGCTTCTGGCCCTCGGCATTGGTGAAGACGTTGGCGATGATGATCACCGTCAGCATGCCCAGCACCACGCCGACCATCAGCTCGATGAGCGTAAAGCCCGCATGGCGGCGGCGCAGGCGCGGCGTGGGTCGCGGGCCCGTCATATCGCCCCCTGCACGTTGGTCCAGGTCTGGTACTGGTGGGCATCGCCGCCGGGCAGCTGCCAGCTCAGCGTGATGGTGAGGTTGCGCGTGGCCGCATCCCAGCTCACCGTGGCCGTGCCCGCGGGCAGCAGCGCCGCCACCTTGGCCTGCCAGGCCGCGCAGCGCGCATAGCCGGCGCAGCCCGCATCCGCATAGCTGGCCGCGTTGGTCATGTCGGTCCACATCAGGCCGATCAGCTCCTGCGCCAGATAGGCCGCATCGGCCCGCACCTTGGCCTCGGTCTGCGCGCGCGTCATGCTGGCCTGCAGGCCCACCAGCGCCAGCACGCCCACCGAGAAGATGATCACGCTGATCATCACCTCGATCAGCATGAAGCCGCGCGCGGTGCGGGGCACGGCATGCAGACGCGCCGCTCGCATCAGCAGGCCCTCGGGTCGCCGCTGGCCGCGGCCGGGTCGCAGGAGCGCACGGCGCCGCCATTGCCCACCAGCACGCGCAGGCTGCGCCCGCCGCCGCCGGTGGCCGAGAGGTCGATGCGTGCAATCGCTGCGCCGTTGGTCACCTGGCCGAAGCCGTTGAAGGTTACCTGCGTCGCCGCCGTGGTGCCGTCAGCCTGCACCGCGGCTACCGTCACGCCGGTCGATCCATCGCCGGCCGCCCGCTTGGCCACCAGCGTGCCGCCGGGCGAGGGCTCGGTGCCGCAGGCGCCCGCCGGCGAGTTCAGGCTCACCACCCACGACGCGCTGTTGGACGCCAGCGCGCAGCTGTTGCTCAGCTCGGTCGGGCTGGCCGCATCTGCCGTCACCAGCGAGAAGCTCACCGGCCGGTTGCGCCGCACCGCCTCGGCGCGCGCCTGCTGCAGGCCATTGACGATGCCCTCGGCCGCATTGCGCACGCGCACGCTGCGCAGCCAGTCGCCGATGCTGGGCATGGCTGCGGCCAGCAGGATGCCCATCACCGCGATGGTGATCACCACCTCGATGATGGAGATGCCGCGCGCCGCCCAGCGCGTCAGGCGTGCGGGCGGCGGTGCGCGGTGGCGGCAGGTGGTCAGCATTCGGTCGCCGAGCGCGTGGCCCAGCAGCTCAGGTTGGCCGTCGTGCCTTTGAACTTGGTCGTGCGCCGCACGTTGGCCTCGTTGATCGTGTATTCGTGGCCCCTGGCCGCCGCGCCGGTCTTGCCCGTGGCCGTGATGGTGTAGGCCTGGCCGCTGCTGGAGATGACGCACGCCACGTCGAAGTTCTTCAGCGTCGGATTGGCCACGCCGCAGTTGCCGGCCGCGTTCTGGTAGCTGCGGTTGTCCTGATAGAACTGCTCCATGCGCACCCGCATGCTGGACAGCGTGTCGAAGGCCTCCGGCAGCTGCCCGCGGCGCACGTAGTCGGTGTAGGACGGGTAGGCCACCGCCGCCAGGATGCCCACGATGGCCACGGCGATCATCAGCTCGATCAGCGTGAAGCCGGCCGCCACCAGGCGGCGTGCGGGGGCGCGGGTCAGGGCGGTGGGGCGGCAGGGCAGGGCGGCTTTCATGGGGGTGCGGCAGGTGGTCGGCGGCAGTTGATGGGGCTCGTGATCGGTGGCTCGTGATCGCTGGGGGCGATGCGGGCGGCTCTGGATGGGCCGGTGGGCGAAAGCGCGTGCAACCACGCGTGCAACCACGCGGGCAACCGCCCCAGCAACAACCGGCAGGCCAGGTCGGCGCCCCCGGCAGCCCGCGCGCCACGCCGGCGCCGGGCGACCCATCCGGCGGCTTCTCGCATCTCCGTTATCGGCTCGTGAGGTTGTAGCTGAACGTGTCAGACGCCGATGGCCGCTGAAAAGCGCCCCTGACGGCGCAATTCAGACGATCTGCGTGAAATCCTTGGCAGGGCGCCGGCGCATCCGGTCGCTGGTCGGACTGCTCGGCGGACAGACCGTCATGACCCCGTCATGACCAATAGGCGACCGCAGACCGCAGACCGCAGACCGCAGACCGCAGACCGCAGACCGCAGACCGCAGACCGCAGACCGCAGACCACCGCAGACCGCAGACCGCAGACCGCAGACCGCAGACCGCAGACCGCAGACCGCAGACCGGCGCGCCGCCTGCCCGTCGCGTCCCCGCCACGCCGGGCCCGGCATGGCGCCTGCCCGCCGCGCCCATCCGCCGCCTGCCGTGACGGATGCCCGCTGCCCACCAGCCCGGTGTCCCCGGCTTAAGGGTCAACCCTTAATCTGCTGTCGAGGCGCAGCTATGCTGCGCTGCACCATCCGGCCTCGTGGGGCCTGCACGCGGAACCGCCTCCATGCCCGACCAGCTCTCATCCCTCCTGGCCGCCCTGCTGCTGGCCATCGTCCTGACGGCCAACTTCTTCGTCGCCGCCTGGCGGCTCAACCTCGTCGGCCTCTTCGACCGTCGCCGCGCGCCGCAATGGCGCCAGCTCATCGCCGGCGCCCTGGCCGCCGCGCTGCCTTGGCTAGGTGCCCTTGCCGTGCTGGCCTTCACCCCGCCCGGCGCCGCCGCCCAGCCGGACCTGCTGGCTGTCGGCTGCGCCTGCGCCGGCTACGGCCTGCACCGCGTGATGGACTTCCTTGTCCAGTGGGCCTCGCCCGGCGAGCCGCTGCTCGCCTGAGCATCCCCGCGCTCGCACGCAGGCCCTACATATACGTATAGCGAGAGCGGCGGCCCCCCCTCGCCGGTGCTGCTCCCTCTCGCGCGGGCCGGCCAAATCCCGCTTCCTACCCCGCTTCCTACAATGCGGCCGCATGAGCTTCATCGACCGCCTGCGCGCCGCCGAGCGCCTCAACGACAGCCTGCTGTGCGTCGGCCTGGACCCTGACCCGGCCCGCTTCCCCGAGGCCTGGCGCGGCGATGCCGCCCGCATCGCAGACTTCTGCTGCGCCATCGTGGACGCCACGGCGGACCTCGTGCTCGCTTTCAAGCCGCAGATCGCCTACTTCGCCGCCCACCGCGCCGAAGACCAGTTGGAGCGGGTGATCGCCCACATCCGCCGTGCCGCGCCCCGCGTGCCGGTCATCCTCGACGCCAAGCGCGGCGACATCGGCGCCACGGCCGAGCTCTACGCCCGCGAAGCCTTCGAGCGCTACGACGCCGACGCCGTCACCCTGTCGCCCTTCATGGGCTGGGACTCGGTCCAGCCGTATCTGCGCTCGCCCGACCGCGGCGTCTTCCTGCTCTGCCGTACGTCCAACCCCGGTGGCGACGACCTGCAGGCCCGCCGCCTGGCCGATGTCGAGGGCCAGCCCACCGTCTACGAGCACCTCGCCCGCCTGGCCCAGACCGCCTGGAACCCCACCGGCCAGACCGGCCTGGTTGTCGGCGCCACCTACCCGGCGGAGATCGCCCGCGTACGTGAGCTGGCGCCCACTGTGCCGCTGCTCATCCCCGGCGTCGGCGCCCAGGGTGGCGATGCCCAGGCCACCGTGCGGGCCGGCTGGCGCCCGGATGCACCCATCGCCGTCAACAGCTCCCGCGCCGTGCTCTATGCCTCGTCCGGCGCCGATTTCGCCGACGCCGCCCGCCGCGCCGCGCTGGCCACCCGTGAGCAGCTCAACACGGCAAAGCCTGCCGCTTGAAGCACGTTTTGTTGCTCATGAGCGACAAAAACCGCCCCAACTGGCCCCCCCGAGGGCGGCCGCACCGGGTCAACCCGTGGACACCCCGCCAAATCGCCGCACAATGGCCCGGCTGGTCGACGGCCCCCCGGGGCCGCCGCCAACTCCAAAGGTTGCCAAAACCTTCACACTTTCTCTTCTGCTAGGAGTGAACAACATGATTCGCAAAGTCGCCCTCGCCGCGATGACCCTGCTGGCCGCCGGCGCCGCCAGCGCTCAATCCTCCGTCACCCTGTACGGCGTCGTGGATGTCGCTGTCGGCCGCTTCGAGACTTCTTCCCTCGGGGACTCTGACGCCACCACCGAAGTCGCTAGCAATGTGATGACCACCAGCTTCATCGGCTTCAAGGGCGTCGAAGACCTCGGCAACGGCCTGAAGGGCACTTTCATGCTCGAGAGCTTCCTGCGTCCGGACGTTGGCGACGCTGGCCGTTCCGACACCGACACCTTCTGGGCCCGCAACGCCAACATCGGCTTGGCCGGTGACTTCGGCTCTGTGACCGTCGGCCGCATGGACAACCTGCTGTTCCTGTCCTCGCTGGCCTTCAATCCCTTCGGTGGTTCCTTCGGCGTGTCGCCCACCATCCGTCAGACCTTCGGCGATGTTGGCTTGGTGCTTGGCGACTCTGGCTGGAGCAACACCATCAAGTATGTGACTCCGAACCTGAGCGGCTTCACGGCTGCCGTGCAATACCAGTTCAAGGAAACGACTGGCACCGACAACGGCAATAGCTGGGCGGCCAACCTGACGTACTTGGCCGGTCCGTTCGGCATTACCGCTACGTACCAGAACTTCAAGACGGCTAGCACTGCGGCGAATCCCGGCGCCATCGTTGCGGGCGGTAATATCACCCCGGCAGCTACCGCGCTGTCAGACGTCTTTGCAAACGTTCCGGGTACCTTCACGTTCGGTGACGAGCAGAAGGTGTGGCAGCTGGGTGCCAGCTACGACTTCGGCGGTGCCAAGCTGTTTGGTCAGTACACCGACGGCACGACCGAGTTTGACGCAGGTGGCAGCGATCTGGAAGCGAAGCAGTGGCAAGTTGGCGTGTCCGTGCCCCTGGGCGCGGGCGCTCTGCTCGCTTCCTACGGTCAGCTGAAGCTGGAGAGCGGCGCTGCCGAAGCTAAGAACAAGGTCTTCACGATCGGCTACGACTACAACCTGTCCAAGCGCACCGACGTGTACGCCGCGTACATGTACGACAAGAACAGCGATAACGTCGCTGGCAACGACTGGGATTCTGGCAACAGCTTCGCCGTCGGCGTGCGTCACCGCTTCTGATCTCGCCTGAGATCCTGCTAGCGTGAAAACGCCCCGCTTCGGCGGGGCGTTTTTTTTTGGTGTCCATGCTGTGGCACACCGAACACCTGCGTGGTGGTCCCGCTCCTTCCGCTTGATGCCGCCCCAAGCCGGCCAGGCTGCTCAACCCCGTCTTCGAGGTCGAAGACGCCTCGTACCTGATGGCCACGTAGTTCCTCGCCGCGGTGCCTCGCCGGCTGATGGGCACGGAGGTCCTCGATCTGCACAGTGAGGCCCACACCATCGTCGCCGCTCTGGACTGCCTGTTACGGGGTGTCTGACGGCCGACACGTCTAGCCCGCCGCGGGCTCGCTGATCAGCACTTGTGCAGGGATGCCCAGCTTGCTGTGCAGCCTGCGGATCATGGCCAGGGTCAGGGGGCGCTTGCGGTTCAGCACTTCGTAGACCCGGTTGCTGCGCCCGATCAGGGGCTCGAGGTCCTTGACCGTCAGGCCGCTCTGCTCCATCCGGAACTTGATGGCCTCCACCGGGTCCGGCGGCGTCATGGGGTGATGCCGGGCTTCATAGCCATGGTGTCCTGTGGCGATAACGAAAAAGGGCGCCCCGCGGGGCGCCCTTGGTCATTGCGGCGGGTGGGCCTCAGACTTCCTCGTACAGCGGCAGCGTGAGGAACTCCTCGAACTTCTCCTGGGTGCTCATCACCTCGAAGATCTCGGCTGCGCGGTCGAACTTGCCCGGCACGCCGGTGGCCTTGACCTTGGGCAGCTCCTCACTGATGAGCTGGCGCACCAGCTCGGCCGTGACCTTGCGGCCGTCTTCCAGCACGCCCTTGGGCGAGCGGATCCACTGCCAAACCTGGCTGCGGCTGATCTCGGCGGTGGCGGCGTCTTCCATCAGGTTGTGGATGGGCACGCAGCCGTTGCCGGCCAGCCAGGCGCCCAGGTAGTGGATGCCGACGTTGATGTTCATGCGCAGGCCGGTCTCGGTGATGGGCGTCTCGGGCTGGAAGTTCAGCAGGTCGGCCGCGGTCACGTGGACGTCGTCGCGCTTCTTGTCGATCTGGTTGGGGCGGTCGCCCAGCACGGCGACAAATTCCTTCATCGCCGGCTCGACCAGGCCCGGGTGGGCCACCCAGCCGCCGTCGTAGCCGTCGGTGGCGTCGCGCTTCTTGTCGTTGATGATGCCCTGCATGGCGATGGCGTTCTTCTCCGGATCGTTCTTGATCGGGATCAGGGCCGACATGCCGCCCATCGCCGGCGCATTGCGCTTGTGGCAGGTCTTGAGCAGCAGCAGCGCATAGGCGCGCATGAAGGGCGAAGTCATCGTCACCTTGGCGCGGTCGGCCAGGCAGAAGTTCTTGTCGTTCTTGAACTTCTTGATGCAGCTGAAGATGTAGTCCCAGCGGCCGGCGTTCAGGCCGGCACTGTGCTCGCGCAGCTCATAGAGGATCTCGTCCATCTCGAAGGCGGCGACGATGGTCTCGATCAGCACGGTGGCCTTGATGGTGCCCTGCGGCAGGCCGATTTCCTTTTGCGCCATCACGAAGATGTCGTTCCACAGGCGCGCCTCCAGGTGGCTTTCCATCTTGGGCAGATAGAAGAAGGGGCCGGCGCCGCGGGCGATCTGCTCCTTGGCGTTGTGGAAGAGGAAGAGCGCGAAGTCGAAGATGCCGCCGCTCATGCGCTGGCCGTCCACCAGCACGTTCTTCTCGTCCAGGTGCCAGCCGCGCGGGCGCACCTGCAGCGTGGCGATCTTGTCGTTCAGTTGATACGTCTTGCCAGTGGCGCCGCCGTCGATCTTGATGGTGCGGCGGATGGCCTCGAACAGGTTGATCTGGCCCTGGATCTGGTTGGACCAATTCGGGGTGTTGGAGTCCTCGAAGTCGGTCATGTACGAATCAGCGCCCGAGTTGAAGGCGTTGATGATCATCTTGCGCTCGACCGGGCCGGTGATCTCCACGCGGCGGCACTTCAGGGCCTCGGGGATGGGGGCGATCGTCCAGTCGCCTTCTCGGATGTGCTTGGTCTCGGCCAGGAAGTCCGGGCGCTCGCCGGCATCCAGGCGCTTGGCGCGCTCCACGCGGGCAGCCAGCAGCTCCTGGCGACGCGGCTCGAAGGCGCGGTGCAGCTTGGCGGCCAACTCCAGCGCGGGGAGGGTGAGGATCTGCTCGAAGCCGGGCTCGATGGCGCCGGTGATCTGCATGCCGGCCGGCAGGGACAGTTGGGTCATGGACAGCTCCGCGACGTAGACGGTTGGGATGGAGGAAAGACGGGGCACGGCCAGTGCCCGAAACAGGGCCCGCCCGCGCGCGAAGATGGAACTGTAAGGCCCACAGGTGCGCACATTGCCCACTGGGCGCAGGCTTGATCTTTTACTTTTCAAACACTAATGTCTGTCGCCATGCCGGTAATCACATGGATCGACTGAAGCAAATCGAATCCTTCGTGGCTGTGTCCACCAAGGGCAGCCTGACCGCCGCCGCGCAGGCCGAGGGGGTGGCGCCTGCCGTCATCGGCCGGCGCATCGACGCGCTGGAAGAGCGCCTGGGTGTGAAGCTGATGGTGCGCACCACGCGGCGCATCACGCTCACGCACGAGGGCAGCGCCTTCCTGGAGGATGCGCAGCGCATCCTGGCGGATCTGACCAGCGCCGAGGCCAGCGTCAGCGCCGGCGGCGTCAAGGCCAGCGGCCACCTGCGCATCACCGCGCCGGCGGGCTTCGGGCGGCGGCACGTGGCGCCGCTGGTGCCGCGCTTTCTGGCCGCGCATCCGGATGTGTCGCTGTCGCTGAACCTGGCCGACCGGGTGGTGGACCTGGTCAACGAGGGCTTCGACTGCGGCGTGCGCGTGGGCGACCTGGCGGACTCGTCCCTGGTCAGCGTGCGCCTGGCCGACAACCGCCGGCTGTGCGTGGCCGCGCCCGGCTACCTCAAGCGCCGCGGCACGCCGCTGCATCCGCAGGAGCTGATGCAGCACGACTGCCTGGTGCTCAGCTCCGAATCGAGCCAGACGCGCGGCTGGGCCTTCAGCATCGACGGCCAGGTGGTGCACCTGCGGCCCGGCGCGCGGCTGGACTGCTCGGACGGGCAAGTGCTGCACGACTGGTGCCGCGCCGGGCTGGGCCTGGCCTGGCGATCAACGTGGGAGGTGCAGGCCGAGATCGCCTCGGGCGAACTGGTGTCGGTGCTGGACGCCTTTGCCGCCCCGCCCAACGGCATCTACGCCGTCTTCGCCCAGCGCAAGCATCTGCCGCTGCGGCTGCGGCTGTGGATCGACTTCCTCAAGCAGACCTATGGCGAACCGGGCTACTGGCGCCCGGCCGCGGCGCCCGGGGGCACGGCCGAGCCTTGAGCCGCGCCCTGCGTGCGCCGCAAGAGGGTTGCGGCGAGCCGACCGCGTCATGGCCGCCATCAAGGCAGCCCGCGGCGGGACGACGCACAATGCCGCGCGCCCGGATGCGCCCGGATGCGCCCGGATGCGTACCTGTGCCCCGCGCAGCCGCGCGTACCCGGCCCCATCCGCCCCCACCCCAGCACGACCATGCTTACTGAAGCCATCCTTGCCTACCTGCACCTGGCCGCCATCCTGACGATGACGGTGTTCATCACCAGCGAGGCCGCGCTGTGCCGCCCGGAGTGGCTCAATGCCGCGGTGGTGCGCCGGCTGGCGCGGGTGGACGTGATCTATCTCTTTGCGGCGATTGCGGTGCTCTTCACCGGCCTGGCCCGCATCATCTGGGGCATGAAGGGCGCGGCCTGGTACGGCGCGCAGCCGCTGCTGCACATCAAGGTGACGCTGTTCGTGCTGGCCGGGCTGATGTCCATCAAGCCGACGCTGGCCTTCCTGCGCTGGAAGAAGGCGGTGGAGCGCGACGGCTCGCTGCCCGCCGAGGCGGAGATCCGCAGCGTGCGCCGCTGGATCATGTTCCAGGCGCACCTGATCCTGGTGATCCCGCTGGCGGCCACGCTGCTGGCGCGCGGGGTGTGGACGCGCTGAGCGGCGTCGGCCGTCAGAACCCGGCGTCGCCCACGCAGCGCGTGACGTAGCTGGTGCGGGCCGCGCCGGCGAGCTTCTTCTCGGCGGCCTGCTTCTCGCACAGCGCCTGGGCCTCGGCCGCAGCCGGGTTGGCGGTGCACTTCTTGACGAAGCTGGAGCGCGCCGCGCCGGCCAGCTTCTTGTCGGCGGCCAGGGCCTCGCAGGTGGCGTCGGCGCCGGATGCGGCTTCGCTGGCGGCGGCGGCTTCGGCCTCGCATTTCTTGATGAAGCTGCTGCGGGCGGCGCCGGTCAGCTTGCGCTCATCGGCGCGCGCGGCGCAGCCGGCGTCCTGGGCGCTGGCGATGCCGGGGGCGGCCAGGCCGCCGGCCAGCACGGTGGCCAGCAGCAGGATGCGGAAGAAGCAGTTGGGGCGCATGCGTCGTCTCCTTGTCGTGGCCGGTGTGCGTGGCCGTCTCCATGCGGCCCGCGGCGGCGCGCGGGCTGCCGCCAGACTACAGGATGCGCCGCGGGTGGGCCAGGGCCTCGTGTGCGGCATGCAGCCGACGCACCAGCACGCGGATGAAGGCCTCGTCGAACATGTGCCGGCAGCTGGCGCTGAGCTGCTGCAGCGTCTCGGGCGTGAAGGAGATGGTCGTGGCCGGCTCGGCCACCAGCACGTCGGTGCTGTGGCGGCGCAGCTCGGGGCTGGGCGCCAGATAGGCCATCTCACCCACCGACGTGCCCGCGCCCAGCAAGGCCACGCGCTTGCCGGAGCGGAAGACCTCCACGCTGCCCTGGGCAATGATGTGGAAGGTGCGCCCCTCCTCGCCGCGGCGATACAGCGAATGCCCGAACGGGAAGCGCTGCCACTTGGCGCGGTGCACCACCTCCCAGAGCTCCACGTCGCCGAAGCCGGAGAAGAAATCCAGCGCGCGCAGCAGGTTGAAGCGCTCGGAGTCGAGCACGCCCTGGATGTGGCCACGCGGCACCTTGCGCTGCGCGACCAGGTCGGACAGCGCCTGCGCGAAGGCGTCCCAGTGCGGATAGCGGTCGGCCGGGGACTTGGTCAGCGCGCGCTGGATGACCTGGTTCACCGCCTCGTCCACGCCGGCGCGCAGGCCGGTCAGCGGCTGCGGCAGGGCGTTGTAGATCTGGTTCATCATGACCGCCTGCGACTCGGCCTCGAAGGGCGGCCGCCCGGCGATCAGGTGATAGAGCACGGCGCCCAGCGAGTAGATGTCGGTGCGGCAGTCCAGCGGCTGGCCGTCGAGCTGTTCGGGCGACATGTAGGCCAGCGAGCCCACGCGGTAGACCTGCGTCGTCTCCGACGCCAGGTTGAGCACGCTGCCGAAGTCGGTCACCTTGATGTCGGTGACCAGGCCGCTGGCGCTGCCGTCGCTGGTCACGGCCAGGATGTTGGCCGGCTTGACGTCGCGGTGGATCAGCCCCTGGCGGAAGACATAGCCCAACGCCATCGCGCACTTGAAGCCCATCTCGACGATGAGCTCCAGCGGCAGCAGGTGGTCGGGGCGGCAGAAGCTGCGCAGCGTGGTGCCGGGCACGTACTCCATCACCACGTAGGGCGCCGCGGAGTCGGCCACGGCGTCGAAGATCTGCACGACGTTGGGGTGCTGCAGCCGGCCGACCAGCGCGGCCTCGGCGGCAAAGAAGCGGGCGTAGACCGGGCCGTCGACCGCGTCCAGAGCCGCGGCCCGCACGCGCTTGATGGCCACCTCGCGGTCGTGGAAGTCGTCGCGACACAGGAAGACCTCGCTGGTGGCGCCTTCGCCCAGCTTGCGCAGCACGCGGTACTTGCCGATGCGCGTGTCTTCGATGTCGATGTCGACGGCGTCCGTGGCCATGTAAGGGGCGATGCTCCCACGCCCGGGCGGCTGGCGCTCGCCCGAAAACCCGGGGTAGAGCCGGGCTATTGAGGGCCTGGAACGCCCGGCCCGCACCGGCCTGCAGCTGGCTTTCAAGCGGCCTTGCAAGCCCGGTCGCCAAGACCCCGGCTCGTAGAATCGCGCCCCATGATTCAAGCCAAGCAAGAACTGCTGGCCGCCCTGGGCCAGGCCCTGGTCGAGCTGGCCGGCGACGCCGCCACGCCTCCGGCGGCCGCCTTCGAGGCACCCAAGCAGGCGGCCCACGGCGACCTGGCCTGCACCGCGGCCATGCAGCTGGCCAAGCCGCTCAAGAAGAACCCCCGTGAACTGGCCCAGGCCCTGGTCGAGGCCCTGCAGCGCCAGCCGGCCGTGCAGCGCTGGGTGGCGGCGCTGGAGATCGCCGGCCCTGGCTTCATCAACCTGCGCCTCAAGCCCGAGGCCAAGCAGGCGGTCGTCGCCGAGGTGCTGACCGCGCGCGAGCGCTTCGGCCGCCAGCCGCAGTCCGACCGCCGCGTGCTGGTGGAGTTCGTCAGCGCCAACCCCACCGGCCCGCTGCACGTGGGCCACGGCCGCCAGGCGGCGCTGGGCGACGCGCTATGCAACCTCTTCGAGGCGCAGGGCTGGGCGGTCACGCGCGAGTTCTATTACAACGACGCCGGCGTGCAGATCAGCACCCTGGCCTGGTCCACTCACGCGCGCATCAAGGGCCACAAGCCGGGTGACCCACACTGGCCGGAGTCGGCCTACAACGGCGACTACATCGCCGACATCGCCCGGGCCTACCTGGCCCGCGAGACGGTGCATGCCGACGACCGCGCCTTCACCGCCAGCGGCGATGCCGACGACCTGGACAACATCCGCCAGTTCGCCGTCGCCTACCTGCGCCACGAGCAGGACCTGGACTTGAAGGCCTTCGGCGTGCGCTTCGACAACTACTACCTGGAGTCCAGCCTCTACACCGACGGCCGCGTGGAGGCGGCGGTCCAGAAGCTCATCGACGCGGGCAAGACCTTCGAGCAGGACGGCGCCTTGTGGCTGCGCACCACCGACTACGGTGACGACAAGGACCGCGTCATGCGCAAGTCCGACGGCGGCTACACCTACTTCGTGCCGGACGTGGCCTACCACATCGTCAAGTGGGAGCGCGGCTACAAGAAGGCCATCAACATCCAGGGCTCTGACCATCACGGCACCATCGCCCGCGTGCGTGCCGGCCTGCAAGCCGCCGGTGTGGGCATCCCCGCCGGCTACCCGGACTACGTGCTGCACAAGATGGTCACCGTGATGCGCGGCGGCGAGGAGGTCAAGATCTCCAAGCGCGCCGGCAGCTACGTCACGCTGCGCGACCTGATCGAGTGGACCAGCAAGGACGCGGTGCGCTTCTTCCTGATCAGCCGCAAGGCCGATACCGAGTTCGTCTTCGACGTGGATCTGGCCCTCAAGCAGAACGACGAGAACCCGGTCTTCTACGTGCAGTACGCCCATGCGCGGATCTGCTCGGTGGCCCAGCAATATGCCGAGCGCTTCGGCGCCGCGCCGGATGCGTCGCAGGCCGACCTGTCGTTGCTGACGGCCGACACCGAGCTTGCGCTGATGACCCGCCTGGCCGACTACCCCGGCATGCTGGCCGCCGCCGCCCAGGGCCTGGCGCCGCACGATGTCGCCTTCTACCTTCGCGACCTGGCCGGCGCCTTCCACAGCTACTACGCCGCCGAGCGCTTCCTGGTCGATGACCGCGCGCTGTCCACGGCCCGATTGGCCCTGCTGCAGGCCACCGCCCAGGTGCTGCGCAACGGCCTGGCGATCCTGGGGGTCAGCGCCCCCGAAAAGATGTGAGGTTCCTTTGAAGCAGACACAGCGCAAGCACACCCAGCACGGCGGATTCGCCATCGGCCTGATCGTCGGCCTGCTCATCGGCCTGGCCCTGGCGCTGGGCGTGGCCGTCTACGTGACCAAGGTGCCGGTGCCCTTTGTCGACAAGGTCGGCGGCCGCACGCCCGAGCAGGACGCGGCCGAGGCCGAGAAGAACCGCAACTGGGACCCGAACGCCCCGCTGCACGGCAAGAACCCGGCCCGCCCGCGCGCGGTGGCGCCGGCCGCCTCGGGCGCGGTCGTGGAGTCGCCCGCCGCCGCATCGGCTGCAGTCACCGGCTCGGCGCCCGGCTCCCAGCGTGACCCGGCCGCCATCCTGGCCGGCGAGGGCGCTGCGGCGCCGGCTGCCGCGCCCGCGCCGCAGGGCTCGTCCTTCTTCGTGCAGGCCGGTGCCTTCGCCGGCCTGGAAGAGGCCGAGCAGCAGCGCGCCAAGCTCGCCATGCTGGGCCTGGAGGGCCGCATCAGCGAGCGCGACCAGGGCGGCAAGGTGGTCTACCGCGTGCGCGTCGGCCCGCTGGACCGCGCGCAGGCCGACGAGGCCCGGGCCAAGCTGGGCGCCGCGGGCGTGGAATCTGCCCTGATCGCCGCCAGCCGTTGAAAAGAACTGTTGCTGGCCTGAACCCCGGGCGGCGCCCCGGGTCAGCGCCATGACGATGGGGCCGCGCGCCCGCATCCCGCCGGGGCACCCCGGCCACAAGAGGAGCCCGACATGATCAAACGCCGCACCTTCAACACCCTGGCCGTCGGCCTGGGCGCCGCCTCCGCCGTGCTGCCGGTCGCCGTGCGGGCCCAGGCCGCCGGCGCGCTGCCCGCCGGCAGCTATGCCCGGGTCAACCCGCCGGCGCCCACGGCCAGCCCGGGCAAGATCGAAGTGGTCGAGTTCTTCTCCTACGCCTGCCCGCACTGCCACGAGTTCGAGCCGGTGCTCGACGCCTGGGCGGCCAAGCTGCCTGCCGACGTGGCGCTGCGCCGCGTGCCCATCGCCTTCCGCAGCAGTTGGGCGCCGCTGCAGCGCCTGTACTTCGCGCTGGAAGGCATGAACGCCGTCACGCCCGCGCTGCAGCAGAAGATCTTCGACGCCCTGCACAAGGCCCATGCCCGGCTGGACGACCCGGCCGTCGCCGCCGACTTCGTCGCCCGCAACGGCGTGGACCGCGCCAAGTTCACCGCGCTCTACAGCGGCTTTGCCATGCAGGGCAAGCTGGCGGCGGCCAACCGCCTGGGCCAGGCCTACAACATCGAGGGCGTGCCCTCGCTGGGCGTGGGTGGGCGCTTCCTTACTGGGCCGTCGATGGTGGGCGACAACCAGAAGGCCCTGGCCGTGGTGGACGCGCTGGTGGCCCAGTTGCGCAAGGGCTGAGCCCCGGCCTGTGCGGCGGTCTTGCAGCGCCTGCCTGATCAGGGCGCAGGCGCTGCCCAGATGCAAATATTTGCCGCAGCCGCGCGCCGTTCTCCGAGGCGCCCGCTAGAATCGACCGCAATATTCATGCCGACGATTCCATGCGCCCGATGAATCCCGCGGCCCCGGTGGCCCCCAAGCAGCTGGTCCGTGCCCTGATCCTGTGCATCGGGCTGGCCGGCGCCCTGGCGGCCCAGGCGGAGCGGGCCGACCGCTTCAAGCCGCTGAACTTCGTCGCCGACTCGGCGCGGGCCGATGACGCCCGCCAAGTCAACATCCTGACCGGCGACGTCGACATCACCAAGGGCACCATGATCCTGCGCGCCCAGCGCGTGGAGGTGCGCCAGAACACCAACGGCACGCAGAACGCCGTGGCCACCGGCGGCAGCGCCGGCCGGGCCTACTTCCGCCAGAAGCGCGAGGGCCTGGACGAGTACATCGAAGGCGAGTCCGAACGCATCGAATACGACGGCGCGACCGACGTCATCCGCTTCACCGGCCGTGCCGTCATGCGCCGCCTGCGCGGCGCGGCCGTGGCCGACGAGGTGGTGGGCCAGACCATCACCTACAACAACACGACCGACGTGTTCCAGGTCGCCGGCGGGCCGGATTCGGCCGCCCCCGGCGGTCGCGTGCGCGGCGTGATCTCGCCCAAGCCCGGCAGCGACGCCGCCGGCAGCCAGCCTTGAGCGCGGCAGCCCCCGCCAACGCGCCGGCCGCCACGGGCCCTGCGGCCGAGCCCAGCCGCATGCACGTCAGCGGGCTGCAAAAGCGCTACGGCGCGCGCCAGGTCGTCAAGGACGTGCATCTGGCCGTCACCGCCGGTGAGGTCGTCGGCCTGCTTGGCCCCAACGGCGCGGGCAAGACCACCAGCTTCTACATGATCGTCGGCCTGGTGCGCGCCGATGCCGGCCAGATCCTCATCGACGGCCAGCCGGTGCAGGCCCTGCCCATCCACCAGCGCTCGCGCCTGGGGCTGTCCTACCTGCCGCAGGAGGCGTCGATCTTCCGCAAGCTCACGGTGGAGGAGAACATCCGCGCTGTGCTGGAGCTGCAGCGCGACAGCCACGGCAAGCCGCTCTCGAGCGACAAGATCGCCCGCCGCCTGGACGCCCTGCTCAAGGAGCTGAGCATCGAGGCCCTGCGCGGCAACTCGGCGCTGTCGCTCTCGGGTGGTGAACGCCGGCGTGTCGAGATCGCCCGCGCGCTGGCCACGCAGCCGCGCTTCATCCTGCTTGACGAGCCGTTTGCCGGCGTCGATCCGATTGCCGTCATCGAGATCCAGCGCATCATCCGCTTCCTCAAGAAGCGCGGCATCGGCGTGCTGATCACCGACCACAACGTGCGCGAGACGCTGGGCATCTGCGACCGCGCCTACATCATCAGCGAGGGCCGCGTGCTGGCCGAAGGCACGCCGCACGAGATCGTCGACAACCGCGACGTGCGCAAGGTCTACCTCGGCGAGCACTTCCGCATGTAGCCGCCGCGATGAAGCCGTCCCTGCAGTTCCGCCTCTCGCAGCACCTGGCGCTCACGCCGCAGCTGCAGCAGTCCATCCGGCTGCTGCAGCTCTCCACGCTTGAGCTTCATCAAGAGGTCGAGCAGATGCTGGAGCAGAACCCCTTCCTCGAGGCCGAGGAGGAGTTCACCCCGCTGGAGCAGCCGCTGCCCGAGCGGGTCGGCGAGCGCAGCGACGGCGCTGAATCCGGCGACGGTGATGGCGGCAGCGACGCAGCCGAGCCCGCCGTGGACAGCATGGAGTTCGGCGCGACCGAACGCGAGGACTGGGAGAACGGCACCGAGCGCGACGACTTCGACGGTATCCGCGAGACGCCCTCGGGCAAGTCGGCCGGCGACGACGACGACAGCGACCCGCTGGAGCGCACCGAAATTGCCGGCTCGCTGCAGGACCACCTGCGCGAGCAGCTGCGCGGCATGCGCCTGTCGCCCACCGACGCTGCCGCGGTCGAGGTGCTGATCGATTCGCTCAACGAAGACGGCTACCTCGACGGCACGCTGGAAGAAATCGCCCAGCGCCTGGCCCCCGGCCTGGAAGAGGCCGACCCCGACGCCTGGGACGACCTGCTGTCCCAGCTGCGCTGCGGCCTGAAGTGGCTGCAGAGCCTGGAGCCCACCGGCGTCGGCGCGGCCGACCTGTCGGACTGCCTGATCCTGCAGCTGCGCACCCAGCCGCGCAGCGAGGCCCAGGTCATCGCCATCCTGATCTGCAAGCAGCATCTGGAGCTACTGGCCCGCCGCGACGTCAAGAAGCTGATGGCCGCCACCGGCGCCGATGAAGAGCTGCTGCGCCAGGCGCAGGCGCTGATCGTCGCGCTGGAGCCCAAGCCTGGCCGGCCGTTCACGCGGGCCGAGGCCAACATCATCACGCCCGACGTGATCGTGCAGAAGTCGGGCCGCGGCTGGAAGGTCGTCCTGAACCCAGACGTCATGCCCAAGCTGCGCATCAACGACCTCTACGCCCAGGCGCTCAAGCAGCACCGCGGTGCGCGCGGCAGCGGGGGCGACGGCAGCGGCCAGGCCCTGGCCAGCCGGCTGCAGGAGGCGCGCTGGTTCGTCAAGAACATCCAGCAGCGCTTCGACACCATCCTGCGTGTCTCCAGTGCCATCGTCGAGCGGCAGAAGAACTTCTTCACCCACGGCGAGATCGCGATGAAGCCGCTGGTGCTGCGTGAGATCGCCGACGAGCTCGGCCTGCACGAGTCGACCATCTCGCGCGTGACCACGGCCAAGTACATGGCCACGCCTTTCGGCACCTTCGAGCTCAAGTACTTCTTCGGCTCCTCGCTCAACACCGAGGCCGGCGGCAATGCATCCAGCACCGCGGTGCGGGCGCTGATCAAGCAACTGGTGGCGGCCGAGGACGCGTCCAAGCCGCTGTCGGACAACCAGCTCAGCCAGATGCTGGAGGAGCAGGGCATCCAGGTCGCCCGTCGCACCGTCGCCAAGTACCGCGAGGCCCTGCGCATCGCCCCGGCCAACCTGCGGCGCGCGCTGTAAGCGCGTTTCCGCATCGCCTCTTTCCCGTCGAGTCGCCCCGTGAGCGTGCAAAGCCTCTTCCTGCCCTGCGCCGCCGGCGTCGAATCCTGGCTTGCGGCCGAGGCGCAGCACATCTGCGGTGACGCGGCCGCGGTGGAGGAAGTGCGCGGCGGCGTCTGGGTCGACGCGCCTGTGGATCGCGCACTGCAGCTCACCCTGCGGCTGAACCTGCAGAGCCGCCTGGCCCAGCGCGTGCTGTGGCTGCTGGCCCAGGGTGGCTATCAGAGCGAGGGTGATCTCTACGACCTCGCCCGCCAGGTCCACTGGCCGGACTGGATCGCGCCGGAGCAGACCCTGCGCGTGGACGTCACCTCGCAGCGCAGCCCCTTGCGTAGCCTGCACTTCGCCGGCCTGCGCATCAAGGATGCCGTCTGCGACCACTTGCGCGAGTCGGTCGGCGAGCGGCCCAGCGTCGATACGCAGTGGCCCGACCTGCCGCTCATCCTTCACCTCACCGAAGATCGCGCTCACCTCTACGCGGACACTTCCGGCCAGCCACTCTTCAAGCGCGGCTGGCGTGAGGACAAGGGCGAGGCCCCGCTCAAGGAGACGCTGGCCGCCGCCATGCTTGCCGCCGCCGACTGGCAGGGCCGCGAGTCCGACGGCCCGCTGCTCGACCCCTGCTGCGGCGCCGGCACCATCGCCATCGAGGCCGCGCAGATCGCCTGCGACATCGCCCCGGGCCTGCAGCGCCGCTTCGCCTGCGAGCGCTGGGCGCCTTTCCGCGAGCAGCACCGCGCCTGGCAATCGCTGCGCGACCAGTTGCGCAGCCGCATCCGCCCGCCCGCGGTTCCAGTTTTCGCTGGTGACGTCGCCTATCGCCTCACCGACTTCGCCACCCGCAATGCCGAGCGCGCCGGCGTGCGCCACGCCATCGACTTCAAGACCGCCGACGCCCTGCAGCGCCCCGCGCCCGCACCCGCCGGCGTGCTCATGCTCAACCCGCCCTACGGCGAGCGCATCGGGCCCAAGGGCAGCCAGGCCTCTCGCGACGCCGCGCCGGCGGATTTCTTCGAGCGTCTGGCCGCGCACTGGAAGCGCCACTACACCGGCTGGACGGCCTGGCTGCTCAGCCCGGACATGAAGCTGCCCCAGGCCATGCGTCTGAAAGCCGCGCGCCGCATCCCGATGTGGAACGGCGCCATCGAGTGCCGCCTCTACCGCTTCGACCTCGTCGCGGGGTCGCTGCGCACGGGCATCGCTGATCCCGCAGAGGGCTCGTCGCCCCAGCCTCCCGCCGCCTGAATCGGCAGAGGGCGCTTCACCGGGTCTCGGTCAGCGCGCCCAGCACGGCCAAGGCCGCCAGCGGTGCGGTGTCCGCGCGCAGTACCCGCGGCCCCAGCGTCACCGGCACGAAGCCGCACTCACGCGCCATCGCCTCTTCTGTCGGCGACAGCCCGCCCTCGGGCCCGCTCAGCAGCGCCACCTGCTCCAAGTTCTGCATCCCGCTGAGCGCCGCCTTCAGCGGGCGCGCGTCCGCCGCAAAGGACAGCACGAAGCGCGCGGCACCCGCTGCAGCCGGCTGATCGAGTCCGCCCAGCCAGTCGCCCAGGCGCATCACGCTGCCGAGCGCCGGCAGCCTCACCCGTCCGGACTGCTCGCATGCCGCGGTGGCCACGCCGGCCCAGTGCGCCACGCGCTTGGCCGCCCGCTCGCCGTCCAGTCGCAACACCGAGCGCTCGCACACCAGGGGCTGCACGCCTGCTGCGCCCAGCTCGGCGGCCTTCTCCACCAGCGCGTCCATCCGATCATTGGCCGGCATGCCCACGGCCAGCGTCACATCCACGTCCAGCTCCACCCGGGGCCAGCTGCGCTCCAGCAACTGCACCTCCACCTCGCTGCGACCGCCCATCGCCAGCACCTTGGCGCGCCACTGCGCACCAAGGCCGTCGAAGAGATCCACCTCGTCCCCGGGCTGCAGTCGCAGCACCTGCGCATGGCGCGCGGCCTCCTTGGGCAAAACGAGTGCTGTGGCCTCCGAAAGCGGCGAGTCCACAAAAAAACGAGGCATGCGTCACGACTCCAGGCATCAACGAAGGACAAACAGAAGTTTGCACCAGCAGGGCTTGCATTCCATTTCGGCCCGGTGCTATAGTCGCGGTCTTCGCTGATCACGACATCGATTGAGACGCCGCAAGGCCGCAACCGGAGTCGCGGGCAGCGAGTCAGGCAAAGGGTTCCAAGCAGCCGCGCCGCTTCAAGCAAGCAGCGCAACGCGATAAAAACCAAGCGCTTGACAAGGTTAAAAGGTGCTGACAAAATCTCACCTCTTCGCTGCAAACAACAACGCAGCGCGCCGCAAAGCGGTAGTTCTTTAAAAATCAACAGCCGATAAGCGTGGGCGTTAGAAGGCGGAAGCCTGGTGGGGTCGAAAGATCTCGCCAAACGCTCACGGAAGTGAAGTTTCACTTCAATTCCGTTTTGAGTGAGTTTTAAACAGGTATTGAACTGAAGAGTTTGATCCTGGCTCAGATTGAACGCTGGCGGCATGCCTTACACATGCAAGTCGAACGGCAGCACG
>JACRNC010000009.1 GCA_016219375.1 Burkholderiales bacterium
CCAGCTTGCCGTGGACAACGCATCCGCGTTGCCCACCGCGCCGGCCTTCGCCCACAAGCTCCACAGCCTCCCACCACCATCAATGAACCAGTCTCACAGCTCTGGTCCTATCGGGGCGACAAGTATTCTGACGCGGGGGGGGTCGGCCGGGTCCTTGTAGCGGCGCTCCAGGCGCTTCTTGGTGTCCTTGCCGTAGATGTGGGGCTTGAGCAGCGCCTTGTCCGAGGCGGCGCCCGTCATGACGATCTTCACCACGCCCTTGTCCGGGTCCGGGTCGTGCCAGCCCGGGCGCAGGGCGACGATGGCGTCGTACAGGTGCACGCAGATCTCGCGGCTCATGGCCACCACCATGGCCTTGCCGTCCAGGCTGGCCAGGCGGTTTTCGAAGTGTTCCACCAGGTCGGCCGCCACCTTGTGGATACGCGGCGGCGAGCCCACCAGCTTCTCCAGCGCAGCCCAGCGGCGCAGCTGCGCGGCCTTGGCCGTGTCGTCCTCCTCGTCCTCGGCCAGCTCCTCCACCTCCTCGTCGAGCTGCGGCGCATCGCCCTCTTTCAGCTCCAGCCGGGCCAGCCGGCTCTCGTAGTAGATGGGCACCGTGGCGCCGTCCTTCACGGCCTGCTCCACGTCGTAGATGTGGACGTAGTCGCCGAACACCGCGCGTGTGTCACGGTCCTCCAGCGACACCGGCGTGCCGGTGAAGGCCACGAACGTGGCTTGCGGCAGGGCGCTGCGCAGATGCTGGGCATAGCCATAGCGCACGTTGCGCAGATGTGAGTAGCTGGCGTCGCCCGCGGTGCCGTACGGGGCCGCTGGTTCAGCCGCCCGCAGCACCACGGGCTCATTGGCCGCCGTGGCATCCCGCGCATCCTTCAGTTGCCTGTGCAGCCGCGGCATGCTGGCCTGGAAGCCGTACTGGCTGCGATGCGCCTCGTCGCAGATCACCACGATGTTGTGGCGCTCGGAGAGCACCGGGAAGCGGTCCTCGTCCTCGCCGGGCGTGAACTTCTGGATGGTGGTGAAGACGACGCCGCCGGACGGCCGGTTGGCCAGCAGCTCGCGCAGCCGGGGCCGCGTGTCGGCCTGCACCGGGGTCTCGCGCAGCAGCTCGGCCGCACCGGCGAACACGCCGAAGAGCTGGTTGTCCAGGTCATTGCGATCGGTCACCACCAGCAGCGTCGGGTTGCCCATGCGCGGGTGCTGCATCAGCTTGCCCGCCAGACAAGTCATCTCGATGCTCTTGCCCGCCCCCTGCGTGTGCCACACCACGCCGCCCTTGCCGCGCCGGGTGGCATCGGCACCGGGGTCGGATGCGGCCAGCACGCTGCTCACCACCGCCCGCACCGCATGGAACTGGTGGTAGCCCGCCACCTTCTTCACCAGCCGGCCGTCGTCCTCGAACAGGATGAAGTGCCGCAGATAGTCCAGCAGCAGCTCGCGCTGAAAGAGGCCCTGCACCAGCGTCTGCAGCTCGCGCATCGGCCCCAGCGGGTCCACCGTCACCCCGTCGATGGCGCGCCAGGCCATGAAGCGCTCAGCGTCGGCGGTCAGCGATCCGACGCGGGCTTCAATGCCGTCGCTGATCACCAGTAGCTCATTGGCGATGAAGAGGTCCGGGATGTCCTCCTGGTAGGTCTGCAACTGGTTAAAGGCGCCCCAGATGTCGGCGTTCTCGTCGCCCGGGTTCTTCAGCTCCAGCACCACCACCGGCAGACCGTTCAGGAACAGCACCACATCCGGCCGGCGCGTGAGCTTGGGGCCCTGGATGCTGAACTGGTTGACCGCCAGCCAGTCGTTGCCCGCCACGTCGGCCCAGTCCACCAGCCGCACGCGGTCGCCGCGGGTTTCACCGTCCTTCTGGTACTGCACCGGCACGCCGTCGACCATCCAGCGGTGCATCTTGCGGTTGGCAGCCACCAGGCCCGGGATGTTGGGCCGCAGCACGGTGCGCAGCACCTCGTCCTGGGCGCCGGGCGGGATGTGCGGGTTCAGCCGCTGGATGGCCTTCTGCAGCCGGTGATGCAGCACCGCCTGGCGGTAGCTGTCGCGCTCGGTGCCTGGCGTGCGGGCATCCGGGGGAGAGATGTCGGGGCCGTGGGCCACCTCCCAGCCCAGGTGCGCCAGCCATTCGAGTGAGGCTTGTTCGACGTGCTCTTCGGTCACTCCCTTCATTCAGTTCCTCCCCCGGTCAGCCGCTCGCGTTCTTGCCGCACGGCTCTGTTGGTAGTTCTTGGTCTCGAACAGAAAGTCCGCCAGGGTCACTGCGGTGTAGACCGCAAGCTTGGCGTGATGGCGGCTCGGACGGTACGACAGCGCGTGGGCGTCGCCCATCTTGTTGCGAATGCCAGCCAGCCCACCAACAACACTGACCAACCCGGAAAGAATTTGTCGCAGGGAATCCGAGACGTCCTTCCGGTCCGGCTCCAGATGCAGTTGCTTCTGAACACGCTTGTACAGCGCCTGCAGGTTGCCGTCGTACTCGGTCGCTGCCGGGTCAAGGTCCTTCTCTATGCCCACAAGGACGCTCTCGACCAGCGAGCGAGCATTGGTGATGGCGCCGGTGTAGTCGCCTGCAGCTAGCTTCTCTTCGCACTTGCGGATGTTCTCGTCGATGGCCAGTTGCGTGAGCTCATGCGACACGACCGCCGGTGCGGTGAGCTTCACGCTGGCTGCGCCTAGCTCTCGAAGCTTGAAGGCCAAGCCATCCTTGACGACCTCGTAACCGTCGTACTTCAGATGCTCGTTGACCTTCGCCACGACAGCATCCACCGCCAGTTCCGCCTTGACGTAGGCCCTGGGGTCCAGTGCTTCCAGCAGTGCGCGCTTCAGTCCATCGTGCCCGTTCAACTCGCGCAGCTTGTCTTGGGCGTAGATGCGTCGTGTCGGGAATCCGCCGCCGCTGGGATAGACGTCCCTCGCGCCGAACTGGTTGAAGAACTTCACCAGTTGCGGCCCGCTCCGGTAGGGCGCGCCGTCGAGGTCTCCGGCAATCAAGTTGCCGAGGAACTCAATCGTGTACTCGGAGACCTTCATTGCGCTGCTACACGGTTACGCGACCAACGCCTCGACTTCGGCCTGTGCCTCAGGCAGGCGAAGCTTGCCGGAGATGAGACGGGGCAACAATGTGTCCCGAAGCTCGGCCAGCGCCCGAGCCTGTTTCTCATTCGTGGCCACGCGGCTGAACACCGCTGATGCGAAGTCATCGAACTTCTTGACGACCTCTGCCGATGGCAAGAGTGCAGGAATCGGCCGAAATGCCTTCTTGCTGATTTCCATGAACGTCGAGCCGTTCGCGCGGCCCTTGATGGCGTCCATGTTTAGTTGGCACCAGAAGTACAGGTATGCCGGCGGCAGTCGACCGCCGGGAGGCATGGCGATGTAGCCCTGGTTGATGGCCACCGGAACCTGAGCCAGGCTGAGGTAGCCAATCGGCGCACGCGACGACATGAGCAGGGTTCCCTCAGGTAGTAGGCCCGACGAAATTTTGGCAAGACCTGCGTCGCTCACCTTCCGTTCGGTGCTGAGCAGTACCGGCGCAGTGGCCCCAGAGAGGTCCTTAGGTGAGGTCCAGTGATGGACGGCAGGCTGCCAGAACGCATCGTTCTTCGTGTCCGGTGTGGACCCGCCGACGGCTTCGACCAAGTCCCCAATCGGCTGAACGGACCAGCCTTTTGGAATCGGACCGAATTCGGAGTCTTGAAGCTCCGCCGGAAATAGCGCCGCCGTGGCGGCGTCCATGCCTTCGGGCTCGCGGCCCTCGGCTTTGGCACGCACCGGGTCGAAGTCGATGAACCAGCTCTTGAACAGGCCTTGGGCGATGGATTCAAGGGTGGCGTTGGTTTGGCGCAGGAGGTCGATGCGGTCGTCGAGTGCGCCAAGCACTGCACCAATTTCCCGCTGGGTGGTCAGCGATGGCGTCGGGATCCCAAGTGCCTCCAGCGCCGGTATTCGCACGTTGCTGACGGTCGAACCTGTTCCTTCACTCCACGAAATCTGGTGCTGTACCTGCGGAGACTGCAGCGCGAATAGCAAGAAGCGACCGTCAACAACTTCTGGATTCGGTCGAAGCAGCACCTGACGCTGACCGAGGCAACACTCAAGCCCGCTCGGAATCATGCACACCTCGCCCATTGGGGCTTCACGAGTGAAGACGATGTCGCCAGCAGTTGGCTTTGCTCGCCGTATGCGATGGGAGAAGTTTTCCGCGTCAGTGAATGACGGTGAACTCAGGTCAAGACGACCATTCTTGATGTGCTGGTTACGGATGACGATGTATCCCTCATCCGTCCAAACCGGTGTGCTGTGAGGACAGTCCGCAATGAGGCTGCACAGCTCGCGAAGCTGTCTCATTTCAGATTGCATACCCCATCCCTCGCAGCTTTTTGCGAATCACCGCATCCAGCTCCGCCGCCCTGGCCATCTGCTCGGCCAGCTGCGCGGTCAGCCGCTCCATCTTCTCGTTGAACGCTTCGTCGTCGTCCTCGGCCGCCTCGGCGCCCACATAGCGCCCGGGCGTCAGCACATGGCCGTGCTCGGCAATCTCGGCCAGCTTGACGGCCCGGCAAAAGCCCGGCACGTCGGCATAGGGCTCATCCGAGCCGTCCTCGCCGTCCTGGCGCCAGCGGTGCACGGTGGTGGCGATGCGGGCGATGTCTTCGTCGTCGAAGACGCGGTTCACGCGCGTGTCCATGCGGCCCAGCTTGCGGGCGTCGATGAACAGCACCTCGCCGCGGCGGTCACGGCTGGCCGCGCGCAGCGGCGTGGCCGCACCGCTCTTGTCGCGGGCCAGGAACCACAGGCAGGCCGGGATCTGCGTGTTGAAGAAGAGCTGCGGCGGCAGGGCCACCATCACCTCCACCACGTCGGCCTCCACCATGGCGCGGCGGATGCTGCCCTCGCTGTTCTGGTTGCTGCTCATGCTGCCGTTGGCCAGCACCACACCGGCCTGGCCGCGCGGGCCCAGGCGGGCCAGGATGTGCTGCAGCCAGGCGTAGTTGGCATTGCCCGCCGGCGGGGTGCCGTAGACCCAGCGCGGGTCATCGGCCAGCCGCTCGCCGCCCCAGTCGCTGATGTTGAAGGGCGGGTTGGCCAGCACATGGTCGGCACGCAGGTCGGCATGCTGGTCGCGGTGGAAGGTGTCGGCCGGCTCTTTGCCCAGGTTGAAGTCCATGCCGCGGATGGCCAGGTTCATGGCCACCAGGCGCCAAGTGGTGGGGTTGGCCTCCTGGCCGTAGATGGACAGGTCGCCAAAGCGGCCGCCGTGGGCTTCGATGAACTTCTCGCTCTGCACGAACATGCCGCCCGAGCCGCAGCAGGGGTCATAGACCTTGCCCTTGTGCGGGGCCAGCACCTCCACGAGCACTTTGACCACGCTGGCCGGGGTGTAGAACTGCCCGCCCTTCTTGCCCTCGGCGCTGGCGAACTGGCCCAGGAAGTATTCGTACACCTCGCCCAGCAGGTCCTTGGCGGCATGGCTGCCGCTGCCGGCAAAGCCGATGGTGGAGATCAGGTCGATCAGCTCACCGAGCTTGCCCGGCTCCAGCTGCGCTCGGCCGAAGCGCTTGTCCAGGATGCCCTTCAGACGCGGGTTGTCGGCCTCAATGGCGTCCAGTGCCAGGTCGATGCGGGTGCCGATGTCCGCCTGCTTGGCATGGGCGCGCAGCGTCTCCCAGCGGGCCACGCCGGGCACCCAGAAGACATTGGCCATGGTGAAGTAATCCCGCTCCTCGGCGGCCAGGGCGCGGTCATCGGCATCAGGCAAGTAGAGCTCGTGCTGCTCATCCTCGAAGGCAGCATGCAGCTCCTGGCGGCGCTGGTCGAACGCATCCGAGATGTACTTGAGGAAGATCAGCCCCAGCACGATGTGCTTGTACTCGGCCGCATCCATGCTGGAGCGCAGCTTGTCCGCCGCGGCCCACAGGGTCTTCTTTAGGTCTTGGTTCATTCCGTCTTGCTGCCACCGGTGCAGCAGCGCGGCGGCACAGGCTCGGGCCAGAAAGGACGAAGGGGTCCCACCGACCTCGCGTCAGCTGGGTCCCCTTCATGCGGATGAGAAAACGCAGGTGTACGACCGGGCCGCGTCACACGTCGATGTTGGCCGCCCTCAACGCATTGCTCTCGATGAAATCCCTGCGCGGCTCCACCTCGTCGCCCATCAGCATCGTGAACACCTTGTCCGCCTCGATGGCGTCTTCGATCTGCACGCGCAGCAGGCGGCGCACGGTGGGGTCCATCGTGGTCTCCCACAGCTGCTCGGGGTTCATCTCGCCCAGGCCCTTGTAGCGCTGGCGGCCGACGCTGTTTTCGGCCTGCTGCATCAGCCAGGACATCGCGGCGCGGAAGTCGCTGACCTTCTGCTCCTTCTGCTTGTCACCTTCGCCCTTGCGGATGACGGCGCCTGCGCCCAGCAGGCCGCGGAAGGTCTCCGCGCTCTTGTGCAGCACCTCGTAATCGGCGCCGTGGATGAAGTCGGCGGTGATGACGCTGGTCTTGACGTTGCCGTGGTGGCGGCGGCTGATGCGCAGCACGTGCTTGTCGATGCGCACGTCGAAGTCGGCCGTAACCTCCGCACCATGCAGCGCAGCCTGCAGGGCCTGGGCTGAGGCCTGCGTGGCCTCCAGCGTGTCCATCTTCAGGCTCACGCCGTTGGCCAGGGCGCGCAGGGCCTCGGCGTCCATCCAGTTGGACAGGCGGTCGATCACGTTCTCGGCCATCACGTACTGGCGGGCCAGGGCTTCCAGTGCCTCGCCCTGCAGGGCGGCGCCGCCGCTGCCGGTGTCCAGGGCCGCGTCCTGCAGCGCCACCTTGAGCAGGTAGGCGTCCAGCTCGTGGGCGTCCTTGAGGTACTGCTCCTGCTTGCCGTGCTTGACCTTGTAGAGCGGCGGCTGGGCGATGTAGATGTGGCCGCGCTCGACCAGCTCGGGCATCTGCCGGTAGAAGAAGGTCAGCAGCAGGGTGCGGATGTGGGCGCCGTCCACGTCCGCGTCGGTCATGATGATGATGCGGTGGTAGCGCAGCTTGTCCGGGTTGAAGTCATCGCCGCCCATGCCGCGGCCGATGCCGGTGCCCAGGGCGGTGATCAGCGTCAGGATCTCGTTGCTGGTCAGCAGCTTTTCGTAGCGGGCCTTCTCAACGTTCAGGATCTTGCCGCGCAGGGGCAGGATCGCCTGGAACTTGCGGTCGCGGCCCTGCTTGGCCGAGCCGCCGGCGGAGTCACCCTCGACGATGTAGATCTCGCACAGTGCCGGGTCCTTCTCCTGGCAGTCGGCCAGCTTGCCGGGCAGGCCCAGGCCGTCGAGCACGCCCTTGCGGCGGGTCATCTCGCGAGCCTTGCGCGCGGCCTCGCGGGCGCGGGCGGCCTCGACGATCTTGCCGCAGATGATCTTGGCGTCGGTGGGGTTCTCCAGCAGCCAGTCGGTGAGCAGGCGGCCGACGATGTCTTCCACCGGCGCGCGCACTTCCGAGCTGACCAGCTTGTCCTTGGTCTGGCTGCTGAACTTGGGCTCGGGCACCTTGACGCTGACCACGCAGGCCAGGCCCTCGCGCATGTCGTCGCCGCTGACCTCGACCTTGGCCTTCTTGGCCAGCTCGTTGTCCTCGATGTACTTGTTGATGACGCGGGTCATGGCCGCGCGCAGGCCGGTCAGGTGGGTGCCGCCGTCACGCTGCGGGATGTTGTTGGTGAAGCACAGGACCGACTCGTTGTAGCCGTCGTTCCATTGCATCGCCACTTCCACGCCGATGTTGGTGCCCTGCTCGGACACCTTGTCGCCCGTGGCATGGAAGATGTTGGGGTGCAGGGTGGTCTTGCCCTTGTTGATGAACTCGACAAAGCCCTTCACGCCGCCGGCATAGGCGAAGTTGTCTTCCTTGGCATTGCGCTCGTCGATCAGGCGGATCTTGACGCCGTTGTTCAGGAAGCTCAGCTCACGCAGCCGCTTGGCCAGCACGTCGTAGTGGAAGTCGACGTTGGTGAAGATCTCTTCATCGGGCAGGAAGTGCACCTCGGTACCCCGCCGGTCGGTGTCGCCCGTGATCTTCATCGGGCTGGTCTCCACGCCGTCGCGCATCTCGATCACGCGGTCCTGCGGCACGCCCTTGCGGAACTCGATGAAGTGCAGCTTGCCGTCGCGCTTGACGGTCAGGCGCAGCCACTTGGACAGCGCGTTCACGCAGGACACGCCCACGCCGTGCAGGCCGCCGGATACCTTGTACGAGTTCTGGTTGAACTTGCCGCCGGCATGCAGCTCGGTCAGCGCGATCTCGGCCGCGCTGCGCTTGGGCTCATGCTTGTCGTCCATCTTGACGCCGGTGGGGATGCCGCGGCCGTTGTCGATGACGCTGATGGAGTTGTCGGTGTGGATGGTGACGACGATGTCGTCGCAGTAGCCGGCCAGCGCCTCGTCGATGGAGTTGTCCACCACCTCGAAGACCAGGTGATGCAGGCCGGTGCCGTCGGACGTGTCGCCGATGTACATGCCCGGCCGCTTGCGCACGGCCTCCAGGCCTTCGAGGATCTGGATGGAGCCTTCGCCGTAGCCGCCGTCGCCGGGGGTGGGCGCAGTCGGCGGGGTCTGGGGTTGGTCGTTGGCGGGATCGCTCATGGAGGGTGCTTCACGAGGCCCGGAGGGCCCGGGCGTGGTTCTGACTGGAACCCCCGCATGGCGGGGGCAGGGGGTGCGCAATGAACGGCACAGCCGATGCGGATCTGAACGCCCAAGGGCGTTCAGATCCGCATCGGCATGACCACGTACTTGAAGCCCGGCTGCTCCGGCCAGGTGATCAGCACCGAGCTGTTGGCGTCCTGCAGCGACAGGCTCACCATGTCGTCGCCGCTGTTGGCCAGCACGTCCATCAGGTAGGTGACGTTGAAGCCGATCTCGATGCTGTCGCCGCCGTAGTCGATCTCCAGCTCTTCCTTGGCCTCTTCCTGCTCGGCATTGCTGGAGGCGATGGCCAGCGAGCCGGGCTCGAAGTTCAGGCGCACGCCCTTGAACTTCTCGCTGGTCAGGATGGCGGCGCGCTGCAGGCTGGCCAGCAGCGGCGCGCGGCCCAGCGTCACGTGGTTCTTGTGGTTCTTGGGGATGACGCGGTTGTAGTCGGGGAACTTGCCCTCGACCAGCTTGGTGACGAACTCCATGCCGCTGAAGGCGAACTTGGCCTGGTTGCCGGCAAAGCGCATCTCGATGGGCGCGTCTTCCTCGCCGTCCTTGGCGTCCTTGCTTTCCGTCTTGAGCAGGCGCTGCAGCTCCAGCACCGTCTTGCGCGGCAGGATCACCTCCTGCTTGGGGATCTCGGCCTCCAGCGTGGCCTGGGCCAGGGCCAGGCGGTGGCCGTCGGTGGCCACCAGGGTCAGCGTCTTGCCTTCGGCGACGAAGAGGATGCCGTTGAGGTAGTAGCGGATGTCGTGCACCGCCATCGCGAAGTGCACCTGGTTGATCAGGCCCTTGAGCGTCTTCTGCGGCACGCTGAAGGCCGGGCCGAAGTCGGCGGCCTCCTGCACCAGCGGGAAGTCCTCGGCCGGCAGGGTCTGCAGCGTGAAGCGGCTCTTGCCGCCCTGCAGCGTGAGCTTGTTCTGCGCGCCGGCGGTCAGCGACACGGTCTGGTCGGCCGGCAGGCTCTTCAAGATGTCGATCAGCTTGCGCGCGGCCACGGTGGTGGCGAAGTCGCCTGCATCGCCGCCGAGCTCGGCCTGGGTGCGCACCTGGATCTCGAGGTCGCTGGTGGTGAACTGGATGTCGGACCCGTGCTTGCGGATGAGCACGTTGGCCAGGATCGGCAGCGTGTGCCGGCGCTCGACGATCCCGCACACGGCCTGCAGGCTGGCGAGCACCTTGTCCTGGGTGGTCTTCAAAACAATCATGTCAACCTTTCAAGATAGTCGTCTTAGTAGAGCAGGGGCTGCCGTGTGGACAAGGCGATTTTCTCCTGATCTGGCAACGATTTAGCGCGCGGATAACGCTGTGTGGCAGGTGGGGGCCGCAGCGGGAGCCGCAGGCAACAACTTCTGCGGAGCCACCGGGGCTGTGGACAAGGGCGGGGTTGTTCTTTTGTTGTGCACAGGGTTGTCAGAGGGCGGGTGGGGCGGGGAAGGAGGTGGGCGGGCGCCGGCATCCCCCCATGCCCTCGCAGAGCGAGGACGGTTCGGCAGGCACAAAGCGTCCTCGAGCACGCTTTGTGTCCAGCCTCACCCCTTGAGCGTCTGCTCCAGCACGTGCAGCTGCTGGTTGAGCTCGGTGTTCTTGCCGCGCTCGCCACCGATCTTGCGCACCGCGTGCAGCACGGTGGTGTGGTCGCGCCCGCCGAAGAGCTCTCCGATCTCCGGCAGGCTCTTCTTGGTCAGCTCCTTGGCCAGGTACATGGCGATCTGGCGCGGGCGGGCGATGGAAGCCGGCCGCTTCTTGGAATACATGTCGGCGACCTTGATCTTGTAGAAGTCGGCGACTGTTTTCTGGATGTTCTCCACCGAGATCTGCCGGTTCTGGATGGACAGCAGGTCCTTGAGCGCCTCGCGGGCGAGCTGGATGTTGATGTCCTTGTGCGAGAAGCGCGAATAGGCCAGCACCTTGCGCAGCGCGCCTTCCAGCTCGCGCACGTTGGCGCGCACGTTCTTGGCGATGAAGAAGGCCACGTCCTCGGGCATCTGCGCGCCTTCGGCCTCGGCCTTGCGGATCAGGATGGCCACGCGCATCTCCAGCTCCGGCGGCTCGATGGCCACGGTCAGGCCCGAATCGAAGCGGCTGGTCAGGCGCTCGTCGATGTCCACCAGCCCTTTCGGGTAGGTGTCCGACGTCATGATGATGTGCGCCTTCTTGGCCAGCAGGGCCTCGAAGGCGTTGAAGAACTCCTCCTGCGTGCGGTCCTTGCCGGCGAAGAACTGCACGTCGTCGATCAGCAGCAGGTCCAGGCTGTGGTACTTGGCCTTGAGCTCGTCGAAGGTCTTGCGCTGGTAGTTCTTGACCACGTCCGAGATGAACTGCTCGGCGTGCAGATACAGGATCTGCGCATCCGGCCGGTCGGCCAGCAGGGCATTGCCCACGGCATGGATCAGGTGGGTCTTGCCCAGGCCGACACCGCCGTAGATGAACAGCGGGTTGTACATCTGGCCCGGCGCGCCGGCCACGTGCAGCGCCGCGGTGCGCGCCATCTGGTTGGCCCGGCCGGCCACCAGGGTGTCGAAGGTCAGGCTGGGGTTGAGCCGGTTCTTGGGGGCCGTGGCCGCCGGCTGGCGCGAGGGCAGGCTGATGACGTTGGGCGCGGCCAGCCCGTCGGGGCCCGTAGCGCTGCCGGCTGCGTTGAGGCTGCCCAGGCCGCCCAGCGCGGCACCGGCCGACACCGGGCCGTTGGCGGCAGGGCCGGTGCCGCCGGCTGCGCCGGCCGGGCCGGTCGCCGGCCGCCGCAGTGCCACCGGCTCACGCGAGGCCAGCAGCAGCTCCAGCCGCACCGGCTTGCCGGCCAGGTCACCCAGGACGGACTCGATGCGGCCGGCGTACTGCGTGCGGATCCAGTCGAGCTTGAAGCGGTTGGGCACGCGCACGCTGACCACGGCCGTCTCGTCGCCATCGACCACGTCGGCGGCGGGCAGCGGGCGGATCCAGGTGTTGAACTGCTGTTCGGGCAGCTCGGCGGCAAGCCGCTGGCAGCCGCGTTGCCACAGATCGGCGGTCATCGGGGATGTGGAAAAGCTCGACAAAGGGGCGCGATTCTAGGCCCGGCCGGCGCGGCCGGGAGCGGAGTTATCCACAGATTCTTGCGAGGCGTCAAGGCAGCAAGTAGCGGGCCGATCGGACGCCGGTTGCCCGGCCTGCGGGGCCCTGGAGCAAGCGGGCGGAGCAGCCCTGCATTGACCGACTTGCCGCGGCTGTGGTGCAATCGCGGGTTTGCCCGCCGGCATGGTGTTTTCATGCGTCGTCATGCACGCTTGGCCGGCCAGAAGTCAGTCCGATATCAGTCCGATATGCCGGCCCTCAAGCCGGCTGAGGCTCAACCTGCCAGCTGTTAGCCGGCAGAGACATAACCTGCCGGTTGCCAAGCCGGCAGAGGCCCGAGTTGCCGGCACCAACCGGCAGAGGGCCCCAACATGCCGGCCCTGCTCGGCAGAGGTATCCACCATGAAACGCACCTACCAACCGTCGAAGATCCGTCGCGCCCGCACCCACGGCTTTCTCGTGCGCATGAAGACGCGCGGTGGCCGCAAGGTCATCGCCGCCCGTCGCGCCAAGGGCCGCAAGCGTCTGGGCCTGTGATCCGCTGAGGATCGGCTGCCAGGCGCCGGCCCCGATCGAGCATCGGGCGGCGCCCGGGCTTGCGACATGTCTGGCACGTCCAGCCTGCAATCTGCCGACTTCAAGCGCGTGCTGGCCAGCCGGCCGTGCGCGCGCAGCGCGCATTTCGCGCTGCATCACCAGCCTCCTGCCGAGCTGAACGTCCGCCGCCGCCCCCCTGCCGGGCCGGCGGCGGATGTGTCTTTGCGCCTGTGCTCGCCTCAGGTCGAGCCCTGTTCGCCCGCGCCGGGCGGTGCCGTCTTGCCCGGGGCGGCGGCATCAGCGCCCTTAATGCCCTCAACGCCCTCAGCCCCGGAGCGGGCCACGCACCTGCATGCTCGCGATGCCGGCGCGGCCGAGTTGTCAACAGGGCCGGCCCCAGCCACCAAGGCTGCTGTGGATGACCGCGCAGGATGCGCCACGGCTTGCGCGGATCACGCCATGCCGGATGCTGAAGGGCGCCCATACGCGGCAGCCGCCGGGCAGGCCTGGATGCCTTTGACGCTCAAGTCGGTCGGCGCCCGCCTGGGCCTGGTTGTGCCCAAGCGCCTGGCCCGCCGGGCGGTGACGCGCAACTTGGTCAAGCGCCAGGCGCGCGTGGCCTTCGGGCGTCACCAGCCGGCGCTGCCGGCCGGCGACTGGGTGCTGCGGCTGCGCGCGCCCATCGACCCCCGGCAGCACCGCAGCGCCGCGTCCGACGCGCTGCGCGCGGTGCTGCGCGACGAGCTGGCGGGGCTGTTCGCCCGCTGGCCCGTGCAGCCGCCGGCGGGCTCGGTTGCGCTGGGCGGCACAGCAGGCCCTGTTGATCGGGAGCCGGCATGACCGTCCCAGCGCCGCTTGCGGCCCCACCCGATCCGGCAGCCGAACCGGGCCTCCAGCCGCCTGCCGAGCTGCTGGCTGCGGTCGACGCACCCGGTGCATCCGGTCCTGTCCCGGCCGCAAGCTGCGCGGGTGCCGTCGAGCAGGCGGTGCAGCAGGCCCTGGTGGGCCTGGTGCGCGGCTATCAGCTTTTCTTCAGCCCGTGGCTGGGCACGTCCTGCCGTTTTGCGCCGAGTTGCTCGCACTATGCGCTGCAGGCGCTGGCTGCGCATGGCCCGGCGCGCGGCAGCCTGCTGGCTGCGCGGCGCCTGCTGCGCTGCCATCCCTGGTGCGACGGCGGGCTCGACCCCGTGCCCCCGCGCCTGCCCGTGTCGCGCGGCATGGCGCCTCCTCCTTCTTCCACTGACCCCACTCCATGACCGACTTCCGCCGTACCTTGCTGTGGATGGTGTTCACCGTCTCGCTGCTGATGCTCTGGGACGCCTGGAACAAGCACAACGGCCATCCGACGATGTTCGGCATGCCCGTTGCGACCGACGCCGCCCCGGCATCCGCACCGGGCGCTTCGGCGCCTGGGGCCACTGCCTCGGCCAGCCTGCCGACGCCGTCTGCGGCCGGCGCGAATGCGGCCGCCGGTGCGGCGCCCGTTGCAGCGACCCCGGCCGCGCCGGTGGCCGCCAGCCAGCTGGTGACCGTGCGCACCGACGTGGTCGAGGCCCAGTTCGACAGCCGCGGCGCCAGCCTCGTGCGCCTGGCCTTGCTCAAGCATGTGAACCAGCAGGACCGCAGCCAGCCGGTGGTGCTGTTCGACCGCTCGGCCCAGCGCACCTACCTGGCGCAATCGGGCCTGATCGGCGCGCAGGGCTGGCCGACGCACCTGACGCCGATGAACGTCGAGCCCGGCGAGCGGGAGCTGGCTGCGGGCCGCGATGCGGTGGTGCTGCGCTTCGTCTCGCCGCCGTCGGGCGGGCTGCAGCGGGCGGTGAGCTACACGCTCAAGCGCGGCAGCTACGTGATCGACGTGAAGCAGGAGGTGAGCAACGTCGGCGCCGAGCCGCAGTCGCCGCAGCTCTACCTGCAGCTGGTGCGCGACGGCCGGCCGCTGCCGGAGGAGTCGAGCTTCTATCACACGTTCACCGGCCCGGCCGTCTACACCGCGGACAACAAGTTCCAGAAGATCGCCTTTAAGGATCTGGACAAGGGCGCGGCCGAGCACGACAAGCAGGCCGACAACGGCTGGGTGGCGATGGTGCAGCACTACTTCGCCTCGGCGTGGCTGCACACGGCTGCCGCGCCGCGCGAGTTCTTCTCGCGCAAGGTGGACGGCGGCGACTATGCGGTGGGCATGATCTTTCCGCTGGGGCAGATCGCGCCGGGGCAGAGCAAGGTGTTCGACGCCCAGCTCTTTGCCGGCCCGCAGGAGGAGAAGAAGCTCGCCGAGCTGGCGCCCGGACTGGAGACGGTCAAGGACTACGGCATGGTCACCATCCTGGCCAAGCCGCTGTTCTGGCTGCTCGACAAGATCCACGGCCTGGTGGGCAACTGGGGCTGGGCCATCGTGCTGCTGGTGGTGCTGCTGAAGATCGCCTTCTATGGCCTGAACGCCTCGGCCTATCGCTCGATGGCCAAGATGAAGGCGCTCAACCCGCGCATCCAGGAGATGCGCGAGCGGCTGAAGAACGACCCGCAGAAGATGCAGATGGAGATGATGCGGATCTACAAGGAGGAGAAGGTCAACCCCATCGGCGGCTGCCTGCCCATCCTGATCCAGATCCCGGTGTTCATCGCGCTGTACTGGGTGCTGCTGTCATCGGTGGAGATGCGCAACGCGCCGTGGATCGGCTGGATCACCGACCTGTCGGTCAAGGACCCGTACTTCGTGCTGCCGGTGCTGATGACGGCCAGCTCGCTGCTGCAGACCTGGCTCAACCCCACGCCGCCGGACCCGATGCAGGCCAAGCTCATGTGGATCATGCCGCTGGCCTTCTCGGTGATGTTCTTCTTCTTCCCGGCCGGCCTGGTGCTGTACTGGCTGACCAACAACCTGCTGTCGATCGCCCAGCAGTGGATGATCAACAAGCGGCTGGGCGTGACGCAGTGATCGGCTGATCTGCGGATCGACTGATGCGGCGCCGTCCGGGGCCGCGCCTGACCTGGCGATGCAAGCCGCCGCGGCCTTCGGGCCCGGCGGCTTTTTCGTTGGTGCGGGCGCCGGTAGTCCCCCGGTGCTTGCCCAGCCGTGGCTTCGCGGCATGGGCCGCATGCGGGCTTGCGGATCTGCCCTCATGACAGCCGCCGGCCGTGCGCGAAGATCGCGCGTGCCTGGCCAGCCCTGCGGCTGACCGGCGGGCCACCCGCCTGCCCCATCCCCCCGCCCCGAGTCGCCCATGTCGTGGACTGCTGCAGACGCTGGCCGAAGCCGCATCATCGGTGCGATCAGCACGCGCGCCCGTGTGGCAGTGAGCTTCCTCGCCCTGGCGCTGGTGGTGGTCGCGCTGATGGGCCTGCTGGCCGGGCAGGCCGCGCGCCAGGAGGTCGAGCGCGGCATCGGCGAGCGGCTGCACGAGCTGGCCCAGGGCCTGGCCGAGCGGCTGGAGAGCGACCTGGCCGAGCGCGAGCGCGAAATCCGCAACCTGGTGGCCGTGGCCGAGGGCCAGGCCCTGGGGCTGGAGGGCGCGGCCTGGCGACCGGTGGTGGACCAGCTGCAGCGCTCCTTCACCCACTACGCCTGGATCGGACTGGCCGATGCCGACGGCCGGGTGCGCGCGGCCACCGGCGGGCTGCTGGAGGGGCGCAACGTCAGCCAGCGGCCGTGGTTCGCCCAGGCCCTCAAGCGCCCCTTCGTCGGCGACGTGCACGAGGCCAGGCTGCTGGCCGCGCTGCTGCCCCCCGAGGCCGATGGCGAGCCCATGCGGCTGCTGGACGTGGCCGCGCCGCTGCGCGACGAGGCCGGCCGCACCACCGCCGTGCTGGGCGCGCACCTGAGCCTGCGCTGGGCCGAGGAGCAGCGCGCCCGGCTGCTGCGCCCGCAGCTGGCCGAGCGCGGCGTGGAGGTGCTGGTCTTCGACCGCGGCGGCAATCTGCTGCTGGGCCCGCCGGGCAGCGCTGGCCTGCGTCTGCCCACGGACGTGGCGGCCACGCTGGGCCGGCGCAGCCATGCCGTCGCCGATTGGCTGGACGCCCACGGGCGCCCGCGGCCCATGCTCACCGCCGTGGCCGAGGTGCGCGGCCGCCGCGCCGACGATGCCCTGGGCTGGCATGTGGTGCTGCGCCAGCCGCTGGACGAGGCGCTGCAGCCGGCGCGTGCGCTGCAGCACCACATCTGGCTGGTGGGTGGCGGCGCGGCGGCGGTGTTCGCCGGCATCAGCTGGCTGCTGTCCGGCTGGCTGACCGCACCACTGACCCGGCTGGCGCAGCGGGCGCGCGAGGCGCTGGATGGATCGTCGGCCACCGGGCTGCAGCCGACGCCGCAGGCCGGGCCGGGGGCTGGCGTGGCGGGGCCACGTGCGGCAACCGCGGGCTGGGAAGGCGAGGGCGGCCGAGAAGACCCTCGAAGCCCTGAAGCAGGCCAAGACCGGCAGGACGCAGGACACCGCGCAGGCGCTGCGAGCCAAGTGGCGGACGAGGCCGGTCAGGACACAAGCGAAGACGGAAATCAGGCCGGGGGAGCGCTGGCGGGCGGCGCCCCCGCCGCCGGCGGCGCGGAGCTGCGCGAGCTCGACGCCTCGCTGGCCGAGCTGGTGCGCCGGCTGCGGGGGCGCGAGGCCGAGCTGCTGGCGCTGAACGCCTCGCTGGAGACGCGCGTGGAGCAGCGCACCGCGGCGCTGGAGCAGGCGCTGCGCGAGCTGCGCGGCTTCTCGCGCATGGTCGCCCACGACCTGCGTGGGCCGCTGTTGTCGGTCGCCCAGCTGCTGCGCCTGGCCCAGGCGCAGTGCGACGAGGCGGGCGCGGGCGATGCAGCCGGGCTGGTGGGCATCGGCGCGGCCGAATGCGAGCGCCTGGGCCATCTGGTGCAGGAGCTGTTGCAGCTGGCCCAGGTCGACCAGCAGCCGTTGCGCCGCCAGGTGGTGGACATGCGCACGCTGGTCGAGGAGGCCTGGGCCGGCCTGGTGCCGCCGCCCGGTCGCCTGCTGCCGCAGCTGCACCTGCATCCCCTGCCCCCGGTGCACGGCGACGCGGTACTGCTGCGCCAGGTCTGGACCAACTTGCTGGCCAATGCGGTGAAGTTCAGCGCCAAGGTGGACGAGCCCCAAGTCTGGGTGCAGGCCCGTGCGGCCACCCCGGCCGATCTGACGCTGCTGGGCGAGGCGGCCGACCGTGCGGCCGCCACCGGCGCAGCTCGGGCGTCCGGTGCGCCCGATGCTTCTCCTCGCCCGGCCGGCGCGCAGGACGGCCAGGCCGCCCCGGCTCCCGAGCCGGTGTGCGGCTGGGTCTACAGCGTGCGCGACAACGGCGCCGGCTTCGACATGGCGCACGCCGAGCGGCTGTTCACCGCCTTCGAGCGGCTGCACAGGCAGTCGGACTTCCCCGGCACCGGGCTGGGCCTGTCCATCGTGCAGCGCATCGTCGAGCGCCACGGCGGCCGGGTGTCGGCCGAAGGCGCGGTGGGCCGGGGCGCCTGCCTGAGCTTCAGTCTGCCGGCCGCACCGCCGGGCTGATGTCGGGGGCATGGCGGGTCGATGGCCCCGGCTGATGACGCGGGTCTGATGCCGCCAAGCTGACACGCGGCACGGCCCACCAGCGGCGAGCCGCGAGCCACGAGCTGCGGCCGGCACGACACCAGCCCGCATCGCGGCCGCCGGGCCCGCCGCTTGGCGACAATCGCCGCCAGCATGCTGACCGCCCTGGCCGATCCCATCGTCGCCATCGCCACCGCCCCCGGCCGCGGCGCGGTGGGCATCGTGCGCGTCTCCGGCCGTGGTCTGCAGCCGCTGGTGCGCTCGCTGTGCGGGCGCGATTTGCCGCCGCGCGTGGCGGTCTACGGCCCCTTCCTCGACGCCCACGGCCAGGCGCTGGACCAGGGCCTGGCGCTCTACTTCCCCGCGCCGCACAGCTACACCGGCGAGGACGTGCTGGAGCTGCAGGCCCACGGCGGCCCGGTGCTGCTGCAGCTGCTGGTGGCGCGCTGCCTGCAGGCCGCACAAGCGCCCGACCCGGCCACCGGCCAGCCGCGGCTGCCGCGCCTGCGCCTGGCCGAGCCGGGCGAGTTCACCCAGCGGGCCTTCCTCAACGACAAGCTGGACCTGGCCCAGGCCGAGGCCGTGGCCGACCTGATCGATGCCAGCACCGAGGCCGCTGCCCGCTCGGCCGGGCGCTCCCTGGCCGGGGCCTTCTCGCGCGAGGTGGCCACGCTGCGCGAGCGCATCGTCGAGCTGCGCATGCTGGTGGAGGCCACGCTGGACTTCCCCGAGGAGGAGATCGACTTCCTGCAGCAGGCCGATGCCCGCGGCCGGCTGGCGCGGGTGGCGCAGGCGCTGGACGCCGTGCTGGCCCAGGCGCGCCAGGGCGCGTTGTTGCGCGAGGGCATGACCGTGGTGCTGGCCGGTCAGCCCAACGTGGGCAAGAGCTCGCTGCTCAATGCCCTGGCCGGCGCGGAGCTGGCCATCGTCACGCCGATCGCCGGCACCACGCGCGACAAGGTGAGCCAGACCATCCAGATCGAAGGCGTGCCGGTGCACGTGATCGATACCGCCGGCCTGCGCCGCCCCGAGGACGCCACGGACGAGGTCGAGCGCATCGGCATGGCGCGCAGCTGGGAGGCCATCGCCGATGCCGACGCCGTGCTGCTGCTGCACGACCTCACGCGGGCCGGCCAGCCGGACTACGAGGCGGGCGATGCGGCGATCCGCGAGCGCCTGGCCAAGCTGGGCGTGGCCGCGGACAAGCTGGTGCACGTGGATAACAAGGCCGATGCGGTGACGGACGCCGCGGCGGGCGATTCGGCCCTGGAGACCGCCGGCGCTGCTCCCGATGCCGCCCGCGCCACCGCGGGTTGGGGTACGGACACGGGCGCCGCATCCGCGCCCGCGCCCCGCGTCCGCCTGTCCGCCCTCACCGGCGCCGGGCTGGACACGCTGCGCCACCTGCTGCTGCAGCGCGCCGGCTGGCAGCAGACGACCGAGGGCGTCTTCATCGCCCGCGAGCGCCATGTGCAGGCGCTGCGCCGCGCCCGCGGCCATCTGGACGCCGCCCGTGCCTGGATGGAGCAGGGCGACACCGCGCTCGACCTCTTTGCCGAGGAGCTGCGCCTGGCCCACGACGCGCTGGGCGCCATCACCGGCGCCTTCACCGCCGACGAGCTGCTGGGCGAGATCTTCAGCCGCTTCTGCATCGGCAAGTAGGGCGGGCGGGCTGCGCGGGCGTGTCGGGCCGGCCTGGGCCAGGGTGGGCGGGCGTGGGCCGGTGCGGAAAATCGCATGCCAGCGCGGCCTGCAGCGGCCGGGCGTGACGGATCGCGCCTTTGCCAAAAATTGTTACTTGACGGCCGGCGCCTTTTCGCGTTCGGACCCATTGAGGTCGTATCCGGCCGCCTTGATAATCATTTGTAACCGCGCCGCGGGCTGCTTGCAGCCCGGATGCCGTCCGTCCGGACCGGCGGGCCGCGGCTCGAGACCGACGACAACAAGCACTGAACATCAAGTGGGAGCCGCATGGAGCTGACCGACCTCGTCCAGGCCATTCAGACGCTGAATGCCGAGGACGCCTTCCGCCCGCGCTTCGATGCGCAGCAGTGGCGCACCCTGGGGGCCTACCTGACACGCCACGAGCTGCGAGCCGGCGACCTGCTGGTGCGCCAGGGCGACCATGACCGCACGGTGTACTTCCTGGGGCGGGGCTCGCTGCAGGTCTTCGTCAGCGGCACGCCGGGCGCGCCCGGGCGCATTGCCATCCTGCGCGCCGGCTCAATCTGCGGCGAGCCGGGGCTGTTCGCCGACGGCCCGCGCATGGCCAATGTCGAGGCCATGACGCCCTGCGTGGTGTGGGCGCTGCGCCTGCCGCGCTTCCAGGAGCTGGCCGCCCGGGTGCCCGCCGTGGCCCTGGAGTTCACCCTTGCAGCCGGCGCCGTGCTGGCCGCGCGCATGCGCGCCAACCTGGCGCGGCAGGTGCCCACCGCCTGATCGGGCGCAGCCAGGCTGGCCGCCCGGGCCGCCCGATCGGCCCGCTCGGTCCACGTTTCAGCTGCGGTTTCGGCCGCGGTTCAGCCCCCAATTGAGCCCCGATTTCAGCCGGGCTTTCAGCCCCGCAGCAGCCGCGTCTCCGCCCGCGCCAGGTCGTCCGGCGAGCCGCTGAGCACCAGGGCGTCGTCGGCACCCAGCACGCGGTCGCCCGCAGGCGGCACCACCTGGCCGGCGGCCAGGCGCAGCGATACCGGCGTGACCTCCAGATCCGCCAGCGGCAGCTCGTCCACGCGCCGGCCCACGCAGGCGGCGTCGCGGGTGAGGATGACGGTGTGCAGCCGCTCCTGCTGAGCCTCGTCCAGCGACTCGTCGGTGGCGCCGTGGAAGTAGCCGCGCAGCAGGCGGTAGCGCGCCTCGCGGTGCGCACGCACGCGGCGCATGATGCGGCGGATGGGCACGCCGGTCAGGGCCAGCGCCTGCGAGGCCAGCATCAGCGAGCCCTCGATCGCCTCGGGCACCACCTCGGCCGCGCCGGCCGCGCGCAGCCGCTCCAGGTTGGCGTCGTCCAGGGCGCGCACGATCACCGGCACCTTGGGCGCATGCTGGCGCACCAGCTGCAGGATCTTCAGCGCCGAATGGATGTTGTGGTAGCTGACCACCACCGCGCTGGCGCGGCCCAGGCCGGCGGCCATCAGGCTCTGCAGCCGCGCTGCGTCGCCGAAGACCACCGCATGCCCGGCAGCCGCGGCCAGGCGCACGCGGTCCGGGTCGAGGTCGAGCGCGATGTGCTGCACCTTCTCGGCCTCCAGCACGCGCGAGACGCTCTGCCCGCTGCGCCCGTAGCCGCAGATGATCACGTGGCCGCTGGTGTTGATGGTGCGCCGGGCGATGGTCGTCATGGCCACCGACTGCAGCAGCCAGTCGTTGGCCGCCAGCTTGAGCACGATGCGCTCGCTCCACTGGATGATCAGCGGCGTGGCCAGCATGGACAGGATCATCGACGCCAGCACCGGGCTGCGCAGCTGCTCGCCCATCAGGCCGTTCTCGTGCGCCAGGCGCAGCAGCACGAAGCCGAACTCGCCGGCCTGCGCCAGGTACAGCCCCGTGCGCATGGCCGTGCCCAGCGGCGCGCCGAACAGCCGCGCCAGGCCGGTGATGGTGACCGCCTTGAACAGCACCGGCAGCGTGGTCAGCAGCAGCACCTGCGGCCAGCTCTCCAGCACGATGCGCCAGTCCAGCTTCATGCCGATGGTGATGAAGAACAGGCCCAGCAGCACGTCCTGGAAGGGGCGGATGTCGGCCTCCACCTGGTGCTGGTACTCGGTCTCGGCCACCAGCATGCCGGCGACGAACGCACCCAGCGCCAGCGACAGGCCCGCATGCTCGGTCAGCCAGGCCAGGCCCAGCGTGATGAGCAGCAGGTTGAGCATGAAGAGCTCCTCGCTCTTGCGCCGCGCCACCAGCGTGAGCCAGCTGCGCATGATGCGCGGGCCGATGCTGATGACGATGGCCAGCAGCACCGCGCCCTTGAGCGTGGCCAGGCCCAGGGTGCGCAGCCAGCCGGCCAGGGGCTCGCCGTCGGCGATGCCGCCCAGCGCCGGGATGATGACCAGCAGCGGCACCACGGCCAGATCCTGAAAGAGCAGCACGCCCATCACGCGGCGGCCGTGCTCGGACTCCAGCTCCAGCCGCTCGGCCATCAGCTTGACGACGATGGCCGTGCTGCTCATGGCCAGCGCCGCGCCCAGGGCCAGCGCACTGGCCCAGCCTATGCCCCAGCGGTATCCCAGCCAGCCCAGGGCCAGCGACAGGCCGGCATTGCCGACGAACACCGCCAGCATGGTCAGCACCACCTGCGACAGGCCCAGGCCGAAGACCTCGCGGCGCATGGCGCGCAGTCGCGGCAGGCTGAACTCCAGCCCGATCACGAACATCAGGAAGACGACGCCGAACTCCGCCAGGTAGCGAATGCCGGCGGTGTCCTTGGCCAGCGCCAGCGCATTGGGGCCGATGACCACGCCCACCGCCAGGTAGCCCAGCATCGGCGGCAGCTTGAGGCTGCGGCAGACGACGACGCCCACCACGGCGGCGAGCAGGTAGAGCAGGGCAAGGTCGAGCGTGGTGGCCATCGAGGCGGATGCGGGCGGGTCGGTGGCCGGCCGGGGCAGGCGAGGGGAGAGGAGAGGAAAAAAGGGCGGTCGAGGGCCGGCCGCAGGCAGTGTGCGGGCTGGGTGGCGAGCCGGTTGCACAGCGGGCGCGAAGGCGGCGCGACGGCCCCGCCGGGCGGATGGCGAACCGGCTGCGATCGGCCGGCCGCAGGGACCGGCTGCCTACAATCCGGGCATCCTAACCAAGGGGCTGCGGCGCCCGGTTGAGGCCGGGCAAGCGCGGTGCGCATCGCGTGGCCGGTGTGGCGGTCCTTGGACGCGCATCCCGGGTTTGCGTTGCGGCTTCCCCGCCTCCCGCCTCCTGCCTCCCCGGCCTGCCTGCCCGGCCCGTCCGCCCATGCCCCGCGCCCCTGCTGTCCCGGCGTCTTCGCCCACCGTTGCGGCTGCCTCGTCCCCCGCCGACGAAGCCCGCCTGCTGACCCTGGCCCGCCGTACGCTCGAGATCGAAGCCGATGCGCTGCTGGCCCTGCGCGGCCGGCTGGGGGGCGGCTTCACCGGCGCGCTGGCCGCCATCCTGGCCTGCACCGGCCGCGTGGTGGTGATGGGCATGGGCAAGAGCGGCCACGTGGGCAACAAGATCGCCGCCACGCTGGCCTCCACCGGCACGCCGGCCTTCTTCGTGCACCCGGCCGAGGCCAGCCACGGCGACCTGGGCATGGTGACGCCGCAGGACGTGGTGCTGGCCTTGTCCAACTCGGGCGAGAGCGACGAGCTGACCGCGCTGCTGCCGGTGCTCAAGCGCCTGGGCGTGACGCTGATCGCCATGACCGGCCGGCCGCAATCCACGCTGGCGCGGCATGCGGACTTCGTCCTCGACAGCGGCGTCGAGAAGGAGGCCTGCCCGCTCAACCTGGCGCCCACGGCCAGCACCACGGCGCAACTGGCCCTGGGCGATGCGCTGGCGGTGGCGCTGCTGGATGCGCGCGGCTTCCGCGAGGAGGACTTCGCCCGCTCGCACCCGGGCGGCGCGCTGGGCCGCAAGCTGCTGACCCATGTGCGCGACGTGATGCGCAGCGGCGATGCCGTGCCGCGCGTGGCGCCGGGCGCGGGCTTCTTCGACCTGATGCGCGAGATGAGCGCCAAGGGCCTGGGTGCGGCCGCCATCGTCGATGACGCCGGCCGGCTGCAGGGCGTGTTCACCGACGGCGACCTGCGCCGCCGCCTGGAGGCCGGCATCGACCTGCGCACGCTGACCGCCCAGCAGGTGATGAGCCCCGGCGGGCGCCGCATCGGCCCCGACGCCCTGGCCGCCGAGGCCGCCGCACTGATGGAGCAGGCGCGCATCAACACGCTGCTGGTGGTCGATGCGGCCGGCGTGCTGGTCGGCGCGGTGAGCACCAACGACCTGATGCGGGCCAAGGTGATCTGAGATGCGCACGCTGCGACCCGCGCTCACCCACCCGCCGGAGCTGCTGCTCAAGGCGCAGGGCATCCGCGCCGCCATCTTCGACGTGGACGGCGTGCTCACCGACGGCCAGCTCTACATCAGCGAGGCCGGCGAGACCCTCAAGGCTTTCAACGCCCTTGATGGCCACGGCCTGAAGCTGCTGGCCGCAGGCGGCATCACGCCCGTCGTCATCACCGGGCGCGATTCGCCCGCGGTGCGCCGCCGGCTGAGCGACCTGGGCATCCGCCATGCGGCCTTTGGCGTGCATGACAAGGTGGCCGCGGCCGAGCCGCTGCTGGCTGCAGTGGGTGCCGGCTGGGACAGCGTGGCCGTGATGGGCGACGACTGGCCCGATCTGCCGCTGATGCTGCGCGCGCGCTTCGTCGTGGCGCCGGCGCAGGCGCATGACGAGGTGCAGGCCATTGCCGACTTTGTGACCCGCCGCACCGGCGGCCACGGCGCCGCGCGCGAATGCTGCGACCTGCTGCTGATGGCCGCCAACCGCTATGCCGCGCTGCTCACCGGCCCGCTGCAGACGCTGGACGACGCGCGCACCGCGCCGGCTGCCGGCGCGGGGTCGCCAGCCCGCGCTGCGGGCACGGCTGCAGCGGCGGCTTCGGCCGCATCCGGGGCCAGCCACGCGGCCGCGGCGGCCCATGCTGCCGACCCCGCCGACCGCGGCGCCGTGGACCCGGGCGCCGCCGCATGAGCGCGCGCATCGACTGGCGTGCCCTGGGCGCCACCGCGCTGTCCACCTACCTGCCGGCCACGCTGATGGCCGTGCTGGCTGCGGGCACCTGGTGGCTGGTGCGCCAGACGCCCATGCCCGGCGCGCCGGCTGCGCCCAGCGCGCCGCGCCATGTGGTGGACCACGAGATGCGCCGCTTCAGCGCCCACCGCTTCGCCCCGGACGGCAGCCGCCGCGCGGTGGTGCAGGGCGAGCGGCTGCGCCACTACATGGACGACGGCACCAGCCTGATCGACGCGCCGCGCGTGCATGCCCGCGACCTGCAGGGCCGGCGCCTGAACGCGCGGGCGCAGAAGGGCTGGCTGAGCAGCGACCAGAGCGAGGTGAAGCTGCTGGGCGGCGCCCTGGTCGAGCGCGAGGCCTGGACGCCGCCCGACCGGCCCGCGCAGGCCGGCGACGGCCCGCTGACGCTCAGCGGCGAGGCGCTCGTCCTCTATCCGTCCGAGCAGCGCGTGCGCTCGGCGCTGCCGGTCAGCGTGGTCGGCCCGGGCCTGCACATGCAGGCCGGCGGCATGGACCACGACGGCCGCACCGGCCAGACCCAGCTCAGCGGCGGCGTGCGCGGGCGCTACGACCCGCCCCCGCGCTGAACGGCCGGCCTGCCGGCCTGCCGCACCCCTCCACTGCCGCGCCTGCCCATGACTGCCCCGCTCGTCTACCTCACCGGCGCCTCCAGCGGCCTGGGCCAGGCCCTGGCCCTGCATTACCACCGCGCCGGCTGGCGCCTGGCCCTGGTGGTGCGCCAGCCGGCCAAGCTGCAGGCCTGGTTGGCCGAGCAGGGCCTGGCCGGCGATCGCGTGGCCGTGTATGCCGCCGACGTGCGTCACCCCGAGCAGGTCATGGCCGCCGGCCGCGCCTGCCTGGCCGAGCACGGCCTGCCCGATGTCGTGATCGCCAATGCCGGCATCAGCCACGGCGTGGACCTGGCCGAGCCGGAGGACATCGCCGTGCTGCAGACCATCCTCGACACCAACGTGACCGGCCTGGCCGCCACCTTCCAGCCCTTCATCGGCCCGATGCGCGCGGCGCGGCGCGGCACGCTGGTGGGCATCGCCAGCGTGGCCGGCATCCGCGGCCTGCCCGGGCATGCGGCCTACACCGCGAGCAAGGCGGCGGTGATCCAGGTCTGCGAGAGCCTGCGCGTGGAGCTCAAGGCCCAGGGCGTGCGCGTGGTGACGCTGCTGCCCGGCTACGTGGACACGCCGATGACGCGCGGCAACCCGTTTCCGATGCCGTTTCTCATCAGCGCCGGGCAGTTCGCCGAACGTGCGGCCCGCGCCATCGCGGCCGGCGTGTCCTACCGCGTCATCCCGTGGCAGATGGGCGTGGTGGGCAAGCTGCTGCGGCTGCTGCCCGACGCGCTGTGGGACCGCGTCATGGCCCGCGCCGGGCGCAAGCCGCGGGCAGCGCCGGGCGAGCGGTAGCGCAGCGGCGCGGCGCCGGCCGCCCAGGCCGCGGCCCACCGGCTCGGCCGCACGGCCGCACAAGCCGCACAGCCGCACAAGCCGCACGCTATTGGCTACTCACCGCCCGGTCGTCGCCGAGCGCTGCCAGCCTTGTTGGCCCGGCGGCTCAGTGGCGGTCGTGTCCGCGCCCGTTGCCGCGGCCTTCGCCGTGGCCGCGGGGGCCGTCGTCCCGGCCGGGGCCGCGGCCGCCGCGATCGTCATCGCCACGGCGCGGGCCGCCGCGGTCGTCGTCGTACCGGCGTTCGTCGCGAGCGCCCGGGTGGTCCGGCCGGCCGTCGCCCGGGCGGTGCCAGCTGCCCTGGGGCGCGTCGCGGCGCACGAAGTACACCGGCCGGCCGCAGGCGTCGTAGCGCGCGCAGTAGCGGCTCCACTTCTTCTCCTGCCCCGGCGGCACGCGCAGGTAGATCGGCGGCTGCTTCACGCGCACCGGGCGGATGATCACCGGCTGGGCATAGATCAGCGGCGGCGGCGTGTTGCCGATGTCCACGCGGCCGTAGAAATTGGCGTCGGCGATGGTCACCGACACACCCACATCGGCCGCCTGCGCGCCGGCGGCGCAGGCCAGCAGGCCCAGGGTGGCAGCCAGGCCGCGCAGGGCGCGGGGCAGGGAAGGGGCACGGGAGAGAGGGAAGGTCAACTTGGGCTCCTGATGAAGCCGGCAGCGCCGGCCGGGATCGCCCGGCGGGCCGGCCTGTGCTCAACGGCTGGGTCGGTCCAGGCGATGACGCCATCCTGCGCCGCGGCTGCGGCCCGGCCGTGTGCGGCGTGTGAAGCTGTGTGAGGGCGCGCGAAGAAACTCGTGCGTCACCGTGCGTCAGCGTGCGCACCGCGCATCGCGAGCCCGGGCCGCTTGCGTGCTGCCGACCGGGGCGCGGGACAAAAACGCGGACAAAAAAGCAAGGGGGCCCGTGGGCCCCCTGCTTGGCGATCAGACGATCAGGCGATCTTCAGGCGATCGCGCGACGCGGATCAGTAGCCGCCGTCGCGACGGCCACCGCCGCCGCCGTAGCCGCCGCGGCCACCACCGCCGCCGTAGCCGCCACCGCCACCACCGTAGCCGCCGCCACCACCGCCACCGCCTTCACGACGGCCGCCGGCGTTGCCGTACGGGCTGCGGAAACCACCCGGGCGCTCTTCGCGCGGACGGGCTTCGTTGACGACGATCGCGCGGCCGGACAGGGCCTGGCCGTTCATGCCGTTGATGGCGGCCTGCGCCTCGGCATCGCTGCCCATCTCGACAAAACCGAAGCCCTTGGAGCGGCCGGTTTCGCGGTCCATCATGACCTTGGCGGAGGTCACGGCGCCGAATTGCGAGAACGCGTCGTTCAGTTCCTCGTCACGCACGCTGTAGGCGAGATTGCCCACGTAGAGTTTGTTGCCCATGGAAGAGCCCCTTTCATTCACTAGTAACCATTGGAGCTTCAACCCATCGGGACCCATTCCGTCGAAGGCGCCGCATCCAAAACCAAGAAGCCATCTCCATGCCCGCCGGTGCCGCAGGGCCCGCATGCGCCGGCTCGTGACCGGGCAACGCCGAGTAAGCCTGTGCTGCGCCGCACCACGGTGCCGGCCACGGGGCCCGCAGGCCGGCGCCCATCAACTGCGCAGCATGGAGATGGCTTCCCAAGTCCATTATGTGGGAAGGCCTTGACTTTTTTCCAGCGAGCCGCCCCTATTTCTGAGGCCTGCCGGATCGGGGAAAACACGAGGAGCGGCAAGACTGCCGCAAGCCGGTGGCCCGGGCGCGGGCCGCGCGGTCTAATGCGCGGCAAGCTTTACCCGCGGGCCGGGTGCGGTGGTCGCCGGGCAATGCGCGGGGTCATCCCCTGGAGCATGCGCTGCGCCGGCGCCTGGCTGAGCGTTTTGAGCGCCTGCCCGGATCTCTTTTGGCCGGGCCTTCTCCAAAGGTCGTCCAAGCGCTTTCACGCGCTTCCCAACCGCCTCCCGCCCGGTTTTGCCGCCTGGCTGCGGCGTGGCGGCGCCCCAACGGTCCGCTTTCATCCTCCTTTTGACGATTGCCGCATGAGCCTGGATACCGACCCCGCCGCGCCGCCGTTCGCCCGCCTGGACACCCTGGATGCCGAGGCGGCCGAGCCCTGGCGCGCGCTGGCCCGGCTGCTGGGCTGCGTGGACGCGGTGCGCGACGGGGCCTGCTGGTTCCTGCTGCTGTCGGTGTTCGCGCTGGCCGGGATGCTGCTGGCGATGGCCGAGGCGTCCTTCGGCAAGGAGCAGCTGCCCTGGGCGGTGCTGCAGTCGGCCGCGGCCTTCTTCGTGGTGTTCTACGGCGGCAATGCCGGCGGCATGCTGGCGATGGACCGCGCGCTGCGCCGCCCGGGCCTGCCGCCGCGGGCCATCGGGCAGGCGGTGCGGCTGTCGCTGCTGCGCGCGCACCATCTGCTGGGCGTGATCGTGATCGTGGCGCTGATCGCGGCGGCGGCCGGGGCGGCGCTGCTGGGGCTGCTGTGGCTGTGCCGGCTGCCCTGGGTGGGGCCGCTGATCTTCGCCCTGCTGGTGCCGGTGTCGGTGGTGTCGGTGGGGCTGGCTGCGCTGGCCGGGGCGCTGCTCGTGGTGCCGCTTTCGGCGCCGGCGATCTGGGCCGGCGCGTCGGCGCTGCAGGCGGTGCGCCAGCTGTTCGCGCTGGCCCGCCAGCGGCTGATGCTGGCGGCGGTGCTGATCGCCGGCCTGGGCCTGCTGACCGGCCTGGCCGGCGCGGCGACGAGCTTCGTGGTGTGGATCGGCGGCCGGGTGGTGGCCGAGGCGGCGGTGCGCGTGATCAACGTGCAGGTGCCGCCGGAGCTGCTGATGGCCGGGCTCTTCGGCCACGGGCTGCGCAGCATCAACGCGCAGGCGGTGCCGGCCGAGGCGGTGGCGCACACGGCGGCGGCGCTGGTGGGCGGCGGCGTGGTCTTCGCGCTGGCGCTGGTGCTCCCGGGGCTGGTCTATCTGCGCGGCATCTGCATCGCCTTCGTGGCGCTGCAGGAGTCGCTGCGAGCGGGCGTGCAGCGCGGCTGAGGCCGGCGCGTGCCCGGCTTGCCGGGGCGTGGAAGTACCGAGTGCGCCGCTGGGGCCGGCTGCCTACAGTGCGCCGGTCGCACCGCTACACGCGGTGTGTTGCAGATGAACGGGTACCGAGGAGACGCGGCCCCCGTTCGCCGGGCATCGGCAGCGCCGCACACGGCGCGCCGCCCGGCAGCCGAGCCGGCATCCACCGCCGCAGCCCAGACTGCGCGCCGGCCCTGCGACGTGCCCGGCCCCGATCGAGCCGGGCCGGACCGATCCGGCATGCGACGGCCGGAAGCCACGGGCGCCTTCCAACGGAGGCGCCCGTTGTCTTTTGGGGCCGGGATGCGCTGCCGCCTGCGGTGAAGGCTGCGGGCCGGTGGGCCAGGGCACGCGACGCCCGATGCGCCACGCGGCCCGGCAGCCGCGGACGGCCGCTCCGGTGTGTCAATGCCCGCAGCGTGGCGCGGGCGTTGGCCCGGTGGATTGGCGCAAGGGGGGGGCGGGTCGGGGCGGCCAGCTCAGCCCGCCGCCGCCAGCCGCACGCGCACGCACAGGCCGCGTCCGCCGGGGCCGTCGAGCAGCTCCAGCTGGCCGCCGTGGCGGCTGACGATGTCGCGCACGATGGCCAGGCCCAGGCCGCTGCCGGTGCCGTGGCTGCCGCGCTGGAAGCGCTGCAGCACGCGCTCGCGCTCCGGCGCCGGGATGCCGGGGCCGTTGTCCTCGACCTCCAGCAGGCACTCGCCCTTGTCGCGCGCGGTGCGCACGGTGATGTGGGTGTCCTCGGGCCGCTCATGGGCCAGCGGGGCGTAGACCAGGGCGTTGTGGATGAGGTTGCCCAGCAGCTCGCGCAGCAGGTAGGCATGGCCGGTGACGGGCGCGGGATCGAGCTGGAAGCCCAGGTCCACGCCTTCGCGCAGGGCCTGGGGCACCCAGTCCTCGGCGGCCTGCTCGGCGACCTGGCGCAGGTCCACTCGCTCGGGCGACGACAGCCCGTGCGCGCCGGCATCGCTGCGCGCCTGGGCCAGCAGCTGCGAGGCCAGCCGCGACGCGCGCTCGGCGGCGGCGTGGATGCGCGCCAGCGTGGCGGTGGGCGCGCCCGGCGGCTGCTCCAGCAGGGCGAGCTCGGCCTCGGTGCGCAGGGCGGTCAGCGGCGTGCGCAGCTGGTGGGCGGCATCGGCGATGAAGGCCTGCTGCGCGGCGGAGGCCTCCCGCACACGGGCGAAGAGGCCGTTGGTGGCCTGGATGAAGGGATGCAGCTCGGCGGGCACGCCGGTGGCCGGCAGCGGGCGCAGATCGTCGCTGGCGCGGCCGGCGAGCTCGTCGCTCAGCCGCCGCAGCGGCGCGAAGCTCATGCGCACGGCGAGCACGATGATCAGCGTCTCGATGGTGACCAGCAGCAGGAAGAAGCCGACCGTGCCCTGCAGCACTTCGTTTTCGATGCGCTCGCGCTTGACCAGGGTCTCGGCCACGCGCACCTCGCAGGCCACCGGGCCGCAGGCCACGCGCTTGAGCGCCAGGCGCACGGGCTGCAGGGTGCCGGCACCCTGCACCCGCACGCTGGTGTCGTAGAAGCGCACGCCGCGCAGCTCGGTGGCGGGCTGGTGGGGCAGCGCGGCCAGCCGGCGCATCCAGCGCGTGAACAGGCCGTAGGACGGCCGCTCCAGCAGCACGTGGGCCAGTTGCGCATCGCCGGCCACGCTGCGCCGGTCGGGGCCGAGCACGGCGATGTAGACCGTGTCGCTCTGGTCGGTGCGCAGCCAGTGCTCGGTCTGCGTGCTCAGCGCGAAGCGGATGACGCCGTCGTCCCACTGCACCAGGTCAGCCAGGGCCAGCGCGGTGTCGGCCAGGCCTTCGTCGAAGGCGTCGTTGGTCTGGCCCACCGTCTGCTCGTACTGCACCCAGGCGCGCAGCGGCAGCACGATGGCCAGCGGCAGCAGCAGCCAGGTCAGCAGCCGGGCCTGCAGGCTGCGGCTGCGTCGCGGGGCGGGTGGGGCCAGGAGGGGTCGGCGGCGGGCGGGCATGCGGGGGGCATGCTACGCGGGATGGGCGCGCGGCCCGAGGCGGATGGCGGCGCGCCTGCCCGCGGCTGTGTGGACTGCCGGTGGGCGGCCGATGGGCTGCCGCTTTATCCGGCCACCGGCGGCTCGGCGCGGCTGCGCGGGGCGGCCGTGGCACCGGCGTCTTCGAGCAGGTAGCCGAAGCCGCGCACGGCGCGGATGCGCACGCCGGCGGGCTCGATCTTGGGCCGCAGGCGCGACACATACACCTCGATCGCATTGGGCGTGAGCGCGTCGTCCCAGCCGGCGATGGTCTGCATGATCTGCTCCTTGCTGACCACGCGGCCCACGCGCTCCAGCAGGAACTCCAGCACCGACCACTCGCGCACCGACAGCTCCAGCGGCGTCTCCTCGATGTAGGCGCGGCGCGCGGTCAGGTCCATGCGCAGCGCGCCCATGACCAGCGTGTTGCTGCTGCGCGCCTGGCCGCGGCGGGTGAGCACGCGCACGCGGGCGATGAGCTCGGCCAGGGCAAACGGCTTGACCAGGTAGTCGTCGGCGCCGCCTTCCAGGCCGCGCACGCGGTCCTCGATGGAGTCGCGCGCGGTGAGCATCAGCACCGGGGTCTCCAGCCCCTCGCGGCGGATGCGGCGCAGGGTCTCGAAGCCGTCGATGCCGGCCAGGCCGATGTCGAGGATGACCAGGTCGTACGGATCCTGGCGCAGGGAATAGGGCACCGGCTCACCGCGGGCGGTGACGTCGACCTCCCAGCCCTGCGAGCGCAGGGCGCGGCCGGTGGACTCGGCCAGGTCGGGGTCGTCTTCGACGAGAAGGATGTGCATGGGCGGGCTCGCTGGGGGAGCGGGGATGGGCCTTGTGGGCCGGCAGGGCCAGCAGTGTGCGATGCCGGGGCAGCCCCGCGCTGGCGGCGGGCTGACGCAGGCGGGTCAGCGGGGCAGTGGGTGGACCGGTAGGGGGATCGGCGGGGCCGGAGCGGGCCGGCGCCGGCTGCGGCTATGCCGGCGATCAATGCATTGCATGCCGCGCCGGGCGGGCGGCCGGCACACTCTGGCCATCGAGAATCATTGTCAATTGGACGCCCCCGGCGCCCGGATCGCAAGAAGAAGGAGCTCATCATGGCCAAGACCCTCACCAGCGGCGCGATGCACGTCGGCGTGGCCTTCGGCGTGACCTACGCGATGACCGGCAGCACGGCGGTGAGCCTGGGCGTGACGCTGGTGGAGGCGACGATCAACACCGCCGGCCACCACGTGCTGGACCACGTGTGGGAGCGGGTGGGCCGGGCGCGCAGCCGCGGCACGGCCGGCACCCCGGCGGCGGCGACGGCCTGAACCGAGGCGGCTCCCGCCGCGCGGGGCGGGCGGGGCCTTACGGGGCCTTGTGGGGGCCTTGCCGCGGCCGTCAGAGCCCCGCCGCGCTGCGGTCCAGCCAGCCGATGGCGCCGGCACTCAGGCTCTGCACGTAGAGCCGCCCGGCGGCCTCGGTGACGGCGGTGGTCTCGGGGTAGGCGCCGCTCGGGTCTTGCAGGTCGGCCAGGATGCGGCCGGACTCGTCAAAGGCGATCACATGCCCGTAGGCCGGCGGCACCGGCCACAGCGCCTGCGGCAGGCGCATCGTGACCTGGCGCACCCAGGGCCGTGAGGCGGCCCAGTCGATCACCGCGCTGCGCGGCTTGGTCAGGCCCACCCAAATGCGGCCGGCCTCGCCGCGGGTGAGGTTGTCCGGGAAGCCCGGCAGGTTGTCGATCAGCACGCGCACCGGCTGCCCGGGCAGCTGCAGGGCCTGCTCGGCGCTCAGGCCCTGCAGGTTGGTCGACACCTTGAGGATGCGGTAGAGGCCGGTCTCGGCCAGCAGCAGGTGGCGGCCGTCCTGCGTCAGCGCCAGGCCGTTGGGGAAGCACAGGCCGCGCAGCACGACGCGGGTGTAGCGCGACTGCGGGTCATGGGCCAGCAGCCGGCCGCTGCACGAGTGCTCCAGCGTGTCGAGCACGCTGGCGTGGAAGGTGCCGCCGTGCGGCGCGCCGGTGTGGTCGGCCGGGGCGAAGCGGCGGCTGGCGTCGGTGAAGTAGACGGTGCCGTCGGGTGCGACGAGCACGCCGTCGGCATAGCGCACCGCATCGCCGGGCTGCGGGTCGTCCACGGCGGTGACCAGCGGCCGGACCTGCGCCGGGGCGCCGCCGTCGGTCAGCGTGGCGATGAGCAGGCCCTTGACGCCATCGGCGATCAGCAGCCGGCCGCGGGCGTCGAAGTCCAGCCCCAGCGGGCGACCACCGGTGTGCAGCACGGCCTGCGGCGCGCCGCCGGCCGGCGCATCGGTGCGCACGCGCACCACGCTGCCGTCGGCCAGGCCGGCGTAGAGCCAGCCGCCCCGGGCGACCAGGTGCTCCGGGCCGTGCCCCTGGCCGAGCGGCAGCAGCGACAGCCCGGCCAGCCGCGTGTTGCGCGCATGCGCGCCGGTGTGACCGGCATCGGCAGGGGCGGCCCAGGCGACCGGGTCGATGGGCACGGGGGCGAAGGCCAGCCAGGCGGCGGCAGCGGCCACCAGGCCGGCGGCGGCCCACAACAGGCGGCGACGAGGACGGGACATCGGGGCTCCGAAAGGTCTATGCAGGCGGGGCGCGGGGCGGCCACAGCAAGGCGGCGCAGCGCGGGCTGCCGCCGTGCGCTGACAGGGGGTGCGCTGACAGCGGGTGCGCAGGGCAGCGCAGGGCGGCAGCCGAGGGTAGCCGCCCGCGCGACGGGGCGCGATCCGCATTGATCAGCAGTGGCGGCCCGGCGTCAGGGGGGCGGGCCGCCAGCCGCCTGGCGGGCTGCTTGTTCAGAAATGCGCCAGGTAGCCGCCGTCCACCGCCAGCGTCTGGCCGGTGACGTAGCTGGCGGCGTCGCTGGCCAGGAAGACCACCGCGCCGGCGATCTCGGCCGGGCGGCCCCAGCGGCCCAGCGAGGTGCGGCGCGCCAGCCAGTCGGCCACGCCGGGGTCGGCGGTCATGTCGGCGTTGGCTTCGGTGGCGAAATAGCCGGGGGCCACGGCATTGACCGTGATGCCGCGCGGGCCCAGCTCGGCCGCCAGGGCGCGGGTCAGCGCGTCCAGCGCGCCCTTGCTGGTGGTGTAGGCCGCGTCCCCGGCGCGCGAGATGGGCCCGGCGATGGAGGTGAGGTTGACGATGCGCCCGCCACTGGTCATGCGCCGGGCGGCTTGGCGGGCCAGCTCCAGCGGGGCGACGACGTTGACATCCAGCAGCCGGCGCACGTCCTCCAGCGCGAAGGCGTCCAGCGCGCGGCGGTCGCGCTGGCCGACGTTGTTGACCAGGATGTGCGGGCCGCCGGCCTGTTGCACCTGGTCCAGCGCGCGCGCGATGGCGGCCGGGTCGGTGATGTCGAAGGGCAGGGGGCGGACGTCCGCCTGCGGCTGAGCGGCGCGGATGCGCGCGGCGGCGGCCTCGAGCGCGGCCGCATCGCGTCCGTTGAGCCAGACGCTGGCCCCGGCCCCGGCCAGGCCTTGCGCGATGGCCCAGCCCAGGCCGCGCGCGGCGCCGGTGACGACGGCGTGGCGGCCGTGGAGGGAAAACGGATGCGGGACGGTGGAGTCGAACACGGGCACGGACACGGGGAAGGGGTGGGCTGAGCAACCGTCTTGAAGGTCAAGCGTCGTGAAGCATCGGAATCCACCTGGAGCGATGTTTAGCGATGGCGTTGAGCACGCCGACGAGCTTGCGCATGGTGGCGACTAGGGCGACCTTCTTGCGCTTGCCGTTGGCC
>JACRNC010000012.1 GCA_016219375.1 Burkholderiales bacterium
CAGGGGCCCAGCGTCAGGGCAAAGCGGGCCAGGCCGCCATCGGACTCCAGGGCCTCGGCGGCCAGCACGATGCCGCTGCGCGGGCTGCGGCTGCCGTCGGCGCACAGCGTGTGCAGCATCAGGAACCGGCCCAGCAGATCGTCCACCGGCAGCCGGGCGTCAGTGGACAGCGCGTGGATCCGCAGCACATAGGGCTGGCTCAGCGCCTCGTGCTGCGTCCAGCTCTCCACCAGCAACTGCTCAGCCAGCGCCGCGGCCGGGCCGATGCCGGTGAGGTGGTAGAGGCGGGAGGCGGTGGTGAAGGTGGGGCCGGGCCAGGCGCCGATTGCGCTGGACGCTTCTGCCATGCCCGCTCGGCTGGCAAGCTCTTTCATCCCTCTTCTCCCTGATGCTTGTAGTCCAGGGATTGTCTGGCGGCCTCACCGACGCGCAGACCGAATGCCCGCTACGACCATGCAACCGGGCGTAACGAGGCTCCGGCAACGGCGCCGAAACGCCTGGGCTTGAAAGCCCTCAGGCCAGGAAGCGGTCCAGCAGCTTGCGCGAGTGGCGATCCAGCGCGAAGCGGTCGGCCACGCGCAGGCTCACGCCGTCGCCGGTGGTGATGAGCAGCGCGCCCGCGCCCAGGCGGCGGATGTCTTCCTCGCCCTTGAGCACGAAGCGGGTGGGGCCGCGGTCGGTCTCCACCGTCCAGGTGCTGGGCGTTGAGAAGCTGGACACGTCCACCAGCCGCGTCACCGTGGGGGCGAAGTCGCGCAGGCGCAGCGCTTCCTCGATCAACGTGCGCGTGGCAGCGTCCAGCTCGCCCAGGCGGTCGATCCAGGCCACCTCGCGGCCATCGGGGCCGACCAGGCTCAGGCCCTCGGCCGGGGCCGAGAGCGGGAAGGCGCGCACCGGCGTCACGCCGACATGCTGGCGGCCGTCGGGCGTGGCGGCGCACAGCCGTCCGTGCGCATCGCGTTGCAGCGTCAGGGCCATGACGTCCTCCTTCAAGATGCGGGGGCGACCGGAAGCCCGGGCAGCTCGGCATGGGCCGAGGGCGACAGGGCATTGGGCGTGGGCGCGCCGGCACGCGGGCCGTCGGCCGAGGGCTCGTGCCCGCCTTCGGCGCCGTCGTCTTCCACCCGCTTGAGCTGCGCCTGATAGAGCCGCCAGTACGCGCCCTGGCGCGCCATCAGCTCGTCATGCGGGCCGACCTCGACGATCTGCCCGCGGTCCATCACCACCAGGCGGTCGGCCTTGCGCAGCGTGGACAGCCGGTGGGCGATGGCAATCGTCGTGCGGCCCTGCACCAGGTTGCCCAGCGCGGTCTGGATTTCCTTCTCGGTCTCGGTGTCCACGGCGGACGTGGCTTCGTCCAGGATCAGGATGCGCGGGTCGATGAGCAGCGCGCGGGCAATGGAGATGCGCTGGCGCTCGCCGCCCGAGAGGCCCTGCCCGCGCTCGCCCACCAGGCTGTCGTAGCCATGCGGCAGGCGCAGGATGAAGTCGTGTGCATGCGCGGCGCGGGCGGCGGCCACGATCTCCTCGCGCGTGGCGCCGGGCTTGCCGTAGGCGATGTTCTCGGCCACGGTGCCGAAGAAGAGGAAGGGCTCCTGCAGCACCAGCCCGATGTGGCGCCGCCAGTCGGCCACGCGCAGGCGGCGGATGTCGACGCCGTCGATCTGGATGGCGCCGTCGGTCACGTCGTAGAAGCGGCAGATCAGGTTGACCAGCGTGCTCTTGCCCGAGCCGCTGTGGCCCACCAGGCCGATCATCTCGCCGGGGCGGATGTCCAGGTCCAGCCCGCGGATGACCTGCCGGCTGCCGTAGCGAAAGCCCAGGTTGGCCAGCGTGATGCGGCCCTGGGGCTTGGGCAGCGCGACCGGCTGCGCCGGGTCGGGCACGTTGGACACATGGTCCAGGATGTCGAAGATGCGCTTGGCCCCGGCCGCGGCCTTCTGCGTCACCGAGACGATGCGGCTCATCGAGTCCAGCCGGCCGTAGAAGCGGCCGATGTAGGCGATGAAGGCGGTGAGCACGCCCACGGTGATGTCGCCGCGGCTGACCTGCCAGATGCCGAACGCCCAGACCACCAGCAGGCCGATCTCGGTCAGCAGGGCCACGGTGGGCGAGAACAGGCTCCAGGTCTTGTTGAGCCGGTCGTTGACGTCCAGGTTGTGCCGGTTGGCCGCGCGGAAGCGCTCGCTCTCGCGGCGCTCCTGGGCAAAGGCCTTGACCACGCGGATGCCCGGGATGGTGTCGGCCAGCACGTTGGTCACCTCGCTCCAGACGCGGTCGATCTTCTCGAAGCCGGTGCGCAGCTTGTCGCGCACGCGGTGGATCAGCCAGCCGATGAAGGGCAGCGGCAGCAGCGTCACCAGCGCCAGCCAGGGGTTGATGGAGAACAGGATGGCCGCCGTCATGCCGATCATGATCACGTCGGTGGCGAAGTCCAGCGCATGCAGCGACAGGAAGACGCAGATGCGGTCGGTCTCCGAGCCGATGCGGGCCATCAGGTCGCCGGTGCGCTTGCCGCCGAAGTAGTCCAGCGACAGACCCAGCAGGTGGTCGAAGGTGGCGGTGCGCAGGTCGGCGCCGATGCGCTCGGACACCAGCGCCAGCAGGTAGGTCTTGGCCCAGCCCAGGCCCCAGGCCACCAGGGCCGCCAGCAGCAGCCCGCCCAGATAGAGCGCCACCAGCATCGGGTCGATGCGCTGGCCGTTCTGGAAGGGAATCAGCACCTCGTCCATCAGCGGCATGGTGAGGTAGGGCGGCACCAGCGTGGCCGCGGTGGAGGCCAGGGTCAGGAAGAAGCCGGCGGCCAGCTGGCCGCGATAGGGCCGGGCAAAGCGCCCCAGCCGCAGCAGCACCCAGGTGGACGGCGGCGCGGCGTCGTCTGCGCTGCAGGCCGGGCAGTCGTCGGCGTCCGGCGGGATGGGCGCGCCGCAGCTCGGGCAGGGGCCGGGCTCGTCAACGTCGGCCCCTGCGTGACCCGCGGCGCGGCGCGCCTGCAGGGCATCGAGCTGCTGCACCAGGCGCAGCACGGCCGCATGCACGCCCAGGGTGTGCGGCCAGGCGGCCAGGCGGCCGCTGGCGTCGTGCAGCTCCAGCAGGGCCACGCCGCCGTGGTCAGCCGTGCGTAAGCCAAGCTGCGGCGTGAGCGCCCACTCGCGCCATCCCGCGGCGGTGCGCGCCAGCAGGCGTTGCTCGGTGAGCACGATGGCGCCTTCGGCAAAGCGCAGCTCTTCATCCAGGTCAACCCGCACCGCGGCTGCAACGTTCTCTCCGGCATGCAGCCGGTTGCGCAGCTCAGTGCGGTCCGGCTCGCCCAGGACAGCCCAAGCGCCGACAGGATGGTGATGTTGCATGGTGAAGTTCAAGCCCGCGCAGACCGCAGGAGCACCCGCAAGAGCAGCGGGCTCCCCGACGGGCCGCAGATTGTGCGCCAGCCGTCCGGCGCGGGCCTGATGGCCGGCCGCCCGGGGCGCGGCGGGCCGCGCAGCCTGTCACGCCGCCCACCGTCGGCAATGGCCACGAGGCCCGCAGCAGCCAGGCCGGCCGTGACAATCGCCGGTTGCGCTGCGCGCGGCCCCGTGCCGGCGCCTCGTGCCGGGCGCCCGCCCTGCAGCGCGTCCGGCGCAGCCCGGCAGCCCAACGCCTCCCGCCCCGCCCCCTCCTCAGCCTGCCCGCCAGCCGCGTGCTGACGGCGCCTCCCATGCCCCACCCCTACGAGCTCAAGCTGTTGCGCAGCACCTATCTGCGCGGCCCCAACGTCTGGACCTACCGCCCGGTGCTGGAGACCTGGCTGGACCTGGGCGAGCTGGAAGAGCTGCCTTCCCACCGCCTGCCCGGCTTCAACGACCGGCTGCTGGCCTGGCTGCCCAGCCTGGAGGAGCACCACTGCGGCGTCGGCGAGCGCGGCGGCTTCATCCAGCGCCTGCGTGAGGGCACCTGGGCCGGCCACGTGCTGGAGCACATCGTCATCGAGCTGCTCAACCTGGCCGGCATGCCCACCGGCTTCGGCCAGACGCGCAGCACCTCGCGCACCGGCGTCTACCGCATGGTCTTCCGCGCCCGCGACGAGCGCGTGGCCCGCGCCGCGCTGGCCGAGGGCCATGCGCTGATCGGAGCGGCCATCAACAACCAGCCCTCCGACCTGCCCTTCGACGTGCCCGCCGCCGTCAAGCGCATCCGCGAGCAGGTGGACCGCTGCTACCTGGGCCCGAGCACGGCCAGCATCGTCGCCGCCGCGGCCGACCGCGGCATCCCGCACATCCGCCTGAACGACGGCAACCTGGTGCAGCTGGGCTACGGCGCCCGCCAGCGCCGCATCTGGACGGCCGAGACCGAGCAGACCAGCGCCATTGCCGAAGGCATCGCCAGCGACAAGGACCTGACCAAGCAGCTGCTGCGCGCCTGCGGCGTGCCGGTGCCCGAAGGCCGCGTGGTCAGCGACGCCGCCGACGCCTGGGACGCGGCCGAGGACATCGGCACCCCGGTGGTCGTCAAGCCCTCGGATGCCAACCACGGCCGCGGCGTGTCCATCGAGCTGACCACCCGCGAGCAGGTCGAGGCCGCCTTTGCCGTGGCCGATGCCGAGGGCAGCGACGTGATCGTCGAGCGCTTCGTCCCCGGCCAGGAGCACCGGCTGCTGGTGGTGGGCAACCGCATGGTCGCGGCCTCGCGCGGCGACGCCGCCTGCGTCACCGGCGACGGCCGCTCCAGCATCGCCGAGCTGGTGGCCACGCAGCTCAACACCGACCCGCGCCGCGGCGAGGACGAGATCTACCCGCTGGACATCGTGCGCATCGACGAGCCCGCCGTGCTGCTGGAGCTGCAGCGCCAGGGCTGCACGCCCGAGACCGTGCCGGCGCCAGGCCGCGTGGTGCGCGTGCTGCGCAACGGCAACCTGGCCATCGACGTGACCGACGACGTGCATCCGTCTGTCGCCGAGATGGCCACGCTGGCCGCGCGCGTGGTGGGCCTGGACATCGCCGGCATCGACCTGCTGGCGCAGGACATCTCGCGCCCGCTGGAGGAGCAAGGCGGCGCCATCGTCGAGGTCAATGCCGGCCCGGGCCTGCTGATGCACCTCAAGCCCGCCGAGGGCTCGCCGCGCCCGGTGGGCCGCGCCATCGTCGATCACCTCTTCCCGGAGGCCGACGACGAGCAGCCCGGCCGCATCCCGGTGGTGGGCGTGGCCGGCTCGCAGGGCACGGCGCTGATCGCGCGCTGGATCGCCTGGCTGCTGCACCTGTCGGGCCGCCACGTGGGCCTGGCCTGCAGCGAGGGCCTGTTCTTCGACCGCCGCGCGGTGGAGCGCGGCGACCGCGCCCGCTTCGAGCCGGCCCACCGCCTGCTGATGAACCGCGCGATGGAGGCGGCCGTGATCGAGAACGGCGCGGCCACCATCCTGCGCGACGGCCTGCCCTATGACCGCTGCGCCGTAGGCATCGTGACCGATCTGGACGGCACCGCCGGCCTGGCGGAGTTCGACATCACCGAGTCCGAGCAGCTGGTGCGCGTGCTGCGCACCCAGATCGACGTGGTGCTGCCCACCGGCGTGGGCGTGCTGCACGCGGCCGATGCGCGCATCGCGCAGCTTGCGGAGCTGTGCGACGGCGAGGTGCTGCTCTACGCCGCTGACTGGCAGCTGCCTGCGCTGGCCGCCCATCGCGAGGCCGGCGGCCGGGTGGTCTGCGTGCGCGACGGCCAGGTGGTGCTGGCCCGCGGCAGCGCCGAGCAGATCCTGGCGCCGCTGGCCCGCCTGGCCGGCGGCAGCGGCACGGCGCCCGCCGTTGCGGCCGAAGCGGTGCTGGCCGTGGTGGCCGGCGCCTGGGCGCTGGACATCGCCCCGGACCTGATCGCCGCCGGCATCGAGACCGTGCGCAACCAGGCCACGCCGCATCCGGCGTCCGTCTGAGCCGCACCGCCCTGATCCGCACCCGCTGCCCCATCCGAGCCCATGACGATCGCCGCGCCGGATATCGCGCCTGATACCGCGCCCGATACCGCGCCCGACACCCGCATCAACGAGACCCGCTGAAAGCCTGACATGGACGTCTCCCGCATCCGCGCCCTGCGCGGGCCCAACCTCTGGAGCCGGCACACCGCCATCGAGGCCATCGTGGCCTGCGAGCGCAAGGAGCGCTCCATCGCCGAGCTGTCCGGCTTCGAAGGCCGGCTGCGCGCCCTCTTCCCCACGGTCGGCGCACTGGCGCCGCTGGGCGGGCCCGGGCCGTCCCTGGCCCATGTGCTGGAGGCCGTGACGCTGGCGCTGCAGGCCCAGGCCGGCTGCCCCGTCACCTTCAGCCGCACCACGGCCACCGTGGAGGCCGGCATCTACCAGGTGGTCGTGCAGTACACCGAGGAGGCCGTGGGCCGCCGCGCCTTCCAGCATGCGCGCGAGCTGGTGCAGGCCGCGCTCGACGGCCGTGCCTTCGACGTGGCCGCGGCGATCGCCGAGCTGCGCGAGCTGGATGAAGACGAGCGCCTGGGCCCCAGCACCGGCTGCATCGTCGAGGCCGCCGTGGCCCGCGGCATCCCCTATCGCCGCCTGACTGCCGGCAGCCTGGTGCAGTTCGGCTGGGGCAGCAGGCAGCGGCGCATCCAGGCCGCGGAGCTGGACGCCACCAGCGCCGTGGCCGAGTCCATCGCCCAGGACAAGGACCTGACCAAGAAGCTGCTGCTGGCCGCCGGCGTGCCGGTGCCGCGCGGCCGGCCCGTCACGTCGCTGGACGACGCCTGGGCCGCGGCCTGCGAGATCGGCCTGCCGGTGGTCGTCAAGCCGCAGGACGGCAACCAGGGCAAGGGCGTGACGGTCAACATCGTGACCCGCGAGCACCTGGAGACGGCCTTCAACGCCGCCGCGCAATACGGCGAGGTGCTGGTCGAGCAGTACCTGCCCGGCCATGACTACCGGCTGCTGGTGGTGGGCGACCGCGTGGTGGCTGCCGCCCGGCGCGATCCGCCCCAGGTCATCGGCGACGGCGTGCACACCGTGCGCCAGCTGGTGGACATCGTCAACCGCGACCCGCGCCGCGGCGACGGCCATGCCACGTCGCTGACCAAGATCCGCTTCGACGCCATCGCCGAGGCGCGGCTGAAGACCCAAGGCCTGCACCCGGAATCCGTGCCGGCCAAGGGCCAGCGCGTGATCCTGCGCAACAACGCCAACCTGTCCACCGGCGGCACGGCCACCGACTGCACCGACGACGTCCACCCCGAGGTCGCCGCCCGCGCCGTGGCCGCCGCGCAGATGGTGGGCCTGCACATCTGCGGCGTGGACGTGGTCTGCGACACCATGCTCAAGCCGCTGGAGGACCAGCACGGCGGCATCGTCGAGGTCAATGCCGCGCCGGGCCTGCGCATGCACCTGGCGCCGTCCTTCGGCAAGGGCCGCGCGGTGGGCGAGGCCATCGTGCAGGAGCTGTTCGCCCCCGGCGAAGACGGCCGCATCCCGGTGGTCGCCGTCACCGGCACCAACGGCAAGACCACCACCACGCGGCTCATCGCCCACCTGTTCACCGCCAACGGCCTGCGCGTGGGCATGACCAACACCGATGGCGTGTACGTGGCCGGCCGGCAGATCGACAGCGGCGACTGCAGCGGCCCCAAGAGCGCGCGCAACGTGCTGGCGCATCCGGACGTGGACGCCGCCGTGCTGGAGACGGCCCGCGGCGGCATCTTGCGCGAGGGCCTGGGCTTCGACCGCTGCCAGGTGGCGGTGGTCACCAACATCGGCGAGGGCGACCACCTGGGCCTGAACTTCGTGACGACGGTGGAAGACCTGGCGGTCATCAAGCGCGTGATCGTGCAGAACGTCGCGCCCACCGGCTATGCGGTGCTCAACGCGGCCGACCCCATCGTCGCGGCGATGGCCACCACCTGCCCGGGGCAGGTGATCTTCTTCGCGCCCGACCGCCACCACCCGCTGATGGCCACGCAGCGCGCCCAGGGCCGGCGCGTGATCTATGTGGAAGACGGCCACATCGTCGCCGCCGAAGGCGCGTGGCGCGAGACGCTGCCGCTGCGTGACATCCCCATCACCCGCAACGGCAGCATCGGCTTCCAGGTCGAGAACGTCATGGCCGCCATCGGCGCGGCCTGGGGCTGCGGCCTGGACTGGGACACCATCCGCAGCGGCCTGGCGAGCTTCACCAACGACAGCGACAACGCACCCGGCCGCTTCAACGTGATGGAGATGAAGGGCGCGACCATCATTGCCGACTACGGCCACAACCCGGACGCCATGCGCGCCCTGGTGACCGCGGTGGACGCCCTGCCCCAGCCGGCCGGCGCGCGCCGCTCGGTGGTCATCAGCGGCGCCGGCGACCGCCGCGACGAGGACATCCGCGAGCAGACCGCCATCCTGGGCGCGGCCTTCGACGAGGTGGTGCTGTACCAGGACGCCTGCCAGCGCGGCCGCGCCGACGGCGAGGTGGTCGCCCTGCTGCGCGAGGGCCTGGCCGGTGCGGCGCGCACCCGCCACGTCACCGAGGTGCGCGGCGAGCTGCTGGCCATCGACACCGCCCTGTCCCGCCTGCGCCCGGGCGACCTGTGCCTGGTGCTGGTCGATCAGGTGGAAGAAGCCCTGGCCCACCTGCGCCAGCGCATCGCCCAGGTCGAGGCCGGCCAGCCGCTGGAGCTGCCTGCGACCCTGCCGCTGGCGTCGGCGGCCTGACAGCGCTCAGCCGTCCGGGCCGTTTCATCAAGAAGGTGGCAGGGGCTCCGTCGCGCCCGAGCGGGCCGCGACAGCGCGTCTGATCAAGGCGCAAAGCGCAGCCATAGCGGCGCTATGGCGAGCATTTGCAACGCCGAGCAGGCGCGCTGCCGCGGCCAGAGCGGGCGTGCCGGAGCCCCTGTCACCTTCTAAGGCGCCACCTTGTTTTTGATCGCCCGCGCCACCGGCCCCGGCAGGTGCTCCAGCGCGCCCAGCACCGTGGGCAGCACCTTGAGCTTCAGGCCGGTGTAGGCGCTGGGCACGATGGCGTCGATCAGGTGCGGGCCGGGCGTGCTGAGCGCACGCTCCAGCGCGGCGATGAACTCCAGGCCGGTGGTGGCCCGCGCGGCCTGCACGCCCATGCCGCGGGCCAGGTCGACGAAGTCCAGCCCCGGGCGGTCCAGGTCGAGCTGCGAGCGCGCCTTGTCGCCCTTGCCGAAGGCGCCGACCCGCTGCAGCTCCATGTTGAGGATGGCGTAGGCGCGGTTGTTGAAGACGACCGTGACCACGTTGAGCCCCTCGCGGGCCATCGTCCACAGCGCCTGCAGGGTGTACATGGCCGAGCCGTCGCCGACCAGCACCAGCACCGGCCGGTCCGGGCAGGCGATGGCCGCGCCCACGGCCGTGGGCAGGCCCTGGCCGATGGCGCCGCCGGTGAGCGTGAGCAGGTCATGCCGCGGCGCGCCGGCCGTGGACCTGGGCAGCATCACGCCGGAGGTCTGCGCCTCGTCCACCACGATGGTCCGCTCGGGCAGCAGGTGGCCGATGGCCTTGCACACCGTCTCGGCGGTCAGCGCGCCGGTGTCCAGGTCCTTGCGCTCGGGCCGCGTGGGCGGCTGCAGCACCGGCATGACGCTGCCCGCGCCCAGGCGCTGCACCAGCTTGTCCAGGCTGGCCTGTGCGTCGTCACCCGCACCCGCCAGCTCGTGCACCGTGCAGCCTTCAGGGGTGAGCACGCTCTTCTTGCCGGGATAGGCGAAGAAGGACACCGGCGCCTTGGCATCGACCAGGATCAGGTGGCGCAGGCCATCGAGCTGCGCGCCGGCCAGCTCGGCCAGGTAGGCGATGCGCTCGACCGGCGGCAGGCCCGCGCCGCGCTCCAGCCGCGTCGGGAAGGTCTCGGCGAACAGCTTGACGCCCTTGGCCGCGGCGATGCGGGCCGCGGCGATCAGTGCCGGCTCGCGCAGCGCGCGGCCGCCCAGCAGCATCGCGGCCTTGCCGCCGCCTTCCAGCGCGCGGGCGATGGCGTCCACCACCGCATCGCTGGCCGCGGGCGGCTGCACCGGCGCGGGCAAGGCGGCGGGCACGCCGCCCTCGCTCCAGGACACATCGGCCGGCAGGATCAGCGTGGCCACCTGCCCCGGCGGGCCCATGGCGGTGGCCACCGCTTCGGCCGCGTCCTGGGCCAGCGCGGCGGTGGACGTGGACGTGCGCACCCAGGCCGACACGTTGCGCGCCACGGTCTCGATGTCGGACTGCAGCGGCGCGTCGTACTGCACGTGGTGCGTGGCATGGTCGCCGACGATGTTGACCACCGGCACGCGGCCCTTGCGCGCGTTGTGCAGGTTGGCCAGGCCGTTGCCCAGGCCGCAGCCCAGGTGCAGCAAGGTGGCCGCGGGCCTGCCTGCCATGCGCGCATAGCCGTCGGCCGCGCCGGTGGCCACGCCTTCGAACAGGCAGAGCACCGCGCGCATGCGCGGCTCGTCGTCCAGCGCGGCGACGAAGTGCATCTCCGACGTGCCGGGATTGGTGAAGCACACGGTCACGCCGGCATCGGCCAGCGTCTGCATCAGGGCTTGGGCGCCGTTCATGCGGTCTCCTGTCGCGGGTCTTGGGGGCTGGGGGCCAGGCGCGTGGCCAGGCCGCGGCCCTGGGTGATGGAGCGCGCCGCAGCGCGCGCAGTCAGGATGCAGCCGGGCAGGAAGGTGCCCTCCAGCGAGCGCCGGCCATTGGCGCCGCCGCCGCCGAAGCCGGCCGCCTCGCCCACACCATACAGCCCGGGAATGGGCTGGCCGCCGGCATCGAGCACGCGGCTTTGCAGATCGGTCTGCAGGCCGCCCAGGCTCTTGCGCGTGATGAGCTGGGTCTGGATCGCAACGAACGGCCCGGCGCCTTTCATCTGCAGCGGCGCCGGCTTGCAGGTGCGCAGCCGGTCGGGCAGCCACTGGCGCGCATGGACGATGCGGCGCAGCTGGTCGTCGTTGTGCAGCTTGTCGCCCCGGATGAAGTTGGCGTCGAACTCGTCGGCGGTGCGCTGCAGCACGGCCGGGTCGATGTGCGGCGCGCCGGTCAGCGCGTTCATGCGCGCAGCCAGGCCGGCCAGCGTGTCGCTGGCGATCACCTGCGGGCTCTCGCGCAGCATCTGCTGCAGCAGCCGGTCGCTGCCGCGCAGGGTGTCCAGGATGAAGCGCAGCTTGTGCTGGTCGCGCACGCGGGGGTTGTGCTCGGCGCCGGAGAGGGCCAGCTCGCGCGCGGCGATGCGCCGGTTCAGCAGCTGCCAGGTCCAGGGCTGCTCCAGCGCGGCCACGCGCTGGCAGAGCGCATGCGTGTCGAAGCCGGTGACCAGCGGCTGCGGGCCGATGCGCCGGCCGCGGTGGTCCAGCCACAGCGCCGACTTGCACGGGATCAGCGACAGGCCGTGGCCGGGGAAATGCGGCTGCGGATGCGGGATGCCGGCGGCGTAGTTCCACATCTCGCCGGCATGGGTGACGCGGGCGCCCAAGGCCTGTGCGGCCAGTGCGTGCAGCCGGCCGTCGGCATAGGGATGGGCGCCGTTGAGCATCGTCGCCGGGCGTGGCCGGTCCGCCGGCCAGTTGGCCATGACCTGCTCGGACGCGCCGTTGAGGCCGCCGGTTGCCAGCACCACCACCGGGGCATCGATGCGCACCTCCTGCGCGTCGGCCTCGCGCTGCGCCAGCACGCCGCAGGCCGCGCCGCCCTGGCGCTCGATCGCCGTGACCCGATGCCCGCTGAGGATGCGCAGCCGCTCGCCGCCCGCCGCCGATCCCGCCTGCTGCAGCGCCTCGATCACGCGCAGCGTCAGCGCCCGCGCCGTGCCCCACAGCACGTGGTAGCGCGGCAGGCTGTTGCCCTCGCCGTTCAGCCCGCGCTCCACCCAGTTCACCGCCGGCATGAAGCGCAGGCCCAGCGCGACCAGCCAGTCGTAGACCACCGCGCGGCTGTGCTCCACATAGCAGGCGGCCCAGGCGCGCGGCCAGGCGTCGTCGGCACCCAGCTCGCCGAAGCGCAGCCAGTCGCGCAGCGCCACCTCGGGCGTGTCCGGGATGCCCATGCGCGCCTGCTGCGGCGTGCCCACCAGCGCCATGCCGCCGAACGCCCAGCGCGCCAGGCCGCCCAGGCGGTCGGGCGTGTCACGGTCCACCACGATCACGCGCCGGCCGGCGCGCAGCAGCTCCAGCGCGGTAACCAGCCCGGCCAGCCCGCCGCCGGCAATGACGACATCGGTGTGCAGACGCGTGGACATGGCGGGTGCTCGCTCCTCCGGATGGGTGGCCGCACCTTAGTGCCCTAGGATGGCCGCCGCTTGACTTTGCAGGACACGCGGCATGACCTTGCCGGCCACCGTCTCGATGAGCTGGGTCCAGACGGTGCTGGCCGAAGGGCAGCGTCAGGGTCTGCCCGAGGCCGCGCTGCTGCAGGCCGCCGGCATCCCGGCGCGCGAGCTGCAGCGCGAGCGCTGGCCGGTGGACCACATCACCCGGCTGTGGCGCGCCGCGGCCCGGCTGTCGCAGGACCCGGGTTTCGGCCTGAAGGCCGGCGCGGCCGTGGGCCCGGCCAGCTTCAATGTGGTCGGCTTCATCCTGCAGACCTCGGCCACGCTGCGCCAGGCGCTGGCCGTGGCGCAGAAGTACCAGAGCCTGATCTCCGATGGCGGGCGGCTGCAGCTGCTGCCCGCGGCCGAGGCGTCCTGGCTGATCTACCACCCGCAGCAAGGCGACCTGGCCTTCAGCCCGCACCAGATCGAGGCCGTGCTGGCGGCCATCGTCTGCGCCTCGCGCTGGCTGGTGCCGCGCCCGCTGCGCCCGCATCTGGCCTGCTTCAGCCACGCCCCGGTCGGGCCGCTGCCCGGCTACCGCGAGGTGCTGGGCTGCCCGGTGGACTTCCATCAGGCCTTCAGCGGCCTGCTGATCGACAACGCCCTGCTCGACCAGCCGCTGCCCCAGGCCGACGCTCGCCTGGCCGCGCTGCACGAGAGCCACGCCGCCGAGAAGCTCGCCCTGCTGGCCGCCGGCCAGCGCCTGGACGAGCGCCTGCGCGGCTGGATCGCCGCTCGCCTGGGGCCCGGCGTGCCCACCCGCGCCGAGGCCGCGGCCTCAATCGGCCTGGGCGAGCGCACCCTGGCCCGTCGCCTGGCCGGGCTGGGCACCAGCTACGCGGCGCTGGTGGACGAAGCCCGCCGCGAGCTGGCCCTGCAGCGGGTTGCGCAAGGCGGGAGCACGATGCGCGCGATCGCGCACGACCTGGGCTATGCCGACCTGCGCTGCTTCCACCGCTCGTTCATCCGCTGGACGGGCGTGGCGCCCGGGCAATGGCGGGCGCAGCGATGACTGCCGCCCTCAGGCCCCCGCCATCGCCTCGCGGGTCAGCAGCCGCTCCATCAGCTCGCGCACGCTGCGGATCTGATCGCCGAAGGGCAGCGCGCCCACGCCGCGGAAGAACAGGCCCTTCTTCACATCGCCGCGCAGCGCGGCGGCCAGCTGGTTGTCGATGCAGAACTGGCCCCAGCCGGCCAGGCCGTCGCGCAGGCCGCACTGGGCCAGGCAGTCAAACGCCTTGGTGCAGCGCGACTTGACGTGCGCCACCGCCTGCAGCTTGGATTCGATCTTCAGATAAGCCTTGAGCCAGGGCGTGCCCACTGCGCGCGCCGGCAGGCCGGCCACGCTGGTGAACTCGACCATCTCGTCGTCGCGGGCCGAGGCCAGCACGCGCTTGAACTCCGGATGCGCGTCGCCCTCTTCCGTCACGGCGAAGGGCGTGCCCAGCTGCACGCCGGCCGCACCCAGGGCCTGCACGCGGGCGATGTCCTCATGCGTGCGGATGCCGCCGGCGGCGATCAGCGGGATGTCCTTCTCGATGCCGGCCGAGCGCAGGAAGGCCAGCGACTGCGGGATCACGTTCTCGAAGTCGAAGCGCGTGTCGCCCAGGTCCGCGATGCGCGCCGCGCCCAGGTGGCCGCCGGCCAGCCGCGGGTGCTCGATGACGATGGCGTCGGGCAGGCGCTTCTTGCGCTCCCATTTCTTGACGATGAGCTGCACGCCGCGCGCGTCCGACAGGATGGGGATGAGGAGCGCCTTGGGGTGGTCCTGCGCCAGGTCGGGCAGGTCCAGCGGCAGGCCGGCGCCCACCACGACCGCATCGATGCCGGCCTCCAGCGCGCGCCTGACCTGCGCGGCGTACTCCTGCACCGCGCGCATCACGTTGATGGCCAGCAGGCCGCGGCCCTGGCTGCGCTGGCGCGCAGCCGCGATCTCGCGGTCTATCGCTTCCAGGTTGGCCTCGTCGATCAAGCGCTTGGCCTCGGCCTCGCCGCCCACCTTGGCAGCCAGCCCTTCGGTGCGCTCCATCAGGTCCGGGTGGTGGCGCCGCAGGTCCACGGACGAGAGCGTGCCCACCCCGCCCGCCGCCGCCACGCTGCCCGCCAGCCGGTGCGCCGACACGCCCACGCCCATGCCGCCCTGCACGATGGGCAGCAGCGTGCGCCCGCCCAGCGTCAGCGGGTGCAAGCCGCTGCGGTCAAGTGCGGCCTGAAGGTCGGCGGGGATAGGGGCAGGCACCGCGGCGTCAGCAACTGCTGTGTCCGGCTCGCAGGTGGGGGAAGCAGGGTCGAGGGCGTCAAGGGAGCAAGGCGTGTCGAAAGCGTTCATGGCGGCTCGTGTCAGACCCGCCGTGGCGGGCAGGCGCAGCCGCGCACCTTGCGCACCACGCCGATCGGAGCACGCAGCCTAGGTCAGTGAACGATCGTTCACCTTGTTCCGCATCAAGCTCGGGCACGTCGCCAGCGCGGCTGCGTGGTCAGAACGAAGACAGACACTCCTTGCCGGCAAGTCAGGTCAACCGGCGGCACGCAGCGTACGCAAGGCCTCCAGCACGCACATCCGACGCGACGATGCTCCACAGCGTGTCGTTGTCGATCCCGAGGTAGCCGTGGATCAGACGGTTGCGGGTGGCGACCAAGAGACGCCAGGGCACGGCCGGATGGGCGGCACGTACGGCATCCGGGATGCGGGCAGCCGCTTCACCGATGAGCTCCAGATTGCGCACGGTAGCGTCGTACACCAGGGCGTTGCCCACGAAGGCCTCCTGATCCAGGCCGGAGGTGTAGGCCATGACCTTCTCGGCGAACCCGATCATGTCGTCCACATAGAAGCGCCACTCACGCACGGCCGGGTCAGACATGCACCGCCTCGCGCTCGATGAAGGGCCGCAACTCGGGTCGCAAAGCCTTGTCCGTGACCAGATCGACCGGGCGGCCCAGCAGATCCTCCAGATAGAACTGAACGCCGAAATACCGCTCCGAAGTGGCAGGCCCATCGAAGGCCACCAGGATGTCGATATCGCTGTCCGCACGGGCGGCATCTCGCGCCGTGGAGCCGAACAAGGCCAGGCGCTGCACGCCAAAGCGGGCGGCCAGTACGGGCTTGCTGCGGGCGAGTTGGGCAAGGACTTCGGTGCGGTTCATCGCGTGGCTCAATCGAATGCGGTCACTGATCTTTCCAGATGCAGGCGCCCGGCGGCAACAGCCACCCCAGCGCCCTCACATCAACACGATGTCGTACTGCTCCGGCGACAGCGAGGGCTCGGTCTGCAGCGAGATGCGCTTGCCGATGAAGTCGCTCAGGCCGGCCAGGTGGGCGCTTTCCTCGTCCAGCAGCATCTCCACCACCGCGGCGCTGGCGATGACGCGGAACTCCTTGGGGTTGAACTGCCGCGCCTCGCGCAGGATCTCGCGCAGGATGTCGTAGCAGACGCTGCGCGCGGTCTTGGTCTGGCCGCGGCCCTGGCAGGTGGGGCAGGGCTCGCACAGCATGTGGGCCAGCGATTCGCGCGTGCGCTTGCGCGTCATCTCCACCAGGCCGAGCTGGCTGAAGCCGCTGACCGTGACCTTGGTGCGGTCGCGCGCGAGCTGCTTGCGCAGCTCCTGCAGCACCGCGTCGCGGTGCTCCTCGCGCGTCATGTCGATGAAGTCGATGATGATGATCCCGCCCAGGTTGCGCAGCCGCAGCTGGCGGGCGATGGCCTGCGCCGCCTCCAGGTTGGTCTTGAAGATGGTGTCGTCGAAGTTGCGTGCACCGACATAGCCACCGGTGTTGACGTCGATGGTGGTCAGCGCCTCGGTCTGGTCGATGATGAGGTAGCCGCCGCTCTTGAGGTCCACGCGCCGGGCCAGCGCGCGCTCGATCTCCTGGTCGATGTTGTAGAGGTCGAAGATCGGCCGCTCGCCGCGGTAGAGCTGCAGCTTGTCCACCGACGTGGGCGTGTACTCGGCGCCGAAGGCGCGCAGCGTGTCGAACTGCAGCTGCGAGTCGATGCGGATGCTGGCCGTGTCGTCGTTGACCAGGTCGCGCAGCACGCGCTGGGCCAGGTTGAGGTCCTCGTGGAGCAGGGTGCCGGCGCCGCTGGTGAGGTTGCGCTCGCGGATGCCGGCCCAGGTCTTGCGCAGGTAGGCGATGTCGGCGGCCAGCTCGTCATCGCTGGCCTCTTCGGCGTTGGTGCGCAGGATGAAGCCGCCACCTCCTTTGCCGGCCAGGGCCGTGACGCGCTGGCGCAGCTGCTCGCGCAGCTCGGCCGAGCCGATCTTCTGCGAGATGCCGATGTGCTCGTCCTGCGGCAGGAAGACCAGCAGCCGCCCGGCGATGCTGATCTGCGTGGACAGCCGCGCGCCCTTGGTGCCGATCGGGTCCTTGATGACCTGCACCATCAGCGTCTGGCCCTCGAAGACGCGCTTCTCGATCGGCGTGAGCGCCGCCGCGCCCTCGCCGGCCACGCGGCCGAAGGGCTTGCCCGGCTCACGGTGCAGGTCGGCCACGTGCAGGAAGGCCGCGCGCTCCAGCCCGATGTCGATGAAGGCCGACTGCATGCCCGGCAGCACCCGTGCCACGCGGCCGGCGTAGATGTTGCCCACCAGGCCGCGCTCCAGCGTGCGCTCGATGTACAGGTCCTGCACGGCGCCGTGCTCGACGATGGCCACGCGGGTTTCCTGCGGCGTCCAGTTGATCAGGATGTCTTGCATGGGCTGGATTCTGGTGGAGGCCGCCGCCCGGCGCAGCGCGGCAAACGCGCGGCCGGCAGTGGAGCGGGGATGCGGCGCAAGCCGTGCAGCCAGGCAAGGCTCGGCCATGTGCCGCCGGCGGCAGGCCGGCGGTGCGGCGCTCAGACCGGCCGACCGATGGCGCGTAGCAGCTCGCCCGTCTCGAACAGCGGCAGGCCCATGATGCCGCTGTAGCTGCCGGCGATGTGCTCGATCCACGCCGCCGCCTGGCTCTGGATGGCATAGCTGCCGGCCTTGCCACGCGGCTCGCCGCTGGCCACGTAACGCGCGATCTCATCGGCGGCCAGAGCGCGCATGCGCACCTCGGATACCGACAGGCGCTCCAGCACGCGGCCCTCGTGCGCCAGCGCCACCGCGGTGAGCACCTGGTGGCTGCGGCCCGACAGCCGGCGCAGCATGGCCGCGGCATCCGCATCGTCGGCCGGCTTGCCCAGGATGGCGCAGTCCAGCGTCACCGTGGTGTCGGCACAGAGCACCGGCGCAGCGGCCCAGCCGCGGCGCGCCAGGCGCTGCACGGCGGCATCCAGCTTGAGCCGGGTGACGCGCTGCACATAGGCCCGCGGCGGCTCGCCGGGCAGCGCGGCCTCGAGCGACTCGGCATCCTCGTCGGCATCGGGCAGCAGCAGCTCATGGTCCACACCGATCTGCTGCAACAGCTGGCGGCGGCGGGGGCTTTGCGAGGCGAGATAAAGCGGTGCGTGGTGCATGGTGCATGGTCTGGGGGTCAAGGGCTCGCCCACGCGGCGCAGGCCTGCGGCGTGATGGCCTGCGTGCTGAGCCGGATGCGGCGCTGCGGTGCATGAGGCATGGGCCAGGACCAGCTCTGCGGGCGATCGCGGGCGTCCAGCAGCGGCGCCAGCGCCGGCGGCACGGCTTCGCCCACCCAGGCGGCGGCGCAGCCGTCATAACGTCCGTGCCTCAGCGGAGGCGGTGGCAGCAGGCCCGGCGGCCCACCGGCCATGAAGCTGCGCAGCGGCGGCCGTGCGGCGGCCAGGCCGCCGGCCAGGTGATGCTCGGCGGTGACGATCAGCCGGCCGTCACCCCAGCGCTCGCGCAGCACGCGGGCCATTGCATCGGTGTCGCGCTCGGTCCAGCACTGGTTGCAGCGCGGGGCGTGCACGCGCGGCTCGATGAAGCGGGCGGCCGCCGCGATGAAGCTCAGCGCCACGGCCAGGCCCACGGCCCAGCACAGCCGCCGCGGCAACGGGCCCGGCGATCCGCCGGCTGCAGCGTCAGCCGCCCCGCCGGTCGCATCACGAGCTGCATCACCGGCCGCCCCCTCGGCCGGGCCACCCCCGGCCAGCAGTGCATCGCCCGGCAGGCTCTCACCCGCCCTGCCGCCCGCCCGGCCCGTGCTGCGCACCTGCGACAGCGGCCACAGCAGCACCAGCGCCGCCAGCGGCATCACCGGCCACAGCCAGCGGCCCTTGAACACCGCCGCATCGCTGAGCATGAGCAGGCCGCCGGTGACGGCCAGCGCGATGGCCACCTGCAGCGCCAGCCAGCGCCAGCGCCAGTCGGCCAGCGTGCGCGCCCAGGCGGCGCGCCCGGCTAGGGCACCGACGAGCAGGCCGGCCAGCAGCACGTTGAACAGCGCGCCCTGCAGCAGGTCGGCCAGCACGCCGGCAACGTGACGACCCGCGGCGCCCCCGGGCTCCTGCGGCTGCGCGGCCACGGTGATCTGCCGCGCCAGCTGCGCGGCATCCACCGGCTGCGACAGCCACCACACGGCATAGGGCAGCAACACGGCTGCCGCGGCCAGCGCCCCCGCGGCCCAGTGCGCCAGCCGCATGCGCTGCCGGGCCGGGCGCACCAGCAAGGTGGCGGCAAAAGCACTGGCCAGCCACAGCCCGGCGTTGAACTTGGCCAGCACGGCCAGCGCCGCCAGCACGCCGACCGCCGCCGCCCGCAGCACCGACGGCTGTTGCCACAAGCGCAGCAGCAGCGCCGCCGCCCACACCGTCAGCACCGCGGCCAGTGCGGTGTGCGTGAGGCTGTCGTGGGCCGTCCACATGACCACGGCCAGGCCCAGGTGTGCCAGCCAGGCGAGGGCCTGCCGCGCGGGCGACCAGCCCAGCTGCCGCAGCACGGCCCACACGCCGCCGAACCACGCGGCCAGCACCGTGTAGCGCAGCGCTTCCAGCAGCACCGGCAGCGGCAGCCCGGTGTGCGAGAGCAGCCATACCGCCCAGGTGTAGAGCGGCGGCTGCCGCACGCCATAGCCCATGCGCAGCGCCTGCGCAAAGTACGCCTGCTCGGCCGCGTCGATGTCCAGCGCCTGCGGCACGGCCAGCTTGGCCGCCACGTGGACGAGGAACCAGGCCGCCATGACGGCCAGCGCCCAGCGCGGTGGGGCGGCGCGAGTGGTGGCGGGCAAGGGATGGGCGGCTGGGTGGGCAGGCGCAGACACGATGACAGAAGGAGCAGTGCGCCGCCGGGTCATGCCGGTGCGAGCGCCGATGGTGGGATCAAGAGCCGCGCAGCGGCATGCGAACAAGCACCCCGTTCACCGCGCCTGCGCGCCGCATCGGGCGGGTGCGTCGGGCAGCACCCGCGCGGCCAGACGCCCGGGGGCAGCCCGGCGCCCTCATGCCCGGTGATACGGATGGTTGTGCAGCAGCGACCAAGCGCGGTAGAGCTGCTCCAGCAGCAGCACCCGGGCCAGCGCGTGGGGCAGCGTCATGTCGGACAGGCGGATGCGCTCATCAGCCGCCTGCCTGAGCGCGGGGTCGATCCCGTCGGCGCCGCCGATCACCAGGCCCACGTCGCGTCCGTCATGCGCCCAGGCCTGGCAGCGGCGGGCCAGCTCGGCGCTGGTCAGGCGGTCGCCGCGCTCATCCAGAACGACGCGGCGCACGCCGGTGCCCAGCGCGGCCTCGATGCGGTGGCGCTCGGCCTGCATCACCGCGGCCACCGGCTTGCTCTCACGCGGCTCGGCCTTGACCGCCTTCAGCGCCACCGGCCAGTCGGACGGGAAGCGCTTGAGGTAGTCGTCGCAGGCGGTCTGCGCCCACTCCGGCAGGCGCTGGCCGACGGCAACCACCGTGATGCGCATGGATGCTGCCCTGGCTTGCCGCTGGTCCGGCTGTCGATCGAACCCGGAGACGCGGGCGCTCAGCGCGCCGTCTTGCGAGCAGCCGTCTTGCGCGCCGGGGCAGCGGCCGTGCGTGCAGGCGCCTTGGCCGGCGCGCGCGAGGCGGTCTTGGCTGGCGCCTGGGTGGCCGCGGCCTTGCGCGCGGGCGCGGCGCCGGTGCGGGCGGCCCTCTTGGCCGCCGGGGCGCCGCTGGCCATCTTGCGAGCGGCGGTGTTGGCAGCCGTCTTCTTGGCGGCCGGCTTCTTCGCCCCCGCCGTCTTTGCCGCCGCCGTCTTTGCCCCCGCGCCAGCCGACCGGCTGCTGCCGGCACTCGCCGTCTTGCCGGCCGTCTTGCCGGCGGTCTTCTTGGCTGCGGCCTTCTTCGCCGGGGCCTTGGCTGCCGGCGACGTGCCCGCGGCCGCCTTGCCGGTTGCCTTGCCCGTCACCTTGCGGGCCGGCTGCTCGCCGGACTCGTCGTCGGCTTCATCGGCCGGCTCGGACGCCTTGACCAGGCCGCGGGCCTCGCCGCCCAGCTTGATCTTCACCGGCTTGCCGCCCCAGATCTCCTCCAGGTGGTAGTACTGGCGGATGGTGGGCTGCATGATGTGGCAGACCGCCGCACCGCAGTCCACGATGATCCATTCGCCGTTCTCCTCGCCCTCGGTGCGCATCACCGGCAGGCCCTCGGACTTGACGGCGTCGCGCACGCTGGCGGCCAGCGCCTTGGTCTGGCGGTTGGAGGTACCGGAGGCGATGATCACCCGCTCGAACAGCGGCGACAGGTGCTCGGTGTTGAAGACCTGGATGTCCTGGGCCTTGACGTCTTCCAGGCCATCGACGATGGCACGTTGCAGTTTGCGGATGTCCATTCAGCGCTTGTCGCTCTCGCGGTAGAGGTTGTGTTGGTCAATATAGCCCGCAACCGAGGCGGGCAACAGGGTCGGAACGAGGGCGCGCGCGGGCTCGCCACTTGCCACTGCCGCCCCGGGGCCGGCCAGCCGGGCGCGGATCTCGGTGGATGAGACCGGCATCGCCGGCAGAGGCAGGCGTACCAGCCGATGCGGCACCGCCGCCAGCTCGGGCGGCGCGACGATCTGCGCGCCGGCGCGTGCGGCCACGGCCAGCGTGGCCTGGGCCACGATGTCGCGCCAGCCTTGCCAGGTCGGCAGGTTGGCGTACTGGTCCTGGCCGATGATCAGGAACCATGCGGTGGGCTGGCCTGCGGCCTCGCGGTGCAGCTCGGCCAGCGTGTCGCGGGTGTAGCTGGGCCCGGGGCGGCGCAGCTCGCGCTCGTCGAGCAACTGCCGCGCGTCGCCGGCCTCGGCCAGCAGCGCGGCCACCATCGCGCGGCGGTGCCCGCCGTCGGCCAGCCGACGCGCCTTCTGCCACGCCTGACCCACCGGGATCCAGCGCAGCTCGTCCAGCGTCAGCGTGTCGCAGGCCACCCGGGCCAGCGCGGCATGCGCAGCATGTGGCGGATCGAAGCTGCCGCCGAAGATGCCCACGCGCCGCGCCCGCGGCCCGGCCTCAGACCCAGTCACGCGGCTGGAGGAAGACGTCATACAGGCGCGCCTCGTCCGACCCCGGCTCCGGGTGCCAGTCGTAGCGCCAGGCGGCCAGCGGCGGCATGGACATCAGGATGGCTTCGGTGCGCCCGCCCGACTGCAGGCCGAAGTGCGTGCCGCGGTCCCACACCAGGTTGAACTCCACATAGCGCCCGCGGCGGTAGAGCTGGAAGCTGCGCTGGCGCTCGGTGAAGGGCAGGTTGCGGCGGCGCTGCACGATGGGCAGGTAGGCCCGCGTGAAGGCATCGCCCACGGCCTGGGTCATCGCGAAGCTGCGCTCCAGGCCCAGCTCGTTGAAGTCGTCGAAGAACACGCCCCCCACGCCACGCGGCTCGTTGCGGTGCTTGAGGAAGAAGTACTCGTCGCACCAGGTCTTGAAGCGTGGGTACAGGGCCTCGCCGAAGGGCACCAGCGCATCGCGGCAAACCGTGTGGAAGTGCACCGCATCCGCCTCGTCGGCGTAATAGGGCGTCAGATCCATGCCGCCGCCGAACCAGGCCACCACCTCGCCGCTGGACTTGGTGGCCGCCAGCATGCGCACGTTCATGTGCACCGTGGGCACCTGCGGGTTGTGCGGATGCAGCACCAGCGACACGCCCATCGCCTCGAACGGCGCGCCGGCCAGCTCCGGCCGGTGCTGCGTGGCCGAAGGCGGCAGGCTGGCGCCACGCACATGCGAGAAGTTGCAGCCCCCGCGCTCGAAAAGCTGCCCGCCCTCGATCAGCCGCGAGATGCCGTCGCCCTGCAGCGGCTCCCCCGGCCCGCGCTGCCACGCATCGCGCAGGAAGGCCGAGCCATCGGCCGCCTCCAGCTCCGCGACGATGCGGCTCTGCAGGCCGGTGAAGTAGGCGCGGGCGGATTCGATGTTCATCGTCAGGTGCTCCAGGGGACCGCTGCCGCAGCCCAGATCAAGCCGGACGCCATGCTCCGGCTCCGCCGGCCCATCGGCCTCGCCCCCTTGCGGGGCGCTCGAAGCGCGTAGGGGGTGGGCCCGTCTCGGGGTGTTATCTCTTGACTGCCCGCCAGCCGATGTCGCGGCGCATCTGCATGCCGTCGAAATGGATGCCCGCGGCATAGTCATAGGCGCGCTGCTGCGCGAGCTTGGCCGAGTCGCCCAGGGCGGTCACGCACAGCACCCGGCCGCCGGTGACGACCACCTGGCCGTCCTGCTCGGCCGTGCCGGCATGGAAGACCACCGCGTCGTCCGCCTCGTCCGGCAGCCCGGTGATCACATCACCCTTGCGCGGCTGCAGCGGATAGCCGGCAGCGGCCATCACCACGCCCAGCGCAGAGCGACGGTCCCATTGCAGCTCCACCTGGTCCAGCGTCTGGTCAGTGGCATGCATGAAGACCTCGAAGAGATCGCTCTTGAGCCGCATCATGATCGGCTGCGTCTCCGGGTCGCCCATGCGGCAGTTGAACTCCAGCGTCTTCGGCCGGCCTTCGGCATCGATCATCAGCCCGGCATAGAGGAAGCCGGTGTAGGGGATGCCGTCGCGCGCCATGCCGGCCAGCGTCGGGTTGATGATCTCGTGCATCACCTTGGCATGCACGTTGGGCGTGACCACCGGCGCGGGCGAGTAGGCGCCCATGCCGCCGGTGTTGGGGCCGGCGTCGCCGTCCTGCAGCCGCTTGTGGTCCTGGCTGGTGGCCAGGCTGATGACGTTGCGGCCGTCGGCCAGCACGATGAAGCTGGCCTCCTCGCCCTGCAGGAACTCCTCGATCACCACCCGCGCGCCGCCCGCGTTGTGCTGCACGCCCAGCGTGTTGCCCTCCAGCATCCAGTCCACGGCCTGGTGGGCCTCGTCCAGCGTCATGGCCACGACCACGCCCTTGCCCGCGGCCAGGCCGTCGGCCTTGACCACGATGGGCGCGCCCATGCGCTCCACATAGGCATGCGCCGCAGCCGCGTCGGTGAAGGTCTCGTAGGCCGCCGTCGGGATGCCGTGGCGCTGCATGAAGTCCTTGGCGAAGGCCTTGGAGCTCTCCAGCTGCGCGGCCGCCTGCGTGGGGCCGAAGATGCGCAGCCCGCGGGCACGGAAGGTGTCCACCACGCCGGCAGCCAGCGGTGCCTCGGGCCCGACCACGGTCAGCGCGATCTTCTCGCTGTGCGCAAAATCGGCCAGCGCCGCCACGTCGGTCAACTCGACGTTGACCAGCCGCTTGTCGCGCGCCGTGCCGCCGTTGCCGGGCGCCACGAACACCTGCTGCACCCGCGGCGACTGCGCCAGCTTCCACGCCAGCGCGTGTTCGCGGCCACCGCCGCCGATCACCAGAACCTTCACGTCCTATCCTTGTCTCTCATGGGGGCGGCCTTGCCCGGGGCCGGCCACCGGGGCGCGCTCAGCTTCTCAGTCGCCCAGCTCGGCGTTGTGATAGACCTCCTGCACATCGTCCAGGTCCTCGATCACGTCCAGCAGCTTCTGCATGCGCGCGGCATCGTCGCCGGCCAGGGCCACGCTGTTTTCCGGGCGCATGGTCACCTCGGCCACCTCCGGGTTCAATCCCGCGGATTGCAGCGCGTCGCGCACCGCTTCCAGGCTGCCCGGCGCGGTGATGACCTCCAGCGCACCGTCCTCGTGCGTGATCACGTCGTCGGCGCCGGCTTCCAGCGCCACCTCCATCACGCGGTCCTCGCTGGTGCCCGGGGCCAGGATGATCTGCCCGCAGTGCTTGAACTGGAAGGCCACCGAGCCCTCGGTGCCCAGGTTGCCGCCGTACTTGCTGAAGGCATGCCGCACCTCGGCCACGGTGCGCACGCGGTTGTCGGTCATGCAGTCCACGATGATGGCCGCCCCGCCGATGCCATAGCCCTCGTAGCGGATCTCCTCGTAGGTCACGCCTTCGAGGTTGCCGGTGGCCTTGTCGATGTTGCGCTTGATGTTGTCCGCCGGCATGTTGGCGGCCTTGGCCTTGTCGATGGCCAGGCGCAGCCGCGGGTTCATCGCCACGTCACCGCCGCCGGAGCGCGCCGCGACGATGATCTCGCGCGTCAGGCGCGTCCAGATCTTGCCGCGCTTCTCGTCCTGGCGGCCCTTGCGATGCTGGATGTTGGCCCATTTGGAATGACCGGCCATGGCACTGTCTCCGTGCGGCCTGCAGGGGCAGGCCGTCTAGCTCGTGGATGCGATATGCGGGGAAACCGCAAATTGTAGGCGGCGCCCCCGGATGCCCCGGCCGCGCCGCTGCCGCCGGGCACGGCCCCCGTAGACTGGCCGGCAGCACACCGGAAACGAGGAGGCCCCATGCCCGCAGAACCCCTGCTCATCGCCCAGCACGGCGACATCGCCTGCCACCTGCTGCCCCAGCTGGCCAACCGCCACGGCCTGATCACCGGCGCCACCGGCACCGGCAAGACCATCACGCTGCAGAAGCTGGCCGAGAGCTTCTCGCGCATCGGCGTGCCGGTCTTCATGGCCGACGTCAAGGGCGACCTGACCGGCATCAGCCAGCCCGGCTCGGCCGGCGGCAAGCTCGCGCAGATCCTGGCTGAGCGCGGCCTGCCCGAGCCCGCCTGGGGCGCCTGCCCGGTGACGCTGTGGGACGTCTTCGGCGAGCAGGGCCACCCGGTGCGCGCAACCGTCTCCGACATGGGCCCGCTGCTGCTGGCGCGCATGCTCGATCTGAACGACACGCAGGAGGGCGTGCTGCAGCTGGTCTTTCGCATCGCCGATGACAACGGCCTGCTGCTGCTCGACCTGAAGGACCTGCGCGCCATGCTGCAGCATGTGGGCGACCACGCGGCGCAGTTCACCACCAGCTACGGCAACATCAGCGCGGCCTCCATCGGCGCCATCCAGCGCGGGCTGCTGCAGATCGAATCACAAGGCGGCGACCGCTTCTTCGGCGAGCCCATGCTCGACATCCGCGACTTCATGCAGACGGCCACCGCGCCGGGCGGCAGCAGCAAGCAGGGCGTGGTCAACATCCTGGCCGCGGACAAGCTGATGAACGCGCCGCGGCTGTATGCCACCTTCCTGCTGTGGATGCTCTCGGAGCTGTTCGAGGTGCTGCCCGAGATCGGCGACCCGGACCAGCCCAAGCTCGTCTTCTTCTTCGACGAGGCCCACCTGCTGTTCAAGGACGCTCCTAAGGCGCTGCTGGAGCGCATCGAGCTGGTCGTGCGCCTGGTGCGCTCCAAGGGCGTGGGCGTGTACTTCGTCACCCAGAACCCGCTGGACGTGCCCGAGACCGTGCTGGGCCAACTGGGCAACCGGGTGCAGCACGCGCTGCGCGCCTTCACCCCGCGCGACCAGAAGGCGGTGAAGGCCGCGGCCGAGACGATGCGCGCCAATGCGGGGCTGGACATCGCCACGGCCATCACCGAGCTGGCCGTGGGCGAAGCCCTGGTCAGCCTGCTGGACGAGAAGGGCCGCCCCGGCGTCACCCAGCGCGTCTACGTGCTGCCGCCGGGCAGCCGCATCGGCCCGGTGACGCCCGCCGAGCGCCAGGCCCTGCTGGCCGGCTCGCTGGTGGCCGGCGTCTACGAGAAGGCCGTGGACCGGGAATCGGCGCACGAGATCCTCAAGGGCCGCGTGGCCCACGCCCAGGAAGACGAGCCCCCGCGCGGGCGGCCACGCTCCATGCGCGAGGAAGCCGATGCCGCCGTGCGCCCCCGCCGCGAGGCTGGCGACGATCAGTCCGGCCGCACTCGCCGTGACGCTGACGACAGCCAGCCCGCCCCCCGGTCCGCGCGCGAGCCGGCTTCCGGCGGCTGGCTGGGCGACCTGGCCGACGGCATGCTGCGCGGCTCCGGCCGCAAGGATTCCGTGCTGGAGACCGTGGCCAAGTCGGCCGCGCGCACCATCGGCTCCACCGTCGGCCGCGAGCTCATACGCGGCGTGCTGGGCTCCCTGCTGGGCGGGGGCAGCCGACGGCGCTGAATCGCCGTGCGGCCCGGCGCTGCGCCCTTGGGCGCCCGCGCGGGCCGCAAAAACCCGCAGCGGCGGCCCATGCGACGCCCCAGATGGGCACGCAGGCACCGGTTTCAAGGGCCCGACAGGGACCGGGAGCTAGAATGAGCGGTTGTCCTGAACGAAGCCCGACCTCCCGAGGAATCCCATGAGTAACCAGCCCGTGGACCAAAGTCGCCGCAACTGGGTGGCGATCACCTGCGTCGCCGGCGGCATCGGTGGCGTGGCCACCGCCGTGCCCTTTGTCAGCACCTTCCAGCCTTCGGAGCGCGCCCGCGCGGCCGGCGCGGCGGTCGAGGTCGACATCAGCGCACTCAAGCCCGGCGAGCGCATCACCGTCGAATGGCGCGGCAAGCCGGTGTGGATCATGCGGCGCACACCTGAGATGCTCGCCTCGCTGGACAAGACCGAATCCCAGGTCGCCGATCCCAAGTCCGAGCGCAAGCCCTCGGAGATCACGCCGATGGAGAACACGCGCAACCAGTGGCGCTCCATCAAGAAGGACATCCTGGTCGTCGTCGGCATCTGCACCCACCTGGGCTGCTCACCGGTGGACAAGACCACTCCCGGGCCGCAGCCCTCGCTGCCCGACGACTGGGCCGGCGGCTTCCTGTGCCCCTGCCACGGCTCCACCTTCGACCTGGCGGGCCGCGTGTTCAAGGACAAGCCGGCGCCGGACAACCTGGAGGTGCCGCCCTACACCTTCCTGTCCGAGACCAAGCTGCTGATCGGCGAGGCCAAGGCCTGATCGCCCCCACGGCACCCCACGAGGCACTGAAAAATGGCTGAATTCAAAGAAGCCCCCGCCAATGCGCCGCTGGGCGTGAAGTTCATGACCTGGGTGGACAACCGGTTCCCGGCCACCAAGATGTTCAATGAACACGCCGCCGAGTACTACGCCCCGAAGAACTTCAACTTCTGGTACTTCTTCGGCTCGCTGGCCATGCTGGTGCTGGTCCTGCAGATCGTGACCGGCATCTTCCTGGTGATGAACTACAAGCCGGACGCCGCCGTGGCGTTCGCCTCGGTCGAGTACATCATGCGCGACGTGCCCTGGGGCTGGCTCGTGCGCTACATGCACTCCACCGGCGCGTCGGCCTTCTTCATCGTCGTCTACCTGCACATGTTCCGCGGGCTGATCTACGGCAGCTACCGCAAGCCGCGCGAGCTGGTGTGGATCTTCGGCTGCCTGATCTTCCTGTGCCTGATGGCCGAGGCCTTCATGGGCTACCTGCTGCCCTGGGGCCAGATGTCCTACTGGGGCGCGCAGGTGATCATCAACCTGTTTGCCGCCATCCCCTTCGTCGGCCCGGACCTGGCCATCCTGATCCGCGGCGACTACGTGGTGGGCGACGCCACGCTCAACCGCTTCTTCAGCTTCCACGTCATCGCCCTGCCGCTGGTGCTGCTGGGCCTGGTGGTGGCGCACATCATCGCGCTGCACGAGGTGGGCTCCAACAACCCCGACGGCATCGAGATCAAGGCCAAGAAGGACGCCCAGGGCCGCCCGCTGGACGGCATCCCCTTCCACCCCTACTACACGGTGCACGACATCCTGGGCGTGGCGGTCTTCCTGATGATCTTCACGGCGATCATCTTCTTCGCGCCGGAGTTCGGCGGCTACTTCCTGGAGTTCAACAACTTCATCCCGGCCGACCCGCTGAAGACCCCCGCGCACATCGCCCCGGTCTGGTACTTCACGCCCTTCTACTCGATGCTGCGCGCGACGACCGACTTCATGGTCAACATCCTGGCCGTCATCCTGGCGGTGGCCGGCGTGCTGTCGCTGCTGGTGGCCAAGGGCCGCATGAAGCTGATCGCCCCCATCGGCGCCATCGTGCTGATCGCCCTGCTCAAGACGTTTGACGCCAAGTTCTGGGGCGTGGTGGTGATGGGCGGCGCGGTGATCATCCTGTTCTTCCTGCCCTGGCTGGACAACAGCCCGGTGAAGTCCATCCGCTACCGCCCGAGCTGGCACAAGTACCTCTACGGCGTCTTCGTGATCTTCTTCGCCATCCTGGGCTACCTGGGCATCCAGCCTCCCTCGCCCACCGGCGAGCTGGTGTCGCAGATCGGCACCCTGGTGTACTTCGGCTTCTTCCTGCTGATGCCGTGGTGGAGCCAGCTGGGCACGCCCAAGCCGGTTCCGGACCGCGTGACCTTCGCCCACTGATCCGCAGGAGTCCCTCACGATGAAAACGATCCTCGCCCTCCTGCTGACGGCCGTGATCGGCCTGACCAGCGCCCCGCAGGCGCAGGCCTCCGAAGGCGGCCTGCCCTGGGACAAGTACCCCGTCTCGCGCAGCAACGATGTAGCCGCCCTGCAGCGCGGCGCGCGGCTGTTCGTCAACTACTGCCTGAACTGCCACTCCGCGGCCTTCCTGCGCTACAACCGGCTGCGCGACATCGGCCTGACCGAGACCCAGATCAAGCAGAACCTGATGTTCGCCACCGACAAGGTGGGCGACACGATGAAGGTCTCGCTCGATCCGAAGAACGCCAAGGACTGGTTCGGCGGCGTGCCGCCTGACCTGACCCTGGTGGCCCGCTCGCGCGCCGGCTCGCAGGGTTCGGGTGCCGACTACCTCTACACCTACATGCGCACGTTCTACCGCGACGACACCCGTCCGACCGGCTGGAACAACCTGGCCTTCCCCAACGTCGGCATGCCGCACGTGTTCTGGCAGCTGCAGGGCGAGCGCGTGGCCAAGTTCGAGGAGCAGGCCGATCCGCACAACGCCACCAAGAAGGTGCATGTGTTCGCCGGCTTCGAGCAGCTTACCCCGGGCACCATGAGCCCGCGCGAGTACGACGACGCCGTCGCCGACCTCGTGGCCTACATGACCTGGATGTCCGAGCCCATGCGTCAGGACCGCATCCGCATCGGCGTGGGCGTGCTGGTGTTCCTGGCGATCTTCACCTTCATCGCCTGGCGCCTGAACAACGCCTACTGGAAGGACGTGACCTGACGGTCTGCCCGCCAGCGCCGGCTTGAAAGCCGGCGCCGGCCACGGCGGAGCGGCGCTGCGAGCAGCCCCTCCGCTTTTTCGTTTTCTGCCCTCGACTCATTGCGCCGGCCCACCGCGGCTGGCGATTCGCACAGGAGCCCCACGCCATGATGGTGCTGTACTCAGGAACCACCTGCCCCTACTCCCACCGCTGCCGTTTCGTGCTGTTCGAGAAGGGGATGGACTTCGAGATCCGCGATGTGGACATCTTCGCCAAGCCCGAAGACATCGCACTGATGAACCCGTACAACGAGGTGCCGATCCTGGTGGAGCGCGACCTCATCCTGTACGAGTCGCACATCATCAACGAGTACATCGACGAGCGCTTCCCGCATCCGCAGCTCATGCCGGGAGACCCGGTGGCGCGTGCGCGCGTGCGGCTGTTCCTGTTCAACTTCGAGAAGGAGCTGTTCGCCCACGTCAACCTGCTCGAAGGCCGCGGCGTCAAGGCCACCGACAAGCAGCTGGAGAAGGCCCGCTCCCAGATCCGCGACCGCCTCACGCAGCTCGCGCCCATCTTCCTGAAGAACAAGTACATGCTGGGCGACGACTTCAGCATGCTGGACGTAGCCATCGCGCCGCTGCTGTGGCGCCTGGACTACTACGGCATCGACCTGTCGAAGAACGCCGCGCCGCTGCTGAAGTACGCCGAGCGCATCTTCTCGCGCCCGGCCTACATCGAGGCGCTGACGCCGTCCGAGAAGGTGATGCGCAAGTAAGCGCCGCGCTGGCGGGGTGAGTCCACGCCGCCAGCCGCAGCCGCTGCCCGCACGATGCCGCACGCCCAGCGCCCCGACCCGACCCGCCGATCCGTCACACGATGAGCCTTCCTCCGGCCCCCGAGTCCAGCGGCACGTCCACGCGGCCCTACCTGATCCGCGCGCTGCACGACTGGTGCACCGACAACGGCTTCACGCCCTATCTGGCCGTGTACGTGGACCGCAACGTCCAGGTGCCGCTGGAGTACGTGAAGAACAACGAGATCGTGCTCAACGTCAGCTTCGAGGCCACCAGCGGGCTGAGCCTGGGCAACGACACCATCGAGTTCAAGGCCCGCTTCGGCGGCGTGGCCCGCGAGATCATCGTGCCGGTGGACCACGTCATCGCGATTTATGCCCGCGAGAACGGCCAGGGCATGGCCTTCCCCGTGCCGACTCCAGGTGAGGCGGCCGAGCCCGATGCCCGCCCGGCCGGCGACCCGCCCGGTCTGCGCCTGGCCGGCACGCCGTCAGACGTGAGCGACTCCGGCAAGGCGGATGATTCGGGTGATCCGCGCCATTCCCGCGACTCCGGCGACGATGACCGCCCGCCGCCGCCCGAGCCGCCCGCCGGTGGACGGCCCACGCTCAAGCGCGTCAAGTAAGGCGGCATGAAGCCGGGGTCCATCACCTCGGCATGCTTGTGCGGCATTCTTAGAATGCCGCGATGGGGTGCCGCCCTGGCGCTCATCCCGCCGCTTTAGCTCAGTTGGTAGAGCAACGGTCTTGTAAACCGTAGGTCGTCCGTTCGATTCGGACAAGCGGCACCAACAACGAAGGGCGATCTTGGCGGGTCGCCCTTTTCCTTTTTTCATTGCCGGCGGCGAAAGCCGGCCGCCGCGGCGAGCCGCTGTCGATCGTCGCCATCGGCCGCAACCTCGCAGCCTCGACCGCCGTGCGGCCCGTGACCGGCCGCACGGCGTCGGCTCAGCGGCCGGCGTTCGGTTGTATGCGGATGCGGATTGAGCTAAGGTGCCAGCCCGCCTGGCGCAGGGCTGCCTCGATCTCGGGCAGCCACTGGCGCAGCTTGGCGGCCACCGCGTTGGACGGCACGAGCAGTGTCCAGCCGTTCTCATCCAGCGGGCCGGCACGCAGCTGGGCGCGCAGCGCCGGCGGCAGCCTGCCCTGCACCGCCTGCAGGCGCAGCGTCGATTCCTCGATGCGCCGCTGCAGTTCCACCAGCACGCTTTCGCGCCCCAGGGCATCGGCCAGCGGAGTGGCCGCCGGCACGCTGCGGGAGGCGGGCGGTTTCATCGTTTCAGTGTAGTCGGCCATGCAGATCCTCATCCTTCATGCAGGCTCGGGGCGCACGCGGTCCTGGACCGTCGGCCGGCTGCGGCTGGCCGCGGCCAGCGTGGCTCTCGTGCTGCTGCTGGGCCTGCTGGGCGCGGTGCTCTATCACCATGTGCTGCTGCGCGCGGTGCACGGCGACTGGCCGGTGCTCGGTCCGGTGGCGCGGCTGCTGGTGCAGGACGCCGCGGGCGGCTCCGACCGCTACCTGCGCGAGAACCTCGACGCGATGGCCCGTCGCGCCGGCGAGCTGCAGGCCAACCTGGTTCGGCTTGAGGCACTGGGCGAGCGCGTCTCCGGCCTGGCCGGCGTGCAGGTGCCTCCCGCCACCGTACAAGAAGGCGGGCCAGGCAAGCGAGCCGCGCCGGCGGGTGCCGCCTCGCCGCCCGCGGCGGGGTCAGCACCAGCCGCGCGGCCGGGCGCAGGCGGCCCGTATCTGCCCGCACCGCTGTCAGCCGCTCCACGCACGCCGCAGGAACTGGACCGGCTGCTGGAGCAGCTCGACGAGCAGGCCGCCCGGCAGGCCGACGTGTTCACCCTGATCGAGTCCAAGCTGTTCGAGAAGCGCCTGGCCGAGCTGATGGTGCCCAGCTCGCTGCCGGTCCAGGGTCCCATCGGCTCGGGTTTCGGCTTCCGCTCCGACCCGTTCACCGGGCGCCAGGCGCTGCACACCGGGCTGGACTTCCCGGCCGACGTCGGCACGCCCATCGTCGCTGCCGCCGGCGGGGTGGTGATCCACGCTGGTCTGCATCCCCAGTACGGCCAGATGGTGGAGGTGGACCACGGCAACGGGCTGGTGACCCGCTATGCCCATGCGTCGCGGCTGCGCGTGAAGGCCGGCGACCTGGTGCGCCGCGGCCAGCTCATCGCCGAGGTGGGCAGCACCGGCCGCTCCACCGGCCCGCACCTGCACTTCGAGGTGCTGGTGCAGGGCGTGCAGCAGGATCCCGGTCGCTTCCTGGAGCGGGCGCTGGCGCGACGCTGAGCCGCCGGCCCGGCGCGACAGGGCTGGCCGGGCCGGCAGACCGGCAGCCCGAGCCGCGGGCACGGCCCGGCGGCAGCGCCGTCCGCACGCCCCGTGCACCGTGCGTGCAAGGTGGCGGATGGCCTGCGGCGCGGGGCGTCGTGCCAGACCCGGGTGCTACACTTTTTCGCTTTGGCTGCCTGGGCGCCGGGGTGCATTGCGCCTTTGCTGCGCGCGGGCCTGCAGGGCCGGCGGCACCGCCTGGCCGGCCGCCTCTTTTCGTGTCGTCAGCAGCCGAATGCCCGGCCCGCCGGCGGCACCGTCTATCCCGCGACCGCCGCTGCGATGGCGTGCGGCCCGCGCATCCGGACCCCTCTGACGATGTTGCCCTCGCTCCTCAAATCGATCTTCGGCAGCCGCAACGAACGCTTGCTCAAGCAATACCGCCGCGTGGTCGAGCAGATCAATGCGATGGAGCCGGCTCTGGAGCAGCTCAGCGACGAGCAGCTGCGCGCCAAGACCGATGAGTTCAAGGCCCGCCTGGCTCAGGGCACCAGCCTGGACGCCCTGCTGCCCGAGGCCTTTGCCGTGGTGCGCGAGGCCAGCAAGCGCGTCTTCAAGATGCGCCACTTCGACGTGCAGCTGATCGGCGGCATGGCCCTGCACCAGGGCAAGATCGCCGAGATGCGCACCGGCGAGGGCAAGACGCTCACCGCCACGCTGGCCGTGTACCTGAACGCCCTGACCGGCAAGGGCGTGCACGTGGTCACCGTCAACGACTACCTGGCCCGCCGCGACGCCGAATGGATGGGCCGGCTCTACGGCTTCCTGGGCCTGTCTACCGGCATCAACCTGCCGCAAATGCCGCGCGAGGACAAGCAGGCGGCCTACCGCGCCGACATCACCTACGGCACCAACAACGAATACGGCTTCGACTACCTGCGGGACAACATGGTCTACGAGGCCGCGGACCGCGTGCAGCGCGGCCTGGCCTATGCCATCGTCGACGAGGTCGATTCCATCCTGATCGACGAGGCGCGCACGCCGCTGATCATCAGCGGCCAGGCCGAGGACCACACCGACCTGTACCGCGCGATCAACGCCATCGTGCCCAAGCTCAAGCTGCAGATCGGCGAGGCCGACCCGCGCACCGGCGAGGGCGTGGAGGAGCCGGGCGACTTCACGGCCGACGAGAAGACCCGCCAGGTGCACCTGACCGAGGCCGGCCACGAGACGGCCGAGCGGCTGCTGTCCGAGGCCGGCCTGCTGGCCGAGGGCGCAAGCCTGTATGACGCGGCCAACATCGCGCTGATGCACCACCTCAATGCCGCCCTGCGCGCGCATCACCTGTATCACCGCGACCAGCATTACGTGGTGCAGGCCGGCCAGCATGGGCCCGAGGTCATCATCGTCGACGAGTTCACCGGCCGCCTGATGCCCGGCCGCCGCTGGTCCGAAGGACTGCACCAGGCGGTGGAGGCCAAGGAGGGCGTGGAGATCCAGCCCGAGAACCAGACGCTGGCCTCCATCACCTTCCAGAATTACTTCCGCATGTACGGCAAGCTCGCCGGCATGACGGGCACGGCCGACACCGAGGCCTACGAGTTCCAGGAGATCTACGGCCTGGAGACGGTGGTCATCCCGCCCAACCGGCCGACGCAGCGCAAGGACGAGCTCGACCTCATCTACAAGACGCAGGCCGAGAAGTACAAGGCGCTGATCGAGGACATCCGCGACTGCCACGGCCGCGGCCAGCCGGTGCTGGTGGGCACGACGTCCATCGAGAACTCCGAGCTGGTGTCCGCGCTGCTCAAGCAGGCCGGGCTGCCGCACCAGGTGCTCAATGCCAAGCAGCATGCCCGCGAGGCGGAGGTGGTGGCCCAGGCCGGCCGGCCTGGGATGATCACCATCGCCACCAACATGGCGGGCCGGGGCACCGACATCGTGCTGGGCGGCAACGTCGAGAAGCAGGTGCAGATGATCGAGGCCGACGAGTCGCTGGACGCGGCGGCCAAGGCGCAGAAGATCGAGCAGCTCAAGTCCGAATGGCAGGGGCTGCACGATCAGGTCAAGGCGCTGGGTGGCCTGCGCATCGTGGCCACCGAGCGGGCCGAATCGCGCCGCATCGACAACCAGCTGCGCGGCCGTGCCGGTCGCCAGGGCGACCCGGGCTCCTCGCGCTTCTACCTGTCGCTGGAAGACCCGCTGATGCGCATCTTCGCCGGCGACCGCGTGCGCGCGATCATGGAGCGGCTGAAGATGCCCGAGGGCGAGGCGATCGAGGCGCGCATGGTCTCGCGCTCCATCGAGGGCGCGCAGCGCAAGGTCGAGGCGCGCAACTTCGACATGCGCAAGCAGCTGCTGGAGTACGACGACGTCTCCAACGACCAGCGCAAGGTCATCTACCAGCAGCGCAACGAGATCCTGGAGTCCACCGACATCGCTGAGCAGATCGCCGGCCTGCGCCGCGGCGCGATGGCCGACGTGGTGCAGGGCTTCGTGCCGCCGGGCTCGGTGGAGGAGCAGTGGGACATCGCCGGCCTGGAGGCCGCGCTGCGCGACGAGTGGCAGCTGGACCTGGCGCTCAAGAGCTGGATCGAGTCCAGCGATGAGGTGTCCGACGAAGACATCGTCGAGAAGGTCGTCGCCGCCGCCGACGCCGCCTATGCGGCCAAGGTGGAGCAGGTGGGCCGCGAGCAGTTCGCCGGCTTCGAGCGGATGATGCTGCTGCAGGCGCTGGACAACCACTGGCGCGAGCATCTGGCCGCGCTCGACTACCTGCGCCAGGGCATCCACCTGCGCGGCTATGCCCAGAAGAACCCCAAGCAGGAATACAAGCGCGAGGCCTTCGAGCTCTTCGGGCTGCTGCTCTCCGCCGTCAAGAGCGAGGTGACGCGCGTGCTGATGACCGTGCGCATCCAGAGCCGCGAAGAGGCCGAGGCGGCGGCCCAGGCCATCGAAGCCCAGGGCGAGTCCTTCAGCAACATCGCCTACACCCACCCGACCGAGGACGGCGGCGTGGCCACCGACCACGACATCTCCACCGCCGTTGCGCAGCGCATGGCCGGCGAGGTGCCGCGCGTGGGCCGCAACGATCCCTGCCCCTGCGGCAGCGGCAAGAAGTACAAGCACTGTCACGGCCAACTGGCCTGAACACTGCCCGGCAGGCCGGCTGTCGCTACGATGGCCGCCTGCCGCGCTTCGAATCGAGGGCCCGCGAGGGCCTTTTTCTTTGGCCACACGGCCCGAGGCCCTGCGCACCGGTGAGCGCCGCGCCTGCTGTGCCAGCCTCATCTGCCCGGCTTCTTCCTGCCCATACCCAGACACCCGCCATGCCCGTCAACCTGACCGCCCCCGATCCCCAAGCCCTCCACCCCGTGCCCGGCGTGAAGCTGGGCATCGCCATGGCCGGCGTGCGCAAGGCCAACCGCCGCGACCTGACGGTCATCGCGCTGGAGCCAGGCGCGGCCGTGGGCGGCGTGTTCACGCAGAACCGCTACTGCGCCGCGCCGGTGCAGCTGTGCCGCCAGCACCTGGCCGCCGGCCATGAGGTGCGCGCCCTGGTCATCAACACCGGCAATGCCAACGCGGGCACCGGCGAGGACGGCCTGCTGCGCGCCCGCGCGGTCTGCGTGGCCCTGGCCCAGCAGCTGGAGGTGGCGCCGGAGCAGGTGCTGCCGTTCTCCACCGGCGTGATCATGGAGACGCTGCCGCACGAGCGCATCATCCAGGGGCTGCCCGCCGCGCAGGCCGACCTGCGCGCCGACAACTGGGCGCTGGCTGCCGAGGCGATCATGACCACGGACACCCTGCCCAAGGCGGTGTCGCGCCAGGTGGACATCGGCGGCGCGCGCGTGACGGTCACCGGCATCTCCAAGGGAGCCGGGATGATCCGACCCAACATGGCGACGATGCTGGGGTTCGTGGCCACCGACGCGGTGGTCGCGCCGCACCTGATGCAGACGCTGGCGCGCGAGGCGGCCGATGCGTCCTTCAACCGCATCACCATCGACGGCGACACGTCCACCAACGACTCCTTCATCGTCATTGCCACGCGCCAGGCGGCGCATGCGGAGATCACCGACCTGGAGTCGCCCGAGGGCCGGGCGCTGCGCGCCGCGCTGATCGAGGTCTCGCGCCTGCTGGCCCAGGCCATCGTGCGCGACGGCGAGGGCGCCACCAAGTTCATCACGGTGCAGGTGGAAGGCGGGCGCAGCGAGGCCGAGTGCCTGCAGGTGGCCTATGCCATCGGCCACTCGCCGCTGATCAAGACCGCCTTCTATGCCAGCGACCCCAACCTGGGCCGCATCCTGGCCGCCGTGGGCTATGCCGGCATCGCCGACCTGGACCAGGCGCTGATCGAGCTGCACCTGGACGACGTGCATGTGGTGACCCGCGGCGGCCGCCATCCGGCCTACCGCGAGGAAGACGGCCAGCGCGTGATGAAGCAAAGCGAGATCACCGTGCGCGTGGGCCTGGGCCGCGGCGCGGCGCAGGCCACCATCTGGACCTGCGACCTGTCGCACGACTACGTCAGCATCAACGCCGACTACCGCAGCTGAGCCGCCCCACCCGGTCACCGGCCGCGGCGATGCGGCCTCAATCCGGCGACGGCGCGGCGCGCTCCACCACGGCCGCGCCGGCGGCCGGATCGAAGCGGCGCACCTCGTCGCTGATCAGCCCTGACACGCCCAGCTCCAGCAGGCGCCGCGCCTGGGCCGCGTCGTTGACGGTGTAGGCCAGCAGGCGCAGGCCGGCGCCGTGCACCTGAGCGGCCAGAGCCGCGTCGATCAGCGGCGCGTGGGCCACCATGGCGACACAGGCCAGCGGGCCGCGCGCGGCATCCAGCCAGCCGGGCCAGGCGGTGTCGATGAGCAGCGCACGCGGCAGATCAGGCGCCGCCTCGCGCGCCGCGGCCAGCGCATCGGGCTGAAACGATGAGAGCAGCGGCGGCCGCCGACCGGCCCACAGGCGCTGCGCGGCCTGGGCGACGACGCGACCGGTCTCGGCCTCGCGCCCGGGGCAGGGCTTGATCTCCAGGTTCAGCTCGGTGGCGGCTTCTTGCGACCAGGCAGCCAGCTGATCCAGCGCCATCAGCGGCTGGCCGGCGTGGGCCGGGCTGTGCCAGGCGCCGGCGTCCAGTCGCGAGAGCTCCGCCCAGCTGCGAGCGGCCGCCGGGCCGTGCCCGCTGGTGGTGCGCTCAAGCGTGTCGTCGTGCAGCAGAAAGGGCACGCCGTCGGCGCTGAGCTTGACGTCGCACTCGGCCATGCGCCAGCCCAGGCGATGGCCCAGGTGAAAGGCGGCGGCGGTGTTCTCCGGCGCCAGCTTGCCGGCGCCGCGGTGGGCGATCCAGAAGGGATAGGGCCAGTCTGCGGACATGGCGCATTGTGAGGTGCGGGCACTGGCCGCCCTCTCTGGCAACCTTTCCGGCAACCTCTCTGCCAACTCCTCCGGCGACTCCTCCGGCAAGGCCCGCGCACCAGCGCAACGCTGATCGCCGCGACACGCCCGGCACCCATCCCGCGCTGCGCGCGCACCCGCCGGGCGACCGCGCATGCCCGTTCGCCGCCTAAGGAAGGTCTGCAAAACCCCGTCGCAGGGCGCGGGTCTTGCATGATGATGTCGTCAAGTTGAATCGCGCAGCAAGAACATGAAGCAAGTCAGCCTGGGATTGAACCTGTCGACCAAGAAGACGCGCAAGCGTGAATTCCTGG
>JACRNC010000014.1 GCA_016219375.1 Burkholderiales bacterium
GGCTTCGGATCGGCGGCTGGACGCCGCCGCCCATAAATCCTCCTCGCCGGTCCGTCGCAAGCGACGGACTCCCCCGCCCGTTCTGCGCTGCTCGGCACCGCAAACGCGCGCCGGCACCCCGGCCGGCCTCCGGGCTTGCATCGTCGGTGGCAGGTCACGGAGATGGCGGCTGTGCGATGAACGCTTCGGCTCGTTTAGCGCCGCCATCTTGTCGCCGCATGCGCGAGGCGTCAGCAAGCGGATGGGGCGGGCAGGTCGGGCGGCGCCTGTGCGGCGCCGAGCATCGCAGCGGCGCGGGGGAAGTCCGGCGCCGTAGGCGTCGGACCGAGCGAGGAGGATTTATGGGCGGCGGCGTTCAGGACGGGGGAAGGTGGGAGCGGACCCGGCGCGTCCGAGCAGGCCGTCCAGGTGTGTCCGATCTAGGCGCAGAGCGCAGCCGTAGTGCCACTACGGCGAGCATCTGCAACGCCGAGCGGGCGCGGCTGGGCGGCATGAGCGGGCGTGGCGGGTTCGCTGCCACCTTCCTTGGAAGCCACCGCAGCCGCCCCGCGACGCGAGAAGCGCAGGGGACCGATGCCGCAGGCATCGGCGCCGCACTTGAAGCCGCCCGGCCTGCCCGCCCCGTCCGCCCGTGCCCAACCGTCGCATGCAGCAACCCACACATCGCTCACGACGTAGCGAGCTAACGAGCTAACGAGCCACGCCAGACCCGGCGCAAGAGTTCAACGAAAGACGAGACACCCATGAGCGTCAAAGCCCTCTTCGATCTCACCGGCCAAGTGGCCCTCATCACCGGCGGCTCGCGCGGCCTGGGCCTGCAGATGGCCCATGCGCTGGGCGAGATGGGCTGCAAGCTGGCCCTCACCGCGCGCAAGGCCGATGAACTGGCACAAGCCAAGGCCGAGCTGGAGGCCAAGGGCTACGAGGTGGAGACCGTGGCCGGCGACCTGTCCAACTTCGACGGCATCCCTGCCCTCGTGGACCAGGTGCTGGGGCGCTTCGGCACCATCGACATCCTGATCAACAACGCCGGCGCCACCTGGGGCGCGCCGGCCGAGGACTACCCCGACGCCGCCTGGCACAAGGTGATGAACCTCAACATCAACGCGCTGTTCTTCCTCTCGCGCGAGGTGGGCAAGCGCGTGATGATCCCCAGGCGCAAGGGCAAGATCATCACCATCGCGTCCATCGCCGGCCTCAAGGGCCCCGGCCCGGGCATGACCACCATCGCCTACAACACCTCCAAGGCCGCGGCCATCCACTTCACCCGCTCGCTGGCCTGTGAATGGGGCCCGCACAACATCAACGTCAACGCCATCTGCCCCGGCTTCTTCCCCACCAAGCTGTCGCAGGGCCTGATCGACAAGCTGGCTGACGGCGTCATCAACCGCACCCCGCTGCGCCGCATGGGCGGCGACGAGGACCTGATGGGCAGCGTCGTCTTCCTGGCCAGCGAAGCCTCGCGCCACATCACCGGCCAGGCCCTGGCCGTGGACGGCGGCGCCAGCGCCTGCTGAGCAACCCCGCGATGAACGAGCACGACCTGCACCCGCGCTTTGCCGGCACCCGGCCGGTGGCGCCGCAGCATGCCTTTGATGAGGCGGCACTGGCGGCGTGGATGCGCCAGCACGTCGGCGGCTTCAGCGGGGCGCTCACCGTGCGCCAGTTCAGCGGCGGGCAGTCCAACCCGACCTTCCTGGTGCAGGCGGGCGACGGCTTCTATGCGCTGCGCCGCAAGCCGCCGGGCGTGCTGCTGCCCTCGGCCCATGCGGTGGACCGCGAGTTCCGCGTCATCTCCGCGCTGCGCGCCACCGACGTGCCCGTGGCTCCGGCCCGCGCGCTGTGCGAAGACCCGGCCGTCATCGGCACCGCCTTCTATGTGATGGACCATGTGCCGGGCCGCATCTTCTGGGACCCCAAGCTGCCCGACTGCACGCCCGACGAGTGCCGTGCCATCTTTGACGAGCTGGGCCGGGTGATGGCCGCACTGCACTGTGTGGACCCGGCCGCGATCGGCCTGGCCGACTACGGCAAGCCGGGGCAGTACCTGCAGCGCCAGGTAGCCCGCTGGACCAAGCAGTACCGCGCCACCGAGACCGAGCGCATCGAGGCCGTGGAGCAGCTCATCGACTGGCTGCCCGCGCACCTGCCGGCTGAGGATGCCGCTGCAGGCGGGCGCATCGTCCACGGCGACTACCGGCTGGACAACGTCATCTTCCACCCCACCGAGCCGCGCATCCTGGCGGTGATCGACTGGGAGCTGTCCACGCTGGGCGACCCGCTGGTGGACTTTGCCTACCACTGCATGACCTGGCGCATGCCCGGCTCGCGCGGGCTGGCCGACCTGACGGCCGAGCAATGGGCGCTCAGCGGCATCCCCACCGAGGCGGACTACGTGCAACGCTATTGCGAGCGCACCGGCCGCAGCGGCATCGATGCCGCGCGCTGGACGTACTGCATGGTCTTCAACATGTTCCGCCTGGTCGGCATCCTGCAGGGCGTGCACGCGCGTGCGCTGCAGGGCAATGCCTCCAGCCCCGAGGCGCTGGCCACCGCGGCCCGCCTGAAACCCCTTGCAGAACAGGCCTGGGCGCTGGCGCAAACTGGCTCGCTCTGACCCTTTTCCTGAACCGTTCTCGAACCCCCTCTCGCCCACAACAGGAGACCCGTGATGGACTTCGCCTACTCGCCCAAGGTGCGTGACCTGCAACAGCGCCTGACCGCCTTCATGGAGGCGCACATCTACCCGGCCGAGGCCCGCTACCACGACGAGGTCGAGGCCAACCGGGCCAAGGGCAACGCCTGGGTGCCGACTCAGGTGATGGAAGAGCTCAAGGCCAAGGCCAAGGCCGAAGGCCTGTGGAACCTCTTCCTGCCCGAGAGCGAATACGGCGCCGGCCTGACCAACCTGGAGTACGCGCCGCTGTGCGAGATCATGGGCCGCTCGCACATCGCGCCGGAGGCCTTCAACTGCTCCGCGCCCGACACCGGCAACATGGAGACGCTGGTGCGCTATGCCAATGAAGAACAGAAGCAGCAGTGGCTGATCCCGCTGCTGGAGGGCCGCATCCGCTCGGCATTCGCCATGACCGAGCCGGCCGTGGCCTCGTCGGATGCCACCAACATCGAGGCCAAGGTCGAGCGCGACGGCGACCACTACGTGATCAACGCGCGCAAGTGGTGGACCTCCGGCGCACCCGACCCGCGCTGCGAGATCCTGATCTTCATGGGCAAGACCGACCCGGACCACGCCAGCCGCCACCAGCAGCAGTCCATGATCCTGGTGCCGATGAAGACGCCGGGCGTGAAGATGGAGCGCGCGCTCAACGTCTTCGGCTACGACCACGCCCCGCACGGCCACGGCGAGGTCAGCTTCACCGATGTGCGCGTGCCCGTGAGCAACGTGCTGCTGGGCGAGGGCCGCGGCTTCGAGATTGCGCAAGGCCGCCTGGGCCCGGGCCGCATCCACCACTGCATGCGGCTCATCGGCCTGGCCGAGCGGGCGCTGGAGCTGATGTGCCGCCGCGCGGTCAGCCGCGTGGCCTTCCACCGCCGGCTGTCGGACCAGGGCGTGACGCGCGAGCGCATCGCCAACGCGCGCATCCTGATCGACCAGGCGCGCTTCCTGGTGCTCAACGCCGCCTACATGATGGACACCGCCGGCAACAAGGTGGCCAAGAAGGAGATCGCCATGATCAAGGTGGCCGCGCCGACGATGGCCTGCCAGGTGATCGACTGGGCCATGCAGGTGTATGGCGGCGCCGGCGTGTGCGACGACTTCCCGCTGGCCGCGGCCTATGCCCATGCGCGCACGCTGCGCTTTGCCGACGGCCCGGACGAGGTGCACCGCAACCAGATCGGCAAGTACGAGCTGGAGCGCTACCTGCCCAAGCACTGACCAGGCCGCCTTCTGGCCTTCCGAGTCAGAGCGACCGGGCTCACCGGCGCATGCAGGCCGCGGGGTCTGCATGCGCCTTCCTCACTCCTGACCCCCAACCGGGCTGCAGACGGCCACCGCCGCAGCCCGCAGCAGTCCCTGCCCCATGTCCGACCGCCACTTCGCCCACTGGCCCACGCACCTGCCGCGCCACCTGACCATCCCGGCCACGCACCTCTATCGCAACGTCGAGGTCTCCGCCCTGCGCTACCCGAGCAAGCCGGTCTATGTCTTCTATGACACGCCGCTGAGCTACGCGCAGTTCCAGGACCACAGCGAGCGCCTGGCGGGCCACCTGCAGCAGGTCTGCGGCGTGAAGAAGGGCGACCGCGTGCTGCTGTACTTCCAGAACAGCCCGCAGTTCGCGCTGGCCTACTACGCCATCCTGCGCGCCGACGCGGTGGTGGTGCCGGTCAACCCGATGAACCTGACGGCCGAGCTGGAGCACTACGTGTCGGACGCCGGCGCGCGCGTGATCATCTGCTCGCAGGACCTCTACCCCAACGTGCGCCCGCTGCTGCAGGCCGGGCTGCATGCCGCCGGCCGCAATGCCCTGGGTCCGGGCCTGCGCCATGCCGTCGTGGGGACGTACAGCGACTACGCCACGCAGCCCACCGACCTCACGGTGCCGCCCTTCGTGGCCGCGCCGCGCGACATCCCGGCCGAGCCGGGCGTGGTCGGCTGGACGGACGCGCTGCAGGCCAACCACCGCCCCGGCCCCATCACCGCCGGCCCCGACGACCTGGCGGTGATGCCCTACACATCCGGCACCACCGGCCACCCCAAGGGCTGCATGCACACGCACCGCAGCGTCATGTACAACACCGTGGCCGGCGCGCAGTGGCTGGGCACGCAGCAAGACACCGTCCACCTGGCCGTGCTGCCGTGGTTCCACGTGACGGGCATGCAGAACGGCATGAACGGCACCATCTTCGTCGGCGGCACCAGCGTCATCCTGCCGCGCTGGGACCGCGACGCCGCCAGCCTGTGCATCGGCCGCTACAAGGTCACCGGCACGCAGATGATCTCCACGATGGTGGTAGACCTGCTGTCCAACCCGCGCCTGGCCGAATATGACCTGACCAGCATCCTGCGCCTGTCCGGCGGCGGCGCGGCCATGCCCGAGGCCATCGCGGCCAAGCTCAAGTCGCTGGTGGGCATCGACTACCTGGAGGGCTACGGCATGTCCGAGACGATGGCCCCCACGCACATCAACCCGCCGGAGCGGCCCAAGAAGCAGTGCCTGGGCATCCCCATCTTCGACGTGGACGCCCGCGTGGTGGACCCGGCCACCTTCACTGAGCTGCCCCCGGGCGAGGTGGGCGAGATCCTCGTCTGCGGCCCGCAGGTCATGCAGGGCTACTGGAACAAGCCCGAGGCCACGGCCGACAGCTTCGTGCAGATCGACGGCAAGCGCTTCCTGCGCACGGGCGACCTGGCCCGCACCGACGAGGACGGCTACTTCTTCATGGTCGATCGCCTGAAGCGCATGATCAATGCGTCGGGCTTCAAAGTCTGGCCGGCGGAGGTGGAAGCCATGCTCTACCAGCACCCGGCCATCCAGGAGGCCTGCGTCATCGCCGCCCGCGACCCCCGCCGCGGCGAGACGGTCAAGGCCGTGGTCGTGCTCAAGCCCGACCACAAGGGCCAGGTCACCGAGCAGGACATCGTCGAGTGGGCCCACGGCCACATGGCCGCCTACAAGAGCCCGCGCATCGTCGAGTTCGTCGACGCCCTGCCGCGCTCGGGCACCGGCAAGATCCAGTGGCGCGAGCTGCAGGAGAAGGAAGCGCGCGGCTGAAAGACCGGCGGCTGAGCGGCGTGGCCTCCTTGCCTCAACCGCGGCAGGCCATCCGCATCGGCAGCCGTCATGTGCGCGGATAGCGGCCGCGCCAGTGCGCATATCCACGCGTCAGCCACCTGCGCACGGAGGGCCGCGCCAGCCGGCGTGCACCGTAGACGGCGGCAAACGCGTCGTCGCCAAACCGCCGGACGTACGCCCTCACCAGTCGCAGGCGGATGCGGCGCTGCATGGCACGCGCAGCAGACGGATGCAGGAGCCGTTCGCGAGCCGCAACGCCGCGGATGAGGCCGCGAACCGCCTCTTGCCGCTTCATGCCAAGCCGCCATGAGACGGCGCACACCTGCCGGCTCGGCAGGCCGAAGAAGCGTGACCGATAAAGCGTTGCGGGCATGAAAGCCATCCTAGCCCCGGCTGATGGCGGAGGGCGCACATCACCGCCGATGCGCCGCCTTGCCGATCTGCCACGCGCAGCACGCGGCACGCTTCCTGCGGTGGACCAGGCGGTATACCGCCCCGTGCACTGCCTGCGTGCGCTCAAGCAGGCCCGATGACTTCGTCGGGGCGGACATGAGGACGCCCCCACGTGCCCGAGCCCCGCGATTGCCCCCCCGGCCACGATGCGGCCACGCTGAACCTGCCCGTCAACCTGCCTGACGTGCAGGCGGAGCGCCGGCCTGCTTCATGAGAGCTACTTCCCGGCCTTCAAGCAGGCCGCCCTGGACATGATCACCGCCCAGGGCGCCATCGTCGGCTGGGCCTGCGACAGCGCCACCTTGCTGGACGCGCTGCCCCCCGCCGGCTGACCAGACTGCGCGGCACCGGGCTCGCAAGGCGCGGCGCCGCGCCCGCGCGCCAAGCAATGCGCACTCTGGCGCGCCGGGCCCTTGCTGCGGCGGCCCGTCGGCGCCAGCATCGCGGCATTGCGGCCCACCGCCCGGCCGGCCGCGCCCCACCCGACGCCATGCCCCGCCTCGTCACCGACACCCCCGCCCCCGACGACGCCACGCCGCCCGCCACGGTGCTGGACGCCCACGAGCCCGCGCCCGACGCAGCCGGCGCCAGCCAGACCGCGCAAGCCCTGCAGCGCGTGCGCGACCTCATCCTCACCGGCGACATCGAGCCCGGCTCGCGCCTGACCGAGCTCGCGCTGGTCGAGCGCCTGGGCGTCTCGCGCACGCCCATCCGCGCCGCACTGCAGAAGCTCGAGAGCGAAGGCCTGCTCGACGCCATGCCCAACGGCCGCGGCTACCGGCTGCGCCAGTTCTCCAAGGCCGACATCTGGGACGCCATCGAGATCCACGCCACGATGGAAGGCCTGGCCGCGCGCATGGCCGCCGAGCGCGGCGTCGAGCCTGCCCTGATGGAGCAGGCCCGCGAGCTTCTGGCCGGCATCGACGCCCTGCTGGAGGCGCCGCTGACCACCGAGGCCTTCACCCGCTACATGGCCTGCAACGAGGCCTTCCACGCGCTGATCGGCCGCATGTCCGGCAGCCCGATGGTGCTGCGCCAGCTTGCCCGTGCCAACCACCACCCCTTCGCCGCGCCCGGCACCTTCCTGCTGGCGCAGGCGCATTTGCCGGAGGCCCGCGGCGAGCTGCTGCGCGCCCAGGACCAGCACCACGCCATCATCGACGCCATCAAGCGCCGCGAAGGCTCCCGCGTCGAAGCCCTGGTGCGCGAGCACGCCCGCCTCTTCGGCCGCAACCTGCTGCGCGTGGTCAAGCTGCAGCAGGCCTTGAAGCTGGTGCCGGGGAGCGTGAAGGGCTTGCTGTAGCGCTGCAGCCGGGCTGACGCAGAGCCCGGCGCGTCCCGAAACGCCACCTGCCGCCGCACCGCACGCAGCCGAACGCCTTCATCGCAGGCCCCCACCGCCCCACAGCAAAGGCCCGGGCGGCAGGGCCGCGCGCCTGAGCGCAGCCGAGAAGCGCAGGCCGGGCGGCGGCGCGCGCAGCGCGCATCAATGAACTGACTCGCCGCCGGATGTCCGAACGGAGCTCGCTGCCAAGCGAGCGCAGTGAGTTCTGCGGCGCGACGTCCGCGCGAGCATCGCAGGGCACCCTCGCGCAGCGAGGGCAAGCGCTTGAAGCGCGGACCTGCCGCCCGGGCCTTTGCCGCACCGACCGCGGCCCGTCATGTAGCGGCTTAGCCCTACACCCGCTCCAACACCACCGCGATCCCCTGCCCCACGCCGATGCACATGGTCACCAGGGCATAGCGCCCGTTGCCGCGATGCAGCTGGTTGATGGCGGCAATCGTCAGCCGCGCGCCCGATGCACCCAGCGGGTGGCCCAGGGCGATGGCGCCGCCGTTGGGGTTGACGCGCGGGTCGTCGTCCGGCAGCCCCAAGTCGCGCAGCACCGCCAGGCCCTGTGCGGCAAAGGCCTCGTTGAGCTCGATGACGTCCATCTGCGCCAGCGTGAGCCCCGTGCGCTGCAGCACCTTGCGCGTGGCCGGCGCCGGGCCGATGCCCATGATGCGCGGCGGCACGCCGGCCGTGGCCATGCCGACCACGCGGGCGCGCGGCTTCAGGCCGTGGCGTGCGGCCGATGCCTCGTCGGCCAGCAGCAGCGCCGCCGCGCCGTCGTTGACACCCGAGGCATTGCCCGCGGTGATGGTGCCGCCTTCACGCGTCACCGGCCGCAGCTTGGCCAGCGCCTCCAGCGAGGTGGCGCGCGGGTGCTCGTCGCGGTCCACGACGATGGCCTCGCCCTTCTTCTGCGGGATGCTGACCGGCGTGATCTCCTCGGCCAGCGCGCCGGACTGCTGCGACGCCACCGCCTTGGTCTGGGACGCGAGTGCAAAGCGGTCCTGGTCCTCGCGGCTGATCTTCAGCTCCTGCGCCAGGTTCTCGGCCGTCTCGGGCATGGAGTCCACGCCGTACTGCGCCTTCATCAGCGGATTGATGAAGCGCCAGCCGATGGTGGTGTCATATACCGCGTTGTCGCGTGAGAAGGCGCTGGTGGCCTTTGGCATCACGAAAGGCGCGCGGCTCATGCTCTCCACACCGCCGGCGATCATCAGGCCGGCCTCGCCGGACTTGATCGCCCGCGCGGCCGTGCCGATCGCGTCCAGCCCCGAGCCGCACAGGCGGTTGATCGTCGCCCCCGGCACGTCGATCGGCAGCCCGGCCAGCAGCGCGGCCATGCGCGCGACGTTGCGGTTGTCCTCACCGGCCTGGTTGGCGCAGCCGAAGATGATGTCGTCCACCGCCGCCCAGTCCAGGCCGGCGTGGCGGGCCATGAGCGCCTTGAGCGGGATGGCGGCCAGGTCGTCGGTGCGGACGGAAGACAGGGCGCCGCCGTAGCGGCCGAAGGGCGTGCGCAGCCCGTCGCAGATGTAGGCGTCAGCCATGAGGACTCCAGCAGGGGCAGGCCGCCCCGTTGAAAGCCCGGATGCTAAGGGAGGGCCGGCGTCAGCCGCCAGGGATCGGCCCGCACTGCAAAACCAAGCGCGTGTTTTCGGGCGGCGATCAGGGCAAGTCCCGGGTCAACCGCGCAGAGCCGCCGCGGCTATTCCGCAGCGCAGCCCGTCGGGATGCCGTCTGCACCACCCAGCCGGCCCTCGGCCAGCCACTGGCGCAGCGTGCGCACCATGTCGCGGTCGTTCTCCAGCCAGGCGCTCTGGCGGAAGCCGTCGTAGAACGACTCCTCGTCGCTCGGCGGCTCGATGCTCTCGTAGACGAAGCGCAGGATCAGCGTCTGCTCGGCCGGCTCCTCGATGGTGATGGTCAGCTTCACCGGCGTGCTGTCGCCATGCGGGTCGGGCACGAAGACCACCGCCTCGCCGGCGCGGGCATGCACGGTGTCGGTCACCTGGATGCCGCCAAAGTGCAGCGTGCGCTTGACCTGCCCGGCCTCGTCGCCGCTGGGCTCGCAGTCGATGCGGTCCGGGCCCAGCGGGAACTGCTGCGGCTCGCGCACGCGCAGCATCAGGCCGGCCCACAGTTGCTCGCGGCTGAAGGGCTGCACCTGCGGCAGGCCGGGGTCGTTAATCTCGATGAGGTGCTCAAAGCGCATGGCCTGGAAGCTCTTGTAGGAGGAGCGAAGGGGAAGCGGGCGCGGCACCGATGCGCCACGGATGGCACCACGCCGGGGAAGGCAGGGGGCAAAGCGCGGGCCCGGCGGCGCGGCGAGCGCTGCATGTTGCCCCAGGCAGCGGGCAGCTGAGGTCAGCGGTGCGGCGTGGCCGGGCGGTCGGGTGGCCCGGCGGTCGGGCGGGTCGGGCGGGTCGTGGGGCGCGCAGCATGGCACGGCTCGTGCTGCCTGGCCCGGCGCCCCCCGGCCTACACTGCCGGCTGACTTCTGCCCCTCCCAGGCCGCACTGCAGGCCTTGCCGTCATGACTGCTGTCCACCCCATCCACATCAGCGCCCCCCGTGCCGCTGCACCCGCTGCCCGCACCGACGACGCCACCGCCCGCTGGCCGCGCGAGAAGGTCCTGGCCCTGATGGAGCTGCCCTTCAACGACCTGCTGTGGCAGGCGCAGCAGGTGCACCGGCAGCATTTCGACGCCAACGTGGTCGAGCGCGCCACGCTGCTGTCCATCAAGACCGGCGGCTGCCCCGAGGACTGCGGCTACTGCCCGCAATCGGCACACCACGACACCGGCGTGGAGGCCGGCAAGCTGATGGAGGCCGACGAGGTGCGCCAGGCGGTGCAGGCGGCCAAGCAGGTCGGCGCCACGCGCTTTTGCATGGGCGCGGCCTGGCGCTCGCCCAAGGACCGCGACATCGAGAAGGTCTCCAAGCTGATCCGCGTGGTCAAGGACGCGGGCCTGGAAGCCTGCTGCACCCTGGGCATGCTGACCGAGCAGCAGGCCCAGGCGCTCAAGGACGCGGGCCTGGACTACTACAACCACAACCTCGACACCGCGCCCGAGGCCTACGGCCGCATCATCCAGACGCGCGACTACCAGGACCGCCTGGACACGCTGGACCGCGTGCGCGACGCCGGCATCCATGTCTGCAGCGGCGGCATCGTCGGCATGGGCGAAAGCCGCGCCGAGCGCGCCGGGCTGATCGCCCAACTGGCCAACCTGGACCCGTACCCCGAGTCCGTGCCCATCAACGACCTGGTGCGCGTGGAAGGCACGCCGCTGGCCGATGCGCCCAAGCTCGACCCGCTGGAGTTCGTGCGCACCATCGCCGTGGCCCGCATCACCATGCCGAAGTCGCACGTGCGCCTGTCGGCCGGCCGCCAGCAGATGAGCGAGGCCGTGCAGGCGCTGTGCTTCCTGGCCGGCGCCAACTCCATCTTCTACGGCGACAAGCTGCTGACCACCGACAACCCGGACGTGCAGCGCGACGACGCCCTCTTCGCCAAGCTGGGGCTGACGGCCAAGGCGATCTGAGCGGGCCGCCCGGCCGCCCGCAGTCTTCGAGCGCGGGCAGGCTTGAGGCGGGTGTGAGGCGGGTGTGCCGCAGCCCTGACGCGGCCGTGCCGGCACGCCGGCGATCGCCGATGCCGCCAAGCCAGCGCCAGGCAAAACGGCCGGTGGGCAGTGGCCATGCCGCCATCCACCAGCCGTCATCGCAGTCAGGCGCAGCGCCGGGATGGCGCTGCGGCCGAGCGCCTTACAGCCCCAGCAGCGCGTAGAGCGGCTGCAGCAGCGTGTCCAGCCAGCCCGGCGTCTTGGTGTTCTGCGGGTTCTTGGCCGTCTCGTAGGCACGGATCGGCGTGCCGCTGCCGTCGATCAGGTTGTCGATCACCACGTTCAGGTCCTTGATGCCCGCTTCCTTTATGGACGTGCCGGCGAAGGTGAGCGTGGTCATCGTGTGCGACTTGAGCAGGTCACGCTGGTAGGGGACGAAGTAGCCGATGTTGGGATACGGCTTCATCGCGTCCACCCACTTGGGCACCTCGATGGACCACTTCTGGTTGATCAGCGTGTCGCGCGGCTCGCCGGACGCCGCCGCGGCGATCTCCGGATAGAACGTGACGTAGGAGAAGGCCGAGTAGATGCCGTCGCGCTGGTAGGTGCTGAAGTTGAAGCGGTCCTGCGGGAAGATCTTGGCCAGGCCGGTGCTCAGCGAGCCCAGGTTCTCGGCCGTGCCCGCATTGGGGTACATGGTGAGCAGCTTGGTCACCAGGCCGTCCGGGCCGTCCAGGCCCCAGACCACGCGGATCTTGTTGTGCAGCAGCACGGAGGGCGACACCGCCGGGCTGTCGGTGCGGTTGACGTTGAACAGCGGGCCCGAGTCGGCCAGCAGCGCGGACTTCTTGGGGTTCATCGCCAGGCGCAGCCAGCCGTAGTTGGCCGTGCTGCCGGCCCCGCCGGCGGAGAAGCCCGTCACCAGCAGGTTGGACGGCTGCTTCATGTTCTTGCCCAGCCACTGCGCCATCGCATAGCCATTGACGCTGCCGCGGTGGTACTGCGTGCGCGGGCTGGCGGCGTCGGCGTCGGTGTAGACCGTGACCTTGTTGCCGGTGTGCACGTCGCCCGTGCAGTAGGGTGCGTAGACGATGTTCCAGCTCTGGGTCTGCACGCTCTGCAGCGGATGCAGCCGCATGGAGAACGGCGTGATCAGCCCGCCCAGCGCCAGGCCCGATATGCCGCCGTCCAGCAGGTTGAGCACATTGGTCATGTAGTCGGCCGACACCCCGTTGGGGTTGGACGCCGACAGGATGGAGATGCCCAGCGGCCCGCCGCCCTTGCCGGCGCAGGCGTTCTGGTCCCAGCAGGCGCCGCCGCCTTCGAAGATCACCACAGTCTTGGTCGTGAACGGCGTGCGGTTGACGAAGAAGCGGTAGGGCGTGCCGTTGCCGCAGGACGCGCCGCTGCTGGCCGGCAGCGTCACCGTCTCCCACTGGAAGTAGGCGGCAGACGCCGCCAGCGGGAAGAGCGCGCTCAGCGCGGCGGCGCGGGCGACATGGCGCAGCGCCGGGGCGGCCAGGCGGCGCACCAGCGTGCGGGGAGCAGAGGCAGGCGCCGCAGTGGCGCAGGCAAGGCGGGTCATGGGGTTGTCTCCTGTTCGGGATGCCCGGTGCCGACGCGCGGCCTGCGCCGGCCCGGGCCCCTTGGAGACCGCGTGCCGACCGCCTGCCGCCACGGCGCCCGGGTGGCGCCGATCCGCAAGCAGCGAAAGGGCGCCGGGCGTTTGTTGGATGAAGGAAAGGCCGGCCTGACGGGCCCGGCTGGCCTGCCACGTGGAAGCGACAGGACCGCGAAGTGTGAGATCTGCACGACTTCGCGGGCATGAGGGCTGGCCCGATCAGGTTCAACCCGCAAGGGCGCGGGCGGGATCGGGGCCGGATCGGGCCGGATCGGGGCGGATCGGCTCGGTGAAGGCGCGGGGCCGGGTCAGGCCGGCGCGCTCACTCGCCTGCTCAGCCGTGCAGCCGGCTGTGGCGCGGCACGCTGGCCAGCAGGAACTCCATCTGGTCGGCCAGGATGCGCCGGCCGCGCAGGATCATGTCCTCGTGCAGGTTGGGCACGTAGGGCAGGTACAGGAGGCTCATGTTGGTCTCCTCCGGCAGCCGGTTGCCCTTGCGCCCGTTGCAGGCGCGGCAGGCGGTGATGCAGTTCATCCAGCTGTCCTGCCCGCCACGCGACGTCGGCCGGATGTGCTCGCGCGTGAGCAGCTCCGGCGCGAACTGGCTGCCGCAGTAGGCGCACACATGGCGGTCGCGCACGAAGAGCTTGGCATTGGTCAGGGCCGGCTGCGTGCGCCAGGCCCGGCTGGGCACCGCGCCGCGCACGGCGATGATGGCATGCACCTGGATGCGCGACTGCAGGCCGCTGGCGCGCTGGATGCCGCCGCGCAGGGTCAGCACCGGGTCGCCCAGCGTCCAGGCCACGCTGTCGCTGGCATAGAGCACGGCCGCCTCCCGGGCCGATATCCAGTCCTGGGGGCGCCCCGACACATCGAGCTGCAGCACGTCCATGCGCAAAACCTCTGTGCTCTGACCACAAGGGCGGGCACCGGACGCCGGCCGGCGCGGGCTGCTCGCCGCTTGCCTGGTGTCACCTGCGCAAGGCTGCCGCGCGCCAAGCCGCTCTGTCTCTGTGAGAGGCCCGCGGCACGCCGCCTGCCGGTGACTGCATGAGCATAGGGCAAGCCCTGCGCCGCCCTCAACCGGCGATGCCGCACCGGCCGCGCCGCGTTGCGCGCCGGCCTCAGCGTGCAGGGCTCAGCGCGCGCCCAAGTGCCCCGGCCGCTGGCGCCCGAGCCGCCCCTCCCGGCCCGGGCTGCGGCAGTGGCGCAATGGTCGGCCCGCGCCGGGAGGCCACCCATAGAATGGGTCGGATGCTTCGCGCCCCCCGGCACCACCGTCCGCTGCTGCACCGCTTGCCGGGCCGGGCCGTCCTGGCCCTCGGTTGCGCGGCCGCTTCAGCCAGCCTGCTGGCCGCGCCGCCGTCGCCGTCGCAGTCGACGTCACGCGCCGCCGCGGCTGCTGCGGCCGAGGCGCCGGCCTTGTCGCTGCCGCCTGCTGCAGGCGCCGGCACGCAGGCCCCTCCCTCCTCTTCCCAAAAGCCCGCCCTCGCCCCGCTGCCGCCGTCGTCGCCGGCAGCCGCCGCGCCTGCTGCGGCTGCGTCCGACGCGGCGGTTTCGCCTTCCGCGCAGCGCGTCTACGAGCGCGCGCGCCAGCAGCTGGTGCAGGTGCGCACCCTGCTGCGCGGGCAGGACAGCCAGTCCTCGGTGGGCTCCGGCTTCTTCGTCGGCAGCGGCGGCCTGATCCTGACCAACTACCACGTCGTCAGCCAGGTGGCCCTGCAGCCGGACCGCTTCCGCCTGACCTATGCCGCGGTGGACGGCGGCAGCGGCGCGCTGGAGCTGCTGGCCTTCGACGCCCGCCACGACCTGGCCGTGGTGCGCCCGGTGCGCGCGGCCGGCAGCCCACCGGCCGCGCGCGACGGCCTGGCGCTGCGCCCGGCCACCGCGCCCCTGGCCCAGGGCGAGCGCATCTACTCGCTGGGCAACCCGCTGGACGTGGGCTTCGCCGTGGTCGAGGGCACCTACAACGGCCTGGTCGAGCGGGGCTTCTATCCCACGATCTTCTTCGGCGGCGCGCTCAACCCCGGCATGAGCGGCGGCCCGGCGCTCGATGAGCAGGGCCAGGTCATGGGCATCAACGTCGCCACCCGGCTGGACGGCCAGAGCGTGAGCTTCCTCGTGCCCGCGTCCTTCGCCGCCGAGCTGCTGGCCCGCGCGCGCAGCGCCCAGCCCATCCGCAGCCCCGCCTATCCCGAGCTCACGCGCCAGCTCATGGCCCACCAGCAGGCGCTGGCCGGGCGCTTCCTGGCGCAGCCCTGGCGCGACGCCGGCCACCCGCGCTGGCGCATCCCCGTGCCGCAGGAGACCTTCCTGCGCTGCTGGGGCAGCAGCTCACCGCCGGAGTCCAAGGGCTTGGAGTTCGAGCGCTCCGAATGCGCGATGAACAGCACGGTGTTCGTCGGCGGCGGGCTGGACACCGGCAACCTGGCCGTGCGCCACGAGACCTACGACGGCCGCCGCCTGGGCCCGCTGCGCTTTGCCAACCAGTACTCCGCCAGCTTCCGCAACGAAGGCTTTGCCGGCGGGCGCCAGAGGAGCGGCCCGCAGTGCAGCGAGCGCTTCATCGAGCAGGGCGGCCTGCCGCTGCGCGCCGTGCTGTGCATGAGCGCCTACCGCAAGCTGCGCGGCCTGTACGACCTCAGCGTGCTCGTCGTCACGCTGGACGACGACACCAGCGGCGCGCTCGGCCGCTTCGACGCGCGCGGCGTGAGCTTCGACAACGCGCTGAAGCTGGCCGACCACTACCTCAAGGGCTACGGATGGACCAACCGCGCCGGCTCGCGCTGATCGAATGCCTGGACCATGACGGCCAGGTGCTGCGCGCCGAGTCCGTCACCCGCTGGCCGCTCACCATCGGCCGCGCGCTGGACTGCGACCTGGTGCTGGACGACCCGCACGTCGCCGCCCGGCACCTGAGCCTGCAGCCCGGCGCCGACGGCAGCCTGCAGCTGCAGGTGGGCGACACGCTCAACGGCGTGGAGCTGGCCGGCGCGCACCTGGCCGCCGGCCGCAGCGCCACGCTGGCCAGCGGCCAGATCCTGCGCCTGGGCGGCACCCGGCTGCGCCTGCGCCTGGCCGGCGACACCCTGGCGCCCGAGCGCCCGCTGGCCCGGCACCAGCTCCGCGAATGGGCGCAGGCCGGCCACGCCGGCCCCGCCGTGCGCTGGCGCACGCTGCTGGGCTGGGCCCTCGTCGCCCTGGCCTGGCTGATGGCGGGGCACTGGCTGGAGTCCGACCCCGGCACCCCGGCGGCCAGCTATCTGACCGCCGGCCTGAGCGCGCTGACCGGCGTGCTGGCCTGGTCCTTCTTCTGGGCCGTGGGCAACAAGCTCTTTCAGCGCCGCCTGCACTTCAGCGAGCACCTGGGCCTGGCGCTGCGCCACCTGCTGCTGTGGCTGCTGCTGTCGGCCGCGCTGCCGCTGGCGGCCTATGCCTTCGATCTGCCGCTGCTGGCACGCATCGACGGCCACGTCGGCTGGGCGGTCGCCGCCGCCCTGGTCTATGCCCACCTGGCGCGCATCCTGCCCGGCCACCGCCAGGCGCTGGGGGTGGGTGTGGCGGCCTTCTACCTGTGCGCGATGGGCCTGACCACCTGGCTCAACATCCAGCGCCTGCACCGCCCCTTCGGCGAGCTCTACCTGGCCACCCTGCCGCCGCCGGCCCTGCGCGTCGCCCCGCTGCAGCCGGCGCAGGCGCTGATCGACGACGCCCGCGATCTGCGCACCCGCCTGGACCGCCAGGCCACCGAAGACGAGGCCGAGGACGCCGGCAGCGACGAGGACACGCCGGACGACGGGCAGGCGGACGGTTGAGGCCCGGCCCGGGCGCCCGGCCGCGCCCCTCCCTTCGGACCGAGCGCGGGCCTGCCCGGGTCTGCTGATGCGCGCCGGTACCCCGGCGGCTCAACATGCCGAGCGGGCCCGACCCGCCGAAGTGGCCAGGCGGCCAGCTCGACCCAAGGGTTAACCCCCGGCCGGTGGCCTGCTTTACCGCAGGAATCACCGCCCCACGCCCTGGTCGCGCGCGCCGACCCTCAAAAAGTCACGCCCATCCCCACCCCGGATCCGTGCCTTTTTGCAAAATAGCACGACCGTTCGTTTTATTATCCGCATCCGCTCGGGCCGCATGGCGGAACGAGCCGCCCGCGCGGCATCCCCTGCCGCCGTCCCCACCAGCCTTTGCGCCGCCCTGCGGCCCACTGCCGGCCTGCCAGCCTGCCCCGCCTGCCCACCTGCCCTGCCGTGAGCCACCTCAGCGACAGCCCCAACCGCGCCCCGGCCGACGAGCCGCCGCGCGGCCGTGCGCGTGCTGAAAGCGTGCCGCGCCAGGCGGAGCGCTGCGAGCGCGGCCTGCACAAGGGCCAGCAGACGCGCGCGGCCATCCTGGAGGCCGCGCTCAGCCTGGCCGGCCAGATGGGCATCGAAGGCCTGTCCATCGGCGTGCTGGCCGAGGTGACGGGCATGAGCAAGTCCGGCGTCTTCGCCCACTTCGGCTCGCGCGAGGAGCTGCAGATCTCCGTCATCCGCGAGTACCACGCGCGCTTCGACGAAGAGGTCTTCCGCCCCGCGCTGCGCGAGCCGCGCGGCCTGCCGCGCCTGCGCGCCCTGTTCGAGCGCTGGGTCAGCCGCGTGGCGGCCGAGCTCGACGCCGGCGGCTGCATCTACATCAGCGGCGCGGTCGAGTTCGACGACCGTCCCGGCCCGGTGCGCGACGCGCTGGCCGAGATGGTGCTCACCTGGCATGCGGCGCTCAATCGCGCCATCCGCCTGTCCATCGACTGCGGCCACCTGCTGCCTTCGACGGACCCGATGCAGATGCTCTTCGAGATCCACGGGCTCATCCTCGCCCTGCACCACGACGCGCGCTTCCTGCGCACGCCGGGGGCGGTCGAGCGGGCCCGCGCGGCCTTCGAGCGCGTGGTCGCCTTCCACGCCTCCGAGGCCGTGCAGGAAGCGGTCGCCCAGGCGACCGCCGTCAGCCGGGCCTGACCGCCGGTCGGGCCCTCCCCTTCGCCTTTTCGCGTTTCACGTTTCCTCAACCCTGCCCGTTTCCGCACATAAGGAGCACAACGATGGCCACCTACACCCCGCCGCTGCGCGACATGCAGTTCGTCATTCACGAACTGCTGGGCGCCGTCGATGAACTGAAGAAGATCCCCGCCTACGCCGACGTGGATGCGGACACGGTCAATGCCGTCCTGGAAGAAGGCGGCAAGTTCGCCTCGCAGGTGCTCACGCCGCTGAACAAGGTCGGCGACCTGGAGGGCTGCAAGCTCAACAAGGAGACCCACGAGGTCACCACGCCCACCGGCTTCAAGGACGCCTACAAGCAGTACATCGAAGGCGGCTGGTCCGCGCTGTCGGCCGATCCGCAGTGGGGCGGCCAGGGCCTGCCGCTGCTGGTCAACCAGGCCATCTACGAGATGCTCAACTCGGCCAACCAGGCCTGGACCATGTACCCTGGCCTGAGCCACGGCGCCCATGCCTGCCTGGAGGCGCACGGCTCCGACGAGCAGAAGAAGCTCTACCTGCCCAAGCTGACCAGCGGCGAGTGGACCGGCACCATGTGCCTGACCGAGCCGCACTGCGGCACCGACCTGGGCCTGCTGCGCACCAAGGCCGAGCCGCAAGCCGACGGCACCTACAAGCTCACCGGCCAGAAGATCTTCATCTCCGCCGGCGAGCACGACATGGCTGAGAACATCGTCCACCTGGTGCTGGCCCGCCTGCCGGACGCGCCGGCCGGCTCCAAGGGCATCTCGCTCTTCGCCGTGCCCAAGTTCAAGGTGAACGCCGACGGCTCCATCGGTGAGCGCAACGGCATCTACTGCGGCGGCCTGGAGCACAAGATGGGCATCCACGGCAACGCCACCGCGCAGATGGTGCTCGACGGCGCCGTCGGCACCCTGGTCGGCCAGCCGCACCGCGGCCTGCCCGCCATGTTCGTGATGATGAACGGCGCCCGCCTGGGCGTGGGCAACCAGTCCCTGGGCCTGACCGAAGTGGCCTACCAGAACGCCGTGGCCTATGCCAAGGACCGCATCCAGATGCGCTCGCTGTCCGGCCCCAAGCGCCCGGACCTGGCCGCCGACCCCATCATCGTGCACCCCGACGTGCGCAAGATGCTGCTGACCGCCCGTGCCTATGCCGAAGGCGCCCGCGCCCTGGTGTACTTCGTGGCCCTGCACCTGGACCAGGAGCACAACCACCCGGATGAAGCCGTGCGCAAGGAGTCGTCCGACCTGGTGGCCCTGCTCACCCCGATCGTCAAGGCCTTCATCACCGACAACGCCTGGATCTCCACCACCCACTGCCAGCAGGTCTTCGGCGGCCACGGCTACATCCACGAGTGGGGCATGGAGCAGTTCGTGCGCGATGCGCGCATCAACATGATCTACGAAGGCACGAACACCGTGCAGTCGCTGGACCTGCTGGGCCGCAAGGTGCTGGGCGATGCCGGCGCCAAGCTGCGCAAGTTCGGCGCCCTGGTGCAGAGCTTCGTCGAGGCCGAGACCTCCAACCCGGCGATGAAGGAGTTCATCGGCCCGCTGGGCGAGCTGGGCCTGAAGGTCCAGAAGTTCACGATGGAAGTGGGCATGAAGGGCATGCAGAACCCCGACGAAGTGGGCGCTGCCGCGGTGGACTACCTGCGCGTGGTCGGCCACCTGGTCTACGGCTACTTCTTCGCACGCATGGCCAAGATCGCGCTGGACAAGCAATCCAGCGGCGACCCCTTCTACAAGGCCAAGCTGTCCACCGCCCGCTTCTACTTCGCCAAGCTGATGCCCGAAGTGGAAACCGCGATGGCCACCGCCCGCGCCGGCCTGGCCCCGCTGATGGACATGGAAGAAGCCCTGTTCTGAAGGGCTGCGTCCTGACGCACTGACGGGGCAGGCGCCCACCGATCAAGAGGCCGCCGCCCCACCCTCGCCTGCCGCGCCGCCCGCCGGGTCGCATGACCCTGTTGGCAGCGCGGCGGGTGCGGGTCTAGAACTCCCGCTTCCCCGATTTCAAGAGACTCCTTCGCGCCTTGGCCCCGGCGGCCGGCGCGAGCCCACCGCAACGCGCCGCGGCGCGCCTTTGCACCCACCTGGAGAACACAAGTGAGCCGATTCAACGTTCGCAAAGTCGCCGTCCTCGGCGCCGGCGTGATGGGGGCCCAGATCGCCGCCCATCTGGTCAACGTCAAGGTCCCCGTCGTCCTGTTCGACCTGCCGGCCAAGGAAGGCCCGAAGAACGGCATCGTCACCAAGGCCGTCGACAACCTCAAGAAGATGAAGCCCGCCCCGCTGGGCGTGGCCGAGGACGCGGCGCTGATCGAGCAGGCCAACTACGAAGAGCACCTGGAGCTGCTGCGCGGCTGCGACCTCATCATCGAGGCCATCGCCGAGCGTCTGGACTGGAAGGAAGACCTCTACAAGAAGATCGCGCCGTTCGTGAACGACAAGGCGATCCTGGCCACCAACACCTCCGGCCTGTCCATCACCGCGATGGCCAACGTGCTGCCCGAGCAGCTGCGCAGCCGCTTCCTGGGCATCCACTTCTTCAACCCGCCGCGCTACATGACGCTGCTGGAGTTGATCCCGACCGAATACACCAAGCCCGAGGTGGTGGACCAGCTCGAAGCCTTCTCCACCTCGGTGGTCGGCAAGAACGTCATCCGTGCCTTCGACACGCCCAACTTCATCGCCAACCGCGTGGGCATCGCCGGCATGCTGCTGACCTTCCGCGAGGTCGAGCGCTCGGGCCTGACCTACGACATCGTCGACGACCTGACCGGCAAGAAGCTGGGCCGCGCCTCGTCGGCCACCTTCCGCACCGCTGACGTGGTGGGCCTGGACACCATGGCCCACGTCATCAAGACGCTGCAGAACGGCGCCAAGGACGACGTCTTCGCCTCCGCCTTCGACACGCCGGCCGTGCTGACGGCGCTGATCGAGAAGGGCTTCCTGGGTCAGAAGACCAAGGCCGGCTTCTTCAAGAAGGAAGGCAAGACCATCCTGCAGTTCGACCTGGCCAAGGGCGACTACGTGCCCGCCGGCGGCAAGGCCGACAAGGAAGTGGCCGAGCTGCTCAAGAAGCCCGCGGCCGAGCGCCTGAAGGGCCTGCGCGAGTCGTCGAACCCGCAGGCGCAGTTCGTCTGGTCCATCCTGCGCAACGCCTTGCACTACGCCGCCGTCACGCTGGAGTCCATCGCTGAATCGGCCCGCGACATCGACTTCGCCATGCGCTGGGGCTTCGGTGCCAAGCAGGGCCCGTTCGAGCTGTGGCAGGAAGCCGGCTGGAAGGAGGTCGCCCAGTGGATCAAGGAAGACATCGACGCCGGCAAGGCGCTGTCCAAGGCACCGCTGCCCGCCTGGGTGTTCGACGGCCGCGACGGCGTGCACACCGCCGAGGGCTCCTGGTCGCCCAAGCTCGGCAAGTACGTGCCGGTGCGCGACCTGCCCGTCTACAAGCGCCAGTACTTCCGCGAGAACGTGCTCGGCTCCAACGCGCCCAGCGCCGCCACCGCCGGCAAGACGCTGTTTGAAGACGCCGCGATCCGCCTGTGGACGCTGGACGACGAGGTGGTCATCGCCTCCATCAAGTCCAAGATGCACACCATCTCGGCTGAAGTCACCGCCGGCCTGACCAAGGGCCTGCAGCTGGCCGAGCAGGGCTACAAGGGCCTGGTGATCTGGTCGCAGGACGGCCCCTTCTCCGCCGGCGCCGACCTGCAGTCCATGATGCCCGCCTTCATGCAGGGCGGCGGCAAGGCCATCGCCCCGTTCGAGAAGCAGCTGCAGGACTTCATGCTCAGCCTGCGCTACAGCAACGTGCCCACCGTGGCCGGCATGCACGGCCTGGCACTGGGCGGCGGCTGCGAGCTGGCGGTGCACTGCGCCCGCCGCGTGGCCGCGATGGAGAGCTACGTCGGCCTGGTGGAAGTGGGCGTCGGCCTGATCCCCGGCGGCGGCGGCCTGGCCTACCTGGCCCGTCGCGCAGCCGAGCTGCTGGAGCCGTCCAAGGGCGTGTCCGGCCAGGCCGGTGGCGACCTGATCGGCTTCCTCAAGGAAGGCTTCCAGGCCGCAGCCATGGCCAAGGTCGGCACCTCGGCCATCGAGACGCGCAAGTTCGGCTACCTGATCGACGGCGACGTGATCGTGCCGCACAAGGATGAGGTGCTGCACGTGGCCATCGCCCAGGTCAAGGCCCTGTACGAGTCCGGCTACCGCGCGCCCGCCAAGAAGCTCTTCCCCGTGGCCGGCCGCAGCGCCAAGGCCACGCTGCAGACCTCGCTGATCAACATGCGTGACGGCGGCTTCATCAGCCAGCACGACTACTACATCAGCTCGTGCATCGCCGACGTGCTGACCGGCGGCGACGTCGACTACGGCACCCTGGTGAGCGAGGAGTACCTGCACGCCCTGGAGCGCAAGCACTTCTGCGCGCTGCTGGACAACCCGAAGACGCAAGAACGCATCATGGGCATGCTGTCCACCGGCAAGCCCGTCCGCAACTGATCGATCGGAGCACACAACATGACGCAACTTCGTGACGCTTACATCGTCGCTGCCACCCGCACCCCGATCGGCAAATCCGGCCGCGGCGTGTTCCGCAACACCCGCCCGGACGACCTGCTGGTGGCCACCATCAAGAGCGCGCTGTCGCAGGTGCCCTCGCTCGACCCCGCGGCCATCGAGGACGCCATCGTCGGCTGTGCCATGCCGGAAGCCGAGCAGGGCATGAACGTGGCCAAGATCGCCGTGCTGCTGGCCGGCCTGCCCAAGACCATCGCCGGCGTGACGATCAACCGCTTCTGCGCCTCCGGCATCACGGCCGTGTCCATGGCCGCCGACCGCATCCGCGTGGGCGAAGCCGAGGTCATGATCGCCGGCGGCGTCGAGTCCATGTCCATGGTGCCGATGGGCGGCAACAAGCCGTCCTTCAACCCGGCCGTGGTCAACGTGGACGAGAACATCGGCATCGCCTACGGCATGGGCATGACCGCCGAGAAGGTGGCCGAGCAGTGGAAGATCAGCCGCGAGGAGCAGGACGCCTTCGCGCTGCAATCCCACCAGCGCGCCATCGCCGCGCAGCAGGCCGGCTTCTTCAAGGCCGAGATCACCCCGATCGAGGTCGAGACCCGCATCCCCGACCTGGAGTCGGGCGAGGTCACCATCAAGAAGAAGCTGGTCGAGCTCGACGAGGGCGCCCGCCCCGACACCAGCCTGGAAGGCCTGGCCAAGCTGCGCCCGGTGTTCGCGGCCAAGGGCTCGGTGACCGCCGGCAACAGCTCGCAGACGTCTGATGGCGCCGGCTGCCTGATCCTGGCCTCCAAGGAAGCCTGCGAGAAGTACGGCCTCAAGCCGCTGGCCCGCTTCGTGGCCTTTGCGGTCAAGGGCGTGCCGCCGGAGATCATGGGCATCGGCCCGATCGAGGCCATCCCGCTGGCCCTGAAGTACGCCGGCCTGAAGGCCTCCGACCTGGACTGGATCGAGCTCAACGAAGCGTTCGCCGCCCAGTCCCTGGCCGTGCTCAAGGACCTGGACGCCAAGGGCCATGTGCTCGACCGCGCCAAGGTCAACCCGATGGGCGGCGCCATCGCCCTGGGCCACCCGCTGGGTGCCACCGGTGCCATCCGTGCCGCCACCGTGGTGCACGGCCTGCGCCGCACCGGCGGCCGCTACGGCATGGTGACCATGTGCATCGGCACCGGCCAGGGTGCGGCCGGCATCATCGAGCGCGTGGACAGCCTGTGATCGGCTGAGCCTTCGACGCTCAACGCCTGGAAGAAGCCCGCTGCGTGCGGGCTTTTTCTTGACCGGGCCGCTGCACGCACCGGCCCGACCTTCCCACGGAGTACGCCCCCATGTCCGACGACATCCTGGTTCACCGCGAAGCCGGTGTGCTGACCCTGACCTTCAACCGCCCCGACAAGAAGAACGCCATCACCGCGGCCATGTACGCCACGATGGCCGATGCCATCGAGTCGGCCGATGCCGATGCCGACGTGCGCGTCGTCGTCATCCAGGGCTCGGTGGAGATCTTCACCGCCGGCAACGACCTGCAGGACTTCATGATGCGCCCGCCGCAGATCGGCGAGGGCGGCGAGCTGCCGCCGGTGTTCCGCTTCCTGCACGCCATCCAGCGCTTCCCCAAGCCGGTGATCGCCGCCGTCTGCGGCGCGGCCGTGGGCATCGGCACCACGCTGCTCTTCCACTGCGACCTGGTCTACGCCGGCGACAACGCCGCCTTCAGCCTGCCCTTCGTCAACCTGGGCCTGTGCCCGGAGGCCGGCTCCAGCTACCTGCTGCCCGCACTCGTCGGCCACCACCGCGCGGCCGAGAAGCTCATGCTGGGCGAGCCCTTCTACGCCGAAGAAGCCGCCGAGATGGGCCTGGTCAACCGCGTGCTGCCGCCGCACGAGGCCAACGCTTACGCCCAGGCCCAGGCCGCCAAGCTGGCCGCCAAGCCGCAGGCCTCGCTGATCGCCACCAAGACGCTGATGAAGCGCTCACAGGCGCATGTGCCCGAGCTGATCGCCGAAGAGGGCAAGCAGTTCGGCCAGCTCCTGCTGGGCCCGGCCGCCCGCGAGGCCATCAGCGCCTTCATGCAAAAGCGCAAGCCGGATTTCTCCAAGCTCTGAGCCCGGCCTGAATGGGCCCGGCGCGCCGGGCCCGCGACCCCTTCAAGGGCATCCGGCCTGCCGGCTGCGGGATGCAGACCGGCACACGCCCTGCCCGGCATGCCCGCCATGCCGCGCACCGTCCACCTCTATGTCTTCGAGGGCTACGCCGACTGGGAGCCCGCCTTCGCCATCGCCGGGCTCAACCAGCCGCAGTTCCAGCGCGAGCCCGGCGCCTGGCAGGTGCGCACCGTGGGCGTCGGCCGCTCCGCCGTCGTGCGCTCCCTGGGCGGCGTGGCCGTGCTGCCCGACCTGGCCCTGGACGACATCCGCCCCGAGGACAGCGCCCTGCTCATCCTGCCCGGCGGCCGCGGCTGGGAGGGCGAGCCCCACGCCCACCTGCCCGCCCTGGAGCGCGCAGCCGCCTGGCTGCAAGCCGGCGTGCCCGTGGCCGCCATCTGCGGCGCCACCGCCGGCCTGGCCCGCATCGGCGCCCTGGACGACCGTCTGCACACCAGCAACGCGCTGAGCTACCTCAAGGGCGTCAAGCAAGAGGGCTACGCCGGCAGCGACCGCTACGACGACCGCCCCGCCGTACGCGACCGCGGCCTGATCACCGCCGGCGGCATGTCGCCGATCGAATTCGCGCGCGAGATCTTCGCGGAGCTGGGGGTGTATGAGGCGGAGGTGTTGGAGGCTTGGTATCGGCTCTACAAAGACGGGGATGCGGGGGCGTTTATGAAGATGGCGCAGGCGGGTGCGGTGCGGTGAGCGCTCTGCCGCAATCCGGAGCTTTTTAGGCAGCCTATTGCGCACGTGCTCCGGCCTGGCTCACGGGGGGCAGCTCCCGCTTCTCATAGGGAAGCGGTGCACTTACAGTGCGGCGACCGGCTGCACGTTAGGCCGCATTGTCGACATGCGGGGATGCGGCCTAATTCAAGTTAGGCATAAGAGGAGAGATCGTGGCGCCTGAAATGCTCATTGGAGCGGCAGTCGTTGCTGTTGTGGTCTTGGGCGTTGTTGCCAAGCTTGTGCCAAAGCGCAAGCCGCCATCTCCGGTGTTCAAGTGCGGGCGCTGTGGTAGCGCCGCGCGCCACAATGACCGTACTTCAGAGGCTTGGCGTGCGGGCAAGACAAAGTTCTTTTGCCAGGCGTGTCACGCCAAATGGCTTCAGTCGCGGTCACCTCAGGAGCGCGAGTCTTACGCTAGCTCGGGAGGTGGTAGTGGCTCTGGCTGTCTCGGCGTGGTTGTGCTCTTTGCGCTATTGCCGTTAGGCGGGCTGCTGGCGTGGGCTTATGCCTAACAATTCATTCAAGCCGACGCCGCTTCGCGGCGCGGCTTAACTCCGGTGTTAGGCAGCGCACCCAATGACAATGAACCCTCAAGAAATCGAAGGCTCGTGGAAAGCGGGAATCGTGCTTGACTGGCATACCACCGAGAGTCATGTGGTGGGTGAGAACGAGTACGGACATCCCGTGTTTGAAACAACTCGCTCAGAGCTTGGCGAACTCTTATATCAGTTCAAGTATCGCTCCAACAAAAGCGCATTGAACAGACTTCTTGAACTGGCAGCTAGCAGGCTCTCGACAGCAAAAGGCAAGTTTGATCTCGTGGTGCCTATCCCGCCATCCAACCCAAGAAGGACGGTGACGAGCCAGATTGCCACTGGCTTGGCTCCATGCCTAGGTGCGGCAGTCTCACTCAACGCACTCACAAAAGTCCGGGCAACGGATGAGTTAAAATCAGTCGCCGACCCTGAGAGGCGCAGGGAGCTTCTGGCAGACGCCTTCTCCGCTGATAGATCGCAACTCAGCGGTAAGAGGGTGCTTCTTGTCGATGACTTGTACCGATCAGGAGCCACGCTGGAAGCGGCAACGAATGTTGTCTATCGCCAAGGCGACGCAGCCGCAGTATTTGTTTTTGCAGTTACACGCACGAGGGTAAATAGATGAGCAACGTATTCTTTGGCGGATCAAGAAAGCTTGCGCGTCTTAATCCGGCCCTGCGCACTCGCCTCCGCAACCTAATCACAAACGGCCACACCGTCCTTATTGGGGACGCAAATGGTGCGGACAAAGCCGTTCAAAGCTATCTGGCGCAAGAGGGTTACAAAAACGTTCGCGTCTACTGCATGGACGGCGAGTGTCGCAACAACGTCGGTAGTTGGGAGACTGTTGCGATCGACTCTGGTGGCAAGAAGCGGGATTTCGCCTACTTTGCAATGAAAGATGCACGGATGAGTCTAGATGCGGACTATGGGTTCATGATTTGGGACGGTGAAAGTAAAGGCACTCTAAACAACGTTCTTAATCTCATACAGCAAGGTAAGTCCGCCCTAGTTTACTTCTCGCCGACTCGCGAGTTCGTTTCGGTCAAGTCCAAGGATGAGGTTGCCGCATTAGTGTCCCGTTGCGGTACCGATGCCCGTGAAGCCCTCAACAAGACTATCAAGCTTGAAAAACGCACCGCAGCCGCGGAGCAAAGTGCGCTGAAGTTTGCATGACACCGCAAGCGCTGCCTAACAATTCGTTCAAGCCGACGCCGCTTCGCGGCGCGGCTTAACTCAGGTGTTAGGTCCGAGACGAGCGCAAGTGAGCGGTTGTCATCGTCGTGCAAGCAGCCGCCTCTAGTCCTATGACGCCCGCTGTCTCCCCCGACGAAATCCAGTTCACCGCCATCCGCGCCCAGGGCCCGGGCGGGCAGAACGTCAACAAGGTGTCGAGCGCGGTGCACCTGCGCTTTGACATCCGCGCTTCGTCGCTGCCCGCTGCGGTGAAGGACGCGCTGCTGGCTCTGCCGGGGCGGCGGGTGAACAAGGACGGGGTGCTGGTGATCAAGGCGCAGGCGTCGCGCAGCCAGGAGGAGAACCGGGCGGCGGCGCTGGCGCGGCTGGAGGCCATCGTGGCGGAGGCGGCGCAGGTGCCCACGCCGCGCAGGGCCACCAAGCCGACTTATGGCTCCAAGCAGCGGCGGCTGAAGGGCAAGGCGCTGCGGTCAGAGGTGAAGGCGGCGCGGGGCAACCCGAGTTCGACACCAAATGCTGTAAGTGATTGATTTGACTAGGGTGACCTTATCAACGTGCCACTACAGAAGGGGTTATTTGGGGTCGAAACTGGGTTTTTGAGCCTTCAAAGCGGTCGGATCGTAGGTGACGGAGGATATTTCTGCGGCAGCGCGTCGTTGCCGCAGAGTTATTACATTGAGTGTAGCGCAACGACGCGGCCATTGCGCCACAAATAAACTTCAAAGTTGCCACTACAAAACCTTCGCGCAGGCGCACGTAAGTTGTTGATTCATATGAAGGAGGCTTCGCAAAAACCGAAAAATTGACGTTTTGGTGTCGAACTCGGGGGGTCAGTTTTCAGTCGGCAGAACAGCCTCTACTGGGTCAGTTTTCGGTCAGCGGCAACACACTTGATTTGCTGGTGCTTTCAAACAACGGTGTTGTTTTTTTAACAGCCGAACTGGAAAGGGAGGCTGAGCTGCTCAGTGATCACTTTATCCGTTGGCTGATTTACGCCGGCATGTTCGCTACAGGCACTGAACGACAACGCAGATGGTATGATCTGTGCGTTCTGACTCGTCAAGGATCGGCCAATGGATCGTTTGTCTAATTTGCTCTCGCGGTTCGGCGTGCGGGCCAATCTGTTCTATGACGGCGACCTATGCGGCTCTGCATCTTACGATGGCGCCGAGCGGCGAGGTTATATCCATCTGCTTCAGGCCGGCAGCGTGACGTTGCTTGGTCCCGATCGCAAGGATTTGCAGCTCACTCGCCCTAGCTTGATTTTTATGCCACGCCCCGCCAAGCATCAATTGTTTGCGGGTGAGTCCGATGGCGCAAAGTTGTTGTGTGCTTCCATGGAGTTTGAGGGCGGAATTGATAATCCTTTGTCGGCTTCATTACCGGACTGTTTGGTGCTCGCACTCGATGATCTGCCCATGCTGGCAGACACGTTGGAGTGGATGTTTGCCGAGGCGGCAAATGTGCATTGTGGAAGGGAAGCCGCGCTTGAGCGCTTATTTGAGCTCCTAATCATTCTGTTGCTCCGTTACCTGCTCGATCATCACCAGTTGCGCACCGGAATGATGGCTGGACTGGCCGACATGCGGCTTGCCCGATCGCTTTTACAGATGCACAACTCCCCGGAACATGCCTGGTCAATAGCAGAGCTGGCCAGTGAGTCAAATATGTCACGCGCTGCGTATGCCGTGCATTTCAAGAGAGTCATCGGACAGACGCCTGCTGATTATTTGTTGAGTTGGCGAGTTAGCCTGGCTCAGAAGCTGATGCGAGAAGGGCGCTCGATTACGCTGATTGCAGCTCAAGTCGGCTACGAAAGTCCTTCGGCGCTGTCTCGCGCATTTAGACGCAAGACGGGGTTGAGCCCTCGTGACTGGTTGAAAGATCTGGCGGGGGAAAATGATGGCAAAAAGGCCTAAGGCATTACTGCCTTAAGCCATTGAAAAAATTATGCATTAATTTTACGTTTTTCCAGTTCAACCAGCGAATGGCCTGCCACAAATATCGAAACAGCAAGCAACCCTAAGTCTTTAAGCAGAAACTGACCTGGCGCAACGGAAATCGCCGGAAACCCTAAACTAGGCTCAATGACGCCCGGAGTGGAAAACATAAAGCTAAGGGTTGTGAAGAACAGGCCTGCAGACAGAGCGCCTCCTACCACGGATAGTTTGGGCGACAGCATGCGGCCTGCGATCAGAGTGCCGATCGAAATCTCTAGTATGCCGAGCAGGCTGGAGAACATGTCGACCGAAAAAATGCTATACACCCATCCCAAAAGCGGGCTGTTGCTCACCAGTGGAACCAGGCCCTCGGCCTCGTAGTGGGTAAATTTCATGCCGCCGAACCAGAAGTAAATAATAGCGAGAGCCAAGTACGCGCCATAGATACCTAGCCCCATAGTTTTGGTTCCAAGCGTTAAGTGGGCCTGTACGCTGGACTTCGAGTTTTCAATGCCTATGGTTTTCATGTCTGAGCTTCCAGTAGTGAGTGAGAGTGTGTTGGCTGCCGAACGCCGTATGCGTTGGCGATGAGATGATTATGGCTGGCATCTCTAATCAAGAGGCATCAGAAAGTATTGATTTCAGTGCAGATCGTCTTGGGCGGTGCAATTCGCGATGAAGGGATCGCCCGAGTTCGACACCAAATGCTGTAAGTGGTTGATTTGACTAGGTTGACCTAGTCAGCGTGCCACTACAGGAGGGATAACTGGAGTTCGTTGCTGAGCTTTTTGACCTTCAAGGCGGCCATGGTGGCGGCCTGATCTTGGTTGATGCTGGAGATGCCTGAGACAGGTGCGCCGTTGTCGATGCTGACGCTGTGGCGTTGAATGCGCCGCAGACTGGCCAGCGCGGCTTCGGGGCTCAGCGGGCTGCCAGCGAGTTTGAGGCGCTGGCGCATGACCCGGTACAGGATCAGCGCCATGAAGCAGATGCTGGCGTGGGCCTTGATGCGCTCGGGCAGACGGTGGAAGACGGGGGCGATCTCGATCTCGGACTTGAGCACCTTGAAGCCCCGCTCGATATCGGCCAAGGCCTTGTAGCGCTGCACGACCTCGGTGGCACTGAGATCGGCCACGTTGGTCACCAGCATCAGCTTGCCGTCCATGAGTGCGGCACGCTGCAGGGCCTGCGTATCGAGCGCATAGGTGAACACGTCGGACTGCAGGTCGACCTTGATGATGCGGCTGAGGTGAGCGTCGCTGACCTCGTGGAAGAAGCGCGCCTTGGCACCACTGTCGGAGAGCTTGCGACCGCGGCGCATCACGCCATCGTCTTGCGCATCGAGCTTGCCCGCCAGTTCGGCAGCGCGTACGTGCAATGCGTCGATCTTGCCTTGCCGCTGGGCCGATTGCTCCTGCGCGGTGACGGGGTCGTGGGCGATCACCAGGCGATGCTCACCCCAGCGGGTTTCCTCAATGACCTCACACGATGCGTCGGCCATCTTGGCCTGCATGGCCTGCAGGACTTCGGCGAACTCGCTATAACGCCGCCCCGGCACCGCCAGGATGAACTCCATCGGCTGGCCGCTGGGCAGCTTCAACTCAGACAGGGCGGCCACATTGTCCAGCGACAGCAGGCCTCGGTCGGCCACGATGACCAGACGGCGGATGTGCGGATACCGTTTGAGCAAGGTGCCCAGCATGGGTAGCAGCGTGGGCGCCTCCGCCGTGTTGCCAGCAAAGACCTCATGGTGGATGGGCATGCCATCGGCTGTTTGCACCACACCCAGCATGAACTGACGGGCGATCAACCCCTCCTTGGACATGCCAAAGCGGCGCACATCGCCACCTTGCTCACTCAAGCCTTCAGCGCGGATGGTGGTCAGGTCGTAGAAGACAACCGAGAGTTCTTCATCGATCAATGGGCGCAGCAGATGGGCCACCGTGTCATTGACGGCGACCTGGTGGTCCATGAGCGCATCCATGCTGCGCAGCAGTTGCTGGTGGCTGAGATTGTCGGCATCGACGCCCGGCATGCTCACGGTTTGCAGCCAGCGAAGCGTGCCCAGCTTGGAGTCGGCATCGCACAGGCGGTTGAAGACCATCACACGAATGGCCTGCTCAATGGGGGTGGTGTAACGGGCGCGTCGGAAGACGGCCGCCAGGGCATCGAAGCCCAGCTCACGCCAGAGTTGATCAAGGGCCCATACATCGCCCAAGGCCAGGGCAGACTCAAAGCGAACCTGGGGCGTGGCGATGTCCACGCCACTGCGGCCCTTGGCACGCAGCAAGGTGCTCAGCACCGCATCGACCGTGCCGCCGTCCTCATCAACGCGACCCAGAGTGGCCACCGTGCGCTGGCGAGGCTGACCTTGCTCGTCACGGAAGGACTCGACCAACTGGGCGTAGGTGCGGCTTTTGGAGCGGGTGAGCTTGATGAACATGCCGCAAGTATAGCGCAACACCCCAATTGCGCCACTACAAAGCATTCATGCAGTTGCCACTACAAAACTTCCGCAAAAATGTGCATAAGTCGTTGATTCACATGGAAACGGCTTCACCAAAAATGCGAAATCGGCATTTTGGTGTCGAACTCGGGGGGCAAGGTGCAGGAGTGAGCGGAGCGCGGCACGCTGGCACACGCGTTGATGCGTCGAGACGCCGCGGCAAGCGATTCCGGGAGGGCTCCCCGGGCGCGCGGCGCAAGCCTGTGTCCACCGCGAGGGGCGGTGCGATCAGTCGGCCAATCAATCTACGAATCGGGCCGACCCGCTCTGCCCCCGCGCCGTGCGGAACGTGATCGACCACCTCAGCGCCTCCACCGCCGGCACGCTGTGCTGCCAGCCCCAGCGCGCCGGCCCCTCCATGCGGTAGATGGACCGGGGCGCCACCTCCAGCTGCACGGCCTTGCGCTTGGCCGCCTCGTCTGGTGGATAGGGGCGAAAGCGCAGCCGCGCGGGCGCGCCCAGGGACACGCCGGCGATGGCCTCGAAGTCCGGCACGTCGCGGTGCCAGCCCAGCGGGGTGCCAGGCTGGTACTCAGCCACCAGCACCTGCACCAGCGCCTGGGGCGCCACGCCCATCCAGGCGGCGACGCGGCTGCGCAAGGGGTGCAGCCGCTCGTCCAGCGGCGGGCCGGGGCGCAGGCGGTTGGCGCTGAAGTCGTAGGCGCCGCCAAAGCTCAGCACCTTGCGCCGTGCCTCGTAAGTCTTGTACTGCGCGGGCTCAAGCGGCAGGGTCTGGAGGATGGCGAGCAGCTGCGCCTCTTCCTCGGGCGCGAGGAAGTCGGCCTGGTAGGTCAGGCCGGGGATGGAGGGGGCGGCTTGCGGGCCGCTGAAGAGGTCGGGTTGCATGGTGGTGAATCGCCACCGGCAGGGCGGCGCGATGTCATGGATGGGCGAAGCGGTCTAGAGTCACGCCATGTCACCCACCGTGGTCCGCGACGGTCCGTTTCGCCTGTTCTTCTTTTCGCGTGAAGAGCCGCGCATCCATGTGCACGTGGCGCATCCGGACGGTGAGGCGAAGTTCTGTGGCTCACGCCCGTCGTGCATCTGGCCACCGCCACGGGCCTGAATCAGAAGCAGCTCGCGGATGCACAAGCCGTCGTGCAAGCGCACCTCAAGGAGATCGAAGATGCCTGGAGCCGCCACTTTGGGCGTTGAAGTGACCCACATCTCCACGCACGGGCTGTGGGTGCTGCTGGGCGAGGAGGAGCTGTTGTTGCCGTTCGCGCAGTTCCCGTGGTTCAGGCAGGCGACGATTGAGCAGCTGACCGAGGTGGAGCGGCCGACGCCTGATCACCTGTACTGGCCGCAATTGGATGTCGACCTGTCGGTGGAGTCGATCCGCAAGCCGGAGCAGTTCCCGCTGGTGGCTCGGGTTTGAGCCGTTCAGCCGCAACATGCGGCGTGACGTGCCGGCCTGTGCAACACCGGCCGAGCAGATGACTCAGCTCCCGCCCAGCGCCTGATCGATGGCCTGCCTTGCTGCGGCCATGGCCTGGCGGGCGGCTGGGTCGCCGCCGCCGATCTGGGCCTCGATGAGGCCGTGCTGGAAGTCGGTGAGCGCGCCGTGCAGGATGTGGAGGCTGGCGGTCAGCTCCAGCAGGGCGGCTTGCAGGTCTTCGGTGGGGGACGGGTTCATGGTGCTGCTCCCGGCCGGGTCGCCCTGCCAACCACACGCAGGAGCCGACCGACCTGCGGTCGATGCTAGGGGGCGCCTGCGCCCTTGCCTGCCCCCGGGCTGCGGGTGGAAATCCGTCACGGATGGCCGGGGCCGCGGGCCGGGTCGGCAAAGGCAGCGGAAGGGCTTGCAGGCGCGCGCCGTTACGCTTGTCTGCGGGTTCTGCTGTTGGCGTCTGCACATCCACACCCATGCCCAAGCGCATCCTGATCCTCCTGGGCCACCCTGCGGCCGACAGCCTGTGCGGCGCGCTGGCCGATGCCTATGCCGCCGGGGCGCGGCACGCGGGGCATGAGGTGCAGCTCATCAAGCTGGCCGAGCTGCGCTTCGATCCGGTGCTGCATGAGGGCTACAAGCTGATCCAGCCGCTGGAGCCCGACCTGCTGGCAGCGCAGCAGGCGATCCTGCGCGCGCAGCATCTGGTGCTGGTCTACCCGACCTGGTGGGGCGGCATGCCGGCGCTGATGAAGGGCTTCATCGACCGCACCTTTCTGCCCGGCTTTGCCTTCAAGTACCGGCCGGGGTCACCCTGGTGGGACAAGCTGTTGGCGGGGCGCTCGGCGCAGGTGATCACGACGATGGACACGCCGCCCTGGTACTACCGGCTGATCTACGGCAGCCCGGGCCACCGGCAGACGGTGCGCACGATCCTGCGCTTTTGCGGCGTCAGCCCGGTGCGGGTGACGAGCATCGGCCGGGTCAAGGACACGCCGCCGGCCTGGAAGGCGAAGTGGCTGGCGCGGGTGCGGCGATACGGGCGGCAAGCCTAGCGACCCCGAGACCGCGAGACCGCGAGACCGCACGCCATCGTCCCATCCGCCCGGCGGCTCGGCAGCGGACACGCCGCTGGGCGAAGAGCCGGGCGACGAACCCGTTTTGGCGCCGGCGCGCCGAGCCGCGCGGGCTGGTGCGCCAGGCGCGCGGATCAGGCCGCGCCGGTGTCGCTGCGCAGGCGGTTGCCCTCTACCCGCACCGGCGCGCCCACCGACCACGCGGTGGCGGACTGCAGCGTGCGCAGGCTGCCGTCGCTCATGCGCACGCGGACCTGGTAGACGGTCTGGCTGCGGGCGCGCTTTTCGATCTCGTGGCCGGCATAGCCGCCGCCGACGGCGCCCAGCACGGTCATTGCGGTGTTGCCGTTGCCCTTGCCGAACTGGTTGCCCACGACACCGCCGACCACGCCGCCGGCCACCGCGCCCAGGCCGGTGCCCTGGCCGGCCACCTGCACGGCGCGCACGGACTCGACCGTGCCGCAGGTGGCGCAGCGCGTGGCGGCCGCGGTGCGTGTGGTGGCCTCGTCGGCAGAGGGCGGTGCCGAGGACGTGCCGGTGGTGGTGGCCGCGTTGCGCACCGTGCCGCCGCTGCGGCCCGCGGGCAGGCGGCTGCCCTCTTCAGCGGTGAGGCGGTCGCCGGTCAGCGACGGGTCGATGGGCGGCCGATCCGGCCCAGGGCGCAGGCGCACGTCCGGGTCGCCAGGGCCGGCAAGGCCGGCACCGGGGGGCGCCAGCTCGGCCAGTGGATCGGCCTGCTGCGCGCGGGCTTCTTCACCGGCGCGGTGAACCAGGGCGGTGGTCAGGCCGACGATGGCCGCCAGCATGGCGGCGCCGGCCAGCCAGGCCCAGGTGGGCAGCGGGCTGCTGTGGCGCGTGGGCGTGCCGGATGCAAGCCCTGCTGCCGCGCCCGGTGCGGCGGCGGAGACGGACGGGTGGACGGCGGCCGAGTCGGCCACGGCGGAGTCATGGTGCAGAGACATGGGCAAAACACAGCCTGTTGCGATGCGGCCCCTCGCGGCGGGCGGGGCGCCTGCGCAGAGCCTTGGATGCCCTGCTGCGGCAAGGCGGGTGCCAAGGCGCGCAGCGTCCCAGCCCGCGGGTGGGCGGTCAATGCGCGGCAGGTGAGGTCTGTGTCCGGCGGTGTCTCAGCCGCTGCCCTTGGCCTGGTCGTGCTGCTCGTCCAGGCAGCGCAGCAGCGCGCCCACGTCCAGGGGCTTGGTCAGGTAGTCGAGGAAGCCGCGCTCGCGGGCGGCGCGGATCTGGTCGGGCAGCGCGTCGGCCGACAGCGCCAGGCGCGGGATGGCGGCGGTGGCGGCGTCGCGCTCCAGCGCGGTGACCACGTCCAGCCCGGTCATGTCGCCCAGGTGCATGTCCAGCAGCAGCACGTCGGGCAGCTCGGCACGCGTGAGCTCGATGGCCTGCGCGCCGCTGTGGGCGACGATCAGGCGATAGCCCGGGCGCATGCGCATGACCTGGCGCACGAGCTCGACGTTGACCTCGTTGTCCTCGGCATAGAGCACGGTGAAGGCGCGGCCCTCCACGCGCGCCTGGCCCAAGGCGCGACCCTGGCCCGCGCCCGGCGGCGGCTCGGCGGCCAGGCCGACGGCTGCGGGCAGCTCGTCGGTCAGCAGCCGGGCGGCCGACGTGGGCAGCGGCGGCGCGGGGGCTCGCAGCGGGGCGTCGGCCGCGGCCGGCATGGCGGGCTGCACCACCGGCTGGGCCGCGGGCACGCGCACGGTGAAGGTGGAGCCGCGGCCCACGGTGCTGTCCACCTCGATGGAGCCGCCCATGAGCTCCAGCAGCCGGCGCACGATGACCAGGCCGATGCCCGAGCCTTCGATGCCCGAGCGCTCGGCGCCCAGGCGGTTGAAGGGCTCGAAGAGATGCGCCTGCTGCTGCTCGCTCATGCCCGGGCCGGTGTCGGCCACGCTCAGCGCGATGCAGCTGCCCTCGTCGCCGGGCGCCGAGGCGTTGCGCGCCTCGGCGCGGCAGCGGATCAGCACCTGGCCGCCGGGCAGGTTGTACTTGATGGCGTTGGACAGCAGGTTGACCAGCACCTGGCGCAGCCGCACGCGGTCGGCCCGGGCGCACAGGTCGGCCGGCAGCGGCTCCACGCGGATCTGCACATGGGTGGCGCGCGCCTCGGCGGCCGACAGGTTGAGCGCGTCGTCCAGCACGGCCTGGATGGGCAGCGGCTCGATGGACAGCGGCAGGCCGCCGGCCTCGATGCGCGAGAGGTCCAGCACGTCGCTAATCATCGACAGCAGGTGGGCGCCGGCACGCTCGATGTGCTCGATCTTGGTCCGCTGCGTGGCCGACAGCGGCTGGCTGGCGTCCACCCGCAGCAGCTGGGCAAAGCCCAGCATGGCGTTGAGCGGCGTGCGCAGCTCGTGGCTCATGCGCGAGAGGAATTCGCTCTTGGCGCGGTTGGCGCGCTCGGCCGCCTGCGTGGCGATCATGGCGTCCACGTAGCGCTTGCGCTCGGTGATGTCCTCCAGCACGGCCACCAGGTGGTCAGGGCGGCCGTGGGCGTCGCGCAGCAGGGTGACGCTGCCCTGCACCCACACCGTGCTGCCGTCGGCGCGCAGGTAGCGGCGCTCGCCGCTGACGCGCGGCAGGCGGCCGGCGAGCAGCTCGTCGATGCCGGCGCCGTCGGTGCGCTGGTCGTCGGGGTGGAGGAAGTCGCGCAGCAGCCGGCCGACGACGGCCTCGCGCGGGCGGCCGAGGATCTCGCAGGCGCGGGCGTTGGCATCGAGCACCCGGCCGTCGAGCGAGACGCGGGTGATGCCGGCTGCGGCCATCTCGAACAGCGCGCGGTAGCGGGCCTCGCTGTCACGCAAGGCTTCTTCGGCCTGCCTCAAGCGGCGCAGGGCGTCTTGGGGGTCTGGCGACCCGGAGGGCAGGGGATCGGCGGTCACGTGCAGCGGTCTACCCGAGCAGGACAAGGCGTGCACTGTGGCACACGGTTGCGGGGGTTGGCAAAGGGCAAATACCCATCGCCAGGAAGCCCTGGGCAGCGCCGGGAAATGCGCTGGCGCGGGCCCGGCGCAGTCCCCGCAAAGGGCTGGCCCGAGAGCGGCGGCGATGGGCGCTGTGATGGGCGCCGCGATGGTCGCGGCAGCCCGTGCGCCGCGCCGTCAGATCCCCGCCAGCCAGGACAGCAGCGCGGCGGCAAACGCCTGCGGCTGCTCGGCCGCGCTGAGGTGGGCGCAGCCCTCCAGCACCACCAGCCGCGCGCCGGGGATGGCGCCGGCCAGGTCTTCGGCCATCGGCAGCGGCGTGCCGGCGTCCTCGCTGCCGGCGATCACCAGCGTGGGCAGGCTCAGCCGCGGCAGGCGGGCCAGGGTGTCGACCTGGCGCACGGCGGCGGCGCAGGCCAGGTAGCCGTCCACGTCGGTGGCCTCGAACAGCCGCCGCGCGCGGGCCACCTCCGCCGGGTGCCGGCTGCGAAAGCCCGCGCTGAAGAAGCGGTCCATGGTGGCGTCGGCCAGCGCGCCCAGGCCCTGGCTGCGGGCGGTGGCCATGCGCTCGTCCATGGCCTGACGGGCGGCCTCGGCATAGCAGCCGGTGGTGTTGGCCAGCACCAGCGCGCGCAGCTTGGCCGGGTGGCGCAGCGCCAGCTCCTGGCCGACCATGCCGCCCATCGACAGGCCCACCCACACCACCGGGCCGTCGCAGCACTGGTCGATCAGGCGCGCGGCGTCCTCGGCCAGCTCGGCCAGGGTGAGGCTGGCGCCGACGTCCACGCCCTCGCTGCGGCCGTGGCCGCGGGTGTCGGGGCACAGCACACGCCAGCCGGCGGCCACCAGCTCGGCGGCCACGCCGTCCCACATGGAATGGTCCTGGCCCAGCGCGTGGCTCAGCACGATGGTGGGCCGCTGCGGCGCGCCGCCGGCCGGCTCGCGCAGGCTGGCATGCAGCTTGGGCCGCGACGAGGTGAAGACCGAGCGCCCGGCGCCGGGGTGGAACGACTCCTGCGCCGGCAGTGGCGCCAGCTCATGGCCCAGCTCGCGCAGGATGGCGGCGGCGCGGGTGAAGGCGGTGTTGGCGCAGGGCACGCCGGCATAGATGGCGAACTGGATCAGCGCCTCGCGCAGCTCATCGACGCTCAGCGCGCCGGCGTTGCCCGGCGTCATCGCGCCGCGCAGGTGGCCGTCGAACTCCTCCCAGCGGCCCAGCGCGGCCGTCATGGCCAGCACGATCAGCCGGCGGGAGGACCAGTCCAGCCCGGGGCGGCTCCACACGCCATGCCAGGCGTATTCGGTGACGAAGCGCTGGAAGTCGGCGTTGAAGGTGGTGGACTGCAGCAGCGCGCGATCGACGAAGGCATCGCCCATCGCCTGGCGGCGGTTGCGCTGGCCGCGCTCGAAGTCGTGGAAGTCGGTCATGGCGGGTGCGGGCAGGGGGCCCGGCTGGCACCGGGCCGTTGGAAGGTTGAAGCCGATGCTAACGAGGCGGCATGACGACGCGGCGGCCGGGCGCGGATGGCGCCATGACTTTGCCGCTGCGTGTGGCGTGCAGCGGCTGGAGCGGCTTGAGCGGCCCCGAGGCCGGCCCGGCTCTCAGCGTTGGAGCAGGTCGGGCGCTGTGATCAGGTTGCCGCCAGCGCTTGCTTGCGCGCCGCCACGCCCGTGCCCACGCCCGCCGCGCAGGCCACGCCCGCAGCCAGGCAGGCGGCAGCACCCAGGTAGACGGCCGCCGGCTGCCCGCGGTCCAGCAGCAGGCCGAAGACCGGAGCCGAGAGTGCGAAGCCCAGGTCCAGCCCGGAGTACACCGTGCCGTAGACGCGGCCGGTGGCGCCCGGGGGCGCGGCTTGCTTGATCAGCATGTCGCGCGACGGCCCGGCCAGGCCGGCGCCGATGCCGGCCAGCGCGGTCAGCGCCACGGCCCAGGTGCCGGCCGACAGCCCCAGGGCCATCACGCTGCCCTGCTGCGGCAGCCAGCCCAGCCCGATGGCCACCAGCACGCCCGAGGCGGCCAGCAGGCAGGCGGAGATGATGCGCTCCAGCCGCGCCACGCGGGCCACCAGGAAGCCGCCGACGATCATCCCCGCCGCGCCGCACAGCATGTAGCCGCTGACCACGAAGGACGCCGCCGCCGGGCTGATGCCGTGCAGCCGCTGCAGCGCCGGGCCGGCGAAGCTCTGGATGGCCGACAGCGCCGCCGTGCTCCAGAAGAAGAACGAGAAGCACAGCCACACCGACGGCAGCCGCAGGAAGGCCAGCGGATGCTCGCCGGCCGGCGCGCCGGCGGCGGCATGGGCGGCGACCTGCGTGGAGCCGGCCACGCGGTCGGCCACCGACTGGCGCTGGTGCACCAGCAGGGCCAGCACCAGCAGCGCCCACAGCCCGGCGCCCGCCGCAGCCAGCCGCCACGAGCCGGTGGCCGCCGTCAGCCCGGCCAGGAACAGCGGTGCCGCCGCCCAGCCCAGGTTGCCGCTGATGCCGTGCACCGAGTACGCATGGCCCAGCCGCGCCGGCGAGATGCGGCGGTTGAGGATGGTGAAGTCCACCGGATGGAAGGGCGCGTTGCCCAGCCCGGCCAGCGCGGCAGCGGCCATCAGGCTGGCATAGCCGCTGGCCGAGGCCACGGCGAGGGCCGCGGCGACGAAGCAGCCGAGCGCGGCAAACAGCACCGGCCGCGCGCCGATGCGGTCCACCACGAAGCCGGCCAGCGCCTGGCCGATGCCCGAGACGGCGAAGAACACCGACACCAGCAGGCCCAGCTCGGCATAGCTGTAGCCGAAGTCGCGGATGAACCAGGGGAACAGCGGCGGCAGCAGCAGGTGGAAGAAGTGCGAGGTGCCGTGCGCCAGGCCGATCAGGCCGATGGTGCGCACGTCCTCGCGCAGCGCGCCGTGGCGCGGTGCGGGCAGGGAGGCGGCGGCGGACATCGCGCCATCCTAGTGGCGCCGCCATGCCGATGCCGGCCAGGGGTGGGCGCCGGGCGTGTGGAAAACGGCCGCAGGCGGCTGATGCGCACGAGCCACGGCCGCATTTCCGCTGCTGCCAGCGGGGTGTAAGGTGACGGGCCATGCCGGCCCGCCCCCTGCAGATCAACCCACAGACTTGCGCCCGGACCCGCCCCGCCCGGTCCGGCCGCCGCATGCCCCGCATCGGCTCCACCCGCCTCGGGCGCCTGCAGCCCGCCGCCGCCGGGTGGGCTGAGGCCCGCGCGGCGATGGCCCGCCGCTGGCCGTCGGCTGCCGCACTGCTGGCCGCGGCGGCGGTGCTCGCCGGCTGCGCGGTGGGCCCGGGCACGCAGCGCCCCACCGCGCGCGACCCCCAGCGCGACGGCCCGCCGGCGTCGCCGCCGCCGGACCTGGCCTCCACACCCGACGCCGAGCCGCGCATCGAGCCCGTGCGCCCCGGCGGGCCGAACAAGCCCTACGTGGTGCTGGGCCAGAGCTACACGCCGCAGACCGGCGACCCGGTGGTGCACGAGCGCGGCCTGGCGTCCTGGTACGGCAACAAGTTCCACGGCCGGCGCACGGCCAGCGGCGAGCTCTACAACATGTATGCGATGACGGCCGCGCACCGCACGCTGCCCATCCCCAGCTACGCCCGCGTGCGCAACCCGGCCAACGGCCGCGAGGTGATCGTGCGCGTCAACGACCGCGGGCCCTTCCACAGCGAGCGCATCCTGGACCTGAGCTACACCGCCGCGCTCAAGCTCGGCCTGCTGCGCGGCGTGGGCACGGTGGAGCTGGAGCGGCTGACCTTCGACGAGATCCGCACCGGCTCCTGGCGGCGCGGCGCCGACCCGGCCGGCGAGCCGGCCCGCGCGCTGGCGCAGGCCCCGGCCCAGACGCCGGTCGATGCGGCGGGCATGAGCCCCCCGGCCGCCGCGCCGCAGCCGCGTGCCGCCGGCGCCCTGCTCGTCACCGACCTGCCGCCGGCCACCGCCGGCACGAGCGCCGCGCCCACCGCCGCGGCCATCGATGCGACCAATGCCACCAATGCGCCCACCGGCGCATCCGCATCCGGCATGGTTGCCGACGACCCGCCCGACCGCGGCCGCGCCTACACCGATGCGGCCGAGGGCTGGTGGCTGCAGCTGGGCGCCTTCCGCAGGCTCGACGGTGCCGAGGCGCTGCGCCAGAAGGTGGCCGGCGACCATGCGGCGCTCGCGCCGCTGCTGACCGTGTTCAATGAGAGCCGGCTCTACCGCCTGCAGGCCGGCCCCTATGCCAGCCGCGCCGAAGCCCGCGTGGCCGCCGCGCGGCTGCGCAGCACGCTGGAGGTGGCGCCGGTCATCGTCGAGCGGCGCTGAGCGCGCCGCCCCCGGCGCGCGTACCGGCCGGCTCGCCCCGGGCCCGCGCCGTCCGTCCCGCCCGTCCCGCCCGTCCCGTTCGCTTCCACCTTCTGCGCTTTCTGCCGCCCCCACCTTGGCCCCCCTGCCCTACTTGCGTGAACTGACCGCCCCCGAGCGCACCGCGCGCGCCAACCTGCACCTGGGCGTGACCCTGGCCTTCGTGGCCGGGGCCTTCAATGCCGGCGGCTTCCTGGCCATCGGGCAGTACACCTCGCACATGACCGGCGTGATCTCGTCGGTGGCCGACCAGATCGTGCTGGCGCAGTGGGACCTGGTGATCGCCGGCGTGCTGTCGCTGCTGGCCTTCGTGGCCGGCGCGGCCAGCACGGCCATCCTGGTCAACTACGCGCGGCGCAACCACCACGGCGCGGCCGGCCCCTATGCGGTGCCGCTGCTGATCGAGGCCGCGCTGCTGCTCGTCTTCGGCCTGGTGGGCAGCCGGCTGCAGTCGCACGAGCTCATCAGCATCTCGCTGACGGCGGTGCTGCTGTGCTACGCGATGGGCCTGCAGAACGCGCTGGTGACCAAGATCTCCAATGCCGAGATCCGCACCACGCACGTCACCGGGCTGGTCACCGACATCGGCATCGAGCTGGGCAAGTCGCTGTACTGGAACCAGTCGGCCGCGCGGTCTGCGGTGCAGGCGGCCCAGGCGGCGCGCGCAGCGGGCGGCACGGCCACGTCGCCGGCGCCCCTGCCCGCGCCGTCGCGCATCCAGGCCAACCGGCGCAAGCTGCGCGTGCACCTGTCGCTGGTGGGCGCCTTCTTCTGCGGCGGCGTCAGCGGCGCGCTGGGCTTCAAGCTGGTGGGCTTCGTCGCCGCGCTGCCGCTGGCGGCGCTGCTGGTGGTGATCGCCGCCGCGCCGCTGATCGGCAGCCCGGCGGCGGGCGGGCAGCCCTCGCGGCGGGCGTGACACCGGCGCGGGCCTGACGCCCGCGCATCTGGAGCCCGCTCATCCGCCCGGCCCGGCCGGCAGTCAGCCGCCGGCGCTGGGCCCGATCATGCGGCGCGGGTCCACCAGCGCGTCGAAGGTGGCCTCGTCCACCGCGCCCAGCTTGAGCGCCGCTTCCTTGAGCGTCAGGCCCTCGTGGTGGGCCAGCTTGGCCACCTGCGCGGCGTGGTCGTAGCCGATGCGCGGCGCCAGGGCGGTGACCAGCATCAACGAACGCTGCACCAGCTCGGCGATGCGCTCGCGCCGCGGCTGGATGCCGGCCACGCAATGCCGGCGCAGGCTCTCCATCGCATCGGCCAGCAGCTTGACGCTCTGCAGCGCCGCATGCGCGATCACCGGCTTGTAGACGTTGAGCTCGAAGGCGCCGTTGGCCGCGGCAAAGCCGATGGTGGTGTCGTTGCCCAGCACCTGGGCAGCCACCATCGTCACCGCCTCGCACTGCGTCGGGTTGACCTTGCCCGGCATGATGGAGCTGCCCGGCTCGTTCTCGGGGATGGCGATCTCGCCCAGCCCGGCGCGCGGGCCGCTGGCCAGCCAGCGCAGGTCGTTGGCGATCTTGTGCAGCGCGCAGGCCAGGGTCTTGAGCGCGCCGTGGAAGAAGGCAATGGGCTCATGCCCGGCCAGCGCGGCGAACTTGTTGGCCGCACTGGTGAAGGGCAGGCCCAGCATGCGCGTGAGCTCCGCGGCCACGCGGGCTCCGAACTCCGCATGCGTGTTCAGCCCCGTGCCCACCGCCGTGCCGCCGATGGCCAGCGCCTGCAGCGGCTTGACCGCGGCATCGAGCATGTCGCGCACCTGCGTGAGCTGCGCCACGTAGCCGGAGAACTCCTGGCCCAGCGTCAGCGGCGTGGCGTCCTGCAGGTGGGTGCGGCCGATCTTGACGATGTCGGCAAAGCCGGCCACATGCGCCTCCAGCGCCACGGCCAGGCCGGTGAGCGCGGGCAGCAGGTCGCGGTGCGTGCTCACGGCCAGCGCCACGTGCATCGCGGTAGGGAAGACGTCGTTGGAGCTCTGCCCCATGTTGACCATGTCGTTGGGGTGCACGATGCGCCCGCTGCCCGGCTGGCCGCCCAGCTTGATGGACGCCAGGTTGGCCAGCACCTCGTTGACGTTCATGTTGGTCTGCGTGCCCGAGCCGGTCTGCCACACCGACAGCGGGAACATGTGCGCATGCTGCCCGGCCAGCACCTCGTCGGCCGCAGCGACGATGGCCTGCGCCTGGCTGTGCGGCAGCAGGTCGAGCGCACCGTTGACCACCGCCGCGGCCCGCTTGACGTGCACCAGCGCGTGGATCAACTCGGACGGCATGCGCTCGCAGCCGATGGCGAAGAAGGCAAGCGAGCGCTGCGTCTGCGCGCCCCACAGCGCATCGCGCGGCACGGCGATGTCACCGAAGCTGTCGCGCTCGGTGCGCGTGGCACCGGGCGGGCCGCTGCCGTCAGGCGGCAGCGAGGTGTAGGCCGCGGTGGCGGCGGCAGTGAGCGGGGCAGGCGGGATGGCGGCCATGGCGGGCGTCTCCTGGTTGCACAGCGGCTGCGGCAAGGCGGCCGCAGTCCGGGCCGCCCACCATAGGAGCGGGCGGCAAGCCCTGCACGGGCAAGGGACGATCCGGCCGACGCGCGTGGGGACTGACCCCGCCCCCCTCTCGCGTGGCGCTCAATCGAGTGAGTCGATGGCCGTTGCGGCTCAGGCCCCGTGCGCCAGGTTGCGCAGGTGGCTGGGGCCGGCGCGGCGGACGATCTCGCGCTGCAGGGCCGGGTTCCAGCCCAGGGCGAACAGCGCCTCGGCCATCACGAACATCGGCCCCACCAGCAGGCCGACCAGGTCATCGACGAAGGCCGGCTTGCGGCCCTCGTAGTAGTGGCCCAGGAACTGGATCACCCAGCCCACGGCGAACAGGCCCAGCCCCCAGCCCAGGCCCGCGGCCACGCTGATCTGCGCCAGGTTGTGGCCGATCCAGAACAGCAGGCCGGCGGCCAGCACGGTGGCGACGCCCAGCACCAGGTCGCGGCTGAGGTACCACAGCGCGGCCAGCGCGAAGACCGCCACGGCCGGCGTCAGCACCACGTCACCCACCGCCACCGCCGGCCGGGCCAGCAGCGTGCCGATGGCGCACACGATCATCGGGATGCCGACGAAATGGCTGCTGATGTTGCGCTGGTCGCGGTGATAGGTGGCGTACTGGACCAGCAGGTCGGTGGCCGGGCGCATGGCGGGCTCCTGAAGGACAGGCGCGCCGGGAACGGGCAGAGCAGCCGCCCCCGGATCGCGGGGATGGCCTCAATGTGGCACACGGGGTGAAACCCTCGCACGGGATCAAACCCTGAGCCCGTGTCGGCCCGGCGGCAAGCAGACTGTCGCCACGCGCAGGCCCGGTGGCTCCAGCGAGACGCCAGGTCGTCGGCCTCCACCGTCAGCCTGCGCCGACACCGCAACGGCCCTGCAAGCGACAGCGCCGCCACGGTTGGCCGAACAAGATGGCGACCGTCGCGCCGGCACACGGCGCCCAGCAGTCAGATCAGAACCATGCGAGCCCTGATGAACCTGGCCATCGAGCCGGCCCTGAAGATCTACGAAGTCTCCGCAGACATCGTGCTGCAGTCCTCCAGCGGCACCCGCACCGCCGTCAAGCGCGTGCTCAAGGTGCTGGCCGACACCCCCGCCGGCGCCGTGCGCATCGTGCGCGAGCGCTACCCCAAGTCGCGCTGCCACGCCGTGCTCTCGCAAGCCCTGCTGCCGCCGCCGGCGGCCTGGGCCTGAGACGGCGGGCCTGCCCGGCCACAGCGCCCCACACTGATCCGCGCCCGTCGCCGGGGCGCCGCGCACTCGGGCCGGGCGTCGCGCCTGGCATGGGGCTTGCGCTGATCGCCGGGTGGATTGCATGACGCGGCTGCCGCAGCAGCGGCTCAGGCACGCAGCCTCTCCGAGCACCCAGCTTTCCGAGCACCCAGCCCCTCCGCGCACGCGGCCGACCGCCCGGTGCGGCCGGGGATCGCCGCATCGCTCGAGCTGCCTTTGCCCCCGTCGCCGGACCGCCACGACCCCACGCCCACCAGGCCCATCACATCACTGCCACACAGCACCACCAGACTGCGTCGCCATGCGTGCCCTGATGAACCTGGCCATCGAGCCGGCCCTCAAGCTCTTCGAGGTCTCGGCCCTGGTCGTGGCGGCCCCGGCCAGCCCGGCCGCCCGCCGCGTGCTCAAGGTGCTGGCCGACACCCCGGCCGGCGCCATCCGCATCGTGCGCGACCGCTATCCGGGCTCGACCGCCCACGCGGTGGTCTCCGAGCAGCCGCTGCCGGCCACCGCGGCCTGGGCCTGAGCCCGCCTGCGGGCGCCCGCGGCGAGCCGTGCGCGTCGATTGCCCGGCTCAGCGATACCAGCGCGTGACCATCTCGGCCACGCAGGCCGGCTTGTCGTGGCCCTCGATGTCCACCGTGGCCACCCAGACCAGCTGAGCGGCATTGCCCGGCAGCGGCTCGAAGGACTGCAGCGCAAATCGCGCGCGCAGCCGGCTGCCCACCGTCACCGGCGACATGAAGCGCACGCGGTTGAGGCCGTAGTTGACGGCCATGCGCACCTCCTCGCAGCGGATGCTCTGCTGCGAGAAGCTCGCCAGCAGCGACAGCGTGAGATAGCCGTGCGCCACCGGCGCACCAAAGGGCGACTCGCGGTTGGCGCGCTCCACATCGACGTGGATCCATTGATGGTCGCCCGTCGCATCGGCGAACTGCTGGATGCGCGACTGCTCGATGGCCAGCCAGTCGCTGGTGGCGATCTCCTGGCCCACGCGGGCCTGCAGGTCTTCGAATCGGGGGAAGGTGGAAAGCGGCATGGAAGAAGAGGCAGTCAAGGTCGCGCGGCGCACCGCAGCTTGCATCGAGCAGGCCGCCGGCAGGTCCGGCGCGGCGAAATGTACGCGGCAGTATCCCGGCAGTATCGCCGCACCCCGCCGCGGCGCGGCGCGCTTGCGGCCCGCCCGGCTGACCTCAAGGCAGCAAGCGAGAACCATGACACACACGGGGCGGCGCCGCGCTGCTGCGGCCGGGCGGGCAGGGGAGTTGAGCGCGGGGCCCGACCCGGTGCACCGGGCCACCGGGCCGCGCAGCAGCGCCCCCTCATCTCGGCGACAGGCCTGTCGTGCAAACGCCCGGGGCCGCAGGGGGCGCACGCTATGCTGCGCGCTGCGTCGGCGCGGTGCCGACCGACCCCTGTACCGAGGACACACCATGAGCTATTCCATCGAATCCAAGCTGGGCGACCTGCTCGACAACGAACAGACCAAGGCCATCCTTGAGAAGCACATGCCCGGCATCTCCACCCACCCGCAGATCGGCATGGGCCGCGGCTTCCCGCTGTCGGTGGTAGCCAACTTCTCCGGCGGCCTGATCACCAAGGAGATCCTGGAGAAGGTCAACGCCGAGCTGGCCGCGCTGGGCTGATCGCCCGCGGCCGGTGCGCCGCGCAGCTGCGCTGGCGACACCTGGGCCCCAAAGCCGCCCGCCGCTTGCCGGCCGGCGGCTTTTTCCTTTGCTGCGCTGCCTGTTCTGCCGGGCCTGTGCTTGCCGCCCGCTTCTTTCACCAGGCCCGCCCTTGCGTGGGGCGCCCTCCGCGGCATGCCTGCCGCGGCCCGCGGCTCAACCGGCCAGCGGCTCGCCCGCGTGGGGGGGCAGGTAGCGGTCGAGCAGCGCACGCAGGGCCTCGACGCGGAAGGGCTTGGGCAGGTGCTCGTCCATGCCGGCGTCCAGGCAACGCTGGCGCTCGTCGGCCAGTGCATGGGCGGTGAGCGCCACCACCGGCACGCGCGGCCGGCCGGCGGCGGACTCGGCCCGGCGGATGCGCCGCGTGGCCTCCAGGCCGTCCATCACCGGCATCTGGCAGTCCATCAGCACCAGGGCCGCGCTCTGCTGCGCCAGCCAGTCCACGGCCTGGGCGCCGTCGCTCAGCGTGACCAGCTCGCTCACGCCCAGTTGCGCGAGCGTGGCCTCGGCCACCAGGGCGTTGACCGCGTTGTCTTCCACCAGCAGCACGCGGCCCGCGCGCCGCGGCGGGCCTCCGGCCGGCGGCGTGTGGGCAGACGCGGCGGGCGATGCAGCGGGAGACTCTGCTGGAAGGGCAGCGGAGAGGTCGGGGCCAGCCGCATGACCAGTCGAACGATCGGGCTCGGACACGGCAACTGCCGCCTCGCCTGCCCCCGGGCTGGCCGGGCCCTGCGCCGAGTCGCCGGCCGCCTCGGCCGTCTGACCCCTCGCGGCCACCGCATCGGCAGCTGCCCGTGCCCTGCTGCCGGCCGGCCGTGGCCACAGCGGCAGCGTGAAGCGGAAGACCGATCCCGCGCCGGGCCGGCTGTCGCAGGCCAGCTCGCCGCCCATGACGCGGCACAGCTCGCGCGAGATGGCCAGGCCCAGGCCGCTGCCCGCGTGACGGCGGTCGAGCGCGGCATCGACCTGGTGGAAGGGCTCGAAGATGCGCGGCAGCTCCTCGGCGGGGATGCCGATGCCGGTGTCCTCGACCATGAAGAGCACGTCGCCCACCTGTGCTGCACGGCCCGGGGCGCCCTTCACGTCGACCTGCGCGTCGGCCCTCACATCGCCCTTCACATCGCCCTTCACGTCACCCTGCCTGCCCGCCTGCGCCCCGTCAGCGGCCATGCCGGCAATCGGGCTCGCCGACACCCGCAGCGTGATGCGGCCGGACTCGCTGAACTTGACCGCATTGCCCAGCAGGTTGTGCAGCACCTGGCGCAGCCGCGCGGCGTCGCCCTGGGCCGTGCACGGGCGCGGCAGGCGGAAGTCGCAGGCCACGCTCAGGCCCTTGCGCGCGGCCTGCACGGCGGTGACGGCGACCACGTCGTCGATCAGCGCATGCAGCGCAAACGGCGCGCTGTCCACGCGCAGCTGCCCGGCTTCGATGCGCGAGAAGTCGAGCACGTCGTCGATCAGCGCCAGCAGGTGGTCGCCCGAGCGCTGCAGCAGGTCGAGCCGGTGCAGCGCGGCGGGCCGCGCCTCGTCGTCGCGCAGCAGGCGGGCCAGGCCGAGCACGCCGTGCAGCGGGGTGCGCATCTCGTGGCTCATCGCGGCCAGGAAGCGGCTCTTGGCGGCGCTGTGCTGCTCGGCCTGGGCCAGCGCAGCCTCGCGCTCGCGGGCCGCGGCCTCGTGCGTGTAACGCAGCTTGAGCAGCTCGACGATGCGCCGCTGGCTGCGCCGCGTCTCCAGCAGCAGCACGATGACGAAGCCGGTGAAGCTGGCCGCGGCGAAGGCGCCGTAGGCATCGCCACGCAGCAGGCCCCAGGCCATGTTGGGCAGCATCATCGGCAGCAGGAAGCAGGCGACCGCGCGCCGGTCCACGGCCAGGGTGAAGCTGCCCACCGAGGCCGCGCCGAGCACGCAGGCCACGGTGACGGCAGCCACGTCGATGCGCGTGAAGGGCGTGAGCCACCAGACGGCCGCGCCCCAGACCAGGCTGTCGGCCGCCAGCAGCATCAGCAGCACCGGCCACCAGTGCGCGGCCTCGCGCCGCGGCGAGCGCAGATAGGCCACGGCCTGCACCAGGCGGGGCGCGCCCAGCAGGCACTTGAGCACCAGCCACGACCACAGCGCCGCGGCCGGCACGGCAGGCCGGATGAGCAGGCACATCACCGCGGCCAGGCCGCAGGCCACGCCCACCGACACCGGCACGTGGCTGAAGAGCATGCGCACCTGGGTGAGGTGCACGCGCCGCGGCAGGTCCGGCGGCACGGGGCCGGCCGGGCTGGCGTGCGCGTCGTTGCCGGGGGCGGCCAGGGTCGCGTTCATCGTCGCGCCGGGCGCGAGTGGGGATGCCCCAGTATCGGCAGCGCCCCTGCGCGGGCGGCTCAGGGTTAGACGCGGGGGCGGCGGCGCGCGGCGTGATGTTTTGCAGCTGTGCGCGCCGCAGCGCACGGGTGCGCAGCGATGCGGCCGGCTGCGGCCAGCGGGCGCATCGGGCCCGCCGCCTGGCGCTGCTTCAGCGCAGGTCGCGCAGGTCGCCCGGGTTGCCGGGATTGCCCGGCTCGCCCGGCGGCGCCAGCGCGGCGCCGCAGTCGCGGCAGTAGCGCGCGCTGTCCTCATGGCCGGTGCTGCCGCAGGCGGCGCAGCGGCGGCCGCCGCCGGGCTGGCGCACGCGCTGGGCGGTGAGCTCGGCGCTGACGATGCCGGTGGGCACGGCCAGGGTGCCCCAGCCCAGCAGCATCATGATGGAGGCGATGAAGCGGCCCAGGTCGGTGTGCGGCGTGATGTCGCCGAAGCCGACCGTGGTCATCGTGACGATGGCCCAGTAGATGCTGGCCGGGATGCTGGTGAAGCCGTGCGTGGGGCCTTCGATGACGTACATCAGCGAGCCCATGACGATGACCACCGTCATCACGAAGCACAGGAAGACGAAGATCTTGCGCCGGCTGGCATGGATGGCCGCGCCCATCGCCGAGAACTCGCGCAGGTAGGCGCCGAGCTTGAGGATGCGGAAGATGCGCAGCAGCCGCAGCACGCGCACGTCGATCAGCGCATGCATGGCCGGGAAGAACAGCGCCAGGTAGGTGGGCAGCACGGCCAGCAGGTCGATCACGCCGAAGACGCTGCGCGCATAGCGCGCCGGCCGCTGCACGCAGACGAGGCGCAGCAGGTACTCCAGCGTGAAGGCGACGGTGAAGAACCACTCCAGCACCCAGAAGATCTCGCCCCAGCGCGCGTGGTACTCACCCACGCTGTCGAGTGCGACGACCACGATGCTGGCCAGGATCAGGCCGATCAGCGCCAGGTCGAAGGTGCGGCCCGCCGGCGTGTCGGCCTCGAAGATGACGATGTGCAGCCGGCGCCGCCAGCCGTGCTGCGGGCAGCCGAAGGCGGTGGCGTCGGACAGGTAGGCACTCGCGCGCGGGTCGTTCATCGAAAGCCCTTGTCGAACTCGAAATCCTCGTCGTCATCGGCGCCGCCCATCCACACCGCGGCGGACGCGCCGGCGGCCTGCTGCAGCGCCTGCACCTGCTCGCGCAGCTGCTGCGCCTGCTGGCCCCAGTAGCCCGAGCCGCCGAACCACGGAAAGGCCGCGGGGAAGGCCGGGTCAGCCCAGCGCCGCGCCAGCCACGCGCTGTGGTGAATCAGGCGCAGCGTGCGCAGCGGCTCGATCAGGCGGCGCTCGCGCTCGTCGAAATCGGCCATCTCGCGGTAGCCGCGCAGCAGGGCGTCGAGCTGGCGCCGCGCGGGCTCGTCCTCGCCGGGCAGCAGCATCCACAGGTCCTGCACGGCCGGGCCGGTGGCCGCGTCGTCCAGGTCCACGAAGTGCGGGCCGGCGTCCGGCGTCCAGAGCACATTGCCGGCGTGGCAATCGCCGTGCAGGCGGATCAGCCGCAGGCCCGGCACGGCATCGAAGGCCTGCTGCGACAGGTCAAGCGCGGCATCAGCCGCGGCCTGCCAGGCCGGGGCCACGTCCGGCGGGATGAGGCCGCTGCCGAGCAGCCACTCGCGCGCCGCGCGGCCGGTGTGGGCCACGTCGATCACCGTGCGGTGGGCAAAGGGCCGCGCCGCGCCCACCGTGTGCAGCCGGCCGATGAAGCGGCCCATCCACTGCAGCACGGCCGGGTCGTCGAGCTCCGGCGCGCGTCCGCCCCGGCGCGGGGCCACAGCCAGCCGCATGCCGCGGTGGTGGGCCAGCGTGGGCGGCTCGCCCACCAGCCGGGCGTCCGAGCCGGCCGGCGGCTGCAGGATGAGCGGCGCCACCACCGGGACCTCGGCTGCGGTCAGCTCGCGAGCGAAGGCGTGCTCCTCGAGGATCTGCGCATCGCTCCAGCGCCCAGGGCGGTAGAACTTGGCCACCACCACGCGGCCGTCCTCCAGGTGGACCTGGAAGACGCGGTTCTCGTAGGAGTTGAGCTGAAGCAGCCGGCCGTCGCCGCGCAGGCCCACGGCGTCCAGCGCATCCAGCACGGCCGCCGGCGTCAGATCGGCATACGGCGTGGGCGCATCGCCGCGACGGTCATCGGCGGCATCCACCGCATCGGCCGGCATGCCGCCCGGGGCACCGGCCGAGTCGGAGGGCATACGGACACGGTCATCCGGCATGTCGGCGGGCTTGCGGCCGACGGAGGGGGCCGCCGCAGCGGGCTGATCAGGGTGGGGGGCGCTCGCCATGCCGGCATCGTATCCAGCCGCCCGCGGCCCGCGTCGGGGTGGCGCCATGCGGCCCTTGCGGCCGATGGCCGCGGCCGATTCCCCGGGCCGGCAGGGCGGCGTAACACTCAGTAGCATCCCGCCATGCCCGCGCCCTCCTCCCGCTATCCCCGCTCCGACCATTACGACGGCCGGCGCTTCTTCAACCCCGGCGTGCACACCGACCGCGGCCTGGGCGACCTGCTGCGCTGGCAGCGCGAGCGCCGCCCGCCGCGCTGGCCGCGCCGCGTGGACAACACGCCCTACCCCGCCCCCCTGCGCGAGGCCCCGGCCGGCGAGTTGCACGTCACCGACATCGGTCACGTCACCTTCCTGATCCAGGTGGAGGGCTGCAACCTGCTTACCGACCCGGTGTGGAGCCAGCGCGCCAGCCCGCTGCCCTTCGCCGGCCCCAAGCGCGTGCGCGCCCCGGGGGTGGCCTTCGATGATCTGCCGCGCATCGACGCGGTGCTGCTCAGCCATAACCACTACGACCACCTCTGCCTGCGCACGCTGCATCGGCTGCACGAGCGCTGGCAGCCGGTCATCCTCACCGGGCTGGGCAACGGCCGGTATCTGACGCGCAAGGGCATCCCCGGCGCCATCGAACTGGACTGGTGGCAGGCCTGGTCCCCGCGGCCCGAGGTGCGCGTGACTTACGTGCCGGCGCAGCATTGGTCCTCGCGCAGCCCCTTCGACCGCCGGCGCATGCTCTGGGGCGGGCATGTGGTGGACACGCCCGCGGGCCGCGTCTACTTCGCGGGCGACACGGGTTATCCGCCCGAGGGCGTGCCGTCCTTTCTGCAGGGCATCCGCAAGCGGCTGGGCCGCCCCGACGTGGCGCTGCTGCCCATCGGCGCCTATGCGCCGCGCTGGTTCATGGCCACGCACCACATGGACCCGGACGAGGCCGTGCGCAGCCACCTCGACCTGGGCGCGCGGCTGTCCATCGGCATGCACCAGGGCATCTTCCAGCTCACCGACGAGGCCTTCGACGAGCCGCCCCGCCTGCTGGCCGAAGCCCGGGCCCGACACGGCGTGAGCCCGGCCGACTTCACGCTGCTCGACGTCGGCCAGCGCTTGATGCGTCACGCCGGTGGATGGAGCACGAGCGAGCCGCTGGCCACCGTGGCCAACAACGCGGCCCCGGCAAACGGCCCGGCTGCCGCGGCGGCCTGAGCCCAAGCATCAGCCCAGCGGCGCGAAGTCCGACGGCCCGGGCGTGTCCTCGGCGCTGCCGGCGCGCACGATGCGCCCGCGCCCGGCGCGCTTGGCGGCATACATGGCATGGTCGGCGGCGGCGATCAGGGCTTCGGCGTCGGCTGCATCGCCCGGCCGGTGCACGCACAGGCCGATGCTGGTGCCCACCTCGACGCGGCCACTGGCCAGCACGAAGGGCTGCGACGCCGCGTCGATGATCTTGGCGCCCACCGCACGGGCGTCGGCCTCGGCATCGAGCAGGCCCTCGAGTACGACGACGAACTCGTCGCCGGCCAGGCGGCTGACGGCGTCAGTCTCGCGCACGCAGGTGCGCAGCCGGCGGGCGAACTGGCACAGCAGGTCGTCGCCGGCCGGGTGGCCGTAGTCGTCGTTGACCCGCTTCAGGCCGTCCAGGTCGAGGAAGAGCACGGCCAGCGGCCGGCCGCTGCGCCGCGTGCGGGCCAGCGCACGCGGCAGCATCTCCTGCAGCGCACGACGGTTGGGCAGGCCGGTCAGCGTGTCCAGCAGGGCCTGCTCCTCGCGCAGCCGCTCCAGCGCCTTGCGGTCGCTGATGTCGTGCAGAAAGGCGCACAGCATGCTGCCACCGCCGCTGGCCAGCGTGCTGGCACGGACCTCCACCGGGAAGACCGATCCGTCGCGGCGCAGCGCCTGCAGCTCCAGCGGCGTCTCCAGCACGGCCGAGCCCGCGGAGCCGGCCGCCCCGGCCGCGCCGCCGGCACGCAGCGCGCGCTTGAGGAAGCCGCGGTAGGCCGCGCGCTGCTGCGGCGGCACGATGGTGGCCAAGAGCGGGCGGCCCAGCACCTCGTCGCGCCGCCAGCCGAAGGTGCGCTCGGCCTGGCGGTTCCACTCGGTGATCTCGCCGGCGGCGTTCATGGCCACATAGACCTCCTGCGCATGCTCCAGCACGGCCTGCAGCTCGGCCGTGCGCTCGTGCACGCGCCGCTCCAGGTCCAGGCGCAGGGTTTCCAGCTGGCTCTCGGCGTCCTTGCGCGCCTGGATGTCCTCGATCACCGACACATAGGCCACCGGCCGGCCGGCGCCGTTGCGCATCAGCGTGACCGTGAGGTTGATCCACACGCGCGAGCCGTCCTTGCGCAGGTAGCGCTTCTCGCGGGTGTGGTGGCTGATCTCGCCGGCCAGCAGCCGGCGCGCCATGTCCAGGTCCTGCGCCATGTCGGCCGGGTCGGTCACGTCGCGCACATGCATGCGCAGCATCTCGGCCTCGCTGTAGCCGACGATCTCGCAGGTGCGGGGATTCACGCGCAGCCAGCGGCCGTCGAGCGACACCATCGAGATGCCAACCGGCGCATGGCGGAAGAGCTCGCCCAGCTCCGCATCGGTGCGAGCCAGCGCGGGCCCGCCGAGGGCGACCACCGGACGCGGCGCGGCAGTGGGTGCAGCGGGTGCCTCCAAAGGCGCCGGTGCCGGCATCGGCGAGGCAGCGGGCAGCCCGGCAGCATGGCCACCGGCGGCGGCGCGGGCCTGGCCGCTCCCGTCGTCTTCTTCAGCAAACGGCACGCCGAACAAGATCTGCCCGCCCCTGGTCCTGCCTGGTCCTGCTTGGATGTGGACCCGCCGCAGGCTGTGACGGCAGGCCCCGCTGCGCGTCGGCGGCACGCCGTCTGCCTCTGAGGGATGACGGCGCCCGGCCCCGGCGGCGGACGGCGATTGTCACCGCAGCCCCGCCCGGCCGCCATCACCCCCGCAGGTGGGACATGCCGGCGGTATGCGCCACCTGTCACGCCGGCCCTCAGGCCGGACGATCCGATGTCAAGGAAAACACCATGACCCTCACCACCATCTTGCTCATCGTGCTGCTGCTGCTAGTCATCGGCGCGCTACCGACCTGGCCGCACAGCACCTCCTGGGGCTACTACCCCAGCGCCGGGCTGGGCCTGATCCTGGCCATCGTGCTGGTGCTGATGCTGCTGGGGCGGATCTGATCGCGTTACGCGGCTGCCGGCATGGGCAGGCGCTCGACCACCGCGGCGCTGCCCAACAGCGCGCGCAGCTTGTCGCCGCCGACCACCTCGTCGGCCAGCAGGGCTGCGGTCAGCGCATCCAGCCGCTCGCGACGGGCTTCCAGCACCGCCCGGCAGGCGGCCTGGGCCCGCTCCAGCAACGCGCGGGCCTCGGTCAGCACGCGGTCCTGGACCTGCGGGCCGACCAGGGCTTCGGGCACGCCGGGCAGGCTGAGCAGGCCGAACTCGCGGCTGAAGCCCATCGCACTGACCATCTCCACGGCGAGCTGCGAGGCGCGCTTGAGGTCATCCGCCGCGCCTGACGTGGTGTTGCCATAGACCATCAGCTCCGCCTCGCGGCCGGCCAGCAGCATGCCCAGGCGGCCGTGCAGCTCGGCCTCGCCGTAGAGCGGCAGCTCGTCGGCGCGGCTGACGAAGGTGACGCCCAGCGCCTGGCCGCGCGGCTCGATGGACACGCGCTCGACCACGCCGGCGCCCAGCACATGGGCCACGATGGCGTGGCCGCCTTCGTGCACGGCGATGCGCTCGCGCGACTGCGGCGTCATCAGGCCCTTGAGGCCCGACACCTCGCCGCCAAGCTGGTGGGTCTCCAGCGCGCGCTGCAAGTGGGCTTGCTCGACCTGCTCCGATCCGGCCTCGGCGGCCAGCACGGTGGCACGGTTGACGATGTTGGTGATGTCGGCCTGCGACAGGCTGGAGCTCGATCGCGCCAGCGTGTCGATGTCGATGCCGTCCGCCGCCTTCACGCGCGACAGGCACAGCCGGTAGAGCTCGCGCCGGTCGGGCAGCGTAGGCAGGCCCACGCGGGCCACCAAGTCGAAGCGGCCCGGGCGGCGCAGCGCCTCGTCCACGTTGCCCACGTGGTTGGTGGCGCCGATCACCACCACGTGCTCGTTGGCGGCAAAGCCGTCGAGCTCCACCAGCAGCTTGTTGATGATGCGGTTCTCCTCGGATGCACCGCTGCTGCGCTGGCTGCCGCTGCTGCGCTGGCCGATGCCGTCGAACTCGTCGATGAAGACGATGCACGGCGCGTTCTTGCGCGCGGTGGCGAACAGCTCGCGCACCTTGGCGATGCCCGCGCCGTAGAACATGCTGGAGAAGTGCGAGCCGTCCACGGCGATGAAGTTGGCGCCGCATTCGCCGGCCAGCGCACGCGCCAGCAGCGTCTTGCCGGTCCCCGGCGGGCCTTCGAGCAGCACGCCGCGCGGCGGGCGCGCGCCCAGCGCCAGGTAGCGCGACGGATCGCGCATGTAGGCCGTCACCTGCTGCAGCGCGGCCTTGGCATCGGTGGCGCCGATCACGTCGTCGAAGCCGGTGGTGGGCTTCTCGGCCAGCTGCGGCTTGTTGTTGCCCAGGCCGCCGCCCTGGCGCACCAGGTAGACAACGATGAAGGCGGTCAGCGCGACAGAGGCCACCGCCAGCAGGCGCTGCAGCACGTTGCCGGTGCTGTCCATCAGCTTGGCACCCGGGCTGCGCGCATCGACCTGCACCCGCGTGAGCGCAAAGCCGCGCTCGCGGCTCAGGCCCTCCAGCCGCGCAGCCAGGCCGCTGTCGCCCAGCAGCTCGGTGCTCCAGCGCTCGCCCGCACGCGTGGTGACCAGCGCGCGACTGCCGTCCAGGCCGATGGCCGCCACCTGGCCCGAGGCCAGCGCGCGCTCCAGCACCGACACATCCACCGGCCGGTCCAGCCAGGCGCGCGGCGTGGCCTCGAAGCGCTGCGCCAGCTCGGTGCGCGCACGGCCGTCGGGGCGCTCGGCCAGATAGTCGGCGGCCACCAGCATGCCGATGCCGCCCAGGCAGCACAGCACGGTGGAGAGGATCTGCAGCCAGCGCGGCCAGGTCTTGAAGCGTTTCATGGATGCGGGCGGACGGTGGAGGACGGGCGCAAGAAGAGACGGGATCAGGCTCGTGGCCGGCGGCTGGGCGCAGAGCTTGCAAGCAAGGAGGTCAGGCAGGACGGATCTGAGAACGCCGCGCCCCGGCAGGTGAGGCAGACGCCATCAGACCTCAAGAGCGCGCGGCCCGATGGGCCGAGCAAGGCCGTCGCCGGGCCCTTGATTACCCCTGGATACAGCGCCGGCGCGCCGGTTCTGGCCGCCCGCGGCACATCAGTGCGAAACCGCACGGATCAGCGCACCAGCACGCCCGCGAGACACCAGCGAGCCGACGTCGCGCACCGCCCAGCGTCGGCGCTTACACCGATCCGCCCGCTGTGATGCATCCCCCACAATGGCCGGCCATGCAGGATTTCGTCACTTCGCCGGGTGCGTTGCCCGATGCCGCCGCTGCCGCCGCCGAGGTGAACGCCGTCCGCACCGCGCCGCTGGCCGCGCTGGATGACCGCAGCCTGCAGGCCACCTTCTGGGGTGCGGTGGTCGCGGGCCTGCTCTTCGGCCTGGCGTGGCTGGTGGCCGCCGCGCTGCTCACACGCGCCCCCCAGCCGCCGGCGGCCGCCGGCACCATGCTGCTGCTCGACCGCGCACTGACCGTGGCCGCGCCCTCCGCCGGTCCTGCGGCCCCCGCTGCCGCCGCGTTCCCGCCCGCCGGCACCGGCCAGGAGATCCTGCTGCCCGACCAATGGTCGCGCAGCCGCCCCGGAGAGGACGGCAGCGTCTGGTACCGGCTGCGCTTCGACCGCCCGGCCGCACCTGCGGACGCGCTGCTGGCCGCCTTCATCGAGCGCGCGTGCACCAACCTGGAGGTGCGCCTGAACGGCGAGCTGGTCCACCGCGGCGGCCGGCTGGCCGAGCCCATCACCCGCACTTGCTACCACTCGCACCTCGTCACGCTGCCGGGCAGCCTGCTGCGCGACAGCGGCAACGTGCTCGACATCAAGGTGGTCGGCTATGCGCTGGAGAACGTCACCGCCCGCCAGCGCGCCGGCGGCCTGTCGGCCGTGCGCATCGGCCCGCAGCCGGCCATGCAGGCACTGCAGGACCACCACATGTTCTGGCACGTCACGCTGGCCCAGGTCATCAGCGGCACCATGCTCATCCTGGGCGGCTTCGCGCTGATGCTGGCCTGGGTGCGCCGGCTGGGCTACCTGATGCACTTCGGCCTGATGTCCATCGGCTGGGCGCTGCTGACCACGCGCATGTGGGTGCGCGACGTGCCGCTGCCGGGGCCGCAGGTTGAGCTGCTGCTGTGCCTGGCGTTCGCGCCAATCATCGCCTTTGCGGTCAAGTTCCTGCTGGGCTACGCCGGTCTGGCGCTGCGCGGCCCCGCGCATGCGCGCATCGACCGCTGGATCACGCTGGCGCTGTGGGGCCAGTGCCTGGTGATGGCCGGCAGCTTCTATCTGGCCGGCCGCTTCGGCCTCTTCCCGGTGGCGCGCGTCTGGTACACGCTCTTCACCCTGGAGCTGGTCGCCGCGATGGGCTACTTCCTGTGGCATGCGGCGCACGCGCGGCGGGCCGAGTTCTGGCTGATGTGCGGCGTGCTGGGCATCGTCGGCGCCGCGCTGGGCATCGAGAACGCCTACCAGAACGGCGCCGATGCGCTGTGGGGCGGGCGCTTCGTGCACCTCGTCATGCCGCTGCTCTTCTGCGCCGTGGGCATCCGGCTGATCCAGGTCTATGCCCGCGCGCTGCAAAGCGCAGAAGGCGCGCGCAACCAGCTGGAGTTCCGCATCCAGCAGATCACCGCCGAAATCGAACACAACTTCACCCAGCTGGCCGAGCTGCGCGTGGAGCAGATCGCCGAGCGGGAACGCAAGCGCATCGCCGCAGACCTGCACGACGACCTGGGCGCCAAGCTGCTGACCATCGTGCACACCAGCGACAACGACCGCATCTCCACCCTGGCCCGCGAGGCTCTGGAAGAAATGCGCCTGTCCGTGCGTGGCCTGGTGGGCAAGCCCATGCAGCTGCCCGACGCGCTGGCCGACTGGCGTGCCGAGATGGTCTCGCGCCTGGGCCAGGCCGGCATCGACATCGCCTGGGACAGCGACGGCGAGATGCCCGAGCGCCCGGTGTCTGCACGCATCTACGTGCAGACCACGCGCATCCTGCGCGAGGCGGTGAGCAACATCATCAAGCACAGCGGCGCCTCGCACACCGTCATCCGCTGCGAGGTGGAGGGCGACGACTTCAAGCTCGCCATCCAGGACAACGGTCGGGGCATCCCGATGGAGCTGGACGGCCGCCTGGACCGCGGCCACGGCATGGCCACCATGAAGAACCGGGCCAAGCAATTGCACGGGCAATGCCTGGTCGAATCCGCACCACGACAGGGGACCATCATCCGGCTCACCCTGCCGCTGGATCCTATGGGGCTGCAAACCAAGCCCCTGCTACCATGACCGACGCCTTCGTCAGAGACCGCCATGAAGCAAATCCTGCTGCTCGAAGACCTGCCTGAAATCCGCGCCTGGCTCAAGACGCTGGCGCTCCAGGTGTTCCCGCAAGCCCGCATCAGCGAGAGTGCTCGCGTCCACGATGCGCTGGAACTCGTCAAGGCGGTGCGCTTCGACGTCGCCCTGATCGACCTGGGCCTGCCCGACGGCTCCGGCGTCAAGGTGGTCGAGGCCCTGCACGAGTCGCAGCCCGACGCGCAGTCCGTGGTGGTCACCATCCACGACGACGACGAGCATCTCTTCCCCGCCCTGCAGGCTGGCGCCTTCGGCTACCTGCTCAAGGAGCAGTCGCGCGAGCAGCTGGCCGAGCAGCTGCACCGCATCAGCCAGGGCGAGCCGCCGCTGTCGCCGTCCATCGCCCGGCGCGTCATCAACTACTTCACCGCCCAGGCCAAGGCCAAGGCGCAGGAGGCCGTGCCGCTGATGCCGCACGTGCAGCTGACCGACCGCGAGAACGACGTGCTGCTGCGCGTGGCCAAGGGCTTCACGTTGCCGGAGATCGGCCAGCAGCTCAACCTGTCGCGCCACACCATCGCCGACTACGTCAAGCAGATCTACCGCAAGCTCAACGTGTCGTCCCGCGCCGAAGCCGCGCTGGAGGCCCAGCGCCTGGGGCTGTTCCGCAAGTGACCCGCTGCTGCAAGGTGGCGGCGGGCGCCCGGCGTGCCGCCGCCCCGCGCCGCCGTGAGGCGCCGCGATGATCGGCCGCCTGAGCGGCCTGCTGGCCGAGAAGGCCCCGCCCCAGGTCCTCGTCGACGTGAGCGGCGTGGGCTACGAGGTGGCGGTGCCGATGAGCACCTTCTACAACCTGCCCGACACCGGGGCCAAGGTCACGCTGCTGACGCACCTGGTCGTGCGGGAGGACGCGCACCTGCTCTACGGCTTCCTCACCGCGGCCGAGCGCGCGTCCTTTCGTGAGCTGATCAAGATCAGCGGCATCGGCCCGCGCATCGCCCTGGCCCTGCTCAGCGGCCTGAGCGCGGCCGAGCTGGCCCAGGCCATCGCCGCCCAGGATGCCACCCGGCTCATCAAGGTGCCCGGCATCGGCAAGAAGACGGCCGAGCGGCTGCTGCTGGAGCTCAAGGGCAAGCTGGCCCCGGACCTCGGCCTGCCCGTGGCCGCCGGCACGCCCGCGCGCAACGACATCCTGCAGGCGCTCGTGGCCCTGGGCTACAGCGACAAGGAAGCCGCCGCCGCACTCAAGCAGCTACCGGCCGATGTGGACGTGAGCCAGGGCATCAAGCTGGCGCTCAAGGCGCTGTCGCCTTAGCGCAGGTCTGGTGCCACCCAGTCGCCGGACTTGCCGCCGCGCTTTTCCAGCACGCGCACGCCGTCGATCACCATGCCGCGGTCGGCCGCCTTGCACATGTCGTAGACGGTGAGCAGGCCCACCTGCACGGCGGCCAGCGCCTCCATCTCCACGCCGGTGGGGCCGGTGGTCTCCACCGTGGCTTCGCAGTGCACGCAGTGCGCCGCATCGTCCAGGCGGAAGTCCACCGCCACGCGCGTCAGCGGCAGCGGATGGCACAGCGGGATCAGCTCGGCCGTGCGCTTGGCCGCCTGGATGGCCGCGATGCGGGCCACGCCGATCACGTCGCCCTTGGCCGCCTGGCCGCCTGCGATCAGCGCCAGCGTGGCCGGCTGCATGACGATGCGCCCGCCCGCGCGGGCCACGCGGCGGGTCGCCGGCTTGCCGCCCACGTCCACCATGTGCGCCCGGCCCTGCTCGTCGAAGTGGGTCAGCGGCGAGCCGGGCACGTCGCCGGATGCATGGCCGGATGAGGCGGGGATGGATGCGTCGGGTGAGGACATGCGCAGGCCCTTGCGGCTCGGTTGCGGTGGTCGCCGCGCGGTGAGCGGTAGCGGCTTCGGGCCAGCCAATGCGGTGGCCAGCTTGGCGCCAACGTGTCGGGACACTTGCAAAGCGTTTACCCCGCTTCACATGGCGGCGGCATGATAGATGTGATGAGCTTGCGAGACCGTTTCATGCCCACTTCACGCACGCTGCCGCCTGCACGCAGGCCAGGCCGTCGAGCCGCCCGCCAGGTGCTGGCCGGGCTGCTGGCCGCGGCCTGCGTCCTGCCGCCCGCGCCTGCCCTGGCGGCCGCCGGCAGCCTGCCCGCGCTGGGCGAGGACGCCGACGCCGCACTGTCGCCGGCCGGCGAGCGCGCGCTGGGCGAGCGCATCATGCGCAGCATCCGCTCCGACCCGGACGTCATCGACGACCCGGTGCTGCGCGCCTATGCCGACCAGATCTGGCTGCGCCTGCTGGCCGCGGCCCGCCAGCGCGGCGAGATCACGCCCGACCTCGACCCGCGCTTTGCCTGGCAGGCCTTCCTCGTGCGCGACCGCACGGTCAACGCCTTTGCCCTGCCCGGCGGCTATGTGGGCATCCACCTGGGCCTGATCGCCGTGACCACCAACCGCGACCAGCTCGCCTCGGTGCTGGCGCACGAGCTCACGCACATCACGCAGCGCCACATCGTGCGCTCCATCGGCATCCAGCAGCGGCAGTCGCTGGTCAGCATCGCCTCGATGGTGCTGGGCGTGCTGGCTGCCAGCCGGGCGCCGGCGGCGGCCCAGGCGCTGATGACCGGCGGCCAGGCGGTGGCCATGCAGGACCAGCTCAACTTCTCGCGCGACATGGAGCGCGAGGCCGACCGCGTGGGCTTCGGCGTGCTCACCGCCGCCGGTTTCGACGCCGACGGCATGGCCGCGATGTTCGAGAAGCTGGCCCAGGCCTCGCGCCTGAACGACACGCTGGAGTACCCCTACCTGCGCAGCCACCCGCTGACCACCGAGCGCATCGGCGAGGCCCGTGCGCGACTCGGCCCCGGCATGCGCCCGCTGACCGAGCGCATCGACCCGCTGCACCAGCTCATGCGCGAGCGCTCGCGCGTGCTGATGGACCAGCGCGCCGTGGCCCTGCGCCCGCTGATCGACGAGGCGGTGCAGCCGCCGCCGTCCACGCTCGATGCCCTGCAGGCCGTGGCCCGCGGCTACGGCGGCGTGCTGGCCGCCACGCTACTGCGCGACGACGCAGCGGCGGTGCAGGCCATGAAGCAGCTGCGCGAGCGCCTGGCCGCCCTGCCGCCCGCGCAGCGCAGCGTGCTGCAGCCCGACATCGAACGCCTGGCCGCCGAGGCCGCCGTGGCTCGCGGCGACACGGTGTCGGCAGACGCCGCCCTGGCCGCGCTCGAAGGCGACACCGGCCGCGCCGCACTGCTGCTGCGCGCGCGACGCGCCGTGCTGCCCGGCACCGAGCCCGCACAGGTGCAGGCGGCCGCATCCACGCTGCAGTTGCGCGTGGCCGCCGCCCCCGACGATGCCCAGGCCTGGACGCTGCTGGGCCAGTGCTGGGAGCGCCTGGGCCAGCCGCTGCGTGCCGCGCGCGCCCACGCCGAGTCCAGCGCCGCCCTCGGCCGCATTGCCGACGCAGTGGAGCGGCTGCGCGCGGCCCAACGCCAGGCCCGCTCACGCTCGCCATCGGCCGCCGACTTCGTCGAGCTGTCGGTCATCGATGCGCGGCTGCAGGCGCTGGAAGCCGAGATGCGGCAGCTGCAGCGCGAGGACGCCCGCGGGTCTTGATTGCCGGGCGCTGCAGCCTGGCAGCGATCAGGATCCGCGGCTGAAGAGACGCTCCAGCGCCGCGTCGATCACCACCGCCCACAGGCTGTAGACCAGCGAGCCGGCCAGGGCCCAGCCGAAGCCATCGACCTGGAAGCCCTCCAGGATGCTGCCGGCCGCCAGGAACATCAGCGCGTTGATCACGAAGAGGAACAGCCCCAGCGTGAGCAGCGTGACAGGCAGCGTCAGCAGGATGAGGATGGGCCGCACGAAGGTGTTGAGCAGGCCCAGCACCAGCGCGGCGATGAGCGCCGAGCCGAAGCTGGTCACGTTGACCCCGGGGAACCAGTGCGCCACCAGCAGCAGGGCCGCGGCCAGCAGCATCCATCGAACGAGCCATTTCATGCCCGCCAGCATACAAGCGCACGCTGCAGCCGCGTGCGGCCGCTCCATCGCGCCCTGTGCGGCTTGCGCGGCTTGCGCATCCCTAATGTCGCAGCCGGCGCGGGCCGGGTCAGTACCAAAGGGGGATGACAAGCGCAGGGGCCGGCGGCACAGTGCGGCCTTGCAATGGTGCGGAGACATTCATGAGGCAACTCATGGGTTCTACGCTTTGGAGCGCCCTCGCGGCGCTCCTTTTTTTGCGCGGCGGCCGGCCCGGCACCGCATCGACACGGCATCGACACCGCAGGGGCACGGCAGGGATGCGGCATGGGCCAGGCATGAGCGCGCAGCTCGAAGTCGCGAGGCCTCCGTACAGGCCCTCATGCGGCGTGATGCCGGGCTGCGACAAAAAGGCCGCTCCCCTCGTGGCGAGGGCTGTTTTCCCTCTGAAATCGCTTCTCATCCCTCTGGGGCCACAGTACCATCGCCCGTGCAGTCTCATAGAGGATCGGCGGCTCATGAAGCCATCGCCCGGGGTCTGACGATTCCAGAGATCAACCTTGCATTACTCGGAGAGTTCGAACATGGCAACTGCGAAGAAGGCCGCCGCCAAGAAGGCGCCGGCAAAGAAGGCCCCGGCCGCCAAGAAGGCAGCCCCGGCCAAGAAGGCTGCAGCCACCAAGACGACCATCAAGGTCGCCGCCAAGAAGGCCGCGCCGGCCAAGAAGCGCACCCCCAACGCGGCCTTCATGAAGGCCCTGACCCCGAGCCCGCAGCTTGCCGCCATCGTCGGCGACAAGCCGCTGCCGCGCACCGAGGTGACCAAGAAGGTCTGGGAGTACATCAAGAAGAACAAGCTGCAGGACGAAAAGCAAAAGCGTGTCATCAAGGCCGACGACAAGCTCAAGGAGCTGTTCAAGAAGCCCCAGGTCGACATGTTCGAGATGACCAAGATCATCGCCGCGCACCTGAGCTGATCAGGCGGCACGCGGATCGATCCCCCCAACCCGGCTCCGGCCGGGTTTTTTTATTGCTCGGCTCCGGCCCGGTTTTTTTATTGCTCGGCTCCGGCCGGGTTTTTTATTGCTGCGGCCTTGGCCGGGTTTTTTATTGCCCGGCTCCGGCCGGGTTCTTATTGCCGGCCTCGTGCCGGGCCGCCCTAGACCGGCGGCTGCGAGCCGAGCAGGCGGTCCAGGCCGTCGAGCACCTGCATGACGTCGATGGGCTTGGTCCAGTAATCGGCAAAGCCGGCGCGGCGGGCGTGCTCGATCTGCTCGTGCATGGCATCGGCCGACAGGGCGATGGCGCGCACGGGGCGGCGCAGCTCCTGCGCCTCCTGCTCGCGCAGCGCGGCCAGCAGCTCGATGCCATCGCCGTCGGGCAGGTGCATGTCGATGATGAGCAGGTCGGGCAGCACCTCGCGCGCGAGCTTGAGCGCGCTGGCCACGTCGCCGGCCACGACCAGCTTCCAGCGCTGGCGCACGCGGAAGATCTCTTCCACCAGGGCGACGTTGAGTGGCTGGTCTTCCACATACAGCACGGTGCGCGAGGCCGGCTCGGCGCTGCTGGGCCGCGGCGGCGGCGGGGCGGCAGCGGGCTCGGTGCCGACCTGCGGGTTGGGGCTGCGCGGCAGGTCGATGATGAAGCGCGAGCCGCGGCCGACCTCGCTGTCCACGTCCAGCCGGCCGTGCATGGCCTCGGTGAGCTGGCGTGCGATGACCAGGCCCAGGCCCGAGCCCTCGACGCGGTGCGGCTCGGGGCCCAGGCGGGTGAAGGGCTGGAACAGGCGCGCGCAGTCGCCGCTGGACAGGCCCAGGCCGCTGTCGCAGACGCTGAGCTGCACGCGTGCATCGCTGGCCTGCAGGTCGATCCACACGCGGCCCTGCGGGCGGTTGTACTTGATGGCGTTGGACAGCAGGTTCATCAGCACCTGCTCCAGCGCGCGCTGGTCGCCGCGCACCCAGATGTCGGTGTCGGGACGCGGCGCAAGCGTGACGCCGGCCACCTGGGCCAGCGGCTGCACGAGGGTCAGGCAGTCGTCGAGCACGCCGGCCAGCGGCACCGGCTGGTCCTGCACGCCGAAGTCCTCCTGCTCGATGCGGGCCAGGTCGAGCACGTCGTTGATCAGCGCCAGCAGGTGACGCCCGGCGCGCTGCACGGCGTCCAGGCGCTGGCGCTGCGCGGGCGGCAGCGGCTCGGCCTGGTCCAGCTCCATGAGCTGGGCAAAGCCGAGGATGCCGTTGAGCGGCGTGCGCAGCTCATGGCTGACGCGCGAGAGGAACTGGCTCTTGGCGCGGCTGGCGCGCTCGGCGGCCTCCTTCTGCTGGCGCAGCTGGCTGTCCTGCTGGGCCACGGTGACGTCGCGGCAGGTGCCGATCAGGCCGGTGGGGCGGCCGTGCTCGTCGCATTCGGCGCGGGCCAGGATCTCCAGCCAGCGCTGGCGGCCGTCGGGCAGGTTGAAGCGCCAGCGGCCTTCGGTCGGCTCGCCGTGCAGGGCCACGTCGGCGAGGAAGGCCTGGGCGCTGGCGCGGTCGTCCGGGTGGATCTGCGCCATCCAGTCGCCCAGCGTGTACTGCGGCTGCGGATGCGGCAGGCCATGGTTGCGGCAGGCGCGCTCGTCGAGCTGCATGCGGCCGCTGGCCAGGTCGAGCCGGGCGATGCCCAGGCCGGTGGCTTCGACTGCCAGGGTCTGGCACTCCTCGGAGGCGCGCAGCGCGAGCTCGGCGGCCTTGCGGCTGTCGGTGTTGGCGGCAAAGCCGTAGGTGATGAGCGTGCCGTCAGCCTGGCGGTGCAGCTTGGCGCGGATCTCAACCCAGTGCTCGCTGCCGTCGGGCCAGACCACGCGCAGCTCGTGCGTCCAGTCGCGGGCATGGCGGCGGGCGTCGTCGATCAGGGCCAGCAGCGCGGGCAGGTCGTCGGGGTGGAAGCGGCGCATGACGGCCTCGCCCTCGGCCACCACCTGCTCGGCCGGGATGCCCATGACGCTGAGCGCGTCGCCGCTGGCAAAGGGGATGCTCGCGCGCCCGTCGGGCCGGCGCACGAACTGATAGAACATGCCGGGGGTCTGGGCGATGAAGCCCTCGAACAGCGCCTCGCGCTCGCGGGCGCGGGCCAGCACGCGGGCCACCTCGGCCGGGCTGTCGGGGACGGCGGCGGGCAGCGGATCGCCGGCCGGCGGGCAGGGCGAGCCGGCCGGTGGTGGACGGTCTGGTTCAGTGCCGTCAGGGGCGGGAGGCAGGGGCGTCATGGATGCGCGGCGCGGCAGCCGTTGCCCCATTCTTGGAAGCGGGTGCAGACGCCGCCATCCGGGTCAGCCCGCGCGTGGGGCAATGGATGTTAAGGGGCGCACGCTGCCACATCGCAGGCAGGGCCGGGCCATGCGGGCGGCGCCTCGCTCAGGGCCACACTCAGGGCCTTGGTCAACGCCTCGATCAGCGCCTCACCGGCGCTGCAGATGCTGCTCGGCGAAGACCTCGGCCGGCACCGGGCGGCCCAGGTGGTAGCCCTGGGCGACGTCGCAGCCGTGCTGGCTGAGGAAGGCCAGCTGCTCGGCCGTCTCCACGCCCTCGGCGACGATGCCCACCTCCAGCCGGTGGGCCATCGCGATCAGCGCGGCGGCCAGGCGGCAATCGGCCTCGGACTGCGGCACGGCGGTGAGGAAGGAGCGATCCACCTTGAAGCGGTCCACCGGCAGCTCACGCAGGTAGGCGAAGCTGGAGTAGCCCACGCCGAAGTCGTCGATGGCCACCTTGACGCCCAGCGTGCGCAGCCGTGCCAGCGTGGCGGCTGCGCGCAGCGACTCGCGCACGATGACGCTCTCGGTGATCTCCAGCTCCAGCGCGCTGGCCGGCAGGCCGGTCTGCGCCAGCGCGCGGGCGACCATGTCCACCACGTCGACCTGGTCGAGCTGACGGGCCGAGAGGTTGACGCCCATGCGGAATCCGCTGCCCAGCCGCTCACGCCAGGCCTGGGCCTGGCGGCAGGCCTGGATCAGCACCCACTCGCCGATCTCGACGATCAGGCCGGTCTCCTCGGCAATGGGGATGAACTCGGCCGGCGAGACGAGCTTGTCGCTGCCGCCGCGGCGCCAGCGCACCAGGGCCTCGGCGCCGGAGAGCCGGCCGCTGGCGCAGTCGAACTGCGGCTGGTAGTGCAGCAGCAGCTCGCCGCGGGGCAGCGCGTGGTAGAGGTCGTTCTCCAGCCGCAGGGCCTCCGCGCCGCTGCGGTCCAGCTCGGCGGTGAAGGTGCCCCAGGCGTTGCGGCCCTGGGTCTTGACGCGGTACATGGCCTGGTCGGCATGGCGCATCAGCGTCTCGGCATCGTGGCCGTGCTGCGGATAGACGGCCACGCCGATGCTGGGCGTGACGCGCAGCTCGTGCGGGCCCACCTGCAGCGGCAGGCGCAGGCGCTCGACCAGCTTGGCGGCCACGTCCTCCACGTCGCTGGCATGCGCCACCTGCGGCAGCAGCACGACAAACTCGTCGCCGCCCAGGCGGGCCACCAGGTCGGAGCTGCGCAGGGCCTCGGTCAGGCGGCGGGCGACCTCGATCAGCGCGCCGTCGCCCACGTGGTGGCCCAGGCTGTCGTTGATCTTCTTGAAGCGGTCCAGGTCGATGAAGAGCAGCGCCATGATGCCGCCCGAGCGCTGCGCCATCGCCAGGGCTGACTTGAGCTGCTCCTGCAGCCAGCTGCGGTTGGGCAGGCCGGTGAGCGCGTCGTGGCGGGCCAGGTGCTGCAGCTGCGTCTCGGCCTGGCGGCGGCTGGTGACGTCCTGCGCCATGGCCAGGTAGCTGGTGACCTCGCCGGCATCGTTGCGCAGCGAGGTGGCGCTAATCTCCGCGACGATGCGGCTGCCGTCCGGGCGGGCGATGGTCCACTCGGTGGGGCCGCCGGCCAAGGCGGCATGGCGGCCCAGGGCCTCGGCCGGGGTGATGGCCGCGCCCAGCCGCGCGGCCAGCTGCGCGGTGCGCTCGGCCAGCTCCAGCGGGTCGATGAAGTCCTGCGGCGTGAGCCGGCCGATGACCTCGTCGGCACGCCGGCCCAGCAGCCGCTCGGCCGCCGGGTTGAGCGACAGCACGCGCCCGCCGGGGCTGAGCACGGCGATGCCGTAGGGCGCGTGATGGACGATGACGCGGCGCATCTCATCGACGCGCTCGAGCTGCTTGCGCGCTTCCTCATAGGCTGTCTCGGCCGCGCGCTGGCTGCTCAGGTCGCGCAGGATGCCCACCAGCAGGCGCTCGTCGCCGCGGTCCACCTCGCTGAGCGCCAGCTCCACCGGGAAGCCCGCGCCGTCGCGCTTGACGCCGCGCACCTCGCGCGCGCCGCTGACGCCGCCGGCCACCGCGGCGATGTGCCGTGCCAGCGCACCCTGCGCGGCGTCGCCGCTCATGCCCGGGATCAAGGTGCTCAGCGGCAGGCCGATCAGGTCCACCGCGGCATAGCCGAACATCTGCCCGGCCGGGGGGTTGGCGCGCAGGATGGTGCCGTTGACGTCCAGCGTGACGATGCCGTCCACCGTGTGGTCGATCACCGCGGCCAGCCGGGCCTGGCTGTCGCGCGCCTCCTGGCTGAGCTGGCGGGCCATCTGCGCGGCACGCCGGTAGCGGCCGGAGACGCTCAGCAGCCCGCCGAAGATGCCCAGCGTGGCCAGCAGCCCGGCGCCCAGCACGGCCAGCGGATACGGCTCGGCGGCCTGCACGACGGGCGGGCGGGTGAGCGTGATCTCCCACAGCCGGCCGGCGACATCGACCACGTGCACGCGGCGGTGCTCGTCGCCGGCGGCCTCGCGCAGCGCGCGCGGCATGACGGCCTCGCCGCTGTCGAAGAGCGCGATACCGCGCGCGGGCGCATCGCCCACCCGCCACTCCACCGCGCCGGTGTCGCGCACGCCGACGTGATAGTGCTGCAGGACGTCGGCACCGATCACCGGGCGCAGCATGTCGCCGACGCGGATGACCATGCTGAGCTGGCCGCTCCAGGCGCGGCGACGCTCGGCCAGGGTGGCCGGCACCTCGCCGCTGCCGCCGTAGAGCGGATAGCGCACCAGGATGCCCAGCGGGTCGCTGCCGCCCTGCACCAGCATCACCGGCTCGGAGGCGCGCGCCTGGCCGGCGTCGCGGGCACGGTCCATCACCTGGCGGCGGGCGGCGCCGGCGGCGGTGTCGTGGCCGAAGGCGGCCTCGTTGCCGCGCATGGGCTCGTTGTAGAGCACCGGGGCGTAGAGGTCGCGCTCGCCCGGCGGGTGCACGGTGTAGGCGGGATAGCCGCCGGCGTCCAGGCTGCGGTCCTGGCGCACGCGGGCCTGGAAGGCCGCCAGATCGGCCGGCTCCACGCGCGGGGCGTACTGCACCGCGGCCAGCCCGGGGTAGCGGCGCGCGGTGTCCAGGCTGTCGAACATGCGGCGGAACTCGCGCCGGTCCACCGCATCACTGGCCAGGAACAGGCCGTGAAAGCCGGCCAGCACGTCCAGGTAGCGGCCGACCTGCTCGCGCACGCGGCTGGCGGTGGCCTCGGAGGCGGCCTCCAGCGCGGCGTCGTCCGCCCGGCCCTCGCTGTGGGCCACGCGCATCCAGCCCCAGACGCTCAGTGCGCAGCCCAGCGCCAGCGCCAGCCAGGCGGCCTGGCGCAGGCTGCCGGCCCAGTCGCTGACGCGATCGACGGCGGGGGAAGACATGCAGTTGAAGAAGCGGCGCGGCGTGAACTGGGGGCCACCCGGCCACGGCGCAGCCGCACGGCCAGGGGTGTAACACGCAAGCTTAGGCAGCCCGGCTGCCCGACATCCAAGGAAAACCCGGCCGGGCGTGCCGCAGTTCTCGGGCCCAGGCGCCCGGCGCCCCGATAGGCGCAGCGGCCCGGCCGGGACCGGGACGGATGCAGGACCGATGCGGGCCGCCGGCGGGCTCGCCCCCCCCGGTAAGTCCCCGTCAGCCGCCGTCAGTAATAGCGGTAGCTGGCGCCGACGCTGAGCTGGGGCACGAAGCCGGTGGAGACCTTGTCGCGCAGCCGGCGCAGCTCCTCATCGACCTCGGACTGCGGCACCAGGGCCGCGGCCGGGCCGCTCAGGCCGCCGCTGACCTTGGGCCGGCCCACCGACAGGCCGAGGTCGGCCACCACGTTCCAGCCCGGGCGCGGGTCGGCATGGTGGCCCAGGCCCAGGCCGACGTAGGGCGTCACGCGCGGCATGCGCACGCGGGCCTGCAGCCGGTCCTGCGGCGACAAGGCCACCGCGGTGTCGCCGATCTCCACCACCTGGCCGGTGCCGGCGGCCTGCAGCTTCACGCGCATGTCGTTGAAGGTGACGCCGGCCGTGAGCCGGAACAGCGGCGAGATGCGGTAGTCAGCCAGCAGCGCCAGGCGGTTGAAGCGCAGCGAGCCCTCGTAGTCCAGGCCGTCCTCGCTGAGCTCGCGGCTCCACTGGCCGGAGGTGGCCACGTCGCCGCGCAGCGTGATGCGCTGGTTCAGCGGATGGGCATAGCCCAGGATCAGCCCGGGCAGGCCGATGCCGCCGTAGACCGCACCGGGCCCCGGCTCGACCGCGCGCGCGGCGCCGCAGGCCAGCAGCATGAGCGCCGCGCCCATGAGCCCGAAGCGCATGCGGCGGCTGGCGGGCAGGGGCGGCTGCGGCTGGGCAGCGGTGGGCGCGGCCGGCTGGGCGGCGGCACGCAAGGCAGGGGTGGCGGGGGCGGCAGGGCCGGTCGGGTAGGTCATGGCGGCGGACACAACGGCTGGGCCGGGCAGGTCGCGCGCCCGACTGCGCAAGGAAGGTGGACGAGGCTGATCTTGCCGGCGCGGGCTGCGGGCCGAGGCCCGAAGAAACGCAGCGCCGGGCGGCCAGTTCGGCCCCATGCGGCTCTCTCATCCGCTATCGGCCGGCCAGCGGCGCAGAAGAGGGAGGAATCGTGTCGGGATGCGTCCAGGCGTTACCGCCGTGGCAGGGTCGGCGGGGCGGGATGCGGAGCCGGCGCGCGGCCTGGTTCATCGGCCTGCTGGCCGCTGCCCTGGCCGCCCAGGCCGCCCTCACCGTGCGCCGGGCGGCGCGCCGCTGGCTGCCGGCGCGCGTTGCATATCGCCCGCCGTCACCGTTGCCTGACCCCCCAAGCCACCGCAGCGCAACGCGCTCAGAGCGTGAAGTCGTAATCCACGATCAGCGGCGCGTGGTCGGAGAAGCGCTGATCCTTGTAGATGGACTCGCGCCGCGCCGTGGCGGCGATGTAGGGTGTGGCCAGGTGGTAGTCGATGCGCCAGCCCACGTTCTTGGCCCAGGCCTGGCCGCGGTTGCTCCACCACGTGTACTGCTCGGGGTGCGGGTTGAGCGTGCGGAAGACGTCGATCAGCTTGAGCTCGTCGAGCACCTGCGTCATCCACGCCCGCTCCTCGGGCAGGAAGCCGCTGTTCTTCTGGTTGCCGCGCCAGTTCTTCAGGTCGATCTCCTTGTGGGCGATGTTGATGTCGCCCACCAGGATGAACTCGCGCTCGTCGCGCAGCGCGCGCAGGTGCGGATAGACCACCTCCAGGAAGCGGAACTTGGCCTGTTGCCGCTCTTCCGAACTGGAGCCGCTGGGGAAGTAGCAGCTGATGATGGACAGCTTGCGATCCGGCGTGTCGAAGCGCGCCTCCACATAGCGGCCCTCAGCGTCGAACTCCGGGCACTTGAGCCCGATGATCACGTCGCTGGGCTCACGGCGGCTGTAGATGCCGACGCCCGAGTAGCCCTTCTTGTCGGCATAGTGGAAGTGCCCGCGCATGCCGGCCACGGTGTCGAAGCGCCCGGCCACGTCGGCCGCCTGGGCCTTGAGCTCCTGCACCCCCATACAATCCGGCGCCATCTTTTCGGCCCACTCCACCATGCCCTTTTGCGCGGCGGAGCGGATGCCGTTGAGGTTGAGCGAGACCAGTCGAAACAAGGCGTTGACTCCGATGACGAGCCCCACTCCCAACACGTCCACCGGAGCATCCAATGGACAGCCCGCCAGCGACGCATTGGCCCAGGATTTCGTGGCCTTTGCCGTGCAGGCGGGGGTGCTGAGGTTCGGGGAGTTCCAGACCAAGGCGGGGCGGCAGTCGCCCTATTTCTTCAATGCCGGTCTGTTCGATGACGGCGCCAAGCTCGGGCGCCTGGCGGAATTCTATGCACGGCGCCTGATCGCCTCGGGCCTGGCCTTCGACATGCTCTTCGGCCCGGCCTACAAGGGCATCACGCTGGCCGCGGCCGTGGCCATCGAGCTCGCCCGCCTGGGCCGCAACGTGCCCTATGCCTACAACCGCAAGGAGGCCAAGGACCACGGCGAAGGCGGCACCCTGGTCGGCGCGCCGGTCAAGGGCCGCGTGCTCATCATCGACGACGTCATCTCCGCCGGCACCTCGGTGCGCGAGTCCATCGCCATGATCACCGCGGCCGGCGCCACGCCCGCCGGCGTGGCCATTGCCCTGGACCGGCAGGAAAAGGCTACAGAAAAGGGCCGTGACGCCGATCACAGCGCCGTGCAGGCCGTGCAGCGCGGTGGCCTGCCGGTGGTGGCCATCGCCACGCTGGCCGACCTGCTGGCCTACCTGGACGAGCGCGCCAGCCCCGAGCTGGCCGCCCACCGCCCGCGGGTGCAGGCCTACCGCGACCGCTACGGCGTCTGAAGAGCCGCCGCCGCGGGCATGCCGGATGCAGGGCGCACGGCCCCGGCGGCAGCGCAGGGGTGGGCATACAGCGACCAAGCGGCCGGCGAGCGGCGGCTGCGGGTCCTCACCTGCCCACCGGGCGCCGGCACACGGCACACTGGCCGCAAGGCAGGACCGCGACAACGCATGAAGGCAAGGACGGCATGAGAGCTCGGAGTTGGTGGGTGTGCTGCACGCTGCTGGCCGCGCTGGCCGCGCTGGCCGCGCACGCCCAAAGCCCGTCCACCGCATCACGGCCGGCCATCTACAGCTGCATCGACGCCAGCGGCCGGCGCATCACCTCCGACCGCCCCATTCCCGAGTGCCTGGACCGCGAGCAGAAGCTCCACAACCGTGACGGCTCGGTGCGCGGCGTGCAGCGCCCGTCGATGACCGCCGCCGAGCGCGTGGCCGCCGAAGAGGCCGAGCGCCGCCGCCAGGTCGAGGCCGCCGCCCGCCAGGACGCCGTCCGTCGCGACCGCAACCTGCTGTCGCGCTACCCGGACGAGGCCACCCACCAGCGCGCCCGCGAGGCCGCGCTGGACGACGTGCGCAAATCCATCGCCACCTCGCAGCGCCGCATCGCCGAGCTGCAGAAGGAGCGCGTCGGCCTGCAGCAGGAGGCCGAGTTCTACGTCGGCCGCGCCATGCCCTTCAAGCTGCGCCAGCAGATCGAGGACAACACCGTCTCCACCGATGCGCAGAAGACCCTGGTCAGCAACGCCCAAGCCGAGCTGGTGCGCATCAACGCGCTCTACGACGCCGAGCTGGCCCGCCTGCGCCGCCTGTGGGCCGGCGAGCCCCCGGGCTCCACCGACGAGCCGGCCCGCGCCGCGTCCGAGGCCGCATCCACCGCACGCAGGCCTTGATCGCGGGCCGCGGGGTGGATCCCCCGGCCTGATCAAGAAAAGCCGGATGCGCGGCATCGCCGCTCCGCCTCGGCCCAGGCGCCGGCCGGATCAGCCCGGCCGCGTCACCCCTACGGCATCACGCCGGCCGTATCACCCCGGCCCCGGGCCCTGGCGCAGCAGGCGGTTGCCCAGCACGCACACGCCCTGCGGCCGCTGCAGGCCGGCCAGCGTCTGCGCCACCAGGACGCGGGCCACGTCGGCCGCCTGTACCGGCCGCGAGGACGGCGGCATCAGCCAGCCCAGCCGCTTGGCCAGCTCCTCGCCCAGGCGGAACTGCCGTCGCTGGCCCAGCAGCAGCGACGGCCGTGCGATCACCAGGTGCGGCCAGTCCATCGCCCGCAGGCCAGCCTCCATCTCGCCCTTGACCCGGTTGTAGAAGAAGCGCGATCCGGCATCGGCCCCGATGGCGCTGACCACGCCGAAGGCCCGGGCGCCGCGCCCGCGCGCCAGCCGGGCCAGCGCCAGCACATGGTCATGGTCCACGCGGCGAAAGGCCGCCCGGCTGCCGGCATCGCGGATCGTCGTGCCCAGCGCGCAGACCACCGCATCGGCGGCCAGCACGTCGCCGGCCGCATCCAGCTGCATTCAGTCCACCGGGCAGGGCCGCACGCGGGGCGGCCAGGCGGGGTCTGCGCCCATCGTCGGCCGGCCCGCGCGGACCAGCGCCCGCACCTCGCCCACCCGGGCGTCGTCGGCCAGCGCCTGCACCACCTGCCGCCCCACCAGCCCGGTGGCGCCGGCCACGATCGCACGCCATCGTCCTGTCGTCATCGCGCTCATCTCCTTGCGTTGCCTGCCGCATGCCTGTGCCGGGTGCCCGGCCCGGCATGCGCGCTGGCGGATCGGCGGCGGGCGGCGACCACGGCATGCACCTTGCCGCGGCACGCGGGCCGCCCATAATCGTCCACGCCCGCATCCCGCGTGCGCCCCGGACCGCACACCCTGCACACCATGATCGCTGCCTTCCTGCCCCCCGCCTTCGGCCGCGCCTCGGCCGGAAACCCGTCTTCGTTCGCCAGCCGCCTGGCCGGCTGGGCCGCGCTGGCGCTCAGCCTGCTGCTGTCAGGCTGCGGCTACAACGAGTTCCAACGCCAGGACGAGGCCGTGGCCGCCGCCTGGTCCGAGGTGCTCAACCAGTACCAGCGCCGCGCCGACCTCATCCCCAACATCGTCGCCACCGTCAAGGGCGAGGCCAACTTCGAGCAGGAGACGCTCACCCGCGTCATCGAGGCCCGCGCCAAGGCCACCAGCATCCAGGCCACGCCCGAGTTGGTCAACGACCCGGCCGCCTTCCAGCGCTTCCAGCAGGCGCAGGGCGAGCTCTCCAGCGCGCTGTCGCGCCTGCTGGTGGTCAGCGAGAGCTACCCCAACCTCAAGGCCAACCAGGGCTTCCAGGACCTGCGCGTGCAGCTGGAGGGCACCGAGAACCGCATCACCGTCGCCCGCAACCGCTACATCAAGACGGTCCAGTCGTACAACGTGCTGGCGCGCAGCTTCCCGACCAACCTCACGGCCAAGCTCTTCGGCTACCAGCCGAAGGCGAACTTCACGGTGCAGAACGAAGGCGCCATCAGCGCGCCGCCCAAGGTGGACTTCAACACCAAGTGATCGGCATGACGGGCATCAGCAGCCTGCAGCCGCCTGACCGGCCGCACCGGGCGCAGCAAGCCGGCGCGGGGCGTCGGTTGCGGGCCGGTCTAGGCGAGCAGGTGGATGACGTGACGGGCGACGTGACGAGCGACTTGACCAGCAGCCTGAAAGCCGGCCCCGCGGGCCGGCCCTGGGGCCTGTCCACGGCCCAGCTCGCGCCCCTGCTCACGGCCTTGCTCGCCGCGCTGCTCCTGGCCCTGCTGCTGCCCCGTCCCGCGCTGGCCCAGGGCGCAGCCGGCACGGCAGGCGGCGGGGTGCAGCCGGTGCCCACGCTGACCGCCCGCGTGATGGACCAGACGGCCACCCTGACCGAGGCCCAGCGCGCCGCGCTGGAGTCCAAGCTGGCCGACTTCGAGCAGACCGACGGCACGCAGATCGCCATCCTGCTCGTGCCGTCCACGCAGCCCGAGGACATCGCCGCCTACGCCCAGCGCGTGGCCGACGCCTGGAAGCTGGGCCGCCGCGACGTCGGCGACGGCCTGCTCATCGTCGTCGCGCGCAACGACCGCACCGTGCGCATCGAGGTGGCCAAGGCGCTTGAAGGCGCGGTGCCCGACCTGGCCGCGCGCCGCGTCATCGACCGCGCCCTGGTCCCTGCCTTCCAGGCCGGCGACACCGCAGGCGGCCTCAATGCCGCGCTGGACGAGCTCTTTCGCCTGATCCGCGCCGAGAAACTCGCTCCCGCCACGCGCGCCAACCAGTCCAGCCAGCGTGGTGGCGGCCTGGACTGGCAGCAGCTGGGTCTCTTCCTCTTCGTCGCCTTGCCGGTGCTGGGCAGCGTGCTCACCGCCGTGCTTGGCCGCAAGCTCGGTTCGCTGGCCAGCGGGCTGGCCGTCGGCGGGCTGGGGTGGATGTTTACCTCCAGCCTGCTGCTGGCGTTGGCTGCAGCGGTCATCGGCGTGCTGCTGGTCGGCGCCATGGGCGTCGGCAGCCGGCGCGGTGCATGGGGTGGGCCGGTGATCGGCGGCTGGGGCGGCGGTGGCCGCGGCGGCGGCGGTTTCTCGTCCGGCGGCGGAGGCGATTTTGGTGGCGGCGGCGCCTCAGGGAGATGGTGATGGCCGATCACGCCAGACCTGCCCGATTCCCCGGCCGCTGGCAGCGGCTGTGGCGCCACGCCTGCTGCGACGAGTCCGACGCCCGCCGGCTGCTGCCTGCCGACGCGCAGCAGCGGCTGGCCGACCACGTGCGCCTGAGCGAGAGCCGCCACGGCGGCGAGATCCGCGTCTGCGTTGAAGCCAGCCTGCCGCTGGGCGACGTCTGGCGCGGCGTACACCCCCGCGAACGCGCGCTGGCCGTCTTTGCCCAGCTGTCCGTCTGGGACACCGAGCGCAACAACGGCGTGTTGATCTACCTGCTGCTCGCCGACCGCGCCATCGAGATCGTCGCCGACCGCGGCCTGCGCCGGGCCGTGCCGGCCGCTGAATGGCAGCGCATCGTGCAGCTGCTCAGCGAGGCACTTTCTGCCGCCCATCCCGAAGAAGGCCTGCACCAGGCGATCGACACCGTCTCCGCCTTGCTGAACGAGCACTTCCCGCCCGACCCGCACTGGCCGGCGCACAACGAGCTGCCAGACCGGCCCATCGTGCGCTGAGCGTCGCACGTCCGCCCGCCCTGGGCGCACCGGACATGGCCGGCCCAGGGCGACCCGCGCGACCCGCGCGTGAGAGGCTCCATATCAGCCAGCGAGCCAGGAACCAGACAGCGGGGAATGCAAAGCGGGGCGCGGGGCGCGCTGCACGGGGACCATGCCGATCCGACGCCCCCAAAACAAACAACCCGCTGGCCTGGCGGCACAGCGGGCTGCGGGGGGCGACGCGCCGGGCCCGGCTGGAGCCGGCACCGCACGGTCAGGGCCGCATCACTTCTTGCGATAGCGGCGCAGCGCGGCCAGTTGAGCAACCATCTCGGCCAGCTCAGACTGGGCAGCGGCGATATCGATGTCGCTCTTGGCGTTCTTGATGGCTTCTTCAGCCAGGCGTTTGGCCTCGGTGGCCTTCGCCTCGTCCAGGTCCTTGCCGCGGATGGCGGTATCGGCCAGCACGGTGACGCAATCGGGCTGCACCTCCAGGATGCCGCCGGCGACGAAGACGAACTCCTCCTCGCCGTTGTCCGCGCGCTCGATGCGCACCGCGCCCGGCTTGATGCGCGTGATCAGCGGCGTGTGCTTGGGCAGGATGCCCAGCTCGCCCGCCTCACCCGGCAGCGCGACCAGCTTGGCCTCGCCCGAGAAGATGGACTCTTCCGCGGAAACGACGTCGACGTGAATGGTGGCCATGAAAACAGTCCTTGAGCAGCGAGGGAAGACGATGCAAGAAGCAAGTTGTCGGCGTCCGGGCTAGGCGGCTCGCACAGCTGTGCTCGTGCGCAGCGAGCAAGCCAAAGACGCCCGGGCGCCGAGAACGCTGCTTATTGCAGCGTCTTCGCCTTCTCGATGGCTTCGTCGATGGTGCCGACCATGTAGAAGGCCTGCTCCGGCAGGCTGTCGCACTCGCCGTTGACGATCATCTTGAAGCCGCGGATGGTTTCCTTCAGCGGCACGTACTTGCCCGGGGCGCCGGTGAACACCTCGGCCACGTGGAAGGGCTGCGACAGGAAGCGCTGGATCTTGCGCGCGCGGGCCACGATGAGCTTGTCCTCGGGGGCCAGCTCATCCATGCCCAGGATGGCGATGATGTCGCGCAGTTCCTTGTAGCGCTGCAGCGTGCCCTGCACCTGGCGGGCCACGGCGTAGTGCTCCTCGCCGACCACGTTCGGGTCGAGCTGGCGCGAGGTCGAGTCCAGCGGGTCCACGGCCGGGTAGATGCCCAGCGCGGCAATGTCACGCGACAGCACCACCGTGGAGTCCAGGTGGGCGAAGGTCGTCGCGGGCGACGGGTCGGTCAAGTCATCCGCCGGCACGTACACGGCCTGAATGGAGGTGATCGAGCCCACCTTGGTCGAGGTGATGCGCTCCTGCAGGCGGCCCATTTCCTCGGCCAGCGTCGGCTGGTAGCCCACGGCGGACGGCATGCGGCCCAGCAGCGCGGACACTTCGGTGCCGGCCAGGGTGTAGCGATAGATGTTGTCCACGAAGAACAGCACGTCGCGGCCTTCGTCGCGGAAGGACTCGGCCATGGTCAGGCCGGTCAGCGCCACGCGCAGGCGGTTGCCCGGCGGCTCGTTCATCTGGCCGTAGACCATGGCCACCTTGGACTCCTCGGGAGCGTCCAGGCGCACGACCTTGGCATCGGCCATCTCGTGATAGAAGTCGTTGCCCTCGCGGGTGCGCTCACCCACGCCGGCGAACACCGACAGGCCCGAGTGCGCCTTGGCGATGTTGTTGATGAGCTCCATCATGTTCACGGTCTTGCCCACGCCGGCGCCGCCGAACAGGCCCACCTTGCCGCCCTTGGCGAACGGGGATACCAGGTCGATCACCTTGATGCCGGTCTCCAGCAGCTCGGTCGACGGCGACAGCTCGTCGTAGGCCGGGGCCTTGCGGTGGATGGAGGCGGTGGCCGACTGGTCGATCGGGCCGCACTCGTCGATGGGGTTGCCCAGCACGTCCATGATGCGGCCCAACGTGGCCTTGCCCACGGGCACGGTGATGGGCGCGCCGGTGTTGCTCACCTGCAGGCCGCGGCGCAGGCCGTCGGACGAGCCCAGCGCGATGGTGCGCACCACGCCGTCGCCCAGCAGCTGCTGCACTTCCAGCGTCAGCGCCGTGCCTTCCATCTTCAGGGCGTCGTACACCTTCGGCATCTGGTCACGCGGAAACTCCACGTCCACCACGGCGCCGATGCACTGAACGATCTTGCCCACTGCTTGTTGCGTGTCAGCCATCTTGCGTTCCTTCAAATCAAATCTTGTGTGCAGCGCGGGCGGCGGTCAGACAGCAGCCGCGCCGGCGACGATCTCGGAGAGTTCCTTGGTGATCGCGGCCTGGCGGGTCTTGTTGTAGACCAGCTTGAGCTCGGTGATCACGTTGCCGGCGTTGTCGGTGGCGGCCTTCATGGCCACCATGCGTGCCGACTGCTCGGAAGCCATGTTCTCGGCCACCGCCTGGTAGATCAGCGCCTCCACGTAGCGGACCAGCAGGTCGTCGATGACGGTCTGCGCATCCGGCTCGTAGATGTATTCCCACTGGTGCTGGCCGCGCGCCGACAGGCGATCAGCCGTCAGCGGCAGCAGCTGCTCCACTACCGGCTCCTGCTTCATCGTGTTGATGAAGCGGGTATAGACGATGTGCACCGCATCCAGCTGGCCGGCCGTGTAGGCGTCCAGCAGCACCTTGACCGGGCCGATCAGGCGCTCCAGATGCGGCGTGTCGCCGAGCTGGGTCGCCTGGGCCACCACCTTGGCACCGATGCGGTTCATGAAGCCCAGTGCCTTGTTGCCGATGGCCACCACGTCGGCCTTCACGCCCGCCGCCTCATGTTCGCGAAGCTTGTTCGTGAACGTGCGCAGCACGTTGGTGTTGAGCCCGCCGCACAGGCCCTTGTCGGTGCTCACCACGATGTAGCCCACGCGCCTGGACACCGTCTCCGGTGCGACCATGAACGGGTGGACGTACTCCGGGTTGGCCTGGGCAAGGTTGCTGGCGATGGCGCGGACCTTGTCCGCGTACGGACGGGCCGCGCGCATGCGGTCCTGCGCCTTGCGCATCTTCGAAGCCGCGACCATTTCCATGGCCTTGGTGATCTTCTTGGTGTTCTCGACGCTCTTGATCTTGCCGCGTATTTCCTTGCCGGCCGCCATGAGGTGCTCCTGTTAGCTGAGGGTCAGGGGGCGGGAATCAGGCAAACGTCTTCTTGAACGCCACGATCGCAGCCTGCAGCTCGGCCTCGCTGTCCTTGTCCAGGGCCTTGGTCGATTCCAGCTTGTCCAGCAGCGCCGCGTGGCTGGTCTTGAGGAACTGGTGCAGGCCGGCTTCGAAGGCCAGGACCTTCTTGACGTCCACATCGTCCATGTAGCCCTTGTTGACGGCGTACAGCGTCGCACCCATCAGCGAGATGGGCAGCGGGGCGTACTGCGCCTGCTTGAGCAGTTCGGTGACCCGGGCGCCGCGGTCGAGCTGCTTGCGGGTGGCTTCGTCCAGGTCGGAGGCGAACTGCGCGAAGGCGGCCAGCTCGCGGTACTGCGCCAGGTCGGTACGGATGCCGCCGGACAGGCCCTTGATCAGCTTGGTCTGGGCCGCACCGCCCACGCGCGACACCGAGATACCCGCATTGATGGCGGGACGGATGCCGGCGTTGAAGAGGTTCGTCTCCAGGAAGATCTGGCCGTCGGTGATCGAGATCACGTTGGTCGGCACGAACGCGGACACGTCGCCGGCCTGGGTCTCGATGATCGGCAGCGCGGTCAGCGAGCCGGTCTTGCCCTTGACCTCGCCGTTGGTGAACTTCTCGACGTAGTCGGCGTTCACGCGCGCGGCGCGCTCGAGCAGGCGCGAGTGCAGGTAGAAGATGTCGCCGGGGAAGGCTTCGCGGCCCGGCGGGCGGCGCAGCAGCAGCGAGACCTGGCGGTAGGCGACGGCCTGCTTGGACAGGTCGTCATAGATGATCAGGGCGTCCTGGCCGCGGTCGCGGAAGTACTCGCCCATCGTGCAGCCGGAGTAGGCCGCGACGTACTGCATCGCGGCCGACTCGGAGGCCGAGGCGGCGACGACGATGGTGTAGTCCATCGCGCCGTGCTGCTCGAGGGCACGCACGACGTTCTTGATCGACGACGCCTTCTGGCCGATGGCGACGTAGATGCAGGTGACGCCCTGGCCCTTCTGGTTGATGATGGTGTCGATCGCCACCGCGGTCTTGCCGGTCTGGCGGTCGCCGATGATCAGCTCGCGCTGGCCGCGGCCGATCGGCACCATCGAGTCGATGGCCTTCAGGCCGGTCTGCAGCGGCTGCGACACCGACTGGCGCGCGATCACGCCGGGAGCGACCTTCTCGATCACGTCCGTCAGCTTGGCGTTGATCGGGCCCTTGCCGTCGATCGGGCGGCCCAGCGCATCGACCACGCGGCCGATCAGCTCGGGGCCGACCGGCACTTCCAGGATGCGGCCGGTGCACTTGACCGTGTCGCCTTCGGAGATGTGCTCGTACTCGCCCAGGATCACGGCGCCGACGGAGTCGCGTTCGAGGTTCAGGGCCAGGCCGTAGGTCGGGGTGCCGTCGGCGGTGGCCGGGAACTCCAGCATTTCGCCCTGCATCACCTCGGACAGGCCGTGGATGCGCACGATGCCGTCGGTCACCGAGATGACGGTGCCCTGGTTGCGGACGTCGGCCGTCGCGCCCAGGCCTTCGATGCGGCTCTTGATCAGTTCGGAAATTTCAGCGGGATTCAGTTGCATTGCATGCTCCCAAGGCTGCCGTCGCACAACCGCGCGGGCGCGGCGTCGGCAAGTGGATGAGGTTTGACGCCGCTCACGCGGTCAGGGCGGCCTTCATGTTCTCCAGCCGGGCGCGCACGGAGGTGTCGAGCACCTCGTCGCCGACGACGACACGGATGCCGCCGATCAGCTCGGGGTCGAGCTCGACACGGGCGTTCAGCTTGCGACCGAAGCGCTGCTCCAGCGAGGCGACCACGTCGGCCAGCTGGGCCGGCTCGATCGGGAAGGCGCTGTAGACGATGGCGTCCTGCACCCCGCTGCGGCCGTTGGCCAGCTCGCGGAACTGCGCGGCCACGGCCGGCAGCGCCGCCAGGCGACCGTTGTCGATCACCGCGCCCACCAGGTTCTCGACCTGGGGAGCGAGCGCGCGGCCGACAGCCGAGCGCAGCACGTCCAGCACCTGGGCGGGCGTGGCCTTCGGGTCGCCGGCGAACTGGCGCAGCAACGGGTCGCCGGCGACTTCGCCGAGCAGCGCGAGCTGCTCGCCCCACTCGGCGGCCTGGGCAGGCGAGGCGACCTGGAACAGGGCCTCGGCGTAGGGACGGGCGATCGTTGCAAGCTCGGCCATGATCAGAGCTCCGTCTTCAGGCGACCCAGCAGGTCGGCATGCACGCCGGCATTGACCTCGCGACGCAGGATCTGCTCGGCGCCCTTGACGGCCAGGGCCGCGACCTGCTCGCGCAGGGCTTCGCGGGCGGCGAACGCCTGCTGCTCGACCTCGGCCTGGGCGGCGGCAATGATCTTGGCCGCCTCGTCCTCGGCGCGCTTCTTGGCCTCTTCCACGATGGCTTGCGCCCGCTTGTCGGCATCGGCCAGACGCTGGGTCATGACGTCACGCGACTCGGCGAGCTGCGCCTGCACGCGACGGTCGGCCGCGGCCAGCTCAGCCTTGGCCTTGTCCGCCGCGGCCAGGCCGTCGGCGATCTTGGCCGCGCGCTCGTCCAGCGCCTTGGTGATCGGCGGCCAGATGAAGCGCATGGTGAACCAGACAAGGATCGCGAAGACGATCGCCTGCAGGAACAGGGTGGCGTTGATGTTCACAGCACGATCCTTTCAACCGTGAAAGGGGCGCGGGGAATCAGCGCGCGACGTTGGCCAGCAGCGTGGCGGCGAACGGGTTGGCGAAGGCGAACAGCAGGGCGATGGCCACGCCGATCAGGAAGGCGGCGTCGATCAGGCCAGCCAGGATGAACATCTTGGTCTGCAGGTCGTTCATCAGCTCGGGCTGGCGAGCGGAGGACTCCAGGAACTTGCCACCCATCAGGGCGATGCCGATGGACGCACCGATGGCGCCGAGGCTCACGATCAGACCACAGGCCAGCGCGACGTATGCGAGAACGTTTTCCATGATTGCTCCTAATGGATGGTGAAGAGTGAAAGGAAGGGTGGGAGGGGAAGGGAGAAAGCGAAGCTGCGCTGCCGACCGGCGGGCCGGCAGCGCAGGGGATCAGTGCGCGTCGTGGGCCTGGCCGACGTAGATCAGCGTCAGCATCATGAAGATGAAGGCCTGCAGCGTGATCACGAGGATGTGGAACAGCGTCCAGGCGGTGCCGGCGATGACGTGGCCGACACCCAGCCAGAAGCCGCCGGTGGCCGGATTGAAGTTCCAGGCCCACACGCCGCCCATCAGGGCGATCAGCATGAAGACGAGCTCGCCGGCGAACATGTTGCCGAACAGCCGCATGCCGTGGGAGACGGTCTTGGCGGTGAACTCGATGAGCTGCATCAGGAAGTTGATCGGATACAGCAGGAAGTGGTCGCCGAAGGGAGCGGAGATCAGCTCGTGCGTCCAGCCGCCCACGCCCTTGATCTTGACGCTGTAGAACAGGCAGACGGCCAGCACGCTGGTGGACAGGCCCAGGGTGGTGGACAGATCCGCCGTGGGCACGACGCGCATGTAGTCCTTGAAGCCCATGGCCGGGCCGGCGCTGTGCCAGGCCGCCGGGATCAGATCCACGGGCAGCATGTCCATGAAGTTCATCAGGAAGATCCAGACGAACACGGTGAGCGCCAGCGGGCCGACGAGCTTGCGGCTCTGCGGGTTGTGGATCAGGCCGCGGGCCTGCTTGTCCACCATCTCGGTGAGGATCTCGACCGCGGCCTGGAAGCGGCCCGGCACGCCGGAGGTGGCGCGGCGCGCGGCCAGCCACAGCACCAGGCAGGTGAGGAAGCCCAGGATGACCGAGTAGAAGAGCGAATCCAGGTTGAAGACGCTGAAGTCGACGATGGACGTCTGCTTGGCGGCCTCGAACGAGAAGTTCATCTGCAGATGCTGCAGGTGGTGCTGGATGTACTCGCCTGCGGTTGGCGCGTGCCCGGCTGCGTGTTGTTCTGCACTCATCGCTGTATCGTCAATTCGTTCGAGCGGACCGACCCCGCCACAGCAGGACCAACCAACTGGCCTTCGCACTCACGACCAGGCCAGCCAGCAGAGCCAGCCAGTTCAGTCCGGGCACGAAGCGGGGCGCCATCACCAGCATGGCGACGGCCACCACGATCTTCACGAGCTCCCAGAGCATGAACCGCAGCACGATGGCCGCAGGCCGCACCCCGGGAGAGGGCGTCATCCCCCGCGCCAGCAGCAAGCCCGGCAGCACGACCGCGGCCGCGCCATAGAGCGCCGACCACGCGGCACCGGTGCGGCCGGTCAGCAGCCCGCACAGCAGGGCGACCAGCAGCCCGGCGACAGCCTGGACCATCAGCACGCGCCAGGGCGACAGCGGCGGCTGGACGGCGCGCAGGTGTTGCACCTCTTCGCGGGTCCAGACCCGCACCGGCGGATCCTGGGGAGCCGACTCGTCGGCCCAGGCATCGGGCCAAGCATCAGCGGGAGCCTTGACCTCTCCACCGGCTGCCGGGTTCTTGTCGCTCGCGCCAGGCGTACTCATGCGCGGTGACAGGCCTCTGACAGGGTTGAAAGGAGCAAAGCCTGTCGATTATACGTGCTTACCCGAGCACCTCCAAGATGGGGTAGCCGGCCGATGCCGGGAGAGGCTGCGGACAAGGTGCGGACGGTGCCCGCGCGCGGCCTGCAGGCGGCGGCTCAGGCCACGTGCGCAGCGGGCAGGCCGGGCACGCCGACGGGCACGGCCAGGACATGGCCGGCCCAGGGCTGCGCGGCCAGCTCATCGGCCGGGCGGCCGTGGCGCGCTGTGGTGATGTAGAGCGTGCGCAGCCCGGGCCCGCCGAAGCAGGGCATGGTGGGGCAGCGCACCGGCAGCGGCAGCTCGCCGAGTTGTTCGCCACTGGGCGACAAACGCACCAGGCGCGAGCCCTCGAAACAAGCGACCCACAGGCAGCCTTGGGCATCGACGGCCGCGCCATCGGGCCGGCCGCCGTAGCCGCTCAGATCGCCAGACGATGGCTTGGGCTCGAAGCGGGCGAAAACGCGGCGCGCTCGGATGGCGCCGGTGGCCGGGTCATGGTCCTGCGCATAGATGGTGTGGGCGGTCGTGTCGGACCAGTAGAGCGTGCGCTGATCGGGACTGAAGGCCAGGCCGTTGGCGACCGTGACTTCGCCGGCCATGCGCATGAGCCGGCCGTCGGCCCAGCGATAGAGCGATGCCAGCGGTGCGTCGCGCCGGTCGCGCAGCGTGCCGATCCACCAGCGGCCGGCGGCGTCGCAGCGGCCATCGTTGAAGCGCTCGGCCGCGGCGTCGTAGGGCGCGGCGACCAGTCGCTCGCGCGCGCCGGTGTGCACGTCCAGCGCCCACAGGCCATCGCGGCAGGCCACGCGCAGACGGCCGTCGCGGCCCAAGGCGCAGCAGGCGGGCTCGGTATCGAAAGCCCAGCAGGCCGCAGCACCGGAATCGGGCTGCAGGCGATGGACGCGGCGGCCTTCGATGTCGCACCAATAGAGGCTTGCCGTATCGGTGCACCACAGCGGCGATTCGCCCAGCTGGGCCACCGGGCCCAAGGCCCGGGGCGGGCCGTCGATCGGCAGCGCAGCGCTGGCGGCGGTAAGCGGCGGCTGGGCGGATGTCGGCATGGCAGGCCCCGAGGCTGGCGCGATGAAGCGGCCAGTTTAGGAGCCGCCGCAAGCCCCGCCCCGGCGGCCGCGGCTGGCAACAGGCATGGATCCGCAGGAGCCTCATGTGATGCAGCTTGATACGGCCGTCACGCTCTGCATGCAACCGGCACGCAGGCTGGCCGCAGGTCGTGTGCGGCCATGCGCGGCCCCGATATGTACGCACACGTACGCATGAGCGGATGCAAGGCCCCCTTAGCCCGGGGATGACTCGGGCAAGCCCGGATCCGGGCCCCGTGAGGCACGGCGAAGCTGCGCGCCAGGGCAGGCCCCCGACGGTCATCCAGGCAGGCTGATCGCATCGTGCCACCCTCCATTGCAACGCGTGCGACGCATCCGGGCCGCCCGGGGCGCCGCCACCGTGGAGAACGACATGACTGCCCCGTCCAAGAAGACCAGCGCCACCTACCGCCCGATCCATGCCGTGAGCGTGGCCAGCATCCGGCAGATGTACGCCATCTACGAGAAGTACTACGAGCGCACGTCGCTGGAGATCTTCCTGCGCGACCTGAGCAAGAAGTCGGGCGTGATCCTCATCCAGCGCAAGAGCGACGACGAGATCGTCGGCTTCTCGACGCTGCAGTTCTTCGACTTCGAGGTGGACGGCAAGCGCGTGCGCGGTGTGTTCTCCGGCGACACGGTGGTGGAGAAGGAGTACTGGGGCAGCAACGCGCTGGCCAACACCTTCTACCGGCGCCTGGTGATCGAGCGCTTCAAGCACCCGCTGGTGCCCTTCTATTGGTTCCTCATCTCCAAGGGCTACAAGACCTACTTGCTGATGACGAACAACTTCTACAACTACTACCCCAACATCAACGGCCGCGACGAGCGCTACCGCCGCATCGCCGAGGCCTTCTGCTCGCGCACCTTCCCCGACGCCTTCGACGGCGAGCGCATGCTGCTGGACTTCGGCAGCGACTACGTGGCGCTGAAGGAAGCGGTGGCCGACATCACGCCGGAGGAGCGCGCGCGCGATCCGAAGATCGGCTTCTTCGAGCAGCGCAACCCGAGCTGGATGCGCGGCACCGAGCTGCCCTGCCTGGCCGCCTGCGACTACGAGAGCTTCTTCCGCTCGCTGTGGGACGTGCCGGCCAAGTGGGTGCGCAAGCACATCCTGGGCACGCATCCGCGCGGCCCGGCGCGCCCGGCGACGCAGCCGGTGCCCGCCGCGGCCGACGCCTGGTACGGCGCCGACGGCGAGGCGCTCGAGCAGACCAAGCTGTCCTGACATGGGGGCCGGAAGTACTCTCGGCCACCAGCTGCTGCGCACCCTCGTCGCCCCCGGGCGCCGCGACTTCGAGCGGCGCAGCGCGGCATTGGAAGCGGTGCAGCGCGGCCTGCTGGAGCGCTGGATCCGCGCCGTGGCGCCCACCGCGCAGGGCCGCCGCCTGGGCGTGCAGCCGCACTGGCGCTGGGAAGACTTCGCGCGCGAAGTGCCGGTGCAGCGCTACGGCGACTATGCCCAGCCCATCGAGCGCCAGCGCAGTGATGCCGGCCAGGCGCTGATCGCATCGCCGGTGATGCGCTATCAGCCCACCAGCGGCTCGACCTCCGCGGTGAAGTGGATCCCGTACACCAAGCTGTTCCTGGGCGAGCTGGACCGCGCCATCACGGCCTGGGTGGGCGACCTGTACCGGCAGTTCCCGCAGCACACCGGCGGCACGCACTACTGGTCGCTGTCGTGGATCCCCACCGAGATGCGCGGGCAGACGGCGGGCGACATCAACGACGACATGAAGCTGCTGTCCTTCGGCAAGCGGCTGCTGGCCTATCTGACCCAGGCTGCGCCGCAAGAGATCGCGCTGGCCGGCACGTCGGACGACTCGATGTTCGCCACGCTGGCCTGGCTGATGGCCGACGAGAACCTGAGCTTCATCTCGGTGTGGAGCCCCACCTTCGCGCTGGGCGCGCTGGAGCAGGCCAGCCGCTGGCGCGTGGAGCTGGCCGAGGCGCTGGCCCGCGGCAGCTGGGGCGCGCGCACGCCGCGCATGGCCGGGCTGCGCTGCCCGCGCTCGGCTCGCGCGGCTTCGCTGCTGCGCCAGTGGGACGGGCGCCTGCAGCCGGCCTTCTTCGCCGAACTGTGGCCGCGCCTGGCGCTGCTGAGCTCCTGGGACACGGCGGCGGCCGCGCCCTGGGCGGCACAGCTCAAGGCGCTGCTGCCGCAGGCGGCCTTCCAGGGCAAGGGCCTGTGGGCCACCGAGGGCGTGGTGAGCTTTCCGTTTGCCGGGCGCTATCCGCTGGCCTACACGAGCCATGTCTATGAGTTCGAGGACGCGGGCGACGGCCGCATCCTGGCGCCGTGGCAGATCCGCCAGGGGCAGGAGGTGATCCCGCTGCTGACCACCGGCAGCGGCTTTGCGCGCTACCGCATGAGCGACGTGGTGCGCGTGGACGGCTTCCTGGGCAGCGTGCCCTGCCTGACCTTCCTCGGCCGCAACGACGGCGTGGACCTGGTGGGCGAGAAGATCAGCGCGACCACCGCGCAGGGCCTGCTGGACACCCTGCCCGCCGGCACGCTGCCGGTGACGCTGCTGGCGCTGGACCGCAGCAGCGGTGGCCGGCCCGGCTATGTGCTGCTGGTGGAGGGCGCGGCCGGCTCGCAGGGCCTGCGCCCGGACCTGGGCGCGCACATCGAGGCCGGGCTGCTGCAGCACTTCCACTACCGCCTGGCGCGCGAGCTGGACCAGCTGGCGCCCGCGGCCTGCATCGCCCTGCCCGCGATGCGCGATCTCTACCTGGAGCAATGCCGCGAGCGCGGAATGATCGAGGGCAACATCAAGATCGAGCCGCTGCGCCACTGGGGCGGCGAGGTGCCGGCGGTACTGCGCCGGGCCCTGGATGCAAGCAGCGCGCAAGCGGCGCGCGCCGCCTGACCACAAGGACTCTTCGCATGAGCATCACCGTGCGCCTGGCCCATGAGGCCGACAACCGCAAGATCCTGGAGCTGGTGGACCGCGTCTATCAGAACGGCCTGGTGCGCCTGGGCTTCCAGCGCCAGCCGGATTTCTTCATCGGCGCGCGCATCGTCGGCGACGAGCAGGTGATCGCCGTGGCCGACGATGCTGAACATCCCGATCGCCTGGCCGGGCTCACCGTCATCAGCTCGCGCGATCTGTTCATCAGCGGCAAGAAGCGCCGCGTGCACTACTCCGGCGACACGCGGGTGGACTTCCCGTACCGGCGGCGCGGCATCGCCTCGCAGCTCTTCATGGAGCAGCGCAAGCACCGCAGCACCGAAGACCTGATGCACGGCATCGTGCTGGCCGGCAACACCGCGCCGCTGGAAGCGGCCAAGCGCGTGGAAAACGGCGTGCTGTTCGACTTCTGGGTCAGCCACACCATCGAGACCAGCTTCATCTACACGCGCAAGGTCACGCCGCAGATTCCGTCAGGCGTGACCATCCGCGCCGCCACGCAGGACGACGTGCCGGCCATGCAGGCCTTCTTCGACGAGGAAGCGCCGCGGCGCAACGGCTATCCGGTGTACGACTTCGCCGCCCTGCTGGCCGGCGACCCCTACTACACCGGCATCCGCATCGAGGACTACGCGCTGGCCTTCAAGGGCGGGCGGCTGGTCGGCATGCTGGGCGTGTGGGACCAGAAGGGCTTCAAGCAGACGCGGGTGCTGGGCTACAAGGGCTGGGTCAATGCGCTGCGCCCGCTCTACAACGGCTATGCGGCGATGTTCGGCGGCATGAAGCTGCCGGCCGCGGGCGGCTCGCTCAACTACACCGCGCTGCACACGCCGCTGGTCAAGGACGACGACAAGGCGCTCTTCCAGGCGCTGATCGACTGGCAGATGGCCCGCGACGGCGGGCGCCACGACGCGCTGGCCACCGCCTGGACACAGGGTGACCCCCTGGCCGAGGTGCCCCGGCGCTACAAGCGGCAGAAGCTGCTGAGCAACCATTTCTGGCTGAGCTACGGCGACGACCCGCGGCCCGGCATCGATGCGCGCCCGCTCTACGTCGAGCTGGCGCGGCTGTAGCGCCTTCGCCCTTTCCTTGCGGCCCGCCCCACACCGCGGCCCGCGTGTCCCGCAGTACCCGGATCCGATAACCATGAACGCCCCGCTTGACTCCCTCTCCACCAGCGGCCCCGGCGGCACCGGCCGGCCGCTGCATGCCGGGGCGGGTGCCGTCGACCAAGCCGCCGATGCCACCCGCTGCGCCGCAACGGACCGCGCCGCCGACACCGCGCCGCCGCCCGCTGCCTCCTATGCCACCTGTGCCGCCGGTGCCGCGACGGGCATGGCCGCCAGCGCCCATCCGCGCTGCTGGCGCGCCGCCGCGGTTGCGGCCGGCGCCCTGGCCGCGCTGCTGCAGGCCGGCTGCAGCCCGCACCGCGAGGCGCTGGAGCTGCCCGGCTACATCGAGGCCGACCTGACCGCCGTGGCCACGCCCGTGGGCGGCACGCTGGCCCAGCTGGCCGTCAGCGAGGGCCAGGCCGTGCGCCAGGGCGACAAGCTCTATGTGCTGGAGTCCGATCGCGAGCAGGCGCAGCTGGCCGAGGCGCGCGCCCGCCAGATCCAGGCGCAGGCCCAGTCGGCCAACATCGCCAAGGGCGCGCGCGAGGCCGAGCTCGACTCGCTGCGCGCCCGGCTGCAGTCGGCCAAGGCCAACCTGGCCCAGGCCGAGACGCAGCTGCGCAAGACCGAGGCGCTGATCAAGCAGAAGTTCGTCGCCGAGACCCAGCTGGATGTAGACCGCACCAACGTGGCCGTGGCCCGCGCCCAGGTGGAGGACGCCCGCGCCGCATTGCGTGCGGCCAAGGAGGGCGGCCGCGAGGACGAGCGCGCCGCAGCCCAGGCCCAGGCCGAGGCCGCGCATGCCGGCGTCAAGCAGATCGAATGGCTGCTGCAGCAAAAGCAGGTGGCCGCGCCCATCTCCGGCGTGGTGCAGGAGGTGTTCATCCGCCCGGGTGAATTCGCGCCCACCGGCAGCGCGGTGCTGAGCCTGCTGCGCACCGACAGCCTGCGCGTGCGCTTCTTCGTGCCCAACGACATGCGCCCGCGCTTCATGCCGGGCAAGGTGGTGGCCATTGCCGTCTCGGGCTGCGCACAGCCGCTGCAGGCGCGCGTCTCGCGCGTCAGTGCCCGGCCGGAGTACACCCAGCCGCTGATGTTCGGCCCCGAGCTGCGTGACCGGCTGAGCTTCCTGACCGAGGCGCGCATCGAGTCGCGCGGCGGCTGCAGCGCCCCGCCCGGCACCCCCGTGGGCGTGCGCGTGCCCGACGGGCCGCAGGCCGACGCCACCGCGGTCGCGCAGCGCTGAAGGGGGCCGCATGGCTGTGAGCATGGCAGCACGCCGGCGTCCTGCGGCGGCCGCCCCGGACACGCTCGCCCCCGGCGAGCCGCTGATCCAGGTGCGTGACCTGACCAAGACCTTCGGCACCAAGACGGTGGTGGACAAGCTGAGCATGACCATCGAGCCGGGCATGCTCTACGGCTTCCTGGGCCCCAACGGCAGCGGCAAGACCACCGCCATCCGCATGATGTGCGGGCTGGTGCCGCCCACCTCGGGCGAGGGCCGCTTCATGGGCTACGACATCGTGCGCCAGGCGGCCAGGATCAAGCCGCTGCTGGGCTACATGACGCAGCACTTCAGCCTCTACACCGACCTGACGGTGCGCGAGAACCTGGAGTTCACCTGCCGGCTCTACGGCATCCGCAACATCCGCCAGCGCATCGACGAGCTGATCCAGCAGTTCGCCTTCGCCGACGGCCGCGACCGGCAGATCGTCGGCACGCTCTCCGGCGGCTGGAAGCAGCGCCTGGCCCTGGCCTGCGCGATGTCGCACAAGCCGCGCGTGCTGCTGCTGGACGAGCCCACCGCCGGCGTGGACCCGAAGGCGCGCGAGGCCTTCTGGGACATCCTGCAGGACATCGCCGCATCCGGCGTGTCGGTGCTGGTGTCCACGCACTACATGGACGAGGCCATGCGCTCCAACCGCATCGCCTATGTGCTGTACGGCCGGCTGCTGGTGGACGACGCGCCCGAGCAGGTGCTGGCCAAGAGCGACCTGGTGGCCGCGCAGGTGGAGCTCAAGGAGCGCGTGTCGCCCGAGCGCGAGCGCCGCCTGGCGCACGACGAGCGCCTGGTGCGCTTCTCGCGCCAGGGCAACAGCTACCGCATCGTCGCGCGCAGCCCGTCGGACGTGGCCGGCTGGGTGCAGCGCCTGGGCGCGCCGGCCGGCGAGGTGCGGCCCATCGACGTCGGGCTGGAGGACATCTTCTTCCACCTGACGCTGCAGCAGCAGATCACGTCCTTCTGAGCCGAGCGACGCCGCGCATGAACCCCTTCCACCGCATCCTCGCCATCGCGCTCAAGGAGACGCTGCACATGGTGCGCGACCGGCTGACCTTCGTGTCGCTGCTGAGCGTGACCATCGGCTACGTGATCGTCTTCGGCTACGCCATCAACCCCGACCCGCGGCACATCGACACCATCGTCGTCGACCACGACAAGAGCGAGTTCTCGCGCCTCTACCGCGCCGCACTCCAGGAGAGCCAGTACCTCAACATCGACCCGCGCGAGATGAGCGCCGACCAGGCCAGCGACCTGCTGCGCCGGGCGCAGACCTCCGTCGTCATCGAGATCCCGCCGGACTTCACGCGCAACCTGATGGCCGGCAAGCCGGCGCAGATCCTAGTGGAGGCCGATGCCACCGACCCGGTGTCGCTCAACGGCGCGATGTCGTCCACCGGCGAGGTGGCGCGCCAGACCGCCGCCCATGTGCTGCGCCGAGACGGGCTGGACGAGGCCAGCCAGATCGACGTGCGCGTGCAGCGGCGCTTCAATCCCAAGGCCGAGCAGACCTTCTTCATCATCCCCGGGCTGATCGGGATGATCCTCAACGTGTCGCTGCTGGTGATGACCGCCATGTCGATCACCAAGGAGAAGGAGCGCGGCTCGATGGAGTTCCTGCTGGTCACGCCCACCGAGCCGTGGGAGATGATCATCGGCAAGATCATCCCCAACTTCTTCGTCGGCGTGATCCAGGTGCTGATCATCCTGGCCATCGCTTTCTTCCTGTTCAGGATGCCGCTGACCGGCAGCCCCTGGGCCCTGGTGACGCTGCTGCTGCTCTACGGGCTGGTGACGCTGGCCGTGGGCATCCTCATCTCCACGGCCGCGGGCTCGCAGATGCAGGCCATGCAGCTGAGCTTCTTCTACTTCCTGCCGTCCATCCTGCTGTCGGGCTTCATGTTCCCGTACAGCGGCATGCCCAAGTGGGCGCAGTTCATCGCCAGCGGCCTGCCGCTGACCTACTTCGTGCGCGGCTCGCGCGGGGTCTTCCTCAAGGACTTCAGCCTGGCGGACATGTGGCCCCACCTGTGGCCCATCGCGCTGGCGCTGGTGGTGATCACGGCGCTGGCGATCAAGAGCTACAAGCGCACGCTGAACTGACGGCCGGGCCTCTCAGGCTGCCAGGGGGGCGGGGGGCTGGGCCGGCGACGGCTGCGCTAGCCGCGCCGCTGCATCGATCTGCGTCACCGCATCGGCCTCCGCCAGCAGCAGCGCGTCCAGCCGCTGCAGCCAGGCGCGCACTTCATCCGGCTCGGTCTCGCAGCGCTGGAAGACCACGTCGATGTTGAAGCTGCCGCCCAGCTCGGTCATGCACAGCAGCGGCGACAGGCTGGGGGCGGAGATGTGCAGCTCGTGCAGCCTGGTGGCGGCGCCTGCGGCGTTGAGCCGGTTGCAGTCGCCCAGGCTGGTGGCATGGGCGCTGATGCGCGGGAAGCGGCCGGCGCGCTTCATGCCCCAGGCGATGTGCGAGATCGCCGTGCGGCCCAGCAGCGGCATCAGCTCCTCGAAGAGATAGCCCCAGCACATCTCGCGGCGCTCGTAGCGCGCCAGCGCGGCGCGCACCTGGGCCTCGACCGACCGCGCATGCTCGTCCAGGCTGCGGCGGCCGCCCTCCTGCACCAGGAAGGCGGCGACGTAGTTGCCCATCTGCGGCACGGCGTGGCCCGGCGGAAAGTAGCGCCGCAAGTCCACCGACAGGCGGATGACCGACGCCGCCAGCGGATCGCCCGCATGCGGCTGCAGGAAGGCCTGGGCAAAGGCGGCGACCACCAGCGTGTTGAGCGACACGCCGTGGCGCCGGGCGCAGGCACGCAGCTCGGGCGCGGAGACGGCGAGCCGGTGGTGGACGACGGCATGCGCGCTGTAGTGCGGCGTGGCCCGCGTGGGCAGCTGCAGCACGCGCGCAGCGGCCAGGCGGCGCTGCTGCTCCTGCGCATGGCGGCGCGCGGCCAGCAGCTTGCGCGGCCATTCCTTCCAGTGCAACGGGCGGATGGTGTGCAGCAGCGACGGCGCCTCCATCGGCACCGGCGCCATCGGCTGGCCGTTGAGCGCGCCCAGCAGCGCGGTGATCATCATCTGCATGGAGCGGCCGTCGCACAGCATGTGGTGCACGCCCAGGTGGATCATCGGCCGCTGGGGATGCGGATAGAAGCCCATGCGTACCGCCAGCCCGTGCTCGATGGGCAGCGGCTCGTTAAGCAGCTGGGTGTGATGCGCCTGCAGCGCGGCCGGGTCGTCCAGGGCCACGTCGCCGCGCACGCGATAAGCCACGTCGAAGAGCTGGTCCACCGCCTCGTCATCGGGCAGCAGCTGCCAGCGGTGGCGATGCCAGCCCGGCACGGCGATGCAGCGCAGCCGCGGGAAGGCTGACACCAGCTGGCGCAGCGCGCGGCGCACCAGGACCTCGTCCACCGGGCGGTCCAGCCGCAGCAGATAGGCCTGGTGGAAGGAGCCGGCAAAGCCGTCCAGGGCCAGGTAGCCGTGCTCGGAGCGGTTGAGCGGGTAGGTGGAGGCAGGGGCAGGCACGGCGGTCGTGGGCATGGCGGTCGGCGACCCGGTGCGCAGGCGCAGGCCAGGCGGTGATGCGGTCTGGCGATGATGGTGAGCGCGCCGGGCGGCGGCCAGTGGGATGTGCCGCGCCCCTTGCTCAGGTGGGCCGGCTCATCCAGCCCGCGGCGTGGGGGCATGCGCGGGCCGGCGGCTGGATCTTGACGGCGGTCAAGCCGCCGGCGGCGGCCCCCAGGGCGAGGGGCGCAGGCCGGATGCCCGGGGCTTACCCGGGGGACGCCGCAACAGGGGCTGCCTATCGTGGCCGCAACGCTTTCCCGCCGGCTGGGCGGCCCGCCCCCGGGCCCGCTGCCTGGCCCCGCCGCCCTGAGTCACCGCCATGTCTGCCCCAGCCGATCCCTCTGCCCTGCCCTGGCCCGAGCGCCTGTCCAGCCTGCTGCTCGACGGCGGCCCGCAGCTCTTTGCCGCCACGGTGGAGCGGCTGCAGAACCTGGACGTGGTGCAGTGGATGATGGTGGTGCTGGGCCTGTCCGCGCTGGTGGTCACCTTCGGCGAAGGCGTGGTGCTCAGCCGGATCGGCCGCGGCGACCGGCGCACCCGCTACGACTGGAGCGCCTTCTGGGCCACGGTGCGCATCAACCTGTGGCGCACGCTGGTCGAGGCCATCCCGATGGGCGCGGTGCTGGGCGCATCGCTGCCGCTGGGCGCCTGGGCGTATTCGCACCGGCTGTGGACGGTGCCGATGGACACCTGGTGGGGCATCGCCCTGCTCTTCCTGTGCACCGAGTTCTTCTACTACTGGATGCACCGCGCCGGCCACCGCATCCGCTGGTACTGGGCCTCGCACCAGGTGCATCACTCAGGCAACCAGTTCAACCTGGCCGCGGCCTTCCGCCAGTCGCTCACCGGCAAGGTCACCGGCGGCTTCGTGTTCTTCTTCCCGCAGTGCTTCCTGGGCTTCACGCCGGAGGCAGTGCTGCTGTCCTACGGCGTCAACCTGGTCTACCAGTTCTGGATCCATGCCGAGTGGATCCCGCGCCTGGGCTGGATGGAGGGCATCTTCAACACGCCATCGGCCCACCGCGTGCACCACGGCACCAACCTGGAATACCTGGACGCCAACTACGGCGGCGTGCTGCTGATCTTCGACCGCCTCTTCGGCACCTACGCGCCGGAGCGCGAGGACATCGCCATCCGCTACGGGCTGGTCAAGCCGGTCACGTCCACCAACGCGCTGTGGATCTGCCTGCACGAGTGGGTGGCCATCGCACGGGATCTGATCAAGCGCCCGCTGTGGCAGGCGCCGGGCATCCTCCTGGGCCCACCGGGCTGGGCGCCGGGCGAGCAGGGCAGCACGACCGAAGACATGCGCCGCCGCGCCGGCCTGCCCGCGCAGCGGCCGCGTGGGGGCGATGCAGCGCATGGCGCGGCGCGGTCGCCTGCGCCAGCGGCCGACGCCTGCGCGGCGTGCGACCAGTCGGCGGCCGAGCCGGTCGCGCGCTCCGCCGCGGCCTGAGCAGCTTTCCCGCATCCGCCGCCCGGGCGAGCGGCGGCACGCGCGCCGGGCCAGGCCGCTTCCCAGACAATGCCGGGCCCCTCCTCGTTGCAGACACCGCCATGGCCCGGCCCACCTACCGCATCGCCCCCAGCATCCTCTCCGCCGACTTCGCCCGCCTGGGCGAGGAAGTGCGCTCGGTCATCGACGCCGGCGCGGACTGGATCCACTTCGACGTGATGGACAACCATTACGTGCCCAACCTCACCTTCGGGCCGATGGTGTGCCAGGCGCTGCGCAAGCACAGCGTCACCGCCGACGGCCGCAAGGTGCCGATCGACGTGCACCTGATGGTGCAGCCGGTGGATGCGCTGGCCCAGGCCTTTGCCAAGTCGGGCGCGGACATCGTCACCTTCCACCCTGATGCGTCCACCCACGTGGACCGCACGCTGCAGCTGATCAAGGCCGAGGGCTGCCAGGCCGGGCTGGTCTTCAACCCCGCCGCGCCCATCGACGTGCTGGAGTGGGTGCTCGACAAGGTGGACGTGGTGCTGCTGATGAGCGTCAACCCGGGCTTCGGCGGGCAGAGCTTCATCGACAGCGCGCTGCGCAAGTGCGAGCGGGTGAGGAAGCTGATCGAATCATCCGGCCGCGACATCCGCCTGGAAGTGGACGGCGGCATCAAGGTGGACAACATCCGCCGCGTGGCCGATGCCGGGGCGGACACCTTCGTGGCCGGCAGCGCGATCTTCGGCCAGCCGGACTACAAGGCGGTGATCGACGCGATGCGCGCCCAGCTCGCGTAAGCGGCGCTCATGCGCGGGGCCGCGGCGCCCTGGATGCCCGCCCGCAGGCCGCTGTCCACGGCGGCCCGATCAGGCCACCCTGGCCACTTGGCGCACGCCACCGTGTGCGCCGCTCAGGCATACGGATCGGCAAAGCCCAGCGCGGCCAGCACCTCGCGCTCGCGCTGCTCCATCGCCTCGGCCTCCTGCTCGTCCTCGTGGTCATGGCCCTGCGCGTGCAGGGTGCCGTGCACCAGCAGGTGGGCATAGTGCGCCTGCAGCGTCTTGCCCTCGGCCTGGGCCTCGCGCTCGACCACCGGGGCGCACAGGATGAGGTCGGCATGCACCACCGGCTGCGCGCTGTAGTCGAAGGTCAGCACGTTGGTGGCGTAGTCCTTGCCGCGGAACTCGCGGTTAAGCGCGCGGCCTTCTTCCTCATCCACGATGCGCACGGTGATCTCGCCCGGCGCATCCAACGCGGCACGGATCCAGCGCGCGACCTTGTGGCGCGGCAGCTCGCCGCGGTGGCGGGCGTCGGCGAACTGCAGGCTCAGCGACAGCTCGGGGCGCGCGGTGGGTGCGTCGACAGGACGGGCGACAGAGCGGGTGGCGGAGCGGGTGACGGGCGGCTTGGCAGGCACGGCTGGGACGGTTGCAAAGGTCTGGTGAAAAGGCAGCGTGAGTGTGGCGCCGATCAGGACGCGCCGGACGTCTCGCGTTGCACGCGACATGCTGGCCTCACGCCGCGACCGGCCGGCTTGGCGCTGGGCCGGCTGCCCATCACGGGGCAGCTGAGCTGAGTGAGCTGAGTGAGCTGAGTGAGCTGAGCTGGCTGAGCCTGGCTTCAGCGGCGCGGCCGGCGCGGCGCGCGGCCAGCGGCGGCGCCCGGCCCCGCCGGCAAGGCCGCGCCGACGATCTCCTCACCCGGCGCGTCGGCCGCACGTTCGGCCCCGCTGTCGACCCCACTCTCGGCCGCCGCCTGCAGCTTGCTCTGCGCCTCATAGGCCTCGACGATGCGCGCCACCAGCGGGTGGCGCACCACGTCGCCGGAGGTGAAGCGGGTGAAGGCGATGCCCTTGACGCGGCGCAGGATGCGCTCGGCATCAATCAGGCCGCTCTTGCTGCCGCGCGGCAGGTCGATCTGGCTGACGTCGCCGGTGATGACCGCACGCGAGCCGAAGCCGATGCGCGTGAGGAACATCTTCATCTGCTCGGGCGTGGTGTTCTGCGCCTCATCGAGGATGACAAACGACTGGTTGAGCGTGCGCCCGCGCATGAAGGCCAGCGGCGCGATCTCCAGCAGCCCGCGCTCGAAGGCCTTGGTCACGCGCTCCAGGCCCATCAGGTCATAGAGCGCGTCATAGAGCGGGCGCAGGTACGGGTCCACCTTCTGCGCCAGATCGCCCGGCAGGAAGCCCAGGCGCTCGCCGGCCTCCACCGCCGGGCGCGTCAGGATGATGCGCTGCACGGTGTTGCGCTCCAGCGCATCGACCGCGCAGGCCACGGCCAGGAAGGTCTTGCCTGTGCCGGCCGGGCCGATGCCGAAGGTGATGTCGTGCGCCAGGATCTGCTGCAGGTACTGCACCTGGTTGGGCGTGCGGCCCTGCAGGTCGGCACGGCGGGTGTGCAGCACCGGCGCGTCGCGGGTAGCACTGGCCGCGTCGGCCTGGAAGGCGCTGGCCGCATGCGGGCCGCGGTCGCGCAGGGCCTCGAACAGCGTGAGCTGCACGGTCTCCGGCGCGATCGGCCGCCCGGCCAGGCCGTAGAGCGTCTGCAGCACCGTCTGCGCGCGCTCGGCCGAGGCGCGCGGGCCCTCGATGCGGAACGACTCGCCGCGCCGCGCCAGCTTCACGCCCAGGCTGTCCTCCACGGCACGCAGATGCTCGTCCAGCGGCCCGCACAGATGCCCCAGGCGGTCGTTGTCGGGCGGGGTGAAGCTGTGGCGCAGGATCATGGGGCGGCGGGCTGGTGTGGCGGGGATTGTCGCTGCGGCGGCAAGGGGCGTGCGAGGTGCACGAGCGCATGCGCGATGCGCCGGCCGTGGCAGCGGCCTGGCGCACGCCCTGGATCCGCCCGCGGCTGCACGGCGCCACACGGGCTGGGCGCGGCCAGCGTGCCAAGCCGGCATCAGGCACGTCGGATGCTGCCCGGCTTGCCGCATGATGAGGTCGCCGCGCGAAGCTGCGCCGCAGCATCACGACCACCCTCGACACCGCCTTGCTCCACACGACACCTCCTGTTGCCGCCGTCCCCTCGCCCGCCGAGCTGCGCCTGACGCGCATGAAGCGGCTGGCGCTCGCGCTGCTGCTGGGCGCGGCAGCCCTGTGGGTGACGGCCGGCGTGCTGCAGGACCGGCATGCGCTGTGGCCCTGGGTGGGGGCGTTTGCCGAGGCGGCGATGGTCGGCGCGCTGGCGGACTGGTTCGCGGTGGTGGCGCTGTTTCGCCACCCGCTGGGGCTGCCGATTCCGCACACGGCCATCGTGCCGGCCAACCAGGCGCGCATCGGGCGCAGCTTGGCGGACTTCGTGGCCGATCACTTCCTGGGCGACGAGGCGATGGTGGCGCGGCTGCGCGCCTTCAAGCCCGCGCTGCGGCTCGGCGGCTGGCTGGCCGACCCTGGCCATGCCGAGCAGGTGGCGCAGCACCTGGCCGGTGCCGCACGCCAGGCGCTGAAGGCCCTGGACGAGCCGGCCGTGCGGCAGACGGTGGAGCGCGCCGCACAGGAGCGGCTGCGCGAGGTGGACGTGGCCCAGCTCAGCGGCCGGCTGCTGCAGGGCCTGCTGGCCGACCGGCGCCACCAGGCGCTGCTGGACGTGGGGCTGGAGCAGCTGGCGCGCTGGCTGGCCGACGAGACGCTGCAGGCGCGGCTGGTGGAGGTGATCGCCAGCGAGACCAAGGTGCTCAAGGTGGTGGGCCTGGACCAGATGGCCGGGCGCATGGCCACCAGGCGCATCGTCGGCGCAGCCACGCGGCTGATCGAGGAGGTCAACGACGATCCGCAGCACCCGCTGCGGCTGCGCTTCGACGACTTTGCCGCCGGCTTCGTCGAGCAGCTGCAGCAGGACGAGGCCTGGCGCGCGCGTGGCCGCGAGCTGCGCGACGAGGCGCTGGCCCAGCCCGCCTTCTCACGCGCGCTGCAGTCGCTGTGGGGCGAGCTGCTGCACTGGGCCGACGACGATCTGCGCGCGGCCGACTCCACCCTGCGCCGCCATGCCGCCGACGCGGTGCGCGGCCTGGGCCAGACGCTGCAGCAGGACCGCGTGCAGCAGCGCTGGCTGGATGCGCAGTTCGTCGCCGCCGCGCCGCGCGTGATCCATCAGGTGCGCGAGCAGGCCCGCAGCCTGATCGCCGAGCGCGTGGCCCAGTGGGACGCACAGCAGCTCTCGCGCACGCTGGAGCTGCACCTGGGCCCGGACCTGCAGTACGTGCGCTTCAACGGCACGCTCGTGGGCGGGCTGATCGGGCTGGTGCTGCATGCGGTGCAGCTGGCGTGGCGGTGAATGGGTGAGCAGGCAAGGCCCGGATGTGACGGGCTCAGCCGCTGACCCAGTCTTCCAACGCCAGCCCCTCGATGCGTGCGAAGGCCTGATCGTTGGTCACGAGGGTGCAGCCAGTGGCCAGCGCATGAGCCGCGATCATGGTGTCCAGCGCCCCCATCGGCCGCTCTTGAGCCTCCAGCCCCGAGCGCAGGGCGCCATAGCAGCGCGCCGCCTCGGAGCCCCAGGGCAGGACTTCGACATGGGCCAGGAAGGCATGCACGGTGCGATGCAGCGCGACGGCGTGCGGCTTGCGCGCCAGCCCGAAGAGCAGCTCCCCTTCCGTAACGGCGGAGATGGCGGTGGCCGAAGGCTGCACCGATCGCAGACGCTGCTGCAGGCGCGGCCCGGCACCGCGGATGAGAAAGCTGGCGGTGTTGGTATCGAGCAGGTAGCGCGCGCCCATCAGAACAACTCGCGCGATTCAGCCGGCGGATCCTGACGATCGGCAAGGAAGTCCTGCGCATCCGGCGTGGCGACCGCCAGGGCAAAGAAGCCCTCCCAGTCGGTCGGACGCCTGGACAGGATGACATCGCCGGTTGCAGCGTCTCGCCGCACATACACCTCGGCGCTGTCGAAACGGAACTCGGCCGGCAAGCGGATGGCTTGGCTGCCGCCGTTCTGGAAGACCTTTGCGACTTGGCTCATGAAACCCTCCTTGTTTGTATATATGCAAGTATATACAAGTTGCCGGCGACGGGCGACCGGCGCCTTGTATCTTTCAACCCTCGGACCGGCCCGGGCAGCCCGACGCGCCTTTGGGCCAGATGTTGAAGCCCGTGGCTGAGCACTGGGCACCCGAGCCGGACCGTCCTTCTCTGCAGCCCGAACGGTTGTATGAACTTGAA
>JACRNC010000017.1 GCA_016219375.1 Burkholderiales bacterium
TTCAAGTTCATACAACCGTTCGGGCTGCAGAGAAGGACGGTCCGGCTCGGGTGCCCAGTGCTCAGCCACGGGCTTCAACATCTGGCCCAAAGGCGCGTCGGGCTGCCCGGGCCGGTCCGAGGGTTGAAAGATACAAGGCGCGAGACCGTTCACCCCAGCAGGCGGCCGTCATAGGTCCAACGCCGCACCTTGGCCGCCGTGAGCTGGGCTGCATCGGGATGGCGTGGGTTGATCAGGACGTTGCACTCCTCCGGGACGATCACGGAAGGCACTTGAAGCAGTGCGGCCTCGCCCTTCTTGAGCCAGTCGTCTCCGATGTCGAGCGACACCTTGCCTTCGGGCACCGCGTCCCAGCCAACGGCAAGCTCAGCCAGCTTGAGGATGGCTCTGCTGGACCAAACCTGGTCAGGAACCTGGATTTCCACCAGGAACCGATTCATGGGCAGGCTCGCGGCGCCGAGATGCACGACCGTCTCAAGGCAAGCCAGCGACACATTGCTTGCCGCATAAACCACCGCAAGGCCTTTTCGGTTCCAGCGGCCACCTGTGATCTCCGCGCCCCTGCCTGTCAGGTCGTGCGCCTCGTACTCCCTTGCATCGGTTGCGATGCGCCACAGGCGCACCGTCATGCGTAGGCGCCCGACTGCATGCGAGCAACAAGATTGGAGACGAGCGACTGGCCCTCTGCGGTGTCCATCAGCTCTTTCGGCGCGCGGCCGTCCAGGGCGGGAAGGGGGCGGTCAAGCCATTGAGCCACCCATTGAGCGGCATTGAAGCCCTCGGGCCGGCCGGACTCCTCCACCATCGCCTGTACCTGGCCGACCAGTCGGGCCATGCCCATCACGCGCGAGCCCTCATCGGGTGACAGTGGCTTGTTCCCGCTGACCTTCCGGTTGATCGTGGCCCGGGGCAGTCCCAGCACGCTGGCCAGGCGATCCTTGGGCATGTTCATGTGCACGGCGAGCCTGCTGAAGGCAGTCGCCGGGATGCCGGTCTTGATCAGCGTGATCCGCTCGATCGGTGACGCCCGGTACAGCGACAAGGGGTTCCCGACATCCAGGCTCGGTTTGCGGACCTTGGGTGCCGCGGTGGCCTTGACGGCCGAGACTTTGGCGGATGAGGTCGTAGCAGCCATCGGGCCTCCGAAAAGGGGGCTCACCCGTCCCTGTGTGCAGGGTGCAGAGCAGAGCAGAGCGCGCGAGCACGGTTTGGTTCATTCGAGCCTGCATTATGGCTCGAACGGGTCAGGAGAGGTCGGCCGGCCCGTGCGCCCGGGGTGTCCGGCGCTCAAGCGCTCCGATCCCCCTGCAGCTCCTCCATCAACCCCGGCACCTCGGCCGGGATCTCGCGGGCCAGGTAGCCCAGCAGGCCCCAGCGGCGGGCCAGCTGGTCGCCGGCGCGGGCGTGCAGGGCCACGCCCCAGGCGGCGGCCTGCTCCAGCGGGGCGCCACGGGCGGCCAGGCCGGCCACCATGCCGGCCAGGGTGTCGCCCGAGCCCGAGACGGCCAGGCCGATGTTGCCGCCCTGGTGCTGCCAGCAGCGGCCGTCGGGCGTGGCGATGCAGGTCAGCGCGCCCTTGAGCGCGACCACTGCGTTCCAGCGCGCGGCGGACTGGCGTGCGGCGCCGGCCGGGTCGGCCTGCAGATCGGCCTTGCTCTGGCCGGTGAGGTGCGCCATCTCGCCGGCATGCGGTGTGAGCAGCACCGGGCGCGGGAAGCGGCTCATGCCCTGCAGCAGCACGTCCATCGCGCAGGCGTCCAGGATCAGCTGGGTGCCATCCGGCAATTGCGGCAGCCAGTCGGCGGCCAGCCGGCAGGCCAGGGCGGTGTCTTGCATGCCGGGGCCGATGAGCACGGCGTCCGCCCGCTGGGCCAGGTCGAGCAGTTCCTGCCGGGCCGCGGTGTCGTCGCGCCAGGCGATGACGCGCGCCTCCGGCACGGCCAGCGCGATGCCGATGGCCACCGGCTCGGGCACCACCAGGCCCAGCTTGCCCACGCCGGCGCGCAGCGCGGAGTGCGCGGCCAGGATGGCGGCGCCGGGCATCTCCACCGAGCCGGCCACCATCAGCAGCCGGCCGCGCTCTTCCTTGTCGGCATCGTCGCCCGGCACCGGCAGCGGCCAGGCGCGCAGGGTGGCGGCGTCGATCGGGGTGGGGGCGGTCATGGTCGGCTCCTCAGAGTCGGGCGCTGGCAGGGAGTGCGGCAACGGGCGCCGGTGAGGGGCGCTGGCAACGGACGCTGGCAACAGGCGCTGGCCACGGGCCGTGCGGCGGCGGATCGGCGCAGCGCGATGCCCGCCTTGCCCGGCTGCCCGGCTGCCCGGCCGCCCCGCGGCCAGGGCTCAGGACTTGGGTGCCGCCGGCACGTCGGGCTCCACCGTCACCGGCGTGCCTTCGTCCAGCAGCGGGGCGACGAAGTTGATGTGGTGCGGCAGCAGCTTGCCGTGGCGGCCGGCCGTGGGGTCGAAGACATAGCTGGTGACGCCGCAGTTGGGCACGTCGCCGGCGCGGTCGATGTCCAGGATGCGCTGCTCGTCCATGCGCTCCATCAGGTAGCGCAGGCAGTTGACGATGACCTGGTGGCCGACGATGAGCACGCGCTCGCGGCGGTACTCGCGCACCATGGTGTCGAGCACGCCGCGCAGGCGCAGGATGACGTCGCACCAGCTCTCGCCACCCGGCGGGCGGAAGTAGAACTTGCCCACGTGCGCCCGCTGCTCGGCCAGCTCCGGGTACTGCTGGCGGATGCCCAGCCGCGTCAGCCGATCGAGGATGCCGAACTCCTTCTCGCGCAGCCTCTCGTCGATGTGGAAGCCCACCTCGTCGCGGTCGATGCGCGCGGCCTGCAGGATCAGCTCGGCCGTGCGGCGCGCGCGCACATAGGGCGAGCACAGCACGATGGTGGGCTGCTGCCCGCGCGGCATCTGGCCGAACCAGTGGCCCAGCGAGACGGCCTGGCGCTCGCCCAGGGGTGAGAGCGGCACGTCCACATCGCGCGTGGCGATGTCGATCAGCGGCAGGCCGGCGGCCTCGGCCGCGTCACGGGCGGTGTTGCCGGCGCTCTGGCCGTGCCGCACCACCCACAGCACGTCGGGCCACTTCTGGTCGGCGCGGGGCTCCACCGGGCTCATCGGCAGCGTGGGCAGGGCCGGGGGGCCGCTCAGGCTTCGGGGGCGGACAGGTCGGACAGGCCCGGGGCGCGCTGGCGGGCGCTTTCCTGCTTGCCGGCATGGGTGTCCAGCGCGCGCTTGAGCTTGCCGATGGCGCCGTTGATGGCCTGCTCCAGCGTGGGCGCGTGCTCGGTCACGGCCACCGGCGGCTGGCCGGCCAGGCGGGCTTCGAGCATGCAGCGCATGTCGTTGCCGCCGCCCTTGTGCGCGTTCTCGTCGCCCAGGTGGGCTTCGACGCGGGTGATCTGCTCGGCGAAGCGGCCCACGGCGTCGCGCAGCAGGGCCTCGACGCGCTCGTTGAGCGATTCGCCGCCGTGGAGGTTGTGGTCGGTGTGGACTTGGATCTGCATGGATGTCTCTTCAGCGGGTCTTTGTTGACGACGGACATGACGCGCGGCAAGCGCGCCACCTGCCTATCGTCGCACCGCCGGGCGGTGCGCTCGGGGTGGCGGCGGCAATCTGCATGCCGGGCGTGCAGGCGGCATGACCACGGTCAAACGCCGGGCGTGCGCGGCCTTGCGTCATTCGACGTATACCGCCCGCGAGAGGGGCTGCGAACAATGCCGGCATCCCTGTTCCCTCTACCGATACGGAAAGCCCAACACCATGATGCACGGCGACATCTCCAGCAGCCACGACAGCGTCGGCGTGGCCGTCGTCAACTACAAGATGCCCCGGCTGCACACCAAGGCCGAGGTGCTGGACAACGCACGCAAGATCGCCGAGATGATCGTCGGCATGAAGGCCGGCCTGCCGGGCCTGGACCTGGTCGTCTTCCCGGAGTACTCGACCCACGGGATCATGTACGACGCCAAGGAGATGTACGACACCGCGGCCAGCATCCCGGGCGAAGAGACCGAGATCTTTGCCGCGGCCTGCCGCAAGGCCAAGGTCTGGGGCGTGTTCTCGCTGACCGGCGAGCGCCATGAAGAGCACCCCCACAAGGCGCCCTACAACACGCTCATCCTGATGAACGATGAGGGCGAGATCGTCCAGAAGTACCGCAAGATCATGCCGTGGGTGCCCATCGAGGGCTGGTATCCGGGCAACTGCACCTACGTCTCCGAAGGCCCCAAGGGCCTGAAGATCAGCCTGATCATCTGCGACGACGGCAACTACCCCGAGATCTGGCGCGACTGCGCGATGAAGGGTGCGGAGCTGATCGTGCGCTGCCAGGGCTACATGTATCCGGCCAAGGACCAGCAGGTGCTGATGGCCAAGGCGATGGCCTGGGCCAACAACTGCTACGTGGCCGTGGCCAATGCGGCCGGCTTCGACGGCGTCTACAGCTACTTCGGCCACTCGGCCCTCGTCGGCTTCGACGGCCGCACGCTGGGCGAATGCGGCGAGGAGGACTACGGCATCCAGTACGCCGCGCTGTCCAAGAGCCTGATCCGCGACTTCCGCAAGAACGCGCAGTCGGAGAACCACCTCTTCAAGCTGCTGCACCGCGGCTACACCGGCAAGATCAACTCGCGCGAGACGGGCACCGATGCCAAGGGCGTGGCCGCCTGCCCCTACGACTTCTACAGCAAGTGGATCAACGACCCCGAGGGCGCGCGCGCCCAGGTGGAGGCCATCACCCGCTCCACCGTGGGCACGGCCGAATGCCCGATCGAGGGCATCCCCAACCCGGACACGGCAGGCCATCGCTGACGCGGGGTGCAGGCGTGATGGGCATCGCAGCGGCGGCAAGGCGCTTTGCCGCAGAGGACGCCGGCGCGTCCGCGGACGACGGGGTGGCGGCCGTGGCCGACCCGCTTCAGGACTGGCGGCTGCGCGAGCAGCCCTACTACCAGCCGGTGGGCGACGAGGTGGAGGCCTTCAGCGCCGCCGCCGCGCTGCGCCTGCCGGTGCTGCTCAAGGGCCCCACCGGCTGCGGCAAGACGCGGTTCGTGGAGCACATGGCCTGGCGGCTCGGGCGCCCGCTCATCACCGTGGCCTGCCACGAGGACATGACCGCCGGCGACCTGGTCGGCCGCTGGCTGCTGGATGCCGATGGCACGCGCTGGCAGGACGGCCTGCTGACCCTGGCCGCGCGGCACGGCGCCATCTGCTACCTGGACGAGATCGCCGAGGCCCGCGCCGACACCACGGTGGTCGTCCACCCGCTGGCCGACACCCGCCGCGCCCTGCCGCTGGAGCAGCGCAACGAGCTGCTGCATGCGCATGACGGCTTCCTGCTGGTCGTCTCGTGCAACCCGGCCTACCAGGGCCTGCACAAGCAGCTCAAGCCCTCGCTGCGCCAGCGCTTCTGCGCGCTGGATTTCGACTATCCGGACGCCGGGCACGAGACGCGCATCGTGGCCCATGAAGGCGGCGTGGACGAGGCCCTGGCCCGCCGCCTGGTGGACCTGGGCCGGCGCACCCGGCGCCTGAAGGCCGACGGGCTGGAGGAGGGCGCATCCACCCGGATGCTCATCCATGCGGCCGCGCTGATCCGCCAGGGCCTGCCCGCGCGCCGCGCCTGCCGCCTGGCGATGGTGGGCGCGCTGACCGACGAGCCCGACCTGGCCGCCGCGCTGCACGAGGCGGTGGCGGCGTGCTTCACGGCCGGGGAGTGAGGCGCCCTGGCGCCGGCCGGCCTGCCGTGATGGCCGGCCCTCGCACCCCGGGGCCCGCGCCGCAGGCGCCGTGTGGTGATCGCCTTGTCCGGTGCCTTGGCGGTGCGCGCCGGATGCCGGCCGGATGCAGGCCTGATGCAGATGAGATGCAGGGCTGATCCCGAATGACTGAACCCGTGATCGGCCTGCGTGCCCTGGCCCCCACGCTGCAGCCCTATGCCCGCGCGCTGTGGCCGGCCGCGCCGCGCCTGGCTGCGCTGCCAGCCGTGCTGGCCACCCAGCGCCCCTGCGTGCGCGACGGCGCCTGGCTGCTGCCCGACGCCTGGCGGGGCGTGCGCGGGCCGGCGGCGCGGTCGGCCTACCTCGCGGCCGTGGCGCATGCGGCGGCGCACGGCCAGCACGGCGGGCCGCCGCAGACGCGGGCGGGCCTCAAGCCGCTGCAGCAGGCGCTGCTGGGCGTGCTGGAGGACGCACGGGTCGAGTGGCTGGCGATGCAGGCCCTGCCCGGGCTGCGCGAGCTGTGGGCGGCGCAGTGGCCGCCCGGCCGGCAAGACGCCGCGCCGATCACCGGCGCCGAGCCGCTGCTCGCCCGCCTGGCCCGTGTGCTGCTGACCGGCGAGGCTGACGCGCATCCCTGGATCGCCAAGGCGCGGCAGGCCTTCCATGCCGACGCGGACGGCAGCCGCCTGGCCCTGGCCGACCCCGCCGCGCTGCGCCACGCCGCCTCGCTGCTGGGCAACGACCTGGGCCAGATGCGCCTGCCCTTCAACGCCCGCCAGTACGTCGTCGAGCCGGCCTACCGCGACGACAACGCCCATCTGTGGACCGAGCCGGCAGGGGAGGTGAACGCCATCGCGCTGCCCGAGCCGGCAGGCGCCCGCGCAGCCGCAGGCGACGACACCCCGTCGCCGGCACGCGCGCCCGTTGAGCAGCAGCAGGCGACCGATCAGCCGCCCGATGCCGCGCCGCAGCCTGACCCCGACGATGCCGACAACGCTGCCGATGCGCCGCTCGCTGAGCCGCCCGCTGAGTCGGCCGCCGCGCCCCCGCCTGCGGCTGCGCCCGATGGCGACCGCACTGCGCCGCCCGTCTTGCGCCTGATCGAGCAGGCGCGCTACTCCGAATGGGACCGGCTGATCGAGCGCCTGCGCCCGGACTGGACGGCAGTGCGCGTGTGGCAGCCGGCGCCCTTGCACGCCGCAACGCACGACAGCCCGGCCGCCGATGACGCGGCCGGGCCTCCCGCGCACGCCATCGACGACACCGCCCGCCACACCGCCCGCCTGATCGGCCAGGCGCTGACCGCCCCCGGCCACCGCCTGCGCGGCCGGGCGGCCGACGGCGACCGCCTGCACCTGCGCGCCGCGGTGCAGGCCGCCCTGGACCATCGCACCGGCCGCCCGGCCGACACCCGCCTCTACTGCGCCCGCGAGCCGGCCATCGCACCGCTGGCCGTGGTGCTGCTGATCGACGCCTCGGTGTCCACCGGCCGCCCGCTGCCCGCCCGCGCCGGCTCCAGCGCGGCCGGCACGCTGCTCGACGCCAGCCGCCACGCCGCCCGCATCGCGCTGGCTGCGCTGGAGCGGCTGGGCGCGGCCAGCGCGGCCTATGCCTTCTCGTCCGACGGCCGCGAGCAGGTGGACCTGGTGCGGCTCAAGGCCTTCGACGAGCCGGCCTGCACGGCGGCGGCGTCCGCCCGCCTGGCGGCGCTGCAGCCCGGCGGCTCCACGCGCATCGGCGCGGCCGTGCGGCATGCGGCCGCCCGGCTCGCGGCCCGGCCCGAGGCCCGCAAGCGCCTCATCCTGCTGACCGACGGCGAGCCGCACGACATTGATGTGCATGACCCGCGCTACCTGGTCGACGACCTGCGGCAGGCGGTGCACCAGGCGGCGCGGCAGGGCGTGCAGGTGGGCTGCCTCGATCTGGCGGGCGCCGATCGGGCAGGTGCCGACGCTGCCGGCACCGTGGCTGCCAGGCTGCGCCGCTGTTTCGCCCCCGGCCGGCATGTGGATGCGGCTCCCGGAGTTGCGGGCGCGGATCTGGCGCGGCAGCTGGCCCGGTTGGCCGGCGCCTGAGCCCCGCCGGCCCGCTGCGTCCCGCCGCCGGCCCGGCCGCGCGTGGATGCAGGCCCCACCCACCCCGGGGGCCGGGGTGCAAAGCCCCAGGCTGCATGGCCTGTCCTCTCGGTGAAGATGCGCGGCCGCCGCTGCAGGGCGCGCATCAAGAACAAGCCCCAAGGACCGCCATGCCTGCTCATACACCACCCATCCCGCAGCGCCCGGCTCGGCGCCGCGCCGGGGTCTACCGCAAGGCCTGATGCCCGCGGTGCGGCCACCCCCGCAGCGATCAGCCGAACCAGGAATTCCTCTTGCCCGCCGCATCCCGACCCCGCACCGATGCGGCCACCCCTGCCGCCGGCGTGGCCGCGCGCGCGCCGCTGTGGCGGGCGCTGCGCCGCGTGCTGCAGGCGCGCACGCTGATCCTGCTGGCCTACCTGGGCCTGTTCGCCAGCCTGCTGCTGCTGTGGCGCTACACGCCGCTGTCGCAGCTGCTGGACCTGGACGTGCTCACCGCCTGGGGCCGGCGCATCCAGGCGCTGCCGGCCGCGCCGCTGATCGTGCTGGGCTGCTGCGTGCTGGCCGTGGCCCTGGCCATGCCGGTGGCGGTGGTCATCAGTGCCTGCGCCGTGGTCTTCGGGCCCTGGGCGGGCATGGGCTATGCCTTCTGCGGCCTGCTGGCCGGCGCGCTGGCCACCTACGGCATCGGCCGCGCCACCGGCGCCCGGCTGGTGGACCGCTTCGGCGGCGCCAGGGTGGATGCGCTCACCGCCCGGCTGCACCAGCGTGGCCTGCCCACGATGATCTTCGTGCGCGTGGTGCCGGTGGCGCCCTTCCTGCTCGTCAACGTGGCCGCCGGCGCCCTGCGCGTGCGGCTGGCCGACTACCTCGTCGGCACCATCGTCGGCATCCTGCCCGGCGTGGTCTTCATCACCTGGTTCACCGACAGCCTGACCGCCGCGCTGCAGAACCCCGGCCCGGCGAGCTTCGCGCTGCTGGCCATGTGCCTGGTGCTGGGCGTGGCGATGCTGGTGGGCATCCGGCGCTATGTGGTGCGCCGCCGGGCGCAGCAGGCCGGGGCGGCCTGAAGCCGTGCCGTTGCAGGCGCCGCAGCCGGCTTACTTCTCCAGCAGCTTGAGCCCGATCACGCCGGCCAGGATCAGCCCCACGCAGCCCAGGCGGGCCGGGCTGGCCGATTCACCCAGCAGCACGATGCCGGCGATCACCGTGCCCGCTGCGCCGATGCCCACCCACACCGCGTAGGCCGTGCCGGCCGGCAGCTGGCGCATGGCCAGGCCCAGCAGCCAGAAGCTCAGCCAGGCCACCACGATCACGCCCACGCTGGGCCACAGGCGGCTGAAGCCGTCGGTGGTCTTCAGCCCCGCGGCCCAGACGACCTCCAGCAGGCCGGCGACGAGCAGCAGCGCCCAGGATGCGGTGACGGACAGCGAGGACATGGCAGGCGGCGGGGCGGCGGCTGGCCCCATCAACGACAAAGGGGCCGCCATTCTGGACGGCCCCTCGTCGGGCGGCGGCTGTTGCTTGCGGACCACCCAGGCCGCAGCGGGCTTTGTAGCTCAGACCCCGGCCAGCGCCTGGTCCAGGTCGGCCAGCAGGTCGTCGATGTGCTCGATGCCCACCGACAGCCGCACCGTGTCCTCGCTGACGCCGGCCTTGGCCAGCTCCTCGGGCGAGAGCTGCCGGTGCGTGGTCGACGCCGGGTGCGTGGCCAGCGAGCGCACGTCGCCGATGTTGACCAGCCGCGTGAACAGCTTGAGCCCGTCCAGGAAGCGCGCGCCGGCCTCGCGGCCACCCTTGATGCCGAAGGTCAGCAGGCCTGAGGCCCGGCCGTTGAAGTAGCGCTTGAGCAGCGGGTGGTCCGGGTGGTCCTCCAGCCCGGCGTACTGCACCCACTCCACCTTGTCGCTGAGCTTGAGGTGCCGGGCCACGGCCAGCGCGTTGGCGCTGATGCGGTCCATGCGCAGCGCCAGGGTCTCGATGCCCTGCAGGATCAGGAAGGCGTTGAACGGCGAGATCGCTGCGCCCATGTTGCGCAGCGGCACGACGCGCGCGCGGCCGATGTAGGCGGCCGGGCCCAGTGCCTCGGTGTAGACCACGCCGTGGTAGCTGACGTCGGGCTCGTTGAGCCGCTTGAAGCGCGCCTTGTGCTCGGCCCACGGGAACTTGCCGGAGTCGACGATGGCGCCGCCCAGGCTGGTGCCGTGGCCGCCCAGGTACTTGGTCAGCGAGTGCACCACGATGTCCGCGCCGTGCTCGATGGGCCGGCACAGGTAGGGGCTGGGCACGGTGTTGTCCACGATCAGCGGCACGCCGTGGGCATGGGCCACCGCGGCAATCGCCGCGAAGTCGGTCACGTTGCCCTTGGGGTTGCCGATGGACTCCACGAACACCGCCTTGGTCCGCTCGTCGATCAGCGGAGCGAAGCTGTCGGGATTGCGGTCATCGGCAAAGCGCACCTCGATGCCGTATTGCGGCAGCGTGTGGGCGAACAGGTTGTAGGTGCCGCCGTAGAGCGAGGTCGAGGCCACGATGTTGTCGCCTGCCTCGGCAATCGTCTGGATGGCATAGGTGACGGCCGCCTGGCCCGATGCCAGCGCCAGCGCCGCGATGCCGCCCTCCAGGGCCGCCACGCGCTCCTCCAGCACCGCCTGGGTGGGGTTCATGATGCGCGTGTAGATGTTGCCCGTTACCTTCAGGTCGAACAGGTCCGCGCCATGTTGTGCGCTGTCGAAGGCATAGGCCACGGTCTGGTAGATGGGCGGCGCCACGGCCTTGGTGGTGGGGTCGGGCGAGTAGCCGCCGTGCACGGAGATGGTCTCGAAGCGCCAGTCGGGCGGGATGGGCATGGGGACTCCTGGTTTGCGGTGAGCCGCCCGGCGGTCTGCTGCCGGGCGTGGGGGAGAAGGGTGGGCGAAGGGGGAGCGGCAAGCGTACGCCAGCGCGGGCGGGCCGGCGCAGGGCGGCGCGGCTGCGCGCGCCGGTCGGTCCGGTCAGTGCGGCCGGGATGGCGCAGGCGGCCCTTGCATCCCGGCGCTGCGCGCTCAGCGCGTGTCGGCGCCGGCCAGCCGTGCCGGTGCGGGTGTGGTGGCGGTTGGGGTGATGGGGGTGGGAGTGGAGCCAGCCGATGCCGTGGCTGCGACCGGCCTGCCCGGCGCCCACACCACGTCGGCCACCCGCACCGCGCGCGGCAGCAGGCCCAGCGCGTGGAAGGTGTCGGCCAGCCGCTGCTGGTCGGCCACCAGGGCGGCGGGCACCGGCTGCACCGGCGAGGCCGGCCGGCGCGCCAGGAAGCGGTGCACCGTGGCCAGCGGCAGCCCGCTGAAGTCGCTGATGAGCTGTGCGGACTCCTTGCGGTGCGTCTGCACATGGGCATCGGCGCGGCTCAGCTCGGCCAGCAGCGGCGGGATGAAGGCCGCATGCGCGCGGGCAAAGGCCGGCGAGGCCAGATAAAACGAGTTGTTGCCCGACAGGCCCACGCCGTCGCTCAGCACGCGCGGCTTCAGGTCGATCTCGGTGGCCGCGTAGTACGGGTCCCAGACGGCCCAGGCGTCCACGCTGCCGCGCTCGAAGGCCGCGCGCGCCTCGGCCGGCGTCAGCCACGCGGGGCTGATGTCCCTCCATTGCAGGCCCGCCCTCTGCAGCGCGCGCACCAGCAGATAGTGGGCGCTCGATCCCTTCTGCAGCGCCACCTTGCGGCCTTTCAGATCCGCCAGCGTACGGATGGACGACCCCGGCGGCACCAGGATGGCCGAGCTGCGCGGCTTGGGCGGCTCCGCGGCGATGTAGACGATCGCCTTGCCCGCCGCCTGCGCGAACACCGGCGGCGTATCGCCCGTCATGCCCACGTCCACGCTGCCCACCGACAGCGCCTCCAGCAGCTGCGGCCCGGCCGGGAACTCGTACCAGCTCACCTTGGTGCCGGGGAAGCGCTTCTCCAGCATGCCCTGCTGCTTGAGCACCACCAGGTTCACGCTGCTCTTCTGGAAGCCGATGCGCAGCTCGACCGGGGCCACGGCCGTCGCAGCGGCCGCAGCGCCATCGGCAGCCCGCGCGGGCAGAGCAGCCCAGCAGGCCAGCACCGCGCCGGCCGCCAGCAGCCCGCGGACCAGGCTTCGCGCCGCCGCTGAAGCGCGGCCAGCAGACGTGAAGACGGCACGCAAGCCGTCGAGGTCCTTGGCCCCGGGCAAAGGCAAGCAGAGGGCGGCACTCAGGTGCATCGGTCGTCTGTAGAAATGCGGAGGGGAGCCGACCATAGGCGCGGCCTGCCCAGCCGCCAACGAAGCGATGCGGCATAGCTGCGGCGGGCGGCGAATAAGCCGGCCGGCTCCCCGCCCGCCTACAATCTGACCAGTCCGGTCAGAAGGAGGTGCGCCATGCAAACCTGGCAGATGCAAGAGGCCAAGTCGCGGCTGTCCGAGGTGGTCAAGGAGGCCGAGCGGCTCGGCCCGCAAGAGATCACCGTGCACGGCCGCCCTGTGGCCGTGGTGCTGTCGCGGGCGGACTATGAGCGGCTGACCGGCACGGGCGAATCGCTGGTCGCCTTCATGCACCGCTCGCCCCTCGTGGGGCTTGAGGAGCTCGACTTCCCGCGCGACCCCGGCCTCACGCGCGAGCTCAGCCTGTGAGCTACCTGATCGACACCAACGTCCTGTCCGAGCTGCGTCGGCGTGAGCCGCATGCCCAGGTCGTCAGCTGGGTGGCGAGCCGGCCGGCCACCACGCTGTATCTGTCGGTGCTGACCCTCGGCGAGCTGCGCAAGGGCATCGAGGCGCTGCCCGAAGGCGCGCGCAAGCGCCGGCTGCTCGATTGGCTGGAAGTGGAGCTGCCGGCCTTCTTTGCCGGGCGGCTGCTGCCCATCGATGCGCGCGTGGCCGATCGCTGGGGGCATCTGGTGGCGCAGGCGGGCCGGCCGCTGCCCGTCATCGACAGCCTGCTGGCGGCCACCGCGCTGACCCACGGCCTGACGCTGGTCACGCGCAACCTGCGCGACTTCTCTTACCCGGACCTTCAGGTGATCGACCCCTGGTCCGCCTCCGCAGCCTGATCGCCCCATGCCCGAAGCCCATGCCACCGTCCTGGGCTTGGCCGTCGCGCTGGGCATCGGCCTGCTCATCGGCGTGGAGCGCGAGCGCAACAAGGGTCGCGGCCCCCAGCGCGGGCAGGCCGGCGTGCGCAGCTTCACCATCGTGGCCCTCACCGGTGCGCTGTCTCAGCTCTCGGGCGAGCCCTGGCTGGTGGCGGCTGCTGCGCTCTTCGTCGGCGGCCTGGCGCTGCTCAGCTATCGCCGCACGGCAGCCGGCGACCCCGGCATCACCACCGAGCTGGCGCTGTTCGCCACCTATGTGCTGGGCGTGATGGCCGTCGAGCGGCCGCAGCTGGCCGCCGCTGCAGGCGTGGTGGTGGCCCTGCTGCTGGCCGGGCGGCGGCGGCTGCACCGCTTCTCCACCCGCGTGCTCACCGAAGGCGAGGGCCGCAGCATCCTGCAGCTGGCCGCCGCCGCGCTCATCGTGCTGCCGCTCATCCCGGACCGGCCGCTGCCCTGGCTGGCCGAGGTCAACCCGCGCAACCTCTGGCGGCTGGCCGTCCTCCTGATGACGCTGCAGGCCGCCGGCCATGTGGCCGTGCGCATGACCGGCGCCTGGCTGGGCTTGGCGCTGTCCGGGCTGGCATCGGGGTTCGTGTCCAGCACCGCCACCTTCGCCGCCATGGGCGCGCGCGCCCGGGCCGAGCCGGCACTGCGCGCGTCCTGCGTGGCCGGGGCCTTGTTCTCCAACGTGGCCACCATCGCCCAGCTGACCGTGCTGGCCGTGGCCGTGCAGCCGGCCTTGCTGGCCGCCCTGTGGCCCATGCTGCTGGCCGGCGGCGCGGCCGCAGCCGCGGGTGCCGCCGCAGGCCTGCACCGCCGCCGCGACACCGAGGCTCAAGCCCAGCCCGTCAGCAACCGCATGTTCAGCCTGCGCCAGGCGGTGATGGTGGCTGCCCTGCTCACCGGCGTCACCGCCGGCGTGGCGCTGGTGCAGAACACCCTGGGCGCGGGCGCCGCCACCATCGCCACCGCCCTGGCCGGTTTCGCCGACGTCCATTCGGCCGCCGCCTCCGCCTACTCCCTGGCCGCCCGCGGCCGGCTGCCGATGGAGCAGATGCTGCTGGCGGTGCTGCTGGCCTTCAGCGCCAACTCACTGAGCAAGTTCGTGGCCGCCTGGGTGGCGGGTGGGGCGGGGTTCGCGATGCGGGTGCTGCCGGGGTTGGTGGTGTTGCTGGCCGCGGTGTGGGCGCCCGTGGCGTGGCGCCTGTATGCGGCGCAGTGAGGGCGCTCGGTGCAATGCCGGGTAGGCCGTGCAGAGCGCGGCGCGCAGTCTTGAGCCCGTCAGCTCAGGAGCGTCCGGTCGATGGAGGCCGGGACGCCTGCGCAGCGGCACGCTGAAGCGGCCCGTCCGGCGCGGAACCTTGCCGGGCGGGCGCCGGGTCAGACCAAGACTTCCAATCCCCGGTCCTGCACCAGATGCAGCAGCTTGAGCGCCGTGCCCGTCGGCTTCTTCTGGCCTGTCTCCCACTGCTCCACCGTCAAGGCGCTGGTGTTGAGCAGCCGGGCGAACACGACCCGGCTGACGTGAGCCGCCTCGCGGATCTGGCGGATCTCATCGGGTGCCAGGGACACTGGGGGCGGCGCACATGTGAGGTCGAAGCTGCGCAGCGTCTGTGCGCTCATCACGCCCGCACGGGGCAGCCCGCTCGCGGTTTCATGAACGGCGCTCAGGATGGCGGATGCGGTCTTGCTCATGGCATGTACCCCGGGGAATATTGGACTGTCTAGCGTGGCGCGCAGCGAGCTCGTCCGGCAAGCGCCCGAACCCTCACCCCTGCGCCACCCTTCCCAATACCGGCCGCAACGCCACCCCCGTATGCGTCCCCGCTGCCACCACGTCCTCCGGCGTGCCCGCCGCGACGAGCTGGCCGCCGCCGGAGCCGCCTTCGGGGCCCAGGTCGAGCACCCAGTCGGCTTCGGCGATCACGTCCAGGTCGTGCTCGATGACGAGCACGCTGTGGCCGCCGTCGACCAGGCGGTGCAGCACGCGGATCAGGCGCTCGACGTCGGCCATGTGCAGGCCGACGGTGGGCTCGTCCAGCACGTAGAGGGTGTGCGGGGGCGGCGGGCCGCGGCGGGCCTTCTTGGCGGGTGAGCCTTCGGCCTCCGGCAAGCCGGGCAGGGTGTCGCGCACCTTGGCCAGCTCGGTCACCAGCTTGATGCGCTGGGCCTCGCCGCCGGACAGCGTGGGCGAGGGCTGGCCCAGCGTCAGGTAGCCCAGGCCGACGTCGCGCAGCAGCATCAGCGGATGGGCGATGTGCGGCATGGAGGCGAAGAATTCCACCGCCTCGTCCACTTCCATGCCCAGCACGTCGCCGATGCTCTTGCCGCGCCAGGTGACGGCCAGGGTCTGCGGGTTGAAGCGCTGGCCCTGGCACAGCTCGCACGGCACCTTCACATCCGGCAGGAAGGCCATCTCCACCGTGCGCATGCCCTGGCCTTCGCAGCCCGGGCAGCGGCCCTCGCCGGTGTTGAAGCTGAAGCGGCCGGGGCCGAAGCCGCGGGCCTTGGCCTCCAGCGTGTCGGCAAAAAGGCGGCGGATGCTGTCCCAGAAGCCGATGTAGGTGGCCGGGCAGGAGCGCGGCGTCTTGCCGATCGGGGTCTGGTCCACCTCCAGCACGCGGTCGACCGCGCCCCAGCCTTCGATCTGCAGGCAGCCGTGCGGGGCGGGGCGGGCCTTGCTCTTGCTGGCCTTGGATGCCACCGCGGCCTGCACGCTGGTCAGCAGCACGTCGCGCGCCAGCGTGGACTTGCCCGAGCCGGACACCCCAGTCACCGCCACCAGCCGCTTGAGCGGCACGCGGGCGGTGAGGTTGCGCAGGTTGTGCAGCGAGGCGCCGTGCACGGTGAGGGTGGAGGCCGGGGCGTCCAGGTCCACCGGGCGGCGCGGCTGCAGCGGGTGGAGCATGGGCCGGCCGAGCAGGCGGCCGGTGAGCGAATCGGGGCTGCGCTGCAGGTCCTCGGCCGTGCCCTGGGCCACCACGGTGCCGCCGCGCTTGCCCGCGCCGGGGCCGATGTCGATGATGTGGTCGGCACGGCGGATGGTGTCCTCGTCGTGCTCCACCACCACCAGCGTGTTGCCCTGCTGGCCGAGCTGGGCCAGGGCGTCAAGCAGGATGCGGTTGTCGCGCGGGTGCAGGCCGATGGTCGGCTCGTCCAGCACGTAGCACACGCCCTGCAGGTTGGAGCCGAGCTGCGCGGCCAGGCGGATGCGCTGGGCCTCGCCACCGGACAGCGTGGGCGCGGCGCGGTCCAGCGTCAGGTAGCCCAGGCCCACCTGGTCCAGGAAGGCCAGGCGGCTCTTGATCTCGGTGACCACGTCGCGGGCGATGGCGGCCTCGCGGCCGTCGAGCTTCATCTTCTCCACCCAGCGGCGGGCGTCGATGACCGAGCGCGCGGCGACCTGGGCGATGGATTCATCCCGCAGCCGCACGGCCAGTGACGTGGGCGACAGCCGCGCGCCGTGGCAGGTGCCGCAGGGCTGGTCCTCGGCCAGGTCTTCCACCTCGGGCTCATCGAAGCTGCGCTCGCGGCCTTTGTCCTTGTCCTTGTCGGCCAGGCTGTCGTCCAGCGCCTTGCGTTGCTCGCGGGTCAACGCCAGGCCGGTGCCCACGCAGTCAGCGCACCAGCCGTGCTTGCTGTTGTACGAGAACATGCGCGGGTCCAGCTCGGGGAAGCTGGTGCCGCACTGCGGGCAGGCGCGCTTGGTGCTGAAGACGCGCATGCGGCCGATGCGCGAGGTGGAGCCGCCCGTGCGCATGGCGCCGTCCAGCCCGGTCAGCGGCGCCAGCAGGTGCACCACGCCCTTGCCGTGCTCCAGCGCCTTGGCCAGCAGCTCGCGCAGCTCGCCTTCGCGCTCGGGCGTGAGCGTCAGGTCGCCGATCGGCAGCTCGATGGTGTGTTCCTTGAAGCGGTCCAGGCGCGGACCGGCGGCGGTGCCCCAGCCGGCCGTGGGCACGAACTCGCCATCGACGCGCAGGTGGGTGTGGCCGCGCGCCGCGGCCCACTTGGCCAGGTCGGTGTAGACGCCCTTGCGGTTGACCACCAGCGGCGCGAGCAGGCCGATGTGCTCGCCGGCGTGGTCGCGGATCAGCTGCGCGGCAATGGCCTGCGGCGTCTGCGGCAGCACGGCCACGCTGGCATCGGCCGTGCACACCGGGCAGTACTGCGTGCCCAGCTTCACGTAGAGCAGGCGCAGGAAGTGATAGACCTCGGTCACCGTGGCCACGGTGCTCTTGCGCCCGCCGCGCGACAGCCGCTGCTCGATGGCCACCGTGGGCGGGATGCCGTACACCGCATCCACCTCCGGCCGCCCGGCCGGCTGCACGATGCTGCGCGCATAGGCGTTGAGCGATTCCAGATAGCGACGCTGCCCCTCGTTGAAGACGATGTCGAAGGCCAGCGTGGACTTGCCCGAGCCCGAGACGCCGGTGATGACGTTGAACTGCCCGCGCGGGATCTCCACGCTCAGGCCCTTGAGGTTGTGCTCATGGGCATTGACTACCTGGATCACGTCGCGCGCGGCCGGGGCCGGCTCGCGCTTGCGGCGGCGCATCAGGGTCTGCAGCGGCGTGCCGTAGTCGGTGTCGGCTGCGGCGGTGTAGCGGGGCCGCGGCTCTTGAGCGGTGAGCGTGTCCAAGGGCTCCAGCCCCAGCGCCTGCTCGTAGTCGCGCAGCGCCTGCCCGGTGTGCGAGCCGGCGCAGGCCTTCACGTCCTGCGGTGTGCCGGTGCAGATGACCTGGCCGCCTTCGTCGCCGCCCTCCGGGCCCAGGTCGACGATCCAGTCGGCGGCGCGGATCACGTCCAGGTTGTGCTCGATGACGATCAGCGAATGCCCCGCCTCCAGCAGCTTGCGCATGGCGCGCATGAGCTTGGCGATGTCGTCGAAGTGCAGGCCGGTGGTCGGCTCGTCGAACAGGAACAGCGTGCCCTTGCGCGCGATGCGCTGGCGGCTGCTGGTGGCGTTCTTGGCCGCCTCGGCCAGGAAGCCGGCCAGCTTCAGGCGCTGGGCCTCGCCGCCGGACAGCGTGGGCACCGGCTGGCCCAGGGTGAGGTAGTCCAGCCCCACGTCGGCCAGCGGCTGCAGCGCACGCACCACCTCGCGGTCCTCGGCGAAGAGGCGCAGCGCGTCGCCCACGGTCAGCTCCAGCACGTCGGACACGTTGAGCCGCCGGCCACCGCGCTCGATGGCCACCTCGCGGATCTCGGCGCGAAAGCGCGTGCCTTCGCAATCCGGGCAGCGCAGGTAGACGTCGGAGAGGAACTGCATCTCCACGTGTTCGAAGCCCGAGCCGCCGCAGGTGGGGCAGCGCCCGTCGCCGGCGTTGAAGCTGAACATGCCCGCGCCGTAGTTGCGCTCGCGGGCCAGCGGCGCGTCGGCGAACAGCGTGCGCAGCGTGTCGAAGGCGCCCACGTAGCTCGCCGGGTTGGAGCGCGCCGTCTTGCCGATGGGTGATTGATCGACGAACACCGCATCGGCCAGCCAGTCGGCGCCTAGCAGGCGGTCATGCTCGCCCGGCGTCTCGGTGGCCTGGCCGAAGTGGCGGGCCAGGGCGGGGTAGAGCACGTCCTGCATCAGCGTGGACTTGCCCGAGCCGGACACGCCGGTCACGCACACCAGCCGCTGCAGCGGGAAGGACACGCTGACGTCCTTGAGGTTGTGCTCGCGCACGCCCTCGATGATCAGCCGCGGCGTGCTGTCGTCCACCGCGCGGCGCAGGCCCAGGCCGATCTGGCGGCGCGCGCCCAGGTAGGCGCCGGTCAGCGTCTCGGCGGCCATCAGGTCCTCGGGCGGGCCGTCGAAGACGATGCGCCCGCCCTGCGTGCCGGGGCCGGGGCCCATGTCGATCACGCGGTCGGCCATCAGCATCACGGCCGGGTCGTGCTCCACCACCACCAGCGTGTTGCCGGCATCGCGCAGGCGCAGCATGGCCTCGTTGATGCGGTGCATGTCGCGCGGGTGCAGGCCGATGCTCGGCTCGTCCAGCACGAAGAGCGTGTTGACCAGCGACGTGCCCAGGGCAGTCGTCAGGTTGATGCGCTGCACCTCGCCGCCGGACAGCGTGCGGCTCTGGCGGTCCAGCGTGAGGTAGCCCAGGCCCACATCGCACAAGTAGCGCAGCCGGGTGCGGATCTCGTCCATCAGCAGCTTGAGCGCGTCGTCGTGCACCTCGCCGTGCAGAGCTTGAGGACGCAGGACATCAAAGAAGCGCCGCAGCTTCTGGATGGGCAGCAGCATCAGGTCGTGCAGGTGCAGCCCCGGCAGCGACTCCAGCTGCTCGCGGCTCCAGCCCGCGCCCACCGGCATGAAGCGGCGGGCCGGGTCCAGCACCGCATCGGCGTCCTCCCGGCTGCCCAGGCGCCACAGCAGCGACTCCAGCTTCAGGCGCGCGCCGCCGCAGGTGGGGCAGGGCGTGTAGGAGCGGTACTTGGACAAGAGCACGCGGATGTGCATCTTGTAGGCCTTGCTCTCCAGGTACTCGAAGAAGCGGCGGATGCCGTACCACTGCTTGTTCCAGTTGCCTTTCCAGGCCGGGTCGCCGTCGATCACCCAGCGCTGGTGTTCGGGCGACAGCTGCGACCACGGCGTGTCGCGCGGCACGCCGGCCTCGCCGGCGTACCTCAGCAGGTCGTCCTGGCTCTCCTGCCAGGCGGGCGTCTGCATCGGCTTGATGGCGCCGGAGCGCAGCGGCTTGCGGTGGTCGGGGATCACCAGGCCCCAGTCCACGCCGATGACGCGGCCGAAGCCGCGGCAGGCCTCGCAGGCGCCGAAGGCCGAGTTGAACGAGAACATCGCCGGCTGCGGCGCGCTGTAGCTCAGGTCGCTGTCGGGGCAGTGCAGGCCGCTGGAGAAGCGCCAGACTTCTTCGCTGCCATCCTCCGAGATGGCATAGACGTTGACGCGGCCGGTGCGCTTGAGCGCGCCCTCCAGCGCCTCGGTCACGCGCGTATCGTCGGCGTTGGAGATGCGGAAACGGTCCGCAACCACGTCGAGCTGCAGCCGCTTGCCTTCAGGCGATTCCACCTCGCGCCGCGCCTGCACGCGGGTGTAGCCGCTGGCCGAGAGCCACTGCTCGATCTCTTCATCGGACACGCCGGCCGGCAGCTCCACCGGGAAGGTCAGCACCAGCCGCGGGTCGCCGGCGGCCGCGCCGCGGCGGCGCAGCTCGGCCAGGATGCTCTGCGCATGGTCCTCGCGCACCAGTTGGGCGGTGCGGGCATCGAACAGCTGCGCCGCGCGGGCGAAGAGCAGCTTCAGGTGGTCGTTGAGCTCGGTCATCGTGCCCACCGTGGAGCGCGAGGTGCGCACCGGGTTGGTCTGGTCGATGGCGATGGCCGGCGGCACGCCGTCCACCTTGTCCACGGCCGGCCGGTCCATGCGGTCGAGGAACTGGCGGGCATAGGCGGAGAAGGTCTCCACGTAGCGCCGCTGGCCTTCCGCATACAGCGTGTCGAACACCAGCGACGACTTGCCCGAGCCCGACGGGCCGGTGACCACCGTCAGCTCGCCGGTGCGCAGGTCCAGGTCCAGGTTCTTCAGGTTGTGCTGGCGGGCGCCGCGGATGCGGATCTGGCCTTGGGACATGGTGGGGCTTTCTGTGGCTCGGCGTTGAGCGGGCGCGGCGCCCAGGAGGGCCCGCGCGCAATGGGGCCAAAGATTCTAGGAACCGCGGTGCTGGCCTGCCCGCGTGGGGCCGTTGCCGCAGCGCGGGGGCAAGCGCGGGGCTGGCCGCAGCCGGCGCGCGATGGCACGCATCCCCCTGATGGGCTCCCTAGAGCGTGGCGCGCTTCTCCCTAGCTCGTCAGCCTTCCCTACCGCTAGGGATGCCTCAGGCGAGAGGCGGCGCCCACAGTGCGCTGCCTGTCGGCGTGCATGCAGCCGCCGTCATCAACACAAGGAGCATCCATGTCCACGTCAATCTTCCCTCACCGGCCTCGCCTGGCGGCGGTGGCCCTGGCCGGCGCGCTGGCCGCCCTGTGCGGCCCGGCAGCGCAAGCTTTCGACGGCATCGAGACCTTCACCAGCGGCACGCCGTTCTTCAAGCGCGTGGTCACCAACACCAACCCGCAGACCACGTCCAACACGGCCTTTGCCGACCTGCCGGGAGCCAGCACCACGATCTTCGTGCCGCCGCTGACCACGGCGCTGGTGGCCGTGGGCTTCGATGCGGAGACGCGCTGCAACGGCGAGAACGGCACGCAGGACTGGTGCGAGGCGCGCATCCTGATCAACGGTGACGAGGGCAGCCCGCAGGCCAGCACGCACGGGCCCGACACCTTCGCGCTGGACAGCACCAATGCCGGCGGTGACGGCACCGGCTCCTGGGAGTCGCATGGCTTCAGCCGCCACCGCTGCATCCGCAACCCCGGCTCGGCGCCGCTGACCGTGCGCGTGCAGGTGCAGTGGAAGGTGACCAACTTCGGCACCACGCCGCCGGAGTTCTGGCTCGACGACTCCACGCTGGCCGTGCAGCTGTCGCGCGACTGCACGGTGACGCAGACCACCCCCGGTGGCATCGACACCGCCCCCGCGGCCCGCGCGCTGCGCGGCCCCCAATCCACCCAGGAGTGACCCATGACCGACTTCATCACGTGCGTGTTGCCGGCCCGCATGCCGATCGCCCTGCGCCGCCCGCTGCGGCTGGCGGCACTGGCCACCCTGCTGGCTGCCGCCGGCGGGGCCAGTGCGGCCACGGTGACGCTGTATGGCGATCGCACGGACTTTCTCTCCGCGCTGGGCGGCGCGCCCACGGCCACGCAGGACTTCGAGGGCTACGCCGACGGTACCGACCTGAGCGGCGTGGCGCTGCTGCCTGGCGTGACGGCCACCACCAACCTGGACCATATCCAGGTGTTCCAGGGCTCGGGCGACAAGGAAATGTTCATCACCGACCGCAACCAGCCTGAAGCGGTCTACGAGCTGAACCTGGGGGCGGGCTACCGCGCCTTCGGCTTCGACATCGAAGCCTTCAACCCGGCCACGCCCGGCCCGGGCTTTCTCAACGTGTACTTCGCCGACGGCGATACCACCTATACCGGCATCCCCATCCTGCCGGTCAACGCCACGGAGCAGGATCCGATCTTCTTCGGCGTGATCAGCGACTCGGCCATCACCCGCATCACCTGGAGCGAGGGGCCGGAGATCGGCGGCATCCAGTGCTGCGAGGAGACCGCGCTGGACAACCTGGTGGCCGCCAACCCGGTGCCCGAGCCGTCCAGCTGGGCGCTGATGGGCGCGGGCGTGGCCCTGGTGGGTGGCCTGGGCGCCGCGCGCCGGCGCATGCTGGGGGCGGGCCGCTGAAGGCGGCGCGGCGCGGGTGGCGGCTGCCCTCAGCGCAGCCGCAGCCGCGCCGCCAGCTCGCCCACCACGCCCTGGCGCAGGGCGAGCACGCACACCACGAAGATCAGGCCGGTGACCAGCGTCACCGACTCGCCCAGGCCGTTGAACCACTCGACCTGCGTCACGCCCGCCATCCAGCGGCCGAAGTCGCCGACCTTGGTCTCCAGCAGCAGGATGACCAGGGCGCCGACGATGGGCCCGGTGAGCGTGCCGATGCCACCCACCAGGGCCATCAGGATGACCAGGCCGGACGTCGTCCACAGCGCATCGGTCAGCGTGGCAAAGCCCAGCACGTGCGTCTTCATCGCGCCCGCCAGCCCGGCCAGCGCCGCGCTGAGCACGAAGGCCAGCAGCTTGTAGCGGGCCACCGGGTAGCCCAGCGAGACGGCGCGCGGCTCGTTCTCTCGGATGGCCTGCAGCACCTGGCCGTACGGCGAATGCACGATGCGGTGGATGAGCAGGAAGGCCGCAGCAAAGACCGCCACCACCAGCACGTACAGCACCCGGTCGTCGCCCAGATCCAGGCCCAGCAGCGTGCCACGCGGCACCGACTGCAAGCCGTCCTCACCGCCGGTGAAGGGCATCTGCAGGAAGAAGAAATAGACCATCTGGGCCAGGGCCAGCGTGATCATCGAGAAGTAGATCCCCGCGCGCCGGATGGCCAGCCAGCCGATGGCCAGGCCCAGCACGGCCGCCACCGCGGTGCCGAACATCAGCCCCACCGGCCAGCTCCAGCCCCACACCTTGAGCGCATGGCCGCAGGCATAGGCGGCCGAGCCCAGGAAAGCCGCATGGCCGAAGCTCAGCAGCCCGGTGTAGCCGATCAGCAGGTTGAAGGCACACGCAAAGAGCGCGTAGCACAGCACCTTCATCACGAAGACCGGATACGCGCCCAGGGTGGGCAGGGCCAGCGCCAGCACGAGCAGGCCGCCGTAGAGCACCCAGGTGGCGCGGTCGCGCTGTGCAGATTCAAGCATCTTCATCGTCTCCGTCAGCCCGCCGCCCCACCGCATGCCACGACTCACCAAGCGGCCGCCGCGGATCCGGCTTGGCCGGTCCGCTGGCGGCGCCCCCTTGAGGGGGCCGGCGAAGCCGGTAGGGGGTGGGCCTCATTCCACGCCGGCGAAGCCGGTAGGGGGTGGGTTTCACTCTTTGCCGAAGAGACCGGCAGGCCGCACCAGCAGCACCACGGCCATGATGAGGAAGACCACGGTGTTGGACGCCTCCGGCCAGAACACGCGCGTCAGGCCTTCGATCACGCCCAGGCCCAGGCCGGTGAGGATGGAGCCCAGGATGGACCCCATGCCGCCGATCACCACCACGGCGAACACCGTGATGATGAGGTTGGAGCCCATCAGCGGCGTCACCTGCAGCACCGGCGCGGCCAGCACGCCGGCAAAGGCGGCCAGGGCCACGCCGAAGCCGTAGGTCAGCGTCACCATCAGCGGCACGTTGATGCCGAAGGCCTGCACCAGGCGGGCGTTCTCGGTGCCGGCGCGCAGCTTGGCGCCCAGCGAGGTGCGCTCGATCACCCACCAGGTGCCCAGGCAGACCGCCAGCGAGGCCACCACCACCCAGGCCCGGTAGTTGGGCAGGATCATGAAGCCCAGGTTGGTGGCGCCGCGCAGCGCATCGGGCACCGGATAGGGCTGGCCCTGCACGCCGTAGAAGGAGCGGAACAGCCCCTCGATCAGCAGCGTCAGGCCGAAGGTGAGCAGCAGGCCGTAGAGCGGGTCCAGCCGCGCGATGCGGCGGATGAACAGCCGCTCCATCACCATGCCGACGATGCCCACGGCGATGGGCGCCAGCAGCAGCATCGGCCAGTAGCCCAGCTGCAGATACTCCAGCCCCATCCAGGCGAGCATGGCGCCCATCATGTAGAGGGCGCCGTGGGCGAAGTTGATGACCCCCAGCAGCCCGAAGATGACCGCCAGCCCCAGCGAGAGCATGGCGTAGAACGAGCCGTTGACCAGGCCCAGCAGCAGCTGGCCCAGCAGCGCAGGCAGCGGGATGCCGAAGAGGTCGGTCATGCAGTCAGGGCGTCAGCCGGCGGCAGGCCGCGTCACTTCTTGACGAGGGCGCACTTGGAGTCGGCCAGCTTGGTGAAGGCGTCCTCGCCGCGGATCTTGGTGACCACCTTGAAGTAGTCCCAGGGCTCGGCGGACTCCTTCTGCGACTTGACCTGCAGCAGGAACATGTCGTGCACCATGCGGCCGTCGGCGCGGATGCTGCCTTGGGCATAGAAGTCCTTGATCGGCGTGGCGCGCATCTGCTTCATCACCGCGTCGCCGTCGTCGGTCTTGGCCGCGTCCACCGCGTTCAGGTAGTGCATGGCGGCGGAGTAGTCGGCCGCCTGCAGGCTGGAGGGCATGCGCTTCATCTTGTCGAAGAAGCGGCGGCTCCAGGCGCGCGCCTCGGGGCTCTGGTTCCAGTACCACGAGTCGGTCATGTACATGCCCTGGGTGGTGTTCAGGCCCAGGGCGTGGATGTCGTTGATGAACATCAGCAGGCCGGCGAGCTTCATGGTCTGCGTGATGCCGAACTCGTTGGCCGCCTTGATGGCGTTGATGGTGTCGCCGCCGGCATTGGCCAGGCCCAGGATCTGCGCCTTGCTGCCCTGCGCCTGCAGCAGGAAGCTGGAGAAGTCGCTGGCCGACAGCGGGTGGCGCACGCTGCCCAGCACCTTGCCGCCCGACTGTGTGACCACGGCCGCGGTGTCGTTCTGCAGCGAGTGGCCGAAGGCGTAGTCAGCGGTCAGGAAGAACCACGTCTTGCCGCCGGCCTTGACCACCGCGCGGCCGGTGCCGTTGGCCAGGGCCACGGTGTCGTAGGCGTAGTGCACGGTGTAGGGCGTGCAGTCTTCGTTGGTCAACCGCGCGCTGCCGGCGCCGATGGCGATGAACGGCTTCTTCTTCTCGGCCGCCACCTTGGCCATCGCCAGGCTGGCGCCGGAGTTGGTGCCGCCGATCAGCAGGTCCACGCCCTGGGTGTCGAACCACTCGCGCGCCTTGGCCGAGGCGATGTCGGCCTTGTTCTGGTGGTCGGCGTAGATCACCTCGATCTTCTTGCCGGCGACCGTGCCCTTCATGTCGGCGATCGCCATGCGGATGGCCTCCACGCCGCCGGCGCCGTCGATGTCGGCATACAGGCCCGACATGTCGGTGATGAAGCCGATCCTGACCACGTCGCCGCTGATGCGCGCCTGCGCATGCGCGTCGCCATGCCAGGTGGCCGCGCCCCAGGCGGCTGCGGCCAGCAGCGGCCAGCTGCGGCGCAGCACGGCCAGCCGGCCGGCAGGCGGGCCGCTGTGGCGGCGGGCACGAGAGCGGGAACGATCCTGGCGGGTGGGCTTCATCGTGTGTCTCCTCGTTGGGGCGGGTTGTGTCGGGGTGAAGGTTTCAGACGCCGAGCAGCTCGTTGAGCGCGGCCTGCCGCTGCGGCAGCTCGGCCGCGTGGATGTGCTCGATCACGCGGCCGCCCTCCATCACATAGAAGCGGTCGGCCAGCGGCGCGGCGAAGCGGAAGTTCTGCTCGACCATCAGGATGGTGTAGCCGCGGGCCTTGAGCGTGGTGATCAGCCGGCCCAGGGCTTGCACGATGACCGGGGCCAAGCCTTCGGAGATCTCATCGAGCAGCAGCAGCGACGCACCCGTGCGCAGGATGCGGGCGATGGCCAGCATCTGCTGCTCGCCGCCGGACAGGCGGGTGCCGGGGCTCAAGGCGCGCTCGCGCAGGTTGGGGAAGAGGGCGTGGATCTCGTCCAGGCTCATCGCCGCCTGCACCGGGGCGCCCGGCGTGCCGCGCAGCCGGGGCGGCAGCAGCAGGTTCTCGTGCGCCGACAGCGTGGCGAAGATGCCGCGCTCCTCCGGGCAGTAGCCCACGCCCAGGTGGGCGATGCGGTGCGGCGGCAGGCCGGTGGCCTCGCGGCCGTGGATGCGGATGCTGCCCTGGCGGCGGCCGGTCAGGCCCATCAGCGCGCGCAGCAGCGTGGTGCGGCCGGCGCCGTTGCGGCCCAGCAGGGTGACCACCTCGCCACGCTTCACCTCCAGGTCCACGCCATGCAGGATGTGGCTCTCGCCATACCAGGCATGCAGGCCGCGCACGGTCAGCACCTCGTCGGGGTGCAGGGCGGTGACGGTGGCGGTGGCAGTGGCGGCAGTGGGCGGCATCGCGTTTCAGTGGGCGCCTTGCAGGGCGGCGTCGGGCGTGCCCATGTAGGCCTCCAGCACGCGCGGGTCGGCCGACACGTCCGCATAGCTGCCTTCGGCCAGCACGCTGCCGCGCTGCAGCACGGTGATGCGGTCGGCGATGCGCGAGACGACCTTCATGTTGTGCTCCACCATCAGCACGGTGCGGCCCTGGGCCACGCGGCGGATCAGCTCGGTGACGCGGTCCACGTCCTCATGGCCCATGCCCTGCGTGGGCTCGTCCAGCAGCATCAGCTCGGGCTCCATCGCCAGCGTGGTGGCGATCTCCAGCGCGCGCTTGCGGCCATAGGGCAGTGCGCCGGCCACCTCGTCGGCCACATCGGCCAGCCCCACCTCGGCCAGCAGCTCGCGGGCGCGGGCGTCCAGCACGTGCAGCTTGCGCTCGCTCTGCCAGAACTTCATCGACCAGCCGGTCTGCCGCTGCAGGCCGATGCGCACGTTCTGCAGCACCGTCAGGCGCGGGAACACGGCCGAGATCTGGAAGGAGCGGATGACGCCGCGACGGGCCACCTGGTCCGGCGCCTCGCGCGTGATGTCGATGCCGTTGAAGAGGATGCGCCCGCGCGTGGGCGCCAGGAACTTCGTCAGCAGGTTGAAGCAGGTGGTCTTGCCCGCGCCGTTGGGGCCGATCAGCGCGTGGATGTGGCCGCGGCGCACCTGCAGGTTGACCTCGCTGACGGCGACGAAGCCGGCGAACTGGCGCGTCAGGCCGCGGGTCTCGAGGATGAGCTCGCTCATGTCGGGCCGGGGTCAGCGGCGCGCCGGGCGGCCGGCCGTCCCGCAGGCTGCATGGCCTGGGGCGGGGGTGGGGCGCACGGGGGCTTGGGGCGGGGGCACCGGGCCATGATAGGCAGCACATCCCCGTGGACAAGTGGGGGGCGCGCCGGGACAAACCCGGGCTTGCCGGGCCCTGCACGGCGTGCCCGGCCCGGGCCTGCGCAGCCGCCTGCCGGCCGCCGCATCCGGGCCGCGCCACCCGGCCCGCGCCCTGGCCCGCGCGCTGTCCGCGCGCTGACGCAGCATGGGCCACGGAACGCCGCTTGCCGCCCTGGGCTCATCGTGGCCTGCCGGCATCCGGCGGCCTGCATGACCAACAGCAAAGGAGCCAAGCCATGTCTTCCGTGATCGTCGGCGTGTTCGACAGCGATGCCGAAGCCCGGGCCGCGCGCATGGACCTGCTGCAGCAGGGCTTCGCGGCGGCCGATGTGCATCTGAGCGAGGACGCAGAGGACACCCGCTCGCGCGAGGAGCGGGTGCAGGACGCGGTGGCCCGCAGCAGCTCGCTGACCGGCGCCATCGGCGGGCTGCTGCGCTCGCTCTTCGTCGATACCGGCACGCCGTCGCAGGACGAGCAGCTCTATGCCGAGGCCGCCCGCCGCGGCCATGTGGTGCTGGTGGTGGAAGCGGCCGACGAGCAGCGCGAGCAGGCAGCCACCGCAGCCCTGGCCCGCAGCGGCGCCTGGGACATCGAGACCCGTGCCGAGCAGTGGTGGCCGGGCCAGACGGCGCGCGCCGGCGGTGAGCGCCGCGATGCGGCGCGCGTGTACCGGCGGGGATGAGGCGGCGGGGGTGAAGCAGCGGGATGAGGCAGCGGGATGAGGCAGCGGCGGGGCGGAGAGCCGCGCGGCGAATCGGCACCGGCAAGCACCCGGCGGCATGCGGCGGCATGCGGCGGCATACGGGCGGCGCCCAGCGGCACTCGGGTATCCACCTTGCCCGCCCGCAGCCACCCGCGGCCACCGCGCCTCATCTCTGGAGCACCCATGAACCCGCAACGCGAGACCACGCCTTCCCCGCAACAGCCCGCCCCGCAGGGCACAGGTCATTCAGGAGAAGACGCCAAGCGCGAGCAGACCGCGCTTGAGAACGTCAGCCAGGGCTACGGCAAGCCTGTGGGCGGCGCCCACATCAGCGGCAAGCCCGGGCCGGTGACCGAGTCCGACGGCATCCGGCCAGGCGGCAAGGCCTGAGCGGCCCGGCCCTGCCCTGGCCTCAGCCGTCCCTGGCCTGCCGCCGCGACCGCCGAGGGCCACGTGCCCGGTGCGGCTGCTGCAGCGGGCAGGGCAGCGGCAGGTGCGCGGTCAGTGCAGCGTGCTGGTCGACGGCGCCTGCACCGCACGCACCGCGGCATCGGCCACCTGCGCGCCCGTGGCCCGGGAGACGGGGGCGAAGTCGCCGCGCAGCGCCTTGAGCGCATAGCGCTCCTGATTGATCTCGTCCGTGGTGCGCACCCCCAGGCGGCGCAGCAGCGGCAGCGGCGGGCACCAGCCCTGCAGCGCGTGCTGCATCAGGAAGGCGCCCACTGCAGCGGGCAGCGCATACCAGCGCCGGTTGACGGTGGCGCCCAGCGCCGTGCCCACCAGCGCCAGCGAGGCAGCGGTGGTCTCCAGGCAGCGCTCGATGTCCCATTCGCGGTCCAGCTCGGCCAGGCGGCGCTCGATGGCCTGCGGGCCGCCGCGTGCGGCCTCGGCCACGCGGGCTTCGATCTGCTGCTGGATGCGCTGGTTGATCGACGCGGGGGTGGCGCCGCTGACCCGCGTGGCTGCGGGCGCCGGGCGCAGGTGGCCATGCAGGTCGTCGTCATGCAGGGGGGTGTCGGGCAAGGTGGCATCGGTCACGGCGGGCTCCTCGTGTTCTGTCCTTGATGCAACGGCGCGGCAAATGGCGTTCCGAACGGAGCGCGGCCGTGCGCTCATTAGCGACCGGAGCAGGCGGCCATGGCACACGGCGCCCGCCCGCGGCCGTGCTGCGTTCGCCCATCCTGTGGCCGCTGCGGCGGGGCACGCCGGTTGCCGCGCTGCACCAGCCGGCGCAGCGCCGGCGGCGGCCTCCAAGCGGCTGCCCCAACACCCATCCACCCCTACCGTTGCCCCGACCCGCAAGGAGAACAGCCCATGACCCAGATCGCCGAAGTGATGACCCGCGGTGTCCGCGTGATGAAGCCGCAGGACACCATGATGCTGGCCGCCCAGGCCATGGATGAGCTCAACGTCGGCGCCGTGCCCGTGTGCGACGGCGACGAGCTGGTCGGCATGGTCACGGACCGCGACATCACCGTGCGCGGCGTGGCCAGCGGCCGCCCGGCCGACTCCACCCCGCTGTCCGAGGTGATGAGCCAGAACGTGCGCTGCTGCTACGAGGACCAGTCCGTCGACGAGGTGCTGGAGCTCATGCGCGAGGTCCAGATCCGCCGCCTGCCCGTGGTGGACCGCAACAAGAAGGTCGTGGGCATGCTCTCCCTGGGCGACCTGGCCGCCAAGGCCGGCGACGAGGCCGACATCTCCCAGGCGCTGGAAGAGATCTCCACCCCGGCCGAGCCCGACCGCTCCAACCTGTCAGCCGCCAGCGGTGACGCCGGCGGCGGCCAGCAGACCACGCAGGAGCAGCAGACCGGCGACGGCCGCAAGGGCGGGCGCGGGCTGCATTGAGGCTTCAGGCCCGGCGGATGGCAGGGGGATCAGGAGAGGCCCCGCGTCGGGCCCGCCCGGGTTCAGCCAAGCCACCACAGCCGCTTGCTCGGTGCGACCCAGTCACATGCTCAGGGGCCGGCATCGGGAGCGCAAGAGCAACGCTCTTGCGCTCTCTGCGTGGCGGAACCGGTTGCGCACTCAGGAGCGCCCGCCTTTGTATTGAGGCAGCCCGTCGCAAATGGTGTCCCACTCCGCCTTTGACGCGACAAACGAATGGAACTGCGGACGCAGGCTGGGTACTTCGTTCAGTGTCCCGAGCCTCAGATGGAGCATCCCCCGCTTCGGCTTTTCGGCATAGAGGCTTGAGCCACAGTTGCTGCAAAAAGCCAGGACGGTGTTCTCGCTCTTGACGAAGCGTTTGATCGACTCCTCGCCTTGCAAGAAAGTGAACTCCTCCGCGGGAATGCCAGCCATCGCGGAAGACGCCGACCCGGAGAATCGGCGGCAATCGGAGCAGTGGCAAAAGCCCGAGTATTTGAAGTTGTCGTTGACCTCGTACTGCACTGCACTACAGAGGCACGCGCCTGTAACTTTATTCATGTTGGCTGGTGCGCTCGATCTTGCTGGCGGCATGCCCCAACAAGTGCAAACCGTTAATTACTGGCAACCGCATTAGATAAGAATGTCTTTTGGTTCTTAAAAATACGAAAGAGAGTGTCTTGAAAGCCCATCATAATGTGGTGCGCGCTATGGTTGTGAAAAGTGATCTTTGAATTATGGTCATTGTGCTTGGCGTGATACGTTGTGATCGTTGGAATTTCTGCCCCGATAAGTAGGTTGCTTTCTTCGTGCATAAAGCAATGCTTAAAATTGTTAAATAGATCATTGATGATATTTAAGAAACCTGTTGTGTCGAGATCGTAGCGATCGCCGTCCCCGACAATAATCCGCGAAAAATCCGTATCTCGTATTGATAAATCTAGCGCCCTCCCTATCTCATTGTGAGCTATCTTTCTTGTCTTCTTAAACTGCTCTGCATCTGTAATTAAATAAGTGAGCTGAGTAAGGCAATCTAAAACCCGCCGCATTAAATAAACAATAGACTCGATTTCCAGTTTGTATCTAAAGATGGGCGTGGGCAAGCACGATAAATTCGTGGCGTCGGGCGCATCCATAGTAACCAGAGGTGAATTTCCCCTTGCTATTTCTCTATGCAAGGAGCATGCGACGTTAAATTTTTCTTGGATTATTCGCACGCGTTGGCAAATGGATGTCACGACAAGAAATGAATTGCATATTTGAGGTATGGAAGGATAGTTCGGGAACTGGTCCCCGAACGCGGAAAGAGCGATCGGTTGATACGTAGCTAACCGCCTGCCTGCGTCATAGTTGACCTCGTCACGCATCGGTCGCCAGAAATTATTGGGAACAATTCGCCACTGCTGCAAGGTTTCATCAAACTGAGCTATCTCGTCTCCCTGCGTTGCCAAAAGAGGCGGCGGAACAAAGGTTGCGTGAGCTGGTAAAGACGGAGTGCCGGTGAGCGGGCAAAAATCAGCTTTTTCACTTCCTAAGAAGAATCGATCTTGCTCTTCGTAGTGATATACCAGCATTTCTCTATTCGCGTCCATGGATGATTTCAAAATATCCGCCGGTATGTAGCGCTCCCCGAGTGAGACCGGCAGCGCCCCTCACCACCGCGACCGGTGATCCTCCGTCACGCCGACCAGATCCCGCACCGCACGCGCCGGCGCACCACCATGAGCCCGCACCGTGCCATTGAAGCGCCCCACCGGTTGTACGTAATGGCTGGCGGCCAGGAGCAGGTTGCGGTCTTCGTGGCGACCGCCTTCGGGGGTGAAGACGAGGTCCAGCAGGCCGTCGCTGGTGCGGATGCGCCAGGGGGCCAGCGGCTGGCGGGGGTCGAAATCGAACTGCGCGGCGCCCAGGGGGATCAGCCGGCCGTCCAGCCACAGGGCGTTCTCCTGCTCGCCAAAGTAGCCCTGCTGCAGGTTGAAGCCCAGGCCGGCTGACTGGGCGCAGGCCCAGCGCCAAGCGGTGGTGCGGCCCAGGAAGCCGCTGGAGCTGTCGATGCAGGCGTGGGCACTGTTGAGCGTGGCGTGGCGGCCGCCGGCCCGCAGCCAGCCGTGCGCGGGCAGGGCCGGGGACTTCTGCGTGGCGTGGGCCGGGCCGCCTGCGGGCTCACCCACCGCCAGCAGCCAGGGCGCAGTGCCGTCCAGGCCGATGGTGGCCTCCAGCTGCAGGGCCCGGGTGTCGACGCGCACGTGCAGCCCGCCGGCCACCGGGTCCAGCGTCCAGCTGCCGCCGCGGGTGGTGAGCCGGCTGCCGGCGCCGCCCACGCGGGGGGCGATGCACGCGCGGCCGGGCAGGGCGTCGCTGCGCACGTCGGCCAGCAGGCCGCCTTGGCCGGCCGCGGCGGCCTGGCGGTCGAAGGCATAGGCGAACGCGGTGGCGCACCAGCCCACGTCCACCACGGCCAGGCCGATGAAGAAGGGGTCGCCGTGCAGGCCGACGTAGTGCCAGCGCTTGTGGCGCAGGCGGCGCCACCAGGCCGGGCGCTGCTGCAGCGCGCCCCAGCCCTGCCAGTCCAGCTGCTCCATCCGGCCGGCATGGCGGCCCCAGGCCGGGCCGTCGCGCAGCAGCAGCGTGGCCGGCGCTGGGGGCAGGGCGGGCGGGCGGGGAGCAAACAGGTGCGGAGCGGACGGGTACGGATCAGGCCGGTGCGGGCCGGACGGGTGCTGATCAGGCAGGAGCGGATCAGACGGGAGCGGACCTGACCGAAGCGGGCCAGGCGGAAGCGGGCCAGACGAGTACGGGCCGGACGGGTACGGATCAGGCCGATGTGGATCAGGCAGGTGCGCGCCATGCTCCTGCGCGCTGCCGGGCAGACGAGCGGCCTCTCTATCGGGCAAGGTCGCGTGCCGGCTGCCGCGCAGGGGCGGGCTCACGGTGCGGGCTCGCCGTCGCCGGGTGGTGGGCCGTCTGCCAGCGCCCGGGCCAGGCCGGCGGCCTCGCGCGCGCTGCGCGGGCCGGTGAGCGGGCGCAGGCGGGGCCCGCCGTCGGCCGTGTGGTCGATGGCGGCCGACAGGCCGGTGCGTTCGCGCCGTCGCCATTGCGCCGGGGCGTGTCCGGTCCAGGTGCGGAAGGCGCGGGTGAAGCTGCTCTGCTCGGCATAGCCCAGCAGCAGGGCGATCTCGGCGATGTCCAGGTCGGGCCGGCGCAGGTAGTCCATCGCCAGATGTCGGCGGGTCTCGTCCAGCAGCTTCTGGAAGGTGCGGCCCTGCTCGGCCAGCTTGCGCTGCAGGCTGCGCGTGCTGGTGTGGTGGGCGCGGGCCAGCTCGGCCAGTGAGGTGCGGCCCTCGCGGATCAGCGTGACCAGGGTGCGCCGCCAGGCCTGCACCGCGGGCGGCACGTCGCCCAGCTCGGTGAGCAGCGTGTCAGCTTGGCGGTCGAGCAGGGCGAGCAGGCCGGCGTCGGACTCGCGCAGCGGCAGCTGCAGGTAGCGGGCCGGAAAGCTCAGCCGCGTCACCGGCTGGCCAAAGCGCACCGGCGCCTGGAAGAAGCTCTCGTACAGGCCCAGCTCCTGGGGCGGCGGGTTGACGAACCAGACCTCGTCCAGCGGCCAGTTCTCGCCGGTCATGTCGCGCGCCAGGTGCACGACGGCGGCGATCGCCGTCTCGTCCACCAGCGCGCCGGGGCGGCCGCGCTCCACGCCCCATTCGATCTGCACGCCCTGCGGCAGCCAGCGGATGCTGGCCAGGTTCACGTCATAGACCGAGGCGTGATAGCGCTCCAGCCGCATCAGCGCCTGGGCCAGCGTCTTGCACGACAGCGCCGCATAGCCGACCACGCCGAAGTGCCGCGGGCTGATGTGGCGGGCGATGCGCAGCGGCAGCCCGGGGCGCGGGTCGGCCTGCGCGGCCAGCGACAGCAGTTGCTGCCAGCGCGGCAGGGGCACGAAATGGTCGTCGGCGGGCGGCTCCGGCCCGAGCAGCGCGCGGGCGTCCAGGCCGGCACCTTCGAGGTACTCGTACAGCAGGTGCACGTAGGACGCGGCGACGCGGGGTTCAGGCATGCAGCGGGCGCAAGAGGGTGAGCTTCGCACCGATCATGCAAGCCCCGGGCGCCGCCTGGCATCCGGGGATCGCTGGGGCAGGTTGGCGTGTTGCGTCAAGAAGCTGGCGCCCATGGTCAAGCTGACGGCGCTGGCCGGCGGCACCATGAGGTCCATGTTGCTGCCCCCGGCCTTTTTGACCTCTTCGCCGCCCGCTGATGCGCCCGGCGCGCTGATCGACGGGCTGCTCGCCTTCGTCGACTGGTCCACCGCGCCCATGCGCAGCCTGCTGCCCGCGCTGGCGGGGCACAGCGATCCGCGCGACTGGCTGCTGATGGCGCTGTCGCCCCTGTTCCTCGCCTTCGTGTTGACCGAGGCCTGGCGCTTTCGCCGCACGGGCATCTATTCCTGGCGCGACTCACTGGCCAGCCTGTCAGTGGGCGGCCTGTATCTGGCCGTCGATGTGGTGGTGCTGGCCCTGGCCGTCATACCGGCGATGAGCTGGGTATACGAGCACCGCGTGGCCACCTGGGCCATTACGCCGCTGAGCTTCGTGGCGCTCTATCTGGGCGTGGAGTTCTGCTACTACTGGTTCCACCGCGCCAGCCACCGCATCCGCTGGTTCTGGTGTGCGCACGTGGTGCACCACGGCTCGGAGCACATGAACTTCACCACCGCGATGCGGCAGAGCGTGTTCTATCCGTTCGCGGGCAACTGGATCTTCTACCTGCCGATGGTGTGGATCGGCTTCGAGCCGCGCTGGGTGGTGTTTGCGCTGTCGCTCAACCTGGCCTACCAGTTCTTCGTGCACACGCAATGGGTGGGCAAGCTGCCGAGGTGGTTCGAGTTCATCTTCAACACCCCCTCGCACCACCGCGCCCACCACGGCCGCAACCCGCGCTACATCGACCGCAACTACGGCGGCACGCTGATCGTCTTCGACCGGCTCTTCGGCACGTTTGTGGAGGAAGACGCCGTGGCCGACCCGCCGGACTACGGCCTGGTGCGCCCTGTGCACAGCTACAGCCCGGTGACGCTCAACACCCACGAGTGGGCCGACATGCTGCGCGACATGGCTGCGCCGGGGCCGTGGGCGCAGCGCATCAAGCACCTGTGGGCGCCGCCGGAGTGGCAGCGCCCGGGCTCAGCCGCTCACTTGGCTGCCGACGCGGGCGCGGGCAGCGGCGTGAAGTCGATCGGCACCCACTCATAGGCCTGGCGGCCTTCGGCCCGCACATGGCCCATGCCCGGGAAGGGCAGGTGCATGCCGGCCACCAGCTGCCGGGCTGACGCCGTCTGGCGCAGCGCCTGGCGTCGGCTGGCCGCCGCCTGCGGGCCGTCCACGTCGAACTCGATCGTCACCTGCGGGCGCGGGAACTGCACCGCCGCGTTGTGCACCACGTCGCCCCAGATCAGCAGGCTGGCGTCGCCGCTGGTGAAGCGAAAGCCCGTGTGCCCCGGCGTGTGGCCCGGCAGGCTGACGGCGCTGGCCCCCGGCAGCACGGTCGCGCCGGCGGCAAAGGTCTTCAGCCGGCCGGCGTCGGCATAGGGCTTGACGCTGTCCTGAGCCATCTTGAAGAAGGGCTTCATGCCCTCGGGCGCCTGGGCGGTGCGCTGCTCGCTCAGCCAAAAGTCGGCCTCGGTCTGCGCCACGTGCAGGGTCGCGCGCGGGAAGGCCGGCTGGCCATCGGCCGTCAGCAGCCCGCCGACGTGGTCGCCGTGCAGGTGGGTGATGAGCACGTCGTCCACCTGCTCGGGCTGGTAGCCCGCGGCCTTGAGGTTGGCCAGCACCTGGCCCAGCGCAGGGCCGAACAGCCGGCCCGCCCCGGCATCCACCAGCACCAGGCGGCTGCCCAGGTTGACCAGGTAGGCATTGACGGCGGTGGACGTGGGGTTGCTGCGGAACATGCGCGCCAGCGCCTGCTGGATCTGCGCAGGCGAGGCGTTCTTCAGCAGCTTGGCGTCGAGCTGGATCTGGCCGTCGTGCAGCGCGGTGACCTGCATCGCGCCGACCATCGCGCGGTAGTAGCCGGGCACCTGGGTGGGCTGCAGCGGGGCTTCGGCATGGGCCGGCGGCAAGGCGGCGAACAGGGCCGCGAACAGGGCCGTTGCCCCCAGGCCGGACGCCAGACGGCGCGTCAGGCCCGGGACGCCGTGGCGGTGGGCGGCAGCACGCTGGGCAGCAGGGCAGGCGGCAGGACGGGAGACAGGTTGGTCGACAGGTTGGGCAAGAGCAGCGGACATGCGTTCTTCTCCGTGTGGGTGAGCGGATGGCGTGGCCGGCGCGACCAGACACGGCGGCCGGGCGGGGCAGTGTAGGCAGCGGCCGGCCGGCGCACAGGCGTCGGCTTATCCGCCGTGGATGGCGCAGGGCAGGCGCCGGTCGGGACGGTTTGCCGCCCCCTGTGGCCCGCATGCCGCGCACGCGGTGGCAACCCGACCTTCATGCACGGGTAGGGGCGGCCCGCCCCGGCGGCGCACCCTGGGACGGCGCAGGCCCGGGTGCTACGCTGACGAGCGCCCGGGCCGGCCCCATCGTCGTGCTGCGCGGCGTCGGCAGCGCCTTCGGCCACCAGGGCGCCCGGAGTTCAAGGACCGCACCTTGCCCCCATCCGCATCCCGGCTCGCCACCCGCCTGCTGCTCACCGCGCTGGCCTACTTCATCGTCGGCAGCGCCTGCGCCCAGCTGGCCTCGCCGGTGGACAACGCCTCGCCGCTGTACCTGGCCGCCGGCGTGGCGCTGGCCTGCGTGCTGGGCTGGGGCCCGGGCATGGCCGCGGGCGTGGCGGTGGGCGGCCTGGGCGTGATGCTGATGGCCGCCTGGCCGGAGCTGCAGGGCGACCACACCGGCGCGCTGCTGCTCAATGCCCTGGTCAGCGCGCTGGGCGGGGCCTTCCAGGCGCTGGTCGGCGCGGCGCTGCTGCGGCGCTTCGTGTCCCGCCCGCTGGCGCTGGACCAGCCCGGCGACGTCGCCCGCTTCCTGCTCATCGCCGGGCCGGTGGCCGGCACGGTCAATGCGCTGCTGTCCACCGCGTCGATGGTGGGCCTGGGCCTGCTGCCGCCGGCACTGGGCCTGAGCACCGGCCTGACGTGGTGGGCCGGCGACACGCTGGGCGCGCTGGTGGGCACGCCGATGGTGCTGGCCTTCGTCGGCCAGCCGGCCGACATCTGGCGCCCGCGGCGCTGGACGGTGGGCGTGCCGCTGGCCTTCGCCGCGCTGCTGCTGGTGGCCGGCATCACGCAGATCCAGCGCTGGGACGCCCAGCGCGCGCAGGCCGTGGTCAGCCGCGATGCCAACCTCATCGGCAACAACGTCAGCCTGCGCCTGCGCGGCTACCTGGATGCGCTGGAGGCCATGAGCGGCGTGATGCTGGCGTCCGACGAGGTCAGTCGCGACGGCTTCGCCCGGGCCGCGCAGCCGTGGCTGGCGCAGCTGCCCCACGTCACCGCCCTGGGCTGGCAGGAGCGCATGTCGGCCGACGAGGTGCCGGCCTTCGAGTCGCGCCAGCGCGACGAGGGCCTGACCGGCTTCAAGGTCTACAACCGCAGCGGCGCGCCGCTGCTGCCCGGCGAGGACCTGATCGTCACCCGCTATGTGGTGCCGATGGCCGGCAATGTGCCGGCGCTGGGGCTCAACTCGCAGTCCAGCCCCGGGCGCGACGCCGTGCAGCGCGCCCGCCGGCTGGACCGGCCGGTGGCCTCGCCCGCCTTCCGCCTGGTGCAGGAGACGGGCGAGCGCCTGGGCATCGTCATCTACCGCGCGGTCTACCGCGGCACGCCCACTACCGAGCCCCAGCGCATCGCCGCCACGCGCGGCACCGTGTTCCTGGCGCTGCGCCTGGACGACACGCTGCTGGCGTTGGGCGAGGGCTCGCCCGCCTACATGCGCACCTGCCTGGTGGACGTCACCCCGGGCAGCGGCGCGGCCGCGGTGCGCCTGGCCGGCGAGCCCTATTGCGAGGCGCACGACGGCGGCCCGCTGGGCATGACGGTCATCCCGCTGAGCTTTGCCGAGCGCCGCTGGGAGCTGCGCGTGTGGGCCTACGACCCGGTGCCGCTGATCGCCGGGGTGGCCAACACCTGGCTGTTCGCCGTCACCGGCGTGATGTTCGCCGCCGCGCTGGGCGCGCTGCTGCTGGTCATGACCGGCCGCACCCGCCGCACCGAAGAAGCCGTGCTGGAGCGCACCCGCCAGCTCGAGGTGCAGATCGCCGAGCGGCTGCACACCGAGCGCGCGCTGCGCGCCAGCGAGCAGCGCCTGCGCGGCATCTTCGACAACGTGCCCATCGGCGTGGTCTACACCGACCTCACCGGCCTGATCCAGCAGGCCAATCCGGGCCTGTGCGCGCTGATCGGCGTGCCCGAGTCGGCGCTGGTCGGCCGCCCGCTGGACACGCTTGCCCGGGCCCAGGACCGCGCCGCGCAGCAGGCGCTCTTCCAGCGCGTGCTGCTGGACCAGCCGGGCGCCACCGCGCTGGACCTGCGCTATCCCACTGCGTCCGGTGCCGAGCGCACCGTGCGCCTGCGCCTGAGCCTGCTGCACGAAGGCGGCCCGGGCACGGCCAGTCCGCAGGGCCTGGTCGGCGTGATCGAGGACGTGACCGAGCGCGTGCAGCTGGAGGAAGCCCAGCGCGCCCGTGAGACGGCCGAGGCCGCCAACCGGGCCAAGAACGAGTTCCTCTCGCGCATGAGCCACGAGCTGCGCACGCCGCTCAACGCCATGCTCGGCTTTGCGCAGCTGATGGAGCTGGACACCGAGGCCCAGCTGCCCAACCGCCAGCGCGGCTGGGTCGAGCAGATCCAGCGCGCCGGCTGGCACCTGCTGGAGATGATCAACGACGTGCTCGATCTCTCGCGCATCGACTCCGGCACGCTGCGCCTGCTGCCCCAGCCGCTCGATGCGCACGAGGCCGTGGAGGCCGCGCGCGTGCTGGTCGAGCCCGAGGCCCGCCGCCGCAGCATCCACCTGGAATGCCCGCCAGCCGGCCAGCGCGGCCCGCGCGTGCTGGCCGACCCGACACGGCTCAAGCAGATCCTCATCAACCTGCTGTCCAACGCCATCAAGTACAACCGCGACGGCGGCGGCGTGCGCGTGCGGCTGCGCGCAGCGGGCGAGGAGCAACTGGCCATCGATGTGGCCGACGACGGCCTGGGCATGAGCCCCGCGCAGCTTGCTGAGCTTTTCCAGCCCTTCAACCGCCTGGGCCGCGAGCGCAGCGCGGTGGAGGGCACCGGCATCGGCCTGGTCATCAGCCGCCGCCTGGCCGAGCTGATGGGCGGCACGCTGCAGGCGCGCAGCGTCGAGGGCCAGGGCTCGGTCTTCACGCTCATACTGCCGACCGCGCCCGAGGCAGAGACCTTCAGCCCCACGCTGCAGGACACAGCCGCGGCCGAGCTGCCGATGTACCGCCCGCGCCGCGTGCTCTACATCGAGGACAACGCGGTCAATGCCGAGGTCATGCGCGGCATCTTCGCCCAGCGCCCGCAGGTGCGGCTGGACGTGCGCGCCACCGCCGAGGAGGGCCTGGCCCTGCTTGCCGCCTGCCCGCCGGGTGACCTGCCCAACCTGCTGCTGCTAGACATGCACCTGCCCGACGGCGACGGCCTGGGCGTGCTGGCCCGGCTGAAGGCCGACCCACATACGGCCGATCTGCCGGTGGTGGTGGTGTCGGCCGACGTCAGCGCCGGCCTGATGGACGCGGCCCGCCGCGCCGGCGCGCTCGACTATCTGGCCAAGCCTGTCAACGTGGCCCAGCTGCTGCGCCTGTTGGACGGGCTGCTGGAGCCGGCGGAGACGCGGTATTGAGCCGCGCGGGGACGGGCGGGGTGACCCGCTTGTTTCGCCGTCGTACCAAGACACGAAATTTATAATCCTCGGCCCCTCTCGGGCTGGTGCCGCCGGGCTCCCGGCCCATCCCCCGCCCCGCAGCAGCCTGCTGCCACCCGCCGCCGGCATCGTCGCCCCTCCTGCACGCCGCCGCGTCCTGCCCCTGCCAGACGACCGGGCCCGCCCCGCGCTCCTGCACCCAAACCGCCGCCCCATGAAAGTCGCCGACATCCGCTCCGCCTTCCTGAGCTTCTTCGCGTCCAAGGGCCACACCATCGTGCCCTCCAGCCCCGTGGTGCCCGGCGACGATCCCACGCTGCTGTTCACCAACGCGGGGATGAACCAGTTCAAGGACGTCTTCCTCGGCTTCGACAGGCGGCCCTACACGCGCGCCACCACCGCGCAGAAGTGCATCCGCGCCGGCGGCAAGCACAACGACCTGGAGAACGTGGGCTACACCGCGCGGCACCACACCTTCTTCGAGATGCTGGGCAACTTCAGCTTTGGCGACTACTTCAAGGCTGATGCCATCCAGTACGCCTGGGAGCTGCTGACCAAGGTCTTCAAGCTGCCTGAGGAGAAGCTCTGGGTCACCGTCTACGCCGAAGACGACGAGGCCTACGACATCTGGCACAAGACGGTTGGCGTGCCCGCCGAGCGCATCGTGCGCATCGGCGACAACAAGGGCGCGCGCTATGCGTCCGACAACTTCTGGATGATGGGCGACACCGGCCCCTGCGGCCCGTGCACCGAGATCTTCTACGACCACGGCCCCGGCGTGGCCGGCGGCCCCCCGGGCAGCCCCGATGAAGACGGCGACCGCTACATCGAGATCTGGAACAACGTCTTCATGCAGTTCAACCGCGACGAGGCGGGGGTGATGCACAAGCTGCCCAAGCCCAGCGTGGACACCGGCATGGGCCTGGAGCGCATCGCCGCCGTGCTGCAGGGCGTGCATGCCAACTACGAGATCGACCTGTTCGTGAACCTGCTGGCCGCGGCCAGGCGCGCCGTCGAAGGCTCGGGCGGCCAGGCGCCGCAGGACTCGCCCAGCCTCAAGGTCATCGCCGACCACATCCGCGCCTGCGCCTTCACCGTGGCCGACGGCGTCATCCCCAGCAACGAAGGCCGCGGCTACGTGCTGCGCCGCATCACCCGCCGCGCCATCCGCCACGGCTACAAGCTGGGCGCGCGCACCCCGTTCTTCCACAAGCTGGTCGAGGCGGTGGTGGCCGAGATGGGCGAGGCCTATCCCGAGCTGCGCCAGAACCAGGCCCGCATCACCGAGGTGCTCAAGGCCGAGGAAGAGCGCTTCTTCCAGACCATTGCCAACGGCATGGACATCCTGGAGAGCGCGCTGGCCCACCTGGAGAAGACCGGCGCCAAGACCATCGACGGCGAGACCGCCTTCAAGCTGCACGACACCTACGGCTTCCCGCTGGACCTGACGGCGGATGTGTGCCGCGAGCGCGGCGTGTCCGTGGACAGCGCCGGCTTCGATGCCGCGATGGCCCGCCAGCGCGAGCAGGCGCGCGCCGCCGGCAAGTTCAAGATGGCCCAGGGCCTGGAGTACTCCGGCCTGCCCACCACCTTCCACGGCTACGACAAGCTCGCGCATGACACGGCGGCCGTCACCGCCATCTACGTCGATGGCGCCAGCGTGCCCGCCGCCCGCGCGGGCGATGACGCCGTGATCGTGCTCGACCACACGCCGTTCTATGCCGAGTCCGGCGGCCAGGTGGGCGACAGCGGCGAGCTGCGCAACGCGAGCAGCCGCTTCATCGTCGAAGACACGCAGAAGATCCAGGCCGAGGTCTACGGCCACCACGGCCGCATCGTCGAAGGCGAGATCAAGGTCGGCGATGCGCTCACGGCCAAGGTGGATGCCGAGCGCCGCGCGCAGACCATGCGCAACCACAGCGCCACCCACCTGCTGCACAAGGCCCTGCGCGAGGTGCTGGGCCCCCACGTGCAGCAAAAGGGCTCGCTGGTCACGCCCGAGCGCACGCGCTTCGACTTTGCCCACAACGCCCCGGTCACGGCCGACGAAATCCGCCAGATCGAGTCCCTGGTCAATGCCGAGATCCTGGCCAACCACGACACCCAGGCGCGCAGCCTGCCGATCGAGGAGGCACAGAAGCTCGGCGCCATGATGCTCTTTGGCGAGAAGTACGGCGACGTGGTGCGCGTGCTCGACATCGGCTCCAGCCGCGAGCTCTGCGGCGGCACCCACGTGCGCCGCACCGGCGACATCGGCCTGTTCAAGATCGTCGGCGAAGGCGGCGTGGCCGCCGGCGTGCGCCGCATCGAGGCGGTCACCGGCAGCAATGCCCTGGCCTACCTGCAGGGGCTGGAGTCCACCGTCACCGGCCTGGCCGCCCTGCTCAAGGCCGGCCCCGCCGAGCTGGGCGCGCGCGTCCACCAGGTGATGGACCAGGTGCGCGGCCTGGAGCGCGAGCTGGCCGCCATCAAGGGCAAGCTCGCCTCCGCCCAGGGTGACGAGCTGCTCGCCCGCGCGGTGGACGTGAACGGCATCAAGGTCCTGGCCGCCACGCTGGACGGCGCCGACGCCAAGGCCTTGCGCGAGACGATGGACAAGCTCAAGGACAAGCTCAAGACCGCTGCCATCGTCCTGGCCGCCGTGGACGGCAACAAGGTCCAGCTGGCGGCAGGCGTCACGCCGGATGCAACCGCCAAGCTCAAGGCCGGCGAGCTGGTCAACTTCGTCGCCCAGCAGGTCGGCGGCAAGGGCGGCGGCAAGCCCGACATGGCCATGGCCGGCGGCACCGACGCCACCCAGCTGCCCCAGGCGCTGGACAGCGTGCGGGGGTGGGTGGCGCAGCGGGTGTGATTTCTTTGGCGGCAGGCACCCCGGGCCTTGGGGGGACGCTGGCACAAGTCCGTAGCGGCCAGCAGGGGGCCGGCCGCTAGAGTGCGGCATCCGCGCCGGCCCCGGCGCACAGACCTCTGGACACAGGCAGGCATGCGGCGGCTTCGCATCGGCATCGACTTCCATACCTGGGACGGCATCTACCAGGGGTCGCGCAGCCATCTCTGGAGCCTGTACCAGCAGGTCATCCCGGCTGCGCCGGATGTCGACTTCGTGTTCTTTCTGGATGGCACTGATTCGCTTCGGGACAGTCATCCGGCCTTTGACGCGCCCAATGTGCAACTGGTGCGCATGCGCCACAGCCCGGGCTTCTTCAGGTTGGGCGTGCAACTGCCCTGGCTGCGCTGGCAGCATGACATCGACTTGCTGCACATGCAGTACCGGCTGCCGCTGCTGCCGTTCGGGCCGTGCGCCTGCACGTTGCACGACGTCCTTTTCGAAACGCACCCGGAGTTCTTTCCCTCCAGCTTCGTCTGGCAATCGCGCCTCACCTGCCGGCAAGCCGCCCGCCATGCTGAAGTCCTCTTCACGGTCAGCCGCTATTCGCGCGATGAGATAGCCCGGCTTTATGGCGTGGCGCCCGAATCCATCACCGTTACCGCCAACGGAGTGGACACGCAACGCTTTCACCCGGGTGACGAGGGGATTGATGCGGTTCGGCGTCTCGGTCTGCAACCCGGGCACTACGTGTTGACCGTGGGCCGACTGGAGCCGCGCAAGAACCATCTGACCCTGCTGGCCGCGCACGCGCGGCTGCCGTACGCGCCGCCCTTGGTCATCGTCGGACAACGCGACTTTGGTTACACCGAACTGCTGGATCAGCTTGCCGGCCCGCTGGCTCAGGGGAGGGTCCTGCTCATCGATCGGGTAGACGACGCAACCCTGCCTGCGGTGATGCGTCACGCACAGGTCTTCACCTATCCCGCCCATGCCGAGGGATTCGGCATGCCGGTGCTCGAGGCGATGGCCAGCGGCGTGCCGGTGGTTACCTCCAGCACCACGTCGCTGCCGGAGGTGGCCGGCTCCGCCGCACTGCTGGTCGATCCCCGGTCCGTGGACGGCTGGTCCGACGCGCTGGCCCAGGTCATCGGTGATGCGTCGTTGCAGCAGTCCATGCGCGAGCGGGGACTGGCGCAGGTCGGTGCCTTCAGCTGGGGGCATTCGGCGGCGGTACTTCTGGACCGCCTGCGGGCCTGGGGGGCGGCCCGCGCCGGTATCCGCCCGGCGCTGCCATGACGGCCCGCTGCGTGCTGCGCCAGTTGCATGGAATGCTGGTCGCAGTAGTGCTGGGCCTGGTGGGCTCGGGCCAGGCTGCGCAGCCCAGCCCGCCTGCGATGGGTGTCTTCTATTTCCCGGGCTGGAAGGACGGTGCGCTGGGCGGCCCGCGTCCGCGGCCATGGGAGCCGATCCGCGCCCATCCCGAGCGCGAGCCGTTGCTGGGCTGGTATGACGAAGGCTCCGACGCTGTCATGGCGCGCCACGTGGAATGGATGGCGGCACATGGCATCCGCTACATCGTTTTCGATGCCTACTGGCTGGGCCAGGAGCATCAGAAGCCGCTGCTGGACCACGCCCTGCAGGCCTATCTGCGCCTGGCGGACAAGCGCGGCGTCCAGTTCGCACTGATGTGGGCCAATGATCCCCGTGACCCGGCGCGCACCCAAGACTTCTACGCCATGCTGCGCCACTGGCTGGACCGCTACCTGGCGCATCCCAGCTATCTGCGCATAGAGGGCCGGCCAGCGGTTTTCACCATGCTGGCCGAGCCGCTGGACAAACGCGCCCGACTGTTGGGCACGAGCAGCGGGCAACTCTGGGAGCGTGCGCAGAGCATGGCGCGCGCGGCGGGGCTTCCGGGTCTTTTCGTCGTCGGCGGCATCTGGCCGCTGGCGCCCATGACGCAGGGGCAGGGGCGAGCATCGGGCTACTCGGCTTACTTCGCCTACAACCTGCACAGCGGGCCGGGCAACCGTATCAATGGTCAACCGCGGGCCAGCCGCTCATATGCTGAGCTTGACCAGGCCTATCGCGACACCTGGGACTGGTTCATGCAGCACGCAGACCTGCCGTACATCGTGCCCACCTCAGCGGGCTGGGACCGGCGCCCCTGGGGTGGCAGCGACGACCCGCTGCATGACCGCAGCGCCCCTACGGCTGATCAGTTCCGCGCCCACCTGGCCGCCGCGCGGGCCATCGTCGCTGCCCAGCCGGCGCGCACGTTGGGCTTGTCGGTCCTGTGCTGCTGGAACGAGTTCGGCGAAGGCTCCTATGTCGAGCCTACCCGGGGGCGCGGCATAAGCTTCCTGCAGGCCGTGCAGGCCACCTTCGGGAAATGAGTTCCTCTCACTCCGAACTCGGCAAGCCGCCCACCGAGCCTGTGGGCATCGTGCTGCTGAACTACCGCGGTTGGCGCGACACGCTGGCCTGCGTGGAGAGCCTGCTGGTGTCCACGCGGGGGTTCTGCCGGCTGGTGATCTGCGACAACGCTTCGCCAGATGACTCTTGGCTGCGGTTGCAGGAAGGCCTGACTGCACTGCTGGGACAGCATGCGCACACCCTTGCGCACTGGTGGCCCGCGGCGGCTGGCGGACTGCTTCAGTGTGGCACCCAGGCGCAACTGTCGGCGGGCTGGCGCCCGGATGCGCCGGTAGTGCTGGTGGACAACCAGTCCAACGGCGGGTTCGCCGCCGGGAACAACGTAGGTCTGAGGCTGCTTCTGCAAGACCCGGCAGTGACGTGGTTCTGGCTGCTCAACAACGACACCGAGGTTGCAGCCGATGCCCTGGCCCAGTTGGTGCGGTGCGCGCGCCAGCGGCCTGAGGTCGGCTTGTGGGGAGCCACCGTGCTGTACCACCACAAGCCCCATGAAGTGCAGGCTTTGGCCGGCGGCGCCATGCGCCGCTGGTCAGCAGAAACCTGGCACTTGGGCGCCTTCGAATCCTGGCAGCCTCCGAGCCCGGCGCGGGTGCAGGCCATCGAGGCCAGGATGGATTACGTGCTTGGCGCGTCCATGTTCGCCAGTCGTGCCTGGTTGGAGGACGTCGGGTTGCTCGACGAGCGCTACTTCCTCTATTGCGAGGAACTGGACTGGGCCATGCGCGGCCGGGGTCGCCATGCTCTGGGCTGGGCGGCGTCTGCCGTGATCCATCACAAGGAGGGGGCCAGCATCGGCACTGACCCGGACGGCGGCTCCCCCTTGTCGGTTTTCCACCTCATGCGCAGCCGGATGATCTTTGCCCGCCTGCGCTTGCCGGCATGGCGCCGCGCGGTGGTCGCGGTGGCCGGGCTGCGCACCGTGGCGCGCTTCCTCGCCAAACGGCGCTGGGCCCTCGCTCGCTCGGCCTTGTCCGGGGCACGGGCTGGATGGAGCGCGCCGCTGCAAGACACAGCAGGAGCGCTGCGGTGACAGCAGCGGAACGGTGTGCGGGCCTGCGGCTGCTCATCGTGGCGGCCGACATCCCGTGGCCCGCCAACTCCGGGGGGCGGGTGGACATCTGGCGCCGCTTGTGTGCCTTGGTCGAGGCCGGCTGCAGCGTCATGCTGGTGTGCTGGCAGGACGAAGGGCGCGACACGCCCGAGCAGCAGACGCGTGCACGTGACGAGCTCCGCTCTGTGTGCGAAGACGTGGTCACATACACCATCCGCCATGACATCCGCTCGGTCTTGCGGCGCTTCGCCGCGATGGGTTCACGCCCCTCACATGCCGCGGCGCGCTGGACCAGCGCGGACCGCAGCGAACTGCTGGCGCGTGCCCGGGCATTCCGGCCTGATGCCGTGCTGGCAGACGGGCTCTTCGCTTCGTCCGTCGCCACCTGGCTGGCCGATCTGCTGCGGCAGCCGCTGCTCTATCGGGCGCACAACATCGAGCACCGCTACATGGCTGAGCAATACCGACTGGCCCGCGGTCTGCGTGCCCGGCTGGGCATCGGGCTGAACCGGATGGGTTTGCAGCGCTTCGAGTTCGGCGTGTGGCGGCGGGCCGACGCCGTGCTGGACATTTCCGTGGATGACCTTGCGCACTGGCAACGGCTGGGGATGCACCATGGCAGATGGCTGCCGCCCATTGCCGACGAGTCGGCAATGGCGCAGGCCAGGTCGCCTGCCGTGCCGGAGTGGGACGTCTTGTACTTCGGGAACCTTCACACGCCCAACAACGTGGCGGCGCTGAACTGGCTGATCGATGAGGTGCGTCCACGGCTTTCTCGGGAGCTTCGCTTTGCGGTAGCCGGCTCGCGGCCCACAGCCGAAGTCCGTCGGCGCCTGTCCCATGCCGGTATCAGTCTTGTTTCGGATCCGCCCCGCATGGCCGACGTACTCGCGCGTGCGAGGGTGCTGGTGAACCCGGCACAGGCGGGCAGCGGCGTGAACTTGAAAAGCGTGGAAATGCTGTTCACCGACGCCGGGCTGGTGAGCACGCCGGTCGGCGTCATGGGCTTGCCCGACGCGGTGCGATCGTGCTTCGAAGTGGCGGCCGACGCATCAGGCTTCGCAGCCGGTATTGAGCGAGCGCTCGGACAGTCGGTGGGCAGGCAGCAGCGGGAGGCCGCACGATGCTGGTTCCGCTCGGCTCAGGTGGCCGCCCGGCTCTGTGAGGCCGTGTCCGCATGTCGCCCGCAGCGCTCCGCTCCTTGACCATCATGCCGTCCGTTCTCTTCCTCAATGACTATCCCATGCAGGAGGCCCGCCGCCTGCACGAGCAGGGGCTGTATCCATCGCAGCACCTTTGGGGCACGGTGGAGCTTTCGCAGATGGACTGGCGGGTAATCGACTTTCCCGACCGCACGTGGCTTGGCCGGCCCGAGCGGATGCGCTTTGCCATCCAGCAAGTGCAGGCCGCGGTGATAGCGCATGAACGAGCCGTGGATGTCGTCTACTCCGCTTGCCAGTTCAACACTTGGCTGCTGGCTCGCATGCGACGTGTCGGGCTGCTGCGCTCGCCCCTCGTAACGATGGTGCATCACCCTCTGCGCGGGCCGCTGCAGAACGCGGCCTATGTCAGCGGGCATGACGCGTTGTTGTTTCTGAACCGGTCGGTGCAGCAGCAAACCGAACAACACTTCGGCTCACGGTTGCAACGGGCCCGCACGCTGTCATGGGGGCCGGATCTGACATTTGCAGGCGATATGCTGGCTCAGGGGCCGGCAGTTGACGTCATTGCCGCTGGGAAAAGCCATCGAGACTTCCCTACGCTGATTCGGGCGGCCGAAGGCGCCGCCTGGACTGCCGCGGTCTATTGCGCCGAGCGCAACCTCAAAGGCTGCGGCGCCGTTCCGGCCAACGTAGAGGTGCATGCCAACCCGTCCGGCATCGTGCTGGGCTACCGCGACCTTTACGCCCGCAGCAAGGCCGCCCGCATCGTGGCCGTGCCGCTGGCCGAGGTCGATGCACTAGCCGGCCTGACAAGCATCCTTGACGCCCTGGCCCTGGGACTGCCGCTGGTCATGACCCGCAATCGTTGGCTCGACTTCGATCCGGAGCGCGAAGGCGTGGGTCTGAGCGTTGCGCCGGGCGATGTCGCGGGCTGGCGCGCAGCCATCGACAGCATCCTGGGCGATGCGGAGCGACAGCGCGACATGGGCCGGCGCGCGCGAGAGGTAGCCGCTCGCATGGACATGCAGGCTTTTGCACGGCAACTGTCCGCCGCGCTGCACGCCGCCGTGTCCGATGCTAGACGTCGGTGATAAAGCAAACCGGCAGGTAGGCGGGCTGACGCTGCGTGCGGAAATAGAACGAGCAGAAGCGCTCGGACAGGAAGCCGAGCAGCCGGGTCTGGAGTCGGTCGTAGCGACCGAGCTTGCCATGCACGCGCCGCTCGACGCGTTCCAGCCAAGAAAAGAGCAACTCGAAGTAGGTAACGATCACCTCGTTGCGGGCGATGAACATGTTGTAAGGGCACAGGTCCCGTGCCGTCATGACATGTTCCCGGAACGGTCGAGCGATCTCGGGCGGCAAGTCCGCGATGGCCTCCATCAGGTCTTCGATGAAATGCATCTCGGCATAGTGCGAGTACACCGTCGCCTCGCTCCAGTTCCGCCAAACCGACCCACCCCATCGAGGCGCCTGCCAGGCCGCGCGGGCGCGTTTGAGGGTCATGCGCCAGTCGCGATCATGTACCAGCGGCATGGGCTCGGGCAGCAGGACATCGCAACGGTCCTCCACCAGCGGACCAACCAGTGCTTCCTGCGCAAAGCCGGGAAAGGCACTGGCCACACTGCGGGCCGGCAGACCGGCGGACGGTGGCATGAACAAGCGCCGGTAGTGGCAAAAACCGTTGATGCGGTCGATCGGCTCCCGCGTCAGTACGTTTCGCCACAACCAGTACTGAGCAGTGAGCTCACACCAATGGGGATTTTTTGCGGATATGTTGTCGCCCGGCTTGTCGGTCAGATGGCCTTCAGGAGGCACCCAGGCTCCCACCGCGATGGGCGCGACGGCCCAGCGGGATAGCGGATCAACCGCCTTGTGTGTGATGCAGTAGAGCGTCATCAGCGCGCGCCGGCTTGCCGGGCACTCCATTGCCGGCGGCTTGGGATTGGACAAGATCGCTCACCACATAGGGCAAAGCCATCAGGAAGTACATGAGCCCATTGTTCAGGCCAGTGCCCAGAACCAACTTGATGAGCAGAATGGACAGCAGGCTGGTTGCGCAGGCCAGTCCGAGGCGCCGCAGTTGCGGATCAGATGATGCCGCCATGCGAACCGAGCGGCCGAAGGCCAAGAGCAGCGCGGTCAGCAGCGCCACAAGCGCCAGCACGCCGTTGTCCAGCACGACGCCGAGAAAGTAGTTGTCCAACGTCATCATGCCGGAGCTGTCAGCAAACCCCAGCACAAAGCCTCCTGCGCCATGGCCATAGCCCAGCCAGGGCTGCGCCAGGATCAACGGCCAGGATTCACGCAGCATCTCCACCCGGGCTAGCGAGCTGAGGAATTCGTCTGTGTTGCGTCCCGCTACCAACTCAGATCCAGCCAGGCCGGCAACCAGAAGCATGGCCAGCATCACAGGGATGGCCAATACGGTCTGGATGACCGGCATAAGACTGCGATGGTTCTGGCGCATAAGGTGAACGAACCAGAACGCGAGCGCGAACAGCACCGCCACACCTGCGACCACGACGGTCACGCGTGAGCGGGTGCTCAGTACGCCGAACAAGTAAATGGGCACCAGTATCACCACCGGTCGCCAGCGCCGGTATGCGAACCCCAGCGCAATGCACGCCAGCGGCGCCATCACCAGCATGAACTCGGCGAAGAGCAGCGGATGGTCAAAGCTTGCCTGTGCGCGGTAGCCGCCCCCACGAAATTTCGCTTCCAGGATCGCCTGCGCGGTGATCGGATCTACCGCATCAAGATTGTTGAACCTCTCAAATAGGTTCTTGCGCCGCAGCGTCTCAGGGATAGCGAAGAGCGCATTCAGCACCGCCGCGACCGACAGTGCCGCGATGGCCGCGTGCACTTGGCGCAGCGACTTTGGCAGCGACAGGACGATGTAGAAGATGGAAACTACCCAGATGGTTTCTTGAGCCCACCGATACATCGAAAAAAGCGGCGCGATGGAAACCCAGCAACTCAGCAAACCGAAGATGCTGAACAGCGCCATCGCCCATACCACCGGCCGCGCGATGCGCATTCGTGCCATGAAACGCTGCCGCAGGTGAGGCATCTTCATGACGGCGGATAGCCAAAGCGCGAACAGCAGCAGAAAGGCGATCTTTTGCGGATGCTTGACCGGCAGCTTCAGTCCGGCAATGAAGGCGCCTTGAGGCCAGACGAAATAGACCGCAAAGATACCGACGAACGCCCAGTACAGCCGGGTGCCCTCCCATACGGTGGGCAGAGGCACCGCACCGATTCCAAGCAGCAGCCAAGGGGCGGCAAGCACCACCACCACAGGCAGGGCCAAGGTAAGGGGCAGGGCGCCAAGTGCGGTGCCCATGCCGGCGCAACAAGCCAGCAGGGCTACCACGGCGCAGACCCGGCCCCAGGGCAACCGGCCTGCTACCGTGCTGCCGTAGGGACGGAAGGTCGGGGGCGATATAGAGCGCCAGCGGCCGCGCAAGCCGAGGATCATTGCAGCCCGTCGCGTCCGATAAAGCGCGATCGAAACTCCGGCTTCACTGCCGCCACCATGTCGCGCAGAAAGCCCAGCTGTGCCTGGTATTCGCTTTGGGGCTGATCACCGATGGAGGATGCGCGGATGATCATGCCATCCGGTATGTATCCTTCAACGCTATAGCGCATCTGGGCAATCTTGTGCGTCGAGCCGTTGAGGACGACACGCTCGCCCACGGTCGCCCAATACGTGATGGGTTCCAGATGACCGGCGCGGTTTGCAACCAGACGCTTGACCGGGATGTCCATGCCGCCGATGGATGCGCGACCCACTTCGCTGCTCTGCAGGGGCAGCCCTTGGGCCGGATAGCAGGCCTCGGGATAGTGCACCGCCCGGTCGTCGGACTGAGTGCGGCCATAGGCAATAGACAGCATGATGATCTCCCCGCGCGAGTTGACGTAGGTGCGAGTCAGCACGTCGGAGTACAGGTAGTTCACCAGCGTGTTGGCTTGGGGATTCACCACGGCGCCGTTCTGAGGCAACGCACGCCAATCACCGAACGATTCAGGGATGACGTTCTCCAGCTTCATGACCGGCAGTTCATCAGCCAGCAGGCGCCGAGGGATATGGCTGTAGCTCACCAGACTGACGAGCGCCAGGATGGCTGCAAGGATCCAGGATGCGAGGTGCTTGAACATCGGTGCAGCCCTTCTCAACGCGGATTGGCGCCCATCGGCAGCGTGGAAGACCGCCGATGCCGAAACAGCCAGTCCAGGATCAGATCGAGGGCGAACAGGAGCACCAACGACACCGCGAACAGCACCATGCCAGCAGCTCCATGCACAAAGCCCTGACCGGCTTCGTCACCGAAGTAGTAAGTGACCAAGCAGATGATGATGACCCGGATCACATTGGCAAAGAAGGCCACCACAGGGATCGCTGCCACCAGCAGCGCGTTCTGCAGCTTGTTCTTGCGACCAGCCAGATATACGTAGAAGATGCCGGTGGCCATCAGGCTGAACATGGAGTTGAGACCTGAACAGGCGTCGGCCACCAGCATCTGGTACTGACCCAGGGTGAGCGACACGCCTGAGCGCGCGATCGGATAGCCCGCCGCATACAGAGTGGTTTCGGCTAGTACCGATACCCAGAGCTTGAGTGGCGCAGTCAGTGCATCCACGATGAAGCCCGGCAGTGGTAGGGCGAACAGCACGAAAAGCAGCGGGAAGCGGAACACCCAGACCGTGCGCCAGCCGTAGAGGAAGGCTAGCGTGGCACTCACGACCACGGGCAGCGAGCCCAGTTCGAGCAGGACGATGTCGAGCACTCGCCCGAGCGCATAGAGAACCAGTCCGGCCGCCAGCGTCAATCCGCCGCTGATCCGCGACGGCTTGCTGCGGGCCTGCGCAGCCCGATCCTGCAGTGTGTAGAAGACCCAAGCAGCAGCGGCCAGAATCAGCGGTGCATGGCCTTGCTCTTCTGTCTGCCACAGCCCATTCCATAGCTCGACAAAGACTGGGACATACAGCGCCCCGAGGCCCAGCAGGATGGGCAGGTAAGGGCTCCAGGCTCCGGCAAGCCCGGCTCGCGCGGGAACGGTGGCGGTCATGTGTGTGCGGCGGTGTAGTGGTTCAGGCGCCAATGCGCCCCAGCAGGGTGAGACCCGGGATGCGCGCCAGCAGAGCGGGCGAGTACGCGAGCATGCGTCGTCCGATGAGGACCAACGAGCAGGAGACCGCCATGACAGCGGCAATCGCGGCAGCCAAGGCGGTGAGCAGCAGACGGCGGGGAGAGGCCACGCTGTTGGGCGCATAGGCCGGTGCCAGCACTTGTGCGGAGGTCAGCTTGCTGACTTGGTTCAGCATGGCCCACTCGCGCATGGCGTGCGCTTCTTCAAACTGCTTGGCCGCACTGCGCACGTTCTGAATCAGCGTGACTGCTCGATCTCGCGTGGCTCGTTCTTCAGCCAACTGGCCGGCCTGATCGTCAGTCAGGTGTTTCACATGGCCGGACGCCTGGGCCAAGGTTGCAGCTTCGCCCTGGTAGCTGCCGGCGAGCGCAGCGGTCGCCTGGTGGCTGAGCGCCTCCAACTGCTGGACTGCCCGACGCTGGGCGGATGTGTTGGGGTGGGCGCCGCCATAGCGGCTCTCCACCTGCGCCAGCCGCGCGCGCTCGGCTGCCAGGCTGATGACGAGGCTCGCTGCCGCTTCATGAGCCGCCTCAGTCGCTCCCGCCGACAGCGGATCGGTCAACAGGCGCGCCCGGTTGGTGGCCGAGCCTGCGCGCTCGCTGTCCAGTACCTGCTGTCTGCTCCAGTAACGGGTTGTCATCCAGTTCAGCCCCGCTTCACCCGTATCGAGCAGGCCGCTGCGCTGCTGGTAGGCGTTGAGCTCGCGCACGGCACTTGCGTACGTGTCGCGAGCTCGGTTCACTTTGTCTGTGTAGAGCCGGGTGTGAGTCCCGGCAATCTGCATGTTGACCCTCTGCGTTACACCGATGTATGCCTGCGCTAATGCGTTGGCGATGGCAGCAGCGGCGGCCGGGTCAGAGTGCATGAATGAGATGTGCAGTACACCCGACTGCGCCGGGTTCTCCACCTCAGCCGTCTGCATGATCCAATCGACCAAGGCCTGTTCCGCACGCTCCTCCTCGCCTGTGGGCGGGGGAGCGTCGGGTGCCCGCCCGGAGGCAAGGTGTAGCGCCTCGCGTGCCACCCGCTCGCTCATCGCAATGCTCACTTGCGTGGCCATGAATTTGGGGACCTGCAAGTCGCTGACCAGCTGAGGATTGGGCAATTGGGTTAGCCGATCGCGAGACTCCAGCGTGACCAGTACGCTTGCCGTGGCCTTGAACAAGGCGGGGCGCAGCGCGCCGGAGGCCCACCATGCACAAGCTCCGCTCACCGCCACGGCGCATGCGGTCACGGCCCACCATTTGCGACAGGCATACAACAGGTGCTGGAACAGCATGGTGGGCAGACATAGGGCCGGAGTCTCGGCCGGGGCAGGCGAAGGCGATGATAGGCATGCAGAGTCCCCGCTGACCCGCGCGGTTCAGCAGGACTTCCCCTCACTCCCAGCGATTGCGGGGGAGGGCTGAGCCAACTGCGACACGCTTTCGTGATCAGCCGTCTGTCAACGCTGATCGGGGGGCAGCGGCATTTGCGGCGCCGTATCTGCAAGGTGCCTCTGTGGAGGCATGGCCTCGCTGAGGGGGCGATGTGACGCTACGCGGCGCCCTGTTCGGCGTCAGTCATGACGGCGGAGGCGGGCGAGCGGACGACTGTCGCCAATCCGTCCGCTCTGTCCAGGCGCTGCCGCCCAAGCCTCGCCCCGTCAACCTCACCCGCGCTCGATCACCGCGAACGCCGAGTGGTTGTGGATGGACTCGAAGTTCTCGACCGTGGCGCGGTAGCGGCCGATGCGGGGTTCGTTGTTCAGGCGCAGGGCGACGTCGCGCACCAGGTCTTCGACGAACTTGGGGTTCTCGTAGGCGCGCTCGGTGATCCACTTCTCGTCCGGGCGCTTGAGCAGGCCCCAGATCTCGCTGGAGGCCGATTCCTCGGCGAAGCGCACCAGCTCGGCCCAGCCGAGGTCGCCGAGCAGCTCGGCGCGGATGGTGACCAGCGAGCGCTGGTTGTGCGCGCCGTAGTCGGAGATCTCCTTGGAGCAGGGGCACAGCGACTTGACCGGCACCTGCACCTCGGCCCAGACGCGGGTGATGCCGTCGCGCGTCTCGACGATCCAGGCGCCCTGGTAGTCGAGCAGGCTGCTCACGCCGGAGACGGGGGCGTACTTGCGGATGAAGAACGGAAAGCGCGCCTCCACCCGGCCCTCGCTGGCGTGCAGCTTCTCCAGCATGGCGGCCATCTCCTCGCGCAGGCTGGCCGCGCCCAGCGGGCGCTGCAGGCCGTCGAGCCAGGCGATGAAGCGCGACATGTGCGTGCCCTTGCGGTCGGCTGGCAGGGCCACGTCCAGCGACCACGTGGCGGCGGTGGACACGTCTGACAGGCCGGCGCCCAGGTCCAGGCGGATGGGGTAGCGCAGCTCCCGCACGCCGACGCGCTGGATGGCCAGATGGCGCTCGTCGCGCTCGCTCTGGGTGTCGGGGATGTGGTGCAGCAGCGGCGGCAGAGTGTGGTCGTTCATGCGGATCTCGATGGCGCGGCGGGCCGGCCGGGCAGGTTAGCGGCCCTCGCATCCCTGGGCAAACCCGAGGATCGCATGACGATACTCTCCTCGGTGGGGGCAGGGCATAGGCTGTCTTGATGGCGGCCATACAGGGCGCCGGCCCGGCGCACGAGCAGCCCCGCGTGGGATGTGACCGACTGCACGGATGGGGCGTCCCGGGCGCGAGGGCGGTCAGCCGTTGGCGGCCGTGCGCGGCCGGGCCAGCAGGGCGCTGAAGCGCGTGCGGATGCTGCGCTCGATGCCGGCGGCGTCCAGGCCCAGCAGGGCCTGCAGCCGGGCCGGGTCGCCGTGCTCGATGAACTGGTCGGGCAGGCCGAGCATCAGCAGATCGGTGCGGTGGCCGGCGGCATGCAGCGCCTCGGCCACGGCGCTGCCGGCGCCACCCATCACGCAGCCTTCCTCCACGGTGACGAGTGCCGCGTGGCTGGCGGCCAGCTCCTCGACCATCGCCACGTCCAGCGGCTTGACGAAGCGCATGTTGACGACGGTGGCATCCAGCTGCTCGGCCGCCTGCAGCGCCGGGTAGAGCAGCGGGCCGAAGGCCAGGATGGCGATGCCGCTGCCGCCCTGGCGGCGGCGCTCCGCCTTGCCCCAGGGCCAGGCGGTCATCTCGGGCTGCACGGCCACGCCGGCGCCGATGCCGCGCGGGTAGCGCACCGCGGTGGGGTGGTCCTGCTGGTAGGCGGTGAAGAGCGCCTGGCGGCACTCGTTCTCATCGGCCGGCGTCAGCAGGCTGAGGTTGGGGATGCAGCGCACGAAGGCGATGTCGAACGCGCCCATGTGCGTGGCGCCGTCCGCGCCCACGATGCCGGCCCGGTCCAGCGCAAAGAGCACCGGCAGGTTCTGGATGGCCACATCGTGGATGAGCTGGTCGTAGGCCCGCTGCAGGAAGGTGGAGTAGATGGCCACCACCGGCTTGAGCCCCTCGCACGCCAGGCCAGCGGCGAACGTGACGGCATGCTGCTCGGCGATGCCCACGTCGTGGTAGCGGCCGGGGAAGCGCTGCTCGAACTCGACCATGCCGGAGCCCTCGCGCATGGCCGGCGTGATGCCCACCAGCCGCGCGTCGCGCTCAGCCATGTCGCACAGCCACTGGCCGAAGACCTGGGTGTAGGTGGGCAGGCCCGGGGCGGCCTTCTTCAGGCCCTCGGCCGGGTTGAACTTGCCCGGGCCGTGGTAGGCGATGGGGTCGGCCTCGGCCAGCTTGTAGCCGTAGCCCTTCTTGGTGACCACGTGCAGGAACTGCGGGCCGCGGTGCTGCTCCAGCGCCTCGCGCAGGTTCTCAAGAGTCGGGATGAGCGAATCCAGGTCGTGCCCGTCGATCGGGCCGACGTAGTTGAAGCCGAACTCCTCGAAGATGGTGCCGGGCACGACCAGGCCCTTGGCGTGTTCTTCCAGCCGCTTGGCCAGCTCGAACAGCGGCGGGGCGTTCTTGAGCACGCTCTTGGCGCCCTCGCGCGCAGCGGCATAGAAGCGACCGCTCATCAGCCGCGCCAGGTGGCGGTTGAGCGCGCCCACCGGCGGGGAGATGGACATGTCGTTGTCGTTGAGCACGACCAGCATGTCCGCCGGGCGGCCGTTGTGCGGCACGCCGGCGTTGTTGAGTGCCTCGAAGGCCATGCCGGCGGTCATGGCGCCGTCGCCGATGATGGCCACCGCCTTGCGGTTTTCTCCCTTGAGCTGCGCGGCCAACGCCATGCCCAAGGCGGCGGAGATGCTGGTGGACGAGTGCGCGGTGCCGAAGGTGTCGTACTCGCTCTCGTCACGGCGCGGGAAGCCGCTGATGCCGCCGAACTGGCGCAGCGTGGCCATGCCCTCGCGCCGGCCGGTGAGGATCTTGTGCGGATAGGTCTGGTGGCCCACGTCCCACACCAGCCGGTCGTGCGGCGTGTCGAAGACGTAGTGCAGCGCGATGGTCAGCTCCACCGTGCCCAGGTTGGACGACAGGTGGCCGCCGGTGCGCGAGACGCTGTGCAGCACGAAGTCGCGCAGCTCGTGGGCCAGCTGCTTGAGCTCGGGGCGGGACAGCCGGCGCAGGTCGGCCGGCGTGTGGATCGTGTCGAGCAGGGGATGGGTCATGGCGCCTCGTTCACAACTTCTCAGTGGTCGCGGCAGACCACGCGTTCGGCCAGCGCGGCCAGGGCATCCGGACGGGCCAGGCTGGCCCGCTGCAACGCCTGGCAGGCACTGTCGTGCAGGCGGTCGGCCTCGGCGCGCGCGGCCTGCAGGCCGAGCAGCGAGACATAGGTGGGCTTGCCGTCGCTGGCGTCCTTGCCGGCCGTCTTGCCGAGGGCGTCGGAGCCCTGCGTGGCATCCAGGATGTCGTCGACGATCTGGAAGGCCAGGCCGATGGCCGCGCCGTAGTCAGACAGCGCCTGCCAGGTGGCCGGCGTGCACGGCCCGCAGGCGGCGCCCATGAGCACGCTGGCCTGCAGCAGGGCGCCGGTCTTGCGGCGGTGCATGTCGCGCAGCGTGGGCAGGTCCAGCTGCACGCCGACGCTGGCCAGGTCCACCGCCTGGCCGCCGGCCATGCCGGCGTGGCCGGCGGCGCGGGCCAGCAGGGCGCACAGCCGCGCCTGCAGGGCAGGCGGCACGGCGCTCTGCAGCCGCTCGCCTTCGGGCGTGAGCAGCTCGAAGGCCAGGGCCTGCATGGCGTCGCCGGCCAGCATGGCGCGGGCCTCGCCGTACTGCACGTGCACCGTGGGCTTGCCGCGGCGCAGCACGTCGTTGTCCATGCAGGGCATGTCGTCGTGCACCAGCGAGTAGGCGTGGATCAGCTCCACCGCGCAGGCCGCGCGCAGGGCGGGCTCGGCGGAAAAGGGATCGGCGCCGGCCACGGCCTCGGCGGCGGCCAGCGTGAGCAGCGCGCGCAGGCGCTTGCCGCCGTCGAGCACGCCGTAGCGCATCACCTCGCCCAGGCCGGCGGGGGCGTCGGCGGGCACCCAGGCGCGCAGGGCGGACTCCACCGCGTCGAGTGCGCGGGCCGACCAGGCGTCGAAGGCGTCGGCGCTCACCGCGGTGTTCATGCGCCCGCCCACGGCTTGAGCTGGCCGTCTTCCAGCACCTTGACCTGGGCCTCGACCGCCTCCAGCCGCTGGCGGCACAGGGCCAGCAGCTCGGTGCCGCGCTGGTAGCGCTGCAGCAGCTGGTCCAGCGGGAGCTGGCCGGCTTCCATCTGCTCGACCAGGCGCTCCAGCTCCTCCAGCGCGTCCTCGAAGCGCAGGTCGTCCTTCAGGGCATCGGCAGGGGCGGCGGCGCCGGCGGCGGTGGGGGAGGGCGTCTTGGCCATGGTGCGGCCCCGGCAGGGGCGGGGTGACGGGCGCTGGCCCGCGGTCGGGCCGGGCGGCGAGGGTGGCCGCGCGCCTGGCGCTGCGGGCGAGGTGGTGCGCCGCGCAGCCGCCGTGAAAAAGCTTTCCATTTTAGGGGCGGCGTGGCGCCGGGGCCGGCGAGCCACCCCTTTACGCGGTAACCCCAAGCCCCGGCGGCTAAAATTGGCGCCCGCTCGCGCAATTCGGCGCGCTGCGGCAACCCAAGTCCCACCCCGGCGGCGCCCGCTTCGTCACAGGCGCGCTGCCAAGGAACCCGCGCGCGCGAGGCGGCCCACCGGCCGCTTGCGGCTGCAGCCTGGCTGGCTGCCCGCACCGGCTCGTCTCCGGACCCGTCTCGCCCGCTGGCCGTCTGTCTTGCCCCAAGGCAGCGCCTGGCCGGTGTTCATCAAGGGTGGTGGTTTGACTTTCCTTCTTGGAGACCCCGGGGATCATGTCCGACCTGAGCACCGCACTGAAAGTCCTGGAGCGCGCCCGCACGCAGCTGCCCGTCACGTCGTACTTCGACGAGACGCTCTACCAGCAGGAGGTGGCCCGCATCTTTCAGTCCGGTCCTCGCTACCTGGGGCATGAGCTGGCCGTGCCCGAGGTGGGGGACTACTACGCGCTGCCGCAGGAGGGCGAAGGCCGTGCCCTGGTGCGCACGCCCGAGGGCATCCAGCTGGTCTCCAACGTCTGCCGCCACCGCCAGGCGGTGATGCTGCGCGGCCGCGGCCACACGCGCAACAACATCGTCTGCCCGCTGCACCGCTGGACGTACGACCTCAAGGGCGAGCTCATCGGCGCGCCGCACTTCGACCACGATCCCTGCCTGAACCTGAAGAACTACCCGGTCCAGAACTGGAACGGGCTGCTCTTCGAAGGCAATGGGCGCGACGTGGCCGCCGATCTGGCCCGCCTGGGCCCGCGTGGTGAGCTGGACTTCTCCGGCTACGTGCTGGACAAGGTCGAGCTGCACGAGTGCAACTACAACTGGAAGACCTTCATCGAGGTCTACCTGGAGGACTACCACGTCGGCCCCTTCCACCCCGGGCTGGGCAACTTCGTCACCTGCGACGACCTGGCCTGGGAGTTCGGCCAGGAGTACTCGGTGCAGACCGTGGGCGTGGCCAAGACCTTCGACCGGCCCGGCTCGGCCGTATACGAGCGCTGGCGCGAGGTGCTGCTGCAGTACCGCCAGGGCCAGAAGCCCGAGCGCGGCGCGATCTGGCTGACCTACTACCCCAACGTGATGGTCGAGTGGTACCCGCACGTGCTGGTCGTCTCCACGCTCTTCCCCAAGGGGCCGCAGAAGACGCTCAACATGGTCGAGTTCTACTACCCCGAGGAGATCGCCGCCTTCGAGCGCGAGTTCATCGAGGCCGAGCAGGCCGCCTACATGGAGACCTGCATCGAGGACGACGAGATCGCCGAGCGCATGGATGCCGGCCGCCGCGCGCTGATGGAACGCGGCGACAACGAGGTGGGCCCGTACCAGAGCCCGATGGAAGACGGCATGCAGCACTTCCACGAGTGGTACCGGCGCGTGATGGACTTCCGCGACCCGGCGTGAACCTGCGCCTGAGCCATCCTGCGGGCCGCCTTCGGGCGGCCCGCGCCCTTGCGCGCATCGGGAGGCGCCCCGCTTGAGCCGGCTGTCCGCATCGTGGCTGATGGTGGTCGCCACGCTGCTCTTCGCCCTGATGGGCGTGTGCGTGAAGTTCGCCTCGGGCTATTTCGGCACGGCGGCCGTCGTGGCCAGCCGTGGGGTGGTCGGCGCGGTGGTGATCGGCCTGATCGCCCATGCGCAGCGCGTGAGCCTGCGCACGGCCGTGCCCATGCTGCACGTGCGCCGCGGCGTGTCGGGCGTGGCGGCGCTGAGCCTGTGGTTCTACGCGATCAGCGTGCTGCCGCTGTCGACCGCGGTGACGCTGAACTACATGTCATCCGTGTGGATGGCGGTCTTCCTGATCATCGGCGCGCTGCTGCCCGGCGGGCGGCGGGTGGATGCGCGGCTGGTGTGGACGGTGCTGATTGGCTTTGCCGGCGTGGCCCTGGTGCTGCGGCCCACCCTGGGCGAGGGCCAGCTGCTGGCCGGCCTGGTGGGGCTGGTGTCGGGCATGCTGGCGGCCACGGCCTACATCCAGGTCACCGCACTGGGCCGGGCCGGCGAGCCCGAGGTGCGGGTGGTCTTCTACTTCTCGCTGATGACGGCGCTGGGCGGCACCGGGATCTGGCTGGCGGCGCAGATGCTGTCGGGCCATCTGCACGCGCCTTTCGCCGCCGCGCCCTGGAGCGGCTGGCTGGCCCTGGTGGGCGCCGGCGTGTTCGCCACGCTGGCCCAGCTGCTGATGACGCGGGCCTACGCGCGCGGCAGCATGCTGGTCAATGCCAACCTGCAATACCTGGGCATCGTGCATGCCTGTGTCTTCGGGCTGCTGATCTTTGGCGACCGGCTCACGCCGTTGTCGGTGGCCGGCATGGTGCTGATCGTCGGCTCCGGCATGGTGGCGGCGCGGCTGCGGCCGCTGGTGACGGCGCCCAAGGCGACCCAAGGATCTGACCACCCAATGAAGGAGCCCGCATGAGCCCCACCACCCGCCTGCATTCGCCGCTTCTTTCGGTCGCCGAGCTGCAATCCGAGCTGGCCGGCGCCGCGCCGCCGCTGCTGCTGGACGCGAGCTTCGAGCTGGCCGACCCTTCCGCCGGGCGACGCGCCTGGGAGCAGGCCCACATCCCGGGCTCCTGCCACGTGGATCTGGAGGCCGACCTCTGCGGCCCGCGCAGCGGGCGCAACGGGCGGCATCCGCTGCCGGAGCGGGTGGCGTTTGCGCGCACCGCTGCGGCGCTGGGCGTGCGGCCGGGCCGCTCCGTCGTGGTGCTCGACCGCGGTGACGGCGCCTTCGCCGCGCGGCTGTGGTGGATGCTGCGCTGGCTGGGCCATGCCGACGTGCGTGTGCTGGACGGCGGGCTCAAGGCCTGGACGGCCGCCGGCGGCGAGCTGGTGGACGGCAGCTGGGCGCCGCCTGCGGCAGCCGATGCGGCCTATCCCGAGCGCGCGCCGCTCGCGGCCACCATCGACGCCGACACGCTGCAGGCGCGGCTGGCCGAGGTGCTGCTGATCGACGCCCGCGGCGCGGCGCGCTATCGCGGCGAGGTCGAGCCCATCGACCCGGTGGCGGGCCACATCCCCGGCGCGCTCAACCGGCCGTATACCGAAAACCTGGCGCCCGACGGCCTCTTCCTGAGCCCGCCGCAGCTGCGCCAGGCCTTTGCCGCGCTGGGGCTGACGCCTGACCAACCGCGCGTGGTGGTCAGCCAATGCGGCTCGGGCGTGACCGCCTGCCACAACCTGCTGGCGCTGGAGGTGGCCGGCCTGCCCGGCGGGCTGCTCTACCCGGGCTCGTGGAGCGAGTGGTGCGCCGACCCGGCCCGGCCGGTGGCGACCGGCGCCTGAGCCGACCTGAGCGCACCTAAGTTGGCCTGAGCGGGGCTTGGGCCCGCTCACCGGCTCGCCGCCGTGCGTCAGTGCATCGCGTGGGCCAGCGAGCCGGTCAGCGCCAGCCCGGCGGCCAGCCAGCCGATCTGCTGCAGCGTCTCGTTGGCGGAAAGCCGCTGCTGCAGCTGCGGGATGAGATCGGCCACGGCCACGTAGATGAAGCTGCTGGCGGCCACCACCATCATGTAGGGCAGGGCGGCTTCCCAGGGCTTGATCAGCAGATAGCCCAGCACGCCGCCCAGCACCGCGGCCAGGCCGGACACCGCGTTGTAGGCCAGCGCCCGGCGGCGCGACAGCCCGGCGTTGAGCAGCACGACGTAGTCGCCCACCTCCTGCGGAATCTCGTGGGCGATGATGGCCGCCGACGTGACCAGGCCGAGCTGGAAGTCGGTGAGGAAGGCCGCGGCGATCAGCACGCCGTCGCAGAAGTTGTGGATGCTGTCGCCCACCAGCACGCTCCAGCCGCCGCGCCCGGCCTGCTGCGCATCGAAGCCGTGATGGTGGTGATGGTGGTCGTGCTCGTGGTGATGGCCGTGGCGATAGAGCTCGGCCTTCTCCAGCAGGAAGAAGAACAGCAGCCCGCCCAGCAGTGCGATGAAGAGCGAATGCGGGTCGGCTTGGCCCTCGAAGGCCTCGGGCAGCACGTGGATCAACGCCGTGCCCAGCAGCACGCCGGTGGACAGACTGACCAGGTGGCGGACGATGACGCTCAGCAGCGCGTTGGACAAGCCGGCGGCGATGACCACCGACAGCAGGCTGCCGGCCAGGGTCACCAGGACGATGTACAGGAGTGTCATGAGGCTGCCGCAGCGGATTCAGAAAACATGCCAGACCGGCCCGCGGCAGCAGCGAGCGGGTGGAAGAGGCGGGCGGGGGAAAGAGGAAGCGACCGGGGCACAGACGGCGCAGGGTCAGAAGCGGGCAAAGAGCAGCATGAAAACGGCTGCGGGGGCACCGCAACGTATGACCCGCATGACGGACCCGGGGCGGCGGCGCTGCCCGGTGCAGGCTCAAGCCGGCGCCACGCCGTGCTGCCGCAGCCAGCCCAGGCAGCGGGACCAGGCATCGACCGCCGCCTCGGCCCGGTAGCTGGGGCGGTAGTCGGCGAAGAAGGCATGCGGCGCGTCGGGATAGACCACGAACTGCGATGCCTTGGCCGCTGCGGAGCCGGCTGCCAGGGCCTTCTGCATCTTATCAACCGTCTCCAGCGGGATGCCCGTGTCCTGGGCGCCATAGAGGCCCAGCACCGGCGCCTGCAACTGGGCGGCGACGTCGATCGGGTGGCGCGGCGCGTTGGCCGTCGGCTCGCCCACCAGCCGGCCGTACCAGGCCACACCGGCCTGCAGCGGCGCATGCGCGGCATACAGCCAGGTGTGGCGGCCGCCCCAGCAGAAGCCGGTCACGCCCACCCGGGCCCCATCGCCGCCGTTGCGCGCGGCCCAGTCGCGCGCGGCGTCCAGGTCGCCCATGACCTGGGCATCGGGCACCTGGCTGACCAGCTCGCGCATCAGCGTCGGGATGTCGGGGTACCTGCGCGGGTCGCCCTGGCGGGCATAGAGGTCCGGCGCGATGGCCAGGTAGCCCTGGTGGGCGAAGCGCCGCACCACGTCGGCGATGTGCTCGTGCAGGCCGAAGATCTCGCTGATGACCAGCACGATGGGAGCCGGCCGGTTGCCGGCCGAGCGGGCCTGGTAGGCCGGCATGTCGAAGTCGCCGACGCGGATGCTCACCGGGCCGGCCACCAGGCCGCGGGTGTCCGTCAGGATGGTCTGCGCCCCCACCGGCAGCACGGCCGCGGCAAAGCCTACGCCCACGGCGCCCTGCACGAAGTCGCGCCGCGACCAGTCGCTGCCGGCGCATGAGGGGCGGCTGTCGTCCGCGAGGGCGGCGTTGCGGTCATCGGGCATGGATGGTTCTCCGTGTGGATGTGGGGGCGACGCGGCCGGGCGGCGGCTCGCTTGAGCGCCGCCGAAGCTGAAGCTGAAGCCATGCCGAAGCCGAAGCGAGGTCGGTGCCAGGCCTGAGCGGGCCGGGGCCGCATCATGCTTGCAGCGCGCGGGCTGCGCCAGCCGCAAGGCTTGTCATGGTTTGCGCGGAGAATGGCCCGGCGGTTCGCAAGCCGGGCCCCGATCCTCGCGTTCCGTCGTCCTTCCCTCCCGCTCCTTTCCTGCCGGCACGGCGCGCCCCGCGGCGCGTCGCTTGCCGCCTGCCCGCGCATGACCGACCTGCTTGCCGCCATCGACATCGGCTCCAACAGCTTTCGCCTGGAAATCGCCCAGGTCAACTGCGGCCAGTACCGCCGGCTGGACTATCTGAAGGAGACCGTGCGCCTGGGCGGCGGCCTGGATGCGCAGGGCCGCCTGACCGAGGAGGCCGTGGCCCGCGGGCTGGCTTGCCTGCAGCGCTTTGCACAGCGCCTGGCCGGCTTCGCGCCGCACCAGGTGCGTGCAGTGGCCACGCAGACGCTGCGCGAGGCGCGCAACCGCGATGCCTTCCTGGCCCGCGGCCAGGCGGTGCTGGGCTTCCCCATCGAGGTGATCACCGGCCGCGAGGAGGCCCGCCTGATCTACGCCGGCGTCGCCCGGCTGCAGCCCAGCACGCTGCCGCGGCTGGTCATCGACATCGGCGGACGCTCCACCGAGATGATCCTGGGCCACGGCCGCGCGCCGCTGCGGGCGGAGTCCTTCGGCGTGGGCAGCGTCAGCCTGTCGATGCGCTTCTTCGGCGACGGCCGCTACACCGCGCAGGCGTTTCGCGCCGCCCAGGTGGCGGCCGGCGCCGAGCTCGAAGAAGCGCTGGTGCCCTTTGCCCGCGCGCACTGGAGCGAGGCGCTGGGCTCCTCGGGCACGGTGGGCGCGGTGTCGCAGCTGCTGGCCGCCAGCGGCATCACCGACGGCACGATCACGCCCGACGGCCTGCGCTGGTGCATCGAGCGCTGCGTGCAGGCCGGCAGCCCGGACAAGCTCGACCTGCCCGGCATCAAGCCCGACCGCCGCCCGGTGATCGCCGGCGGGCTGTGCATCCTCTACACGCTGGCTTTGCACTTCGACATCGAGGCCCTGCGCCCGGCCCGCGGCGCGCTGCGCCAGGGGGTGATCTTCGACCTCGAATCCCGCGTGGACGCCGCCCGGCGCAAGCGCCCGCACGATGCCCGCGACGACACCGTGCAGGAGCTGCAGCAGCGCTTCGGCGTGGACGTGGCCCAGGCCGAGCGCGTGCGCCGCCTGGCGCTGCGGCTGTATGCGCAACTGGCCGACGACGCCTCACCGGCGGCCGAGCCCGTGCGCGAGCTCAGCTGGGCCTGCGCGCTGCACGAGGTCGGCATGATGGTCTCGCACCACGACCACCACCGCCACAGCGCCTATGTGCTGGGCCATGTGGATGCGGCGGGCTTTTCGCAGTCGCAGCAGCGGCGGCTGGCCGAGCTGGTGCTGGGCCAGCGCGGCAGCCTGCGCAAGCTGGACGCGCGGCTGGGCCAGCAGCCCTTCGTGTGGCAGGTGCTGGCGCTGCGCCTGGCCATCATCCTGGGCCATGCCCGCGTGGCGGTGGACGAGACCGTGGTGCGGCTGCGTGCCACCGGCCGCTCGGTGCGGCTGGAGGTGCCCGCCGACTGGGCCGAGCGCCATCCACGCACGCTCTTCCTGCTCGACGAGGAGGCCCAGGCCTGGGCGCTCAGCGGTGCGCTCAAGCTGGGCGTGCGGCGGCTGGAGACCGCGGCGGCCTGATCACGCCCGGGAGCAGGCCGGGGAGCCGGCCAGGGAGCGACTGGCCCGGCCGGCGGCCTTGGGCGGCGCGACTGGAGTCCGGCGCCCCCGCGCGAAGGCGGCCTCAAGCGGGCAGGGCAGCCGCGCTCGGCGTTCTCAAGGCAGCACGCGCCGGTACACCGGGCCCCAGGTGGGATGGCCGCGCTCGGCCGCATCCAGCACGAAGCCCGGATCGGCCGCCCGCGCCGCGCGGAAGGCGGCCTCGCAGGCGGCCACGCGCTGGCTGGTGCAGTAGATGAAGGCCAGGTGCTTGTGCGCGGCGGCGCGGTCGCGCGGCGACGCCAGGTTGGCGGCAAGCGCCGCCTGGAACTGTTTCTCAGCCGTCGCGTACTGCCCGTCGTCATAGGCGCGCAGCCCGGCCAGCAGGGCGCGCTCGGCCGGGCGCTCGGCCAGGTCCATCACGCCCACCGGCGCCTGCGGCGGCTGGGCGCAGCCGGCGATCAGCACGCAGGCGGCAGCCGCCTGGACGGCACGGTGAGCAAGCAGGGCAAGGCGCATGGCGGATCTCCGGTGACGGGGTGCGCCCTTCGAGGCGGGCGCCGAGGGCGCGCTCAATGGGCGAAGCGGTGCTTGACGCCGACCGTCTGGCCGGCGACGACGTTGACCACCACGGTGTGCGGCGCGAACGCATCGTTGCGCAGCACGATGGTGTGACGGCCTTCGCTGAGCGTGAGCTGGTTCAGCGGCGGCGAGGTGCCGGCCGGCGAGCCGTCCACTTCCACTTGGCCCCAGGGGCTGACGGCAATCTGCACCAGCCCGGTGGCCGCTGCGGCGCGCGGGCCGCCGGCGCGCGCGCTGCGGGTGCGCGGCTCGCGCGTTGGCGCCTTGGGGGTGGCGTCTTCTGCCGCGGCCCGGGTGGGCGGTGGCGCATCGGCCCGGCGGGTGGACGCGGTGGCGCCCGGGCCGCCGCCCGGTGCGGTGGCCTGGACGGCTGCGCGGGCGACGGAGCGCGCCGGCTGCGGCGTTGCGGTATCGGCCCCTGCCCCGGCTGTGGCTGTGGCCGCGGTTGCGGATGTGGCACCGGCTGCGGCTGGCGGGCCGCCTTCGGCTGGTGCAGAGGCCGCTTCTGCCGAGGCCGCCGTGGCTGCCGCGTCCACCGCAAGAGGCGCCACGGCCGCTGCGGCGGCTGCAGCGGCTGTACTCGCCGGCCCCGTCGGGACGGCCTCCATTGCGCCGGCGGGCTCCAGCGATGCGGCCGGCGCAGGCGCGGAAGCGGCAGAAGACGCATCGCGTGCCGACACCGCACCCTGCCGCCACCAGGCGGCGGTGCCCAGGCCGATGGCCACCACGGCCAGTGCGATGCCGGAGGCGATCAACGCGCGGCGCCGGCCATCGGCGGCCAGGGCGCGCTCGCCGTCCTCGCTGGCCGCCTCGCTTTCCAGCCACTGGCGCAGCTCGCGCGACAAGGCGCGGGCCGAGTGCGTGCGGTGGTCCAGGTCGCGCAGCATGGCGCGCTCGGCAATGCGTGAGAGGGCCACCGGCACGTCCGCGTGCACCGTGTGCGCGGGCGGAGCCTGGAAGGTGAGGACCGCGTCATGAACCTCGGCCAGGGTCTGGCCCCCGAAGGGCCGGCGGCCGGTGAGCAGCTCATACAGCACCACGCCCAGCGCATACACATCGGCCCGCCGGTCCACCGGCTGGTGGCGGATCTGCTCGGGCGCCATGTAGTAGGGCGAGCCGCCGAAGAAGTCCGGCGCGATAGTCGTGGGCTGGATGGTGGAGGGCCCGTCCAGCCGCAGGTCCACCCGGCCCGACGCATCGCGGCGCTGCATGATGCGCGCGATGCCGAAGTCCAGCACCTTGGGCTGGGTGCGGCCGACCATGAAGATGTTGGCCGGCTTGATGTCGCGGTGCACCACGCCCTTGCTGTGCGCATAGGCCAGCGCATCGGCCACGCGGCGCACGATCAGCGCGGCCTGCACCGGCGTGGGCCGCCAGCCGTCGCGCAGCAGCTGGCGCAGATCCTTGCCCTTGAGCAGCTCCATCGCGATGTAGGCACCCTGCGGGCTGACCCCGGCGTCGAACACCGTCACGATGTGCGGATGGCTCAGCCGCCCGGCGGCCTTGGCCTCATTCAGGAAGAGATCGTCGAAGCTCGCGCGCTGGTCGGCCGGGATGTCGACGTTGACCGTCTTGATGGCGATCAGCCGCGACAGCAGCGGGTCATGCGCGGCGTACACCGTGCCCAGCCCGCCTTCGCCGATGCGGTACTTGAGCGCATAGCGGCCGATCTGGCCCGGCGCAGCCTGCGCATCCGTGCCCGGAGGGTTGTCGTGCAGCGGCGCCGGCTCGGTGGCCGCGGCCAGGGCGGCATGCGGCGAGCCGCCGGCCGCAGCGCCGGCGGGGCTGCCGCTGCGGTCGCGGCCGGCTTCAGCTGCCAGGGCGGCCGGGAAGGTGGGATGAGGACGGGCGGTCAAGCTCACTGGGGCGACGCGATCGGCCGTGGCGCGGCGCGCCCCGGGTCAAGGTTGCGCCAGCTTATTGCATCGCCGCGCCCCGGCAAGCCGGGAAAAAGACCGTTACTCGTGGCCCAGTTGGCGTGCGGCAGGGCGCGCGCCGGGGGGGTGGCGCCTCAGCCGCGCGTGCCGCGCTGGCTGCGGGCGGCCTCGACCTCAGTGGGACGCAGGCGCATGGCGGCCTGGTCCAGCACGCCGTTGACGTATTTGTGGCCGTCGGTGCCGCCGAAGCTCTTGGCCAGCTCCACCGCCTCGTTGATCGCCACCTTGTAGGGCACGTCGATGCAGTGGCGCAGCTCGTAGGCACCGATCCACAGCACCGCATGCTCCACGGGCGAAAGTTCCCCCACCCGCCGGTCCAGGTGCGGCGCGATCACCGCATCCAGGTCGGCCGACTCGTTGATGCAGCCGTGCAGCAGGGCGTCGAAGTGCGCGCGGTCGCACTTGCTGAAGTCGTCGAGCTCGCGCATGTGGGCGTCGATCTCGCCGGCATCGCCGCGGGCGATCAGCCATTCATAGAGGCCCTGCAGCGCCAGCTCGCGCGAGCGCCGGCGGGCCGACTTGGGCCGCGGCTTGCCGGGCGCGGCCGTCTTGGGCGGTGTGCTCATGCCAGCTCTTCCAGCAGGTTGGCCATCTCCACCGCCACGCGGGCGGCATCGCGGCCCTTTTCCTCGGCGCGGGCCCAGGCCTGCTCCTCGTTCTCCACCGTGAGGATGGCGTTGGCGATCGGCAGCTGGCTGTCCAGCGATACGCGCGTGACCGCTGCGCCGCTTTCGTTGGCCACCAGCTCGAAGTGGTAGGTCTCGCCGCGGATGATGCAGCCCAGCGCCACCAGCGCGTCGTACTGGTCGGACTCGGCCAGCGCCTGCAGCGCCACGGGCACCTCCAGCGCGCCCGGCACGGTCACATGGCGGATGTCCTTGGCCGACACGCCCAGGGCGCGCAGCTCGGCCAGGCAGCTCTCGGCCAGCTTGGCGGTGATCGCCTCGTTGAAGCGCGCCTGCACGACGCCGATGCGCAGCGCCTGGCCGTCCAGTCGGGCGGCCGCGGCCTGCCCCTTGTCAGCACCTTGCATGTGTGTTCCTCAGGAGGCCGCGCCCGCAGGCGCCGAGACGAAGCCGGTGACTTCCAGGCCGTAGCCGACCATGCTGGGCATGCGACGCTGGCTGCCCAGCAGCCGCATGCGATGCACGCCCAGTGAGCGCAGGATCTGCGCGCCCACGCCATAGGTGCGCAGGTCGGGCTGGGCACGCGGCGCCTCGGGCTCGGCGCTGGCGGCATCGAAGCCCTGCAGCAGCTCGCCGGCCTCTGCGCCGCAGTTGAGCAGCACGGCCACGCCGCGGCCGGCCTCGGCCAGGGCGCCCAGGGCCGCAGGCAGCGGCCAGCTGTGGCCGCGCGCATCGGCATCCAGCAGGTCCATCAGCGACAGCGGCTCGTGCACGCGCACCAGCACCTCGTCCTGCGGCTGCCATTGGCCCACGGTCAGCGCCAGGTGCACACCACCGGTGCGGTCGCGGAAGGCGTGCGCCTCGAAGGCGCCCTGCGCGGTGCGCAGCGTGCGGCGGCCGGCGGGCTGGATCAGCGATTCATGCCGGCTGCGGTATTCGATCAGATCGGCGATGGTGCCGATCTTCAGGCCGTGCTCGCGGGCGAAGACCTCCAGGTCCGGCAGCCGCGCCATCGTGCCGTCGTCCTTCATCACCTCGCAGATCACGGCCGCGGGCGTCAGCCCGGCCATGCGCGCCAGGTCGCAGCCGGCCTCGGTGTGGCCGGCGCGCATGAGCACGCCGCCGTCCTGGGCCTGCAGCGGGAAGATGTGGCCGGGCTGCACCAGGTCGCTGGGCTTGGCGTTGCGCGCCACGGCCGCGGCCACGGTGCGCGCGCGGTCGGCGGCGGAAATGCCGGTGGTCACCCCTTCGGCCGCCTCGATGGACACGGTGAAGGCCGTGCCGTGGCGGGTGCCGTTGCGCGTGACCATCGGCGGCAGTTGCAGCCGCTCGCAGATGTCGCGCGTGAGCGTCAGGCAGATCAGGCCGCGCGCATGCTTGGCCATGAAGTTGATCGCCTCCGGCGTGACGTGGTCGGCGGCCAGGATGAGGTCGCCCTCGTTCTCGCGGTCTTCCTCGTCGACGAGGATGACCATGCGGCCCGCCGCCAGCTCGGCGACGAGTTCAGGGATGGGGGAGCTAGGCATAACCCTCAATTGTAGGCGCCGGGGTGGCCGGGCGCCCGGCACGAGGGCGGCAGCGCGGCAGGGTGGCGCGCCATCGTGCACGGCGCAGCAGGCCGCGAGCGCAGGCAGCCCCGGATCAGCGGGCAGCGCCCGATCCGTCGGATGCGGGCGGCACGACCGGCGCGACAGGCGCGGCAAGCTCAACCTGGGCAACCTGGGCAACCGGTGCGGCTGCCGAGAGCATGCGCTCCACATAGCGCGCGATCAGGTCCACCTCCAGGTTGACCCGGTGGCCGGCCTTCAGCGTGCCCAGCGTGGTGTGCTGCACGGTGTGCGGGATCAGGTTGATGCTGAAGGCCGTGCCCGCCGGCTCGTCGGCCACGTCGTTGACCGTCAGGCTCACGCCGTTGACCGTGATCGAGCCCTTGTAGGCCAGGAAGCGGCCCAGCGCCTGCGGCGCGCGGATGCGCAGCCGCCAGGATTCACCGACCGGATCGAAGGCGATGACCGCGCCGATGCCGTCCACATGGCCGCTGACCAGGTGGCCGCCCAGCCGGTCGTGGGCGCGCAGGGCCTTTTCCAGGTTGACCGGGCCGGTAGCAGCCAGGCCCGCGGTGCGCGCCAGGCTCTCGGCCGACACGTCCACCGTGAAGGCCGAGCGCGCCTCGTCCAGCGACGTGACCGTCATGCAGGCGCCGTTGATGGCGATGCTGTCGCCCAGCAGGGCGTCGCGCAGATAGCCGGCGGGGGCGGAGACGCTCAACCGCACGCCGTGGCTGGCATCGGCACCCAGCGGGCGGATGTCGGTGATCTGGCCCAGGCCAGTGATGATGCCGGTGAACATGGCGGCGATTGTCGCAGCGCGGCCCGCTAGGCGCCGCACCGGCGGCTCAGAAGTCCGCGCGCCCCGGCGGCCGGGCCAGCAGCCGCAGATCGCCGCCGATCAGCGTCGTCTCCACGATGTCCAGCAGCGGTGCGCCATCCAGCGAGGGCAGGGCAGGCAGGTCCCACATCCCCCGCCCCCGGCCCAGCAGCTTGGGCGCCAGGTAGATCAGGTACTCGTCCACCAGGCCGTGTGCGATGAGCGCGCCGTTGAGCGTGGCGCCGGCTTCCACGTGTAGCTCGTTGACGCTGCGCCGGCCGAGCTCGTCGAGCAGGGCGGGCAGGTCGATGCCGCGGCTCGGCCGGTGGGTCGAAGGCCCGGACGCGGGCAGCGTGGGCGCAGCTTTCATCCCGGCAGCCGCGATCGCCGCCGCGGCGGCGGCGGAGTCCCGGGCGGCCGGCAGATCCAGCAACTCGGCCCCGCGGCCCTGCAGCACCGCCCGGCGCGAGTCGTCTGCCCCCGCCGTAACGATCAGCACCTGCCCGGGCGGCTCCAGCAGCCGCGCGTGCGGCGGCGTGCGCGCCTGCGAGTCCAGCACCACCCGCACCGGCGTCAGCGGTGCATCCAGCCCGCGCACGTCCAGCCGCGGGTCGTCCGCCAGCACCGTGCCCACGCCGGTGAGCACCGCCCCGGCCCGCACCCGCCAGCGTCGCCCGTCCAGCCGCGCGGCGTCCGACGTGATCCACTGGCTGCGCCCGTCCGGCAAGGCGGTGAGGCCGTCCAGCGAGGCGGCCACCTTCATCCGCACCCAGGGCCGCCCGCGCACCATGCGGGAGAAGAAGCCGATGTTGAGCTCGCGCGAGATGCGCGCCGCCTCCTCATCGGCCATGTCCACCGCAATGCCGGCCGCCCGCAGCCGCGCGACGCCCTGGCCGCGCACCAGCGGATTCGGGTCGCCAATCGCAATCACCACGCGGGCAATGCCGGCCGCCACAAGCGCGTCCGCGCAGGGCGGCGTGCGGCCGTGATGCGAGCAGGGCTCCAGCGTCACATAGGCCGTGGCCCCGACGGTGTCGTGACCTCTTTCACGCGCCTGCCGCAGCGCCACCACCTCCGCATGCGGCCCACCCGCGCGCTGCGTATGGCCTTCACCCAACACCCGCCCGTCCGCAGCCACGATCACGCAGCCGACCCGCGGGTTGGGATCGGTCAGGCCGAGGGATTGGTGGGCGAGGGTGAGGGCTCGGGTGAGGTGGGGGTCAACCGGCATCCGGGGTCAGATGAAGAGGCCAAAGGCGATCTGGATCAGCAACTGCTCGAGGCAGAAGTCGCCTTGCACACCCGGGCACGCCCGGCATTGGACAGCACGATGCGCCGGAATTCGCTGCCGTTCTCGATCCCGATGGTGCCCGACAGCGGCGAGGCGCCATTGCTTTTCTGTTTGGGAAAGCCTGCGCCGTTGAACATGACGGCGTAGTCCACCGATCCGAAGTTGCCGGCTCCCGTGGTCAGCGTCACGCTCTTGGGCAATGCGCCGTGAGTGGCCAGCGTGGAGTCGCCAGCGGACGTCCAATCGAGATCCATGTCGGCATCGACATAGATCGTCCAGCCTTTGGTCCAGTCACTGTCGGTGGCCACGACGAACACATTGGCATTGCGCTTGAGTGCCTCGGAACGGGCGGTCAGCAATGCAGCCAGGATGTCGTTCGCCGCACCGCGCAGTTCGGAGTTGCGCTGGAAGGCGATGAAGCTCGGCGCGGCCAGGGCCAGCATCGCCGCGAGGAGGGCCAGAGTCACCATCAGTTCGATCAGCGTAAAGCCGCCGCGGCGCAACGTCTTCATTTCCAGCACACCTCAGGCTTGCTGCCCGTGCACGTCTTGTCGCCCGTGCTGCGCAGTCGCAATTCGCCGGCGTCGGCATCCGATCGACGGGGCGTGGCATAGACCTCCACGCAGCTGGCGATGGAGAGCGTGCCGCAGGCCCGGGCACCCAGGTCGTATGCCGCGTTCTGTGTGCTGTCGCCGGAGAAGTTCTTGAAGACCGTTTGGTTTTCGCTGGGCGTGAAGGCCAGGTAGGTGTTGTTCTGCGTGAGATAGCGCTCCTGCTGTTGCAGCAGGTCAGCCAGCGCTGCCCGTCCTTCCGCCCGGCGCCCCTTGAGCACCGCCCAGTTGTAGGCGGGATAGGCGATGGACGCCAGGATGGCAATGATGGCCACGGTCACCATCAGCTCAATCAGCGTGAAGCCCCGTGCCCGCGCGAGCGAGAAGCTTGCGGGTTGGCGTGGTGTGGTCATGGTGGTCGTGGCCCGGTTCAATTGCGCAACGCCTTGTAGTTCACGATTTCCCGCCAGCCGTAGCGGCCGACCTCTTCCGAAGATTCGACCTGAGGGTTGGTGCCTGTGCCGATGCCGTCCGAGCCTTTGGTGATGACGCGGTAGCGGGTGGTTTGCGTGCGCAGGCCGGCGCTGGTTGCATCCCCCACTGTGCGTGCGACCTGGATCACCGAGGGCTCACCCTGGATGCCGATGATGGATCGTGTCACCGTACCGGAACCGGAAGGCAGGGCCACGGCGTAGACGTTGCCACTGCCAGCCTCGCAGCTGGTCGTCGCGGGCAGGATGGAGCCGAAGAAGACCTGCCCCGACAGCAGTGCGAAGCCGCTGATCTGCCGCTCACCGGTGGACGATGAGTTCGGGAAATCGAAGTACCAGCCGGGCTTGGTGGCGGTGTCACTGGCGCTGGTGGGGAAGCCCCAGACGAATGCCGTCCCGGATATCACGCCGCTGCTGACCGAGAGGCTGCGCAGTGCAGAGCGCCCGGATACCGTGTGCACGCCATCATCCATCAGGGCGTACACGCTCTGGGTCGTGAAGTTAGACGAGTTCACATCCGACTGTTCCAGGAATTTGCCTGTGCCGAAGAGCACGATGGTGCTGCCGTTGGGGCCGTAAGCCAGCTCGGGCTCCATCGTGATCGGCTGGCGGGTTGAGCCGACCGCCGCGGTGAAGATGGGCTGACCGTTATTGGCCACCAGCGTGGTGTTGTAGTTCCAGTTCGCGCTGCCTGTTTTCGAGAAGTCCAGCTTCCAGAGGTTGCCCTGCAGGTCGCCGGCGTAGATCTGCGTGACCTCGCCGTAGCGGCCGCCCTTGGCCGCAAAGCCGACCATGCCCTTGGCTGCCGTGTCGAGGTTAGGCAGTGCCACCTTGTAGTAGTTGGTGTTCAGGCGCCAGGCGTCCGAAGCGGGCTTGCTCAGATCAAGGATGAACAGCACCGGATTGCCGCGGTTGTCGTCCGAGCCATCGTTGTTGTTGCCTGTGCCGCCATAGGCGAAGCGGCTGTCACTGTTGGCGTTGCTGTAGCTGTTGACACCACTGGCGAACACCGCGAACCACTTGTAGGTGGGCGTCTCGGCATCAGGGGCCGACGTGCGCATCTTCAAGATCTGCGGTCGCCCGATGATGTTGCCGACGTCCACGTCGTCCGCATCCGAAAACTCCCACAGCACCTTCGAGCTGCTGAAGGCGTTGGGATTGGTCACGTCCAGCGCGAAGACGCCTTGGCCCCCGCCGCCAGCGCCGGAGACCAGTACCGTCTTCCAATTGGTGCCGACCTGAGCCTCGGCCACGGAGGGGGAGGCATCGACGTAGCTCTGGTGGGTGTAGGACGACTCGGCGAGCTTGTAGAGGTTGCGCACCACGAAGCTTGGGATGTAGGCGAACAGCTCGCGGCCCGTGCCGCCGGTGCGGTTGCCTGACGTATCGACCGCGCCGGCATGGAAGGCGTGCAGCATGCCGTCGTTGGCTCCTACGTAGACGGCGCGCACGCGGTCCTTGTTAGTCGCGTAGAAGGTGCTGTAGCCACTGTCGAGAATGCGGCTGGACGGCGCGCCAACATAGACGACGCTGGAGTTGATGATGTCGCCCAGCTTGCTGCTGCGCACCCGCCAGCCCATGGGCGCGGTGTAGGTGTCGTCACCACGCAGGTATGCCAGGCGCTTGCCGCCCGTCGTTATCTCGTCGGCGGTCAAATCGGCGACGTTGCCCTGGTCCAGCGGCCGGCCCAGCGCGCGCTGGTAGACCACCGGTAGGTTGGCCCATTGGAAGTCGGCTGCGGCCTGCGCACTCCCGCTGGGCAGGCCGACCACGATGTTGCGGTCGGATGCGGCTCGCGTTGCCAGGCCGGCAGAAGCCCGCCACGTCGGATTGCCCTGCACCAGCCCGCCATCCGCACCGAGCGTGATGGGGGTGGCCGTCACGTCACCCGCCCAAGTGGTCGGGTCGAAGCTGCCTTGATAGACCTCCAGGGCATCGTCGGCGGAGGCGACTTGGCCCGACACCGATCCGCCGGCGATATTGCCCGTCACGGTGGAAGCCTTGGCGAACACGTCATCCAGGGCCTTGAGCAGGGCCTTTGCGTCGCTGGCGAGGAAGTAGGTCTTGGCCTCCATGGCACCACTGGCGCGCAACTCACCCCAGATGCTGTCATCCGGTTGGTTGTCCGCCGTGCGGAAGGGGACCATGCCGTTGCTCACGGACAGCGCCCGGTTGCGGTCGAAACCACCATACTTTGCCGCCAGGTAGAACTGGTTGCGGCGGCGATCCGTCAGATTGCTCGACTTGCTGTTCTCATTGACGTCGATCATGAAGGTGCGCGCCTTCATGCCAGGGCGGCGTAGTGACTCGCTACCTTGCCCGCGGATATCGTTGGTGTTGGCCCAGTAAGCCATGCCAGCAATATAGAACCCATTGTCCCGACCGCTGCTGTAGTTCTGCAGGTTGGCGAGTGATGACTCCGGGAGAGGGTTGTAGTTGCCCCAGGCATTGGTTTCCAGCTCGCCGACCTTGCGTGTCCACGCGGCAAAATCTGGCTCATTGGCGCCAGTATTGGCTGCTCGAGCAAAATCGTTGCCTTCCGTGCGGCTGTTGCCGGGGACGGACTTGTCCGCATGGGTGAAGATGTCACCGATCGTGAGAATATTGTTGGCGACGCAGGCGTAATTGGTCTGATTGGTGACGGCGGGGTGCGGGTCAGTCCATGAGGTATAGACCGGATAGCCGTCTTTGATTGCCTCGGTCAGGTTGTTGATGGCCTGGGGCGTGGGCGACAGACCCTGAAGGTAGCGCAGCGCTTCATAATAAAGCTCGCTGACCGGGTCATTGCTCTTGTAGCGGCCGAGAGTCGTTCCGGTGCGCCCAAATCGGTTGATATAGTTGATCGCTCCGCTGATGCCCATGGCGTCGCCCATGGGGTTTTCGATGAATACACCGGTGTCGACGTCCCATTCGCGCTGGGGATTTACCCCGGCGATTGCGTTGTAGTCGGAGTCATAGGCTGTGGGGCCAACATATTTCATGGGTGCTCGCAACACGCCCCCATAACGGGCTGTCCCGTCTTCCATCAGGTAGCCGAATACGGCAACGCGTAGCCGGTCACTGTATTTCTGCAGGTTGCCGACGGGTTTGAATGCGTTGTTGGGATAGCGTTGGCAATATGTAGGGCGGCTCTGCGCGTCGCCGTTGTCGCAAACCTTCACGCGTACTTGGTGCGTGGCCAGATTCGCATTCTGCTGGGGGTCGTCGCAACCTGCCGCGCCGGCTGTACCGTTTGTGCCGCTGCCGTAGAAGACGAGATTTTTGCAATTCGTTATCTGCAGAGCAAAATTCCCGCGCAAGGCGCTTGGTACCGTACCTGCTTGCGCCGTGGCGGCGAGTGTCTTGACTTTGAAATACGCGCTGCTCTTGAAGAAGTCTTTCCGCAGGTATGCGCGCTGGAGGACCGTGAGGCTCGCGGTGTCCGAGACCCGATCCCCGCCGGTCAAGCTGTAGCGCAGGATGTCTATGGATGAGGCTGTAGCCCAGTTGAGGAAGTTTCCGCTGAAATGGCTGCTGCTTGAGCAGGTGCGGGTTGGCTGCCCGTTGCTCGTTTGAGAGGAAGCCTCGCGGACGTAGTAATTCTGAGCTGTCTGATAGCTATAGCAGCCGTTGGGATCGAAATACCCGACGTATTCAGTAGAGGCACTGTAGTCGTCATTCCGATATGCGGCACCCGTAGTGGGATATTCAACCGACAACGCCAGCGTCAGCGTTGGCTTTGCCTTCAGGCCCTGGAGGTAGAGCGGCTCCGAGGCGAGGGCCACGGTCGGGATGCTCAGCGGTGCCGGTGCCGACTGGCTGATGACTGCGCCGGCAAAGACCAGCCCAGCCAGTGCGGCAAGGGCGGTGCGAGGATGGCCGCGCAGCCACGACATGACGGAGGAACGGGTGATCATGGTCACTCCTTGCGATACAGGGCCTGCAGGACCACCTGGGTCTGCACATTCGGGCCGAAGCCGGATGCAGTTACGCGGTACACCAATGGTGTGCTTGTGTTCTCTTCATTGAGCTTGGCGTTCGAGCCGGGCAGCTGGAGTTGAGAGCCGTCGACCGTCTCGATGATGTAGCGAGGCACTCTTGCTGGAGCGACGCCGGTCGTCGAGGCTTGATAGGTCTGTCCGGTGTAGCTGCCCAGTGCTGCGGTGGGTGCATCGTTCCCGGTGGCAGTGAAGTCCACGGTCAACCACGCGGGCTCGGACCCGGCCGCCGTAGCTGCGCACAGCCCGCGGTTGGCAGCCGTGGTGCCGCAGCCGGAAACGAACTCGCCGGCCTTGGCTGCAGTGAACATCGTCGGGCGGGTGTTGGCGCCGGTACCTTGGCCGAATATCTCGGCCTCTCCATCGGCCAGGGCGGAGTCCGCGCCCTGCCAGGCGAGTTGATAGTCACGGTCGTAGCGGCTGGAGCGCTCCCCGAGCAGCGCGTATTGAGTTGCGCCGACGCCCAGGATGGACACCACCACCAGTATCAGCAGCACAACGATCAGCGACAGGCCGCCCGAGCGGCGCGCACGATGGATCAGTAGAAGGTTGGGGCGCATGTCAGTACGGCCGCTGGCTGTTACGCAACTGGACGGTGAAGCTCACCACATGGCGCAGGCGGTTGTCGCCGACCTGCAGGGCTGTGCCAGGGTCCGCATCGTCCTGAGCCGAGCGGCCCAGGGGGTAGAAGGTGGTGCCGTTCTGGTAAAAGGTGCTGGTCGGGGCGTACTCGGCGCGGCTGGAGCCGTCTCCACGCAGCAGCAGGCCGATCTTCAGCGTGCGTACCTTCTTCCAGTCGGCGGCTGTCATCTGGTCGGCGCGCAGATACTGGTTGGCGGTGTCGTCGTGGCTGGAGGACTGATGAACGCCATAGAGCACCTGGAAGCTCTCTACGCCCTGAACGATCGGTTCGGTCTGCCAGCCTGAGCGGTCCTCGGCCATGTAGCTGCACATCAGGGTCGGCTCGCCATTGCTTACCGCGACATGGAACACGCTGTAGGGCCTGCGGGCCGGATCGGACTCCCAGTGCTCGGCCATGCCGGCACAGTTGATGATGCTGCCGTCGGCTTTGGTGTCGTCGTCGTAAGCGTTGGAGCCGTAGTAGCGCAGAACGAGGATGTCGCTGCCATTGGCGCATGCCGTGCCGCCGCCGGTGCAGCTGGTGCGCGAATTGGTCGTCAGGGCTGGCGAGGAGTTGCTGACGGTCAGCAAGGCATTGTTGAAGCCAAAGACGTCAGGTGTCGCCGACACGCCCCAGGCGGCTGCACCGGCCTTCTGTGAGCTGCGCATGACGTCCTCATAGCCAGCCTGCACGGTGATGCGTTGCACCAGGTCCATGGCCAGCCGGGCGTTCTCGCGGAGCTGGCTGGAGACATCCATGGCCGTGAAGCCCGTTCGCGCAGCCAGCAGGGCCGCCGCTGCAGCCAGGACGACAACCAGGCCGACCGCCATGGCCACCATCAGCTCGATGAGCGTCATGCCCGCCATGCGGGCGCGTCGAATACGAAGGGTCGTCATGCCATACCTCAGTCACATGCCCGCGATGAGTGGCAGGACCACGCTGGGCCTGCCGGCAAGGTCGATTGCCCCGTTCGCCTGGCGCGTACCGCGGTCCGTGCGCAATCGGCTCCAGCCGATCTTCACCACTGCCGTGCTGCCGCTGTTGCTGCAACCCCATTGGGGTACGCCGCTGCTGTAAGGCGTGCTGTCGTAGCAGACGACGGCCCGGGCGCCGGGCAGTTGGTCGGCCAGCTTGACCTGCCATTCGGCGACATCGGCCGTCGCGATCGCGCTGCCGGTGTCGCAGCTGCTGCTCATGCACGAGCGGGCGGAAAAGCTCGTGCTGGTGGTGGCCGTGTAGTCAAAGAGATAGGGGTTCTGGCTGGAGCTGGTCTGCACGGCGATCGCCTTGTTGGCGCGCATCAATTCACCGAGTTCCCGCCCGAGGTTGACTGCCACCGACTGCAGCTTGGCCTCCCGGTTGGCCTGCATGGCGGCCGTCAGCATCCCGACCCCTCCGAGCACCCCGAGGGACAGTACGAGGATGGCGACCAGCACTTCGATCAGGGTGAACCCGCTCTCTGGCGGGCGAACTGCGGCAAGCGGGCGGTGTCGCATGGTGGCGCACGGCGGGAAGTGGACTTGGTCAAACGATACCCAAGGCTCTGCCCGACGTGGCAGCCGCTCGTCTGCCCGGTCCTGCCGCTCGTCAGGAAGCCGTCTGCTAGCCCCGCCTCTTCGTCGTCTCGTTGATCGCCCGCACGAACTCGTTGACGTCGTCGAAGCTGCGGTAGACGGAGGCGAAGCGCACGTAGGCGACCTTGTCCAGCTTGCGCAGCTCCTGCATCACCCACTCGCCGAGCTGGGTGGACGGGACTTCCTTTTCGCCGGTCTGGCGCAGGCGGGTCTCGATGTGCTCGACTGCGGCGTCCAGCGCCTGGGCGCTGACCGGGCGTTTGCGCAGCGCCAGGGTCAGCGAGCCCTTGAGCTTGCTGCGGTCGTAGTCGGTGCGGCGGCCGTCGCGCTTGACGATGGCCGGCCAGTCGATCTCGGCGCGCTCATAGGTGGTGAAGCGCTTGTCGCAGGCAGTGCAGCGGCGGCGGCGGCGCACGGCGTCGCCTTCGTCGGACTCCCGGGTCTCGACGACCTGGGTGTCGGCATGGGCGCAGAACGGGCAGCGCATGGCTCGGTGTGGGCTGGGGCAGGCAGACGATGAGGAATCAGGCGCGACGCGCAGCGGCTGGTCGGGGGCGGGCTGCCATCGCGCCGGGCGCAATGAAGGAAAGCCCGGCGGGGCCGGGCTTTCAGGCGTCGATCAGCGGTAGACCGGGAAGTCGCGGGTAAGTGCGGCCACCTTGGCGCGGACCTCGGCGATCTTGGCCTCGCTGCCGGGGTTGTCCAGCACGTCGGCGATCAGGTGGGCCGTCTGCACGGCCTGCGCTTCCTTGAAGCCGCGCGTGGTCATGGCCGGGCTGCCCAGGCGGATGCCGCTGGTGATCATGGGCTTCTGCGGGTCGTTGGGGATGCCGTTCTTGTTGCAGGTGATGTGCGCCTGGCCCAGGATCGCCTCGGCTTCCTTGCCGGTCAGGCCCTTGGGACGCAGGTCCACCAGCATCACGTGGCTCTCGGTGCGGCCGGAGACGATGCGCAGGCCGCGCTGGGTCAGCGTGTCGGCCAGGGCGGCGGCGTTCTTGATCACCTGCTGCTGATAGGCCTTGAACTCAGGCGCCAGTGCCTCCTTGAAGGCAACGGCCTTGGCGGCGATGACGTGCATCAGCGGGCCGCCCTGGATGCCGGGGAAGATGGCGCTGTTGATCTTCTTGGCAATGTCTTCGTTGTTGGTCAGCACGATGCCGCCGCGCGGGCCGCGCAGGCTCTTGTGCGTGGTGGACGTCACCACGTCGGCATGCGGCACCGGGTTGGGGTAGACACCGGCGGCGATCAGGCCGGCGTAGTGGGCCATGTCGACCATGAAGTAGGCGCCGATCGCCTTGGCCACGCGGGCGAAGCGCTCGAAGTCGATGCGCAGGGCATAGGCCGAGGCGCCGGCGATGATGAGCTTGGGCTTGTGCTCGTGGGCCAGCCGCTCCATCGCGTCGTAGTCGATCTCTTCCTGCGCGTTCAGGCCGTAGCTGACGACCTTGAACCACTTGCCCGACATGTTGAGCGCCATGCCGTGGGTCAGGTGGCCGCCTTCGGCCAGGCTCATGCCCATGATGGTGTCGCCCGGCTGCAGCAGGCCGAAGAACACTGACTGGTTGGCCTGCGAGCCGGAGTTGGCCTGCACGTTGGCGAAGCCGGCACCGTAGAGCTGCTTGAGGCGGTCGATGGCCAGCTGCTCGACCACGTCCACGTGTTCGCAGCCGCCGTAGTAGCGCTTGCCGGGGTAGCCCTCGGCGTATTTATTGGTGAGCTGGCTGCCCTGGGCAGCCATCACGGCCGGGGAGGCGTAGTTCTCCGAGGCGATGAGCTCGATGTGCTCTTCCTGGCGGCGGTTCTCGGCCTGGATGGCGGTCCAGATGTCGGGATCGACGTTGGCGAGGGTGGAGACGGTGCGGTCGAACATGGCAGTCCTCGTGGAGGGCTGCGACCGGGGGAGATGGCAGCAGCCCGGGGTTGGGCCCGTGACGACGCCGGCCGCGCCTGCAAAGGCTCCAGGCCGCGAAAAGCGTCATCGACAAGGGCTGCCCAGGCGAACGGCTAGAAGAAGCGGCGGCCGCAAGACAGTCAGCCGTCGGGCCGCGCTCCCCGGTGGTGCCCCACCTTGCCCGGCTGCGTGCCCTGCTGGGCATGCGAGCGGGTGTATCGCCAGTCGCGCGGCAGGCGCGGATTTTAAAGGAAGGCCGCGGCTGGCGCGGGATGGATCAAAGCAGCGGCTCGGCCAGCGCGACGTGGTCGCTGCGCGCTGCGGCCGGCTGGCGCGGCTCGATATGCGTGGTGGAGGCGACCGTGGCCGAGGCGGCAGCGGCCTGCGCCGGGGCGGCCGGCTCGGTGACCACGGCCGGGGCCACGCCGGGGCCGGGCAGCTCGGCCGCGGGCGAGGCCGCCTGCAGCACCGGCGCCGGCACGCTCAGCGGCGTGGTCACCGGCACCTTGCGGCCGGCGGCCACCTGGCGCAGCAGGGCCTGCTCGGCCATCACCTTGGCGGCATAGCCGCCGTCGTGCGGCAGGTTGGCTGCGCCGACGTAGAACTTGAGGCCGCCCTCCAGGCTGCCCGCGCGGGCGATGCATTCCTTGAGCACCTGCACGCCCACGCGCAGGTTGCTGACCGGGTCGAAGGCGGCGTGCATGCCGCCGAAGGCCTCGTACTTGTCGTCGTGGACGCGGGTCATGACCTGCATCAGGCCCTGGGCGCCGACCGCACTCTGGGCGAAGGGGTTGAAGCGCGACTCGATGGCCATCACGGCCAGGATCAGCGTGGGCTCCAGCCGGGTCTGGCGGCCCACCTGCCAAGCCTCCTGCACCAGGCGGGCAATGGGCTCGGGCGCGACGCGGTAGCGGCGGGACAGCCACTGGGTGACGGCGGCCTGCTGGCGGTCGAGCTCGGCCGGGTCTACCGCGGTGGCGCGGGCAATGCCCAGCGGCTCGGCCAGGCTGGCGGCGATCACTTGGGGCAGGTCGTCGTCGGCCTGGGCCTGCAGGCGGGACTGCTCGCGCGACTGCAGCCAGTCCCGGGCCTGGTCCTCCAGTGCGTGGCGCAGGTCCGGCTTGCCGGCGACGAAGGCTGCGCTCACGGCAGCCGCCACGCCGATGGCCAGCAGCGAGTGGCGGCTGACCGCCATCAGCCCGTGGACGGTGTCGGCGACCAGCAGGCGCGGGTCGGCCAGGCGTATTCGGGACGGCGACAGGGCGGAGGTGGACACGGACATCTGACGATCCTTTCGCGCCGCGCGCAGCCTGGGGAGGGCGGCATCGCGGTGGTGTAATCGCCCGACATCGCGGCCCTCTGACGGGGCGCGGGCGACCGACTCTCCGGGTGGTGTGTGTTGCGCAGAAGGGCTTGACAAGCAGGCCGACTACGGGTTCACCCGGGGCTGGTTGGGAAAACGGGCGGATTCTAGGTAGCCAGAAAATAACCGGTCAACCATAAAGGTTGCTGGCCTTATAGCTGTTGAGAATGAAATATCGAGACCTGCGGGACTTCATCGCCGGGCTGGAGCAGGCCGGCGAGCTGCGCCGCGTGAGCGATGCGGTGTCTCCCCGCCTGGAGATGACCGCCTTGTGCGACCGGGTGCTGCGTGCCGGCGGGCCGGCCCTGCTGTTCGAGCGGCCGACCGGCCACGCCATGCCGGTGCTGGCCAACCTGTTCGGCACCCCGGATCGGGTGGCGCGCGGCATGGGCGCCCAGTCGGTGAGCGAGCTGCGCGGCATCGGCCAGCTGCTGGCTACGCTCAAGGAGCCGCAGCCGCCACGGGGCCTGAAGGACGCCGGCGAGCTGCTGCAGATGGCGCGCGCGCTGTGGGACATGAAGCCCGCACGCGTGCGCTCGGCGGCTTGCCAGCAGGAAGAGCTGCGTGGCAGCGACATGGACCTGGGCCGGCTGCCGGTCCAGTGGTGCTGGCCAGACGACGCCGGCCCGCTGATCACCTGGGGCCTGGTCGTCACCCGCGGCCCGCAGGGCGTGGCCCAGCCCAGGCGGCGGCAGAACCTGGGTATATATAGACAGCAGGTGATCGGACCGCGGCAGCTGATCATGCGCTGGCTGGCCCACCGGGGCGGGGCGCTGGACTTCCGCGAGTTCGCCCTGGCCAACCCGGGCCGGCCCTTCCCGATCGCCGTGGCGCTGGGGGCGGACCCGGCGACCATCCTGGGCGCGGTGACCCCGGTGCCCGACACGCTGTCCGAATACCAGTTCGCCGGCCTGCTGCGCGGCAGCCGCACCGAGGTGGCGGACTGCGAAGTGGGCGAGCCGGGCGCACCGCTGCAGGTGCCCGCCAGCGCCGAGATCGTGCTGGAGGGCCACATCCCGACTGCCGAGCCGGGCTACAGCGGCACCAGCGCAGCCGGCGTGCCGCTCAAGGAGAAAGGCGGCTACCTGCACGCGCTGGAAGGGCCGTTCGGCGACCACACCGGCTACTACAACGAGCAGGACTGGTTCCCGGTGTTCCAGGTCGAGCGGCTGACCCAGCGGCGCGACCCGATCTATCACTCCACCTATACCGGCAAGCCGCCGGACGAGCCGGCGGTGCTGGGCGTGGCGCTCAACGAGGTCTTCGTGCCGATCCTGCAAAAGCAGTTTCCGGAGATCGTGGACTTCTACCTGCCGCCGGAGGGCTGCAGCTACCGCATGGCGTTGATCAGCATGCGCAAGGCCTACCCGGGCCATGCCAAGCGGCTGATGTTCGGCCTGTGGAGTTTTCTGCGCCAGTTCATGTACACCAAGTTCATCGTGGTGCTGGACGACGACGTGGACATCCGCAGCTGGCAGGAGGTGATGTGGGCCATCACCACCCGCATGGATCCGGCGCGCGACACGACGCTGGTGGAGAACACGCCGATCGACTACCTGGACTTCGCCTCGCCGGTGTCCGGCCTGGGCGGCAAGATGGGGCTGGACGCCACCAACAAGTGGCCCGGCGAGACCGACCGCGAATGGGGGCGCACGATCACCATGCCGCAGGAGGTGTCCGACCGGGTGGAAAGCGTCTTCCGCGCCGTGATGGCCGGGCGCTGAAGGCGCTCGCTCCAGGCGCGGGGCGCCGTGCCGCTGCGCCGTCCGCCAAGCTGACGAGGCCCGCGCCGTGAGAACTATTCCGGGATGGGGAGCGGGTTGCCGCTTGCGCGGCGGCGGCGGCGGGCGTACCGTCAAGGCGCCTGTTTGAGCAGGCAAACCCAAAGGGCGCAGTCTCTGCGCACCGGGCGCCGGTGGACCACTTCCTCCCCGGCACCACAGGTGACTCAAGCGTCACCGCGGCCCCTCCAGCCTCCGGGCGGAGGGGCTTTTCATTTTTCAACCCGCCCTCGCTGCGCCGCTTCGTCGCCCCCGGAGTGCCGGGCGGCAGGCACCCCGGGGCGGCGGCGTCAGGCGCGTACCAGCCGGGCGAGCAGCTCGCGCAGCAGGCCGCGCATGTGCTGGTAGCCGTCTGTCGTCGGCAGCCAATCCAGCGCGGAGAGGTCGCGGGGCGTGAGCGCGCCCATCGGGGCAGGCGTGAAGCGGAGGGCGGAGCCGGTCGCCGCCTGCTGGAAGTCGCGCAGCGCGCGCGGCATGTGCGAGGCATGCGTGACCAGCACGATCTCCTCGATGCCCGCGCCCTGCAGCAGGCGCAGGCTGAGCGCTGCATTGCCGCGGGTGTCGCGCGAGTCGCCCTCCAGCCAGCGCAGCGGGCGGCCGTAGACCTCGCGGGCGACGCGGTCGGCGATCTCGGCCTCGGACGGGCCCTGCTGCTGGCCCCAGCCGTGGCCGCCGGTGAAGGCCAGCGGCAGGCCGGTCTGGCGGCTGAGCCACACGGCATAGCGCAGCCGCTCGGCCGAGCCCTCGCTCAGATCGGACATGCCGTACTCCGGCGCGCGGGGCACCCGGCCGCCGCCCAGCACCAGGATGACGGTACGCGGGTTCTTCGCCTGGGCCTGGCTGGCCTGGGCCAGGCGCTGCAGCTCGTCGCCGTAGAGCGCGGGCGGCGGGCGCAGCACCACGTTCTGTACCCAGCGGGCCGCACCCTGCGTGCTGGAGAGCCAGATGCCGACTGCGCCCAGCAGCACGAAGAACCAGCCCAGCCCGCGCCGCGGCAGGATGAGCCGCGCGCCGATCAGGATGAGCAGCAGGAAAGGCACCGGCGGCAGCGCCAGCGCGGTGAGGATAGGCTTCCAGGTGGCGAGCTCGGGCATGCGCGATGTCCTTGCGGGCCGGCGGCGAAGCCTGCCCTGTCAATAATGGGCCGCAGTGTAGTCAGCCGGGCCCGCGGGCCGGCTTGCAGGAGAGCCCTACCGATGTCCGCCCATCCTTCATCCGGCCGTGCCGATCTGCAATGGATCACCCTGGGCGGCGGCTGCTTCTGGTGTACCGACGCCGTGTTCAGCCGGCTCGACGGCGTCGATGCCGTGGAGTGCGGCTACGCCAACGGCCAGGTGGCTGAGCCTAGCTACGAGCAGGTCTGTACCGGCCGCACCGGGTATGCGGAAGTGGTGAAGGTGGGCTTCGATCCCTCGCGCATCGACCTGCGCACGGTGCTCAAGGTGTTCTTCGCCACGCACGACCCGACCACGCTCAACCGCCAGGGCGCGGACGTGGGCACGCAGTACCGCTCGGGCATCTATACCCACGACGAGGCGCAGCAGCGGGTGGCGCGTGAGGTGATCGACGAGCTGACCCGTGACGGCGTTTTCCCGGCGCCCATCGTCACCGAGGTGCAGCCGCTGGCCGCCTACTGGCCGGCCGAGCCGGAGCACCAGCGCTACTACTAGCGCCATCCGCACCAGGGCTACTGCGCGTATGTGATCGCGCCCAAGGTGGCCAAGCTGCGCCAGCAGTACGCCGGCCTGCTGCGGCCGTCGGCCTGAGGCGGGCCGCCGCCGGTCAGAGCGCGATCTCGGCCCAGACCGGCGCGTGGTCGCTGGGCCGCTCGGCCTTGCGCGGTGCCTTGTCGATGCTGCAGGCGGTGACCAGCGGCTTGAGCGCGTCGCTGACCAGGATGTGGTCGATGCGCAGGCCCTGGTTCTTGCGGAAGGCGAGGTTGCGGTAGTCCCACCACGACCAGAGCTTGGGCGGCTGCTCGAAGAGGCGGAAGGCGTCGTGCAGGCCCAGCTGGACCAGCGCCTGGAAGTGCGCGCGCTCCTCGGGCGTGCAGTGGATCTGGCCCGCCCAGGCGGCCGGGTCGTGCACATCACGGTCCTCGGGGGCGATGTTGAAGTCGCCCATCAGCACCAGGCGCGGGTGGCGGGTGAGCTCATCGGCCACCCAGGCGCGCAGCGCGTCCAGCCAGCGCATCTTGTAGGCGAACTTGTCGGTGCCCGGCGCCTGGCCGTTGGGAAAGTAGGCGCCGATGATGCGCAAGTCCGCCCCCCCGGACGCGGGCAGCGTGGCGGCGATCACCCGGGCCTGCTCGTCGTCGAAGCCCGGGATGTTCCGCGTGGCGTCCACACAGGCCGCGCCGCGGCTGAGCAGGGCCACGCCGTTGTAGGTGCGCTGGCCGAACCAGTGCGCGTGCCAGCCGGCGGCCTGCAGCTCGGCCGCCGGGAACTTGTCGTCCGTCAGCTTGGTTTCCTGCAGCACGATGACGTCCGGCTGCTGCTCGGCCAGCCAGGCCAGCAGGTGCGGCAGGCGCACGGCAAGCGAGTTGACGTTCCAGGTAGCGAGCTTCATGCCTTGCGCCGGCGGTAGGTGACGAAGTGGTAGGCCCAGCCGGCGTCGCTGGTGTGCGACTCGCGCTCGACCTCATCGAACGCGCTGCGGTCCCAGGCCGGGAAGAAGGTGTCGGCGTCGAAATCGGCGTCGACCTCGGTCAGGAGCAGCTCATCGGCGCGGGGCAGGGCCTGGGCGTAGAGCTCGCCGCCGCCGATGACGCAGATGGGGCGGTCTGCCGGCTGGGCTTCGGCCGCGGCAGCCAAGGCAGCATCCAGCGACGCAAAGGACTCCACCCCCTCATGCCGCCAGGCCGGGTTGCGCGTGACCACCAGGTTGCGCCGGCCGGGCAGCGGGCGGCCGATGGAGTCGAAGGTCTTGCGGCCCATCACGATGGGGTGGCCCAGGGTGACGCGCTTGAAGTGCTGCAGATCGGCGGGCAGTCGCCAGAGCAGGGCGTTGTCCTTGCCGATGGCACCGTTGCGGGCCACGGCGGCGACGAGGACGAGCTTCATCGCGCCCGCGCTCACACCGCCACCGGCGCCTTGATGGGCGGATGGCATTGGTAGTCCAGCACCTCGAAGTCCTCGTACTCGTACTCGAACAGGCTGGCCGGGCGGCGCTTGATGTGGAGCACGGGATACGGGTAGGGCTCGCGCGAGAGCTGCAGCGCGACCTGCTCGGCATGGTTGCTGTAGATGTGGCAGTCGCCGCCGGTCCAGATGAAGTCGCCCACGTCCAGGTCGCACTGCTGGGCCACCATGTGGGTCAGCAGGGCGTAGCTGGCGATGTTGAACGGCACGCCCAGGAAGATGTCGGCGCTGCGCTGGTAGAGCTGACAGCTGAGCTTGCCTCGCCCGTTGGGCCCGGGCGCCACGTAGAACTGGAAGAAGGCATGGCAGGGCGGCAGCGCCATCTCGCCGATCTGGCCGACGTTCCAGGCGCTGACGATGATGCGGCGCGAGTCGGGGTTGGATTTCAGCGTGCGCACCACCTCGGCCATCTGGTCGATGTGGCGGCCGTCCGGTGTGGGCCAGGAGCGCCACTGCACGCCGTAGACCGGGCCGAGCTCACCGTCCGGGCGGGCCCATTCGTCCCAGATGGTGACGCCGCGCTCCTGCAGCCAGCGCACGTTGCTGTCGCCGCGCAGGAACCACAGCAGCTCGACGATGATGGACTTCAGGTGGACCTTCTTCGTCGTCACCAGCGGGAAGCCCTCGCCCAGGTCGAAGCGCATCTGGTAGCCGAAGACGCTCTTGGTGCCGGTGCCGGTGCGGTCGCCCTTGAAGACGCCGTGCGCATCGACGTGGCGGACGAAGTCCTCGTACTGGCTGCGCACCGGGCGCGGGGGGAGGGCGGGCTGGGACATCGGCGAGGGCAAAAAAAGCCGCGCCGACAGTTGCCGGACGCAGAAAAAACGAAGCCGCGCCGGTGATGCCGGACGCGGCTGAGGATTGTAGGAGCCGGGGTGGGCCGGGCAGGCCCGGGCCCGACCCGGTGGCCGGCCGATCAGCCCTGCTGCTGCGGCTCGCGCAGGAAGATCTCCACGCGGCGGTTCTTGGCCTTGCCTTCGGCGGTGGCGTTGCTGGCGATGGGCTCGCGCGAGCCGCGGCCGGCGGTCTCGATGCGGCTGCCGGCCACGCCGCGGTCCACCAGGTAGCTGCGCACGCTCTCGGCGCGGCGCTCGGACAGCGGGTTGTTGACCGCGTCCGAGCCGGTGCTGTCGGTGTGGCCGATCACGCGCACCAGGGTGTTGGGCTGGCTCTTGAGGCCCTGGGCGAACTGGTCGAGCACATTGCGCAGCTCGGGCTTGATGTCGGCGCGGTTGGTGTCGAACGACACGTCGCTGGGCACGTTGAGCTTGAGCTCGTTGTTCTCGGTGCGGGTCACCTCCACACCAGTGCCGGCGGTGGCCCGCTCCATCGCCTGGCGCTGCTCTTCCATGCGGCGCGACCAGACGTTGCCGGCCACCGCGCCGATGGCGGCACCCACCAGGGCGCCGGTGCCGGCCTTGTTGCCGGTGGCCGCGCCGATGGCCGCACCCGCCAGCGCGCCGGTGGCCGCGCCCACGCCGGTGTTTTGACCGGTGGACAGGTTCTCGCAGCCGGCCAGCGCGGCGCTGGCGGCCACCACCAGCAGCACGGCGCGGGCGCCCAGGCGGCGAGCGCGGGTGGGTTGGGTGGACGGGGTGGTGAGGGAAGCGGTGTGCATCAAGGGACTCCTTCTTGTGAGGGCCGCTGCGCCGCCGCGGGGCGGTGGGCTCAGGCGGCCGGGAAAGACGCGGGCGAGGGCGCCGGTTGGGGCGCGGAGACCGCGGTGGGCGAGGCGCTGTCGAACTGCGCCGACGCCAGTTGCTGGTACAGGCCGCAGCGGGCCATCAGCTCGGCATGCGTGCCGACGTCGACGAGCATGCCGTGGTCCAGAACCGCGATCCTGTCGGCATTGATAACGGTTGAGAGTCGGTGGGCGATGACGAGGGTGGTGCGGCCCTGCATGGCCTGCTCCAGCGCGGCCTGCACGGCGCGCTCGCTCTCGGTGTCCAGTGCGCTGGTGGCTTCGTCCAGCAGCAACAGCGGGGCGTTCTTGAGGATGGCGCGGGCGATCGAGATGCGCTGGCGCTGCCCGCCCGAGAGGCGCACGCCGCGCTCGCCCAGGAAGGTGTCGTAGCCCTCGGGCAGGGCGCGCAGGAAGCCGTCGGCATGCGCGGCGCGGGCGGCGGCGATCACCTCGTCGTCCGTGGCGTCCGGGCGGCCGTAGCGGATGTTGTCCATCGCGCTGGCCGAGAAGATGACGCTGTCCTGCGGCACCAGGCCGATGCGGCTGCGCAGGGTGTCGAGCGCGGCTTCGCGCACGTCCACGCCGTCCACCTCGATGCGGCCCTGCTGGGCGTCGTAGTAGCGCAGCAGCAGCTGAAAGACCGTGCTCTTGCCCGCGCCGCTGGGGCCCACCAGCGCCACCGTCTCGCCGGGGCGCACCTCGAGGCTCACGTGCTGCAGCGCGGGTGTCAACGGGCGGGATGGGTAGTGGAAGCCGACGTCGCTCAGGCGCACGCTGGAGCCGCCGGCCACGGCCGGGAGCGCGCGGGGGCGGGCCGGCTGCTGGATGGGCGAGCGCGCGGACAGCAGCTCCATCAGCCGCTCGGTGGCGGCGGCGGCACGCTGCAGATCGCCCCAGACCTCGGCCAGCACGGCCACCGAGCCGATCAGGATGATGATGTAGAAGACCGTCTGCCCCAGATGGCCGGCGGTGATGTCGCCGTGGATGACGGCCTGCGTGCCCTGATAGAGGCCCCACAGCAGCCCAGCGAAGGTGGCGCTGATGATGAAAGCCACCAGGATGGAGCGGGCGCGGATGCGCTTGACGGCCGTGCCGAAGGTGCGCTCGGTGGCGGTGGAAAAGCGCTGCGCCTCCAGGCCCTCCTGGGTGTAGCTCTGCACCACCGGGATGGCATTGAGCACCTCGGCGGCGATGGCGCTGGAGTCGGCCAGGCGGTCCTGGCTGGCGCGCGACAGCCGCCGCACGCGCCGGCCGAAGTACACCGCCGGCAGCACCACCAGCACCAGCAGGCCCAGCACCTGGGTCATCACCAGCGGATTGGTCCACACCAGCAGGCCCAGCGCGCCCACGCCCATCACCGTGTTGCGCAGGCCCAGCGACAGGCTGGAGCCGACGACGGTCTGCACCAGCGTAGTGTCGGCCGTCAGGCGCGAGAGCACCTCGCCGGTCTGCGTGGTCTCGAAGAACTCCGGGCTCTGGCGCAGCACATGGCTGTAGACGGCGGTGCGCACGTCGGCCGTGATGCGCTCGCCCAGCCAGGTGACCGCGTAGTAGCGCGAGGCCGAGAACAGCGCCAGCGCCACGCCGGCGCCGAAGAGCATCAGGAAGTGCTCGCGCAGCGACACCAGCCGCGTGCCGGCGTCCGGCGCGTTGAAGCCCTGGTCGATCAGCTGCCGCAGCGCGGCCGGCACCACCAGCGTGGTCACCGCCGCACCGACGAGGAACAGCACGGCCAGGGCGATCTGCAGCCGGTAGGGCCGCAGGAAGGGGCCCAGCCCAGACAGGCCCGCCACCGAGCGCGAGGCGCGCGCCGCGCCGGCATGGGCGGCAGGCGCGGCAGCCCGTGCGGGCGCACCTGACGCCGTTGGATCGGCAGCCGCACCCGGGGGCACCGCAGCTGATCGCTCGGATGCGCCGTCGGCGCGGGCGGAGGAAGAAGACGACAGGGGACGGGACATGGACAAGGCCGGGCGCAGGTCGGGGACAGCCTGCCGCCTCAAGGGGGGTTGCGCTGCAGTGTAGGGGTGGGGGTCTGGCGGCGTGGTGCGCAGTCTCGCAGCCGGGGCCCAGGCGGGCCTTGCAGGCGGCCGATCGACGCCTGACGGCCGGCTCGCTTGCCGGTGCCAGGGACAACCCCAGGCCGCTCGCTTCAATCGTTTACACCTCCTTCGTCCCGCACCCCCCAAGATGAGGGTGTCCGGACGCCGTCAGGAGATCCGGCAAGACGGGGGCCCGGCGTCCCGCGATGACGCCGCCGCGCAGCCGGCCGCGCCCGGCCCGGCGCGACGACGGCCCCAGCAACGCGTCCACAGCCGAGCGGCCGCGCAGCGCATCCCGGGCCCTGCCTGCAGCACCGCCCATCCCCGAGGAGCCGACATGCCATCCAGATTCGCCAAGACCGATGCCGGGCGCGAGGAGATCCGCCTGGGCCGCCACAAGCTCTCGCGCTCCATGCGCAACCTGCTGCTGCTGGTCGATGAAAGCCGCCCGGCCGAGCAGTGGCTGCAGCTGGTGCACGGCGCAACCGAAGCCGACCTGCAGCACCTGATGGCCCAGGGGCTGGTCGCCCCGCATGTCGACGCCGCCTCGGCACCCATGCCCTTGTCCGGCCGCGCGCCGGCCAGTCTGTCCGACGCCCTGGCGCAGCTGAGCTACGACCAGCTCTACACCCTGCTGACCAGCCAGGCGCGCGACCGCCTGGGCCTGATCGCCGGCTACCGTTTCGTGCTGGAGGTGGAGAAGGCCGGCGGCGTCGAAGACCTGCGCAAGCTGGCCGAGCGCTTCCTGAACTTGGTCAAGCAGCACCAGGGCGAAGCCGCGGAGCGGCAGATGCGGGTGGTGCTTTGCATGGCGGCCTGATGGGCTGGCCATGCGGCGGGCTGGCCGCCAGGGATGGTCCCGCCGACAGGAATCGAACCTGTATCTGGCGCTTAGGAGGCGCCCGTTCTATCCATTGAACTACGGCGAGAGTGGCGGGATTGTAGGGAGGGCCGCGGGGCGAGCTGCCTCAGGCGCCTGCCACGGCGGCGGCTGGGGGCCGATGTTTGCGGATGCGCTGATGCGGCCGTGAGCGAGTCGGCGGCTGGACGGTGGCGATACGGCAGCGATACGGCGAGCGATGCGGCGCAGGCGGGGCGGGGCCCTCAGCCGCCTCAGCCGCCTCAGCCGCCTTGTATCTTTCAACCCTCGGACCGGCCCGGGCAGCCCGACGCGCCTTTGGGCCAGATGTTGAAGCCCGTGGCTGAGCACTGGGCACCCGAGCCGGACCGTCCTTCTCTGCAGCCCGAACGGTTGTATGAACTTGAA